>JBBSCJ010000005.1:0-159790 GCA_038250435.1 Gemmatimonadales bacterium | reverse complement strand
GCAGCGCCTCGGTGGTGCAGGCCTACTTCGCGCGCCGCCTCGCGTGCTGCGGGAGTGCCAGTCGGAAACGCGTGATCCGCGCGTCTATTCGGATCTTTCTCGAGGCCGACGCGCACGGACACTTTCGACGCCGCGTCTCGACCCAGACGATCCCCGTGGTGTCGCGCTGGATGCAGACGGCCATCGACGACTACCTGACCTTCGTCCGGACGCATCGTGGTTTGGCCGTGCGGACGCTGGAGAAGCGTGCGTGGCAGCTTACGCAATTCGCGCAATCGGTCGACGCGATGGGGGTGGCGCGCGTCGACGCGATCGCGCCCCTCCATCTCCAGCAGTTCATGGCGCAGCGCGATCAGCTAGCGGTGGCGACGCGCCGCACGTATGCGGTGACGCTCCGCAGTTTCTTGGCGTGGGCCTACGGGGCAGGACTCGCGCCGGTCGATTGGCGCGTGGCCGTGATGTCCCCTCGCCGGTTTCGGCGGGCCGGCGTACGCGATTGGCTGCCCGAGCTGGACATCACGCGGATCCTTGCCGCGGTCGACCGGTCGACCCCCATCGGGCGCCGTGACTATGCGGTACTCGTGTTGGCGGCGCGGTACGGGCTTCGTCCGTCCGACATCCGCGGGCTCTCGCTGGCCGCCTCGGATTGGCGGCATGGGATCCTCTCGATCCAGCAAGCGAAGACGGGTCGCACGCTCGTGTTGCCGCTCGTCCCCGACGTCGTCGAGGCCCTCACCGCGTACCTCCGAGACGGACGTCCCCCGACGACGTCACGTCTCGTCTTCGTTCGGCATCGCGCCCCGTGTGAGCCGTTTGTCGCCACCAATAATCTCGCCACCATCGTGCGCGGGGCGCTGCGTCGCGCTGGACTGGCCGAGCGGACGGGGCGCCGGGGGCTCTACCTGTTCCGGCATAGTCTCGCGAGCCGTATGCTCGCGGCCGGGTGCGCGATCAAGGTGATCGGGGACGTCCTGGGCCATGCGTCGACGGAGACGACCATGGAGTATGCCGCGGTCGATCTCACCGCCCTGCGTCGCGTGGCCGTGTCCGAAGCGGAGGTGCGCGCCTGACGACGACCACGCTGCGCCTGACGCCGACCTTCGGCTCCCCGATCGCGGCGGCGCTCGCGCGGTTTCTCGCCGCCAAGCGCGCGGCCGGCTACCGCTACCGCGAGGAAGCCGGTGCGCTCCGCGTGCTCGATCGGTTTCTCCTCGACCGCATGCCCGCCGCCGATCCGATCCTCACGATGGATCTCGCCCGCGCCTTCGTCGCCCGGTGGGGCACGGAGTCTGACGGCACGCGGGACCACCGGCTGAGCCTTCTCCGCGAGGTGTGTCGCTTCCTCGCGCTCGACGAGCCGCGGACAGCGACGATCCCACCCCGCTGGCTCGGCATTCATCGACGCACCTTCGTGCCGCGCGTCTTGACCCACGACGAAGGCCGGCGGTTTCTCGAGGCGTGCCAGACGCTCACCACGCGGCACGGCCCGACGATGCGTGGCCCGGTCCTCGGCACCGCCCTCCTGCTGCTCTACCTCACCGGCCTGCGCGCGGGCGAAGTGCGTCGCCTCACCGAGGCGGACGTGGATCTGGGGACCGCCGTCTTGCACGTGCGCGATACAAAGTTCGGCAAATCGCGGCTCGTGCCCATCGCCGGCGATGTCGTCAGTCGACTGCAAGCGTATCACGCCGCTGTCGTCGGTCAGTGCGGTGCGCGCGACACGAGCGCCCCCTTCTTTCCCTCACCGTCGGGCCGCCCCTACTCGCTGAGCGGGCTCCGCGCGGCGTTTCGCCACGTGCTGGCCGACGCCGACATCCCGCGACGACACGCCGGCCGGTCGCTTCGCCTGCACGATCTCCGGCATTCCTTTGCCGTGTTGCGCCTGGTGTTGTGGTACCGGCAGCAGGTCGATCTGGCCGCGACGTTGCCCGCCTTGGCGACCTATTTGGGACACGTGGGGCTCACGAGCTCCCAGCGCTACCTCCAGCTCACCGAGGACCTCGTGGCCGAGATCACGCGCCGCCATGATGCGCGGTTCGGACACCTCATCACGGAGCGCGCACATGACGCATCATGACCTCGCGCCCGTCGTCACCGCCTTCTTCGTCCGCCATCTCCCCGCGGAACGCAATGCGAGTCCGCACACGACCGCCGCCTATCGGGACACGATCGAATTGCTGCTGCGCTTTGCGGTCGACGCGGTCCCGCGTGCCGTCACCAGCGCGTGAATCGCCCGCAGCGGATGGTCCGCCGGAATCCGGTCCTCGACCGAGACATAACTGAACATCGTCGTCTGCGGTTGATCGGCACCACGCATCGCCACGCTCCGGTTGAGGATGCGCCAAGATAGGCCAATCCTCGGCCTACGCCAGGCAAAATCCAACCGACTTTTTCATCACCCTGTTAGAGCACCTCGTTGCAGCTCATCACCATTCTGATGCTCCCCTCGAGCGGCAGCTGCTCTACTTTTGGCGTGGACGTCGCTCGCCTCAACGCGGCCGGGATGCAACGTCTCGGTGTGGTAACGCAGCACGGCAAGTTGCTGGAATGGATGACCGCGTGGCGACTCATTCGCTACGTCGAAACCTTCTACCCGCGACGGAGCGCGTCGACCGCGTGCAATCCGAGCTCCTGCCCATACGTGAACTGCTCCAACAAATGCACGCGAGCGTGGGCGAGGTCCGCGAGTCCCGTGCAGCCGACGCGGCGGCGCTCACGAAGATGGTACAACGCGTGACCGAGGAACAGACGGCGCATCGGAGGGGCACCGCGAAGCTTTCTCAGTTGCTCCGCTCGTCGACGGTGCGCGGTCAGTACGGAGAACTGACACTCCAGCGTACGCTGGAGCACGCGGGACTCATTGAGCACAAGCACTACGTGGCGCAGGTGTCGCCCCGCGACGAGGCTGGACTGTATCGGCCGGACGCGCTGGCGTTGTTGCCTGGGAATCGGTGCCTAGTGATCGACAGCAAGACCCCGCTGCAACATCTCCTCGATGCGCAGCAGGCCGCCTGGCGGCGGGCCACCTGGCCCCGGCCTGCGGTCCGCGCGCGTGACGAGCCGCTCGCCACGTCGCGTTTTATGATCAGGTTTATGATCACGAAGGGCGCACTGTGCGCATATTCGGCCATCTTGGCCGCCAGCGGCAGCTGGAGTGTGGAGCGTGACCCGCGCATGGGGAGAGACGACAAAAGCCGCTAAGTCATGGCGAATCAACGGCTTCTACGTGGTGATGGTGCGGTACGGGCAACCCTCAATTCATAGCAGGAGAGAGACTCGAACTCTCGACCTCACGATTATGAGGCGTCCACACGGGGCGCCCAGACTCCGACATTTTACCGCATTCCCCTCTCAAACGGCCAACCGATGCCGACATCGTTGCGACCGTTTTTGACTGCTTTCCGTGTCGAATCCACAACCCAATCCACAACCGGCGAACCTCACGACCAAACATCGTGAGGCCGTCGGAAAGGGGTACGATTGATGGAAATCGTAGAAATATGCTAAGGGGTTCTTCCATCATTTTGCGCGGATGGTGGGACCCTGCCGGATTAGCCGTGCTCGTCACGTGGTGCGCGTCAGGAGAGCCCGCTGACTGTCTTCCGGTAGCGATACCTTCGCGTCGAGGAACAGGTCTAGCAGTTCCGCATAGGCCACGTCATCGGGGCGGTGCATCGAGGATCGAAGGTGGCGCAGGTCGCTACTAAAGACACAGAACGTGAGCAGCGGGTGCCCCGGCCAGAATGTGAGAACGTCCCCCACACGGGCGGCAACGGGGGAGAGGATCGGGCGCAGGACGCGGCCAACGACTGAAGGTGCTGCAAGCATTAAAAACTCCGTGGGAGAGGGGTACAGGATTCGTCCAGCACATCGCCACCAAACTCGGCCATTTCGTTGACCATGCGCTCGATTCCCTTTCGGCGGCGTCTTCGACCTCTGGCCCCAGGTGCGACAGGCGCACCGGCCGACACGGGATGGCAGGGGCTTTGGTCGCATCAAAGAAAATTGATTGGTGGAAAACCGCTGGCTAGTGAATTCCCGGGGCTGTGCGGGTCCCGCATCGGACCCCCCTCCGGGAGGACCCAAAGCGCTCGGCGTGACACATCACACGATCCACACGTCTGCGCCATCGGCGTGTTTCCTCACGCGCAGGATACGCACATCGGCGAACACCGCTTTCAAGATCTCCGCATCTCGCGGTGAGCAGTGGATCCACACTTCGCGCGGCAGTGCATCGCGGGCACCTGCGCTGAGCTTTCCACTCGCCCTCATCGTATGCACCGTAGCGCCAAGGACACTCTCAAGTGACACCGAATTGTCCGACCGCCACCCAAAGCTCTGCAGCGCACCGTTAATCCCTTCCGCCAGCTCAAAGTCGATAGCGCGATCCAATAGGGCATCATATGCGGCCCGGTCGAAGGGGAAGCGCTGGACGTTGCTGGCAGCGTTGCGCAAGGACGCCGCGAACTGGGGACTCACCGTCAACGGCGCATGCTTCAAGTACCGCCCGACGAGCGTGTGACTGACGCCAAGCAGGTAGGCTAGCTGCATGACAGCACCGCGTGGCTGTTCTGTCGCGTGGTCACGGAGCATGCGCAGCGCGGCGAGAAATGCGGCAGCATCCGTCACCGGACAGTGGTTCGGATCTAGGTAGCCGGCTGGCCGTCCCCGTTTTCTGGTGACCTTTCGCATAATTGAATTAGTGTTTCGGATTGGTATTTAGCAAGGTGCTTGTGTCGCCTCACATGACGTGTGGCGCACAAACAGGAGGAACCTTGCACCGTATCACTTGGCACGATGCCGGCGTAGCGCTCGGCCTCAGTTACGAACAAGTGCGGAGACGTGCCCAAACCGGGGATCTCGAAGAAGCCGAATCGCTCGAGGGGAAACGCGCCGTCACGTTCCGTAGCGTGGCCACGCTCGCCGGCAAGAACGGAAAGTCACTGACGACCGCACCGGCCGACGTGCGACCGTTCGAGGAGCTCCGGCCGAAGATCACGGCCTTTCACCTGCTCGGCGTCGAGCGCACGGCCTTTCTTCGCACGCTCGAAGCGGACGCACTCGAGGCGGAACAGCGGGGCGACCTCGCGACGGCTTGCGTGTTGTGGCAGCTCGCCGCCGCACTGCCGACGGCTGAATACTCGTGGAATGGTACGACGCAGACGTGGCGCGTACGTGTTCCTGGCATCGATGAAACGGAATCGCTGAGCCCACAAAAGGCGACCGTTTCGCAGCTCTTGCCGCTATCACAGGATCAGACAGCGGGGCTGCAATGAGTACAGAGCGCCGCACGTTCACGGCAGCCATTGAAGTGGAGCGGCCGGAGCTCGAAGCACGAGCGGCCGGTGACGAGCGTATCCCGATTGCGATCTCGTCGGAGTTTCCGGTTGAGCGCACCGACTGGACGACGGGTGAACACTACCTCGAAGTGCTCGACCACACGCCGGCCGCTATCGACCTCACACGCGCCGCGCGTGGGCTCCCGCTACTGCTCTCACACGAGCAGCGGGATCAGTACGGCGTCGTTGAAAACGTCCGGCTCGGCAACGACGGCAGACTGCGAGGCGAAGCGCGCTTCTCGCGCGGCGTAAAGGCGCAAGAGATCCGTCAGGACTTGCTCGACGGTATCCGCACCTCCATGAGCGTCGGCTACACGGTGGGCGATCAGTACGTGCTCGAAACGTCAGACAAGGGATTGCCCATCCGTCGAATGATGAAGTGGCAACCCCTCGAAGTGTCCACCGTCCCGGTTCCGGCCGATCCGACCGTGGGCGTCAACCGCGCGGCGCCGTCGCGTGTTACTACCCTCCCCTCAGCACGGATAACCCATATGGAAAACGAACAGCCAGAAGTGGAACAGACACGGGAACAGGCGTTCTTCAGTATCGCCAATGCGGCGGGCCTCAGCATCAATGAGACCTACGACGCGATGGCCAAGTATCGCACCGCCGATGCGTTCGGCCGTGCGTGCCTCGAGCGCATGGCGGACGCAACCCAGCTCTCACCGCCTAGTCCATCTAGTCCATCGAATTACGGGGCGCGCACGAGCACGGGGTTCTTCTCGGACTTCACTGAAGCCGTGCTCGCTCCAGAATCCGCAGCCGCCAAGGCGAAGACGCGATCACTCTCAAAGGAGCTCGGGATCAGCGCGCGCGGTTCACTCGTGCCGCTCGTATCGCGTGCTATGACCATGACCGGCGTGGGCAGCGGCAAGGAGTTCTCGCCGGTCCTGCAGCGCGACGTCGTGGACCTCATGCGACCGCGCATGGTTTCTACGGAGTTCGGCGCACGCATTGAGTCGTACGCCGGTGGCTCGATCTCCCGTCCGACGATCACCTCTGACGCCGCGTATGCGTGGCTGGCGGAGAACGGCTCCGGTATCGCAGCAAGCGATCTCGGAACGTCTGCGATCACCATGATTCCGCGTGCGATCAGCACACGCACCACGCACACGGCGCAGTCGTTGCGCACGTCGCAGCCGGAGATTGCGAGCCAGATCCTCGAGGCACATGCGTCCCGCCTGGCGGTAGGTGTGGACGCGGCGGTGCTCGCCGGCTTGGGTTCAGCGAATCAGCCGACCGGCGTGTTGTACAACGCGGGCAGCAACGTCGTGGCGATGGGCACCAACGGCGCCGTGGTCACCTATGGGAAGCTCTGTGAGCTCGAGCAGGCTATTGACCTTGCTTCCGCGCCGATGGAAGGGCTCGGCTTTGTCACCACGCCCCAGATCCGCAGTCGCATGCGTCAGACGCAGGACTTCCCGTCCGCTGCTGCCGGCCGTCCGCTCTGGAACAGCGACAACACGGTGCTCGGCCATCGTGCCATGACCACGACCTCGATGCCGGCCAATCTCACGAAGGGCACATCGAGCGGCACGTGTCACTCGGCCATTCTGGGCGACTTCACCCAGATCGTGATCGGCTACTGGGCAGGGCTCGACGTCATTGTCGATCCGTACACCGACGCTGCGAAGGGGCTCACTCACATCACGACCACGATGTACGTGGACGTCGGCGTGCTGCAGCCGACCGCGTTTGCGGTGATCCGCGACCTGACGCTCGCCTAATGGCGCAACTGGGGCGCGCGTCACTCCGGCGCGCGCCCCGTCCCCTTCACTTCCGCGCTTTCGTGGAAGGAGTACACATGTCCAAAGTGGATGAAGTGCAGGAGCTCACGCAGGAAATGAGCGCCATAGATCCTCACACCGTGAAAGCTGGCCTTCCGCGTGCGCTGGTAGGTTTTATCCCGCACGGGAGCAACCGTGCGCTCGTGTTGTACTGGGAGAATATCGTCAACGGCGGACGTTCGCCGGCATTGCTCCGCGTGGCGTCGTTTCTATTCATTCACAAGGAGGCGCGCTGGTATCCGAACCGCACGAGTTCGTCCGTGACGATCCGGCCTGACCAGCTCTTGCCACTCGCGGAAACGCTGCTGGTGCTGCACGACGACGAGGACGGCCGGTGACCGCCGCGCGCAACGCCTCGGAACGTGAGATCTTCGCGCATGCCGAACGCCTCGCGTGGTGGCATTGCATCACGCTCGGCGGTGATCGGCACGAAGTAGCGGCCGCGCTGAAGGCATGGCGCAACGCGAACAGCATATGGATATCTGATAGCGCGCTCAAGTTGATCGCGGCTCACGTGACCGAAGCCGCCGCCGCTGAAGTGTTCCCGTCGAAGGAGGCCGCATGAAGGGAGGCGGAACACTCAGGGCAAAGCGGCTGACGACGCGGGCAACGGGGGAGGCAGCACGTCTCCCCCGTGCAGTACGCGCGCTCCACGTGGCGCGTGCGTGCCTCGCTAAGACACTTGCAGACGCGACCCTTCCCCTGCCCCTATCCCGTGCGTCCGCGTTGTCTCTACGCGACGTGGACAAAGTGCTCGACCGACTCGAGCGGGCGCGCTTTACAAAGCGCGGTGCCGCATGAGCCGCCCAGGCCTGCGCGGCCTCAGCGATGCCGCCTTGCGCTATGCGTCGGAGCTCGGATGGCCGATCCGGCCGCAAGAGGGCATCCGCTTCGACGGTTATTGCACGTGCTACAAGCGGGAGCAGTGCCCGCCGCGTGACGCCGGCAAACATCCGGCGCGTAACAACTGGCAGACGATGGCCACCACAGACGCGGCGCAGATCCGCTCGTGGTGGCTACTGGTGCCGTACAACATCGCCACGCACCTGACGAGCGTTGCCGTCGTGGACATCGACAGTGACGACGACGTTGCGCACCTACAGCGGTACGGGCCGTGGCCGGTCACACCGATGCAGCGCAGCGGGCGCGGATGGCACTTGTTCTTCTGCTTGCCCAATGACGGCGAAAGCTGGCCGGTGCTCGATGCGCTCGACGGCCGGCGGATCGAGACGAAAGGGCCGGAAGCGACGCCGGCCGGTGGGAGCTCGATCACGTTAGCGCCGTCACGGCATCAGAACGGTCGCGTGTATGAATGGGTGCGTGATCCGTTCACCACGCCGCTAGCAGAAGTCCCGCCAGCGTTTCTCCGTCACGTCCGGGCAGTCGCACGGGCACGCGCCAAGTGGAAGCGTCGGGCCGATGTGCTCGACGTGACGGATGCGAGCGCGATTGCTACGCTCATCAAGGCACGATCCGGCCGCGCGGTGCGCACGTCGAACGGGCTCGGAAAGGGCGCGTACGGCCTCCGGAAGACGCTACACGACGCGGGCGCAGACGAGTGGACCATTGCAGCGGCTGAGCGTGCGTGGTGGCGTCACCACGGAGTGTCCAGCCGATGAACCGCACCTCGATGGACCCAGAGCTCGACAGCGCAGTCACGGAGTCGCAGATCACGGGAGCGCTCAACGGCACGACGCCGGCACGGGCACCGATCACCGCGCGGACGCTGCAGGAGCTGGCCGACGATCCGGCGTTGTCCACGCCGCCGCAATGGATCGTGCAGCCGTTCTTTGAGCGCGGCACACTCAATTCCGTGTTCGGCGTGGCGAAGGGCGGCAAGAGTACGCTCATGCAGCACATGGCCGTCCATGTGGCGACCGGCGCCGCGTGGGCAGGCTACGACGTGACCGATGGGCCGGTACTCTGGATCGACCTCGAGCAGGGGCCGCGCCGGCTCCTGCGCAACTTTCGCGCGGTCACCGGGTGGGAATGCGCCGGCATCCTCACCGTGTCAGACCTCAGCAATCCGCCGCAGCTCTCAGACCTGCGCACGCTCAATGCGTCGTACGCGCCGGCACTGATCGTCATCGACAGTCTGGCGAAGTTCTGCCAAGTCGAGGACGAGAACGACAATGGCGCGTGGCAAGCGGCCTTGCAGCCGTTGGAGACGTTCGCCCGAACGTCACGCGCTGCTGTCGTGGTGATCGACCACGCGCGGAAGATGGAAGGCGAGCACGGTAGCGCGATGCGTGGCGCGTCTTCCAAGCTCGCCGCGTTCGACACGGCCATACATGTGCAGCGCGGCGGCGGGCCTACCGTACGTACGCTGTCCATCGTCTCGAGGGAGATTGGCGACCTCAAAGTCACCGTGGATCGGACAGAGACGGGATATAGGGCGGCAGGCGGTGTGGGCGCCGCAACATGTGCGGTCCTGACCGCACTCCGGGTGCAGCAGGACTCCGTTTCCGTCAAGCTGCTCACCGAATACATGAAGCGTCAGGGGTTCACGGTGAGCGGGAAGACCGTCAGCAACCGACTACAGGCGGCCGTCCTCAACGGGTCCGCGCTAACGAGCGGGACGGGCTCGAAGAACGACCCGAAGCTCTACACCGCCGCTGAGACGGCCCCAAATGAGGGAAAAAATGATGGAAACCCCTAACATATTTCCGCTTCTTCCATCATCCGGCGCGCCTCGGCCTTTTGACCTTGTAAGCGCGTGGCGAAGACAGGCGGTGCAGTATGAACACGATGGAATGGGCGGGGCTGCGCGCCTCCTACACCGCGTGGCCGGCGAGCTCGAGGAAGCAATCCGCGCTGAGGCCGACACCCTCCTTTCGCTCACCGATGCGGCACGGCTAAGCGGGTATGCCGCCGATTCGCTCGGCCGGATGGTCCGAACGGGACGGCTCACCAACTACGGGCGGAAACACTCTCCAAAGCTCCGGATAGGGGACCTGCCATTGCGGGTGACGGGCAGCGGCGTAGAATCCGCCTCACGGCATCGGTTGGCCGGGGCAGGGGAAACAGGAGCACACCATGCCACGACAAGCGAAGACCGCGCGGCGTAAGCGCTGGGCCTACAGTGCCGGCGCACGCGGGGTCAATCGGGTGCGCGCTTTTGCGCACGCGAAAACCGGCGCACTCTACCTCGAGTGGAAGGCGCCGGATGCTGAGGGGATCGTCCGGACGGTACGCGAGCCGTTGACCGACTGCTCGCAGGACGAGGCGACGGCGGCGGCGGATCGGAAAGCCGTCGCCATTCGTGCGGCCGGCGCATCGGCACCGCGCGGACCGCTCACCCTCGGAATGCTTTTTGACATGTATCTCAGGGAAGCGAATCCTGACCGAACGACGGTCAAGCACAACGAACGGGCCACGGCGCTGTTCTATGGGTGCTGGGGGCGGGAGCGCAACGTCGTTACGCTCTCACCGTCCGACATCAAGCATTACATCCGGGAACGGCGCGCGGGGCGCATCGTTCGCCTGGACAAAAAGGGAATGCCGGTGGCAGGAAAGCCGGTGCGTGACCGCGTGCTCGAGGAAGATCTCACGTTCTTGCGCACGGTGATCCGATGGGCCACGCGGGAGAAGAAAGACGGTAACGGGCGGTGGCTGCTCGACAGTGATCCGGTGGGAGCGTTTGACATTCCACGGGAAAAGGACGTACGACGCCCCATGTTGCCCGTTGGGGAGGTCGAGCGGATGCTCGAGAAGGCGCTCGTGGTTGATCGGCGCGTGTGGCTGGCGTTGACGTTGTGCCACGAGACGGGGCGTCGGCTCAACTCCGTGCGCATGCTCCGGTGGTCGGACCTTGACCTCACGGCGCAAACGATCCGATGGGTAGGCGAACGCCAGAAGAACGGCGAGACCAGTGTCACGCCCATGACTGCCGCGCTCGTGGCGGCATTGAAGCAGGAGCGGCGGGCGCGCGCGGTCATCAGCGACGGGTGGTTGTTCCCGTCGTCGCGATCAGAGGAGCCCATTCACCGGAAAGTCTTCTACAACGGGTGGGCGGCGGTGCGCACCGCGTGCGGATTGGAATTGATAGGGGCGGCATTCCACACGCAGCGCCGTTCTATGGCGTCAGACTTCTCCACGGCGCCGCTGGCCGTCGTCGCGGAGATTGGCGGATGGAAGCACCCGGAGGTGGCGTTGAAGGTCTACCAACAACCGAACCTCGAGCAGCAACGCTCCGTCCTCGGACAGCGGGAGTTCTACAAGAAGCGAGCGTGAGCCGGTGCAATTCACAACCAATCCACAACCGGCGGCAACGCAAAACCCCGACAGACACGCTAAGTGCCTATCGGGGTTCGTGTTATACGATAGCAGGAGAGAGACTCGAACTCTCGACCTCACGATTATGAGTCGTGCGCTCTAACCGGCTGAGCTACCCTGCCCCACTTCCTTCGAACTCTTTGCGTACTTGAACCACTACCACGCAAACGGCCGGCCCTTGCGGACCGGCCGAGTGCACATGGCGGGGGCGGGATTTGAACCCGCGACCTTCGGGTTATGAGCCCGACGAGCTACCAGGCTGCTCCACCCCGCGGCAGAAGTGGGAAACTAGCCTGGTGAACCGCAGAGTCAACCCTTATCGCGAACTTCCGCGCTGTCGCTCGACACACTGTCTGCATCTACCTGACGCGTACGTTCTGCCGCGCGGTCCGCACCGCGCACGCGATAAAGCACCTCCTTGTCGCCGCGCACCATGCCGTACCGCTCACGCGCAATGCGCTCGAGCACCACCGGGTCGGTTTTCACCGCACGCAACTCGGCGCGCAGTGAGTCCACATCGGCGCGCACGTGCGCGAGCTCCGCTTCGAGCACCGTTTGGCGCTGACGCTGCTGGAGGAGATCGAGGGTCCCGTACTCTCCACCCTGCACGGCGAACCAGAGCACGGCGATCCCGCCCACGCTCCATCCAACACGGGTCCACATCAGGGAGCGCGCCATCGCCTTTCGCCGCGTCGATCAGAGGCCGAACAGCGCGCCGCCGGGATACTCGGCGTACCCTTCCAACTGCTCCTCGATGCGCAACAGCTGGTTGTACTTCGCCACCCGGTCGCTGCGCGAAGGCGCGCCGGTCTTGATCTGTCCGGCCTGCGTCGCCACCGCAAGATCGGCGATGAACGTGTCTTCGGTTTCGCCGCTGCGATGAGAGATGATCGCGTTGTACCCCGCTGCACGCGCGAGCTCGATCGCTTCGAGCGTTTCGGTAAGCGTGCCGATCTGGTTCACCTTCACGAGAATTGCATTCGCCACGCCCGCCTCGATGCCCTTGCCCAGGATCTCGCTGTTCGTGCAGAACAGGTCATCGCCCACGAGTTGGCATCGATCACCCACCAGATCCGTGAGATGCTTCCATCCATCCCAATCGTTTTCGGCCATGCCGTCTTCAATCGACACGATCGGGTACTTCTCCAGCCAACCGGCGTACAAGTCGGCCATCGCCTGCGGACTGCGCGCCGCAGCGCCACTCTTCTTGAACTGATATTGGCCGTTACGGAACAGCTCACTCGCGGCCACATCGAGCGCGAGACAGATGTCCTGCCCCGGGCGCAGGCCGGCCGCTTCGATCGCCTCGATGATGATCGTGAGCGCGTCTTCGTCGGTGCCGAGATCGGGAGCGAAGCCACCCTCGTCGCCCACGCCGGTGGCGAGCTTGCGGCCGATCAGCACCTTCTTGAGCGCGTGAAACACCTCGGTCCCCATGCGCAGCGCGTCGGAGAACGACTCGGCGCCGACCGGGACGATCATGAACTCCTGGAAGTCCACGGTGTTCGTCGCATGGGCGCCGCCATTGATGATGTTCATCATCGGCACAGGCAGCGTACGGGACATCGGGCCGCCCAGGTAGCGATACAATGGCAGTCCCACTTCCATCGAGGCCGCGCGGGCCACCGCCATCGACACGCCGAGCAGCGCATTCGCGCCCAGTCGTCCCTTATTGTCCGTACCGTCGAGATCGATCATCGCGCGATCCACCGCGATCTGATCGGTCGCGTCCATCCCTTCCAGCGCTTCGTGGATCTCGGTGTCCACGTTGTTCACCGCAGTGCGCACGCCCTTGCCGCCGAATCGCGCCGGATCGCCGTCGCGCAGCTCCACCGCCTCGCGCTCACCGGTGCTCGCGCCGCTCGGCACCGCCGCGCGGCCCGTGCTGCCGGTTTCGAGAATCACGTCCACTTCGATCGTGGGATTGCCGCGACTGTCGAGAATTTCTCGCGCGCTGACAGAGACGATAGCAGCCATAGGTCGATGAGATGAATGGGAAAGACAGGGTTCGGTATCGCGAACCCCCAAAAGATATCGAGGGTGCAGCAGTCAGGCGGTGAAGCCGGGAGACGGTTGAGGCCGATCAACGACGGGTGCCGGCGCGGGCGGTACGTCGGACACCGGCTCCACACCGTGATGGGTACGCAGGCACTCCGACATTCGCGAACGCACCTGCTCGCCAAGCACCTCGCGATCGCGGTACTGCAACCCCGCGCTTGCGATCGGCTCCAACACGTATACATGCACGGTGCCCGGTGACGCGCGGAATTCCGAGCGCGGATTCACTTCGATGGTGCCGTGAATGACCACTGGCACGATGGGCGCTTCCGATCCGATCGCGAGCACGAACGGCCCTTTCTTGAACGGGCGTAGCGCATACTCGTCACCGCGTGTGCCCTCCGGATACACCAGCACCGATTGGCCTTCTCGGATCTTGCGGGTAGCGTCTTCGTATGCGCCGAACGCCGCTTTGCGGTTTTCGCGGTCGATGTAGATCACGCCCACTGCCCGCGCGGCGGCTCCGAAAAGCGGTATTTTCTCCAGCTCCCGTTTGGCCACGAAACCGTAGTGCGGAAGCACGGCGATCATCGCGGGGATGTCGAACCAGCTCACGTGGTTGGCGATGAACACGCGTGGTGAGCCGGGCGGCAGGTCATCCCGCCCGTGCAGCACCACCTTCACACCCGCCGCGCCGAGCAGCCACGACGCCCACCACCGTGGCGCTTTCTCGTACACACTGCCGGGGCCTTGCGGCACCCCGAACAGCTGCGCCAGCAGCACGATCGTGCCGAAGAGGAGTGTCCCAAGAAGCAGGGCGACGAAGGTGAGCGCGGTTCGCATTGCTGACAACTTCGCGCCGACCGTACCGTAATTCAACGCGTACGGGCAACTCCCGGTGATTCCGCATCGTCGGCGAAGTGGTCGTGGCCGACGATACGCTCCCCGACCGTGCTGGCCTCGCGCACCTCACCGATCACGGTGAGCGGCACGCTGGAGGCCGACGACCACCCCCGAAGAAGCGCCCCGAGCCGTGCCGACGGCAGGGTGACGAGCAGCTCGTATTCCTCGCCGCTGATGAGCGCCTCGGCTGACGACACCGCCTCACCAACCGGGAGCCGCCCCGGGTCGAGCGTGAGCGAGACGCCGCTCGCCGCTGCCAGATGTCGGGCGTCGGCCGCGAGGCCGTCGGAGAGATCGATCATGGCGCTTACACCGGCAGCGGCGAGCGCCTGCCCTTCGACGAGCCGAGCTACGGGAGAGGCGAAGCGGGCTCTTGCCCAAGCCGACGGCTGGCCGCCTCGCTCCCACCCCCGCAGCGCGGCTCCTGGGCCCCCCAGGACCCCGGTTACCAGCACCACGTCACCGACGCGAGCGCCGCTGCGCGACACCGGGCGCTCGGCCGTCCCGATAACGGAAGTCGTAATGGCGAATTGCTCACCCCGGCTGAGGTTGCCTCCGATTATCCGTGCGCCGGCCGCACCCACCACCTCACCGACGCCATCAGCGATTGCGGCCAACTCCGCCCGCCACCGCTCCGGCACCACCAACGCTACCAGCAGATATTCGGCACGGGCGCCCATGGCCGCCAGATCACTGAGGGCGGCCGTAGCCGCGCGAGCGCCGATCTCCCGCGGCCCGAGCCATCCGGCGCGGAAATGGACGTTTTCGATACAGGCGTCGGTACTGATCACCCGCCTGGCCGCCGGGCCGGCGGTCGCTGGCATCGGGGCGAGGAGCGCGGCATCGTCGCCGATATCGGCGGCAAGCGGTCCCCATCGGTCCATCAGCATGCGAATGGTGTCGAACTCCGGTCCGTCAGCCATGACCTGATGTGCTCGCAGCGCGGCAACGGCGTTCACAGGAGTCCCCCATCGGCAGCGCGGCGAAAGCGCACCAGTCCTGCCGTGGTGCCCACCCACATCCAGTCGCGGCTGGCCACCACGTCAAGCACGGCGCCGGGCAAATCACTTCCCACGCGGAGCACCCGAATGCCGTTGCTCGAGCGCGCAGCGATGATCACGCCGTCGGTGCCCGCCAACCACATGCTGCGATCATCGATCCCCACGCGCGTGACCTGTCCCACTACCCGTGCATCAAGACCGTCCACGCGCGACGGTTCACGTCCGGCGCGCGGGGCGAGCGACAGCACCGCATCATCCCCGGCCGCGAGCAGGACGCTGTCGCTCCAGGCGAGTGCACGAATCGGACGACGCAGTGCGGGATCGTTGCCGAGCGGGCGCGTGAGCGTTCCACCGGTCACCTCGTTGGGCGAAGGTAACGCGAAGAGTCCACCCTCGGTCCCTATCCAGAGCGTGTCCCCGGTGAACTGGAGCGCATTCACGGGGGTATTCGCGAGTACACGAGCACCGAGCCCTCGGGTACGGCTGTTGCGCGTGTCCGTGCTGTCATTGACGAACACGAGTCCGCGGGCCGTGCCAGCCCATGCGCCGTCGCTGCGCGTAGCGACGGAGAGCACGCGACTGTCGGTGAGACCATCGAGGCCTCCCCAGACCGCGACATCTTCGCTGCCGTCGAGGCGCACGCGCACGAGGCCCTGGTTGGTTCCCAGCCAGGCGCGTGATCCGCGCGTGGTCATGCTGTACGTGCGGACGCCCAGCAGCGGGACGCTGAGGGTGCCATCGATCCAGCGCCACCGTTGCAGGTCGTTGCTGGCGAAGGTCAGTCCGGCGCGGAACGAGGATTGCCCAAGTCCCGCCACCCAGACGCCATCGACGGAGAGCGCGAGTGCGCCAACGCCAGGCTCTATCAGGCCGAAGGGCAGTGGTGTCGCCTGGAGGAAGGTGGGGTCCACGCGATACAAGCCGTCGCCATTGGTGCCGAGCCACACTTCGCTGCCGCGTTCCGGTGAGGCCGCGCCGCTGATCACCGGATAGTTACGCAGCGCGCGATCGGACTGCTGATTGCGCAGCAGGAGAGACGACTGCGAGCGCAACGCCGGAAACCGCGCGAGAATGCTTGGCAACGTGCTCGGCACGATGAGCGTGTTCGCTGCCGGTTGCCGTGCCAGCGGCGTCGCGATGCCCACACGACTCACGCGGGTCCATGAGCCCCCCGACCTCACGATCGCGTCACCGGTGCCGGAGCGATCGAAGGCGATGACATCCGGCACGCCCGTCACGAACGTGCGTTGCAGCTGTTCGGTCAGCGGGCGATACACGACCACGGCCCCCGGCACGCCAAACCAGAGTGCGTCTTCGACCGGATCGCCGGCGAGTACGGTAATCTGCTGGTCGGTGAAACCATCGTCGCGACCCAGGGGCGGCAACCACGCATTCAACAGACGATCGTACACGGTGATGCCGTTGTCGGTGGCGGAGTACACGTAACGGCGCGAGACGGCGACGGCCTGGACAACGGCATAGCTGCCGATCCGCACGCGTTCTTCGCGGCGGCCCACGCCTCCGAACGCTCGGCCGCCACCGGATCCGGCAGATCCGGCAGATCCGGCGGCACAGCCGGTAATCAGCATCGGCACCAGCGCCAACGCGAGCCGCACCGCCGTGTGGGTGGTGATCCGATGTGCGCCGCGTGGAAGAGCGATCAGCATAGTGTACGCAAATTGAATACGGGGGCGCTCAGAAGGCCGGCGGTGCCGGCAACTCCGCAAGCACTCCAGGTGGAAACGTCGTGGACTGCTCGAGCGAGCGCCATGCCTGCGGGAGCGCGTCGAATACGGCGTCGAGAGTGATGCCGCGAATGCCGCCAGCTCTTGCCGTGGCTACCTCGGCAGCGCCCGCATGCGCCAACGCGCCGATCACGGCCGCATCGAGCGGTGACAGGCGCTGCGCCAGCAGCGTGGAGATGATCCCGGTGAGCAAATCCCCGCTCCCGCCGGTGGCGAGCAACGCGGTGCCGTGCGGCACGACCACCGTGGTGCCATCCGGTGCGACGACCAGCGTGGGCGTCCCCTTGAGCAGTATTACGGTGTCAGACGCGGCGGCAAAGGCCTGCATCTGCTCGACGCGCACGGCCCACGCGTCCGACAGCGGCTCGCCGAGCAGCGTCGCGAATTCACCCGGATGCGGCGTGCACACGGCTCCCGCAAGGTCGCGCGTCCAGCGCCGCAGCGTGCCGCTGGCATCCCCCTCTCGGCTGCGCGCTTCTTTGGCTGCCAGCCAGAGCGCATCGGCATCGAGCACTACGGGACGACCCGTGCAGGCGGCGAGCGCCTTGGCGAGCAGCTGCGCCGCGCGCGTGGTCCGCCCGAGCCCCGGCCCGATGCCCATCGCGTCGAACACCGGCACCGGCCACTCACCCTCGGTGGGCCACTTGTGCGCAAGGGCTTGCACGACCTGCTGCTGCAGCGACGGCACGCTGGGGCTGTCCACCACGCCAAATACCAGTCCGGCCCCCGATCCCAGCGCGGCTCTCGCCGCCAGTACCACCGCGCCAGCCATACCGGTGTGCCCGCCCACAATCGCCACGCGCCCACGCGCCCCTTTGTGGGCGTTCCATGCCGTCCGGAGGTGCGTCGAGGCGAGAACATTGGGGGCAGCCATCGTCCATGCGCCGTCGGCGAGGTCGGCGCGGCCATCCAGGCCGATGTCGAGCAGCACGATGCGTCCGGCGTGCGCACGGGCGAAAAGCACACCGCGCTTGATGGTGCCAAAGGCCAACGTGACGCAGGCCGGCACACTCCCCGGCGCGATCTCCCCACTCGTGGCATCCAGCCCCGACGGCACGTCGAGAGCGACGATCATCGCTCCGCCGTCGCGCGCCAGTGCCATGCGCCGGGCGCTGCTCGCGATCCCGTTGCGCAACGCACCGCGGTGGCCGGTGCCCAGCAGGCCGTCGACCACCAGCCGCTCGTGCCCGGTGGGCGCACCGAAGCGCAGCGACGGCGCGGCCAGCTGCGCGGCGCGTTGGGCCTCTGGGGTGTTGGGTAGGGCAGCGGCGTGCAGCCGCACGACGACACCCGCGCGCGCGAGCTGCGCCGCCACGATATACGCGTCACCACCGTTGTTGCCGGCACCGGCAAAGAGTGAAACGCCGTGCGCGAGATGTGCGGGGTACTCACGCAGGATGGTCGCTGCGGCCACACTCCCCGCCCGCAGCAGGAGATCAAACGAGTCGACGCCCGAACCGATCGCCGCCCGGTCACGGGCTGCGGCCTCCAGGGCGGTGGTGACGCGAGGCGCGGTCACCGGATCTTCACACAATGCGACGCGCCCGCTCCCGGGCGCCAACCGCCCGCGCCGTCAGACGTGCGTCGTGCTCCAGGGATACTCGCGCTCGAAGGCGTTCGCAAAATCGAAGACGCCGAAAAAGTCATTGCGCGAATCCTGCGGTTGACTGATGAGCAAGCCCAAATCCACGAGCGTGAACACAATATCGCCGATGTCCGACGTGGATGTCATGCCCCAATGTTCCAGCACGAGTCGCGCCGTGACGCCGAACCGCTGCAGGGCCAGTTCGCGACACGCGTGCGCGAGCTCCGGCCCCGTGATATGCCGCCGCTCCGTGAGATGCGCCTGACAGTGCTCCAATGCGGCGAGCACAAACAGATAAGCGCGCTCATCGAATCGCGGCTCACGCAGGCGGATCTGGTCCATGATGCCTTCACGGAACGCCAACTCGGTCACGGCCCTGCTCCTCATCGGTACTGTCTGACAAACGTCGTGCGCTGTTCTCGAGACGCACTGCGAAGCACGCGGTAACGGGGCACCGGCGTTGGCTCCCCTCAAATACAACGCGCCTCCAGCAGATGAATACTGGAGGCGCGTTGTTCGTGCCACAACTCCTTGCGGAGCGCTAGACTCGCGACACCGCCCGATACAGCGGGAATTGATCGGCCAGCGCCTTCACGTCTTGCCGCACCGCATTCAGAATGGCGCGATCCTCCGGCGCCGACAACACCCGCTCGATGAGCGCCGCAATCTGCACCATCGCGTCGGCCCCCATGCCTCGAGTGGTCACTGCCGGCGTGCCCAGGCGAATGCCACTCGTGACGAACGGCGACTGCGTTTCCTTGGGCACGGTGTTCTTGTTTACCGCGATCCCGGCCTCGTCGAGCGCCTTCTCTGCCACTTTCCCCGTGAGCCCCTTCGAACGCAGGTCCACCAGCATCAGGTGATTGTCTGTGCCGCCGGACACGATGTGATATCCGCGCTCGGCGAGCGCCTGCGAGAGGACCTTCGCATTTTCGATCACCCGCCGACAATATACCGTGAAGCCGGGCTGCAACGCTTCGTGAAAGGCCACTGCTTTCGCGGCGATCACGTGCTCCAACGGACCGCCCTGCATCCCGGGGAACATCGCCTTGTCGATGGCCTTCGCATGCTGCGCCTTGCAGAGGATGATGCCACCGCGTGGTCCGCGCAGCGTTTTGTGCGTGGTGCTCGTGACGACATCGGCAAAGGGTACCGGCGACGGATACACACCGGTCGCGGCGAGGCCGGCAAAGTGCGCCATGTCCACCAGGAACACCGCGCCCACTTCCTGCGCGACATCGGCAAAGGCCTGCCAGTCGATGGTGCGCGAGTATGCACTGTAGCCGGCGATGATCATCTTCGGCCTGTGCTCGCGCGCCTTCGCCCGCATCTCCTCGTAATCGATGATGCCGTCTTCGGTGACCCCGTACGGGATGGCGTTGTACAGCAACCCGGAAAAGTTCACCGGAGAGCCGTGCGTGAGGTGCCCGCCCTGCGACAGATCCATGCCGAGAAACGTGTCCCCCGGCTTGAGGAACGCGAGGAACACCGCTGCGTTGGCCGACGCCCCGCTGTGCGGTTGCACGTTCGCATGCTCAGCGCCGAAGAGTTGCTTCACGCGATCGATCGCCAACTGCTCCACCTTGTCCACCACCTCACACCCGCCGTAGTACCGCTTTCCCGGCAAGCCCTCGGCGTACTTGTTGGTGAGCGGTGATCCCATCGCCTCCATCACGGCCGGCGAGACGAAATTCTCGCTGGCGATGAGCTCGAGCCCGTCGCTCTGACGCTGAATCTCTTCGTCGATGAGCTGCGCGATTTCCGGATCGGCCTGCGTCAGCAGTTCACCCGGTGGCAAACGATCCCACTGCGACCAGTTGGCGCTGGCTCCCTCACTCATGATGCACTCCCCGAGGCGTTGGCCTCGCGTCCATCGTCATCGCGCTCGATCTTGTCGACCCGGGTGAGGTGACGTCCGCCTTCGAATGCGGTGGACAACCACGTCTGCAGAATCGCGATCGCATCTTCATCGGAGATGAAACGCGCCGGCAACACCAGAACGTTGGCATCATTGTGCTTGCGGGCAAGGGCGGCGATCTCGGGGGTCCAGGCCACGGCCGCGCGCACTCCCGGATATCGGTTGGCCACATACGACATGCCGAGCCCCGTCCCGCAGAGCAGCACCCCCCGCGCCGACTGGCCGTCGGAGATTTCCCGGGCCAGCGGATGGGCGTAGTCGGGATAGTCGGTACTCGCCGTGCTATGCGTCCCGATATCCTCCACGGCGTACCCCATTGCCGCCAGGGCCGTCCGCAACCGTTCTTTCATCTCGAATCCGGCGTGATCGGACGCAATCGGAATCCGCTCGCCGGGGTGTGCATCGCTTACCATGGTCAGTCGCTCTGCTCAGGTTTCCTTATTCGGATACTGGGGCCACGTCTTGATCATACCGCGAACGGCAGCGATGCGCTGCTCCGCGACGCGATCAGCGGCTTTGTAGGTGGGGATTCCGGTCTCCTGGGCCAGCCGGAAAACGCTGAGCACCGTTTCGTAGATCTCATCAGCCTTGCGCAGCGATCGATCGCGGCTCCAACCGGTGAGCTCGCTGTACACGTTGATCACACCACCGGCATTGGCCACATAGTCGGGCGCGTACAGAATGTTCCGCTGCTGCAGCGCATCGCCGTGCCGGCCTTCCAGCAGCTGGTTATTGGCGGCACCCGCGACGATCTCCACCTTGAGCCGCGGAATCGTCTCGTCGTTGATGATGCCGCCGAGCGCGCATGGCGCGAAGATGTCGGCCTGCACTCCGTAGATCTCGGTAAGTCCCACCGCGGTCGCACCCATTTCGTCGATGACGCGCTGGATGCGTCCGGCGTCGATGTCCGTGACGACCAGCTTGGCGCCTGCCGCATGCAATTCCTTGCACAGGTAGTAGCCCACGTTGCCAAGTCCCTGCACCGCCACGGTACGGCCGCCGAGCGCGGAGCCCCCCCACGTCTGGAACGCCGAGGCCTCGATGGCCCGGAAGACGCCGTGTGCGGTCACGGACGACGGATCACCCGACTTCGAGCCGATACCGGTGACATAGGTCGTTTCCATGTGCACGAAGTCCATGTCCTCGACGGACGTGCCCACGTCTTCCGCGGTGACGTACCGGCCACCGAGCGAATCGACGAAACGCCCATGCGCGCGAAAGATCATCTCGCGATTCATCGTTTTGTTGTCGCCGATGATGACCGACTTGCCGCCACCGAGATTGAGTCCGGCAACGGCATTCTTGTACGTCATGCCGCGCGACAGCCGCAGCGCGTCGATGACCGCTTCGTCGTCGCTCTGGTAGTTCCAGAACCGCGCACCGCCCAGCGCGGGGCCGAGCGTGGTATCGTGAATGGCTATGATGCCGCGGTAACCGGATGCCCGGTCATGGCAGAAGACCACTTGCTCATGACCCATCTCGGCGATCGTTTCGAAGTAACCCATCGGGATAGCAGCCTGTGTCAGTCTGGGAGTGAGCCGTCGGCGGCCAGAGCGGCGGCCAGCGTTTCACGCGAGATCACGATGCGCTGGATCTCCGAGGTACCCTCGTAGATCTCCGTCACCTTGGCGTCACGCATAAAACGTTCAACGGGATAATCGGTCACGTAGCCGTAGCCGCCGAAGATCTGGACGGCCTGCGTGGTAACCCACATGGCGGTTTCGGATGCGAAGAGTTTCGCCATGCTGCTGAAGCGCGTGATCTTTTCGCCGCGCTCCATCGCCGCCGCAGCGGCATGCACGAGCGTGCGCGCCGCGGTGATACGTGTCGCCATGTCCGCGATCTTGAACTGAATGGCCTGGAACTCACTGATTTTCTGGCCGAACTGCTGACGCTCGCCCACGTACCGCGCACTCGCCTCAAGCGCGGCGCGCGCGATGCCGATGGCCTGCGCGGCAATACCGAGGCGGCCGTGGTCGAGTGAACCCAGGGCATAGGTGAGCCCCTTCCCTTCCACCCCGAGAAGACGGTCGCCCGGCACCCGGCAGTCATCGAGATTGATCTGCAGCGTGGGCGACGCGCGGAGCCCCATCTTTCGCTCCTGCTTCGCGAGCTGGAAGCCCGGCAGGTCGGGAGTAAGGATGAAAGTCGAGATCCCGTTCGTTCCCTGGCGATCGTCCGGCGTATCGGTGCGCGCCATACACAGCAGCACCCCGGCCTCGCTGCCGTGCGACACCCAGGCCTTGGTGCCATTCAGGATCCAGTCATCGCCGTCGCGTACCGCCTGCGTACGCAGCGCAGCGGCGTCGGACCCGGCCTCCGGCTCGGACAGGGCGAAGGCGCCGAGCCATTCGCCGCGTGCCATCGGCGGCAGGTAATGGTCGCGCTGAGCGTCGGTGCCGAAGTCGAGGATCATCTGGATCGGCAG
This sequence comes from Gemmatimonadales bacterium, assembly GCA_038250435.1. GTDB lineage: Bacteria > Gemmatimonadota > Gemmatimonadetes > Gemmatimonadales > Gemmatimonadaceae > Gemmatimonas. The sequence goes on along the minus strand of JBBSCJ010000005.1, from coordinate 136,811 downwards.
CGAATTGTGCACGCTGAGGAGCACCGCCGCCGATGCGTCGGCCACGGCGATCTCCTCGAGCGCGAGCAGGTAGCTCTGCGCGTCCAGTCCGAGTCCGTCGTACTTCTCCGGCGTCAGCATGCCGAAAAAGCCGAGCGCCGCCATCTGCTGCACCATCCGGCGGTCGAAGCGTGACTGTGCGTCACGTTCGCCGGCCAGGGGCGCGAGCTCGCGCGCCGCGTACGAGCGGGCGAGCTGCTGGATTTCGTGCTGTATGTCGGTGAGTGCGAGCAATCCCATATCAGTACTGGTAAAAGCCGCGGCCGGACTTCCGGCCGTACCAGCCGGCGGCCACGTACTTTCGTAACAGCGGACACGGGCGATACTTGGGGTCACCGAGTCCCTCGTGGAGCACTTCGAGAATCGCGAGGCAGGTGTCGAGACCGATGAAGTCGGCGAGCGTGAGCGGACCCATGGGATGATTCATGCCGAGCGTCATCACGGCGTCGATGGCTTCCGGCGCGCTTACTCCTTCCATCACGCAGTAGATCGCCTCGTTGATCATCGGCATGAGAATACGATTGGCCACGAACCCCGGAAAGTCGTTCACCTCGACGGGGGTTTTGCCGAGCGCGCGGGCAAGCGTCATCACGCGCGTCGTGGTGTCATCACTGGTGGCGAGGCCGCGAATCACTTCCACCAGCTGCATCACAGGTACCGGGTTCATGAAATGCATGCCGATCACGAGCTCGGGGCGCGTGGTGTGCGCGGCGATCTCGGTGATGGAGATGGAGCTGGTGTTGGTTGCCAGGATCGCGCTCCGGGGACTGAGCTCGTCGAGATCCTTGAAGATCGCGAACTTGAGATCGGTGCGTTCGGTGGCCGCTTCGACCACGATGTCCGCGTGCCCCACGCCGTCGCCGATGGCGGTCGCGGTCGCGACGCGCGCGAGGGCTTGGGCCGCGGCGGTTGCCTCGAGCGCTCCTTTCTTCACCTGACGCTCCAGGTTTTTTTCGATGGTGCCCGTGCCGCGTGCCAGTGCCTCGCGACTCACGTCAACGAGCGTGACGTCGTAACCACCCACCGCGAACACGTGCGCGATGCCGATGCCCATCTGTCCTGCCCCGATCACCGCCGCCTGCATCGCGCGTAAGGTGCCCGACGCACCAGTCCCTTCGTGTACCATGATGCCTCAACTCCTTGAAGAATCCTGCAATCGACCTTGCACGCGGTTGCGCCGGACTGCGCCCGATGGCGCGCCAAGCAACGCCCCACCAAGCACCAGCGCTGCGACAAGTCCACCCTCGGGTCCCCACGCTCCTCCTGTCAACCACGACGGTCCTTCGAGCACCGCGCGATACTTCGGTGTCGCAAACGGCAAGCCACTCACCGGCAGATGCAGCACCGCCGCCATCATCCAGTTCCACGCGAGATGCGCCGTGAAAGCGGCGGGCAGACTGTCGGTCTGTTCCCGCACGACACTCAGGCACAAGCCCGCGAGCGTCACGATCAGCGTGGTTTGCACGGTAGCCCCGGGATTCAGCAGATGCACCAGACCGAACGCCACGCTCGACGTCCAACGGGCCAGCAGTACGCCACCGGCCTCGTCGGCTACCGCGTGGAAGTAGCCACGAAAGACCAGCTCCTCCCATAACGCCGCCGGCAGCAGCACCATCAGCAAGCGTAACGCGGTCCCGCCCCACGTATCCTGCACCATCTGCCACTGTTGGCCGTCGCCCACCGACGCGGTAGGGGTGGGCTCGAAATGCAGGCTGCCGATGAGGAACAGCAGGAGCGCGGTGAGGAAGATCGCGGCCGTTCCGAGCGCGAGGCCGAGCAGCAAACGCCGCGGATGCCACGCCCCGTCGCCGAGCGCCATGACGCTCCACGGCACGTCGTCTACAAAGCGGAGTGCGACCTGACAGGCCGCAGCGACGCCGATCAGCATCGCCCACGGATACACCGGTATCGGTTCGCCCACCGCGCGCGACAGCGACGCGAAGAGCGGACCAAGAATCGACTCGGCGATCCCCTGCGCCAGCAGCCAGGCAACGCCGAAGCTCAGCAGTCGCCACGGGACGCGCAGTATAAGCGTCCAGCTCACGCCACAGTGGGATCAGCGGTGTTTTCTCGCGTCATACGAATGCGTCAGTCGACGCGTTCGACCGACATCGCCACGGCATCACCGCCACCAAGGCACAGCGTGGCGAGCCCCGTGCGCTTTCCGCGGTCGGCCAGCGCGTGCAACAGGGTGACGAGGACGCGGGCTCCGCTCGCGCCGATCGGATGACCGAGCGCGATGGCGCCGCCGTGGACGTTCACGCGCTCGCTGTCCCAGCCAAGCCCGATGCCGTCGGCGAGTGCTTGCGACGCGAACGCCTCATTTGCTTCGATGAGGTCGTAATCGTTGATGGTAGTGCCCTGCTTCGCCATGAGATTCTTCACGGCGGTGATCGGTGCGAAAAACAGATCCTTGGGCTCCCCGGCGCCAGTGGCGTACCCGGTGATACGCGCGAGAATCGGCAGTCCGTGCTCGCGCGCGTATGCTTCTGAGGTCACGACCACGGCCGCCGCGCCGTCGTTGAGCGACGACGCGTTACCGGCGGTTACGCTGAGCGCGTCGTGGGCGCCGCCCTTGGGGGGGAACGCCGCACGCAGCTTTGCGAGCGACTCAGCGGTGCTCTCGGCGCGTGGGCCTTCGTCGGCACCGATCACCGTGATGCCCTTTCGTCCGGGAATCTCCACGGGCACGATCTCGGCGTCGAACTTCCCACCTTCCATCGCGGCCACGGCCTTGCGGTGCGACGCTGCCGCAAACGCGTCCTGCGCTTCGCGTGTGACACCAGCCTTGGTGGCGGTGTATTCGGCATGCGATCCCATGTGGACGTCGCAGCTGCTGCACCAGAGGCCATCCTTGATCATGCCGTCAACCATGGTCTGGTCGCCGAGCTTGACACCGCCGCGCATGCCGAACACGTAGTGCGGGGCGTTGCTCATACTCTCCTGACCGCCGGCCACGACCACCTGGGCGTCCGCCGCCTTGATGGCCTGCGCGGCGAGCATCACGGCCTTGAGCCCCGAGCCGCACACTTTATTGATGGTGAGCGCGGAAGCGGTCGCTGATACGCCAGCCTTGAGCATCGCCTGACGGGCGGGGGCCTGTCCGGTGCCGCCCTGCAGCACGTGGCCCATGATGACGTCCTGCACCTGGTCGGGGGCAACACCGCTGCGGAGCAACGCGGCACGAATGGCGATAGCGCCCAGTTCCGGCGCGGTCAGGGGCGCGAGGCCCCCGAGATACCGCCCGACTGGAGTGCGCGCGGCACCCACAATGACGGGCTGGCGAGAAAGATCGGTCATGTTGGCACAGAGATGGGACACGGCCCACCGGTGGGCGCGTGTCGGACAGTCCGATCCCGGGAGTGAAGGGATCGGACGGCTGCGCTTTCAGGTGCAGCCTGAGAAAATTAATCGGTCCGGCGCTCCGGCCCAAGTCTCAGAGCGGGTTCGGCCGGCCGCGCATCCCGCATACACCGATGAGCTTGCGCTGGCCCGTTCGATGCATGAGCGTCGGGTATGCTCGATACCCTCAGAATGCTCATCGCGGACAGCCTTCCTTCCGTCCCCGACCTCGAACCACCGATCCATCCCGGCGACATCCGCGTGGCCGCTTGTGCGCTGCTGCTTGAAGTGGCACACGCCGACAATCGGCTTTCCCGCGACGAGCGGGCGGTAATCACGCGTTCGCTGGTCAATCATTTTGGCGTAGACGAACGCGGCGCCGTGGAACTCATGGCCGAAGCGGAACGTCAACTGCAGACGGCGGCCGACCACGCCTCGTTCACCCGCCAGCTGGTCGCCGAATACGACGAAGAGCAACGGACGGTGCTCGCCGAGATGATGTGGGACGTCGCCCGTGCCGACGGGTGGCTCGAAGCGCATGAAACGTTCGTGGCGTCCAAGCTGGAGCAGTGGCTGGGGGTGGTGCGCCCGGCGAAACCGGGTTCCGACGCGAGCAACGAAGAGCGCGCCTGAGCGTCAGTCGTCGTAGCCAACCACCAGATTCATCCCGGCCTGCTGCGCGCGTTCCACGGCGGTTCCGGCCGTGGCCAGCAAACCGTCTACACTCGTTACGGCGTCCGACACCTCGGCCACACCCACGCACAGGGTGCATCGCACTCCCTGGAAGTCGCCGGGGAAGACATGCCGTGCCATCCGCTCGCGGATACGTTCGGCGAGTACCAGTCCCCCCGACAGCTCGGTGCTCGGGAGCAACACCGCGAACGCCTCGCCGCCCACGCGCCCGACAACGTCGGTCGTGCGCGACTCCTGCCGACACACCGAGGCCATCGTGCGCAGCCACTCGTTGCCGAACTCCTCCCCGTGCGCCTCGAGCACTGCGCGGAAGTGGTCGGGATCGACGAGCAGCATGGTGAGCGGCTGGCTGTAACGGCGGGCGCGCGCGACCTCCGACGACGCCACGTCGAAGAAGGCCCGGCGGGTGGAGACGCCGGTGAGATAATCGGTGGTACTCGAGGCGTCATCGCGCAGGCTCTGTTCGAGGCGACGACGCTCCGAGACATCGCGTGTGGTCACGGAAAACCCGACCGCGGCGCCGTCGGTTCCGCGAAGCGCCGTGATCACGGTGCTCGCCCAGAACAGCGAGCCGTCCTGCCGCTGCCGGTTTCCTTCCTCTTCGCACCAGCCATTCCGCGCAGCGAGGGCGAGGGTATCGCGCAGATGCGAGGGATCGTTCGCGTCGGAAGGGAGCAGCATCGTAATACTCCGACCGAGCGCCGCAGCGGCAGTCCACTGATGGACACGCTCAGCGGCATCGCTCCACGCGGTGATATGGCCGACGGTGTCTGCGGAGTAAATCGCGTAATCGCGCACCGTGCCTTCGATCGCGCGCAGCCGCTGTTCGAGCATCGACAACATACCGCGGGCCTTGGCGAGATCACTGGCGTCGGTGGCCACGGCCACGATGCGACCGGGGGCGACCTTGAGCAGCGCGAGTTGCACGCCACGCCCTTCGCCGGGGGCCAGCAGCTCGAGGTTCTCGAGAATCACGCCGCGCGGCGCATCAAACCCGCGCACGCGGGCGGCGAGATCGGGCGCCACTGCACTCAACGCGGCAAACAAGTCCTCAAGTGAGCCGGCGCGCGTAAACGGAGTCAGCAAGCGCCGCGCGGCCAGATTCGCCACTTCCACCCGCCCCTCCTCATCAACTTCGAGGAGCCCGACCGGAGAGAGGACGAAGAGATCGAGTAGCGCTTCCGGGGTCACGCCGAGGTCTCCGCGGTGGAGGTCGTGGCATCGGCGGACAGGGCGTCCGGGACGACCGGCAGCGCGCGTGTCCGGATCTCTTCCAGCGCGCGCTCGACGAAAGCGTTTGCGGTGAGGATCTCCTGTTTCCTGCCGGCACCGCGCATGCGGAGCGCCACGGTATTCTCCTCGGCCTCCCGGCGGCCGATCACGCACATATACGGTACCTTCTGCACTTCGCCTTCACGTACGCGATAGTTGAGCGTCTCGTTCCGGTCATCGAGCGTGGCGCGAATGCCCGCCTCCTTCATGCGCGCCACAAGCGCCTCGGCGTGCGCGGTGTAGTCGATGGCGATGGGAATGACGCGCACCTGTTCGGGGGACATCCACAAAGGGAATGCTCCGGCGAAATGCTCGATGAGAATCGCGATGAAGCGCTCGAACGAGCCACTCACGGCGCGATGGATCACTACCGGCCGGTGTGCGGTGTTGTCTTCTCCCGTGTACTGCAGGTCAAACCGTTCGGGGGCGTTGTAATCGAGCTGAATCGTGCCCAGCTGCCACGCGCGTCCGATGGAATCGGTCACGTCGAAGTCGATTTTCGGCCCGTAAAAGGCGCCGTCTCCGGCTTTCATCTCGTACGGGCGACCGGTGCGGTCGAGTGCAGCGCGCAGCGCGGCCTCGGCACGGTCCCACAGCTCGTCGCTGCCGATTCGCTGCTCCGGACGCGTGGCAAATTTGAGCTTCGCGGACAGACCGAACGTGTCGTAATATGACAAAATGAAGTCCATGAGGAACTGCACCTCGTCGGCGATCTGGTCCTCCCGCAGATACACGTGGCAGTCGTCCTGCGCGAACTGCCGCACCCGCGTGAGTCCGGAGAGTGCGCCCGAGAGTTCGTTGCGATGCAGCACGTCGAAGGTGACGTAGCGCATCGGCAAGTCGCGATACGAGTGCCTGGTGGCCGCGAAGTACAGATGATGCGAGGGACAGTTCATGGGCTTGAGCGACATGTCATGCTCACCCGTTTCGTTGTCAAGTACGAGAAACATGTTTTCCTTGTACTTGCCCCAGTGTCCCGACTGCTCCCACAGCTTCCGGTTGTACAGCAGCGGCGTCTTGATCTCCAGGAACGCCTCCTGCTGCCGCTCGCGCACGAAGGCTTCGAGTGCGTTGTAGACGGTGGTACCTTTTGGCGTCCAGAAAATGCCACCGGGTGCTACGGGGAAGATCTGGAACAGGTCCAGGGCCTTGCCGAGCACGCGATGGTCGCGCTTGCGCGCTTCCTCGAGGTTATGCAGGTGCTGTTCGAGCTCGTCCTTTTTGAAGAAGGCGGTGGCATAGATGCGCTGCAGCATCTGCCGCTTCTCGTCACCACGCCAGTACGCGCCGGCGATGGAGAGCAGCTTGAAGTGCTTGAGCCAGGACGTATCCTGCACGTGCGGTCCGCGGCACAGATCGATGAAGGGGCCGTCAGTGTAGGTGGAGATGACCTCATCGCTCCCTTCGAAGTCTTCGAGGCGCTCGAGCTTGAGCGGATCGTCGACAAAACGCACGCGCGCTTCAGCAAGCGAAACTTCTTGCCGGACGAAGGGGTACTTCTCGGCCACGACCTTCTTCATCTCCGCTTCGAAGGCGGCGAGATCATCCGGGGTGAACGGCTGCGCGACTTCAAAATCATAGTAAAAGCCGTCTTCGATGGCGGGACCGAAGCCGATCTTGGCGTCGGGGCGCAGCCGACGAACGGCCGTGGCGAGGATGTGCGCGCCGGAATGCCGCAGCACGCCCAGGGCGCGGGGATCCTTGTCGGTGATGACTACGAAGGCCCCCGACGCGCGAAGGGGCGTCATGAGGTCGAGCACGTCGCCATCGATGGCGACCGCCACTGAGGCTTGCAGCAGGCGGGCGCCGATGGAGCCAACCACGTCGCGCGCCAGCGTACCCGGCGGCACTTTGCGGGTAGAGCCGTCGGGAAGCGTCAAAACCACAGGGGCATCCGCAGCGGCGTCAGCCGCAGCGCGCGATCCGGCTATCATCACAAGAAACCGTGCATGGGAGAGGTGAGCGACCTCGCTGTACGAAGTCACTCAAGTTATCCTTGCATCTCTGGTGGCGCCAAGATTTCTGCCAACTCGGCGCCCGATCCCGAGGATTCGTTCATGCCAAGATCACGACCGTTGAAGCGTTCCGCTCTCTCCGCCTCTGTTTTGCTGGTCGCCGCAGGCGCCTTGGCGGGGGTCGCGTTGGGCATGTTGCTCGCCGACCGCGTTGGCGGGGTTGACGGTCTCCTCAGGCGTGGCAGCGGCACGGGATCGCGTCGCGTGCGTACCGACGGCTGGCGCGGCGACGATCGGCGCTCCGAGGCGTTCGACACGCTCGCTGACGACGAGTCGGAGCTGGCCCCGGAGTCCATCGCTCACATGCACGTGAGTGATCGCGCATCGTTGCAGGAACGCGCCGTCCTGGAATCGCACCGCGCCTCCACCGCGCTGGCGGCGCGAGACCGCGCTCCGCTTCCCCGCTCCCGGCCGACTGCGCCTGATCATGAAACGCTCGAGGCCCGCGTGCTCGAGGTATTCCGCAACGATCCGGTGCTCTCGGTGCGCCCGATCGATATCGGTGCTCTCCGCGCGGGCACCATCGAGCTGACCGGGTGGGTGCGTTCACCACAGGAAGCCGCCCATGCGCTCACGCTCGCTCGCGGCGTGCCGGACGTGGCCAGCGTGATCGATCGCCTCTCCGTGCGCGGCACCGGGGGAGGGCTCCGGACAGGACTCGATGGCGACGCCGCACCCATGGCCCCGCGCCGCACCGACTGAGCCGGTGCGCGGTTAGTTTGCGGGGATGACTTCGCCCGATCTCAACTCGCTTCCTCAAAATTACGATGCGGCGGCCACACAGGCCGCCTGGTACCCGCGCTGGACGGAGCACGGCGTCTTTACCGCCGACGCGGCCCGTACCACGGAGCACGAGCCGTTCGTGATCGTGATGCCTCCGCCCAATGTGACGGCGGTGCTGCACATGGGACATGGGCTCAACAACACGGTGCAGGACGTGCTGATTCGCTGGCGCCGCATGGCCGCAGACGAAGCCCTCTGGCTGCCGGGTACCGATCACGCCGGCATTGCCACGCAAAACGTGGTGGAAAAGCAGCTCGCTGTCGAAGGGCAGACGCGCTTCGATCTCGGACGTCAACCGTTTGTCGCGCGGGTGAAGACCTTCGTCGATCACACTGGCGGGGAGATCCTCAACCAGCTCAAGGCGATCGGCTCGAGCGCGGATTGGTCGCGCACGGCATACACGTTCTCCCCCGAGTTATCGGTCGCGGTGCGCGAGGCGTTCGTGCGCCTGCACGAGGACGGCCTGGTGTACAAGGGCCACCGCGTGATTCACTGGTGCTCCCGCTGCGGCACGTCGCTCTCCGACGAAGAAGCGGAGTTCACCGAGAGCACCGGCAAGCTCTATCACCTGCGCTATCCACTGGCCATTGATCCGACTCGCGGCATCACCGTCGCCACCACGCGTCCGGAAACGATGCTCGGCGACGTCGCCGTTGCCGTCAGCCCCGAAGACCCGCGCTACGTCGAGCTCGTCGGCCAGGAGCTACTGCTCCCGATCAACGGACAGCGCATTCCCGTGATTGCGGACAGCTACGCCGATCCTGCCTTCGGTTCGGGGGCGGTGAAGATCACACCCGCGCACGACGCCAGCGACTTTGACGTGGGCCAGCGCCACGGATTACCGATGCCCGTGATCATCGACGCCGACGGCATCGTGCGCGAAGTGGAAGCGGCCGGCGGTCGGGTGCCGGACGCGTTGCGTGGCCTCGATCGGTTCGAGGCACGAACGCAGATCGTGGCGATGCTCGAAGCGGCCGGTGCACTGGTCAGGGTCGAACCGCATGCCCACAATGTGCGTCACTGTTATCGCTGCGACACGGTGGTGGAGCCGCGGCTGTCGGATCAGTGGTTCGTGCGGATGCAGCCGCTGGCCGTCCGCGCGTTGGGAGTGTTGCGCAGCGGCGAGTTGCGTATTCTCCCCGAGCGCTGGGAAGCCGTGTACGTAAACTGGCTGGAGGGGATCCGCGACTGGAATATCTCCCGTCAGATCTGGTGGGGACATCGGGTGCCGGTGTGGTATTGCACCAACGGCCACTGCGCCCAGACACCGATCGTATCCCGTGATGACGTGATCAGCTGTCCCACCTGTCACGGAGCCGTGCGGCAGGATGAGGACGTGCTCGACACCTGGTTCTCGAGCTGGCTGTGGCCTTTCTCGACGCTCGGCTGGCCCGATACAGCGGCGCCGGACCTCAAGGCATTCTATCCCGGCGATGTACTCGTCACGGCGCCGGAGATCCTCTTTTTCTGGGTCTCGCGCATGGTGATGGCCGGATGCTGGTTCATGGACAAACCACCGTTCCACACGGTGTATCTGCACGGCACGGTGCGCGACATGGAGCATCGCAAGATGTCCAAGTCGCTCGGCAACGGCATCGATCCGCTCGATGTCGTGGAGCAGTACGGCGCCGACGCGCTGCGCTGGACGATGGTGGCGGGACTCGGACTCGGCGTGGATGTCATGCTCGATCCGAACGACCTGGAAAAATCGTTTTCTCCCGGTCGCAATTTCTGTACGAAGCTCTGGAACATCGGTCGCTTTCTGCTGTCGCGCGTAGGGACCGAGCCGGTGCAGCTTGTCTCGTCCATCGATCCGACGCTGCTCACCGCTGCGGATCGCTGGATTCTCGAACGGCTCGATCAGGCCATCACCGATTGCGACGCGGCGCTCGGCCCGGCGCGCCCGGCGCAGGGCGAGGCATGGAGCGCCGCCGAACGCGCTCGCGGGCTGCGGCTGTCGGAGTACGCCGACGCGGCGCGGCGCTTCGTGTGGAACGAGCTGGCCGACTGGTATCTCGAGGCGCTCAAGCCGCGGCTGTATGCGCCTGCGGGCGAAGATCGCGAGGTGGCCCGTGCCGTGCTCGCCCATGCCTTCGACGGCGCCCTGCGCCTGTTACAGCCGATCGTGCCGTTTATCGCCGAAGCGCTCTGGCAGATGTTGCCGCAAACGCCGGAGGGCGCCTTTATCTCGCAGGCGGCGTGGCCGCTGGCGCGTGCTGCATCTCCGGCGTCGGGGGCACTGTTCGAGCATACCCGTGACGCGGTGCAGGCCATCCGCCAGGTGCGAGCCGAATACCACGTGAATCCCGGCGCGTGGGTGGACGCGATGCTGGTGTCGTCCAACGGTCTCACGGCACAATTGGACACGCAACGCGAGACGATCGGTTCACTGGCGCGAGCGCGCGTGACGCTTGCCGCGACCAATCCTGGCGGCGCATCGGCCCTCGTGCTCTTGCGCGACGGCATCGAACTGGTGGTCCCGCTTGCCGGGATGATCGACCTCACGAAGGAACGCACCCGGCTACAAGGAGAACGGGACAACCTCGAGAAACAGCTTGCGGCACTCGAAGGGCGATTGGCCAACGAGAAGTTCACCGCCAAGGCGCCGCCGGCATTGGTTGAGGCTGAAAGGGCGAAGGCCACGGAATGGCGGGCAAGGTGCGATCACCTGTGTGCTAAGATCGCGGAACTCGACACGTGAGGGCACCCATCGCTGCGGTGTGGCACCGCGGGAGATCGTGGTGGTCCAGGCTGTGCATACTTCCGCTGCTCTTCGTTGGTGCGTGTGCAAATCAGGCGGCTCCGCCGGGCGGACCGCCGGACAGCGCGCCGCCGCGGGTGTTGCGCATAACACCCGAGAACAACGTGGAGGACGTGCGGCTGAAGGTGGTCGCGCTACAGTTCGACGAAGTGGTGAGCGAATCCCCGCGTGGCGGCCGTGATCTCCGCGACCTCTTCTTCATCAGTCCGAAAAGCGGCGCGACGCGGGTGAATTGGAACCGTACGCGACTGGAGGTGCGGCCGACCGCTGGCTGGAAGCCGAATACCGTGTACTCGATCGTTATGAGGCCCGGCTTGCAAGACCTGCGCAATAATGTGATCGACACGACCATCAGCATCGTCTTCAGCACCGGCGGGCCAATCCCGCTAACACAGGTGAGTGGCGTGGTCTTCGACTGGGTTGCCGGACGCGGCGCGCCAAACGCGATCGTCGAGGCAATTGCCGAAGACAGCACCGCGTACCAGGTGGTTGCCGATTCGTCCGGTCGTTACCAGCTACGCTACCTGCCGGCTGGGCCCTATCTGATGCGGGCCTTCAGCGATCGCAATAATAACCGGGAGCTCGAGCCGCTCGAGTCGTGGGACACCGTACGCGTGACCGTCACCGCTGATGTGCGCGCCAACTTCTATGCGTTCCCGCACGATACGGTGGGGCTGCGCATTGCCAACCTGGCCGTGGAAGACAGCAACCGGGTTATCCGGGTGACCTTCGACAAACCGTATGCACCGGAGCAGCAGTTCACGGCGGCAGGGTTCGTGGTACGGCGGGCGGATTCGTCGATCGTGCGTGTGCGCAGCGTGGCGACAGTTCCGGAGCGCCTGCTCGCCGATTCGCTCCGTGCGCAGACGCGGCCCGACTCGTCGACCGGAGCCGCGCGCAACGACAGCACGCCCGCGCAACGGGTACGTGCCGATTCCCTGGCGCGTGTGCGACGCGCAGACAGCGTCGCGAATGCCGGCCGCCTTGCGCGGGAAGCGCGCCGACTGGTCGAGCTTCGCACCGGGCGTATCTCACGCGACACACTGCCCGCACCGAAGATCGAGCGACCTACGCTGTATACGGAGGTATATCTCTCGCTCGAAACCGCGCTCGCACCGGAGTCGCAGTACCGCGTGGAAGCGCGCGACGTGCGCAGCCTGTCCGGGCAGGTACGATCGCCGGCTCGGACGCTTGCGACCCCGCGTACGCCGCGCGACACTACCGGTCGGCGTTGATGCCGGCGGATGCCGGCGGCGACCGTGCCCGCCCCGCCCTCTTCCTCGATCGGGACGGCACACTGATCGCTGACGCGCACTATCTCGCCGATGCATCGCGCGTACGGCTGCTGCCCGGCGCGGCGCGGGCGGTCGCGCGCGCCAACGCCGCAGCGAGGCCGGTGATCGTGGTGACCAATCAATCGGGGATTGCGCGTGGACTCATTACGCACGAGCAGTATCGGCAAGTACTCGCGCGTACGAACGCGTTGCTCGCCGAGGGTGGTGGTCATGTCGATGCCACCTATCACTGTCCACATTGGGCAGACGTGACCGGTCCCTGCGACTGCCGCAAGCCCCTGCTCGGTATGTATCAGCAGGCCGCGCGGGAACACGCGCTCCTGCTGTCGGGGAGCGTGTACGTCGGCGACCGCTGGAGCGATGTGCAGCCGGCGATCACGACCGGTGGCGTCGGCATTCTGGTTCCGGGGGTGGAGACGTCGGCCGACGATGTGGAGACGGCGCGTTCGGCCCTTTCCGACCGCTTGTTCATGGTCGAGTCGATCGGCGAAGCGGTGTCGGTGGCACTGGCGATGCTCACGGAGCGCGACGAACAGGGCGAGAGCGCGTGCGCGTAGGGGTGCTGGCATCCGGGGGCGGCTCCAACTTGCAGGCGATCATCGATTTCTTCGCCGCCTCCGGTTCGACGGGTGGCAGCTCGCTGTGGTGGGTGGGATCGGATCGCGCCGACGCCGGCGCCCTCGAACGCGCACGCGTCGGCAGCGTCACCGCCGCTGTCGTGATCGCGCCAGCCGATGGGGAGGCCATGCTCGCGCAGCTGCAGGCGGCGGGTGTGGAATTGCTGGTCCTGGCCGGCTATCTCAAGCTGGTGCCGACTGAAGTGGTGCGCGCCTTCTACGGGCGGCTGCTCAACATTCACCCGGCGCTACTCCCGGCGTTTGGCGGTGTGGGAATGTACGGCGCGCGTATCCATGCGGCGGTGCTCGCGCATGGCGCCACCGTGACGGGCGCGACGGTACACTTTGTCGACGAGGAGTTCGACCGCGGCCCCATCGTGGCGCAATGGCCCGTTCCCGTACTCCCCGGCGACACCACCGCCTCGCTCGCGCATCGCGTACTCCAGATAGAGCATCGCCTGTATCCCCTGTGTATTGCGGCGGTCGCTCGCAGAACAATCGTGCTCGGTGCCGACGGCATCGTGCACGGACACCTCGATGTACCCCTGTCCCCCGGTGCGCCGGCGCTGCGCTTTGCGCTTCGCGCCGATGATGCCGTTGAGCATCCCGGCTTGCTGAGTTCCTTCGCGCTCGATCTCGCCCGGCTGTTCCCTCGTTGACTCTTTTCCTTTCGACTCTTTTATGCGCGCGCTGCTTTCGGTCTCCGATAAATCCGGTGTCGTGTCGTTTGCCCAAGGCCTCGCCGAGCGCGGCGTCGAACTCGTGTCCACGGGGGGCACGGCGCGCGCGCTGCGCGACGCGGGACTGGCCGTAAAAGACGTGAGCGAACTCACTGGCTTTCCGGAGATGCTGGACGGTCGCGTGAAGACGCTGCATCCAGTGGTCCACGGCGGATTGCTCGCACGGCGCGACCTCCCTGAGCACATGGAGGCCATCAAGGCGCACCACATCGGCACGATCGAGATCGTCGTGGTCAACCTCTACCCCTTTCGCGAAACGGCCGCGAAGCGCGGTGTGCATCCGGACGAGGTGATCGAGAACATCGACATCGGCGGGCCGTCGATGCTGCGCTCGGCGGCGAAGAATTTTGCCGCCGTATGGGTGATCGTCGATCCGTCGGATTACGAGCGCGTGTTGAGCCACGTGAGCGCGGGTACCGACGACCTCGCGTTACGCACGGTCCTGGCGGAAAAGGTCTACGCGCACACGAGCAGCTACGACGCCGCGATTGCACAGTGGTTTGCGAAGCAGCGCGGCGAGCCCTTCCCCGATCGGTTCCCGTTGGCGTTCGAGAAGCAGCAGTCGCTGCGCTACGGCGAGAACCCGCAGCAGCGCGCCGCCTTTTACGTGGAAAAGGCTGGTGCCGGCCTCGGCGCCCTCGTCCAGAAGGGTGGCAAGGAACTCTCGTTCAACAACTTCCTCGATCTCGAGGGAGCGCTTTTGGCCATCGAGCCCTTCGGCAGCCAGCCCGCGTGCGCGATCATCAAGCACACCACCCCGTGCGGACTCGCCACCGGCAGCGATGCGCTGAGTGCGTACAGGAAGGCGCTGGCGTGCGACCCCGTGTCCGCCTTTGGTAGCGTCATCGCCTTCAGCGTGCCGGTAGACGTGGCCGCGGCGGAGGCGATCTCCAGTCTGTTCGTGGAGTGCATCGTGGCACCGGCCTTTGCCAACGAGGCCGTCGAGATTCTGGGACGAAAGAAGAATCTGCGTGTGCTCGAAGGGCGCGCGAACTGGCCTGCCGGCGGCATGGATTACAAGCGCGTGCGCGGCGGCCTGCTGGTGCAGGATCGCGCGCCGTCACCGGTGGAACCGGCCCAGTGGAACGTGGTGACCACGCGGCAGCCATCCCCTGAAGAGCACCGCGATCTGCTCTTCGCCTGGAAGTCGGTGGCGAGTGTGAAGTCGAACGCGATTGTGCTGGTGCGGGACGGCGCGACCATCGGGATCGGCGCGGGGCAGATGTCCCGCGTCGACGCGAGCTTCCTGGCGGTACATAAAGCCATCAGCGGGGGGCACGCCACCACAGGCTCAGCGCTCGGATCGGACGCCTTCTTCCCCTTCCGCGATGGCATCGATCAGGCCGCGGCGGCGGGAGTGCGGGCGATCGTACAGCCCGGTGGTTCGGTGCGCGACGCCGAGGTGATCAGCGCAGCGAACGAAGCGGGCATGGCGATGGTATTTACCGGGGAGCGGCTTTTCCGTCACTGATCGCCGCGTGTGGTTGTCTGAGGCCGCCTCGTCGGCAATCTTTATAAGTTGTATCTGCTCCGGTCGCCCCCGGCCGAGCCGCTTCACCCTTTGTCCAGTCCATGACCGTCGCCGCCACCGCTTCCGCGACCGCCAATTCGCGGCCCGCTGCCAGCATCCGCACCAGCGCGGCCGATCTCGATTACCGCCCGTCGTACCTCGCCGCCGGCATTGCTGGCCTGGTAGTGTTCCTGCTCTATATCGTCACGCTCGCACCGACGACATCGATGTGGGACACCAGCGAGTACATCGCGGCCGCGTACGTCCTCGGCATTCCGCACCCGCCCGGTAATCCGTTCTTCATCCTGATCGGACGCGTCTTCGCGATCCTGCCCATCGCGCCTACGGTGGCGATGCGGATCAACGTGCTCGCGGCGCTCTCGAGTGCGGTGTCGGCAGGCTTGTGGTTTCTGGTCACCGAACGCGTGCTGGTTGGGTGGATGCCGCGCCGGTGGCAGCGCATCGTCGGCGGTTCCCTTGCCGCCCTGATCGGCGCGACCGCATTCACGGTGTGGAATCAGTCGGTGGTGAATGAAAAGGTGTACACCGTATCGCTGGTTGGACTGGCGGTGATCTGTTGGCTCACCGTCCGCTGGTGCGACGATCCCGAGGGACCGTTCGCCGACCGCCTGCTCGTGCTGGTGGCATATCTGTGCGGACTGGGATATGCGAATCACATGGCCGGTATGCTGGCGGCACCGGCGGTGGCTTTCGCGGTACTGATCCGTCGTCCGCAAACGCTGTTACGCTGGAAGTTGCTGGTAGCCTGCGCCGTGGCCCTGGGCTTCGGCATCACGCCCTTCGCCACGCAGCCGATACGCGCTGCGCACTTCCCGGCCATCAATGAAGGTGAGCCGACCGGGTGTGTCACCGAGCTCAGGGCGGATTGCACCTTCTCCGCGCTCACGTACGATCGCTTCAAGTACAACTTCGATCGCGGCCAATACGGCAAGCCGAAACTCGGCGAGCGCCAGGCGCCCTTTACTGCGCAGCTGGGTATGTATGCGATGTACTTCAAATGGCAGTGGCTGCGCGACGCGTACACCGAGAACCCCGGCCTGCAGAACGGCCTCGCCGTCTTCTTCTTCATTCTCTGCGGGTTAGGAGGATGGATGCACTACAAGAAAGACCGACGAAGTTTCTGGTTCTTCGGGCCGCTGATCTTCACGATGACGTTGGGGCTGATCTTCTACCTGAACTTCAAGTACGGACACAGTCAGGCGCTGGATCTTGGTGACTCCGTGCCCCGAGAGGTGCGTGACCGTGACTACTTCTACCTCTGGAGCTTCTCGGCCCTGAGCGTGTGGGCGGCGCTCGGATTGATGTACCTGTGGGAGACGATCGCCAGTCTCTTCGGCGCTGACGAAGTAAAGCTTGGTGGCGAGACGGTCGTGGAGCCGCGCACGCGGAGTTTCCTGCTCGCCTCACCGTTGCTGGCGGTGGCCTTCGTGCCGCTGTTCGGCAACTGGCAGCAGGCCTCACGTGCCAACCAGACCGACACAACCGACTTTGCGCGCGACCTGCTCAACTCCGTGGAACCCTACGGCATCCTGATCACGGTAGGCGACAACGATACATTCCCGCTCTGGTACGCGCAGGAAGTCGAGGGTATCCGTCGCGACGTCATCGTGGCGAACACGTCGCTGATGAACACCGACTGGTACACCCGCCAGCTGATCCGCCGACCGGTGTACGAGTACGACGCGGAGAAGGGCCCGGCGATTTATCGCGGGCTGTCGTACACCAAGCCCGTGGGTCCGCCTGTCAAGATGTCCTTCGACGAAGCGGATGCGTTGCCGCTGTACATCCAGACGCCGCCGAACGCGGCGTTTCAGAAGGGCAACATTGTCGCGGCGCCGCGGCAGCCGCAGCTCATGCGCGCTGACCAACTGGTGTACTTCATGATCCGCGATGCCTATCCCACGCGTCCGGTCTACTTCAGCCGCACCGCCGGCGGCTACCCGTACGAACTTGGCCTCGAACGCTACGTCCTCACGCAGGGCATGGCCAAGAAGCTGGTGAGCGATCCGATCATCGCTTCGCGTGACACCGTGATGATTCCCGGTGAGGGGATGGTGGATGTGCAGCGCTCATACGAGCTGTGGAGCAAGGTATTCACGGCCACCAAGTCGCTGGCACAGCGCGACGGCTGGGTGGACGACGCGTCGGTCGGCATCCCGGATCTGTATGTGATCAGCGGCGTCACGCTGGCCGAGGGGCTGGCACAGTCAGGGCGGCTGGCGTTGTCTGATTCCGTCTATCGGGAGGCGCGATCGATCGCCAAGGCAATGCGTCGAGACAAGGTGTTCGGATTCGATCGCGCGCAGACCCCGCTCGGCCCGGGTGGCGACGCGGGAGCGCAGCCGCTCCTGCTCCCACCTCCACCGGCAGGACCGCGGCAGTAAACCGGTGAGCGCGATGGCTTGGCGGCGGGACTGATTCGAAAGCCGGAGAGCCTTAACAGACTGACGGTGTGGGCGTCCAACAGCTCGACGGTACGGAAACCTCCGGTGCCGTACCGCGACTGTTCTGGCTTGTCCCTTTATCCGGAGTACCGCATGCATTATCTCACACGGACGTCCGCACTTGTTGCTGCCATCGTGTTCACGGCGGCTACCGCTCACGCGCAGGCTGGTGCCGGCGCCGCGTCGACCGCAGGCTCCCCGGAGCGTCGGGCAGCAGTGCAGGAGCGTCGCGCCGAGGCTCGCGAGAAGCTGAACAACCTCACCCCCGAAGAGCGCAAGGCCGCGCTCGCACAGGCCAAAGAGCGCCGTACCGAGCGCCGCGAGGAGCGCGTTGAGAACCTCACGCCGGAGCAGCGGGCGCGGGCGCAGGCCCTGGCGACCGAAACCAGGCGGATCAAGCAAGGCGTGAAGGACGGCACGCTAACGCGGGAATCGGCGGCGGCGCAGCTCAAGGCGTTTCGTGAAGCCAATGCGCGTCCCAAGGGGAACAGCGGCCTCTGATCGCCCCCCGCTTCACCACTTCACTGGCGCTGCCGGCGCTGCTGGCCTGCACGTGGACGCCCGTTCACGCGCAGGTCACCGCTGACTCCACTCGCGCTGCACCGACCAGCACCCCTTCGGGGTCGAGCAACCATGGGCTGGCTACGCGCATCCGGCAAACGCTGACGCTGTCCGGGGCCGCTCGGCAGTATCGTATCGGTACGATCGATGTGCAGGAAACGGCCGCGACGCTCAGCTGGCGAGTCGTCGCACCGCGCATGTCGGCGCGTGTGAGCGGCACCCCCGTGTCACTCGATGCCGCGAGTTCGCGAGTGCAAGGGGTGACGCCGATCCGCGCCCGCCTCGACCTCGTACTCCGGGCAGGCGACACCCTGAGCCTGTACGGGCGTCGTGGCAGCACGCCACGCACGCTCGACAGCGCTGAGACCCGTGCGCTGGGCGCCGCCGGCACGTCGGTCATTGATCTGTCGAGCCTCTCGTTGGGCATCCCCTCGCAGATCGGGGTGCGCGGCCGGTGGTCGTTCCCGGTCGGGACCGTGGTGCTCGGGCTTTCCGCCGCCGCGGAGCGAGAGTTGGCCCCGCCCGCTACCGGGCGCGTGTTCTGGCAGGGCACCACCGTACGCGGTGGCGCCAACGTGACCGGGTTCGCGGGCAACCAGACGCTCACCGTGAGTGCCGACATCAGCACCAGCCGCGCCGATTCGCTGGGCGGCCGCAACCAGTTTGCGGGCGGCGGCGCCGTGTCACTCGGCGCCGCCACCACCGGCGCCGTGAACGCGTCGGGCTCGGCATCGTTTTCCGGCGACGTCTTTTACGTGCGACCGTTCGGCAACGAGCGCAACGACCAGCCCACGCGGCTCATTCCGCAAGGCAGCTTCAGCGGGATAAACGGCCTGCTGTTGCTGGAGGCCGGGGCGCTGACCTGGAATCCCACGGTGACGCTCTTAAGCGAATCGAGTTCGGCGTCGCTCCTCACCATGCAGGGTACGCTCCCCTCGCGCACGTCGCTGCGCGGCAGCGCCTGGAGCCTCGCGGCCGGATTGAGCGTCGACGTGCCGTTCGGTGCGTCGGTGACGATCTCTCCGGAGATCGGCGCGGCGGGTGGCACCGTCAGCTCGATGCTGGCCCAGACCAACGGCCGCGTGGTGCGCCGAACCGGCCGCGTAGTGAACGTGACCAACACGAGCGGATTCTCGGACGCAGTGCGCGGATGGTGGGGCGGGCTCGCGATGAGCATGCGGTTCTGACGCGCCACCAGCCGTCACTGTGCGGCGCGGCATCAGACCAGCGCCACGGATGCACGGTATCTATTCGCTCGTAAATTGTGCGTTGGGCATCGCGAACCATTGTTCCGTCGCACCGTCTGCGGCGAACAGACCTTCGATGCGGAGCTCATCTGCCGTCGCATCCTGCGGCGAGCCGAATGTCGGGATGACGGTAACACGAGATACCCGCAGGCCATCTTTCGCGATGATCAGCGGTAACACGGGCGTTCGGTCGTGTACTGCCAAAAATCGGCGTGCAACCGCACCACGATCCCGGGAGCGGGCTCCGCCAGCGCGCGCTCGCCAAGCGACGTGCGCGAGGCAACCCGGGTTCGCCCCGGTATTTGCGAGAACTGCTTCCGGTATTCCGCCGGGAGCGTGTTTCTATCCGGAATCGAGCCGGGCCCGCAGGCCGCCGAGTGCCTCGCGGAAGTGCTCGGACGGCCGAGGGATCAGGCGGCAGTGGCGGACATCGCCCCGAACCGTCGCTGGCTGAATGATCAGACTCGACGAAGCTCGCAGCGACGAGCGATGAGCGTCGTCATACCAGGCTGAGCATTTTCAGTGTGTGTTCGGTGCAGTAATTTTCCTCCGGTACGGTAAAGATCCCAACGGGTCGCGAATCGGTCAACCACTGCGTCAGTGCATCGACGAAGTTATCCAGGTGGCGGATCTGTTGAATCCCATGCTCAACGATCGGATCGAGCGTCGAAGCGAAGAGTGTGCCGCCAAACTGATTCGTTTCCCACGTGATGGCCTCGCCCTCTGCGTTGGTCTGCAGCACGCGCGCTTCGGACGGAACACGCGTATAGACGCCATGCACATGCCAGCATGCATGTCTCGGCTTCAAGCCCGTAAAGACGGGATGCGTATCATCGGTGTGCGCAATCGGTGGATGGTCGGGGTCCGCGACCCACCAGTAGTTATTCACCGGCCGATCTTCCCACTGGGCATCAATCCACTTTGGCGTGCTGTCACCAAAGACGACGATCTTCCCTCCATCAGCCAAAAACCGATACAGCAGATCCTTATGGCGAAAGATCGCTTCCTGATGAGACTGGAACGGGATCACCAACGCGGCGCGATCCTTCAGCTGATCGGCCGTCAACGCATGGACATACAACAGTTCGTAGAATCGCTGGTACTTGGGAGCAGAAGCCATGGCATACTGCGACCACACGCCGTTGAACAGCAACCCGATAGGTGCACGCATCATCTCAGCCCTCCGGTTATGGGTATGTACTGCGGTGTGCGACCTACGACGTGACCGCGCGACAGTCCTCGACATAGTTCAGATAGTTATCGTACAGGATTTGCGTGGGGCCGGCTTCGACACCGTATCGACGATAATCCCCCAACGGTCCGCTCGCCGTGAGCAGCATGGTTCCGCGGGTCGACTGAGCATCGAACACCACGATGGCTCGTCCCCAGGTATCCTCGATCAGCACATCGGCGCCCGCAGCCGGCTTGATGTACCCACAGGACCACCAACCCGAGATGCCGTGTTCATTGCGATCCAGGTGCCCGAGATCAACATCGGTGAGCAAACCGTTTCTATCGACTCCAACGCGGTGTCGCACTTCGAACGTCGGATGCGAGTTGTCATGAACCCAGCGATTACCGGGCACCCAATCGAGGAACCAACCACAGCAACAGAGCAAGGCTCCGCCGGCGTTCAGAAATTCATGAATCACCTGCCGCTGCTGATAGAGGGCAACGTGATCGGTGCCATTCGGAGCGACCAGCAAATCGTAACCCTCCAATGACAGCTCACGATCTCCACCGATCTCGACAACATCGAATTGCACCCGATCGTTTGACGGATATGCTCCTTCACCCCCGATGCCATTGGATACGACCAGTCCACGCAGCATGTTGACCTCCTTAAATGTGTTTCCAAAAGTTGACTTCTTCTCTCACACCTGTCGTTTCGTCCGCAACAAACGCCTCGCGACTGTCATAGCAGGCCAGCGCTCCGCCCGACATGAGCGCAAACCGATTTCCCAGCACCAAAGCCTCGCGGACATCATGCGTGACCAATAACGAGGTGAAACGATATCGCTCGGCCAACCGCTGATAGAGGTGCTGCATCTCGGCGCGAGTGCGCGCATCGAGGCTGCCGAAGGGTTCGTCCAGCAACAACACACGCGGCTCAGCCAGAATCGCCCGGGCAAACGCAATCCGCTGCTTTTGTCCACCCGACAATTGCCAACTGCGCTTGGCCGCATGTGGTCCCAACCCGATCGCCTCGAGCAACTCGTCAACGTGCTCCTTCACCTGTTTGGACGGAACCTTTCGCAGTCGTAACCCAAAAGCAATATTCTCGAATACATTCAAATGTTCGAACAGCAAGGCTTCCTGGTCGAGATAGACCACTCGGCGTGCCTGCGGCGGAAGGTGTCGCAACTCGACCTCATCGACGTGGACGACGCCGGAATCGACAGACTGCAAGCCGGCGATCACTTTCAACAGCGTCGTCTTGCCGCAGCCGCTCCCGCCCAGCACCACCATTGTCTCGACCGGGAAGACGTCCAGCGAAACATTGCACAACACCTGAGACGCGCCGAAGGCGACGGTGACATGCGACAGGTGCAACCGCGGCGCGGCCATCGTCTTCATCGCAGGCTGCCGTGGGACCGCAAATGACCGGAGCGTGCTGTCACGCATCTATTCTCCCCTCGGGCACGCGTCCCTGCATCACGCCGCCGATCAACAGCATGACGAGAACCGGCGGGACGATCAGCACAATGGCCGCTTGCGCCGCTTGATTCATGCTTGCTTCGCGCACATACGCGATCACTCCCAATGTCAGTGAAGGCACGATGCCGCCGCCGATCGTCGACACCAGGCCATAGTCAAGCCACGAGAAGAGCAGCGTCTGCAGCCAGCAAACCAGCATCAATTTCCACAGGCGCGGCCACACCGCGTGTCGCCACATCTGCCACTGCGAGCCGCCGAGCGTTTGAACGACTCGTTCAAGCCGTCCGATTTCAGGGCTCCAGAGTTCGCTGAACAGTATGACCGCGAAGGCGGAGGCAAAAACCGATTGAATCAGAAAAACTCCGGCGAGCGAACTGGCCAGTCCGAGACGGATGAACAGATCGAGGAGACACAGACCGATGATG
The DNA here is from genome assembly GCA_038250435.1 of Gemmatimonadales bacterium. Taxonomy (GTDB): domain Bacteria; phylum Gemmatimonadota; class Gemmatimonadetes; order Gemmatimonadales; family Gemmatimonadaceae; genus Gemmatimonas. Next base: position 114,388 of record JBBSCJ010000005.1, on the reverse strand, counting down.
ACCGGCGAACAGGCGAAGGGCAGATAGGCGACATACATCCACACGCCACGATGCGTTTGGACCTGACGTCCCACCAGAAGTCCGACGAGGGTGGCGAACGTGGCGACGCAGGGGCTGAGCAGGCCGGCCGTCAATGCGCCGCGCAACAGGCTGTTTCCTTCGCTGGCGAACGCCTGCCACGGTCGAAAATCCACGCGATCGGGGCCAAGGTTCGGATAGCTCCAGCCGCTGCCCAACGAGAGCCACAGCAGCAGAAGATACGGAACCGCGAAAATGGCAAGGGCGACTCCACCAGCGAGTCGCGACCACGACCGTGTTCGTGCGCAGTGCAGCACACGCGATGGCGGCACGTGCTCATGCATCTGCGGACTTCCCGCGGATATACAGCATCAAGGCGAGCGAGGTGCACACCAGATAGAGGATCGCCAGCACATAAGCCTGCGGCTTGCGCGACAGGTCGAAACCGCTGGCGAGTCGCTGTGTCGCCACGGAGAACATCTGCGGCGATTGACGGCCGAGCAGCAATGGCACTTCGTAGCTGCCGATGGTCAGAATGAAGAGAAGCATCATCATCGACTTGCCTCGCCAGATCAGCATCGGCAGCGCGACACGCAGGCGAGCGTCCAATCGAGACGCGCCCAGCGACTGCGCCAGATCGCAACAGCGATCGAGACGCAACGCTCCCCAGAGTTGCGAAAAGTAGAGTAGGACCAGCGGGAGCAACGAGAGCGAGAGAGAGATCGTCATGCCGACGTGCAAACGGTCGTTGACAAGCGCCGGAAAGTCGCCGGCCGTTTCAATGAGCCCGGCATGGTAACTCAATCGTGACAACCACCCGCCTTGGCCGAGCGTGTTACCCACCATTTGCGCCAGCACCAGCGACGGCGTTCCCATGAGGACGATCACCATCAGCAGAAACGCCCTGTTGTGGCGAATACTCGGGAAGCTGAGCAGCATCCCCAGCGTGATGAGCACTACCAACGTGGTGACGATGAGAGCGATGACGACGCTGTACGCGAACGCGCCCATGATGCCCGGTGCAACGAACGCATTGCGCCAATGCTCCGTTGTCCAGCCGCTGGAAAGGCGCCCGACACCGCCGAGACTGTACGCGAGCGCGTAGAGCATCGCCCAGGCGATCGGGCCAGCAATGAACAGCGCCAGCACACCGCGCCATGCAACAGGCCCCAGGCGACGGAAGACCGGCGTGCGGGCTGCGTCCATTTTAGTTGCCTTCGATCATGTACTTGCGAAAATCGGCTTCCAAGCGGACCATGATCTCGGGAGCGGGCTCCGTCAGCGCACGCTCGCCAAGCGACTCGCGCGAGGCAACTCGGGTTCGCCCCGGTATTTGCGAGAACTGCTTCCGGTATTCCGCCGGGAGCTTGTCCATATCCAGAATCGAGCCGTCACCCCAGACTTCCGGCTTCGCCTTCTGCAGTTGCGCATCGGGCGATATCAGAAAGTTGGCAAGTACCATCGCGGCCGCTTTGTTCGGCGCATTGACGGGTATGCCGAGATAATGGGAATTGCGAATCGTGCCGGTCTCCCACGCATACCCCCGCGATTCGTCAGGAAGGATCCCTTGCACAGCTTTGTTGTCGACTTCGCCGTCGTTGTTGCTCATGGAAAAGTCCACTTCGCCGTTCATCATCAGCTGATGCAGTTGCGCGACGCTTTCGGGATACGTCTGCCCCTCGCGCCACAGGTACGGTTTGATCGAACGCCAGTACTCCCAGAGTTTGGCCGACTCGCGGCGATAGCGTGCTTCATCGAAATCGCCATCCCATGCCCCTGGCCCGCCTGCGAGATCGTACAACAGACCCTTGAGAAAAGTCATCCCGGTGAAACTGTTGTCGATCGTAAAGCGCCCGGGATGTGCTTTTACCCATGCCGCCAGTTCCGTCCGGTTCTGCGGCGGATCGCTCACACGCCCGGAATGATAGATCAGCGCCAGTTGGACATTCCCCCAGGGACATTCGTACCCGTCCACCGATTTCTGAAAGTCAAGGGCGATGAACGGGTCTTGCCAATCGATGTATTTATTGTTCGGAAGCGTCGTGGTGAAGGGTCCGAACAGCGCATTGATCTGACGCAGTTGAAAGAACGTCTCGCCGTTGATCCACATCAAATCGATGTCGCCGACCGTCCTGCCCGCATCGAGCTCCACCATCAAGCGGTCCACCAGGGAATTCCCCAGCCCGCCGATGAATTCCACAGTGACCCCATGCTCCGCCTGCATTCGCCGGCGCACATAGTCACGCATGAACGCATTGATCGCCGGATCACCGTCCCACATCGCCATCCGCACCGTGGTGCCACTGGCTGCTTCGGAGATCTGCTGCCAGTTTGTCGTGGACAGGTCAACGGTTTCCGCCTTGGGCGAATCGCATCCCGCCAAAAGCAAGGCACAAACGGACAGACACAGCGCGAAGCGGGCGACAAACGTCACGTGTCGATTTGGTAACATCGTTTCCAGGTTCTCATTTCGAAGCGAAGACGGGCGCGAGACATCGCCACGCTTGGTCGGGCGATGCCACCTGGGCTGGTTGATGTCGACACGCGTCGATGAATCGACCGCGGCCCGATCCGGATACACGTCACCAGAGAAACAGTTCACGCGGAGGCCAGGATTTCATCCACGTCGCCGGAAACCGTCGTGTCCCGCCGGATGCCGCGCTGGTGAACCAGGCGACGGGCCGATGACGCGTCGCGGCTCACGACACGGTCACCTCCTCTGTCAGGGGCGTTTGGTCGCCGCACCGTTCACACGACGCAACTCCTCGAGCACGAGCGTCGTGATATCCAGCTCGTCGGCCCAGTCCACCACTCCGTCCATCGTTGCCACATCGAACACCATCGCCAGGCGTTCACGTGCGCGAACGGCCTTGACGGCGATGCGCACCCGTTCGATCAGGGGGGCCTGCAGCTCTTCGAGCCGCCTGCCCGTAATCAGGTTGAGCTGCGTAACCATGTCTTCAAGGGCCAGCTCCCGAGAGCGCATGAGCAACATCGCCGCTTCGCGTTGATGCGGTCGCAAGTCAGCCTCGGTGCGACTCAGCTCCTCGAGCGCCGCTTTCATCGAGTCGGTGGCGGTGTGCACGAGTACTCGCGCATTCGCCATTTCGAGTGCAAACTGCGACTCCGCCTGGGCGCGGCCTGGCATATCCTGCAACAGCTTTCGTGAGTCAACGACACCGATACGCACCGGTACCGTCGTGCGCTGCGCCGCGAGCGGGGAGTGTGCGAGCAGCATGAGCGGCAACAGAGCGGCGACGCGCGGAAGGAACGTTGAACTGCGCATGTTCGAGATCCGAAAAGTGATAGATGGCCGACATCGTTCGGCGGCGCCGGGTGCGGATTTTACGTGTCCGGAATCTAACGGTTCTATTGACCGATGCCTGCGATGGCGTGATGATACACAAGAGCTGGCGCAGCATTGGTGACACCCGTGCCCACTGTCGCGAGACCTCGTGGGTGCCTCAAGGGGGAATGGCCGTATGTGGCGACGACGCCTCAGGATCCTGTGCGGGCGGGCGCTCGTTGCCGCAGCGTGGGCAGCGGGGGCGCTCCTTGCGCTGATCGGCGGCGGCTTGATATGGCTTCGCTTCGACGACCCGGTGCCGCGCTTTGCGGCACGGCGCGGGCAGGTTGCCGAGGTGGAGCATGATGGCCACACACTCGAAGCCGGGCACCGCCTCGAACAGGTCACGCTCCGCTCATCGAGCGGCCTGACGGTGCAGATGCTCATTAAACGCCCGCTTGCCGATGCGCCGGCGCCGCTGGTGGTCGTACTCGGCGGACATGTCGCCGGACGTGATGCCGCCCGGCTCATCCCCGACACGCAAGGGCGCGTAATCGTCGCGCTCTCATACCCCTATCTCGGTCCGCATCGCCTGAAAGGGCTCGAGGTCCTCCGTTGGGCACCGGACATCCGTCGGGCGCTCGTCGATACACCGCCCGCGATCCAGCTGTCACTCGACTGGCTCTTAAAGCAGCCCTGGGTCAACGCGCGCGAAGTGCATGGCATCGGCGCGAGCCTCGGGACGCCATTCATGGTGGTAGCCGCAGCCCAGGACCAGCGCATTACGCACCTCTGGAGCGTGCACGGTGCGGGTCGCTCACGCGAGCTGCTTACCCACAACGCCAAGGCCAACGTGCCGACCGTGCTCGCACCGCTGGCAGGGTTCCTGGCCGATATCATCGTGGCGGGCCCTTGGCTCACGCCGGAGAAATGGGTGGGGCGGGTCGCGCCGCGCCCCTTCACCATGCTCAACGCCCTTGATGACGAGAAGCTGCCGCGCGCCGATATCGAGGCGCTGTATGCGGCGGCCGGACAGCCCAAGTCGATCACGTGGTTCCCGGGCGGCCATGTGATGCGCAGCCGCCCCGAGGTCGTTCGGGCCTTGGTGACGACGGTGCTGGATCAGATGCGGACCGGGGCGTCGTCGCGCTAATCCGTGCGACGGAATCCTTTTGCTGCGCCGTTGGCTCTTTACCACAAGAGCATCACGCGCACCCACAATCGCCCATCACTCGGAGCACACCATGTCTGCCTTACTTACGAAGAACGTCGGCACCATCGACCGCGTCGCACGGATGGCGCTGGGAATCGGCCTGCTGTCGATCGCCTTTACTGGTCCGCAGACGCCTTGGGGGTTCCTTGGCGTCATCCCGCTGCTGACAGCCGCGTTCGGCAGCTGCCCCTTGTACTCGATGTTCGGTTTCTCCACCTGCCCTGTCCGCCGCGCCTGATGGAGGATGCGGCGCTGCTGTGTGCATCCGCTGCCGGAGACACGCGCGCGTTCGGACACTTCGTTCACGCGCATGAGGCGGCGGTGCACCGCTATCTCCGTATTCACGCCGGGCCCGTCGCAGACGTCGATGACGCGCTCCAGGAGACGTTCATTGCCGCGTGGCGTGGCGCCTCGACCTTCCGTGGTCCCGGATCGGCAAAGCCGTGGCTCTTTGCGATTGCGCGCAATGCGCTCCGGCATCTCGTCCGTCGTCGGGTGGGCGAGCCGGCACAGATGGAGTCGCTGGACGCACTCTCCGACTCGGGGTCGTTCGACGAGCTCGCGGTCGAAGCCGGCTGGGGATGTCCTGCTGATGAACGAATGCTCACCGACGCGGCGCTGGCGCGCGAGATGCTGGAGATTGCCATGCAGCGTCTTCCTGTCGAAGAGCGAGAGATTCTGACGCTGCGCGAACTGGACGGGTTCTCCGGCGCGGAAACCGCCGATCTGCTGCAGATCTCGCTGCCAGCCATGAAGAGCCGCTTGCACCGCGCGCGACTGCATCTGGCGGCCTCGCTCCGACTCACCGAATTCCCGTCACACAGGAGCGGCCTTCATGCGTGACGATGGATTAAACACGCTTGTCGCCGGAGTGCGCTGCCGCAGCGTGTTGGCCGACCTCTCGGACTACCTCGACGGAACCCTCGCCGCGGATCGGCTGGCCACTTTGCAGGCGCATCTGGCCGGCTGCGACCGCTGTGCGCGTTTTGGAAGCGTGGCAGCGGGCGTGCTGTCGGCGCTGCGCGATGGAGCGTCGGAAGCGCCGGCCTTGGCTCCGCATACGTCCGAATCCCTGCGTGCACGTCTGGCGGCGGTCATGCACGAGTAATCGAATGGCGTGCGCGCACGCGCGCTCGTCGCATCTTGTCCTGACGCCGGAGGTGAGCGCCGGACCGCAGAGGGTACTGGCACCCATCGACACCGGCGGCGTTCCGGCGTCAGCTTCTCCCGCTGCAACCATTGATGAAGGCCGGGATCGGACGTATTCTCCGCTCGACGCACGTGGTCGCCTGCCGACGATGTCGTCCTTGGGGGGATGGTCGAGTGGTTTATGGCTCCGGTCTTGAAAACCGGCGTGCCCGAAAGGGTACCGGGGGTTCGAATCCCTCTCTCCCCGCTTGTTAGCTTTCGGAATGACCCTGCCAGCGTTTCCCCTGTCGTGCCGCAGGATCGTCGGCGCGCTGATTACCGCCGTGGGCATGGCGGCCGGCATCCTGCCGCTTCGGCTGCCGGCGCAATCCGGGAACGTGCCGCGGACGGTGGCGAGCGTGGCGCTTCAACCGGCCGTCCGCGTGACGTCCCAGGAGAGCGGTACCGACAAGCTGCTGCAGTCCATGCACGCCGTGAGCAACCGCGTGGTGTGGGCCGTGGGACACGGCGGCGTGGTGCTCCGCACCACCGATGGCGGCGACAGCTGGGAGCGCAAAGCGGTTCCTGATGCCGATTCACTGGAGTTCCGCGACGTGCACGCGATCAGCGCCGACACCGCGTGGATTCTCGCCGCCGGTGAAGGCGCGCGGTCGCGCATCTACCGCACGCGCGACGGTGGCGGCACGTGGACCCTCCAGTTCATGAACCCCGACACCGCCGCATTCTACGACTGCCTGTCGTTCGGGACGAGCCAGCAGGGTATCGCCTATAGCGATGCGTCAAACAACCGCACGAACATCCTGCGCACCGAGGACGCCGGCCAGAACTGGTCGCTGCTGGGACAGGCGAACGTGCCGGCGCCGCTCCCGGGCGAAGGAGCGTTTGCGGCAAGCGGCCTGTGCGTAGCGCACGGCAATGCGAACACCGCCTACATCGCCACCGGTGCTCCGGGGGCGCGGCTCTTTCGCAGTCGGGACGCCGGGAAAACATGGACGTCGGAGAATACCCCTTTTGCCCGGGGCCTCGGCACCGGACTTACGGGGCTCGCCTTCCGCGACGCGAACACGGGCATCGCTGTGGGTGCAAATATCAATAAACTCCGCACCGATGCATCGGCGTCAGTGGTTGGTCTGACCTCCGACGGCGGACGTAACTGGATCATGCGTCCGCGCCCGCCGCTTCCTGGTGCTCTGGCCGGCGTGGCGTGGGTACCCGGGGCGGGGGCGCAGACCATCGTGGTGGTAGGCTTCGGCGGCGCCTTCGTCTCAAGCGACGCCGGCGACCAATGGCGCACGATCACCCCGCAAGTCATGACCGGTGTGACCAGCTTCGGGACGCGCGCGTGGATCAGCGGTGCCGACGGCGAGATCCTGCGTCTCGACTGGTAGGCGAGAACGACGGCCTTTCGTCATCTCCCGCATGATTTCCTGCCGCTCCATCTGGACAGGTCCGGTTCATCTGCTGCAAGATGCATGGATGACCATTCTTCCCGTGCGGTTGCCCCGCCAGATCGCCAGCCGGCGTACGGTCCACCGTGGTGCCCTCCTGCTTTTGCTGAGCGCGAACCTTGTCTCGTGCACGTCGGACTCAGCGTCGACTGGAGACGGCACCGGGAGTCCGGGTGCCACGTCCCTCTCGGCGGCGCTCGATGCCGTCACGGCGGAACGGCTGCTCACGCGCACCCGCGCGCTCTCTGACGACTCGCTCGAGGGACGTGCCCCCGGCACGCCCGGCGAAGACAAGACCATCGCGTATCTGGAACGTGAGTTCGCGGCGCTCGGGCTCAAGGGTGGCATGCCCGATGGCTCCTTCATACAGCATGTCACTCTTGTGGGAAGCGCGGCCCGCCCAACGGCGAGCTTTCAGCTGGGAGCGCGGACACTTCCGCTCACCTTCCCGTCAGATTTCGTCGCGATCACCAGGCACGAAGTGGACTCGATGGATGTGAGCGCGGAGATGGTCTTTGTCGGGTATGGCGTGGACGCGCCGGAGTATGGCTGGAACGACTACAAAGACGTTGACGTAAAAGGGAAAATTCTCGTGATGCTCGTGAACGATCCTGCCGTTCCCGATCCGACCGATAGCAGTCGTCTCGACAGCACCATGTTCAAGGGCAGTACGATGACCTACTACGGCCGCTGGACATATAAGTACGAGATGGCGACCGCCAAGGGTGCAGCCGGAGCGATCGTCATTCACGAGGCGGGCCCTGCGGGGTATCCGTACGAAGTGATCGGTGGCGGATGGTCGCGCGAGATGTTCGATATCGTGCGCGACGACCGAAACGCGGGGCGTACCAAAGTCGAAAGCTGGATCACGCAGGCCAAGGCGGAGGAGCTGTTCAAGGCCACCGGACGCGACTTTGCCGCGCTCAAGGCGGCGGCGTCGCGTAAGGATTTCGTGCCCGTGCCGCTGGGTGCGACCGCGAGCTTCAACATCCGTAACACCATTCGTCGCGTAAGCTCCCGCAACGTGGTCGCCACCCTGCCCGGCAGTGATCCCGTGCGGAGCAAGGAGTACGTGCTCTACTCTGCTCACTGGGATCACCTGGGGCGTGACACCACCATCAAGGGCGACCAGATCTTCAACGGCGCTCTCGATAACGCCTCGGGCGTGGCGCAGCTGCTGACGATCGCCGAGGGGTTTACCAGGTTCGCCCCCGCCCCGTCGCGCTCGATCATGTTCGTGGCCCTCACCGCCGAAGAACAGGGACTGCTCGGGGCGCGGTATTTCGCGCAGCAGCCGCCCGTACCGCTGTCGAGCGTCCTCGCGAACATCAACATGGACGGCGTCAATCAATGGGGACGGACGCGCGACATCACGGTGATCGGCTACGGGAACAGTACGCTCGACGACGTGCTCGCTGATGTGCTCCGACCTACCGGACGCGTGATCGTCCCGGACCAGGAACCGGAGAAGGGTTTTTTCTTTCGGTCCGATCACTTCGAGTTCGCGAAGCAGGGGGTACCGGCGCTGTACATCGATGCCGGCTCCGACTTCATCGGCAAGGAACCGGGCTACGGCGTGGCCAAACGCGAAGAGTACACGGCGAAGGACTACCACAAAACGAGCGACGAAGTAAAGCCGGACTGGGATCTTGCCGGCGCGGTAGAGGATGCGCGCGTGCTGCTACGCGTCGGTTATCAGGTGGCACAAACCACCGAATGGCCAACCTGGAAGCCGGGCACCGAGTTCAAAGCCAAGCGTGATTCGGTGCTCTCCGGCCGCCGGTAAACCCGTTCGGTCAGCGACTCTCGGCGAGGTGGGATTCCACGAACCACAGCTGCTTGTCCGCTTCACCTGTGATGCGGGTAAGCAGGTCCGCGGTAATCGCGTCGTCTGCCGTATTCGCTTCGACGATATCCGCTCGCGCCGCATTGGCGCATCCTGCCAGGGCTTCGGCGACCACGTGCACCCACTCGTCGGCGGAATCGGCGGTGAGAGGAGCCTGCGGCAGGCGACTCCGCTGCGCCACCGTCTGCACCGTGCCTTCCGCCGCACATCCGAGTTGTACCGCGCGCTCGGCGAGATCGTCTGACCAACCCACCGCCAATGCGGCAGTGTCATCGAATAGCAGATGGAGTTGATTGAAGCGGGCGCCTTTCACGTTCCAGTGCGCCTGTTTGGCCTGGCGCTCCAGATCGAGAAAATCGGCAAGTCGCTCGTTGAGGATCATGCCCATGGCCACCCGCGTGTCAGCGGGAAGATCGACACGAGTGCGGAAACGCGTCTTGGTTTCGGTAACGCTGTTCGCCATTGAAAGCTCCGGTGGTTCACGAGGAAAAGGGGAAACAGGCAACGCCTGCCGCCGTGAACGTCTCTCTGCAAGTTCCGGTACGCGGCGCGTTGCCGGAACAGGAGTTTCCCGGACATCAACCTTTCCGCGACATCGGAAGTGCCTGGCCCGAGCCATTGCCTCGGAGCAACTCGCTCGGATAAATTGCAGGTCTTACGCTCATGGTCACCTCGGTGGTCAGCAACAGACGGGTTCGACCCCGTGAACATGCAACAACGCGTTGTTCTGCAGTGCGCTGTTCGTGTGACGGGTCTGGAGGGATGGCCGAGAGGCTGAAGGCACCGGTTTGCTAAACCGGCATAGGGGGCAACCTCTATCGCGGGTTCGAATCCCGCTCTCTCCGCTCCGCGGGTCCGCTGCGCTTGTCGGCGGGCCCGCGTTGTTTTTTCCGCTCTGTCCCGGACACCGCGCCGGGTGCCTTTCCGGTTTTTCCGACCTCACGGTCCGTGATCCATATGTCGTCAGCGTCGAACGAGCCGCACCGCCGTCCGCGCGTGCGCTTTGCCCCCTCGCCCACCGGCTTCCTGCACGTCGGTGGTGCTCGAACCGCCCTCTTCAACTGGCTGTTCGCCAAGAAATACCACGGCGACTTCCTGCTTCGCATCGAAGACACCGACCGGCAGCGCAGCACCGACGAAAGCACGCGGGCCATTTTTGACGGTCTGGAGTGGCTCGGCCTGTCGTGGGATGAAGCGGTGGTCTATCAGGGCGAGAATCTCGTGCGGCATCAGGCCGATGCGCTGCGGTTGCTCGAAAGTGGCGCCGCGTATCGCGACTTCACCGTTGCGGCGGAGATGGAGCGGTTGCGCGCACAGGCCGAAGCGCGCGAGGAGACCTTTCGATTCGACCGCACGATCGCCGAGCTGAGCGACGCCGAACTCGCGGACAAGCTCGCCCGCGGCGAGCCTTACGCCATTCGCTTTCGCGTGAACGACGGCGTGACCGACTGGATGGATCTGGTGCACGATCGCATCGCGTTCCCCAACAAGGACATCGAGGATTTCGTGATTCTGCGGTCGGACGGCACGCCAGTGTATAACATGGCAGTGGTCTCCGACGACATCGCCATGCGCATCACACACGTCATGCGTGGCGATGATCACATCTCGAATACGCCGAAACAGATTCTGCTCTATCGTGCCCTTGGCGCAGCGGTTCCGGTGTTTGCGCACGTACCGATGATTCACGGGCAAGATGGCAAGAAGCTGTCAAAGCGACATGGGGCGACCGCCGTTGGCGACTACCAGCATCAGGGGCTGCTGCCGCAAGCCATGCTCAACTTTCTGGCGCTGCTCGGCTGGTCTCCGGGTGACGACACCGAAGTGATGCTGATGCCCGAGCTTATCGAGCGCTTCGGCGTGGGCGGACTGCACAAGAAGGCCGCCGTCTTCGATACGAAGAAGCTCGAATGGATGAACGGGCAGCATCTGGCACTCATTCCCATCGCGGAGCTTGCCCAGGTAATGGCGCCGATGATCGAGCGTGCCGGACTCGCGACGGTGGTGGATCTGGAGCAGCGGCACGAGTGGTTTGGCGGCGTACTCGAGTTGCTGCGCGTACGTTCGCGGCTCACCGATGAGATCGTGGCGCAGGCCGGCCCGTTCTTCACCGAGTTGGTGGAGTTTGATCCGGAGGCCGTCAACAAGCAATGGCGCGATGCGACCGCTTCGGCGGACGTGCTGCGCGCCACGCGCGAACGTCTGGCGCTGGTCGAGCAGTGGGAGCCAGCCGCGATGGAAGAAGCGCTTCGCAAGCTGGCCGAGGAACGCGGCATCTCGGGCGGAAAAATTTTCCAGCCCCTTCGCGTAGCGCTCACCGGGCTCACCGTGAGCCCCGGCATATTCGATGTGTTGCTGTACGTGGGACGCGACAAGTCACTCGCGCGCCTTGATGCTGCCGTTACCTATTTGCGCGGCTAGGTCACGCGCCAGACACTGCACACTGTCGCCACGGTCGCCGCTACTGCTTATCTCCCCTCACAGGAGAGGCGACGGCGGCGCTGGGCGCCCGCAGTCGGTCGCGACGCTCCTTCTCGCGCCGGTCGCGCAATTCCGTGTTGATGCGCCGGAATTCCGAATCACCAAGCGAGCGCTCGGAAATGCGGAGAATGTCGGCGCGGGATGCCGCGAGTCGACGGTCTGCCTCGATGCGGGTGGGGTTGCCGGATACACGTGCAGCGGTGGCGGAGTTGAGCGGGAGCAGCGCCAGGAGGGCATTGGGAATCGTGACCTTGCCCAGACGGATGCCTTTCTGATCCCATCCCCACTTCTCACCATCTTTTCCTGTTTTTGTCCAGTCGCCGCCCGCCCGATCGTACCTGCCCTGCGCACGGGCAAGTGAGTCGACGGAATCGCGCACGCTCGTGATAGCGAACCGAATGATGCTATCGAGATTTTCAGCACCGGTGCGGCCGGGCGGACCACCGCGACCGGCGGGGCCTTCCCACACGCGCGCATCGGTGTAATCAGGGCGAACACCCCGGACATTCGGGTCGAGGGCGCCGATCCCGTTGCCACGAGCTTCGCCACCGCTCCCGCCGCTGCTACCGGTGTCGCGCGGTGCAGCGATCGGGGCCACGGTCGACGATACCTGCTCGGTGATCGTGACCGTCTCCGCAATCGGGGCGGTTTGACGCGGCGTTGCGGCCACAGGAACGGCTTCCTTTTCAGGAACCTGCTCTACGCGCGGGAGAACGTAGGTGAGCCGATCCTCTACCGGGAGGTCATGCGTACCGAACCGCAACCAAAACGGGATGCCACGGCCGAGAGTGAACACTTGCACCGCCACCAACGCGACTACGATGTGCACTCCCACCGCGACCAGCAGCGCCGGCGATCGACGGTCGGAACGCTTCCTTGCTCCCCCCGCGCGCGCGCGCGAAGACAGCGAGGGACGCGTGGCAACCGCGTCGGGCTTATCCGGCTTCGCGCCAGCGGGAGGAGGAGTAAGAGGCATCGCCATTATTTCCGTAATACCCCAGGTGCGGGCTCAGGTGCCCGCAACAACGGGATTGGACACGCGGCTCAGGGTCACGAGCTCGACTTCGACGACATCCCCCGGATGTAACCGTTTGGTGCCTGCCGGTGTGCCGGTGGCAACGATGTCGCCCGGTTCCAACGTGAGATAGCGTGAAATGTAGGAGAGGAGCACCGGAATGGGAAATACCATCTCGGCTGCCGTCGCGCGCTGGCACTCCTCGCCATTTACGCGGGTCACAATTGTGATTTCCGAGAGATTTTCCGGAACCGGCCCCGGCTCGCCGAGCGGACAGAACGTGTCCATGCCCTTCGCGCGCGCCCACTGTCCGTCGCTCTGCTGCAGATCACGCGCGGTCACATCGTTCATCGCGACCACGGCGGCAATCCCGGCGCGTGCTTCCGCTTCGCTGGCGTGGCGCAGACGCGTGCCGATCACGAGGGCGATCTCGCCTTCGCATTCTATATGTGACGACACGGCGTGCAGCACCACCGGCTCTTTATGGCGAACGATCGCCGACGGCGGCTTGAGAAAGAGCAGCGGTTGGGTGGGGACGTCGTTGCCCATCTCCCGTGCATGCTCCACGTAGTTGCGACCGACGCAGACGATTTTCGAGGGGGAGAGGCCCGACACAGGAATGGCGGTGTGGTGAGAAGTCGGGTGATGAGCGCGACGAGCGTCAGCAGGCGCTTCGAGATGCGTAAAAGCTCAACACCCGCTGCCGGACCTCACCCCATGCACCGGTCACACGCTTTGCCGGCGGAAGGCCGTTCAGCAGATCGCGGCCGTAGCGTTTGGTAATCACGCGCGGGTCGCTGATGACGACAACCCCGGCGTCGCTGCCGGTGCGGATCAGGCGCCCGAATCCTTGTTTGAGACGGAGCGACGCATGGGGCAGCATGAATTCCGCGAAGGCATTCCCGCCGCGTGCCTCGATCGCCTCGCACTGCGCCGCCACCATCGGCTCCGATGGAACACGAAAAGGAAGCTTGGCGATGAGCAAGCCGCGCAAGGCGTCGCCCGGTACGTCCACGCCTTCCCAGAAGGTGGCCGTGCCGAGCAGCACGGCACGGCCGGAATCGCGGAAGCGCTGCAACAGCACGTCGCGCGGTTCCTCGCCGTGCACGAGCAGCGGATAGCGCCCGCCGTGTCCCGAGGCGCGCAGCTGTTGCGCCATTTCGCGCACGTCGCGATGACTCGTGAAGAGCGCAAACAGACCGCCGTCGCTGGCGGCCATCAGATCACGCAGTTGCATCGTGACCGCCGCAAAGTGCGCCACCGGGTTTTCGTTGGGTGCCGGCAGGTCCGTCGGTATCACGAGAAGCGCTTGCTGCGGATAGTTGAAGGGGGAGGGAAAGATGGCCGTACTCAGCGAGCGCGCGGAGCCGTCGAGACCGAGGCGCTGTTCGAGAAACCCGAAGCCGCCGTCGGTCGAAAGCGTGGCACTGGTGATCACGGCCGAGTCCACGCGCGCGAACAGATCTTCGCGCAATACCGGTGCGAGGTCGAGCGGTACGCAGTGGACTGCGACGTTGCGCTCACCGTTCAACGGCTTTCCCACGAATTCCATCCAGCGGACGACGGGCTGTGCATCCGTCGGGGTGCGCAGCGCCTTGGCGAGCGCATCGCCGGCACTTTGCATCCGACGCGTCACACCGCGCAACTCGCCGATGAGCGGGGCAAGTTCCTCGCTCTTTTTCTGGTCGCTCTCCAGACGTTCCCGCACGACACGAAGCCCTTCCGCGAGCGCCGCGATTTCCGTAAGCAAGTCGTCCAGCGTGCCCGAAATCCCGTTGAGGAACAGGTCGTGTGCTTCAAAAGCGGGGGTAAGCCGGAGCACCGGGCCCGACTCATTCTCGAGCACCACGGACAACAACTCGAAGAGCAGCTGCGCGCGGTCGCGAGCCGTCGCAGCACTCGAGTACAGGCGTTCGCGAACGAGGTCGAGACTCGCGACACTCAGCAAGTCGGTCGAACCGCCCAGACGCGCCGCCAGCGCCGGGAGTAACCCCTTGCCGCGCCGTTCGAGCCGCCCGAACAGTCGGGTGATGGCGCGCCGCGTGATCGAACTGCCCAGATGCGACGCTGCCGCATCTTCGAGATGATGGCCTTCGTCGATGACCAGACGCTTGTACGCCGGCAGCACCGCCGCGTCATCCCAGTTCTGCGATTGGCGCCGCACCGCCACGTCGGACAGCAGCAGGTGATGATTCACCACGACTACATCTGCGAGTGCTGCTTCCTTACGCGCCTTGAACAGAAAGCACTTGTCGAAGTGCGCGCACTTGAGCCGGCCGCACAGATCCGGCTCGGCAGCGACTTCATCCCACACGTCGCCGCGCGGCGGTGTGGGGAGATCGGCCAGCGAGCCATCGGTGGTCTTCTCGGCCCAGGCGGCGATCTGTTCCACGTCGGCCGTGCCGCCATCTTCGAATAGCGCCGCCCCCGCACCGCGCGCTTGCTCCAGACGCGCCAGACACAGATAATTGCGCCAGCCCTTGAGCAGCGCGAATCGCACCGGTTGGTCGGTGAGCGCCCGTTGGAGAAACGGCAAGTCCTTGCTCACCAACTGTTCCTGCAGCGTGATGGTATTGGTGGACACGATCGTCCGTTCGCGATTTGCCGCCGCCCATCGCAGGGCCGGGATGAGGTAGCCAAGCGACTTGCCCACTCCGGTACCGGCTTCGAGCAGTGCGACGCCCCCTTCGTTAAAGGTCGCCGCCACCGCCGCTGCCATCGCGCGCTGGCTTGGTCGATCCTCGTACTGACGCACCCCGTGCACCGTTCGCATCGCCTGCGCAACCGCGCCGTGAGGGCCAAGCAGCACCTCGACGTCGTCAAGGGCCACGGGCACCAGCGCTCGGACCTCCGGCACCTCCACGACCACGTAGACGCGCGTGGCCTCGTTATTCACGATACCGAAACCCACACCGTTGTCGTGAAAGCGGGCCGCCACCTCCATGTCTGCGGCGCTCGGCACGAGCAGCCCGGAGGGATGGTTGTGTAACAGCATTTCCCCCGGCTCCGCGCAGCCGGGCAACGCGAGCACGCTTTGGACATCACCACGCGCGACGACCCGCGCGGTGGTAATCACGCGCTCGGCATCGAGCTGGCAGACGAAGCACACTTCGTTGCCACCGGCAAGCGTGATCGACGTGCGGATTGCGGCCGCTGCCGGCCGCGAGAGCCGCGTCTGCGCAGCGACGACTTTCGTCAGGCGCGCCTCACGTCTTTCGCGGCTTCTTTTTCGCCGCCGGGAAGAGCACGTTGTTGAGGATCAGGCGGTATCCCGGCGAGTTCGGATGCAACGACAGGTCCGTGGGGGCGCTGCCGATGGCGTGCTGCGCGTCTTCGGGATCGTGTCCACCGAGAAACGTCCACGATCCCTTGCCCGCGTCACCGTGAAGATACTTGGTCCACGGGGCACCATCTTCCGAGGCGAGCACCGTCACGCCAGCTTTCACGATGGCACGATTGAAGCTCGTGGTCACGCCATAAAAATCGTTGATCACGGTACGATGATTCTGGACGAGCATCGCCGGCACCGGATCGAGCTTCGCGGAAAAATCAAAGAGCGAGAAACTCCCGAGCCGCTGCCGACGCGCGGGGACGTTCACCTGATGCCCATCAATGTCGCTGAGCGCGTTGATGTACGGTGAGGGCTCGACGTGCGCACCGGTAAAGGCGAGCGTGTGCGCCCAGTCCAGCCGCGCATCGGCATCGCGCGCCGGGGGAGTCCCGTCGGAAAACGGGCCGGCGATGTCTACGGTAACCGAGGCGATAGCCAGGTCGAGCGATTCGGTCGCGCCGCACATCGCAAACAGAAAGCCGCCTCGCTCCACAAAGCTGCGGATGCCATCCGCGACCGACTTCTTGAGTGCGGGCACATCAGGCTTGCCGAACTTGCGCGCGGTCGCGAGATCGCGATCGCGCTGCCGGACAAACCACGGAGCATCGCGATAGGCGAGGTACAGCTTGTTGAACTGTCCGGTGAAATCTTCGTGGTGCAGATGCACCCAGTCGTACTTTGACAGATCGCCGTTCATGACGTCGTCGTCCCACACCGACGTGAAGTCGATCCCCGCGTACGTGAGGGCGAGCGTGACGGCATCGTCCCAGGGCGGCTGGTTGGCCGGACGATAAATGGCGATCCGCGGCGCCCGCTCAAGGACGACCGCGTCCATGTTGCCGCTGGCGAGTTCGGCGCGAGCCGCCGCAACGCCGGCATCGGTCATCGCTTCCACGCTCACGCCGTCCAGCGCCGCTCGACGGCGCAAGTCCGCCGCATCGGGGAGCAGAAACGCGCCGCCCCGATAGTTCAGAAGCCACTCAGCCTTCTGGCCGTTCTTGAGCGCAAGAAACGTCACCCCGTAGGCCTTGAGGTGATTGCGCTGCCCGTCGTCCATCGGCACGAGCAGATGCTGCGCCGACACGGCACGCGTCAACGAGAGCGTAAGCGCGCACAGCGTCACCAAGGCTGGAATCACACGTGGAAGCATGGATCAATCTACCCGCGACAGCCCATCAGGTGACGTCGCGGTTGCTGGAGGAAGTTGCCCTGTGAGCTGCTGCAGTTCGCGGCGTGCCTGCGGCAGCAACGCACTCTCGGGGTAGTCCACGAGCAGCGTTTCCAGACGCTGCACGGCACCAGCCTTGTCGCCCGTCGCGATGAGGACGCGCGCCCACGCGAGCAGCGCCTCGGCGGCCTCCGGGCTCTTTGGCCAGTCTCTCACGATCCGGTCCCAGAGCGCGATCGATCTGCGGGCGCGCGCCAGCCGTGCGGCCAGCCCGAGCAGCGCGGGGGCCGCGTCGGTGAACGACTCGGCGAGCAGCTCAAGTTTGGCGGACGCGCCGACGGAGTCACGCCGGGCGAGGGTGAGCAATGCTTCCCCCAAGGCCGGCGAGAAGGCCACGCGCGTTCGCGCCAGCAGCCCGAGGGCGTCCACCAGTTCGGCGCGCTGGGTCGCGGCACGGACGAGGTATTTCCGCGCGGCCGCAAGATCTCCCTCGTACAGCGCGAGCCAGCCGAGGGTCTCGTCATCGTTGACGAGCTCCGAGCCCTGCACGGCGGCCTTGGCGCGGGCAAGGTCTCCGGCCCGCAGATACGCACCGATCAGCGGTCGCACCATCATTTCGCGCGAGCTGGCGTCAAGTCGTGCCCCCTCGTCGTCGAGACGCACCTGCGCTTCGCTGGCACGCCCGAGCTCACCGAGTGCCGCAATTTCGATGGGGAGGAGCGCGCGCACCCGTGCGGCGGCGCGACGGCTGTCGCTCTTCGCGATGACGGGCGTCGCTTGCTGCGCGATCTCCAGGGCGCCGGCAGCGTCGCCAGCATTGAGCGCGGCTTGCGCCGCTCGCTGCTGCGCCTCCAGGTCGCCACGTTTCTCAAACACCGCGCTCCACGCATCGCGGGCGACCAACCACGACTGCGCCAATTCCGCGCGCTCACCGAAGTCCCGCCACGCCGACGACGTGGAATCGTCGCTCCTCGCCGCTGCCAGCGCCAACCACGCGAGCCGCGGTTCGCCCCACACGAGTTCGAGCGTCGAGAGCAGGCGGCGCGGGCCGAGCAGCACCGGCGCTGCACGCAATACGTGCCGGATCGAATCGCGCGACCATGTCGGCGCGCGCTGCAGCGCAAACTGCGCCGACGTTTCGAGATACGGCTGATCGACAATCGCCTTCCGGAAGGCGACGGCGGCCGCACTCCATCGGCCGAGCGCCACATGCAGCTGCGCGACTTCACCGGAGAGAGTGCCGGCGGCGCCGAGCAGACGACTCGCTTCGGTGAGCACGGAGTCGGCGGCCAGCGCCCGTCCCTGCGCGAGCAGGAGTCGCGCATATTCGCGGAACGGCGCGCCGTCACCGGCCGCCGCGCGACGCCACGCCAGGAACGCCTGGCGTGCGTCGTCGTCGCGCCCAAGACCAACGAGCGTGCGCAGCTGGATGCCGCGGGCCATCGGATCGGCCGGGCGAACGCTCAACACCCGCTGTACCACTGGCAGAATCGAATCGCGCGCGCCCGCTTCCGCCCAGACGCGCTCAAGTCCGAGGAGCGCGAGAGCGACGCGGTTGCCATCGGAGTGGCCGGGAGTCAGCGCGCCCTTGAGCACCTCACGATACGCGGCAGCAGACTTCTGCGACTCGCCTCGATCTTCGGCGTCGAGCGCACGGGTGAGTGCGTCGGTGGTATCGGTCGCGCCCGTTGACGCGCCGCCGCCTTGCCTTGCATGGGCTGCAGCCGGGAACAGCAGCGCTACGCACATCAGCGGCGCGAGGCGCCGCAGGCGCGGACGCCAACGGCCTTCCGCCAACGGCCGTGGCCGGTCGCTATTGCGGCGCGGCGCCATTCAGACGACGGAAATATTCGATGACCAGCCGACGTTCGTCCGGGTCGAGTCCGCGGAGTTCATTCCACGAGGGTGGCGTGAACTTGTTGGCTGCGCGACCGGATTGTAGCCCGTCGCGCGCGCCGGCTCCGCTGCCGTTACCGGCCCGGGCCTCGCGCGGCCCCTGATCATCGCGCTCGTCCTTCTCGAGAAATCGCCCGGCATCGAGCAGTCGTCGGTACAGCTGCTGTTGGCGAGCGGCCACACTCGGGTCAAGCCCGCCGCGCTCGAGCTGTTGCGCGAGCAACTGCGCTTCCTTCGCGAGCGCGTCGGTGCGTCCGGTCTGATCGGCATCCGAGACATCGCTCAGCGACTTGGCCACCTCACGTTGTTGACGAGCCAAGGCGCGCGCCTGCTGCTGCGCCGCCGCCCCTTGCGGCCCGCCCGGAAGCAGGTTCAACCCCTGCATCTGTCCGTTGAGCTGCCCCTGTTGCTGTGCGAGCTGCCTGAGCTGCTCCATCATTTCCGTGAAGCCGGATGCAGACTGCGCGCCATTTACGCGCTCCCGATCGCGCACGAGCGAGCTGAGGGCCTGATTGAGCGCCTCCGTGGCATCCTTCATGGCGTTCTGTGCCTGTTCGTTTCCGCCGGGCTGTCCTGCCCCCTGTGCCGACTTCGACGCCTGTGCGACGCGCTTCTGCGCCTCGCCCATCGCCCTCTGCGAGCGCTGGGACAACAACGAGGAGCTGCGGCCGGCTTTTTCGAGACGTTCCGCCGCCTGCTCCACGCCCTGCTGCAGGGCATTCTGCTCGCCCTGCATCGATTGCGCCCCCTGCTGCCTCGCGCGCTTCTCGAGCTCCGCCTGTTGCCGAGCAAGCTGCATCGTTTCGTTGATCGACTGGTCGAGCTGCTGTGAAAGCTCCCCCTTCCATGCCTGCACCTGCGACTCGCGGGCATCAGTCAAACGTTGCGCTGCCTGTGCCATCGCCTCAGCGGCCTTGCGGGCCTCACCCTGCGAGCCGCTTTGTGCGCCGCTTTGTGAAGAGCCGTCAGGCCGCTTTCCGGCCTGCGGTCCGACCTGCTGCCCTTTTTGCTGGCCTGCCTGTTCGCCGCCAGCCTGCTTTCCTTCGGCATCGCCGCCTGCAGCCTTCTCGCCCTGCTTCTGTGCCCCCCCGTTGGACTGTTTGTCTGCCGTGGTTCCGCTGGTTTGCTGGTCACCTTGCTTTTCGGCAGCGGCGACCTCGGTACTTTCGCGGCGGGCCCCGGGCTTCTGCGCCTCGCGCTGCATGGCATCGGCGGCCTCGTTCACCAGCGGCTCGGCGGCACGCGTTTGCGACGCACCCGGCTTCGCCCCTGCCTCATCCAGGCGCTTCGTCAGCTTCTGTACGTTCCGTTCGAGATCGCGGGAGCGGTCGGCAAGCTCCGTGGGAGACGACGAGGGCCTGCCTATACCGCTCTTCCCTGCATGGCGATCCGCCAGCTGCTGCTGCTCCTTGGCCAGCTCGGTCGCGTCATCGCGCAGCGTCTGCATGGCTCCCTCGAGGGCGGCGCGCTGCAACATCTCCGCGCTCCGCTCCAGCTGCTGGCGCATCTGCTGCTGCTGCTCCGCCAACTGCTGCATGGAGCGCCGTGCTTCCGTACCGCTCAGTCGCTCGGTGCTTTTATTGAGCGCCTCCAACTGCTTCTGGATCTCCGGGCTCATCGCCTCGCGTAGGAGGCGCTGAATTTCCTGCATGCGCGAGGCGAGCGCCGTATCGAGCGCATTCGCATTCTTGAGACGCGTCTCGAGCTCGCGAGCGCTCTGACGCAACGAATCGACACGCGCGCCAAGTTGCTGCTGGTCGCGCGAGAGTTGCCGCGCCTTCTCGGCCGCAGCGAAGCTCATCTGCGCCGAGGTGTTCCCGTCGCTCTTTGCGCTATTCGGTTGCGACGCGTCGGCACGACCGGAGCCATTGAGGTCACGACTGCGTGAGGCATCGGCGGTATTCTGCTGCAACCGTTGTTCCTGCTTCGCCAGCTGGGCCGCGCGCGCAGCCAGCGAATCAGCGAGATCGCGCGCCATCGCGCGCTGTTCAGCAAGCGACGGCATACGCAGGATCACCTCGTTGCTCACGGCACGCTGCCGCCATGGCGAATCGTCGATCGCCACCGCCGTCACATACAGCTTGTCGCCGGGCTGCAGCGCACGCGGATCGAGCACGATCGACGTGCCTCCTTCAAACACCGGCGACAGTGGCGACGCCACCTCGATGCGCTCGCGCGCGCCGCCACGGTGACTCTGGCCGGCGGCTTCTCGCCGGATCTCGAGTGACACCGCGCCGACGCCATGATCGTCGCCGGCACGCACATAAACCGGGACGATGCCAGTCGGACCGATCGCAGTATCGACCGCCGGTGAGAGAATCATCACTTCGGGAGCGCGATCGGGCGCCACGGTAAATGTTATTGCGTCGGGTAACTCGGGCGGGAGCACCTCGCCGCCATCGCGCGACGTCGCCGACGCCAGCCACCGCCAAGTGCCATCCTGATTGAGCGAGACGATCGCCTGCACCGGCGCACCCTCGCCATCGTTGCCAATGAAGCGCACCGTATCCCGGCCATCGGTGAGCATGGCCATCCGCGCGCCGCCGCGGAGGACGGCATGCACGCGCACACGGGTGCCGCGCGGCACGCGAAGCGGCGGCACCGGCTCCAACGTTTCGTTCTCTCGACTCAGGTAGGCGGGATACTCGGCGAAGAGCGCGACATCGCCGATCCAGCCGCGATCGGCGACGGTAATGATCGCCTTCGCCTCGGGGGCTCGCCCGTCGCGCACTCGAAGCGAGACCGGGGTGCGTACCGGGCCGAGGGCCAACGACACGATGCCGTTGCGTGGGACGGTAAGGGTGGTATCGCGCCACGCTTCACCATCAGCGCGATGCGACACGTGGATCTCCTGTCTCCCCTCGGCGAGAATACCCATGGTGATCGGCATGCCGCGCGGGACGAGCGTCGGGACTTTCTCGAATCCCAGCGCCGGCAGCAGCGTACCGCGCCACGCGCGCACCGGATGCACGGCGGCGGCGAATCCATCGGGAACGCGACCGGCCGACCACGTGAGCGCGCCCAGGGTAACTACCGCCACGATGCCGGAGATCGTCATGCCGCGCGCGAGGCGAAGCGCCATCTTCGGTGCGAGTGCGGAGGACGACAACTTACGCGCAACATCCTGCGAGGCGCGGGCGCCGAGCACGCCGGCCCCCCCTACTTCCAGCGCACCGCGCAATGAACCGGCACGCAGTTGCTGTTCGCGCTCGACCGCCGTCGCGAGCGCGTCAAGGTTGAGCACATCGGCGCTGCGCTTTCTCAACGACCAGACCAGCAGCACCGCAGCGGCGGCCGCCGCCAGCCAGACGGTGAGCGGCATGAAGCGCGGCAGGAGCATCCACCTGCCATCGGCCATCAGCCACGCGCCGGCCGAGAGACTGAGCGCGCCCAGCCCGATCACCGCGAGTGCCAAGGCCGCCACGGCTCGGACCCGTAATGCGGACCGCTCGCGCTGCAGGCGTGTCTCGAGCGACGGGACGTCGGCTCCGGTACGCAACACAGGAACGGTCACGCCTTTCTCTGCGCCACGCAAGGGCCGATCGATACAACGGACATGGCGTGACCGATTATGGGGTAACGCGGCTGGTCACCGCATAAACGAACAGATTCACGCCGAATCGCAGCGCGGCTTCGTGCAGCGCGGGAGGATCGGGGTGCGTTCCCACGTCTTCCCAGCCGTTGCCGAGATCGGCGGAGTAGGAGTAGTACACAGCGAGTCGGTTGCCGATGAAGATGCCCATCCCCTGCGCCGGCTTGCCGTCGTGCTCATGCACTTTCGGCACACCGGAAGGGAAATCGTACACGAGGTGATAGATCGGATGCGATGTCGGCACCTCGAGCATCGGGCGATCAGGAAAGACCCGCTTGATCTCGCGACGGAAACTCTCGTCGAGCCCATAGTTGTCATCCACGTGCAGGAATCCGCCGCGCAGCAGATATTCCCGCAGCTGCACGATCTCGGCGTCGCTCAGCTTCATCTCGCCGTGACCGGTCGCATGCAGAAACGGATAATCGAAGAGTGCGGAGTCGGTAAGACGCACGTTGGCTTCGGCACGCTCCACCGGCAGCGCGGTGCGCTCGCCGATGGCGGCAAGCAGGTTGGGGAGACTGGACGGATTGGCGTACCAGTCGCCGCCGCCGTCGTACTGCAACCGCGCGATCGCCAGACGTCCGGGCCCAGAGCCCTCGCTAAGCACCGTGTTCGGCGGCCGAGCAGCTCCGGCGGTCATCACCAGGAGGGCAGCACACGCAGCGAGAGGTGCCAACGAACGGAGGCGCTGCGTGAGGGACAAGATCAGCTCTCGTGGGCGAGACGGTAGGCGAGATTACGGCTGGCGCCGTGATCGTTCATGAGCCGCTGCACGACGTCGCGCGCGCGCAGCCCTTCGGCGCGCAGCGCGATGGCGATCGATCGGAGGTCCGTTTCGACCGGCAACACGATAGGCGCACCAGCCAGCACGATCACGATTTCGCCACGCGGCGGCGTGCTCTCGTAATACGCAGCGACCGCCTCGAGCGTTCCGCGTCGGAGTTCCTCAAAATATTTGGTGATTTCACGGGCCACCGCCACCTGCCGGTGGGCGCCGGCCACTGCGGCGAGATCACGCAACGTGTCCACCAAGCGGTTGGGCGACTCGAAAAGCACCACGGCGTGCGGCATCTGCGCCGCCATGGCGAGCTGATCCTGCCGTTCGCCGCCTTTGCGGGCCAGAAATCCGAGGATCGTACATGGGTGCGGCGTAATCCCCGAGGCCACCAGCGCGGCCAGCGTGGCCGACGCGCCGGGAATGGGTACGACCCGCAGCCCTGCAGTTGCGACCGCCTCGACGAGCCGGGCGCCCGGATCAGAGACCAGCGGGGTGCCAGCGTCGCTGATGAGGGCGATGGCATCTCCCGCTCGAAGCCGGGCTACGAGACGCGAAACGGCACTGGACTCGTTGTGCTCGTGCAGCGCCATCGTGGGGGTGCCTATGCCGTAGCGGCCAAGCAGAATCCTGGCGTGCCGGGTGTCTTCGCAGCAGATGATCGCTACCTGCTGCAGCACGGCAAGGGCCCGCAGGGAGATGTCGCCCAGATGCCCGATGGGGGTACTCACCACGTGCAGCGCACCGGAAACGGCTGCTGCGGGCCAGAGCGTTGCGGCCCGGTCGGCGATCCCGACCGCCGAAGCGGTCGTGTCAGCCGATCCGGGCGCGTCGCCCGTCTCGATCAGGCGTGCTCCTTGAACTTCGCCTCGAGCGCAGGACGCGGCACGGCACCGACGACCTGATCGATGAGCTTTCCGTCTTTGAAGAAAAGAATGGTCGGGATGGAGCGCACGTTGAAGCGCGCGGCCGTCTGCTGATTATTGTCGACATCGAGCTTGGCGACCTTGGCCTTGCCCGCGTATTCCGTGGCCAACTGCTCCACGATCGGCGCAATCATGCGACACGGGGCACACCACGTGGCCCAGAAGTCCACCACGGCGAGCCCCTGATATTCTTCGATTTCAGCGGCAAAATTGTCATCCTTCACTTCGACTGCGTTAGCCATCGCGCGCTCCATGGGCGCAGCCCCCGGCGTTCACCGGTTGCTCTCACGCCCGTCGTCAGGATTAGTATTCGGACATCCGCCACGAACGAATCATCTGATCGAACCATGACTGATCCCGTCCGCCGCGGCACGCGCATCGCCCATATCGGGATCGCCGTGCGTGCCCTCGACGAATTGTTACCGTTCTACCGTGATGTCCTTGGCATGCCCGAGGCGCCCCTCGATAACGCTGATGGGGCCTCGATTGCCGGATTGGCGGCCGGCGAATCGCTGGTGGAGCTGCTGCAGGCACAGTCTGACGACTCGCCGATTGGCAGGTTTATCGCCAAGCGTGGGCCCGGTATCCATCACGTCTGCTTTGCCGTGGACGACCTCGACGGCACGCTACAGCGATGCCGGGACGCCGGTCTGCGACTCATCGACGAAACACCCCGGATCGGCGCCGAAGGCAAGCGCATCGCCTTTCTGCATCCGAGTGCCACCGGTGGTGTGCTCGTCGAACTTTCTGAATATTAGTCGGGGTGTCCGGCAGGACCAGCCCGGCCCGCCCGACCGGCAACACCCTCAGCGGCAGAACTCTTTGAGCGGTACGACGTCCACGATCTCCACAAACCAGCGTTGGCGAGGTCCGACCACAGTGGTGAAAGACGTCTTCGCGGTCATCTTCCCTTGCGAGAGCGAGACCATGAACTCCTGCCGACCACCGGTGGACAGACGGGCACGCTCTTCGGCAAAACTCCATTTGTCGTGTGTGAGCATGCATTGGATGATGATCAACCGCTTTTCCAGCTCATCGCGCTTCATTTGATCGCGCGCCGCCCCTTTCGTGGTGCCCCAGATCACCGACATGGCCTGCAGGTCCTGCGTCTGAACGCCAGCCATGAAGCCTTCGACTGCGCCTCGTGCGGTGGAAGAACCAACCGTCGCTCCAGACCCGCTGCTGTTCCCGGGCGCCGGCGCGTCGGTGGAGGTCGCCGCCGTTGCGATGCTCCGCGAACAGGCCGATCCGACCACTACAGCCGACGCGAGCACCACCTGCATCAGTATTCTTTTAGCCTGCACTCAAGCCTCCATACCTTTGGTAGTGACTGCACCCGTGACGTCACGCCATCACGAACAAGGTACCCCACGCTCCTTCACCGGATACCCCCGTGATGTCGCTTCGCTACCTGCGCCTCTTTATCAACATCGATCACGTCGCCACCGTTCGGCAGGCGCGCCGCGGTCGTGAACCCGATCCCGTCGCGGCCGCTCGACTGTGTGAACAGGCCGGGGCGGACGGAATCACCGCCCATCTGCGCGAAGATCGGCGTCATATACAGGATGACGATATCGATCGGCTCGCCGCAACGATAACCACGCTGCTCAACTTCGAGTGCGCGGCGACTGAACAGATGCTGCAGCTCGCCGAACGACTGCGTCCCCACGCCGTGACCCTGGTTCCCGAGCGGCGCGAGGAAGTCACGACCGAAGGGGGATTGGACCTCGTGCGCGGAGAACCGGTGCTCCGCGAGGGAATCGCGCGTCTGAAACGGGTCGGGGTGCGCACCAGTCTGTTCATCGACCCCGATGGCGATGCGGTGCGGCGGTCACGCGACCTTGGCGCCGATGCAGTCGAGCTCCACACCGGCCAGTACGCCCACGCTCCCTCGGAGCACCGTCCGCTCGCGGCGCTCGCCACGGCCGCAACGCTCAGTGCCTCACTGGGAATGGCGGTGCACGCCGGACATGGGTTATCCGTAAAGAATGTCGGACCCGTGGCGGCGATTCCAGAGATCGAGGAGCTGAATATTGGCCATGCCATTGTTGGTCGTGCACTCTTCGTGGGGATGGAGGAAGCGGTGCGCGAAGTGCGGCATGCCATGGACGATGCCCGCGAAGCTGACCGGTTCTGAGCTTTTCGACAGTCGCATTCTTTTACCGGATTGTCTCGCATGAGCGCACCGCAAGCCTTGATCGAATTCTTTCAGAAAGAAGCGACCGAGTATCTCGATCGTCTCGACCAGCTCCTTGGTCACGCCGCCGACGCCTCGCCTGATGCCACCGCGTTCCTGACCAACGCTCGCGCGTTGCGCGGCAGCGCCGCGATGACCCGCCTTGACGGGCTCCCCGATCTGGCGTCTACAGTGGAGCGCATCGCCACCGGCGTGCGCGACGGGGAATTGCGATGGGATCAACGTCTGCACTTCTCGGTGCGCGGCGCGTTGGCCGAGTTGCGCGCGCTGGTGGGCCTCGCCGGCCAGTGGACGGAGGCAGAACAACGTCGAAGCCGCACGCAATCGGTGGCACTGGCTGCAATGGCCGCCGGGTATCTGGCCACGTCGGCTCCCACCGATTCCCCGGCCAGCCAGGTGCTTCCGATCGCCCGCTTCTTCCCTGAAGACGGCATGCCCTCGATCGTGCAACGCAATCCTTCGCCTCCGATCACGCTCGCGCAGCGCTTTCGCGGCGATGTGGCCGCTGCCGCAGACGGGATAGCCCGAGAAGCGGCCGCACTGACCGCCAGCAGCGACGGTCCGGCACCGCTCGCGCTCACCGACGGTGTGCGTCGCGCCCTGCTCGGCCTCGCCGACGTGGCCGAGAGTTACGGAGCGGCGAGCATCGGCAATCTCGCCACGCGGATGGCGCGGGCACCATTGCAAGTGGTCGCCGAGCGCGCCGCCGTGCAGGGGTTCGCGATGCTGCTGATGAACCGGGAACTCTCCGACCAGCAGTTGGCCAGCCAGGTGAAGCAAACGAGTATCACGTGGGCCGGCGCGCCCATCCCTGAACCCGCGATCGTGCCGGTCGAGTCGCTGTTGTATCGCGGCCATTCCGCCGTGGCGCGTGCGCGCGCGGTGCGTGATGACCTCAAAGTGCACTGGCAACGTGGTTCGCTCGGCGAACCGGGCGCACACGCGCTCTTCGAGGAGCTCTCGGATCTGCTGGATCTCGCGGTGACCACGTGAGGCTTGATTGGAAAAGCGCGCTCGGATTCGTTTTCAGTGCGGTACTGCTCTGGTGGACGCTCAAGGACGTCGATCTGGATGTGGTCTGGAGGGTGCTGCGCACGTCAAATATGGCGCTACTCGGGCTGTCGGCGGTGGTCGGCACGTGCATTTTCCCGCTGCGCGCACGACGTTGGCGCACGATCCTCGAGCCGGTCGCCGGCCGCATTCCCTTCGGGCCGCTGTGGCGCAGCACCGCGATCGGCATGATGATGAACAATGTGTTCCCGCTGCGCGCCGGTGAGTTTGCTCGCGCGTTTGCGATCACCCGCGAGGTACCACGGGTCGCGATGTCCACGTCGCTCAGTTCACTTGCCGTCGACCGGATCTTCGACTCGATCGTCATTTTCGGCCTGATGTTCGGCGCCTTGCTCGACCCACGTTTCCCCGCCGGCGCGCGGATTCTCGGACGCACGGTGCAGGAGTTTGCCGCTGGCGGCGTCGTGGTCGTGATCGCGCTGCTCGCCTTCTGCTTCGGAGTGGTGCTGCAGCATGAACAGGTGCTGCGACTGGTTCGGGTCGTTGTGCGAAACATCGTGCCGCGTTTCGAAGTACCGATCGTGCGCTTCGTGGAGAACGCCGTGGGGGGGCTGGCGGTCCTGCGCGACGCGCGACGCTTCCTTGAAGTGCTTGGGTGGGCGATCGCGCACTGGCTCGTGCACGCGCTCGCGCTGTACATCGCCTTCGCGGCGGTGGGGATCGATGCGCCGCTCAGCGCCGCGTTGTTCGTCCAAGGGGTGCTGGCGCTCGGCGTGGCGCTGCCCAGCTCGCCGGGCTTCTTCGGCGTGTTTGAACTCGCGGCCACGGTGGGATTGGGCGTGTACGGGATTCCCAAAGACCTGGCCGTGAGTTGGGCGCTTGGGTATCACATCCTCAGCTTCATTCCGATTACCGTAATAGGTGCGGTGTACTTCGCGAGGCTGGGGCTCAACGTCAGCACGTTGCGCGGCGCGCAGCGGGCGACGGCGTCAACGGCCGCCTCCACCACCCCCACGTGAGCGCGTTCGCATGAGCAGTGCGTCTGCCGGCGGCGCGAACTGTACGGAACGGGCGCATGCCAAGATCAACCTGCTGCTGCGCATTCTGGCGCGCGATGCGAGCGGGTATCACGGCATCGAAACGCTTTTTCAGCGTCTCGCGCTGCATGACGTGGTACACGTGGCCGTCGGTGATCTGCCGCGACAGCTGCGCTGCGCCGGACCGGCGATGCCGTTAGCAGGACTCGGTGCGCCCCACGAAAACCTTGCCTGGCGTGCGGCCGCAGTGTACCTCGCTCACAGCGGCTGGGCGACCGGCTTTCAGATCGACATCGAGAAGCAGATCCCGGTAGGTGGTGGGTTGGGAGGCGGCAGTGCCGACGCGGCGGCCGTGTTGCGCGCGCTCGAGCGGTTATCCCCTGCCCCGATCGGCATGGCGCGACTGCTGGAGATCGCCGGTACCCTCGGCGCCGACGTGCCGTTTCTCGTGTCGGGCGCCTCGCGTGCCTGGGCATGGGGCCGAGGTGATCGACTGCTGCTCTTGGCGCCGCTTCCGCCGATGGACGTCACGCTGCTCACGTTTGCGACCGGCGTGAACACCGGAATGGCGTACCGCGCCTTTGCGGCGGCGCGTGACGCCGAGGACACGCGGCGGGCCGCCGGCGGGGCCTTCGCTTACAGCGCGGCCGCATTCGATTCATGGGCCTCCATCGTGCACCATAGTGCGAATGACTTCGAAGACGTGGTCATGTCCCTGCATGACGGCGTCTGCGCGGTACTCCCGAAGGTACGCGCCTGCGCGGCCGAACTGCGAGCGAACGACGTACCGGCGGCAGGATTGATGAGCGGGAGTGGCGCGACCTGTCTGGTCCTCGCGCCTCCCGGCACCGCCGTCGTGATGGAGGTGCCGGTTGGCGTCACCCGGGCGCAGACGCAGACGTACTGAGGCGAACGATGTCGACGGTACGCCAACCGATCACGCTCAGACCCTCGGTTACGTGCCCATCCGAGTCGGCCGGCTGCAAGTTGGTGGGAAGCGCCGCTGCGCTGACGGCGACCACCCCGAGGCCGCGGCGCACGTACCCGCCGATCGCCTGTAAACGCCAGCCGACGATCGCACCTGGCAGGCGCACGCGAACGAGCGCCGTGATCCCAAGCGTTGTAGCGGTGTCGCCGGGCAATCCAAAGTTGCCGAGATCGAGCTGCAAACTCACTTGGCGAGTGCCCGCCCTGCCCCAAGCGAGAACGCTATGGAGCTCCCGGTGCTGCCGGAGCCGGCAAACATCTGCTGGGCCTGGTCAGCGAGCGCTCGCCGTAAACGCACCAGCGCGCCGGCGGGCGAGGAGTGCCGCACTGGCGGCCGGAGCGACGTTTATGCTTCGAGTGTGAATAACGGGATTGACGAATAGTTTAATGAAGGCACTCGGGAAAATCACGAACAAAGCACGGTCCTGCTTCCCACTCGGGAATCTTGAAAAATTGTCACGTGCGAGCGCCATTACCGCGCGTTGAACATGTATTGATTGAGGTACCGAATCGTGTCCTCCTGCTCGCGCACCCGATAGGCCAGAAGATCACCGATGCTGACGAGGCCGTGTAATCCCTCCTCGTCCACCACCGGCAGGTGTCGGATGCGGTGCGTTGTCATGATCGCACCACATTCATCCACCGTGGTAGCGGGGACGCAGGTATAGAGCGACGACGTCATTACCTCGCCCACCAACGTACCAACGGGATCCTTCTGCGCGGCCACCACCCGACGCAGCGTATCACGTTCGGTGAAGATGCCCACGAGCCGCTCTTCGTCGATCACCAATACCGCACCGAGGCCGTTATCACCCATGATGCGCGCGGCGTCCAGCACCGTGGCACCCGACGCGACGGAGAATACCGTCTTGCCCTTCCGGGCGATTATGGCACGCACCGTATCCATTACGAGACTCCTGAAGGGGAAACGAACGGTAGCCCCAAACCGGGGCGCCGTCGAGAGCCTCGGCCGGCTGGAGCGCGGCCGATCACCGCAGGAACGTCCTCAAAGGCTGTTCGCACAACTTCCGCGCAGTGGGTATTGTTGAGTGTTGTCCCTCCAACCCTGCGTCCTCGATGGCTGTCCATACCGTTTCCAAGGGACTCGATATCCCGCTCGCCGGCGCTCCGACGCAAACGATATCGCCCGCGCGCGCCGTGCAACAGGTCGCGGTGCTCGCGCGTGATTACATCGGACTGAAAGCACGTGTCCTGGTGGAGCCGGGCGACAGCGTGCAGGTCGGACAGCCGGTACTCGAGCACCGTACCTACGGAGCCATTAAGTTCGTTGCCCCGGCCGCCGGCGAGGTGATCGCCGTACATCGCGGTGAACGTCGCGCCTTGCAATCGGTGGTCATTGCCGTCGACGCCGCGCGTGACGAAGCACAGGATACGTATGACCATTCGGACCTGCGTGCGGCACGGTTCACGCCGGCCGGTGCCCGGGCGCTGCTCCAGGCCACGGGGCTGTGGACCGCCCTGCGCACGCGACCGTTCAGTGTGATTCCTGCCCCCGATGCGATACCGCACGCCCTGTTCGTCACGGCCATGGATTCCAATCCGCTGGCGCCGGACCTCGATGTGGTGATGCGCGGACGCGAGCAGGATATCGCGCACGGGCTGTCTGTACTCATGCTGTTGCTCGACGGCCCGGTGTATCTGTGCCGGCACGCCGGATCGACCATCGGCGATCATGCTGCCGATTCGCGCGCCGCTTTCTCACGTGTACGCATCGAGGAGTTCTCCGGAAAGCACCCGGCCGGTACGGCGGGCTACCACATTCACCGGCTCGATCCCGTGCACCGCGACAAGTCGGTGTGGCACATCGGCATTCAGGACGTAGCCCGTATCGGTCGCGTTTTCGACAGTGCTCAGTTTGATCACTCGGTAATCGTGGCGCTTGGCGGTCCCGGGGTACGATCGCCACGATTGTTGCGCACGCGACTCGGGGCGTCCCTCACGGAGCTGCTGCAGCAGGAGCTCACGGCCGACGACGTCGGGGCGACCGAGGAGGTACGCGTGATCAGCGGATCGGTGCTCAGCGGCCATCGCGCACAGGAGGCGGAGCACGCATTTCTCGGACGATTCCATCAGCAGGTGACCGTGGTGCCCGAACGCCGCACGCGGGAGTTTCTCGGATGGATGACGCCCGGTGCGCGCACCTTCTCGGCGGTACCGGCCTTTCTCTCGGCGCTGCTCCCGAAACGGACGTACGCACTCGATACGCGGTTGCACGGATCCCGTCGCGCGATGGTCCCCATTGGCGCGTACGAACGCGTGATGCCGATGGATCTCATGCCGACACACCTGCTGCGCGCGCTGGCAGTCGGTGACGTCGAGTGGGCCGAGTCACTGGGGGCGCTGGAGTTGGATGAGGAAGACCTGGCACTTTGCACTTTCGTCTGCCCAGGCAAATACGAGCATGGGGAAGCCCTGCGTCGCACACTCACGACCATCGCGGCGGAGTCCTGATGTCCAGAATGCGCGCGTTGCTCGATCGAGCAGAACGACCGTTCAGGAAAGGCGGACCGCTGGAGAAGTTTCATGCGGTCTACGATGCGGGTGACACGTTTCTGTACACGCCAGCCTATACGACCACCGGCGGTCCTCATGTGCGCGATGCATTCGACCAAAAGCGAATGATGGTGCTGGTGGTCGTCGCGCTCATCCCGTGCATGCTGATGGCGATGTTCAACACCGGCTATCAGGCGTTTCTGACGGTCGAACAGGGTGGGCAGCTGCTGGCAACGTGGCAGGCACGCGTGTACGGCGCCATCGGCCTCCCGGTAAGCAGTGCCTCGATCACGGGCTGCATGCTTTATGGCGCGCTGCACTTCCTCCCCATCCTGCTGGTGACGTTCATCGCCGGCGGATTGCTTGAGACGGTCTTTGCCGTGGTGCGTGGGCACGAGATCAATGAAGGATTCTTCGTGACCGGTACGCTCATTCCGCTCATTCTCCCCGCCACCATTCCGCTCTGGCAGGTGGCGCTGGGCACGGCGTTCGGTGTGGTGATCGGCAAAGAGATTTTTGGCGGGACGGGGATGAATTTTCTCAATCCCGCTCTGGTGGCTCGCGCCTTTCTGTTCTTTGCGTACCCCGGGCAGCTCTCCGGAAATGTGTGGGTCGCGGCCACTCCCCCCGATGGCGTGTCGGGGGCCACGTGGCTGGCCTCGTATGCCGAGGGGGCCGGACATCTGCAGGGTCTTACCTTTACCGATGCGTTCGTCGGGCTCATCCCCGGATCCATGGGGGAGACATCGGTGCTGGCGGTACTGCTCGGGGCGGCGCTGCTGCTGCTTACGCAGGTGGCATCGTGGCAGACGATGTTCGGCGTGGTCGTCGGCACCCTTGTGGCGGCGATCGGGCTGAACACGATCGGCTCATCCACCAATCCGATGCTCAACCTTCCGTGGTACTGGCACTTTGTTCTCGGCGGCTGGGCCTTCGGTGCGGTCTTCATGGCGACCGACCCGGTGTCCTCGGCGTTCACCAGGCGCGGCAAGTACGCATACGGGTTCCTGATCGGCGTGCTGTGCGTACTCATCCGTTGTGTGAACCCTGCCTATCCCGAGGGTATGATGCTGGCGATCCTGTTCGCGAACATGTTCGCCCCGTTGATCGACCATGCGGTGGTGCGCGCCAACATCAAACGGAGGGCTGCCCGTTATGTGCGCTCTTCGACGTGATTCCGTCGGGTACACGGTGGCATTCGCCGCCGTGGTGTGCCTCGTCTGTGCAATTCCCATTGCCGCCGCGGCCGTGCTGCTGCGACCTGCCCAGGAGGAGAACCAACGGGTCGACCGGCTGTCGAAGGTGCTCGACGTCGCGAGATTGGTGCAACCGGGCGAGGAACTCACGCGTGCCGATGTGCTGGCACGCTTCGCCGAGCGCATCACGCCACGGGTCATCGACGTGCGTACCGGCCTCCCGGTCGATTCGGTCGATGTGGAGCGCTACGATCAGCGCGCCGCGTCGCGCGATCCCGAACAGAGTAGCCCTGCGCCGGTGAACGAGGCGAAGGTGTTGCGCATCCCGCGTTACCTGGTGGTCTATGAACTGCATGGCGCCAGCGACGACAAGGTCGAAGCGCTGATCCTGCCGATCCAGGGCTACGGTCTGTGGTCCACCATGTATGGCTACCTCGCCCTCGAACACGACGCCCGCACGGTGTCAGGGATCACGTTTTATGAGCACGGAGAAACGCCCGGACTCGGTGGGGAAATCGAGAATCCGCGATGGCAAGCGCGCTGGACGGGGCGGAAAGCCTTCGACGACAATGGAGATCTGCGACTGCGGGTAGTAAAAGGGGCGACCGGGCCGCCCGCTGCCGATCCGTATCGTATTGACGGATTATCGGGAGCGACCATCACCTCACGCGGCGTTTCCCATACCGTGCTGTTCTGGTTGGGCCCTGACGCGTTCGGGCCTTATCTCGAGCGGTATCGTACCTCTCAACGAGCGGAGAAGCTCTGATGGCTGCATCGCGAATTCCACCTACGTTGAGAGATCCGCTGTTCGAGGAAAACCCCATCGCGCGGCAGGTCCTGGGAATCTGCTCCGCGCTGGCGGTCACCACCCTGCTCTCCACGTCGCTGGTGATGTGCCTGGCGGTGACCGCCGTGCTGATCGCCAGCAACGTGACCATCTCGCTCATCCGCCACTGGATCCCATCGAGTATCCGCATCATTGTGCAGCTCACGATCATCTCGTCGCTCGTGATCGTCTGCGACCAGCTGCTCAAGGCCTATGCGTTCGGCATTTCCAAACAGCTGTCGGTGTTTGTCGGCCTCATCATCACGAACTGCATCATCATGGGGCGGGCCGAAGGCTTCGCCATGCAGAACGGACCGCGCGCCAGCCTGCTCGACGCGATCGGCAATGGTGCCGGCTACAGCGCCGTACTGCTGGTGGTGGCAACGTTTCGCGAACTCCTGGGGTCCGGTACGCTCCTTGGCATGCGCGTACTTCCGTTGGTGAGCGATGGCGGCTGGTATCTGCCGAACGGTCTCATGGTGCTCTCGCCCGCCGCCTTCTTCCTGATCGGTGGACTTATCTGGGCACTGCGCACATGGAAACCGGCCCAGCGGGAAGTAGAGATAAGCGTGCACATCGAATCGCCGGAGCACGACGAGCTGCCGCGAGCGTCCGCCGTCTCCTCGTCGCCGCGGCAAGCCGCCTGATGAACGTGCGCCCATGACCGGACATTATCTCAGTCTGCTGGCACGCAGCATCTTCGTGGAGAACATGGCGCTCACGTTCTTCCTCGGCATGTGTTCCTTCCTTGCCGTATCGAAACGTGTCGGTACGGCTATCGGTCTCGGACTGGCCGTGACGTTTGTGCTGGCCATCACCGTACCGCTCAACAACCTGCTGTTGCACAACGTGCTGCGTGAGGGATCGCTGGCGTGGGTACATCCGGCGATGGCCAACGTCGATCTATCATTTTTGGTCTTCCTCAGCTTCATCGGCACTATCGCGGCGCTCACGCAGGTTGTGGAAATGGCCATCGAGAAGTTCGTGCCGGTCCTGTATGGCTCGCTTGGTGTTTTTCTGCCGCTGATCGCGGTGAACTGCGCCATTCTGGGCGGCAGTCTGTTTATGGATCAGCGCGACTACAACCTGACCGAAAGCGCCGTCTTCGGCCTGGGATCCGGCATCGGGTGGTTGCTGGCAATCGTGGCGCTGGCCGCAGTGCGCGAAAAGCTGCGCTACGCCAACCCCCCCCTGGCGCTTCGCGGACTCGGCCTCACCTTCATGGTGACTGGACTGCTGGCGATCTGCTTCATGGCCTTTGCCGGAATCCAGCTGTGAACGATCTGCTGACGATCGGACTCGGCGTTGGCGTCTTCCTGACGCTCGTGCTGCTGCTCGTCGCGGTGCTCATGGTAGCACGTTCACGACTCGTGCAGAGTGGCGACGTGCTCATTCTCGTGAACAACGACGCCACGAAGACGCTGCAAGCCAAAGCCGGATCGACGTTGCTGAACACGCTGGCGCAGCAACAGATCTTCGTCCCGTCCGCGTGCGGCGGCAAAGGCTCGTGCGGTGTGTGCAAGGTGGAGGTGCTTGAGGGAGGTGGAGCGCTGCTCCCCACCGAAGCGAGTCATGTGAGCCGCGGCGAGGCGCGCATGGGCGTGCGCCTGTCCTGTCAGGTGAAGGTCAAGCAGGACATGAAGATTCATCTCGAAGCGGCGATCTTCGGCGTTCGGCAGTGGCGCTGCCGCGTGCGCTCCAACGACAACGTCGCCACGTTCATCAAGGAGCTGGTGCTGGAGTTGCCGTCGGGCGAGGAGGTGCCGTTTCGAGCGGGGGGCTATATCCAGATCGAATGCCCGCCGCACACTGTGCACAGTCGCGATTTCGACATCGGCGAGGCGTATCGGAGCGACTGGGACGCGCTCAAGCTGTGGGATCTGTCATCGACCGTCACCGAGCCGGTACAGCGCGCGTACTCGATGGCGAGCTTCCCGCTCGAGAAGGACATCATCATGCTCAACGTGCGCGTGGCCACACCGCCGCCGCGCACGACCGGTCTGCCCCCCGGGATCATGTCGACGTATATCTTCAACCTCAAGTCCGGCGACGAAGTGGTGATCTCGGGGCCGTATGGGGAGTTCTTCGCCAAAGACACCCGCAACGAAATGTGCTTCATCGGCGGCGGGGCCGGCATGGCGCCCATGCGTTCGCACATCTTCGATCAGTTTCGTCGGCTGCACACGGAGCGGCGCGTCACGTTCTGGTACGGTGCGCGCTCCCTCAAGGAGGCATTCTACGTGGAGGACTTCGACAGCATCCAGCGGGAAAATCCGAATTTCTCCTGGCACCTCGCGCTATCCGAACCGCGTCCGGAAGACGAATGGACCGGCGCCACCGGCTTCATTCACCAAGTACTGCTGCGCGAGTATCTGTCGACGCATCCGAGCCCCGAAGATGTGGAATACTACCTCTGCGGCCCGCCGATGATGCTCAAGGCCTGCATGGACATGCTCGACTCGATCGGCGTGGAGCGCGAGAACGTGGCCTTCGACGACTTCGGATGACACGCCGGCCGTGATGCGCGCTTCGCTCACAGGATTCGCTCTGGCGCGTGCGTCGCGTCGATGGTGGATCGTGCCGGTGGTGCTCACCCTCGCGTTCATCATCGCCTACCGCGAGCGAGGAGCAGGTAAATCGCCCGTCACAGGCGGCACGGTAATCGAGGGATCCGCGCAGGGCACGACGTATCGTATCGTGCTCGGTGCCCGACGCAGCGAAGCGGATCGTCAACGGCTGCAACGGGCCGTCGATTCGCTGGTGGCCGAAGTGGATCGCCATCTCTCCACCTACGTCCCGGGCTCGGAGCTGTCGCGGGTGAATCGACTGGTCGATACCACGCCGATGCCGATCTCCCCGATGCTGTCGGCAGTCCTGGGTGACGCGATGCAGCTCTCGCGGCTGTCGGGCGGCGCGTTCGATGTAACCGTTGGCGCCTTGATCGATGCCTGGGGTTTCGGCGCGCAGCGATCGGACACCGCCGTGCCGGACGAGCAAACCTTGGCGACGGTGCGCGCGCAGGTCGGATACGAAAAGCTCGAGGTCGATGAGCGCTCGCTCCGTAAGCGGCATCCGTTGTTGCAGATCAACCTGAATGCCATCGCGCCGGGCTACACGGTTGATCGCCTCTCCGCGCTGCTCGCCGCGCGAGGCGAAGCGGATCACTTCGTCGAACTCGGCGGTGAGGTGCGTGCGCGCGGCGTGAATAGTTCCGGGCAGCCGTTCCGCGTAGGTGTGGAGGCCCCGGACGTCGAGGCGCGGCGCGTGCAGTTGGTAGTAGCCCTGAGCAACGGCGCCCTCGCCACGTCCGGCAACTACCGGGACTTTCGCACGGTCAACGGGGTACGATACGTGCACACGATCGACCCCACGTCCGGGCGTCCGGTATCTCACCGTCTGCTCTCCGTGTCGGTGCTGCATGAACGTTGCGCCATGGCCGATGGATGGGCGACGGCCTTGCTGGTGGCCGGCCCGGAACGCGCGTGGTCACTGGCCGCCGAGCACAAGCTGAATGTCCTCTTGCTCATCGCTACATCCAACGGACAAGTTGAGGAGCGCATGACCAGCGGCTTCAGGGCAACGGTGGTGCACAATATCATCCCCTCACCGGAGCACTGATGGTTACGCTGCTGTCGACCGTCGCGATCATCGCGATCGCCATGATCGTCATGGCACTGGGCGTGATGTTGTCCGGAAAGCGTTTGCGTGGGTCGTGCGGCGGCGTGGGCACCGCATGTGCCTGTGAGAAGGCCGGAGTGCCCCCCGGGAACCGACGCTGTCAGAAGATGGCGTAACAGCCCTGCGTATTTTTCGACATGTCCTCGTTTGTCTTTGACCAACCGGAGCCCCCGGAACCGCCGCGCCGCCTCCGGCTGCTGAGACGTACGGTCACACTGTTGGCGGTGGTGATTGCGCTGGTCACCCTCGGCTGGGTCTTCACCGGTCTCCCCGCCCCGGTTGCCAGTGCGATGGGCGACGCTCTGTATGCTCCCTGCCCCGCCCAGTACGCGACCGCCGCCGATGCGCAGGACAGCAGCGTTGCCGACGGCTACGTGCTCAGGCCGCGCACGCGCTTCGAACGCGCGATCACTTGTGGTGGCGAACGCGCCCGCCGCGCGAGCTCCGAACGTTGAGCGCCATCTGAACGATCAGCGTGGGACGATCAACGTCGGGGCGAGGGCGCAAGAGGACAGCGCTGGCTCAGTGGCGCCCTCCGGCTTCCGGAGCGTCGGCACCCGACGATCGCACCCGGTGTCCGCGTCAATACGTCTCGCGTTCATCCTCATTCCGTGATCGCGATGGTGGTTCCCGCCAGCGCGAACGAGTGTCACATTCCCAAGCAACCCGAGGTGCAGCCGCTGCCGAAACGGCCTCGACTCAGCTCACCGTTCCCTGTAGTGCTCCGAGGATTGTCGCGCGTGAATCCATTCTCAGGTCAGCGGGCGCCTGTACGCCGCAGCGTGGCGATACTCGCCGTCGCCCTCCTCAGCACGGGCTGGTCGGTGTCGGTACACGCTCAGCAGCCACCCGCCCGCGGCGGCTTCCGTGGTGGTACGGCAATAAAGCCCGGCGAACGCTGTCCGCCCGGAACCACCGAGATCCGTCCGCTCAGCTGCATGGCGCCAGCGGAGCCTGCGCCAAGCATCCTCGATTATCGCCCGCGTTCGACGCTCATCACGGCAGGCACCGTCAACACGCGGGCCAAATTTCCGGTCATCGATTTTCACGGACACCCCGGTGCCTTGCTCGGCTCTGCCGAGGCGGTCGATCGCATGGGTCGTTCGCTCGACAGCCTCAACGTGCGGATGATGATTGCGGCAGACAACATGTCCGGCGATCGACTCGCGCGCGCAATGGCGGCCGTCAACGCGTCGTCCACAATGAAGGACCGTGTGCGCGTGCTTGCCGGGATCAACTTTCAGAATGTCGGACCGGGGTGGGCTGCCAAGGCGGTGGCGCAACTCGAAGCGGATGCGAAGGCCGGCGCCGTCGGCGTTGGCGAGATCGGCAAGGGCCTCGGTCTCTCGATCACCAAGGCGGATGGTGCACGGCTGCGGATCGATGACCCGGCGCTCGATCCGATCTGGGAAGCGTGCGCGCGCCTGCGATTGCCGGTGTTCATCCACACCGCCGATCCGCCGGAATTCTGGAACACCCTCGACTACCGCAACGAACGCTGGCTCGAGCTGTCGCTCTTTCCCAACCGCGGCTATCAGGATCCGCAGTTTCCGCGCTTCGAGCAGCTCGCCACCGAACGCGACAACCTGTTCCGCCGTCATCCGCACACCACCTTCGTGACTGCGCATCTTGGCTGGCACGCCAACGATCTCGCCAGACTCGGCAAGATGCTCAGCGACATGCCCAATGTGCTCACCGAGGTCGGCGCCGTGCTGTACGACATCGGACGGCAGCCACGCGCGGCGCACGACTTCTTCGTGAAGTTTCAGGATCGTATTCTCTTCGGCAAGGATTCCTTCCAGCCGCAGGAGTATCCGTATTACTGGCGGGTGTTCGAGACACGTGACGACTACTTCGACTACTACCGCGACTATCACGCCTTCTGGAAGCTGTACGGCATCGACCTTCCCGACGAGGTGCTGAAGAAGGTCTACTACCGGAATGCGTTGCGCATCATGCCCCGCATTTCGACGACCGGCTGGCCGCAATAATCCCGCGACCAACCGCGAGCCGACCCAAGGATGTCCGTCCCCAAGCTGCTCATGCAACCGCCAACGTTCGCCGACATCGAAGCGGCACTCGCGCGCATCGCGCCCCATGCGGCGGTGACGCCACTGCTGTCGTCGCCGGCGCTCGATGCCCGCGCCGGCGGCCGCGTACTGCTCAAGGCAGAAGTGCTGCAGCACACCGGATCCTTCAAGCTTCGCGGCGCACTCAATCGCGTGCTGCAGCTCTCCGCCGAGGAGCGCTCCCGTGGCGTGGTGGCCTACTCCTCCGGCAATCACGCGCAGGCTGTGGCCTACAGCGCGACGCTGCTGGGTATGCGTTCGGTGATCGTGATGCCCAAAGACGCACCGGCGCTCAAGATCGCACGGACGCGGGCGTTCGGCGCGGAGGTGGTGCTGTACGACCGCTACAGCGAAGATCGGGTGGCGATCGGCGAAGCGATCGCGCGCGAACGCGGACTGACGGTCATTCCGCCTTTCGAGGATCCGCACGTGGTAGCCGGACAGGGCACCCTGGCGCTGGAGGCGTTGCGCCAGTCGAAGGCGATGGGCCATGCGCCCGATGCCTTGCTGGTGTGCTGCGGCGGCGGCGGTCTCACCGCCGGCTGCGCGCTCGCGGCGGAGGCGGTGTCGCCCCACACCGTGGTGCATCCGTGCGAACCGGCCGACTTCGACGACATGACCCGATCGCTGGCACTGGGATACCGCGTGCCCAACGAGCCCGGAAAGCGCTCGATCTGCGACGCGATCGTCACCGAAATGCCGGGGGAGTTCACCTTTTCCATCAACCAGCCGCGCGTGGGGCGCGGACTCACGGTGACCGATGAGGAGGTGCTCCAGGCGATCGCCTTCGCCGTGCGCGAACTGAAGCTCGTGATCGAGCCTGGTGGTGCGGCGGCGCTGGCGGCGCTGCTTTCCAGGAAACTCGAAACGCGCGACCGCACGACCGTGGTGGTCGCCACGGGAGGCAATATCGATCCAGCGATGCTCGCTCGCGCGGTAGGCGGGGCCTCCATCGCCTAGCTGGGTTATCTCAGCACGGAACCAATCAACCGCCTGCTCGATTAGTATTGCATGTGGTGTGAAATCTGATTTCACGTGCCCGCTCATGAGCTACTCATCTCCCATGTCCTCCATGCGTTCTGCCTACCTGCTGGCTTCGGCAGCATTCACTGTGCTGACGGCTTCTCCCCTACTCGCCCAAAATCGGGCGGATTACGCCGCTGAGATGCACCGCGCCCATGCGGCGGAAACACCGGTGGCGTCGGCGGCCGTTCTCGTGGCCCCGCGCCGCACCGTAGCTGGCGAGACGGTAACCTACGCAACCGTGAGCGGCAAGGCGGTCAATGGCTATATCGCGCGTCCCACCGGTGCGGCCGAGGGGGGACCGGCTCTCGTGATGGTGCACGAGTGGTGGGGACTCAACGACAACATCAAGAAGATGGCCGATCGCTACGCCGGCGAAGGGTACACCGTGCTTGCGGTGGATCTCTTTGGTGGGCAAGTGGCCAAGACCCCCGACGTCGCGCTAAAACTGTTTCAGGCAGGGATGTCGAACATCGCCGCCGGAGAGGAGAACGTCTCGGCGGCCGTGACGTACCTTCGCCAAAAAGGCGCCACGACAGTGGGCTCGATCGGCTACTGCTTCGGCGGGCACTGGTCGTTGCGCACCGGCCTCGCCGCCGGCGCCAATCTGAACGCCGTCGTGATCTTTTACGGTGCCCCGATCACGGACGCGGGCCAGCTATCCCGCCTGAAGGCGCCGGTCCTTGGACTGTTCGGTGGCAAGGACACCGGTATTCCCCTCAGCAGCGTTCGGGCAATGGAATCCGCCATTCGCGCAGCTGGCCGCCCGGTCACCATCACGGTCTACGAGGACGCCAACCACGCGTTCGCCAACCCGAGCGGACAGGCATACAACGCCGATGCGGCTGAAAAGGCGTGGAACGCCACGCTGGCGTTTTTCCGGACGAACCTGAAATAGTTCACACGACCCTGGTGGCAACGCGCGACGACCATGCGACGTGAGTGCGACCGCAGTTCGGAGACCCCGGCGCATCAGCGATGCACCGGGGTTTTGCGTTATGATGCAGGTACGCCACAAATGAAGAGCCAAACGTTGTCGCCGTACTCCCATCACCGCTCCCATGACCTCACGTCGTGATTTCCTGCGAACCGGCAGCGTCGCCCTCGGTGCCGTTGCCCTTGGTCCGCGGTTACTTGCTGCGCTGCCGGCGCCACGGGCTTTGCCCGCGCTCTACACCGACCCCGCTACGCGCGAATTGATGATGGAAGCGCTGGACGCCGCGAAACGCGCCGGCGCCTCGTGGGCCGACGTGCGCATCTCGCGCAATCGCAACAACAGCGTGCAGACGCGCGAGCGGCAAGTCACCGATGTGGTGGACACCGACACGATGGGCTGCGGTGTACGCGTGCTCGTCGACGGTTGCTGGGGCTTTTGTGCCTCGCAGGAACTCACCACGGCCGGCGTCGGCAGCGCCGCGCAGGAAGCCGTCGCCATCGCCAAAGCCAATCGCGTCGCCCGCGACCGCCGCGTCGAGCTGGCTCCGGCCCCCGCGCATCCGAATGCCACGTGGCGGAGCAGCTACACGATCGATCCGTTCACCATCCCCATCGAAGAGAAGGCGGATCTGCTGCTCCGCGCCAACGCGGCCGCTCTGGGCGTGTCGGGCGTGCGCTTCGTGAACTCGGGGCTCTCGTTCGTGAAGGAAGAGCGCAACTACGCGAACACCGACGGTTCGGTCATCACGCAGGACTACGTACGCAGCTGGGTCA
Organism: Gemmatimonadales bacterium; assembly: GCA_038250435.1. Classification (GTDB taxonomy): domain Bacteria; phylum Gemmatimonadota; class Gemmatimonadetes; order Gemmatimonadales; family Gemmatimonadaceae; genus Gemmatimonas. The sequence continues at coordinate 71,996 of JBBSCJ010000005.1, read as the reverse complement.
CGCTGGCGTGTACGGCGGTCTCTTCCGATCGTACGGCTACGGCCACGCGCGGCCCCGAAGTAGTGCAGCCCGCCGGCCGCGGATGGGAGTATATCCTCGAGGCGGACATCGTCACGAATGCGACGCAGTGGGGAGAGGAAGCGGCCGAGAAGCTGCTCGCCAAACCGGTGGAGCCGGGTCGCTACGATCTCATCCTGCATCCGTCGCAGCTGTTCCTCACCATTCACGAGGCACTCGCCCACCCCACCGAGCTCGATCGGGCGATGGGATACGAAGCCAACTACGCCGGCACCAGCTTCATCGCGCCGCCCGATCAGGTGCTCGGCTCCCTCAAGCTCGGCCCGCCCATGATGAATCTCGTGGGCAACCGCAACGAAGTGGGCGCGCTCGCCACCATTGGTTACGACGACGATGGTGTCGAGCCGGACACCTTCCACATCGTGAAGGACGGCATCTTCACCGACTACCAGACTACGCGCGAGCAGGCGCCGTGGCTGGCGGAGTGGTATGCCAAGCAGGGGAAGCCGGTGCGCTCGCACGGCTGCTCGTACGCGCAAAGCTGGGCCGATGTGCAGTTCCAACGTATGCCCAACGTGTCGCTGCAACCCGGCGAGCAAGATCTGAGCTGGGACGATCTCGTTGCCGCCACCGACAAGGGGATCGCGATGATCGGCCGCGCCTCGTACTCCATTGATCAGCAGCGCTACAATGCGCAGTTCGGCGCGCAGCTGTGCTACGAAGTGCGTAAGGGCAAGATCGTCGGACAGGTGAAAGACGCCGCGTACCAGATGCGTACTCCCGAATTCTGGAACTCGATGGACATGCTTGGCGGCAAGTCCAGCTACATGCACGGCGGCACCTTCAACGACGGCAAGGGTCAGCCGGGACAGTCCAACGCCGTGAGCCACGGCTGCCCGCCCACGCGATTCAAGAACGCGAACATCATCAACACGGGCCGTATCTTATGAGCGCGCCATCGACCGGTGTCCTTACCCGCGAGCAGGCGCAGGAGGTGGTGGAGCGTGCCGTCACGCTGTCCAGGGCCGATGCGGTGCGTGTGAACATGCAGAGCGCGCGCGAAACAAATCTCCGCTTCGCCGACAATCAGATGTCCACATCGGGCGTTACGACGAATACCACGTTGCGCATCCAGAGTGTGTTCGGAAAGCGCAAGGCGTCGGTCGTCACCAACGACCGAACAACCGAAGGCTTGCGGCGCGCCGTCGCGCAATCGGAGGCGCTCGCGCGACTCGCCCCCGAAGACCCCGAGTACCTCGGCGAGCTCGGCCCGCAGCAGTATGCATCGGTGAACGCGTGGTTCGATCGCACCGCCGAGCTCACCGCAGACGATCGCGCCACGGCGGCACTCTCCGCGCTCGCGCCGGCGCGCGCCGGGAAGGAGCTCACGGTGGCGGGCTTCATCCTCTGCAACGCGAGCGCCACGGCCATCGGCACCAGCGCCGGGCTGTTTGCTTATCATCGCGCCACAAGCGCCAACTACACCCTCACGGCACGCACCAACGACGGTACCGGCTCGGGGTGGGCCGGCATGGACGACAACGACTGGGGACAACTCGACTTCGCCGCGGTGGCCCAACGCGCCATCGACAAGGCGCGACGTTCACGAAACCCTGTTGGTATCGAGCCCGGTCGATACACCGTGATCTTCGAAGCCGAGGCGACTGCCAACCTCGTGAGCCTGATAGGCAACGCCTTGCAGGCGCGCGCCGCAGAAGAAGGCCGTTCCGCCTTTGCCAAGGCGGGTGGCGGTACTCGGGTCGGTGACCAGATCGTCGATGCGCGCGTCACGCTCTTGAGTGATCCCGTGAACGCCCTCACACCGGGATCGCCTTTCGACAGCGAAGGGATGCCGGTCGGTGCGCAGACCTGGGTCGCGAACGGCGTCTTGCAGCAACTCGCCTACAACCGTTTTTGGGGCAACAAGCAGGGGAAGACGCCCACTGGAAACGCCTCGCCGTTGCGCATGGCGAGCGGGACCGACTCGACGGAGTCGATGATCGCCGGTACGGAGCGCGGTGTGCTGGTGACGCGCCTCTGGTACCTTCGTCCACTCGACGCGCGTTCCCTGATGTACACCGGGCTCACGCGCGACGGGACGTTCCTCATCGAGAACGGTACAGTCTCCCGCGCCATCAAGAACTTTCGCTTCAACGACTCGCCGCTGTTCATGCTCAACAATCTCGAAGCCGTAGGCGAAAGCGTGCGCACCGCCGGCAACGACGGCGGACCGAGCATCGCGATGCCCGCTATCAAGGTGCGGGACTTCAACTTCACCAGCTTGTCGGACGCGGTCTGATCATGGCGCGGCGCCGCAAGCCACGATCACGCTGGAAGATGGTCGCGGGCGGCATCGGCGCCATCGCGCTTCTGCTACTGGCGGGTCCGCGCGCCTGCGTTCGTACGCCCGATGCCGCGCGCATCGCGTCGATGATACCGTCTTCCCTCGATTCGCTTCCGGCGTGGCTGGCCGCACGGGAAGCTGAGACCGGCGTGACCGACACCGCCATGACCAAGAGGGTCGTATTCGCCGACGGCGTTGTGCGCACGCCGTACAGCGTGGTGTACCTGCATGGATTCTCCGCGTCGCGTCAGGAAACGGCGCCGCTCAGCGAGGCCGTCGCGCGCGCGCTCGGCGCCAACCTGTTCGAGACGCGGTTGCACGGACACGGCCTCACGGGGAAGGCCCTTGGCAAAGCAAGCGCGCGCGACTGGCTCGCCGACGCCATCGAAGCCATGGAGATCGGCTCGCGACTGGGCGACTCGGTCATCGTGATCGGCACGAGTACCGGCGGAACCCTGGGAGCCTGGTTGGCCGCCAATGCGTCACAGCGCCGTGCGATGCGCGCGCTGGTGCTGATCAGTCCCAACTTCGGCCCTCGTGATGGCAACGCCGCGTATCTCACCTGGCCATGGGCGTCGGTGGTGCTGCCGTTGTTCATGCCAGATCGCCAGTGGAGCCCGCGAAACGACGAACAGCGGTTGTACTGGAACGTCCGCTATCCCATTCAGGCACTGTTCCCGATGCAGGCGCTCGTGGAGCACGTCCGCGATCGGTCGCTCGACGGGTACGCCATCCCCACGTTGACGTTCTTCAACACCGACGATCAAGTGATCGATATCGCTCGGATGTTCACGTGGCTCGATGCGCTCGACAGTGCGTCGACCGCCCCAGTGCAGCGCGTACAGGTGCTGCCGACCCAAGGCGAAGACGGCCACGTACTGGCTGGTCGCATCGTGGCGCCCAGTCAGACGACGAGCTTTCGCGACCGCATCGTAGCCTTCATCCGCGAGTAGCTTGAGTCATGGACTCCAATGCACCGATGATCGCGATCGCGCTCACGTTCGTCATCTTGCTGCGCGTGGTCGCCGACCGATGGGATCGAAGCCGTATCACCACCTACGTGCAGGAGCGGGGCGGCGAGGTGCAGGACATCGCGTGGCAGCCGTTCGGCCGCGGCTGGTTCGGTGAACGCGGTGACCGGATCTACGAAGTCACGTACCGCAGCCGCGACGGCGCCACCCACGAGGCCTCCTGCAAGACGAGCCTGTTCAGCGGAGTGTATTTCAGCGAGGAGCAGCTGATCGCGCCCCGTGTTCCCGACGCGGCGCCTCCCGCGCTGCGATCGGCGCTCACGTCGCTGCAAACGGAGAATGAGCAACTCAAGCGCGAAGTCGATCGTCTCAAGCGTCTCGCAGGCGAATAAGGCCTTCCTGTGCCACGCTGGCGACGAGTACGCCGCCCTGCGTGAAGACCTGGCCCCGTACGAAGCCACGCGCCCCCCCCGCCGACGGACTATCCACCGAGTAGAGCAGCCACTCGTCGGCCCGGAACGACCGGTGCATCCAGATGGAATGATCGAGCGATGCCAGTTGCAATCGCGGATCCCGGTACGACACCTCGTGCGGCAGCAGCGCCGTCGGCAGAAATCCGTAGTCCGACGCGTACGCCAGAATTGCCTGATGCGTGAGTAGGTCGTCGGGGAGCGTGTCCACCACGCGAAACCAGACGAATCGGGACGGCTGGCGCGACGCGTCGGTGCCCGGCACATGCGACGCCGCCGACCGGAAGTCGATCGGCCGATCCTGCGTGAGCACCGTGCGCAGTTCCGGGGGCAATCGGTTGGCGCCTTCGCGAATCTGCTGCAGCTCCGGGGTGAGCGACTCCGGTTGGGGAACATCGGGCATCGGGCTCTGATGCTCAAGCCCGTTGGTCTGCACGTGGAACGACGCTGAGAGATGAAAGATCGCCTCGCCGTGCTGGATCGCCGTGACCCGTCGACTGGTGAAACTGCCGCCGTCGCGCGGGCGATCGACAAAAAAGACGATCGGCGCCTTCAGGTCGCCCGGACGCAGAAAATAGCCGTGCACCGAGTGGGCCTCGCGCGCCTCGTCTACGGTGCGCCGTGCCGCCACCAGCGCCTGCGCAAACACCTGCCCGCCGAAAACGCGCCCGGTGCCGAGATCGCGATTCTGTCCGCGATAGATATTCACTTCGAGCTTCTCCAGCTCGAGGAGCGACAGCAATTCGGTGACGACAGTCATGCCCCAATATGCGACGTAGTTGTGATCGCCGCGATCTCGTCGTAGCATCAGGTGATGAATCGCGCACTTCGCTCCTTCCTGCTGGCGGGCGTTTGCCTCGCGCTCGCGTGGTGGCTATCCAGCAGCGGCAAGGATCGGCAGCTCGCGTCGATCGACCCGGCCACGCCGGTACTCTCCGGTACGGCCCCCTTGCCCGCCGGCACGCCGAACGGTTCCGTCGGTTTTCGTACCCCTGACCGCCTCGGCGACCACTTCACAAAGCACGGCGAGGAGTTCGGCAGCATCTCTCAGGCAGAATACCTTCGTCAGGCACAAATGCTGCGCGATGCGCTCGTCAGCGACTCCGTCCTCGAGATCGTGCGCACCACCGACGGCGTGGTGTCTCGCTTCGACCGGCGCACGGGAGCCTTCGGCGCCTACGACGAAGACGGAACGATCCGCACCTTTTTCAAGCCGAACGACGGCGAAGCGTACTTCCGTCGGCAGGCCCGCCGGGCTCCGTCGTGACCGACAGCCACAGCCTGATCGCCCGATGGGCGCGCACCGTCAATGACGTGGAGCATGAGTACGCGCTCACGCTCGACGACTATCTGAACGACCTGGACGTGCGCCACGCCCTTGGCAAGCTTCCTTCTGTCGCGCTCGAGCTGCGAATGCTCGATGAACGATTCCGCGCCGCCACCTTCCCGTCGGGAGCGTGTGTGTGGGGTGAGGAGAACGAGGCAGCCGAGGGATGGGATCGGGAGGCGCACTGGTATTACTGGCGGCTTCCGAGACACGCCGGACCGGCGTTTCACGAAAGCTGACTCATTAGCTTTCATGGCTATGCCTGAACTGCCTGCTCTGCCCCACACGCTCGCTGACCAGATCCGCGCGGCCACCGATTTGCTCGAACGCTTCGCCGCCGACCGTGCGGGGTTGCTCGACATACCCGAAGGCGAGCGGAACCGACTGCTGCGCGCCGCCGGTGAAGTGTCGCGCCCCGACGCGATCGTGCGGCGCCAGTTGGTGAAGGCCACCAAGCGGCAGAAAAAGGCCGCACGCACGATCAAGGTGCAGGAAGCGGAATCGCAGCTGCAGGAAACGGGCATCCGTAAACTGCGGCGACAAACGGTCTTCACGACACCCAACTATCTGCCGCCGCTATCCGACGCCCAGGAAACCGTCGAGCAGGACCCCGATTTCCGTGAAGCGCTCGAGGAACAGCATTGCTACGTGTGCAAGCGCCGGTACTCGGTGCTGCACCACTTCTACGACCAGCTGTGCCCGAGCTGTGCGGCATTCAATTACCGGAAGCGCGGCGAGCTGGCCGATCTCTCCGGTCGCACCGCGTTGCTCACCGGCGGGCGCGTGAAGATCGGCTATCAGGCAGGCATCAAGCTGCTGCGCGCCGGGGCGCATCTCATCGTGACCACACGCTTCCCGCGCGATTCGGCGGCGCGCTACGCCGCGGAGTCCGACTTTGAGCAGTGGGGGCATCGTCTCGAGATTTATGGCCTCGACCTGCGCCACACGCCAAGCGTCGAGGCGTTCTGTCATCACCTGGTGAGTACGCACGACCGGCTTGACTTCATCGTGAACAACGCCTGCCAAACCGTGCGGCGGCCGCCCGACTTCTACAAACACATGATGGACGGTGAACACGCGCTGCACGCTATGCCGGAGCACCAGCGGAGGCTCCTCGGCGCGTACGAAGGTGTGCGCGGTCATCACCTGCTTCCCGGCGAGCACGACGCCAACGATGGTGGCATCCTGACCGCCCACACCCTCCCGCGGGCGTTGGCCGACGTCGCCGGCATCACGCACGCCGCCGCGCTGTCGCAGGTGGCGTTGCTGCCAGAGGAGCAGGACGATCGTTCGCACCTGTTTCCCGAAGGGCGGCTCGATCAGGACATGCAGCAGGTAGACTTGCGCGACCGGAACTCGTGGCGTCTGCTCATGCACGAGGTGCCCAGCGTGGAGCTCCTGGAAGTCCAGTTGGTAAACGCGATCGCGCCGTTCCTGCTCAACGCACGCCTCAAGCCACTGCTGTTGCGCACTCCCGAGCGTGACAAGCACATCGTGAATGTCTCAGCGGTAGAGGGGCAGTTCTACCGCAAGTTCAAAACGACGCGTCACCCGCACACCAACATGGCCAAGGCCGCGCTCAACATGATGACGCGCACCAGTGCGGCCGACTACGAACACGACGGCATTCACATGAACGCGGTGGACACCGGGTGGGTCACGGACGAGGATCCCGTCCACATCGCCGAGAAGAAGGTGGCCGAGCATCGCTTCCATCCGCCACTCGACATCGTCGACGGTGCGGCGCGTATCGTCGATCCGATCATCGACGGCATCAACACCGGCCTTCACGTCTGGGGCAAGTTCCTCAAGGATTACCAGCCGACCGACTGGTAACCGGCGAGCGCGCACCTGGTGTCTTCAAAAAGTCAGCGTACGCAGGTACTCGTAATTCGCCTTGGCGCTCGCCAGTTCATCGGTCGCATTCTCCTGCTCCACAAAGCACGGTTTCTTCCGGAGATCGGGAATCGCCGCGAGAAACGCGCGCAGGTCGAAGACACCGGCACCGAGTTCGGTATCGTGCGCGTGGTCGGCGGTCACGTTCTTGAGATGAAAGGTCGCGCACCGAGCCCGATGGCGGGCCAGAAACGCCAGCGGATCGCCGCCGCCCAGAAGCATGTTTCCCACGTCGAGCTGCAGCCGCACCACCTTGGGGTCGAGCGCCCGTACAAACACCTCGAGCGGCACTTCGCCGAAGAGTGGACGCTGATGCGACGGCTCGTTGTGAAACGCCAGCCAGATCCCCGCGCGGCGCGCCACTTCCCCCGCCACATTGAAGCGGCTGGCCCACAGCTTCCATGCATCGAGCGAACGCTTCGTCTCGGGCGGGAGACTCGGCACCACGAGAAACTGGTGTCCCAGCTGCTTCGCCGTTGAGAGCTGCTGCTCCCAGCTGTTCACGAGCAGCTCGGGGGCGATATGCGCCGACGGCGCCTTGAGCCCCTCCTGATCGAGCGTGGCACGCACTTCCTTGGGTGTTCGGCCGAAATGGTCGGCGGTCCAGAGCAGTTCGACATCGGTATAGCCGATCGCCCGGATCGCGGCAAGCGTTCGCTCCGGGTCGGCTTTCATCGCCCCACGAACGGCGTACAGCCCGAGGCCGATGCGCTCAAGACCGACGCGTTCGGAGCCAACGAGCACGGCGGCAGCACCACTCGGCAAGGCGTCAGCGCGTCGGCCAAGGGCGACGGCCGCAGCGGTGGCACCCAATGAGGCGAGGAACGTTCGACGGGGGATCATCATGGAAGGCTACGATCCAGCGCGCATTCGGCAACGTGAAACCGGCTGCCCCCGAACGCGTTGCCTTGCGCGGATGTTTAGTGCTGCCTAAATATTGAAAATGCCCAAGACACACTATGCACTTCTGCTGACAGTAGGTCTCGCCGCGCCACTGACGGCCCAGCGCTCGCCAGCCGACTCCGCCCGGCGCGATTCGCTGGAGCGCGCCCGCCCCCGTGCACTTCCCGGCGTGCAGGTAACGGCATCAGGCGTGACGACCGATGCACGTCGCGTCGCGCAGCCCACGGCGCAATTGAGCGGTGCCGAGCTCCGCCGCAACAATGCCGCGTCGTTGGGAGAGACGCTGCAACTGCTCCCCGGCGTGCGGTCGCTTTCCATGACCACCGGCATCGGCAAGCCCGTCATTCGCGGGCTCACCAACGATCGCGTCGTCACCCTCGCGAACGGCCAGCGCAGTGAAACTCAGCAATGGGGGCACGATCATTCCCCCAACGTCGAGTCGGCCGACGCCGAGCGGCTGGAGATCGTGAAGGGACCGGCCAGCGTGCTTTACGGATCAGATGCGCTTGGCGGTGTCGTCAATGTCGTGCGCCGCCCGCTTCCCGTCGCCGACGGGAGCACGATCACCCGCGGACGCATCGCGACCGCGTGGAACAGCGCCGCGCGGGCGCCGTCGATCACGCTGGTCGGTGAGGGCGCCACGGGCGTTAAGGGGGGCTCGCTCGGCTGGCGCGCGTCCGGAACGGGGCGTCGCGCGCTCGATTTGCGCACGCCCTCCGGCACCGTGGCGAACACCGGCAACAAAACCGAATACGGGGAAGGCGCGGTTGGATGGAAACGTGAACGAGTGGACGTCACCGCGACCGCGTCGTCTCGCGACGAACGCATTCAGGTGGCTGACGACCCGGTTACAGCACCCGGCCACACCGGGCATCAGCGGATCCGAACCACGCGTGGCACGGTGGATGCCAACCTCTTTCGGGGGGCACACCGACTGCAGCTACAAGGCGGCTTCGAGCAGAACCGGCGTTCGGAATTCGGCGACGCCGAGGCAGAACAGATCGCGCTCGGCCTGCTGTCACGAAGCTCCACGGCACTCGCTCATTGGCACCATGCGCCGATCGCCGGTGCCACCGGTATTATCGGGGTGGCTGTTCAGCAAACAGACTTCCGGACCTTTGGCAGCGAGACGCTGATCCCCGACAACCTGTCGCGCTCGCTCGGCATTTACGCGCTTGAGCAGCGGTCGGTAGGATCATGGGCGCTGTCGGCGGGGCTCCGGCAAGACTGGCGTACGCTCGAAAGCCCGGGGAATTCGGTCCTGCAGCTGGCTCCCACGGCGCGCAATTTCTCCGCCGCCACCGGGACGCTGGGTGCCGTGTATCGGCCGGACGCGGCGCTCTCCGTCGCCATGAACATCGCACGGGGATTTCGCGCGCCGACGGCGTCGGACCTGTTCGCGAACGGATTTCACGAAGGAACGCGCGCGTTCGAGATCGGGCGCGCAGACCTTCGCGTAGAGTCCAGTGTGAATGTTGATGCCGCCTTGCGGTTGCGCACGTCTCGCGTGAACGGCGAACTCGCCGGTTACGTGAATCGCATTCGCGATTACATCTTCCTGACGCCCGTGGGGGCGCCGGGTCGTGCCCTCGACTCGCTGCAGATCGAGCAGGGCAATGCGCGTCTGGTCGGAGCGGAGGCCGGTGCGACCGTCACGCTGGCGCGCGGGTTCACCGTGCAGGGTAGCGCCGATCTCGTGCACGCGACCAACACTGCCAATAACACGGCTCTTCCCTTCGTGCCGCCTCCGCGTGCGTTGCTCACGTTGCGATGGGATGAAAAGCTCTCCGGCCGGAACGCGTCAGTCACCAGTGAATGGAACGCCCGGCAGTCGCGCACCTTTCGCGAGGACTTCGCACCGGCTGCGTCGACCGTGCTGTCGGCCGGGTTCGGCATCAGTCGGCTCACCGCACGCGGCCTCGTGCACATCGACCTGAGTGTGCGGAACCTGCTCGACACGCGCTATCGTGACTTCCTGTCGCGCTACAAGGAATTTGCCGACGCCGCCGGTCGCCACCTGACGCTGCGGTTGAGCGCCGACCTGTAGCGCGCCGCCGAGATGGAGCGCTCCGCAATGCCGACGACGCTCATCCGGGGTGGGTGAACGCCGCAAACAGATCCACCATCGCCAGCGGGATTCGCGTGATGCGTCCTGTCTCACGCTGAATGAGGGTCCACATGGAACGGCCGCGGGCGAGTACATGATCATCAGCGGTGCGCACGATTTCCGTGTGGCGTTCGAAGCGGCGCGAGTCCACGGCTCCGATCCACGTACGCGCGATAATCGCGTCGCCGATGACCGCCTCGCGGCGGTAATCGATTTCATGCCGGGTCGCCACCCATCCGTACCGCGCCTTCATCTCGTCCGGCGCGCTCACGTTCCAGTGCGCCAGCGCCACGTCGAAGATCCAGCGCAGGTAGACCACATTGTTCACATGGTCATTAGCGTCGATATCCTCCGGGAGCACCGTGATGGGCATATCGAAAACCTGCAGGCCATGCGTGGCGAACGACATCGAGGGAGGGGTTGAGGTCCGTGCTGCGGCGACGGAAGTTAGCACGATGCGATTCTCATCTGGACGCGCCCTGCGCGAGCGGAGGTCCCACGCGGTCACCCTTTTCGGCATGTCCGGTGTGGGTAAAACCACTCTCGCGGGTCGCCTCCAGCGACACGACTGGTTCCAGTACTCGGTGGACTACCGCATCGGGACACGATACATGGGCGAGCATATCGTTGACAACTTCAAGCGGGAGGCCATGCGGGTCCCCTTTCTGCGTGAACTGCTCCGCTCGGATTCCATCTATATCCGGTCGAACATCAGCTTCGAGAACCTCCGCCCCCTCTCCACCTATCTCGGCACGCCGGGCGATCCGGACAGAGGGGGGCTGTCGGTACACGAGTACATGCGGCGGCAGGCGCAGCACCGCCAGGCGGAGATCCGGGCGCTGCTCGACGTCCCCGAGTTCATCGAGCGGGCGAGAGAGATCTACGGGTACTCGCACTTCGTTTGCGATGCAGGTGGCAGCCTGTGTGAGGTCGTCGATCCCTCCGACGACAATGATGCGGTACTGACCTGCCTCGCCCAGCACACCGTACTGGTTTACGTCCGCGGCAACGCCCGGCATACGCGCACGTTGATCGAGCGTTTTCGCGCCGACCCCAAACCGATGTACTACACGCCGTGGTACTTCGCCGCGAAGTGGGCCGAGTACAAGGCGGGACGCAACATCGTGCACGATCGCCATGTCGATCCAAGTGACTTTGCGGTCTGGGGGTTCGAGCAGCTCCTCGCACGTCGAGTGCCCATGTACGAGGCGATCGCCGAGCGGTACGGCTACGTGATAGACATGGCCGACGTGCCCGCTATCGCCGACGAGTCGGCGCTGCTCGACCTGCTCGCCCACACGATCGACGTCCGGTGAGTCCCCGCTGTTCATGTTGTTGCCGCCGATCGTCGGCGCGCTGTCGGATCGGATCGGGCGCCGGCCGATACTCATTGGCTTCGGTGTTCTCGGAACGCTCGGGGCCGTGTCGCTGCTGACCGCGCTCGAGCAGACGCGAACCGTGGCTGGCGCGATTACCCTGCCGATGTTCGCGCTCCTCGCGGTGAGCGGTTACACGAATGCAATCACCGTCTCGCTCTTCGGCGGTACCGCGGAGTACCTTGCGTGGTGGTTCAAACGCATGCGACACGAGCGCTGGTTCTACTGGTACGTCACGGCGTGCATCGCGTCCCCGTTGATCGTGTACGTCACCATACGAGAGACCAGCCGCTCGGGACACATGCACCCCGACACCGCAACCTGACGGCGACATGAAAGCGAACACAGCTTTCCCCCTCGGCAACGCGTTTCCGTTTTCTCCGCCGGAACCGATGTTGCAGACTGCGCGGCAGGCTGTCATCGCGAACCGCTCGTCCCTTCGTCCTATCGGCTGAACCGTGAATTTGCTTTGGACATTGCTGCTCCCGCTGGTGGGGAGCGCACTGGCGCTGATGCTGCGCCGCTCGTCATCGACGGTGATCGCCTGGACGGCAGCGCTGCCGGTGTGTGCGGCGGCACTCCTGCTCGCGTGGATCGGTCCGACCGTGCTGGGCGGCGACGTCTTGCGTGAGCAGTGGCGGTGGGTCCCCGCGGCCGGACTCTCGGCCGGCCTGCGCGCCGATGGCCTGTCGTGGTTGTTCGCCATGGTGGTCGTGATCATCGGGCTGCTCATCCAGCTGTACGCCCGCTATTACATGGAGACGTCGCGCGAGCTGGGGCGGCTCTATGCGCTCCTTGGCCTGTTCATGACGTCGATGCTGGGGCTGGTTTTCAGCGACAACCTCGTGATGATGGTGGTCTTCTGGGAAGCGACCAGCCTGGTGTCCTACCTGCTCATCGGCTTCAACCGCGAAGACCCCGATGCGCGGGCCGGCGCCCAACTCGCGCTGTCGATTACCGCGACTGGAGGACTGTGCCTGTTGGGGGGCGTACTCCTGCTGGGGCGCATGGTGGGGAGCTATGATCTGGAGACGGTGCTCGCCGCCGGTGATCTGATCCGTGCGCATGAACTGTATCTTCCCGCCCTCGTCCTCGTGCTACTGGGCGCCTTCACCAAGTCGGCGCAGTTTCCGTTTCACTTCTGGCTGCCGCGGGCCATGGCGGCTCCGACGCCGATCAGCGCTTACCTGCACTCCGCCACCATGGTGAAGGCGGGCGTCTTCCTGCTGGCGCGCATGTACCCCGCACTGGCCGGCACCGAAGCCTGGCTGGGCATCGTCTCCACGGTGGGGCTGCTCACGTTGCTCTTCGGCGCTTACTCGGCGATGTGGCAGCATGATCTCAAAGGCTTGTTGGCCTACTCAACGATCAGTCACCTTGGGTTGATCACGTTGCTGCTGGGCTTCAACTCACCGATGGCCGTTGGGGCCGCGATCTTTCACATCGTCAATCACGCCACCTTCAAGGCTTCGCTGTTCATGGCAGCGGGGATGATCGACCACGAAGTGGGAACGCGCGATATGCGCGTGCTCAACGGGCTCTGGAAGCACATGCCGTTCACGGGTGCATTGGCGATCGTTGCAGCGGGTGCGATGGCCGGCGTCCCTCTGCTGAATGGTTTCATCAGCAAGGAGATGTTCTTCGCCGAAGCGCTGGCGGCCCGTGAGGACGGCATACAATGGTTCGTGCCGTTCGGCGCGGTACTCGCCGGTGCGCTGGCCGTGGGATACTCCCTGCGCTTCGTCATGGAAGTCTTCTTCAACGACGAAGGACGCGAGCATCCGCAGCATCCGCACGAACCGCCGACGTTCATGCGACTGCCGGCCACCGCGCTCGCCCTCGGCTGCCTCGCCGTTGGGGTGGCTCCGGCAGTCTTCGTTTTTACGCCGCTCACCCGAGCCGTAACCGCCACACTGCAGGCGCCGGCTCCCGTGATCGATCTGGCGCTGTGGCACGGGGTGAATCTGCCGCTGCTCATGTCGATCGTGGCACTCGCCGGCGGCGTGGTGCTCTATCGCCTCCGCGATCGCGCGTATCGGTGGCATGACCGATTGCCGCCCATCGAAGCCGCCGACCTTTTCGACGTGCTCGTCCGATTCACGCGTCACAGCGGAGGTCGGGTCAACACGGCGCTGGAGAACGGATCGCTGCAGCGATACTCGTTGCTGCTGATAACCTCCGCAGTAGTGATGGGTGTGACGCCCTGGCTGCGGACGGCGTTGCCAGGCACCTCGAATACGCTGACCACACTTGCGCTGTCGCTGCCGGATGCGCCAAGTACGGTGATTGCCGTGATGTTGGTGATCGGTGTGTTCGCGACCGTACGACAGCGGCATCGCCCCTTGACCGCGATCATCGCGATCAGCGTGGTCGGGCTTTTCATGTCGCTCGCGTTTGTGCGTCTCGCCGCTCCCGATCTTGCCCTCACGCAACTGCTCGTGGAGCTGGTGACGATCCTGTTGTTGCTGCTCGCGCTTCCCTACTTTGCCACCACCGCGCACGACAGCCCGGGACTGCGGCTCTCCATCCTGCGACCGCTCACGCCGTCGTCTGCATGGCGGTTGTGGCGAGATGGTGCCGTCGCCATCGCCGCCGCGCTTGCGACCGGAGCGGGGACCTTCCTGATGCTCGAACAGCCATTCACCAGCCGCTCCGCCTATTACCTCGAGAACAGCCTTTCCAAGGGCGGCGGACGCAATGTGGTGAATGTGATTCTGGTGGACTTCCGCGGCTTCGATACCATGGGTGAGGTCGCGGTGCTTGGCGCGGCCGCCCTTGGTGTGCTCGTGGTGTTGCATGGTATGCGCTTCCGACTCGACGCCGGCGACGTACAGTTTAGCCGCTTTGCGGAACGGCATCCGCTGCTGCTTGCGATGATTGCGCGCGCGATGCTGCCGCTGGCCCTGCTCATGTCGATGTTCGTGCTGCTTCGCGGTCACGATCTGCCCGGAGGCGGCTTTGCGGCCGGACTGCTCACGGCGATCGCGCTGGCAGTCCAGACGATGGCCAGCGGCGCCGAATGGACCCGGCAGCGATTACGCACCGATTTCGTCCGATGGATCGTCATCGGTTTCACGATTGTACTTTCCACCGGCCTCGGCAGTCTCGCCGTCGGGCGCCCCTTTCTGACCTCGTCGTATCAGGCCGTGCAGCTACCGGTCATCGGCAAGATTCCGCTTGGCAGTGCGCTGCTGTTCGACATCGGCGTTTATGTGGTAGTCGTCGGTACGGTATTGGTGATCCTCAACCGGCTGGCGCAGCTCTCGCAGGACCTTAATCGCGTGGGTGCTCGCTCATGAATCTCCTTGTAGCCATCGTCGTGGCGGCACTGGTCGGTGGCGGCGTCTTTCTGGTGCTCCGAACGCGCGTCTTCTCCGTCATCCTCGGGCTGATGTTGCTGGGGTACGGCGTGAATCTGTTCCTGCTGGCGACCGGACGGCTGCGCACGCTGGTGCCGCCGATCCTCATCGAGGGCATCACGGCGTACGCCGATCCGCTACCGCAAGCGCTCGTCCTTACCGCCATCGTAATCGGATTCGGCATGACCGCGTTTCTGGTCGCCCTCGCTTTGCGGGAGCGCCACCTGACCGGAACCGACCACGTGGACGGCACCCATTCGATCACCCGCGACACGGAAGCCGGAGCAGAAATCGAGGAGATCGAGGAGATCGAAGTCAGCGAGGCGCGTGCCGATGCCTGAAGCCTCCTTGTTGATCGTGGCAGTCGTATTGCCGCTCGCGGCGGGCATGGGGGCGCTCCTTTCGCCTCTGCGCGTACGGCGCGTGCTCCTCATAGGCACCATGCTGCTCCTGCTCGTCATCGCCGTGGCGATCACGGTACGCGTTGATGAGGGAACGCTGCTGCTCTATCGTCTGGGCGATTGGCCGGCACCGATCGCGGTCATGCTGGCCGTCGACCGGCTGAGTGCCATGATGCTGGTCCTTACCGCGGTGGTTGCGCTGGCCACGGGTTGGCATGCGACGGGTGGCGTCGATAACGAAGCGCCGTATTTTCACACGCTGTTCCTGCTGCAGGTGGCCGGGCTCAACGGCGCGTTCATGGCGGGCGACTTGTTCAATCTGTTCGTCTTCTTCGAGCTGCTGCTCATCGCATCATATACCCTGCTGACGTACGGTTCGACCAGAGCCCGTCTGCAGAGCGGCATGCATTACGTGGTGCTCAACCTGGTGGGATCGACCCTGTTCCTCCTGGCCATCGGATTGTTGTACGCTTCCACGGGGACGCTGAACATGGCCGACATGGCCGTGCAGCTTCGCACGGTCGCCGGCGTACACGCGCCAATGGCTCGGAGCGGAGCGCTGCTGTTGTTGGTGGTATTCGGACTCAAGGCGGCGCTGGGGCCCTTGTCCTTCTGGCTCCCTTCCGCGTACACCGCCGCGCCCTCCAGCATTGCCGCCCTGTTTGCGCTCATGACGAAGGTCGGGGTGTACGCGATCATTCGCGTCGGCACACTGATGTTCGGCCGCGAGGCCGGGGCGTTGGCGAACGTGTTCGAACCGTGGCTGCTTCCCGTTGCTCTGCTCACCATCGCCGTCGGCGCGGTCGCCGCGCTCAGCGCGCGCGCCTTGCCGCGACTCACGGCGGCCTTGCTCATCGTGTCGGTGGGCACGATGGTCGCGGCGGCAGCGCTCTTCACGGCCGCCAGCCTCGCCGGTGCGCTCTACTATCTGGCGCACAGCACGCTGGCCGTTGCCGCGATGTTCCTGCTGGCCGGCAACGTGCGCGAATTACGGCACCGTCCGCCGGCGTTCGTCTTCGGGAGTCTCTTCGTGGCCGCCGTGGCCCTCGCCGGACTGCCCCCACTGGCGGGATTCATCGGGAAAGTGCTCATCCTGCAGGCGGCGCCGGGTGGCCGCGCCGGGATCGGACTGTTCGTCGCAATCCTGCTTTCCAGCGCTATCGCGGTGGCATCGCTGAGCCGCGTGGCCAACACCGGTCGCGCCATTCGCGTGCGGCTCGCCGGCAGCCAGCCACCGGTACCGCGCTTCATGGTGCGGCACGCGCCGTCGGCGCTGCTGCTCATGATCGTCGCCTTGTCGCTCTTCGCGCGACCCGCCACCGCGTACGCCGCACGAACGGCCGGGCAGCTCGTCGATCCGCAATCGTATATCGACGCGGTACAAGCGGCGAGCGGCTCACGATGACCAGCGCTCGCCTGTTTCCGCAACCGATGGTCAGCGTGGTGCTGTTCGCGGTGTGGCTGCTCGCCGCCAACCGATTCACTGTCGGGCTTGCGCTCCTGGGCCTGGGCTTCGCGGCGCTGATTCCGTGGTACACGTCGCGCTTCTGGCCAGACGCGCCGCAGCGACTTCGTGTGCGCCCTCTCGCGGCACTGATGGCGCTGCTGCTCTACGATATCGTCGTCGCCAATCTTCGCGTGGCCGTGCTCATTCTCGGCCCGCGCTCGCGGCTGCGTCCGGCGTTCTTCGTGGTGCCGCTCGATGTCCGTGGGCCGTTCACCATTACCCTGCTCGCCAGCATCGTGTCGCTCACCCCCGGTACGGTGTCTGCCGCCGTGGCGCAGGATCGCCGCACACTCCTCGTGCATGGGCTCGACGTGCCCGACATTCCACATGCAGTACGTCAGATCAAGCACCGTTATGAACGTCGGTTACAGGAGGTTTTCGAGTGATCATCCTTGCCGGTCAGATCGCCCTCGCCATGATGGCGCTGGCGATGTTGCTCAATCTCTGGCGCCTGATGCGCGGTCCGGACATCGCCGATCGGATTGCGGCGCTCGACACGCTCTACATCAACAGCGTGGCCCTGCTCGTGCTGCTCGGCGTCGTGCGTGGCAGTACGCTCTATTTCGAGGCCGCGCTGCTCATGGCGCTGCTTGGATTCATCGGCACCGTCGCGCTCTGCTTGTATGTGCTGCGCGGCGCCATCATGGAATGAACATCATGGCTACCGCTCTCGAATTTCTCGTGGCGTTCTTTCTGATCGCTGGCGCCGCCTTCGCGCTGATCGGGTCGATCGGTCTTGCCCGCCTCGGCGACTTCTACAGTCGACTGCATGGCCCCACCAAAGCCACCACGCTCGGCGTCGGGGGAATGCTCGTTGCCTCGTCGGTGCACTTCACCGTGCGCGGAAATGATTTCAGTGCGCACGAGCTGCTCGTTGCCGCCTTCCTGTTGCTCACGGCACCCGTTTCCGCACACTTGCTGGCCCGTGCCGCCTTGCACCTGCAGGTGTATACACCGGTCGATGTGCCCGGAGAGACCACCACACCGGATATCACACCATGAGCGTGCCGTACGGGTACACCCTCTCCCATCAGTGGCCCGTCTTGCATGCGCATCGGCGTTGATCTCGGCGGCACCAAGATCGAAGCCCTGGCCTTGGGTGACCACGGCGAAGAGCTCGGGCGGCAGCGCGTTCCCACGCCCCGCTCCTACCAAGGCACGTTGCAGGCGATCGCGGAACTGGTCAGGCAGCTCGAGGCGGGACACCCGGAGCGTGGCACTGTGGGCGTCGGCATCCCGGGCGCCATCATCCCGCGCACCGGCCTGGTGAAGAATGCCAACTCCGCCTGGCTCATCGGTCAATCGCTGCGCACCGATCTCGAGATCCGGCTTGGCCGGCCGGTCCGCATCGAGAACGATGCCAACTGCTTCGCGCTCTCCGAGGCCACTGATGGCGCCGCTGCAGGCGCGTCGATGGTGTTCGGCGTGATCATGGGAACGGGGGTGGGCGGCGGTATCGTGACCGACGGGCAGGGTCACACAGGCCCGAACCTCATCGCCGGGGAATGGGGGCATAACCCGCTTCCGTGGCCTACCGCGAACGAGCTGCCGGGGCCGCGCTGTTATTGCGGCAAGGACGGGTGTATCGAGACATGGATATCGGGTCCGGCCATCGTCGCCGACCACGCCCGCCGAGGCGGCGGGACCTTGTCCGTTCCGGCCATCTGGGCCGCCGCCGCAGAGGGCGACGCGACGGCAGATGCGACCCGCGCCGCGCTCGTGCACCGCACCGCACGCAGCCTCGCCACGGTCATCAACCTGCTCGACCCGGATGTCATCGTGCTGGGAGGCGGTGTCTCCAACACTCCTGGCCTGATCGACGACGTCACCCACGCGCTGCCGGCGTGGGTGTTCTCCAGCGACCTGCATACGCGAGTGGTGCGAAATCGATTTGGGGACTCGAGCGGAGTGCGTGGCGCGGCCTGGCTGTGGCCCGCCCCCGTTGTCCGATCACCCTCCGAGGGATAGCATTCCATTCAGTCGGCGAACGGACCGGCCCCTGCTGGCCTATCGTATAACGGTTATTACCCCGGCCTTTGGAGCCGGAGATCTTGGTTCGATTCCAAGTGGGCCTATCGCTGTCTTGCGCAAACGGGGGGACTGCCCGGGTCGCCCGTTGTCGGCTATCTTTCAGGATTGGACATGTCTTCGTGGGACGGAGCCGCCGCGCCCTTACCGGGTACCGGCGATACTCCGCCCCTTTTGTACGGCCTCCTGCTCGTACGCGAGCGCTCAGCAGTCGACGCTCAGTCGCTACTCTCCTTTCGCACGTCGAGACGCTCGCATGACGCCCGGTACGGACAGCCCCTCCCCCCGCGGATTCAAGATTCTTTCCGGCACCGCCAATCAACCACTGGCGGAAGAAGTGGCGAAGACGCTCGGCGTGGAGCTGTGCAAGGTGACGTGCACCCGCTTCGCCGATGGAGAAGTATTCGTACGCATCGACGAGAACATCCGCGGCGCCGACATCTTCGTGTTGCAACCCACGAATCCCCCCGGCGAGAACATGCTCGAGCTGCTGCTACTCATCGACGCCGCGCGTCGGGCATCGGCGGCACGCGTTACAGCGGTGCTCCCGTACACCGGCTATGCGCGACAGGATCGCAAGGATCAGCCGCGTGTGGCCATCGGCGCGAAACTGATGGCCAATCTCATCGAAACAGCCGGCGCCGCTCGTGTGCTCGGACTCGACTTCCACGCGCATCAGTTGCAGGGCTTCTTCGACGTCCCCGTCGACCATCTGTACGCGGCGCCGGTCTTCACCAACTACTTCCGCAAGAAAGAGCTGAAGGACCTCGTGGTGGTCGCCCCCGACGTCGGGTCGGCAAAGATGGCACGCGGGTTCGCCAAGCGGCTCGACGCCACCTTCGCCATCATCGACAAACGACGGCCGAAGGCGAATGTCGCCGAAGTGATGAACGTGGTTGGCGAAGTCGAGGGACGCGACTGTCTCATTCCCGACGACATGATCGACACCGCCGGAACCGTGTCGGAGGCCGCGCGCGCGCTCAAAAACCTCGGCGCCAACGACATCTACGTCTGTGCCACGCACGCGCTGTTCAGTGGCCCAGCGGTGGAGCGCCTCACGAGCGCGCCGATAAAGGAAGTCGTGGTGACCGACTCCATCAATCTGCCTCCCGAGCGCCATTTCGACTCGCTGCGCGTGCTGTCGGTTGGTGAGCTACTCGCGAAGGCGATCCGCTTCACCCATGCCGATCAGTCGGTGAGTGTGCTATTCGAGTAGCATGCAGGTGCAGGTGCAGGTGCAGGTGCAGTCTGGCCGGGCCGACCGCTTCCGGTTACTCCCGAACCAACAATCTCATGAGGTGCAACCATGTCCACCGCTTCGCTCAACGCCGCCGTTCGCACCGAAACGGGTAAAGGCGCCGCTCGCAAGATCCGTCAGGCCGGCAATGTGCCCGCCGTGATCTACGGGCACGGCCGCGATCCGCAGGCGCTCACGATCAACGCGCGTGAAACCGACAAGATGCTCAAGAGCATTGCGATCAGCAGCACCGTGATCGAACTCAGCATCGACGGCAAGGTCGCGCGTTCGCTCATTCGCGAGGTGCAGCGCCACCCGTTCAAGCGCACGATCACGCACATCGACTTTCAGGAACTCGTGGTCGGTGAAACGGTGACGGTGAAGATTCCGATCGTCTACGTCGGCACGCCGGAAGGGGTGCGTCTCGAAGGCGGTGTGCTCGACCAGATCCTGCACGAGCTCCTCGTGGAAGTGGATCCGTCCAACATCCCCAACCACATCGACGTGGACATCACCGCCCTCAAGGTCGGCAAGTCGTTGCACGTCTCCGATCTCACGCTCGCCGCGGGCATCAAGGTGCTCGACGATGAGACCAGCACGGTCTGCGTCGTGGCGATGCCGAAGGTGGCCGTGGAGCCTACGCCGACGGAGGGCGGCGGCGCCGAGCCGGAAGTGATTCGCAAAGTCAAGGCCGACGACGAGAAGTAAGCGCGTCGTTTCCCGTTCGTTCTTTCTGTCGTCAGGGCGCGGAGTCCGCTCAGCATGGTCACCCCACGCTGGCGCATTCCGCGCCCTGCGCGTCTACCATTGCGCATGAAAGTCATTGTCGGTCTGGGTAATCCCGGTCGCGCGTACGAGCACACCCGCCATAACGTGGGATGGTGGTTGGTGGAGCATCTCGCCCGGCGTTGGCACTTCGATCCGTGGCGCAAGGATGGCGAGGCCATGACCACGACGGGGCTCGTGGGTACGAAGAAGGTGAAGCTCGTGAAGCCGCAGACGTTCATGAACCTGAGCGGCGCCGTGCTGCGCCCTTACCTCAAGCGCGAAGGGTGGGTCCCCGCGCAGGATTTGCTGGTGGTGGTCGACGAGGTCGCCGTACCGGCCGGTGAATACCGGTTGCGTGCCGCCGGAAGCCCGGGAGGGCACAACGGCCTCAAGAGCGTCGAAGCACATCTCAAGTCCGCCACCTATCCGCGGCTTCGCATCGGTATCCGTCCCGTTGACGAACGTCGGACGATCGGCGACCTCGCCGACTTTGTGTTGCACACCATGCCGCGCGATGAACGTGAACTGGTGGAAGCGCTGTACGACCGCATGACCACCGCCGTCGAACTGTGGATTGGCGAAGGGACGGAAAAGTCGGTCAGCACCATGGGACGCTGACGGTCGTCTGACGGGTTGTCCAACCGCGCCGGAATCGCCATGCTTTCGTCATGCCACGTTTACAACATTCGCTACGTGTGACCGGACAGCTCACTTCGCGCGTGCTACGGCGCGAGACAGCGGTCTCCCTCGCTTTCGGCGCTCTGGCGCTGAGCGCGTCCGCCTGCGGCGATAAGCAGGACGACCGGGGCACGACACCGTTTCCCACATCGATCGGTGCCCCCGACTCCACGGCCGTACCCGCGCCGGCGGGAAGTCGCACGCCGTCGCTACTGGCCAGGAACGACGGCGCGCTGCTGCTCTCCTGGACGGAGCCGCTCGTCGATTCGTCATACGCGATTCGCCTGGCGACGTACCGCGACGGTCGCTGGGACTCTACGCGCACCGTGAGCAGCGGGCGTCCGTATTTCGTGAATTGGGCCGATTTCCCTTCGGTGACTCAGCTCGGGAACGGGCAGCTTGCCGCGCATTGGCTCGAGCGCGAGGGCAGCAGCAGCTACGCTTACGGCGTGCGCGTCGTGCAGTCGTCCGACGACGGGCGCAGCTGGAACGCGCCGGTAACCCCGCACACCGACGGTCTGCTGGTCGAGCACGGCTTCGTCTCGCTGTGGCCTCAGGGGCCCAACCAGCTCGGGCTGGCTTGGTTGGATGGCCGGAAGTCGGCGATCCCCGATTCCGCGCGCGAGATGACCGTGCGCACGGCGGTAGTACGCCCCGACGGCTCGCTGTCGCGTGAAGCGGTGCTCGACGCCCGCGCCTGCGACTGTTGCCAGACGGCGTCGGCGATGACCTCCACCGGTCGCGTGGTCGTCTACCGCGATCGCTCCGACAAGGACATCCGCGACATCGCCATCGTGCGCGAGCTGGTATCGGGATGGAGTCCCCCCGCCCTCGTGCACGCCGACGACTGGCACTACGAAGGATGTCCCGTGAACGGCCCGTCCGTGGCCGCCAGCGGCCAGAACGTGGCGGTTGCCTGGTTCACCGCGGCGCACGACACGTCGCGCGTGCTGCTCGCCCGCTCAGTGGACGGCGGATTGACCTTCGATCCGCCCGTCCGCATCGACGACGGCGACCCGCTGGGCCGTGTCTCGGTCGTACTCGATTCGAACGGGCAGCCGATCGTGGCATGGCTCGAACAGCGGACTCCGGTGGTATCAGAGCTGCTGCTTCGCCGGGTAGCTGGAACCTCCCCCGGCGACGCGCGTAGGGTCTCCCGCACGTCGGGGGGGCGTCAGAGTGGCTTCCCTCGCCTTGCCCGAATCGGAGACACACTTTACGCCGCGTGGACAACCATGTCCCCGAGGCCGCAGGTCCAACTCGTCCGCCTTTCTCTTTCTCCAGACGCCCCATGACGCCTTTGTTGATTTTTTCAGCGCGCCGTCCGCGCATCGGTGTTGCGGTCCGTCCGGCCGCCGCCCTGCTGCTGAGTGGTTTACTCAGTGCCACGGCTGGCGCGCAGGACGCGCCCAAGGCCAGTACCGTGCCCGCCATGGCGGATAACGCGAAGGCGCTACCGCTCAAACGCGCCCCACGGCCGACCACCGGCGCGATCACGGCTGACGATCTCATGACGCGGCTGTACATCTTCGCCGATGATTCGCTGCAAGGTCGCGACACGGGCTCAGAAGGGCATTTCAAAGCCACCGAGTATCTCGCCAGTGAAGCCAAGCGTATGGGACTCGTTCCGGCCGGCGAGAATGGCACCTTCTTCCAGACGCTTCCGCTCAAGAACAAGAAGGTCGATCCGCTCTCGTCTTTCGTGGCGGGCGGTGCCTCCCTGGAGCTGGGGACGGAGTGGGGCTTCAGCGGTCGCTCCGACATCACGCACGACAACACCGCGATCGTTTACGGCGGGATGCTCGGTGACGGCTCCGAGGCGCTTGCAGCGGAGACGGTGCAAGGGAAGCTCGTTGCCTACCGTATGCCCGCGTCGCGGGAGGGGGTGAATCTGCTGCTCGGCAAGGGCAACCTCGCTCCGCAGGGCGCTGCCGGCGTCGTGGTGATCGTGCCGCAACCTGTGAGGGGTTTGCTTGGCTTTCTGATGCAGACAGGGGCGTTCGTGGACGATGCGGACGCGGCATCCAGCTCGCGATTGGTTGTGATGGAGAGCGCGGCGAGCAAGCTGTTTACGGAGCCGCTCGCCGATCTCAAAGTGGGGACGACCGGGACCACGACGAACGTCAAAGCCGTCGTGAGCATCACGGTATCCGCTTTTCCGGCCCGCAACGTCATCGCCATGCTTCCCGGCAGCGATCCCGTATTGCGCAAGCAGTACGTGGCGGTCGGTGCGCATAGCGACCATGTGGGCATGGCGCGGCGTGCCGTCGACCACGATTCGGTGCTCGTGTTCAACCGCATTGTGCGTCCCGGCGGTGCGGAAGATAGCGATAAGTTCGGCACGGCCGCACAGTTCGAGCAGATCAATACCGAACTGGCGGAGCTGCGCAAGACACAGCCTGCCCGCCTCGACTCCATCTTCAATGGGGCGGACGACGATGGCTCGGGCTCGGTGGCGGTACAGGAGATCGCTCAGCAGCTCGCTGCCTTGAAGACCCGCCCCAAACGCTCCACCCTCTTTGTATGGCACGTGGGCGAGGAGAAGGGGCTGTGGGGTTCGGCGTTCTTCACCGACCATCCCACCGTGTCGCGCGATTCGATTGTGGCGCAGCTCAACATTGACATGGTTGGTCGTGGCGCCAACACCGACCAGACAGGCATGACGGCCGATGGCAAAGAGCTGCGTGGAGGTCCTGATTATTTGCAGCTCGTGGGCTCGCGTCGCCTCTCCACGGAGCTTGGCGACCTCGTCGAGCGCGTGAATACCGAGAAAAAGCACGGCATGGCGTTCGATTACGGGATGGATGCAAACGCCCATCCGATGAACATCTACTGCCGCAGTGATCATTACGAATACGCGCGCTGGAACATCCCGGTGACCTTCTTCACCACGGGCGGGCATTCGGCATATCACCAGCTCACCGACGAACCGCAGTACATCGACTATCCGCACATGACGCGGGTGGTGAAGCTGATCGCGGACGTCGCCGTCGAAGTGGGGAACGGCAAGCGCCCCACGGTGGACCAGCCGCGGATGGATCCGCGGGGCACCTGCAAGCAGTAAACGTCGCCGGATTCGGCGCACGCTGATCGGTCCGGAGCTCGCCAGAGGAATATCTCTGGCGAGCTCTTCCATATACGGCTCCGTCAGCGCATTAATGCCGAGTGGTACCTGAAGTCGGGTCTGGCGACTATGCTAAGGGGCTGTGCCACCCTTGGTGACCCAGGCAACAGAGCCCGGCACCCGCATCATTCCTCCATACCTCATCGACATGTTCGACAACCTCCCGCTGATGGCATTGGGGGCGGGCGTCGTCGGCCTCATCGCGACGTTCCTGACTTTCGCGGGCATCAAGCGCCAGCCGGCCGGCACTCCGGCCATGCAGGACCTCGCTGGCGAGATCCACGTGGGCGCGATGGCCTTTCTCCGCGCCGAGTACGTGGTACTCCTGCCCTTCCTGCTGGTCGTCGCCGGCCTCCTTGGCGCGACGATTGGCGTGAAGACGGCGATTGCCTACGTCCTCGGCGGCTTGCTCTCGGTGGCAAGTGGTTGGATCGGCATGCAGGGCGCCACAGCGGCCAACGTACGCACCGCCGAGGCGGCCCGTTCGAGCGGCCAGGCGGCCGCGCTCCGCGTTGCGTTCGGTGGTGGATCCATCATGGGTCTCGCCGTGGCCTCTCTCGGTCTTGCCGGTGTCGCCATCGTCTTTGCCTTCCTGGCGAAGGAAGAGATGATGACCAACGCCAAACTCTTCTCCGAAATCTTCTCCGGCTTCGCCATGGGCGCCTCGTCGATCGCGCTCTTTGCGCGTGTCGGCGGCGGCATCTACACGAAGGCGGCCGACGTCGGCGCCGATCTCGTGGGCAAGGTGGAAGCGGGCATTCCCGAAGACGATCCACGCAACCCCGCCACCATCGCCGACAACGTCGGTGACAACGTCGGTGATGTGGCCGGTCTCGGCGCCGATATCTTCGAGAGCTATGTGGGCGGTATCATTGCGGCTGTCGCCATCGCGGCCACGAGCACCTTGATCCCGGACGCCACGCGACTGAACGCGATTCTGTTGCCGGTGGCGTACACGGCAGCAGGGCTCGTTGCCTCGTTGCTCGGCATTCTCGCGATGCGCATTCTGGCCAAGGGTGATCCGGCACAGGCACTGCGCCTGGTCACGTTCATCGCCGCCGGCCTCTTCCTCGTGTTCGCGTACTTCATCACCACAATGGTACCGCTCGACATGATGAACGATGCGGGCAACGCATTGCCGGCGCTCGGACCCTTTTACGCCGTCATCGCGGGCACCGTTTCGGGCATCGCGATCGGACTGGTCACCGAGTACTACACGGCGGCGGGACCGGTGCGCCGCATCGCCGAAGCCTCCAAGACCGGTCCGGCCACGAACATCATCGCCGGTCTCGCCGTGGGCATGGAGAGCTGCATTGTACCGGTCGTGCTGATTTGCGCCGCAATCTGGGTGTCCTTCACCTCCGCCGGCCTGTACGGCATCGCCATCGCCTCGGTTGGCATGCTCGCGACGGTGGGTGTCACGATGTCCGTCGACGCCTACGGTCCCATTTCGGACAACGCCGGTGGGATCGCCGAGATGAGCCATCTCGGTCCGGAAGTCCGCAAGATCACCGACGGACTTGACGCGCTCGGCAACACCACCGCCGCCATCGGCAAGGGCTTCGCCATCGGCTCGGCGGCCCTCACGGCGCTGGCGCTGTTCTCGGCGTATGCCTCGGCCGTCAACCTGACGTCGCTCAACCTGATCGATCCGCTGGTTGTGATCGGTCTGTTCATCGGTGGTGTGGTGCCGTTTTTTGTCGGCGCCCAGACGATGACCGCGGTGGGTCGCGCGGCGCAGGGCATGGTGGAAGAAGTGCGCCGTCAGTTCCGCGAGATCCCCGGGTTGCTTGAAGGCAAGCCTGGCGTGAAGCCGGACTCCGCGCGTTGCGTCGAGATTTCCACGAAAGCCGCGATCCGCGAGATGATCCTTCCGGGACTCGTCGCCATTCTGTTGCCGGTGCTCGTCGGCAAGTTTGTCGGCGTCAAGGCGCTCGGCGGGTTGCTGGCCGGTGCGACCGTTACGGGCGTGATGATGGCGTTGTTCATGGCTAACGCGGGTGGCGCGTGGGACAACGCCAAGAAAATGATCGAAGGCGGCATTCTCGGCGGCAAGGGCTCCGATCCGCACAAGGCGGCGGTGGTCGGCGATACCGTCGGTGACCCGTTCAAAGACACGAGCGGACCCGCGATGAACATTCTCATCAAGCTCATGTCGGTCGTGAGCCTGGTTTTGGCGCCGTGGTTTCTGCGCTGAGATAGCCGGAAGCAGAGGCCACAGGTTGTGCGTGAAACGGTCGTCGATGCGCTGCGTCGGCGACCGTTTTTGTGTCACCCTTTTCCGTCCCCTGCTACATTGCACCATACATCACTTCCTATTTGCACCAACCACGCGGCAGTCGGTGGTTGACTGCGTCTCCACTTAGCACTACACCATGCTTCGCCTCGGTATCGTCGGACTTCCGAACGTCGGCAAGTCCACCCTGTTCAACGCGCTCACCGCCGCCAAGGCCGAAGCGGCAAACTATCCCTTCTGCACCGTTGAGCCGAACGTGGGCATGGTGGAAGTTCCGGACGACCGGCTGCACAAACTCGCCGAAATCGTGCAGCCCAAGCGGACACTTCCGGCCGTCGTGCAGTTTGTCGACATCGCCGGGCTGGTGAAAGGCGCGGCGCAGGGGGAAGGGCTGGGCAACAAGTTCCTGCAGAATATCCGCGAAACCGATGCGATTGTGCACGTTATTCGCTGCTTCGCCGATGATGACGTCACGCATGTGATGGGGTCCCCCGATCCTGTGCGCGACAAGGAGATCATCGAACTCGAACTGGCATTGTCCGATCTCGCCACGGTGGAGAAGCGTCTCGACAAGGTGAAGCGTGCCGCCAAGGCCGCCGACAAGGACGCACTCGCGGAGTTGCCGGCGCTCGAAGCCGCGTATGCCGCGCTGTCGGAAGGGATGCCGCTCTGGCGCGCGGGGCTTTCGCCGGAACTGCTGGTGCGCTTGGTGGGGATGCAGCTGCTCACCGCCAAGCCGGTGCTCTACGCCGCGAACGTGACGGATGCCGAGCTGGCGGGTGACGAAGGAGCGTACCTGCAGGCGCTGCGGGCGGCCGTTGTCGCCAGCGGTGAGCGCGCGCAGATCGTCCCGTTCTCTGCAAAGATCGAAGCGGAGCTGTCGGAGCTTCCTCCCGAGGAGCGCAGCGAGTTCCTGTCGTCGCTCGGCCTCGAGACGGCCGGCTTGGATCGTCTCATTCAGGCGGGCTATCACCTGATGGGACTGCAGACGTACTTCACAGCAGGGGAGCAGGAAGTTCGTGCGTGGACGATTCACACGGGCGACACCGCACCGGCCGCCGCAGGAGTGATCCACTCCGACTTCGAGAAAGGCTTCATTCGCGCAGAAACGGTATCGTATGCAGATTTTGTGGCACACGGCGGCTGGAAGGTGGCGCGCGAGAAGGGCGCGGTGCGCTCCGAAGGCAAGGAATACGTCGTGCACGACGGCGATGTGCTGCTGTTCCGCTTCAACGTTTGATCGCACCCTTTTGCGAAACGGTGGGTAGCACAGTCACATGACCACGAACCTGACCCGCACTCTCGTGGCGTCGGCGCTCCGTATGGGAGCACTCGGCGCGGCGTTGGCCACTCCCCTGTTCGCGCAGGGGCCCGATATCGGCATCCGCGCTCAACAGAGTGCGGCGATACGCGGCCTTCCGGCGAATGCGGCAGTGGTGCCGTTCGACGTTGGCGAGCGACTGGAATACGACGTGCGTTTCGGCTCGCTCAAGGTTGGCAGCGGCACGATGGAAGTGCGCGAAATCACCGAGCTCCGTGGCCGCGCGGTGTGGCACACCTCCTTTCGCATCAAGGGTGGCATCCCGCTGTACCGGGTGAACGATCATTACGAGTCGTGGTTTGACGTCGTGACGTTCAACTCCTTGCGCTACAACCAGGACGTGGACGAGGGGCGCTACGAGGTGAAACGGCGCTACGAGATCTTCCCGGAACGTGGGATGTTCCGCCAAAACGACCGTCCCGAAGAACCGACGGTCTCGAATCCGCTCGACGACGGCTCGTTCCTGTATTTCGTACGTACGTTACCGCTGGAAGTGGGCAAGACGTATGAGTTCCCTCGGTATTTCAAGGCCCAGGGGAACCCCGTGCGCATTCACGTGGCGCGACGCGAAACCATCAAGGTCCCTGCCGGATCGTTCGAGACGGTTGTGCTGCAACCATCCTTTCAGACCAAGGGCATCTTCAGCGAGAACGGCAAGGCTGAAGTGTGGCTTACCGATGACTCGAGGCGCATGATGGTGCAGATGAAGTCAAAGCTGAGCTTTGGCTCACTCAACCTCTATCTCCGCAAAGCCGTCGGCACGAAGTAACGGCTCGGCACAGGTCGTGTCGTCGTTGCGTGCGGAGTTTACCCAGGTCTTCACCTGGTAGGTGACCATCGGCCCGTCGTACGGCTTGAGCAGGGCGAGGGCGGCAGCGGGCGGAGTGGCGGGATCGCGCCACTCGTCGAAGTCGGTCGGCGCAATGATCACTGGCATCCGGTGGTGGATCCCCGACATTGCTTCGTTGGCCTCGGTGGTAATCACGCAGCAACTCACCCGCGGCTCGGCGATCGGATCGTGGCGCGGCTGCCAGCGGTCCCACAGGGCGGCCATGGCAAAGGGCTGGTTATCCGGGAGCCGCACGCACCACGGCTGTTTCCCCTTGTGCCCCGGCACCACCTGCCACTCGTAAAACAGGTCGGCCGGCATGAGCCCGCGCCGCTTGCGGAACGATTCCCGGAAGGACGGCTTGGACGCGATTCCCTCCGAGCGCGCATTCGTGAGCCTCTGCCCGATCCCCGGTTCGTCGGCCCAAAACGGGACCAACCCCCAACTCGCGAGGCGTGCGGCGTGCACGTTGTCCTCCTGCATCACCAACGGTACTGCCTGACTCGGCGCCACGTTAAAGCGAGGCCCGAGCGGGGGGAGGGGAACCCCGAAAGGGAGGGTCCCGAGCCGAGAGGGATTGCCGAAGCCGTATCGTCCGCACATGCGGATAAGATAGCACGCCTTCCCTTCGCCTCCGATACGGTCTATCCTTAGAGGCTCATCCGCTCAGGTTACCTGAGCGACACCCTCCTCCTGCGGATCGGCACTGCGGGGGGCACTCAGTCCACAGGGAGGATTGCCGAGTGGCAAAGCTCAAGATCCGTCGCAACCCCACGCGGCGTTATGAAGCCGTGTACATCTTCGACAGTGCGCTCGAAGACACGGTCATTCTGGAAAAGCTGGAAAAGCTGCAAGCCCTGCTTGGTCTCACGGAAGACGCCGAGATCGAGCATTGGGGCCGCCGCCAGCTCGCATACAAGATCGGGCGCCATGAGTCCGGTTATTACATCATCAGTCACTTCACGGCGACCCCTGCGGTTCTTCCTGAGTATGAGCGTGCGCTCAAGCTCGAAGAAGGGGTCGTGCGTTACCTGGTCACGCTGTACGAGCATGAGCTCGGCGCGCCCAAGCTGAGTGATGAAGAGCTCGCCTCGCGCCGCCGCGCGGGCGATGACGACGACGACGACGAGGATTAACCCATGCGCCGCCAGAAGAAGCCCTGTCCGATCACCGAAGCGGGAATCCGCTACGTGGACTACAAGGATGATCGACTCCTCGCCCGTTTCATCACGGATTACGGCAAGATCCTGCCGAGCCGGCTAAGCGGTGTGGATGCGCGCCATCAGCGTCAACTGTCGAAGGCCGTTAAAAAAGCGCGTTTTCTCGCGCTCCTGCCGTACGTCAAGGGTCAGACGGGCTGATTGTGAACGGCGTGGTCGCGCCGGAGATCGCCGCGACCGCGCCACAAGAGCGTGGGTGGCGCAGGTTTGTCTTGGCCCTGGTGCTCATGGTGGCCGTGACGGCCGCGCCCGGTTGGCCTCCGTCGCTGGCACTCTTCGCCGGAGCGATCCGGCTGCTGCTTCCGGTGGAGGAATTCGCCCTGTTGGTGCTGGTGGCGATCGCGGTCGCTTCCGTCATCGGGTGGTGGATGGGTGGTCGATGGCTACCTGCCCTGTTGTGGACGGTGGCAGCTGGCTACGTCCTCTGGATGGTGCCGTTGTCGGTTTCCGGATACGGCGCGTTCGTACGGGGCTGGGCGCTCTCGCTTGGCGCCGCTTTTGGTCTGGTCTGTCTCATGAGCCGCTCTCGCCCGTTGTTGTCACGTGCGCTGGCTGCGGTGGCGCTGGCCGGAAGCGTGACGCTGGTGGGGTTCGCCAGCCGGACCACCGGATCTTCCGGCGTGCTCGACAATCCGCAACAGATGCTGAGCGTCGAGTATCAACGTCGCCTCGGCGACACGTTGGATGCGTGGCGTGATCGTGAAGTTTCGGAAGGCTGGCAGGCATTTGTCAGCCGGTTTCCCGAGGCGGGGGATCGCGCGGCGCGGATGGAACGCCTGCTCGTGTTTCTCGCGGCACCACAGTCGGCGCCGCGCGATCCGCAAGGCTTCGTGCCAGGTCCTCTGCTCAGTATTGCGCCGGCGTTGTTGGCCCTCGAATCGTTGTTGGCGCTCGCGCTGGGGTGGGCGGCGTATCACCGCTTGGCACGGGTGCGCGTAGGGCCGCCACTTGAGGCGCTCCGCAACCTCCGGTTCAACGATCAGTTGGTGTGGGGGTTGATCGTCGGCTTCACGATGGTGTTGCTGCCGACGCTCGTCACGTGGCGCGCCGTCGGCGCCAATCTGCTCTGCTTTTTCGGAGCACTCTACGCGTTTCGCGGCGCGGGAGTGCTTTCATGGATGATCCCCGACCGATACGCCGTTCCGGCGCTGATTGCGTTGGTGGTGCTGGTCCCGGTCCTTGGTCCGGTGTGGGTGCTGGCGGCAACGCTGGTGATCACGCTGGTTTTGGGTCTGGGGGATACGTGGCGGGATTTCCGGGCCGGCGCACAGCCGCGCCGACAGCGTCCCTCCTGAGTTCACCGTGGTTTTCACTACCTGATCCTTTCACCGGTCTGACCCGGAGTTCCCATGGAAGTCATTCTTCGTAACGCCGTCGACAAGCTCGGACATCCAGGTGACGTCGTCTCCGTGTCGCCGGGCTTCGCCCGCAATTTCCTCATCCCGCGCGGCTTTGCGTTCGAAGCCACGCCCGGCAACCGTAAGCGCATCACGCTGGAAAAAGGTCGTCTCGAGGCGCTCGAGACCGAGCGCACGTCGGCGGCGCAGGCCATCGCCGATAAGCTCGCCGACGTCTCCGTGACCTTCGCGGCGCGTGTCGGTGAAGAGGGAAAGCTGTTCGGCTCCGTTACCACCGCCGACATCGCTCATCAGCTCGAGGCGCAGGGCTACAAGATCGAGAAGCGCCAGATCGAGCTCAACGAGCCGATCAAGGCGCTGGGCGTCTATCGCGTGGGCATCCGGCTTCACGCCGACGTAAAGCCGGAGATCAAGGTCTGGATCATCAAGCAGTGATCAAAGTCGTTTTAGCGTAACGAGTTACGCGGCGTGCCGGAGTGCTCCTGTCGACATCGGCAGGAGCACTTTTTTGATAGTCGCATAACACCGGTGCGCAACGAACACGGTAGTCCTTTTTGTGCAAATGTGTTTTGATCGTTGATGCGCTGATTTGCCGTGTGCGGACCCGAGCTCCCCTTTTTTCCCCTGTCCGGACGCCATCACGACGCGCAACCTTCATTTACGCTGCGGGTATCGCGCATCAGTGGATCGCTGCCGTCATCTTCCGAGATTTTCGTCCTTTACGCTGGCCCCAACAACATGGCTGAACGTCCACCGACCCCCGGAGAATCGATCGCGCTCCGCGCTGCTGCGCTGGCGAGCGAATTGAAAGCCAACGATATCAAAGTGCTCGATCTCCGTGGAGTGACGGATATGACCGATTTCTTTGTTATTGCCAGTGGGACATCGGACACGCACGTCCGCGCCGTCGCCGAACACATCCAGGCAGGGTTGAAGACGAATGGCGTGTCTACCACCATGACGGAAGGATTCTCTCAAGGACGTTGGGCGCTGCTCGACTATGCCGACTGCGTCATTCACGTCTTTCATCCGACGCTACGTCAGTTCTACCAGCTCGAGCGGCTGTGGGGCGACGCGACGCCGGTCCCTTTGGACACTGAAGTGATGCAGGGAGCCAGATAAATGCCGAAGGCGCAGCGTTGGACACGATGGGGAGCGGCACTATCACTGGTGATCGGCATGATCGCCTCACCGCTTCACGCCCAGGGATACTTCGGGCAGAATCAGGTCCAGTACGACCGGCTGCGCTGGCGGGTGATCGAAACCGAGCATTTCCTGGTGCATTATTATCCGGAAATCGCCGACGTCGCGCCCGATGCTGCGCGCATGGCCGAGCGCGGCTACGCGCGGTTGTCCCGGCTGATGGCGCATCAGTTCCGCGAGAAGAAGCCGGTGCTGATTTTTGGCTCCTCGGGAGACTTCGCGCAAAGCAACGTGTTCGGTGATCTTGGCGAAGGCGTGGGTGGTGTGACGGATCCGCTGCGTCAGCGAATGGCGCAGTTCTTCAGTGGCGATTGGGCCAGCTTCGAGCACGTGCTTCAGCACGAGATGGTGCACGTCTTCCAGTTCGACATCTTCTCGCGCGGACGAGCCGGTGCGGGATTGCAAAACCTGGCGCAGGTCAATCCACCGCTCTGGTTCATGGAGGGGATGGCCGAGTACTTCTCGATCGGTGAAGAGCACCCATGGACCAATGCCTGGGTGCGTGATGCGGTGGTGAACAACACGCTCCCCACCATCCAGCAGATGACGGAGCGCCCCGATCGCTATTTCCCGTACCGATACGGGTTGTCCGTGTGGCAGTTCGTCGGTGAGCGATGGGGCGACGAAGTCATCGGCGAGATCATGAACGCCGTACCCAGTCTTGGAATCGATCGGGCCTTCCGTCGCGAATTGGGACTGTCACTCGAAGAGTTGAGCGCGGAGTGGAAGCAGTCGATGCAGGCGAAGTACCTGCCGGCGGTGGCCGAGCTGCAACGTGCGCGCAGCTTCGCCGAGCCGCTGCTCTCGCAGAAGCGTTCCAACACGTCGTCCGGTCTGTTCGCCTCGCCGGCCCTGTCGAGCGACGGCAAGTTCATCGCCTACATCGCGCAAGGCAGCGTGCTCCGCGGAGAAGTGTTCCCCGACTTGTATCTCGCCAACGCCGAGAGTGGCGAGCGCATTGCACGGCTGGTAAAGAGCACCACCAACCCTGATTTCGAGCAGCTGCGCTTCATCTACTCGCAGCCGTCTTTCTCGCCCGACGGCAGCAAGCTGGCCTTCACCGGGCAGAGCGGCGGTCGTGACGTGCTTTACGTCATGGACCTCAAATCCCGAAAGATCACCCGCAAGTTCGACTACGACATCGATCAGGTGTTGAGCCCCAGCTTCTCCCCCGACGGGCGACAGCTGGTGTTCAGCGGCCTGAAAAATGGCACGAGTGACCTTTATGTCGCGTCGCTGGACGCGCCGGGTTACACGCAGCTCACGAATGATACGTATGGCGACCTGCAACCACAGTGGTCACCGGACGGGCGCACGATCGCCTTCGTAAGTGAGCGCGGCCCCGAAACCGATTTTGATATCCTCAAGATCGACAAGTGGAAGATCGCTCTGTACGACTTCGAGACGCGGAAGGCCACCGTCATCCCGAACCAGGGCGGGCTCAATCTCAACCCCCAGTGGTCTCCCGACGGCAAGTCGATCGCCTACATCTCCGATCGTACCGGCATCGCCAATATCTTTCTGTGGGAACAGGACTCGCGCGAGCATTACCAGCTCACCAACGTGCTCGGGGCCATCACGGCCGTTGCGGAGCAGTCGCCAGCGATCACATGGGCGCGCGATGCCGACGTGCTGGCGTTCGTGTATTACGAGCAGACAGATCATTCGATCTGGAAGGTGAAGAATCCCCGGTCGCTCAAAAAAGCGCCGTATCGCGATCCGGTAGCCGTCGCGGAGGTTGCCCCCGGAAACGTGCCCGCAGCGGCCCCGTCGGCTCCCGCTGATCCTACAGGGCATCTGCAGCGCGGCACCGTACGTGACAGCCTCGCGGCGCGTCAATCGTTCTATCGCCCGACGTCAGGAAACCAGGCGCGCGCCTCTGCTGAACTGCCGGCGAACACCCTCGCACGATTGTCCGAACAGGTGAGCGTTGCTGCGCTGCTCGACAGCTTCGACTTCAACCTTCCCGATACGACACAGTTCCGCGAGACGCGCTATCGGGCCCGCCTTACGCCGGAATTCGTATCGCAGCCCTCGATCGGCTTCCAGCAGGGCGGCTTCGGCCAGGGAACGTTTGGCGGCACGACCATCGTGCTCGGCGACCTGCTCGGCGACAGGCGGCTCGCGCTATCGGGGTCGCTGAACGGACAGTTGAGTGATGCTCAGGTGTTCGTGGGCTACACGAGCCTTGGGCGGCGATTGCAGTACACTACCGGTGTCACCCAGCAACCGCTCTTTCTGCAGTCCGGATTTAACCAGGTTGAGCTGCCGAACAACCAGTTTCAGCAAACGCAGGAAATCAACCGTCTGGTCGTGCGCCAAGCCTTCTTTACCGGACTGTATCCAATCAACCGTTTCACCCGCTTCGAGTTGGGCGGTCGCTTTCAGAACATCGACTTTCAGGTGTTCCCGTTCTCGCGTATCGTCGATGGCAATTCCGGCTTCGCCACGGGCTTCAACCGGGGTCCGACGCGCAATATCGAGTCGGCGAACACCGTGGCGCCGTTTGCCGCGTGGGTAACCGACAACACCTTGGCCGGCTTCACCGGCCCGATCTCCGGAAAGCGCATTCGGCTGCAGGTGGAGCCAAGCTTCGGCAGCTTACAGTTTACCGAATATCTGGCCGACGCCCGCTCATACATACCGCTGCTGTTCAACTACATCACGTTCGCCACGCGCTTCAACTCGAGCATCGCCGTGGGTCGGGACGAAAGCACCTTCCCGAAGTGGATTGGTCGTCCCGACTTCGTGCGAGGCTACAACCGCGAGAACCTGAACGCTGTGGCGGGTTGCTCGGGACTGCCCACCACTAACGGTTCATCGTGCAACTCGGTGGAGCTTGTGGGCAGCCGCGTGGCCTTCGCCAATGCCGAGCTGCGCTTTCCCATCCTTCGCCGTTACGGGGCGCGGGCGCTGCCGGTGGGATTGCCGCCGCTGGATGGCCTGTTTTTCTACGACGCCGGTGTCGCGTGGTCGGGTGGCCAGTCGGTGTCGCTGACACGACCGGACAACTTCGATTTCACCAGACAGCGGGCGCTCCTCACCAGCTACGGCTTCGGACTTCGCCTGAACCTGTTCAACATCGCGATCGTCCGCTGGGATTATGCGGTGCCGGTTAGCCGTCCGGGAGCGAAGGGTTTCGGCACATTCTTCTTCGGCGGGAGCTACTGAGCACACCGCTTCGGACCCGGGCGGCGCTGCAGTAGCAGTCCAGGTCGGGGGCGGGTACCTTTCGCGCGTGCGCACGCTTATCGCGATGGCGCTCCTGGCTCTCGCGTGCGGCTGTTCCGATCGTTCATCCCGCCCATCTGGAGCCGGCGCCCCTCCTAGCATCCCCGGTGGTCCGGACCCCATCGTCTTGCGCCTGTCGCAAGCCGGTGGGTTTATGACGGCTGTGGCCTACCCGAGGCTCGATTCGACGCTCTGGCGGTCCTTGTCGCGGCTGCCGTCGCTGTCGCATGTGCTCGCCTTCGGCAGTGAAGACGGGTATCTGGCCGCCGTCGACACCAGCGGCGCCCCCGTGCGGGTGGATTTGCGCACCGGAGCGATGTCCGTGGTGCGGGGTCGTCAGTTGCGCGCGTGGTCATCAGTGGACGGTGGCGCGATTTACGCCATCACCGACGAGGGCGAGATCACGCGGTTCATGCCCGCCGGCGGGAACTGGACGTTTCCCCCGCCCCTGCCTGCCGACGCGCTTGCAGCGCAAGCCGACGGATCGTTGTTGGTGGCTGGGGTTCAGGGCGACCGCGTGATCGTCTGGCGTGTGCGCCCCCCCGAACAGACCGTATCAGACAGTATCTCCTTCGACATCGGCGGGGATTCCGTGGCCTTGCGGCGCACGCTGGCGACTACCACGGGGGCGGTCGGAGATCGCCTGTTTTTCGGGGCGCAACAGCTGGTGATCGCAGTGCAGGCGCGCACCATGTCGCGCGCACTCCAGGTTGACGTGGACGATCGGGTCGTCGCCATCACGGCTACCCCAAGTGGTGATCGCCTGTTTATCGGCGTGGCCGGAGACGCCCGTGTGCGCATTGTGGACCGCTTCACCGAAGAGATCAGCGCCGATGTGGAGCTACCGGCCGATGTTCGCGCCTTGCGCATGGATCCGTTGGGGCGGGTGTTGCTCGCGCAGGGTCCGGGGGACTCCGTGTTCGTGATCAGCCTTGCCGCCGGCACGTTGCAGGGTGTGGTCCGCAGCGCTTGGCGCGGCGATTTGCCGCTGGTGTTGCCCGACGGCGCGATCGCTACCGCCCGTGGTGCTGACGTCATTTTCGCCGACGGGGCGACGTTGTCCGACGCCCGCACCGTGAAAGACGGGGCCAAACAGTTCTGGCATGTGCTACGCTGGAACGGCTTTCGCCAGCGCGCCGCCGGGCTCGATGCCCCGGTGGAGTTCCGCACCAGTGCGCCGCGCGACGTTGCCGACAGCGTCGCCGACGACCGTGCGACCGACACGGTATTCGACAGCGCAGCGGCGGCGCGCGCCGCGTTCGCGGGCAGAACCCCGACGGCGGACAGCAGCACGGCGAGCGCTCCGGCACGCGCAGAAGCCGAATACACGTTGTCGTTTGCGGCCGTGCTCGATGAAGCAGCGGCGCGAACGTTGGCGCGCGGCATCCGGGTCGAGGGGCAGACACCTCGCATCACGACCGCCGAACTACCTGGACGCACGCTGTACCGCGTGGTGCTTGGTCCGTACGCCTCCCGCCGCGAGGCAGATCGGATCGGCCGGTTGTCCGGACACAGCTTTTTGATTTTCGAGGGAGCACCGTGACAGGTTCAGAAATCGCAGCGTCGCCGTGGGAGATTGAAGGGCAGCGGCTCTCGCCGCTGATGGAGGGCGTCTTCGCCGTGGTGATCGCCGCGACCGATCCGGCGATCGCCGTGCAGGTAGCGATCGGTGTAGCACGAGCGCAGGCGACGCAGAACGCGCAACGTCGAGTGGCGATTGCTGATCTCGTGGGCGAAGCGCCGGCGCTCGAGGCGCTGCTCACCGGCGACGATCCACATGGCATCTCCGACAGCTTTCTGTACGGCGTCTCGTTAAACAAGATTGCCCGCCCGATGGCCGGCACGCGTAATGTGTTCGTGATGCCGAGCGGCACCGAGGCAGTCGCGCACGAATCGGTGTACGCGAACGATCGGTGGCGTCGCCTCACGGCCGGTTTTCATCAGGTGGGCGCACTGCTCATCGCGGTGGCCGTGCCCGGTACGGCGGGATTCGCGGAGCTGTGCGAGTACATCGGCGCCCTGATGCCGGTCGGCGATACCACCTTTCCCATTCCTGCCGGCGTGCGCCTGATTGCGCCTCCTCCCCCGCCCCAACCCGAGCCGCCGCCTCCGCCTCCACCGGAAAGTGCGGCACGGGCGCGCGCGGCAGCCGCCGAGAACGACTCCAGTCGGCGTCGGCGACTGCTCGCCATGTTCGTGGCCCTCGCGGCCGTCGCCGTGGCCCTCGGTGCGATGTGGCCGCAGATCGTGTCGTATCTCCCGGCGTCTGTCAGCGAACGCTTGGGTGGCCGCGCCTCCGACGGCGCGCAGCTCGTGGTGCCACAGACGCCGATGGATTCCGTGGCAAGTGACACGCCGGTCGGCAACGGTGCCGACGACTCGACCATAGCCGGTGACAGCGCCGGCGTCACTGCCGATAGTGCGGGCGCTTCGCGGGACGCATTGACGGTTGCCAACCCCGGCGACTCATCGATCGCATCACGCTACGCCATCTACTTCCGAAGCGCGAACACCCGGGAAGCGGCCATGCCCGAGCCCAAAGTGGCTGCACTGAACGCCGTGGCCCTCTCGCCGGTGAAAGAAGAGAACAATGAGCAGTGGTTCCGCGTCACGGTTGGTGCAGCGGTGACGCGCGCCGAGGCGCAGGCCTTGCTCACGCGGCTGCAGGCCGAGCGCGTGGTCGGTGCCGGCAGCATCGTTGCGGTGCCGTATGCGTTCGTACTCGAGTCAGGGGTGGCCGTGGAACGCGTGCGCGCACGCCTCATCGACTTCACGACACTCGGGATCTCGGCATACGCGCTGCAGCAGGTGGACGGCAGTGCCACGTTGTATACGGGAGCGTTCGAGTCACCGCAGCAAGCGCTCATTCTGGCCGATGCATTGCGCACACTCCGCGTGGCGCCGGTGCTGGTTTATCGAACGGGGAGAGCGATCTAGTGCGACTGACGAAGCTCGAGGTTCATGGCTTCAAAGCCTTTGCCGATCATCTGGAGTTCGTCTTCGAGAAAGGCGTGACCGCCATCGTCGGACCGAACGGCAGCGGTAAGTCCAACGTCTCCGACGCGGTCCGGTGGGTGCTGGGTGAGCAGCGCGCGCGCGCCATGCGCGGCGCAAAGATGGAAGACGTGATCTTTCACGGATCGTCGGCCCGCAAGGCCGTGAACATGGCGGAAGTCTCGCTGCACTTCGACAACACCGAAGGCGAGCTGCCAATTCCGTTCAGGGAAGTCGTGATCACGCGACGCCTGCTGCGCTCCGGTGAAAGCGAGTACCTGCTCAATCGTGCGCCGTGCCGGTTGCGCGATATTCAGGATCTCGTGCGCGGCACGGGTCTCGGCGCCGACTCGGGTGTGGTGATCGAGAGCCGGATGATCGACGCGCTGCTCTCCGACCGTCCGGATGATCGCCGTGAACTGTTCGAGGAAGCGGCGGGGGTCGGACTGTACCGCGACCGCCGCCGAAGCGCGGAGCGCCGTCTCGAGGAAACCAGCGTCGATCTCGCGCGCCTCGATGACCTGATCAACGAAGTGCAGAGCCAGGTACGCTCGCTCGCACGGCAGCGACGCCGGGCCGAACGTCACGCAGAGTTGATCGCGCGTCGCTTTCAAGTGGAAATCTCGCTGGCGACGCGTGAGATGGCGGCGTGGCGCGATGAACTGGCCGCACTCGATGCGCGTCTGATCGGCCTCCGGGAAGGCATGCCTGAGGCCGAAGGGGCCATCGTCGCCGCAGAGTTGCAACGTGAAGGAGCGCATAGGGCGCGCGCCGCCGCCGAGGGGAGCCGACTGGAGCTGGCGCGCCTCGCCGGCGAACAGCGCGAGAAGACGCAGCGGCTCGAACGCGAGTTGGCGGTTGCCGAAGAGCGGCAGCGAAGCACCACGATGCGCAAGCAGCGCGCAGAAGAAGAACGAAAGGAAAACGAGGCGTTCGGTCGCCGGCTGCGCGAAGATCGTGAGCGCGCCGAGACCGATCGGAGCACGCTGGTAGAGGAGCTCGCGAACGCCGGTGAGGCGCTGCAGGATCGCGTCGCCGCCGAGCAGACCACACGTGAGGCGGTCCAGCGTGCGCGCGCCGTGGTGGACCAGCTCGAGCGTCAGGTGCGCGAGCACCGCGATCAGGCACGTCGCCTGGAGCTCGACCGTGACGGTGCGGCCCGAGAGCGTGCCGAGACGCAGCAGCGACTCGAAGTGCTGGAGATCGAGCGGCAGCAGCTGGGCGAAGCGCTCACCGCGACCGAACGCGAACTGATCACCGCTCGCGAGCAGGTCACGCTCACGCAGATGAACGCGCAGAAAGCCCTGCTGGCGCTCGAGGGCGCGCGTCTGGCGACGGGCACCGCGCGTACGGCCGACGCCGAATCACGCGGCGCGCTCGCCAGCGCCGTTGAGGAACGCACGGCCCTCGACGGTCGAATGAACGCCCTCGCAGCGCTCGAGCGCGAGCGCGTGGGCCTGGCGCCATCGGCGGCGAAGCTGCTCAAGGAGCGTGAACGGTTCGGCGACGGGGGCATACTCGGTCCGCTCACCGACTTCGTGACTGCCGACGGTAATGCGGCGCGACTCGTTGAGCGGTACCTGGGCGCGACGATGCACGCCATCGTCGTGCGCGATGCCGCCGTAGCGTCTGCCGTCCGTCGGTGGCATGCGGAGACGCAACCGGGGCCGATCCTGCTGTTGCCGCTCGATGTGGCGCTGGAGCTGAGCGCGGATCGCGACGATCTGGCCGGACGCGTGCAGGCGACCGGCGCCGCAGCGCAGTGGGTGCGCGCGTTGCTTGGCAAGGTGCGGGCCCTCGATGCAGGCGAAGCGTTCGTCGATGAGCGCGGTGCGGTGTTTCTACCGGGGACCACGACCGGCCCCGGTCCGCTCCAGCGTCGCGCCGAGATCACGCGCCTCGAGGCAGATCTCGCGGCGTCCGAGCGCCGTCGCCAGGAGGCCGCGACCACCGCTGAGGCCGCGCGTCTGGCGTTGGGTGATACGGAGCGCGCGCAACAGGCGGCCACCGAGCTGTCCAATCGTGCGCAGCAGGAGTCGCGTGGGGCAGCGGACGTGGAGCAGGAAGTGCAGCGCCGCCGCGAGCGCGCTGAACGTGAAGTGCAGCAATCGACGGCGCTGGCCGAACGACTGGTGACCCGACTGGCGGAGCTCGACGCGAAGGCCACGCAGCTCGCGGAACAGGCCGAAGTGCTCCATGCGCGCGTCGGTGAGGCCGACAGCGAGATCACGGAAGCGCGCGAAGAACTCGCGCTGGCTGAACGTGAACAGGAGCAGGCGCGTGAAGCGCGAGCCACGTGGCAGGTTGCGCAGGCGCAGGCACAGGCGCGGTTGTCCGTGGCGATCGATCGTGAGCAACGACTGCACGAAGAGGATTCCACGGCGTCCGCGCGCCTCGAGGCGCTGGCGCGCGAAATGTCCTCGCTGTCGGAGGCCGACCAGAGCCTGGTCACGCAGCTCGACGGGTGGCGCAGCGAGTTGGAGACGCAGCAGAAGACGCTGACCGATGCGGACAGGCGTCTTGCGGAGGCGGAACGTGCGGTGGTTGCCACCACGGCGTCACTCGACGCGGCGGAATCCACCCTCGATGAAACGCGTCGCCGCGCGAGCGGACTGGCCGAACAGCTGCACGGCGCACAGCTCCGTCATACCGAGCTATCCGGTCGTCGCGAGGCGATCCGGCAACGGCTGGAGACGGAATGGCGCCGCTCGCTCGAGGAGCTGCTGGCCGGCTTCGAGGAGCTCGACGTGGAGACCGAGGCCTTGCGCGCGGAAGCGCAGCAGCTGCGCGCGTCGCTCGACGAGCTTGGCCCGGTAAATCCCCTCGCGATCGAAGAGCATGAGGAAGAACAGCGGCGCCTGGAGTTCCTGACAGGGCAACGGAACGATCTGGTGGCGGCGAAACAGTCGCTGCATCAGGCGATTCGTGAGATCGACAGCACCGCACGCGAACTGTTTCTGGCGATGTTCTCCCAGGTGCGCGAAAACTTCCGGCAGATCTTTCTGCGCATGTTCGATGGTGGCGAGTGCGACCTGCGGCTCGAGAATCCGGACTCGCCGCTGGACTGCGACATCGAGGTTCACGCGTCGCCGAGAGGCAAGAAGACGCAGCGTATTCACCTGCTCTCCAGCGGTGAGCGCGCGCTGGTGGCCCTCTCGCTGCTCTTCGGCATCTTCCTCACGAAACCGAGTCCCTTCTGTCTCATGGACGAAGTTGACGCCCCGCTCGATGACCAGAACATCGGGCGATTCGTGAAGATGCTCAACGACTTCAAGTCGCGCACACAGTTCATTGTGATCACGCATAACCCGCGCACGACGTCGGAAGCGGCGGATGCTGTGTACGGCGTCACGATGCAGGAGCCGGGAGTGTCCTCGATCGTGAGCGTGCGACTCCGTGGTGGTCAGCCCGTCGACGACACCAAGCCGTCGGTGCGCGAGCCGGAATCCGACGACACCGTCGAGTCGGTCGAAGCCGAAGCGGCGCCCGCGTGAAGCTGACGACCATCGGCACCGGCACGGCGGCGCCACACGCGTCACGCGTGTCGGCGGCTCACCTCGTGGAAAGTGGCCCGGTACGCATTCTTCTGGATTGCGGGAGCGGCAGCGTGCATCGCATGGCGGCGCTGGGCGTGCCGTGGCAACACATCACCCACGTGGCGCTCACGCACTTTCACGCCGATCATATCGCCGACCTGCCGATGCTGCTGCAGGCGTGGCGGTGGGGGCAGCTGCCTCCGCGCAGCGCCCCCGTAACACTGTACGGTCCTCCCGGGACGGGCGCCCTGCTCGAGCGGATGGCGGCGGTGTTCGGCGACTGGATGATCGCACCGGAATTTCCGTTGACCGTGCGTGAAATCGGTCGCGACGAGGAGGTCCGACTTTCCGATCAGGTGACGCTCGCAACTTTGGCGGTACCACATACTGCGGAGAGCGTGGCATATTCCATTTGCGACGGAAGCCGGCGTCTGGTGTACACCGGGGACACCGGCGTGAGCGACGCGCTGGGGGAGTGGGCTTTGCACTGCGACCTGTTGCTCGCAGAATGCTCTCTTCCCGCCGCGATGGCCATCCGCGAACATCTGACCCCGCGGCAGACCGGTGAGCTCGCGTCGCGTGCTGCCGCGAAGCGTTTGGTACTGACGCACTTCTATCCGCCGGTCGAAACCGTGGAATTGCTCACGGACGTGGCGGAATGCTATACCGGGCCGACGGTCATGGCGACCGACGGCTGGTCCATCGAATTCTGAGGACGTCCCATGCTGGTCGTGATGTCGCCCAACGCGAGCACCGCCGATATCGATCGGGTCTGCGATGAAATCGTGCGGCAGGGCTTCAAGCCGCTCCCCATGCCGGGCGCCACGCGCACGGCGATCGGTCTTCTGGGTGACGACGGACAGGTGGATTGGTCGTACATCGAGGGGCTGCCGTCGGTCGCGAGCGTGCTCATCGTACAGAAGCCGTACCGCCAAGCCTCGCGCGAATGGAAAGATGAAAGCACAATTGTGGAGATCGCGCCGGGTGTCCGCGTGGGAGGCAACGAGATCCCCATCTTCGCCGGTCCCTGCTCGGTCGAGAACGAAGAGCAGATTCTGGCCGCCGCGCACGCGGTGCGGGCGGCCGGCGCGAACGCCTTGCGCGGTGGCGCGTTCAAGCCGCGGTCGTCCCCGTACGCGTTTCAGGGACTCGGCAAGCGCGGGCTCGAGCTGCTCGCCCTTGCCCGCAACGAAACCGGATTGGCAATCGTGACCGAGGCGATGGATGAACGCGGTGCCGACATGGTGGCGGAGTATGCCGATTGCATCCAGATCGGCGCGCGCAACATGCAGAACTATTCGCTGCTGCGTCACGTGGGAAAGCTGGGCAAGCCGGTGCTGCTCAAGCGCGGAATGGCCGCCACCATCAATGACCTGCTGCTCAGCGCCGAGTACATCCTCGCCGAAGGCAATCCCAATGTGATTCTCTGCGAACGCGGCGTGCGCACCTTCGACAGCGCCACGCGCAACCTCTTCGACCTCACGGCGATTCCGGTTGTGCAGAAACTCTCGCATCTGCCGA
This sequence comes from Gemmatimonadales bacterium, assembly GCA_038250435.1. Classification (GTDB taxonomy): domain Bacteria; phylum Gemmatimonadota; class Gemmatimonadetes; order Gemmatimonadales; family Gemmatimonadaceae; genus Gemmatimonas. The sequence continues at coordinate 28,033 of JBBSCJ010000005.1, read as the reverse complement.
TCGTGGCAGATCCGAGCCACGGCACGGGGTTGCGCGACAAGGTCACGCCGATGGCGCGCGCAGCGGTCGCGGCGGGCGCTGACGGCATCCTGGTGGAAGTGCACCCCACGCCCGACAAGGCCCTGTCCGACGGTGCACAATCGCTATATCCGGAGCAGTTCGTCACGCTGGTGCAGGAGCTGCGTGCAATCGCCGGCGCGATCGGACGCTCAATCGCGCCGGCGCCAAACCTCTCCGTCAACAACGCCTGAACGCTGTCGCGTTCGGTACCGTCGTGTCGCGCGTCACGCTCCGGCACGGCTCTCGCTTGAGGGGGTATGGACCGTTATGACCACCACTGCACGCCTCGCGCGGCCTTCGCTCGGCTGGGCCGCCGCATTCGCCACACTGCTTCCTCTCTCGAACGTGGTTGCGCAATCGGGTGCGGCCGCGACCAGCGTGACCGCCACGGCCGCCTACGATCGCGTGGCCAAAGCGTGGTCGTCCACGCGCACGTTGCAGGCCAACTTCGACCAGCAGATCACCAATCCGCTGCTCGGCCGCACGGCGACGTCGCGCGGCGTGTTCCATCAACAGCGTCCCAACAAGGTGTCAATCACCTTCACTGATCCGGTCGGTGACCGCATTGTCGGTGACGGCACCTCGTTGTGGGTCTATCTGCCGAGCAGCGCGCCGGGGCAGGTGCTCAAGCTGCCTGCCAGCGCGGACGGCGCCATCGTTGCCGATCTGCTCGGGCAGCTGCTCGAAACGCCGCGTCAGAATTTTATCATTGCCGGTGGCGAGCGCGTGACCATCGACGGGAAATCCACGAGACGCGTCGAACTCACCCCCAGAAGTGTGGGCAAGGTGCCGTTCCGTCGTGCCACGCTGTGGATCGACGAGCAGGAGCCGCGTCCGATTCGCGTGCAGGTAGTCGATGAACAGGGCGTCGATCGCCTGATCACGCTCACGTCGTGGCAACCCGGCGCCACGCTGCCGGCAAACACCTTTCGGTTTACGCCTCCAACGGGTGTTCGCGTTCAGACCTCGGTTCCCGGTCGGCGCTGACGCGCCGTGAGGATGACGACACGGTGGGCGCGCTGTGGCGGAGCGTGCTTACGGCGTTGTCCTGACCTCCACTCCACCCCGCTCCAGCCCGGTAAACACTTCCCGCGGGGTACGCGCTTTTTGCAGCTGGCGCATCGCGCGCTGCAAAACGTTGTCGTCCTGCGTGCGTCGGAGGAAGTCGGCATCAGCGCCGAAGGTCACGCGCGTCATCTCGTAGCCGAGCGAACGTGCGATCCACCGAGACGCGCTGTCGAACACGGCGCGGGGTGGGGACACGCCACGTTTGGTAAGGTCGGCATAGACCGCATCGAGCATCTCCGGCGTGACGACATCTCCCGGCGTTTTCATGCTGCGCTTCTGCCGCTGCGCTTGCAGGGCCAGCGCGTCCCGATAGGCGGGCAGATTCTTTCCCATCGAACGAGCCAAGACCTGCACCGCCGGCGGAGTGCTGGTATCACCCACCACCAGGTCGGGGGTGATGCCGCCTCCGCCGAACACGGTGCGTCCGCCAGCAGTGCGGAAGCGCGGCCGCACGGTATCGGGAATCGTCAACGGTTCTGGCGCCTCCTCGCTTTCGTAATCCGCATCGCGCACGATCGGACGATTGATGCTGCGCCCCACCGGTGTGTACCAGCGCGCGGTGGTCAACCGCAGTCCACCACCAGACGAGAGCGGATAGACGTTCTGGGCGCTGCCTTTGCCGAACGACGTCACTCCGATCACCACGGCACGGTCGTGATCCTGCAGTGCTCCCGCGACAATCTCTGACGCGCTGGCGGTGCTGCGATCAATGAGCACGGCCAGCGGCAAGGTTGGCCACCGCTGCGGTTGCGTATCCGTGAAAATCTGCGGCTCGGCTGCCGAGCGCGAGCGCAGCTGAGCGATGTTCTGTCCCCGATCGAGGAAGAGTTCGGCCACGCCGATGCCCTGTTCGAGCAACCCGCCCGGATTACCGCGCAGATCCACCACCAGCGAGCGCGCTCCGAGCTTCACGACCGAGTCGACCGCCGCGCGCAGCTCGTTGGCCGTCTGCGCGCTGAACACGTTCACGTCGACGTAGCCGACACCATCGGGCATCAACACCACGCGCTGCACGGCACGCAGATGCACCTTGTCGCGCACAAGCGCAAAGGGCATGCGCTGATCACCGCGCTGCACCGTGATGCCCACGGTCGATCCCGGAAGACCACGCAACGCACGCGATGCTTCTTCTCGCGACTGGTCGCGCGTGCTCTCCTTGTCGATTTGCACGATCCGGTCGCCCGGCAACACGCCAGCGCGTTCGGACGGGCCGCCGAGCACCGGCTCGATCACAATCGGCCAACCATCGCGAATATCGAACTGCAAGCCGACACCGGCGTAGGTACCACTGATCTGCTCATTCAGCCGCCCAAGGCGCGCTTCGCTGAGAAACGTGGTGTACGGATCGTTCAGCTCACGCAGCAAACCGCTGACCGCCTTGTCGTAGACCACCTCGGACGAGAGCGAATCGACGTACTTCTGCGAGACCGCCGCCAGCACCTGGTCGAAGAGCCGCGCCCCGCCGAGCGGCGCTCGTGGCGGGACGGGACCGGCGGCAAGGTCACGTCCTGCCCACCAGCCTCCGAACGACAGCAGCGTGAAGAACAGCACGCCGGCTGCAATACCGCGCGAGCGTCCGCGTCCTGATCGCGGCGCCTCGGGAAGTTGTTCAGCCATGGGTACTCACCGGAGAAGTCTGGAATCCAGCCGAAAATCGCTCGGGGTACGCGGACACGAGCGCCTGCAGGCAGTGCGACGTCACCGTCGCTTCGTTACCCGATGCATCCACGGCGACCACCGGTCCGATCTCGACATGCGCCTGCTGCCATTCCTGATCAAGTGCCGCGGTAAAGGCATCACCCACGCGAAGATGAAACGCGAGGTTCTCCTGTTCCATCCGGTCCGGTGACCCTCGCGCGCGCATTCGTGCGAGTGCCTCGGGCAATGGCAGCGTAAACAGCAGCGTGAGGTCGGGGGCGCGACCGCCCGTCGCGAATCGGTTGATCTCGCGCAACACCGCGATCGGCAGTCCGCGACCCTCTCCCTGATACGCATACGTCGACAACAGAAAACGATCGACCAGCACCACCGCACCGCGCGCGAGCGCTGGCTCGATCACGTCCTGTACCAACTGCGCACGCGACGCCGCGAAGAGCAGTGCCTCGGTTGCCGCCGCGAGCGGCGACGCGGGGTCGAGCAGGATACGCCGCAGCGCATCACCGGCGGGCGTGCCCCCCGGTTCACGCAGGGCCACGACATCATGGCCGCGCGCGCGCAACGCTTCCGCCAGACGCTGCCACTGCGTCGTCTTCCCGACTCCTTCCCCGCCCTCGATCACCAGAAACAGTCCAGGCGAGCGGAGACGCGTGTCTGGCGACATCGTGCCGTTCATGCGACGGTCAGCCGAGGATGATGGAGCTCGTCGCGCCGGTGCGGATGCCGTCGGCAATCCACTGATTCACGCGCAGCATCAACTTGTCGAAATTGTCCTGCGCAGAAATGGCGCTCTGGTACGCCGGGTTAGTCTGTACCTGCTGCAGCAGCGTGTCCAGCTGCTGTTCCATGTCCGTCGTGGGCTCCTCGCCCCGGTCGATCATCGCCTGCGCGTCCTGACGGATTTTCTCCATCTGGCGCAATACGACCGTCGCTTCACGGTCGGCGTTGAGCGCTTCGCTCGAGCGCTTCACTGCCGTGTATTCGTCACTCTGGCCGATGGTACGGCCAAGATCTTTCGCCTTGGTTTCAAGCATCTGATCGGCCTCCTCGGCCGAGTAGAGGAAAGGTCATTCCGGAAGGTATTGCGCCACCAGCACCCGTTCTCGCTTGCTGAGGTCGCGAACGAGCCCAACGTTGTGATACCCCATAGCGCGCGCACGGGCAGCGGTGGCCGGTGCCCGACGGGTATCGACCTCAAGCACCAGCCAGCCCTCAGGTTCGAGAAATCGGGCGGCCTCGGCAAGGAGCACATCGTACCGGGCCATCCCGTCGTTTGCCGCAAAGAGCGCCACGGACGGTTCCCAATCGCGAACGCTCGGCGGCAGTGCCGCCGCCTCGCCGTACGCAATGTACGGAGGGTTCGCGACAATGACACGGGCTTGCACTCGAGCCGCCGGGGGCGTGCGTAGGCTCGTTACCGCTGAGAGCGGCGAAAGATCGGCGCCAGGACGGAACTCCACGGGAGCCATGGGCGGCACGCCGAGCCGCTGCTCCACATCGGCCCGTATGCGTGCGTGGTTCGCCTGGGCCACCTCGAGGGCGTCGCGCGACACGTCCGTGGCAATGACGGCATCAAAGAGACCTTCGGTGGCGAGTGACAGCGCAATCGCCCCCGAACCCGTGCCGATATCCACGGCGACGCCTCCCGGGCGGGCCTTCGTACGGTGCAGCACCTCCTCCACCACGATCTCCGTTTCCGGGCGTGGAATCAGTACCCGCGCGTCCACGTGCAAGACCAGATCGCGGAACGGCGCCGAGCCAACGCAATAAGCCAGCGGCTCGCCCCGGGCGCGCCGGGCCACCGCCGATTCGACACGGGCCGCTATCGCCGACGACACCGTCTGATCATCGGCGAGCGCGAAAGCCAGCTGACCGGGCGACTGGTCGAGCAACGCGGAGATCAACAGCCGTGCCTCGCGCGCGGCGTCGGCGCGCGTCTCGGTCTCCAGCCGGTTGGCCGATCGAAGCACCGCCGCCGTTTCGGCGACGACGTCCTGCAGTCGAACGCCGTGATTCATCCGTTCAACTTCTCCTGCGCATTCGCGAGGGCCAGTGCGTCGAGGAACATTGTCAGGTCGCCATCCATCACGCGAGCGATATCGTACTGCGTCACGCCCACGCGATGATCCGTGACGCGCCCCTGCGGATAGTTGTAGGTGCGGATCTTGGCTGAACGGTCGCCGGTCGAGACCTGCGACTTTCGCATGCGCGAGCGCTCCGCTTCCTGTTCGGACAATCGCAGGTCGAGCAGGCGTGAACGCAAAACTTCCATTCCCTTGGCCTTGTTCTGCAGCTGTGACTTCTGGTCCTGCTGCGACACGACCAATCCGGTCGGGATGTGGGTGATACGAACCGCCGAGTCGGTAGTGTTGACGCTCTGTCCACCGGGTCCCGACGAGCGAAAAACGTCGATACGCAGGTCCTTGTCCTCGATGCGCACATCTACCTCTTCCGCTTCCGGAAGAACGGCCACGGTGGCCGCCGAGGTGTGAATGCGGCCCTGCGTCTCGGTGGCGGGGACACGCTGCACGCGGTGCACCCCGGATTCCCACCGCAGCAGCCCGAAAACGCCGTCGCCGTTCACCTTGAAGATGGCTTCCTTGATGCCGCCCAACGCGCCGTCGGAAAAGGAGATGGGTTCGATCTTCCAGCCTCGTCGGTCCATGAATCGCGTATACATGCGATGCAGGTCGGCAGCGAAGAGCGCCGCTTCGTCCCCTCCGGTCCCGGCGCGAATCTCCACGATCGCCGGACGGTCATCGAGCGGGTCGCGAGGGGTGAGCAGCGGCAGCAGCCTCTTTTCGAGCTCCGCGCACTCGGCTTCCAGCCGTTCCACCTCCGCCTTTCCTTCTGCGGCGTACTCGACATCCTCGCCATTGGCCAGCTCCCGCGCCTCGGCGAGTTCCTGCTCCGCTTTGGCGTAGCGGTTGGTCTTGGCCACCACTTCAGCCAGCCGATGGTGCTCGCGCCCCAGTGAAGCCAGTCGCGGCGCGTCTTTCACGGTTTCCGGATCAGCCAGCAACTGCTCCACCTCCGTCGCACGACGCGTGGCGTCGATCATCCGGTCACGCAGATGGCTCAGCATCTCTCATCTTCATAAATTGTGATATTTCTCACGGCGAGGCACGTGACCTGCATCGTACCGTAGGCGCAGGTCGGAAAAAGCGACCGAAGCGGCGCAGTTGCCATGACGTGCTGGGCACCACGGTTGCCCTGTGGCCACGCTGATGCTCCGGCATCCAGTCGTAGGGCAAGTTAACCACCCACGTGATGAACAGCAGCTACGCCGACTCCGGCCGTCCGCTCGCCCCAGACATTCACGCAGGTACCTTCACCAGTCCGTCTCGCGGACTCACGTCGGGCCTCCGGCCTCGAGGTAAATAGAGATGGTAACCTTTGGAACGCCGCCGCTGCGCTTCGCGCCACCCACCATGAGCGTCTCGCTCGATCGAATTACCGATTTCCTCTCAACGGTTCCGCTGTTCCGGGAGCTCGAGCGGTCGTCGGTGCGCGGGTTTGCGGAGTTCACCCGCGAGCAGAAGTTCGCCAAAGGGGCCATGATCGTCACCGAGGGCGACCCTGGCGATGCGCTCTTCGTGGTGCGCTCCGGCGAAGTCAAAGTCGTTCTCATCGGCGACGACGGACGGGAGGTCATTCTCAACGTGCTCGGCATCGGGGAGCACTTCGGCGAGCTCTCGCTGATCGACGGACGCCCGCGGTCCGCCCACGTAGTAGTCACGCAACCCGTCGGCCTGCTCGTGCTGCGCCGCGCCGACTTCCGGCGCCAGGTCGAGCAGAGCCCGCAGGTCGCGTGGGGGCTGATGGTAGAGCTGTCTCGGCGTCTCCGACAGGCCGACGGCACCATCGGCAGCCTCGTGTTGCTGGACGTTCCCGGCCGCGTGGCCAAGGTGCTGTTGGAGCACGCCACACCGGGTGAACCGGCCACCCTCGTCAAGCAGCTCACACATCAGACGATCGCGCAGATGATCGGCGCCAGCCGAGAAACGGTATCGCGCGCGATGGCTGAGTTTCAGGAGAAGGGCTACCTCTCCGTACAGCGCCGGATCGTGACCATCATCAACCGTACGTCACTCGAAGCGCGAAGCCGCCCGCGCGTCTGATGGCACCTGCCGCACCGCCGAGATTCCGGATTCGTTTCTGGGGCACCCGCGGGACCTGCCCCAGTCCGGGGCCTCGAACGGTGCGGTACGGTGGGAATACGCCGTGTCTCGAAGTTCGCGGCGGATCGGACAGTCTTGTCGTGCTCGACGCGGGGACTGGCATCCGTGCACTTGGCGCGCAACTGATGCACGAGCAGGATGGGCTGCCGGTGCACGTGCTTCTTACGCATCGTCACGGCGATCACGTGCTCGGGCTGCCGCATTTCACCCCCCTCACGGCGCAGACCCGATCGGTCACGATCTGCTGCGGCGACGGCGAGGCGGCGTCTTTGCAGACGTTTATCGATGCGCTGCTTTCGCCGCCGATGTTTCCGTACGTCGACGGTATGATGCGCCGTCTGCAGCTGTGCGAATGGCCGTATGCCACGCCGCAGGTAGTGGGCGACACGCGCGTGCATCGTTTCGCCGCCCAACATCCGGGCGAAGCCGCCATCTTTCGTGTGGACGACAGTCACGGCGCGGCGCTGGCCTACGCACCCGACAACGAGCTGGCGTACCACGATACGACGCCACGGATGCTGGCGTGGCGCGTACAGCTCATCGAATGGCTGTACGCGGTACCCGTGCTCGTGCACGACGCGACGTACATGCATAGCGAGCTGCCACGTCACCGCCGGTGGGGACACTCGTCGGCCGTGGAGGCCACGCAACTCGCCCTCGACTGCAAGGCCGGCATGGTGGTGCTCTTCCACCATCACCCCGACCGGGATGACGACTCCATCGAAAATATGGTGGAGGAGTGCCGGGCGCTCGTCGCGACATCCGGGAGTCCGCTGCGCGTCCTTGCCGCGTGGGAAGGGCTCGCACTTACCGTCTGATCAGTCGAGTGTCGGCTCGCCCCAACCGCCACCGCCGGGCGTCTCGATACTCAGAATATCGCCCCGATGCATCGAGACGCGGCACTTGGCTGGCAGCACGTCGCCGTTGAGCAAGTTCCGCCCGGGCATCGCATCGCGTCCTCCATACGCGCCTGGAGGCGCAACCAGCCTGCGCTCGGTGAGCAACGTCGCCGTACACGACGCGAGCGCCTGATACCGTCGGATCACCCCGTTACCGCCGCGATGCCGTCCCGCACCGCCACTCTCCCGGCGCACGGCATACTCCATTACCCGAAGCGGATACGCCCGTTCGAGCGATTCGATCGGCGTGTTCCGCGTGTTGCTCATGCCGACATGCACGGCGTCGGGGCCGGGGCCGCGGACACTCGCGCCCTGCCCCCCACCAAGCGTCTCGTAGAAGCTCCATCCGGAAGCGCCGAGCGTCACGTTGTTCATCGTACCCTGTCCTGATGCAGGGATCGGCAGGTCGCGCACGCCGATGGATTCTGCGGCGCGTGCCAGTGCGGCAAAACACACATCGGTCATGCGCTGCGACAGCTCCACATTACCGGCCGCTACCGCACTCGGCCGCTTGGCATTCGCCACACAATCATCAGGAATAACGAGATGCAGCGCGCGGGCGACGCCATCGTTTACCGGCACGTCGTCGTCGCAGAGCACCCGTAACACGAACACCGCCGCCGCGCGCGCCACGGCAGGAGGCGCATTCACGTTGCCTCGCACCGCTCCCGATGTACCGGTGAGATCGAGATACAACGTGGCGTCGGCAATGCGGACACGGACACACACCGGGATCACCGCGTCGGTGACGCCGTCGCCTTCGAGCACATCAGACGCGGAACCGTCTGCGCCGTCGAGCTCCTGCAGCCTCGCGCGCACGCGCCGTTCGGTGTAGGCGAGGAGCGCGTTTACCGCCTCCTGCAGCACGTCGTCGCCAAGCCGGGTATGCAGCTGCTGCCATCCCGTACGCCCTGCCGCACACGCTGCGCGCTGCGCCCGTAGATCGCCCTCACGTTCATCGGGGGTACGCACGTTCGCCAGCAACAGCCGCAGGATGTCGCTGTTGGCGACACCGTTCGATTCAAGGCGCACGGGCGGCACGATCAATCCTTCCTGAAACAGCTCCGTGGCGCCGAAGGGCATGCTCCCCGGACTCATTCCGCCGATATCGGCATGATGCGCGCGTACCGCCGAGTAGCCGATGATGCGATCGGCGTCACGCTGGTCGGCGATGACTTCCACCATGGTGAGGTCGGGAAGATGCGAGCCGCCGTGAGACGGGTCGTTCAGGAGGAACAGGTCGCCTGCGCGTGCGCCGCAGGCGCGCACCGCCGCGACCGCCTCCGGCATCGCCCCCAGATGCACGGGAATGTGCGCCGCTTGCGCCACCATGCGTCCTGCGGCGTCGAAGAGCGCGCAGGAGGCATCACGCCGCTCCCGGATATTCGGCGAGATGGCGCTGCGCTCCAGCAGCGATCCCATTTCCTCGGCGAGCATCGCGACACTCTGCGAGAATACCGTGAGTTCGAGCGGATCGAAACGTCGGGGGATAGCACTCGTCACAGGAGTGTCTCCAGTGGAGGGCGCACGTGAACAGCGACGAGCGGATAGCCGGCATCGAGGATCGCTTGCTGACAGCGTTGCATCCAGCGCTCCTGCAGATCGATCATGCGTTCCCCTTTCCCGCGGTTCGGCGCCATCGACAACAGACCTTGCGCCGACGGGTGCGGTAGCGTGCGGTGCGCGAGATCGGTTACGGAGCGGCGCGTGAACAGCACGTCGAGGGTACGCGCCGCCACTCGTCCCAGTGTGACGATGCCGCGCAGACCGCGTGATTGCAACCGCACGATGTCGTTCGTGAGACGCGTCAGATTGGCGTCGCTTTCAAGCTCCGCACGGTTCGGCGCGCGGAACGTCACGGTATCGGTGGTGGGACACCGATCATACGCGTTGCCCAAGGCGACGCCATGCCCCGTGGGGCGCAGGCCCGCCGCACGCAACTCGGCCCCGTCCCACGCACACGTGGTCAGCTGCGGCGGTAGCGACATCGCGCCCATGCGCTGCAGCACGTCGTACAGAATCCTGCCCGCCGCGTCGCCAAAGAATGGTATGCCGCTCTTGTCGGCACCACGCGGACCGGGTGCCTCGCCGACGATCAGCACGAGCACGGGTCCATTCGACGGCCAGAACGTGTCGACGCTCGTCCCCACGATACGCGCGCCGGCCGTCATGTGCGCCTGAGCATCCAGCCGCCGATCGACATGGCCGACGCCGTCCATTCCGGTGCGACCAACATGGTGGCATCGGGAAGTCGTATCACGGCCGGACCGATTACCGTACGCTCCATCGCGCGCCCATCATCGGCGTCGTTGGCCAGTTCACCGTTGCGCGCCGGACGCACGAAGCGCGCGGCGCGCGGCGCGCCGCTCAGCGTGACTCGCACGCTGAGGCATTCAACGGCACGCGGCAGCGTGAATCCCATTCGCGCATGATGTCGTGCCACGAACGCGTCGGTCACCATCGCGCCTGTATCACCCGGATGCACGGGGACATCCAGCTCGTGTCCCTGACCGACGTAGCGCGCGCGCACCCACCATTTCGGCTGAAGGGTGCCGCCCTGGTTCAACTGATGTGCACTCGTTTCGAGCAGCACACGGAATGCCCCGCTGTCGAGCTCGTCGGCGCGCCGCACGCAACTGACCAGCGCCTCGCGGCGTTCGGGGGCAAGCGCCAGTCCCACCGCGCTCAGCACACCGGCATGCGGCGGAATGACCACGGTGGTGATTCCGAGCCGATCCGCTAACCCGCAGGCGTGCAACGGGCCGCCGCCACCGAAGGCGATGAGCGCGACCTCGCGCGGATCGACACCACGCTCCACCGACACTCGGCGCAGCGCGCGCGCCATCGTGGCGTCTGCGGTGGCGAGCAACACGTCGGCCGCGCGTTCGATGGTGACCTGGAGCGGGGCGGCGATCGTCGCCATTGCCTCCTGCGCCCGCTCGAGGCTGATGCGCACCCCACCGCTCCACTCTCCGGGCGTGACCCGACCGAGCACCACGTGCGCATCGGTGAGTGTCGGTCGCACACCGCCACGGCCGTACGCCGCCGGTCCAGGCGTTGCGCCGGCGCTCTCGGGGCCGGCACGCACGGCCCCGCCCTCGTCGATCCAGCCGATGCTGCCGCCACCCGCCGCCACCGCTTCGACGAGCACGCGCGGCAACGCAATCGGCACACCGGCTACCGTTCCACCGCGCTCCACCAGCGGCTCACCGTCGTCAATCACGCCGACATCGGCGCTCGTACCGCCGATGTCGATGGTGAGCGCCCGCGCGATCCCCAACAGACGCGCGATGGCCGCCGCCCCCGTCACCCCGCCCGCCGGTCCCGAGAGCGCGAGTGCCGCCGCGTGCCGGGAGGCCTCATGCGCCGAAAGCGTTCCTCCGGCCGAGGTCATCACGCGCGGCGAGGGATAACCACGCGATTGCAGCCGTTGAGACAGCTGCCCCAGGTATTTGCGGACCGCCGGTCGTGCATATGCTTCCGCGACCGTCGTAGCCATACGCTCGTACTCGCGAATCTCCGGAAGGACGTCGTGCGAGCAGATGACATCACACACGACGCCCGCCTCGAGCAGTGCGTCCACGAGCGCATCGCGCAACCGCTGCTCGTGGGTGCTGTTGCCGTACGCGTGCAGCAGCGTGATGGCGACCGTCTCCGGCGCCGCCGCGATCACTTGTACGACAACCTCCGCAATCGAGAACTCGGTGAGCGGCTCGAGCACCTCGGTCGGAGACAGCCGTTCGCGCACGCCGACGATGCGAGAGACCGGCACCAGCGGCGTCGGATGGTGGCGCGTGAGATCGTACAGTGCCGCACGCTCCTGTCGTCGCAGCTCGAGCAGGTCGGTAAATCCCGCGGTGGTGCACGCCACCACGCGCGCGCCGGTGCGCTCGAGGAGCAGGTTCGTCACCACCGTGGTTCCGTGTGCGAGATGCCGCACCCGCTCGGGGCCGACGCCCGCGCGATCGAGGACGTCGAGCACGCCAGCCGCGCGATCGCTTGCAACACTCAGCACCTTGGCGGTCTGCACGGTGCCGTCGTCGTGCAGCGCGGCAAGATCGGTGAACGTGCCGCCGACATCGATGCCCACCGCCACCGTGCGCGACGACGCTCCGGCGGCGCTCACGAACTCCTCATGCCGCGACGGCCCCCGGCGCCACGCGTGACCCACGAGGCGTCCCCGGCCACAGCACCACAGCGAAGGCAACGTGCACCGGGACGATACCGGCCAGCAGGACAGCGGTCTGTTGCGACAGCGGCGTGAACAGCGCCACGATCGCGCCCACGACGCTGATGGAAGCAATGACCACCGCCGTGCTCCGTGCCGTGCTCCGTGCCGTCGCGCCCGCAGGCATTTGACGCCACAGCGATGCCGGGATGACCACCGCAGCCAGCAACAACAGTGGATGCACCTGCATCAACGTGAGGTTGCTTCCCATATACGGGTCGTGGCGCGTGACCGTACCGGCCAGCAACAAGGCGGTGCCGATCACTCCCCCCGCTCCGAACCACACGGCGCTCATCGCCCCCAGCGCCACGCTCGCACTCGAGTGCCGGGCCTGAACGCGTCCAAGAAGCAGGACCGTACCACCCAGCATCACGCCTACCGCGAGACCCCACGGCGTTCGACCCGGCGGCGCCTCCGGCATCGCTTCGCGTCCTGCGGAAAAGAGCATGGTGTCGTGCGAAACCAACGGCACCAACGTGCCCGTCGCATTGCGAACTGACGTACTCGCGAGATGCGTCGCCAGGTGTTCGGGGAGGAATGCCTCTTCCCATCGGGTGAGCGTCCGATCAGCGGGGCGCCCGAGTGCGATGTTCGTCAGCACGTAGATCGGCAGATCGGTCGCCGTAATACGCGCCGTCTCACCACGCCAGGTGCGCGAGGAGCCGACCGCGCTCCACGCCGGCCCGAGCTGTCCGTTCACGGCCCAGTCGAGCAGGTCACGGATGCGCGTGGAGCAATTGTCCCGATAGTAGTCGTAGCGATAAAAGCGGTTCTCTTCGGCGGCGTTCCACGACACGTAATCGTAAATGGCGCCTCGGGCCATCGGCGACAGCTGCAGCTCCTGCGCGCGGATGGAGCGATTCTCGCCGGCATACGACGCGTTAAAGTCGGCCGTGGCATACCCCGCCATCCAATACCGCGTGTCACCGGTGAGAAACCGGCCAAGGAAGTTCGGCTGGTTGAAGTCGAACATGCCCCAGTTGAAGGCGACGTTCTCACCGGTGGTGCTGTCCGCTACGGCGAGCGCCACGTGTCCGAACCGCTCGAACACGTCATCACCCGGCCCGTACGTATACAGTATGATGCGCAGCCGCGCGCCACGCGCCGCCCGGGCACTGTCGAGTACCACCGACACTCCCGGCGCCGGCGGTGGCGGCGACAGCGCCACGTTGTCCGGCGTCCCGGCAGCTTGCGCCGCGACTTCGCAGGCGCCCCACGTGAGCATCGACGCAATCGCCGCGAGGGCGACCACCCCGGCGCGCATCAGAAGCGGTACTCTTTACCGTCTTCAGCGGCCTTGTAGATCGCCTCGACCATCTTCTGTACCAGGATCTGGTCGGAGGGTGCCTCATAGGGGACCTCGGCGTTGATCACGGCAAGAAAGTGCGCGATTTCCGCGCGATAGCTTTGCAGAAACGGACTTTCGCGCGCTGCCGCACCGGAGGGGGAGACGTTCACGGCCCGCCCATTGAGCTCCTTGGTGACGCGCAACGGCGCCAGCCGCGCCGATCCCCGCGTGGCGTGCACGTCAAACCACCACCGCTCTTCGTCGCCCACGTACGACCACGACACGTCGATGTTCACGATCATGCCGTTTGCACATTCGAGGAAGAGCTGCATCGCATCCTCAACGGCCGACGTCGCCCGTCCGCGGCGCATCGCCGAGACCACGCGCACCGGTGACGGCGAGTCGGCAAGCCACATGGCGAGATCCAGCAGCGGGAAGCCGTGTTCGAGAAATGCGCCGCCTCCCGATTCCGCCCGACGGTTGCGCCACCCTTCCGCACCGCGCTTCGCATGCAGCGACCCGGCGCGTATCGATATCACCTGACCGAGCTCCGCGTTCCGGATGAACTGATCGAGCGCCTGCACGTCGGAGCGGAAGCGATGGTTATGCCCCACCACAAGCCGACGGTCGGCCTTCTGCGCTGCGGTCAGACAGCGCTCCACACCGCGCGAGGACAGCGACAGCGGGCGTTCGCATAGCACGTGCAGCTTCGCACGCAGCGCGCTCAGCACATGCGGCTCATGCAGGTGATTGGGTGTGGCGATCACGACCGCGTCCAGCTCATCGCTGTCGAGCAGCTCCTCGAAGTCGGTGAACACGTCAGGAACGCCGAAGCGATCGGCGAGGGCGCGCGCTTTGGCGCCGTCGTTGTCACACAGCGCCACCAGCGACGCTCCGCGCAACTTGGATAGAACCGGGATGTGCGTCAGCTGTGCAATGGCACCAGTGCCGACGACGGCGATGCGGACGCCGTCCTTCATTACGCCTCCGGAGGTGACGATCAGTCGGCGAAGCCCACCACGGTGCCTGGATAGAAGTGCCGCAGGATGGCGCGCGCGTCCTGCCCCGAACGGGACCGGCCGATCGCCCCCCACTGACACATCCCGACGCCGTGACCGTTGCCGACGCCGCGCAGGCTGACCCCATGCAGGTGTCCGCCGGTACGCGATTCACGATCGACCGAAAAATACGTGCTGGACAGGATCGCGCCACGCGCATCGCGAAATGCGGCGCGCAGCTGGTTCGCGGGGATCCGCACCTCTCCCCGCTCGGTTGTCAACACCAGCGCCCCGACCCGCCCCGACGGCGTACGTTCGGCGACGCGGATCGCGCGCACCCGGCCGGGCTGCGGAGCGCGTGCGCCCGCCGACAGCAGCGCCCGGCGCACGACATCGCTCAGCCCCGCTGCATCCACCGCATGCGTCCAGTGATTGCGCGGCGAGAGGTCGCAGAACGGACGTCCGGTGGACGGATTGGTATCGCTTACCGACGCCAGATACGGCTCGTCACGCAGCGTGCTCCACGCCTCGCGCGGCGCGGCCGTCTGACCGCCACAACTCGACGAGTACGGTGCATCCACAATCAAGCCGCCGAAGCGCAACACCAATCCCGCCGTCGCATCGATCGCCGCGTTCACCACGAAATGCTCCACATCCACGCCTGCGTACAGCTGATGCGACACGCCCGCCGTCATGTGCCATCCTGAGCGCGGTGTCTCGGCCGGATTTGCCGGAACCCGCGCATAGCTGTAGCTCCTCGCGGCAATCGCCTGCGCCTCGAGTGCGGCGCGGTCACTCGGCAGCCGCGTCCCCAGCTCGATGGGCACCACGCCGCGGAGATAATCCTCCACCGCAAGACGGTTCACTACTTGAATTCCGCTGTCGGTAGGGGTGAACCACAACTCGCCGCGATAGCGACGGTTGTCATACTGCACGAAGCCGGTGGCCTCGTGCACTCGCGCAACGAACGGCCCCTGCCGCCACGGCGTGGCGTCACCGTTCTCGCCGGTCACCCGCAACAGTCCGCCCTTGTGCTCAATGCGCCACGGTTCGCGTCCGGTGCCACGCACCAGCATCTGGCGACCTCCGAGCTCGTCGATCTGCCAGCGCGACGTCGCCGAGACACCCGCCGCGGTCACCTTCCCCGTCAGCGCGATCCGCGCGATGCGATCGCGTCCGTCGAGCCGTCCTTCGAGCCGCCCGTCGCGCGCTCCGGTCACCCGCTCGGGGGCCGACGGGGCTGATGGGGCAGTCGGCACCCCGGCCGTGGTCGTCGTCGCCGGCGACGCGCAGGCGCCCGCCGCCATCAGATACGTGGTTGCGATGCAGCAGCTCCGCACGTGGCGACGCATCACGCTTATCAGTCGCGTGACGCGGCGGCAGCGCCGAGCGCGTCGTCGAGGCGAGACAGGGTCTCGGCGATCTCCGCTTCACCGTGCGCGGACGACATGAACGCTGCCTCGAACGCGGAGGGCGCCAGCGACACGCCCCGTCGCCGCGCAGCGTGGAAAAAGCGCTTGAACAGCGCGGTATCGGACTGCTTTGCGTCGTCGTACGTGTGCACGGTTTCCTCACGGAAGAAGAAGCCCCACATCGAGCCGGCGTGACTGGCGGAGAACGGCACGCCATGCCGCGCGGCAATGTCACGCATCCCGTTAACCAGCGTCGCGGTGTGCGCCGTGATCGAATCGTGCACCGACGGCGTGAGCGCCTCCAACGTGGCAAGTCCCGCCGCCATCGCCAGCGGATTCCCCGACAGCGTCCCCGCCTGATACACCTTGCCGGTGGGCGCCACGTGCTGCATCAGCGCCCGACTGCCGCCATACGCCGCCACAGGCAGACCACCGCCGATCACCTTGCCGAGCGCCGTGAGGTCGGGGGTGACGCCAAAGCGCTCGCGCGCGCCGCCGTACGCAATGCGAAAGCCGGTCATGACTTCGTCGAAGACAAGCAGGGCGCCCGTTTCGTCAGCGACGGTGCGAAGCCCCGCGATGAATTCCGGCAGCGGCTCGATGAAGCCGCTGTTTCCCACCACGGGCTCGATGAGGATGGCCGCAAGCGGCACCGACCGCGCGATCCGTGCAGCCTCCTCGATGTTGTTGTACTGACAGGTGAGCGTAAGCCGAGCCAGCGCCTCCGGAACGCCGGGGGAGTCGGGAAGCCCCAAGGTGGCCACTCCGGATCCGGCACGTACCAGAAACGCATCGGCATGGCCGTGATAGCAGCCTTCGAACTTGAGGAGGTACTCGCGTCCCGTGATCGCTCGGGCAAGGCGGGCAATGGTCATGGCCGCTTCCGTCCCGCTCGACGTGAAACGCACCATCTCCATGTGCGGCATGCGCTCGGCGATCATGTCCGCCAGCAGCACTTCGCGCTCCGTAGGCATGCCGAAACTCGTACCATCTTCCATCGTGCGCGCAATCGCCTCGAGCACGAAGTCGGGCGCATGCCCGTGCACGAGCGGTCCCCACGACAGGATGTAATCGAGATACTCGTTGCCATCGGCGTCCCAGATCCGCGCACCCTTGCCGCGCGCCGCCACGAACGGCTCCCCTCCCACGCCGCCGAAGGCGCGTACGGGCGAATTCACACCACCAGGAAAGCGCGCACGCGCCCGCGCCATGATCTCGGCGGAGCGCGCGCCAGGACGCGCGGCGGCGGTGACGTCGTAGGTCGCCGGACTACTCATCGACCGAAACTCCCCATGCTGGATGTGACGCCTGCTTCTGCACCGCTGACACCGACCATCATTGGCAACATCCGAGAACGGGGACGCGCCGACATCGTGGCCGGCAGCTCCGCCACGCTCAGCAGTGTGGCGCGGAAATCGTAATCATCCACCACTTGATCGACGCGCACGTTCACGAAGGCCCCTGGCGGCACCGATGAATCGCCGGTGACGCGTACATGCATCAGCCCATCGATGTCGTCGGCCTGCCATGGCGCTCGACAGCGCAGTTCGCCGGGCTTGTCGGAGTGACGTTCCACGAGGACGCGCGCCTCGCGACCCACGAACCGCTCATACCGCTCCGACGTGATGGCGCGCTGCAACTCCTCGATGCGTTCTTTCCGCTCGGCCTTGATGGAATCGGCAACGTCGTCGTCCATCGCGTGCGCGCGCGTCCCTTCCTGCGGTGAATAGGTAAACACGCCCACACGATCGAATTGCATCTCTTCCAAGAACTCGCACAGCATCTCGAAATCGGTCTCCGTTTCGCCGGGAAAGCCGACAATCACCGACGTGCGCACGGCCAGGTCGGGAACGATCGTGCGATATTGTGCGAGCCGCTCGCGAATGGTCTTCTGCCGTTCCGGGCGACGCATGCGGGCGAGCACGGCATCCGCGCCATGCTGCATGGGCGTGTCGAGATACCGCAAAATACGCGGAGTGGCCGCAATCACCTCCAGCAAGCGCGGCGTGATGCCGGTGCTGTACAGGTACATGAGGCGAATCCACGGAATGGTGGTCTCGCGCACCAGCGCCTCGAGCAACTCCGGAAGGGCAGTACCGTCACGTCGGTCACGCCCGTAATGCGCGAGATCCTGCGCCACAAGATTGATCTCGCGCGCACCTTGCGCCTCGAGCAGCTGCGCCTCGCGCACCAGGTCATCGAGCGCGAACGAGCGATGCTTGCCGCGCATGAGCGGAATCGCACAGAAGGCGCACCCGTGATCGCACCCTTCGGAGATCTTGAGGTAGCGCACATGCGGCGTATCGCCGCTGAAGAGCCGCACACCGGGATGCTCCACCAGCGAACCGCCCAGCAGCCCGCGTTCGACGAGCTCCGGAATCAGGCGATGGGTTTCGGAGTTGCCGAGAAACACATCGACTTCGGGAAGCGCATCCGCCAGCTCGGACTTATGGCGCTCCACCATACACCCGATGGCGAACACCGCCTTGCAGTTGCCGTCGGTCTTGAGCCCCGCCGCGGCGACGATGGCCTCGACCGATTCCGCCTTGGCCGCATCGATGAAGCCGCAGGTGTTGACCACCACCACATCGGCCTCACGCATGTCCGTCACCTGCTCGGCCCCGTGCGCCACGAGATCGGCCAGGTACCGCTCGGAGTCTACCGTGTTCTTATCGCACCCGAGGGTGACCAGACCAAACTTGAGCATCCTGAAAGATAGCCTGGCCCGAAGGTGCGGGAAGGCATGACTAGCGGAAGTTGCCGAACTGCAGCTCCACCTCGAAGTCCGCCTTGCGCAGCAGCGCGATCGCCTCCTGCAACGCATCCTTGTCGGAACTGGAGACGCGCACCTGATCGCCCTGGATGCTGGCCGTCACCTTCTTGAGCTTCGCGTCCTTGATCGATGCCGACACTTTCTTCGCCTGATCCGAGTCAAGCGCCATTTTGAGCTTGATCTCGCGGCGCAGCACTTCGCCGCCGCCGGGCTTCACGTCGCCGATCTCGAGGTTTTTCACCGGCACTCCCCGCTTGATCAGCTTCCCGCGGAGGGCGTCGAACAGCGCCTCCATGCGCATGTCGCTGTCGGTGGCGAGGTTCACGATGCTGTCGGCACGCTTGAAGTCGATCTCTACCAGTGCACCCTTGAAGTCGAATCGTTGCGCGATCTCCTTCTGCGTCTGGTTGACCGCGTTGTCCACTTCCTGCAGGTCCACGCTGGTGGTCACGTCGAACGAATACGTTGATGCCATGACGGACGAATATCCGGAAGTGGTGAACTCAGCCCAGAAAGCTTTCGAGTGACTTGGCGCGCGACACGTGACGCAGACGCGAGAGCGCCTTTTCCTTGATCTGTCGCACGCGCTCGCGGGTGATGCCAAGTAGCGAGCCGATCTCCTCAAGCGTCATCGGTTCGGTGTCGTCGATACCGAAGTAGAGGCGCAGAACTCTCGCCTCGCGCTCCTTGAGGCTGCACAGCGAGTCTTCAATCGCTTGCGTGAGCGCTTTGTCGAACGTTTGCTCGTCGGGAGTGGGATTTACCGTATCGGGCAGGTAGTCGAGCAGCCGGTTGTCCTCGCCCGGCGTGAGCGGCGCATCGAGCGAAAGATGCACCTGCGAGATGGACATCGTCTTCGCGACTTCCTCTTCGGTAATGTCCATTCCTTCGGCAATTTCCGCGTGCGTCGCCTCGCGGCCGAGCTCCTGCAGCAGCGAGTTCGCACGCTTGCCGATCCGGTGCAGCGTGCCCGCACGGTTCAGCGGCACGCGTACGATTCGTGACTGCTCGGCCAGCGCCTGCAGGATCGCCTGCCGAATCCACCACACCGCGTACGAGATGAACTTGATCCCCTTCGTCTCGTCGAATTTGTGGGCGGCGCGGATCAGACCGAGGTTTCCCTCGTTGATCAGGTCGGAGAGTGACACGCCCTGATTCTGATATTTTTTCGCGACGGAGACCACGAAACGCAGGTTTGAGCGCACCAGCTTGTCGAGCGCTTCCTGTTCGCCCTGCCGGATTCGCCGCGCCAGTTCGGCTTCCTCCTCGCGGGAGATCAGCGGATACTGGCTGATGTCACGCAGGTACTGGTCGAGGGAGCCCTCCTCGTACGTCGCTTTCTTCTTCGTGCTGGTCACGGCCATAGTGCGGCGGCTCTTGGGGCAGAAAGACTCGTGATACCACCGTGCGGGAGAGGGCTCACGGTGACGCGCGCTACGAAGGGTGAACTCGCGACGGGGTTCACGTCAACGTGCCGCAGAAAAAAATGCGCGCCGTGCACTATCGTACCACGGTACCAATGCGGCCCCAGCGAATGCGGGTGATCCATGCCGCCGGCGCTTCGGCCGCCGGGAAGTAACTGTAATACACGAACAACGGCGTGCCGCGGACCAGACTCTCCGGCACAAATCCCCAGTAGCGGCTATCGGCCGAGTTGTCGCGATTGTCGCCCAGCACGAACAGCTGTTGCGCCGGGACCACGAGTGGCCCCCAGTTGTTGCGCGACGGGCGATATCCCTCGGGCGTCTCGGGTGCGGGGCCGGCGGCGACGGCCGCGTTCACCAGATAGCCGCGCTGCCACGCGAAGTCGTCGGTCGTGGGATCCACACCGGGCTCCGTGTGCACGGCGTAGTTTTCCGGCAGATCGCGACCATTGCGTACCAGCACACCGTCGCGCATCGCGAGCGTGTCGCCGGGAAGCCCCACCAGCCGCTTCACGAAATCCTTGCTCCGGTCGATGGGATACTCGAAAACCAGCACATCGCCGTGACGCGGCGAGCGCACCGCCGGCAGCCGCTTGCCGGTAAAGGGAATCCCGGCTCCGAAGACGAGCTTGTTCACAAGCAGGAAGTCGCCGGCGAGCAGCGTGCGCTCCATGCTCCCCGACGGAATCTTGTACGCCTCGAGCAGGAACGTTCGCAGCAGGAGAAACAGGACGACCGCCGACGAAAGGATCTTCGTCCACTCCCACAACCAACCCAACCGCATCGGTCGTCGATGCGAGCGACTGTTGGCCGCGCGGAGGGCGTTCGCGCGCTGTTCCTGCGGAGTCTGTGTCACTTGCGGGTCACCGGCGGCGGGCCCTAGTAGTTGTCGATCTGTGCACGCTGCAACGCACCCGAATAATCAACATAACCGACCTTGGTCTCCGAGTAGAATGCGTAAACTTCCCAGCCCCCTTCGCGGTGACCATTGCCGGTTTCCTTCACGCCGCCGAAGGGCATGTGCGCTTCCGCACCAATGGTCGGCGCGTTCACGTAGGTGATTCCGTTGTCGAGATCCTGCATCGCGCGAAACGCCACGTTCACGTTGCTCGTGTACACCGACGATGACAGCCCGTAGCGCACATCGTTATTCACGGTGAACGCCTCCTCCACCTCCTGCACACGGATCACGGAGAGCACCGGACCGAAGATCTCCTCCTGCTCCAGCCGCGATCCGGCGGTGACACCGGTAAAGATCGTGGGTTGGAAGAAAAATCCGGCGTCGAGCGCACCGCCGGTCGCCCGCGAGCCTCCGCCGCGCAAGATGGCACCCTGATCCATTCCGATCTGCACGTAGCGTTCGACTTTGTCGCGCGCGGCCTCGTTCACCAGCGGCCCCACATCGGTGCCCGCCTGACGACCATCGCCGAGCCGCATCATCGCCGCGCGTTCGACCAACCGTTCCACGAAGGCGTCGTGAATGCCATCCTGCAGGATGAGACGGCTGGTGGCGGTGCATCGCTGGCCGGTGGTGCCGAACGCCCCCCACAGTACGCCGTCGAGGGCCAGGTCGAGGTCGGCGTCATTGAGCACGATCTGCGCGTTCTTGCCACCCATCTCCAGGGAAAGCCGCTTGTGCATCCGTCCGCACGTCTCGCCCACCATGCGTCCCGTTTCGGTGGAGCCGGTGAAGGAGATCACCGGCACGCGCGGATGCTCCACGATCGCCTTCCCCACCACTTCGCCCATGCCGTGCACCAACTGCACGACTTCCGGTGGAAGCCCCGCCTCCAGCAAAATCTCCACCAGCACCGTCGCAGTGTGTGGCACATCTTCCGCGGGCTTGAGGATCACCGAATTGCCGCACAGCAGCGCCGGAAACGCTTTCCAGGTGGGAATAGCGAGCGGGAAATTGAACGGCGTGATGAGACCGCACGGACCGATCGATCGGCGCATGCTCATCGCCCACTTATTGGCGAGTTCGCTGGGAACGGTGTGCCCGAACAGTCGACGCCCTTCGGTAGCGGCGTAGTACGCGGTGTCGATGCCTTCCTGCACGTCGCCGCGCGTCTCGGCGAGTGGCTTGCCCATCTCGCGAGTCATCAGGTCGGCAATCGCTTCCTTTTTTGCCGCCATCAGGTCGCCCACGCGGCGCAGCACGTCGCCGCGCGCCGGTGCCGGGGTGCGCTTCCAGAGTTCAAAGCCCCGCTGCGCACCCGCCACGGCGGCCTCCACATCGGCCACGCCTGAAGCGGGGAAATGACCGATCAGATCGCTGCGATCAGCCGGGTTGCGGTTTTCGAAATACTCGCCGGAGGCCGGGGCCTGCCATCGTCCGCCAATGAAGTTCTGAAAGTTCGCCATCGGACAAAGCTAGCGGAACAGACTGGAGGGTGGAGGTGACCGTCGTCGCGGACGGGGGTATTCGCCATGCCTGACCGGCTGCGCCTCCCTGCACTCAGAGCACCACACCCGTCGGATTCACCGTGGTGGGCGGCGCCACGACCGCCTCACAGCGCCATCCGACGCTCCGCTCGGCGGTCGGAATGGCGTAGCCCAGACGCGGCAGGATCTCCCGCGCCCCCAGCACCAGCCCCCAGCCGACGACCAGCAACGACGCCACATGGGCGAGCGCCAGCCGGTGCCGCCACGTCCCCACGGCGCTCCAGAGCCCCAGCACCGCCACTCCACCGGTGGCCGCGGTGAACCCGACCAACGGGAGCCCACAGCGCGCCGGCCACGGCCAGAACATGAGCCCAGCCGCCGCCGCAATCGCGACGCTCACCTTCAGCCACGACTTCCAGCTTCCCGCACCAGCCGGCGCGCCTCCGGCGGCAACCACCGCAGTATTTCCGGCAGAACGCGCGGCACCCCCAGCGGTCCGGGGATCGACGGGCCCCGCGCGCGGCACAGTCCCTTTCGCCGACGGCGCGCGCTCGGCCAGCAGCGCTTCGTCGGACACCGACGCCAGCTGCTTGTCGATCTTGGCCAGTTCGGCTTCCCAATTCCGGTCGGTCATGCGTTTGCAGACTCCTGTGTCAGGCGGGCGTACTCTCACGCGTCAAAGCATAACGCTCGATCTTCTTGTAGAGATTCGATCGCGGCATATCGAGCGCGCGCGCGGTCTCCGACACATTCCAGTCAAACGCCCGCAGCTTCGCCAGCAGGAAGGCCCGCTCGGCGGCCACCTTGAACTCTTCAAAGGTGCCGCAATCCATCAGATTCCCCAATCCCACCGGCTCGACCGACCGGCGTCCCACCAGTCGATCCACGTCCGGTGCGCCGATGGTCGCGGCGTTCGCGAGAATCACCAGCCGCTCAACGGTGTTGCGCAGCTCACGCACATTGCCCGCCCACTCGAGCGCCGACAGCCGCGTCAGCGCTTCGTCGGTGATCTGGCGTGCCGGCAAGCCATCGCGCGCGGCGAACTGCTGCAGGAAATACACGACGAGCAGCTCGATGTCTTCCCGCCGTTCACGCAACGACGGCACCGTGATCGGTACCACGTTAAGCCGGTAGAACAGATCCTCACGAAACCGTCCGTTGGCGATCTCCTGCTCGAGGTCCTTGTTGGTGGCGGCCAACACGCGCACGTCGACCTGCACCGGCTTGTTGCCGCCGATACGCGTCACCACGCCATCCTGCAGCACCCGCAACACCTTGGCCTGCGCGCTGAGCGACATGTCGCCGATCTCGTCGAGAAACAACGTGCCGCCGTCCGCCTGCTCGAACTTCCCCGCCCGATCGCCGATCGCACCGGTAAACGAGCCTTTCATGTGCCCGAACAGCTCACTCTCGATGAGCTCCGACGGGATCGCCGCACAATTCACCTCGACAAACGGCTTCTTGGCCCGGAGGGATCCGCGATGAATCGCCCGCGCGACGAGTTCCTTGCCGGTGCCATTCTCGCCGGTGATGAGCACGCGCGCCGGCGTCGTGGCCACCTTGTCGATGCGTTCGATGAGTGCGCGAATGCCGTAGCTGCGCCCCACGATTTCGTACCGCGCCTCGATGGTCTCGCGCAGCCGCGCGTTCTCCTCGGTGAGCAGCCGCGTCTCGAACGCGTTGCGCAGCAGCACGAGCACGCGGTCGGTGTCGAGCGGTTTCTCGAGAATATCGTACGCGCCCAGCTGCGTCGCTTCAACGGCGGTCTGTATGGTCGCGTGCCCGCTGATCATCACCACCGTGGCATTGGGATCGCTGTGCCGGAGCCGCTTCAACACTTCCAATCCGTCGATGCCGGCCATCTTCACATCGAGAAAGACCAGCTGCGGCCGGAACGTTTCGTACATGCCGATCCCTTCCAACCCGCTTGAGGCAATCCGGACCTCATACCCCTCGTATTCGAGAAGCTGGCCGAGCGCCTGACGAATACCGGCGTCGTCATCGACAACGAGAATGCGACGGGTCATTGGGCAGCCTTGTAGAGCGTGACCTTGCCGTTCACGACGCGGATATCCGCCACGGTTCGGGGGAGCGGCACCGGGAGGGCGTCAGGGGCGAGTTGCGCGTAATCATCCGCCGTCGCGGTGGTTCCGGTGCGCGGCGCGCGGCGGCGCAGCGTACTTACGAGCGAGGGAATGACGCGCGAAGGCACGTCGATCCCTTTGATGCGCAGTTCGCGCACTCGATACTGCGCAAGTCCCGGACGCACCGGCTCGAAGGTGCCGGCCATGAACAACGTGTCGCGGCCGTCGAGCGCGGCGCCGATCACCGAGCCCAACGCGCCCGCGCCGGTCACCTCGCGTAGCGCGATGTCGGCGCGCAGCAACAGTTGGTCGCGCTTGATCGCGAGCTGCACCTGTCGAGCCGACGGGGGCAACTGGCGTACCAGCGGCGCAAGCACACCGGCGAGCTGCACCGGCGACAGCGATACGTAGGCGGGACCGGTCCGCTTCGCGAGTGGCGCCAATGGATTAGCTGCGCCAGGGCGCGACGGGGTGGCAGCATCGCGGGTGGCGGACTTGAGCGTGATCCACCCGACAGCGCTGTCGCGTGCCTCACGCACCGACAGCCGCCGCGCTTCGTTTTCCGCTACGACGCGCGCGCCCTCCTCGCTGTCCAGGCGTTCGCTGGAGCGACTCGCGACGTCGGTCACCTTCTCCGCTGCACCGCTGGCAAGACGGGAGACCACCGAAGGGAAGCGGTCACCGTACAGCCAGTATCCGGCAGCGCCGCCGGCAACGAGCACCACCACGCAACCAACCCGAGTGAGACAGCCCACGTGAGACCTCGGGTCCTATCGTCGAGCGACGGGTTCCAGACGGACGATCGGGGTGGGCGTTCCCTGCTGGTCGTCGAGGGCGAGATAGATGAATCCGTCAGGCCCCTGTCGCACGTCGCGGATGCGTCCGCGGTCGCGCACGAGGTTATCGGCCACGTCCGCCTGCCGGTCATCGAGCGTGAGCCGCACGAGACGCTGCCCGGCGAGCGCCCCCGAGAAGATGCTCCCTTGCCAGAGAGGAAACTTGGAGCCGGTGTACACCATCAGACCGGAGGTCGCAATCGACGGCACCCACACGTTCACGGCGTTGATCATTCCCGGCTTGCGCGTGGCGGCGTGAATGGCCGCCCCGCTACCGTAATTCACGCCGAAGCCAATCACCGGCCAGCCGTAATTGGCGCCTTTCTGCACGAGGTTGAGCTCATCGCCACCTTGGGGGCCATGCTCGGTGGCCCAGACCTCGCCGGTGCCCGCGTGCACCACTAAACCCTGCGGATTGCGGTGACCGTAGCTCCAGATTTCCGGCTTGGCACCGGCAGTATTCACGAAGGGGTTATCCGGCGGAATGCGTCCGTCGTCGAAGACGCGGTTGATGGTGCCGTGGTGATTCGTGAGATCCTGTGCCGGGTGGGCGGCAAGATCACCGGACGGCGAGATCTGACGGTCGCCCACGGTAATGAACAGGTGACCGCTGCCGTCGAAGGCGAGGCGCGAGCCGAAATGTCCCGGTGCGCCTTTGGTGTCGGCGACGAAGATCTCACGCACGTCGACCAGCGCATCGTTCTCAAAGCGCCCGCGCACCACGGCGGTGGTGGCAGCCCCGCCGGTGGTCGGCTTGGAGAAGCTGAGATACACGAACCGATTGGTCGCAAACGACGGGTGCAGCACGACATCGAGGAGTCCGCCCTGCCCCCGGGCCACCACTGCCGGCACCCCCACCACCGGTGTGCGGAGCAGCACGCCGTCGCGCACGATTCGCAGGCGCCCCGGGCGCTCGGTGACCAGCATATCGCCACTGGGAAGAAACGCCATCGCCCACGGACTCACCAGTCCGTCGACCACCGTGACCACGCGGTAGTCGTGCAGCGTGGACTTGTAGACGGGTGCGGCCGCAGACGTCCGTGCTGTCGTCGGGCGAGCCGTCGCGGTCTGGGCGAAGCCGTGGGGAGCGATGACGAGAGTGAGCGCGGAGGCGGCGGCCAGAGCGCGCAGGGTGGCATTCGCGTGGGCGCGGCGTGGTTTGGGCGAACGACCGATCATCCAGAGACTCCAGTGAACGACGAAAGAGACGGGTGGCCGTTCAAAGGTAGCGCGGGTAGCCGGTTCGCGGGAATCAGGCGGCGGGGAGGTCACTCTCCGGTCGGATCTCGTGATCCACGACCGGGCGATAGCGCAGTGCTTCGCCGATGTGGAGGCGGGTGACGACATCGAGGTCGTCGAGATCGGCGATGGTGCGGGCTACGCGCAGCACGCGGTGATAGGCGCGAGCGCTGAGGCTCAGGCGATCGGCGGCGCGCACCAGGAGGGCGCGGGCGTCAGCCTCGAGGCGTGCGGCGGGGGTAATGAGGCGCACCGGCGCAGTGGCATTGGTGAGTACGGCCGGGAGCAGCGCGGACAGGGTGCCCGTGTGTGCGTAGCGCGCGGTCTGCCGAGCGCGCGCGGCGATGACGCGGGCGCGCACGTCGCGCGAGCGTTCGGCCGGCGCGTGTTCGGCAAGTGCTGCGGGCGGCACGCGTTGGACGTGCACATGGAGATCGATGCGATCGGCGAGCGGTCCCGAAAGCCGGGCGCGATGGCGCTCGAGATCGGCCAGGGAGCAGCGACAGGGGCGGTCTTCCGACCCGGCGTAGCCGCAGGGGCACGGATTGCTGGCGGCGATGAGGGCGAAGCGCGACGGAAATCGTACGGCGCGTGCGGCGCGCGCGACAACAACGACGCCATCCTCGAGCGGTTGTCGCAGTGACTCCAGGGTGTGTCGCGGAAAGAGAGAGAGTTCATCGAGGAACAGGACACCGCGATGTGCGAGGCTTACCTCGCCCGGACGCGGCCAACCACCGCCGCCCACCAAGCCGGCAGTCGAAATGGAATGATGCGGTGCGCGAAACGGGCGCGCGGGTGTGACAGACGTCGGGATCTGCTCCGGGCCCAGCATTCCGGCGACGGAATGGATCGCGAGCACTTCGAGCGCTTCCTGTTCATCGAGGGGCGGCAGGATGCCAGGGAGTCGGCGGGCGAGCATCGTCTTGCCCGCTCCTGGAGGTCCCACCAGCAGCAAATTGTGCGCGCCGGCGGCGGCGATTTCGACGGCGCGGACGGCCATCGGTTGTCCAACCACGTCACCCAGCTCCAGCATTTCGGGGAGATCGTGCGCATTGGCTGGTACACGGGTACTGCCCCGCGCGCTGCCCTCGCGCAGCGCCTGCACCAGCTCTCCGAGTGTGCGAGCGGACATGGCGCGGGCGTTGGGGACACGCAGCGCTTCGCCGAGGTTATCGGGAGGAACGATGAGCAGGGCGTCGCTGGTCGCAGCCACATGCCGCGCCACGGCGAGCACCCCGCGCACGCTCCGCAGCTGTCCATCAAGACCGAGTTCTCCCATCGCACAGGTGTGCGCGAGCACGTCTGCGGGCAGCTGCCCGCTGGCCGCGAGAAGGGCGAGGGCGATAGGGAGATCAAAACCGGTGCCCGTTTTGGGGAGATCGCCGGGTTGCAGCGACACCGTGATGCGTCTTGGTGGAATGGAGAAGCCGGAATTGGCCAGCGCCGCGTGCACGCGGTCGCGGCTTTCCTTCACTGCCGTCGCGGCGAGTCCGACGAGCGTC
>JBBSCJ010000004.1:0-165070 GCA_038250435.1 Gemmatimonadales bacterium | reverse complement strand
GTGGGCGGTAGTGCTGCTGCCAATCGTACTGCTGCTGGTTCGCACACAGGTGATCCGACGTGAGGAGCGGCATCTGCGCGAACGCTTCCCCGACGCGTACGCCGACTACTGCCGTCGCGTACGGCGGTGGATCTGAACCGCGCACCGGCGTTCAGGTGGCGCTGATCGCCGGGATTCCCGCTGGGATCGTGTTGCGGTCGAAGGGGGTTCCGTCTGGCTTGGCCACGAACAGCCACACCGATTTCGTTTGGATCGAGTAGTACATGCGGACTCTCACACGCCGGGGCATCAGCGCGCAGGAGAAGGTGAAGCTGAAGGTCTCGTCCAGGGCGCCCTCGGCGACACCATCGAGGAAGCGCCCGTAGAATTCCGGCACATTGGCGCTTGGCGCAACGTCGCGGAAAAAGTGATAGCCGATCGGGCGCGGAAGGAAGCCGACGTTCTCGGCCTCAGCGCGATTGTACGACGTGACCGTACCGTCGAGGTCCAATTGCACGACGCCGTACGGAATCGCGTCCAATTCCTCGTTCGTCAATCGATCGAGGAAGGGCGCCGGCAAGCGAGACGTGGTATCAAGGCTCATGGCCGCAATTCAGTAGGATCAGGCTGGGGCACGACCGTCGTCGACCACGCCTCAACATCGTGCGCATCGGCCGCCCGCGCCGTTTCTGAAGTGCCACGTTGCCCACGCATGGTCGCGCCCCCACATTCCCCGCCCATGCACATGACCTCTCTCGACTGGACGATCGTGGTGCTCTCGATCGTCGTCTCCTTCATCCCCGCGCTGCTCCTCGCGAAACGCGCCGGGCGGAGTACGTCCGAATTCTTCACCTCGGGCCGGTCGGCGCCATGGTGGCTTATTGGTGTGTCGATGGTCGCGACGACGTTCAGTACCGATACCCCGAATCTCGTGACGAACCTCGTGCGCGAGAAAGGCGTGGCCAACAACTGGGCATGGTGGTCCTTTCTGCTTACCGGCATGGCCACGGTGTTCTTTTATGCGCGACTCTGGCGCCGCTCGAAAGTGCTCACCGACCTCGAATTCTACGAAATCCGGTACAGCGGTAAGCCCGCACGCTTCGTTCGCGGATTTCGCGCCGTCTATCTGGGGCTGTTTTTCAATTGCGTCATCATGGCGTCGGTGAATCTGGCTGCCGCCAAGATCGCCAACGTGATTCTCGGCTGGCCGATTGCCCAGACGCTGCTGGTGTGTGCCGCGATCAACATCGCCTTCGCGGCCACGTCGGGACTGTGGGGCGTGATGGTCACCGATTTCCTGCAATTCGGTATCGCCATGACGGGTTCGGTTGCCGCCGCGTTTTACGCGCTCAAGCAGCCACAGGTAGGCGGGCTGACCGGACTCTTTCAACGCCTTCCCGCCGACACACTCGCGCTGGTGCCCGACTTCAGCGACTGGAGTCTCACGCTGTCGGTGCTGATCATCCCGCTCACCGTGCAATGGTGGTCGGTGTGGTATCCCGGCGCGGAACCGGGGGGCGGGAGCTACATCGCCCAACGCATGCTCGCCGCTCGCAGTGAGCGCGATGCGATGCAGGGGACGCTCTTCTTCAACGCCGCGCATTACGCACTGCGCCCGTGGCCGTGGATCATCGTGGCACTGGCGTCGATGCTGGTGTTTCCGAATCTCTCCGACATCTCGGCCCGGCTGCCGTACGTCGATCCGAAGCTGATCGGGCATGACATGGCGTATCCCGCCATGCTCACCTTTCTCCCCGCAGGGCTGCTGGGCCTCATGGTGGCCGGCCTGCTGTCGGCGTATATCTCCACCATCTCCACGCACCTCAACTGGGGCACGTCGTATCTCGTGCACGACGTCTACCGGCGATTCATCGCGGCGGATCGCGACGAAAAGCACTACGTGATGATG
This sequence comes from Gemmatimonadales bacterium, assembly GCA_038250435.1. Classification (GTDB taxonomy): domain Bacteria; phylum Gemmatimonadota; class Gemmatimonadetes; order Gemmatimonadales; family Gemmatimonadaceae; genus Gemmatimonas. The sequence continues at coordinate 163,182 of JBBSCJ010000004.1, read as the reverse complement.
GGTCGCATCATTACCGCGCTGCTCATGCTCGTCGCTTCGCTGTTGACGTTTGTGCTCGATTCGGCCCGCGCGAGCTTCGAACTGCTCATGAGCGTCGGCGCTGGCACCGGTCTGCTCTATCTGCTTCGCTGGTACTGGTGGCGCATCAATGCCTGGAGCGAAGTCGTCGCGATGGCGGTGTCATTCATGGTGGCTATCGGCTTTTTCGTGGCCGGTAAATCCGGCGCAAGCATTCCGTCGCACCTTTCGCTCATCATCGGCGTCACGGTCACTACCGTGGCCTGGATCGCTACGGCACTGCTCACCGCGCCGACTGATCGCACGGTGCTGGTGAACTTCTACAAGCTGGTGCGCCCGTCGGGAAAGGGGTGGGAACCGGTGCGCGCCGAAGCAGGGGAGGGAACCTCACCCGACAGTACCGCCGATGCCGTACTCGGCTGGGTGCTCGGTTGCACCATGGTGTACGCCGCGCTCTTCGGCACCGGCTCGTTCCTGTACGGACGCTTCGGTCAGGCCACCGTGTGGCTGGTGCTGTTCCTCGGTAGCGCCTTCGGCCTCATGCGCATTCTTCCGCGCATATGGGGGCCGAAGAACGCAGCCGAGTAATTCAGCGATTGCGGCGCTCTCCGGCGAGCGAGCGGTAGTACTCCTCCACCATCGCGCGATACTCGGCGGGGATAGCGGCCCGGGCACCCGCCGCCGGACGCCCATCGGCACCAAGACCCAAGGTGCGATACAATGCGAACTCGAAGTTCTTGAGTCCTTCGATCATCGCGTTCTGCAGCTGCGACAGCCCCTGCGGGTCACCGTAACCGCGCCCGCCTTCGAGCTGCCGCATGCTGGCGATCGCGCGGTCCAAGTCGCGCGTGTTCACGCCCTGCTGCGCCGCCTCGCGACGAATAGCCTCGGCATTTTCCCGCCGAAGTCGGAACTCGCGTGCGAACTGCGCCGCATCGCCCGATTGGATGCCTCCCGACATGCGCCCGCCCGGCGAGCCTTGGCCCGGCGAGCCCTGACCCGGGTTTGTCGACGGAGAACCGCCTGGGCGGGCCGCGCCGTTCTGACTGCCGCCGCCTTGCTGCCCGGGTTGATCTTGCTGGCCCTCCCCTTGTCCCTGCTGCCCCTGCTGCCCCTGCTGCCCCTGCTGCCCCTGCTGCCCCTGCTGCCCCTGCTCGCCGGCGCGATCAGCGACGCGTTCGCGCAGTGATTCCATTCCCTTGACCAGCTCACGCGTGCGTTCAAGCGTGCGCTCCTGACGACGCGCGACCGACTCTCCTTGCAGTGCTCCCGAGGCTTCCGCGAGTCGGCTCGAGACATCGCGCAGGTTCTCGGCGATCTGCGCTTCGAACGCCGACACGTACTCGCTCGACCCGCTGCGCATCACCTGCTTGGAGAACTCGATCTTGTCCGCGAGTCGGGTGTCGCGCAACGTTTCGGCCGCTTCACCAACCTTGCCGGCGGCTTTCGGCTGATCGCGGCGCGATTCGCGTGCGAGACGATCCGCGTCTGCTTCGAGTTTGCGCACCTCGCCGCGAAGCGCGTCCTTCTGCTCGGCGAGCTGTCGCACCTGCTCCGGTCGAGGCACCCCGGCACCCTGCGCGGCCCGCACCCCGTCAGCGATCTCGCGTTGACGCGCTTCCAGTGCCTTTGCCCGACTGGAGAGTTGCTGGATCCCTGACGAGGTCCCGGCATTGCGTGAATCTTCGAGTCCGCGCGTGGCACGATTCAACTCTTCCAGCGCTGCGCTGGCCTGCGCCGACGAGCCGGTAGCGGCCTTTCGCATCGCGTCGGCCGCCTGCTGCAGCCGCTGCGCCGCGTCGGCCAGCTCCGACGACTTCTGCTCGCGCGAGAGACGTTCGAGTCGACGCGCTTCTTCCTCGACCTGCCGCGCCAGTTCACGCTGCGCGCCGCTGCTTCCCGCATTGCTGCCGGACGGTGATCCGCCGGTGGGGGAGCCGCCGCTGCCGCTGGAACCGCTCGCCGCTGCGCCGCTCTGACCCAGGCGCTGCCGCAGCGCCTCCGCCATACGCTGCATGCGCTCGTTCTCCTGCTGTTGACGACTGGCCAGCTGACGCAGGCGCTCGAGTGTTTCGTCCACCTCGCGCGGTGCGCTCGCGCCGCCCGATGCCTGCTGCTGAACGGACTCGTACTGGTTGCGCAGCTTGTCCTTGTCCAACTCGAACAGGTCGGCGAGATCCTCAGCGTTGGGCTGCGGTCCGCCACCGCCACCGCCACTGCCACCACCGCCCAGCTGCACCTGCACCTCGCGGTACATCGATTCGGCGCGCTGCAGATGCTGCAGGGCGCGCTGCTCGATCGGCAGCGCGTCGGTACCGCGGGTGCGACCCAACTGCTCTTCGGCCGCTTTCATTACCGACGCGGCCGTCTCTAACTCCGTGCGGATGAGGGCGAACAGGGTGTCACCGGCGGCCACCCCGCGCTCCGTGAGGCGGCGCACCAAGCCGTTGACATCTTCGCGAAGACGCCCTTCCGCGATCGTGAGAACGGTCATGTTCTCACGTCGCGTCTTGTCGGCAGCGCTGCTGCTGTCGCGCAACCAGTTGAAGGTGCCGGCCACTACTTCTTTCTGTCGCGTGACGAAGCCATCGGGCGAATCACCCGGCGGTTGGCCGCCGCCACCACCGCCCCCCTGTTCAGCCTGACGATAATCCTTGCCGAACGGACGAATTTCGAGGAAGTACACGTCGCTGCTCCCCAAATTCCCGCCGCCGTCCTTCGCGACGGCGTGATAGGCGACGAGGTCACCGGGCACCAGCGACAGCTCCTCGAGAAACAGCGTGTGCGCGCCACGCGCCTCACGGGGACGACGCGCCGCGCTGTCCTGAATCGCCAGGCGTTGCTCCGCGCCGCCGTTTACCCGATAGCGCAACTCGAGGGACACGACGCCCAGGTCGTCGAGCGCCTTCACGGCGATCGTGACTTCATCGACATTCGAAACCTTGGTGTCGCGTCCCGGCTCTTCGATGGACACGCTGGGTGCGCGATCAGCAATCGCATCTACCACGTACTCCACGGCACCCGCGACGGTGGTGCCGTCGTTCGTCTGCAGATCGACATGATAAAACCCGCTCTTCTTCACACGGAACGTTCCGGTCACGACGGAGTCACCGCTCACCGTCATCGGCACGATCGTCCCGTCGTCGAAGCGGAGCGTACCACTCGTCACCGGCTGCGTCACGGCAGCGCGCACGAGAACGGTGGTGCCCAGCACTGCCGCGACGTCGCCGCCGCCGTCGATCTGTTCAACCGGCAGTCCGCTGTACACCGGGAAGCGCAGCTCCAGCGAGACGTGCGAGACGGCCGGCAGGTTGGTCACCGTGAGACGGTACGTCGGTGAGCGCACGTCGGCCGACTCCACGTAATACTCGGTGGGCACGACGATATCGAACAGCCGTGAACGAAAACGCGCACTGTCGGTTTCCGGATTCATCGGCAGGCGAATCCACGCGCCCGCACTATCGCTACGGAACACCAGCTCGGCCCCGTCTGCCGCGAAGCCCACGAGCGCCGCACGCACCTCGATCGCGCCGCCGCGCGGCACGGCCGCGTTCCCCGGCTCGATGGCCAGGGCGCGCACCGGGACCGCCGCTGCCGCCGTACCAAACGGCACGAACAGCAGTCGCGCACCATCGCGCACCGCCGGCGGTCCGAACAACAGCAACAGCGCGGCAACGGCACTCACTCCACCAAACGACTGCAACGCCCGAATCATGCGCGGACGTTCGAGAGTGGCCTGCTTCTGCAGTGGGTCGATCGACGCCGCTGCGCGCGACATCAGCCGTGCACCGAGTGATGGCGAGAGCCGCTCGTGTTCGGGGGTAAGCGCCTCTTCCACGGCCGCGAGAAGCGCCTGCCGGAGGTGCGGCGCACGTTCCTCCACATATAAGGCAAAGCGCTGATCACTGGCTCGGCGCATGAGCGGCACGACCAGTCCACGAAACACCGCTGCCACGAGCAGCGCGTAGCCGAGGAAGCGAGCAATGACGGCGGCGCGTTCGTCGCCCGCAAAAATTGCGAGGACGAGGGTGGTCGCGAGGACAGCCAGCAGCAGCGCCGCCATGATCCAGACCAGCGACTCGAGAACGATGCGCTGCCGCCACTGGCGACGCAGTGTGGCGAGCGTGGTGAGCAACAGCCGATCAGGACTCATGGGATGCTCCGGCTGGAAGACGGGATCTCGGGGCGTACCACCGTCACGCGGCGCGCAACAGCACGCCAGCCGCGCGTGGCCAGAACAGTTTCGATCACGAGCAGTACCACCACAAGCATGAGCAGCAGACGCCACGGATTCTGTCGCCGTTCGCGCTCGGTGTTCGATAGCGCCGCATCCGGCGCGGCGGCGCGTTGCGCGTCATCGGCTGCGGTGGTGCCCGTGCGAACGCCCAGCAGCAGCTCCGTCGTATCCATCGGCGTCAAATCCGATTCAATCGCCGGAGCGTTCACGGCGAGGAGCGCGCCAGCGGCGCCGGCCGCGCTGCCGGCAAAGGCGGAATAGAGCCCCGCATCCGCCAGCGGAATTGCCGAGCCCTTTGCGTCGGCGGTCGGACGCAACAGGGAACCATCGGGGGTGCGCACGACAGGATCGGCGATCGCCAGCGGCAGAGACCAGCTCTCACTGGTCACACGCCAGAGCGGTACCGCGTCACGTCCCGAGCCATGCATCACGAGCTGCCGGACGAAGGGGAGAAACGCCGGCTGCAGCGGAAAGTCACCGGCGCGTATATCGAGGGGCATGCTCAGCAGCAGCAGTCGTCCATTGCCAGGCCGCTGTTCGACTACGGCGGGAAGGCCATCGTCGAAACTGGCGAGCACGTCGGCGGCTCCCGTCACGTCGAGGCGCGCGTAGCGCAGCGCCCGCACCGCCGACAGCGCATCGGTCGCTTCGCGAAAAGGGGCGAACAGCGGATGTTCGTAGCGCACTTCACGAAGCGTACCGCCGCGATCATTCAGGCGGTCGGACAAACCGGCGGCCTTGGCGGCGATGAACGGCAGCTCTCCGGTGTACGACGCCAGCCGGCGTCCGGCGACGAGTGTGATACCTCCGCCGTTGCGCACCCACGGATCGAGCGCGGCGATCGCCGCGGCCGAAGGTACCACGTCCCAGAAGACGATCATGGCAGTGCGCGCGAGATCGGCGGCCGATGCGGGTGCCGCGCGCAGCCGCTCGATCGAAACGGCGGGAGCGCGACCGATGGCGAGGGCACGCTCCAGATAGAGCGTCTCATCCGCCCTCACGTCTGTCGGCAGCACGAGCGCTACCCGCAGCGCGTCGTCGCGCGGTACCACGAAGTGGAGCGTATCATCGGCAGCGAGGGCGTCGGTATCGAGCGTAACCGTCCCGCTCACGGCACCATCGGGCGCCGGCACCGGGGCGAAGGCCAGCACGCTCTCGCCATCGGCGGCCAGCGAGCTCGTGATGCGCGCGGCTTCGCGGCCGTTGACAGTGAGAATCGCCGAGACCGCACGTGATTGAGGGAGTTCGCGTGAGAGCACGCGCGCCTTGACCGCCAGAAGCGTCCGCGATCCATCGAGCACGCGCCGTGCCTCCACTACGCGCACGGCACTGTTCGGCCTGGCGGCCGCGCCGACATCGATACCGCGCAGCGTGACACCCGTTGGGAGATCGAGGCCGGCGATGCCGCTTGCGCCAGAGCGCTGCATATCGGAGATCACCACGATCTCGGCGGCGGCGTACGGCGCATCGAGCAGCATCTGCCGCGCCGTGCGTAACGCCGGCGCCAGCCGTGTCCCGCGCGACTCTGCCTGTACTGCCGACAACGCCCCCAGTGCGGCCGGCTTGTCTTCGGTGAGTCGCTGCAGCATCTCCGCCGCATCGTCGAAGGCCACCACACCCACGCGGTCGCGCGCGCCGAGCGTAGCCACGACGGCGCGCGCGGAATCGAGCGCTCGCGCGAGCACCCCGCGATAACCCATGCTCATGGAGCGATCCACCACCAGCACCACTGCGCGGGTACGTGTATCCGCGCCGGCAGCGGTGCGTGAGGTGAACACCGGACGTGCGAACGCGAACACCAGCAGCGCCACCGCCAGTGCACGCAGCAACAGCAACGGCCAGTCGGTTACCCGCTGTCGCTGTGCCGTGCGAATCGGCAGCTGCTCGAGAAACATCAGCGACGGGAAGCGGAACGGCTGATCCTTGTCGCGATGCCGCAGATGCACGTACAGCGGGATGCCGAGCGCCGCGAGTCCCGCGAGGAAAGCGGGAACGAGAAAACCGATGCCCATGGCTAGCGCACCCGGCTGCGCGGCACGCGCGAATCGAGATAGGCATGCAGTGCCCGATCGAGCGGCTCGCTGGTGTCGAGGCGCACATAATCGGCGCCGGCGGCGGAAAGGCGCGCCTGCAGTGCCTGATGATGCGCTGCGATGAGCCTCTGGTATTCTTCGCGTAACTCCCCCGGCTTGAGGGGGAGTAGCGCACCGCTTTCGGCGTCTTGAAACGTGGTTGGTGCGTCGCCCGGCAGGTCGCGTTCGGCGGGATCGACGAGATGAAACACCACCACATCGTGCCCGCGCATGCGCAGCGCGTCGATGGCGCGGCCGAGGGTCTCGGGTTGCTCGTAGCAATCACTCACGAGTACCACGATGCCGGTGCGGAAGGTGAGGTGGCCGATTCGCTCGATGGACGTCACCAGCTGGCTGCTGGAGGCTGCCTTGGCGGCGGAGAGCGTGTGCAGCAGCAGTTGCAGATGACGCACGGAGGGCGGAATCACGTCCACGAGATCGTCGCGAAACGTCACCAGGCCAACGCGATCGCCTTGCGTTTTGGACAGCCAGGCGAGCGAAGCGGTGAGGAAGCGCGCATAATCGAATTTGGTGACCGCGCCGCTGCCGAAGTCCATCGACCCCGATGCATCGACTGCGAAGATCACGCTGGCGTTGGTGTCCGCATCGTACTCCTTGATGTAGAAGCGCTCGGTGCGTCCGTATACGCGCCAGTCAATCCGACGCAGATCATCACCCGGCTGATACGAGCGATGCTCGGCGAAGTCGAGCGACGAGCCCTTGCGCATCGAGCGGTGCTGACCGTGCATGAAACCGTCCACGACCGTACGCGCGAGCAGCGCAAGATCAGAGATCCGGGAGAGCAACGCCGGGTCGAGGAAGGAGGCGGGAGCGGACGCCATCGATTTCAGAGCGCGGAACGGGGGAGCGGTACGCTTTCCACGAGACGTCGCACGAGTGCATCGGTGGTCACCTTCTCCGACTGCGCCTGGAAGTTCACGAGCACGCGATGACGCAACACGGGGCGAGCGAGGGCGCGTACGTCTTCGAAGCTCGCACTGGCCCGTCCCTGCAGGAGCGCACGCGCCTTCGAGCCGAGTACCAAGGCCTGTGCGGCACGCACGCTGGCACCGTACGAGACCCATTGCTTCACGAAGTCCGGCGCGCCGTCCACCGGACGTGAAGCGCGCACCAGGGCGACGGCATAGCGGGTCACCGCATCGGCGATCGGCAGCTGCCGCACCACGCGCTGAAACGCCAGAATATCCTGCTTGGACATCACGGCCTGCACGGCGTCGGTGGGCAACGCAGTGGTCTGCTTGACCACCGTCACCTCGTCCTCTTCGGGGAGATAGTCGAGCATGACTTCCAGCATGAAGCGGTCGAGCTGCGCTTCGGGGAGCGGATAGGTACCTTCGAGCTCGATCGGATTCTGCGTGGCGAACACGAAGAACGGCTTGTCCAGCTCGTACGTGCGCCCCTGTACCGTCACCCGGCGCTCCTGCATCGCCTCGAGAAGCGCGGCCTGCGTCTTCGGCGGTGTACGGTTGATCTCGTCGGCGAGGAGTACGTTGGCGAACACCGGTCCGGGAAGAAACTGCAGACGGCGACGTCCGGTCTCCGGATCATCCTGAATGACGTCGGTGCCGGTGACGTCGCTCGGCATCAGGTCGGGGGTGAACTGGATGCGCGAAAACTTGAGATCGAGCGCGCGCGCCAGCGTGGAGATGAGCAGCGTCTTCGCCAACCCCGGCACGCCCACGAGCAGACAGTTACCACCGGCAAAGAGCGCGATGAGCGCCTGCTCCACCACATCGTCCTGTCCGACGATCACCTTGCGCAATTCGCGGGCGATCCGTTGACCCGCCTCCTGCAGTCGATCGGCGCGCGCGCCATCGTCGAGAGGGTCGGGTTCAGAAACTCGGGGGGCAGTGGCGGTCACGCGGATCCTCGGAGGTGAAACGGTCAGAAGTGCGGGAGAACAGGTAGCAACAAGGTGGTGTCGAAGCTCAGCGCGTCAGGGCGTAGACGACGTAGTTCACGCCGAGCTTGTAGGCTTCGTTGGAGAGGTCGATCGGAAACAACCCTTCGTCGGAATACTCCCACAGCTCCGAAAGGTCATTGTTGTAGTTCGCGATTGCGAGCAGCCGCTTGTTCGGGTCGTTGTCTTCGAAGAATCCGTAAAACACGGACTTGAGTCCGTAATACGGATGCGTATAGTCGAGGCTGGTGATACGATAGAACGCGTCGAAGATCGGATGCGACGCCGAGAGTTCGACGGCGCGTGCGTTGGGCAGCACGCGGCGCATCTGGTTTTCGAAATTCAGCCAGTGTTCTCCGGCAAAATCGTCGAAGATCATGAAGCCGCCTTTGACGAGGTAGTTCCGCATCCCCGCCGCTTCTGCGTCTGAGGGGCGCCAGAATCCCGGCTCCGCCATGTAGGCAACGGGATAGCGTCCGAGCTGTGGATCGTCGAGCGTGAGAATGTTGCTGGCGTCGGTGCGGACACGAGTCGTCGAGAGCGTGCTCACGATCTTCGTGAAGTTTCGTTCGCCGCGCGGATAGTCGTGGCTCCACGGCAGGTCGCGCCGGAAGCCACCGCTCAGGTCGGGCAGGCTGTACTTGATGCGCACGAACGTCAGACGTCCGTCGTATGGCACGTTCGGCTCGAACGTGGGCTGACCGCGCCGTTGGGCGTCACCGCTCAACGGCAACGTCGCGCTTACTACGGCAGCCGCCATGATGATCCGACGGACTCGTGCACGCACCGTGTTGTTCATCTGCGCTCCGGGGGGCGCGGCGCCGTTCCCGAACGGCTCCGCAGGTTCAGCAACAACAGCTGCGCTTTCTCGAACGAGGGCGCTTGTTCAAGTACATCCAGCAGTTCACGGCGAGCCGCCGGGACGTCACCCGCCGCGCCGAGCGCGCGCGCCAGCTCGAACCGTGCCTCCAGGAGATCGGTCGGCGCGGAGGCGATGATCGCCCGACGCTCGCGCACCGCCACCGTGTAAACGTTACTGGCAGCGGCGAGCGTGGCGAGTCGATCGTGCACGCGAGCGTCGTAGGGGAAGATCCAGAGCAGCCGTTCCAGCGCCGCCATCGCGCCCACGCGATCGCCGCGCTGTTCCCGAATGTCGGCCTCCAGCAGGTTGGCGTCCCACGCCGTTTCGTTGCGCGTCGTGATCTGCGACAGCAGCGTCAGGGCCGCCGTACTGTCGTCGCGGTCGAGCGCCATGCGCGCGAGAAACCACGCCGGTCCGTCGTCAGCGCCGTATTCAGGGAACATCGCCTGCGCCTGCTCGAAGAGCGCGCGCGACGAATCGGGGCGAAGTTCGCGAAGCGCCACCGCCGCCCGCATGGTGGACACGAACCGGCCACCCGAGCTGTCCGACGAGTAACTGCCGCGTAGCGCCTGCAGCGGCGTGGCAAACTTGCGCCCCGACCACTCGGCAAACTGCGCATCGATCTGCCTCGGCGAGAGCTTGAGGACGCGCTGCATGACATCGGTGGTCTCCAGACCATCACGGAACGCCACCAGCATGGCCGGCAGCGCCTCAGGTCCGTGAATCGCGTCTACCCATTCGCTGAACAGGGACGCCTGGTAATAGCTGTGCTGCGTTTCCTCCGCATACCGCGGTCGTAGGAAGCCGTCGTTGAGCAGGCTCACCGGTTGCACGCGACCCGCGCTCGAGGCCATGAGGAACGGCACCGACACGTCAGCGCCCCACCCGCGACCGGCGCGGCGTTCCTCGAGCACGGAAATCCCCTCCGACAGCCAGCGGGGCACGCGATGGTCCGATGCGCCAAGTGTGAACGCGTGCGTGAGTTCGTGCACGGCAGTCGAGCCCCAGTTGAAGCTCCCGCGCTCCCGTGCACTTGGCGTATCCATCGCGAGCAGACTGCCGAAGCTCACGCCAAGGGCACCGAGTCCCGCCAACCCCACCGCGCGTACGGAGAAATCTGCGTGCTGTCGGTAAAACTCCAGCCGCACCGGCGGCGGCGGCGCATAGCCATACCGCTTTGCGAGTGCGTCGTACGCCTGCTCCAGCAGCGGCGTAATATAAAGCGCGAGCAGCTCCGCTTCTTCGGCAGGGGCGACGATCCGGAACCGTCCGCGATCGATGGTACGGAAGTGCTGCAGCTTGTCGAGCAGGTCGAGAGTGTTCTTGTGCCACACGTTGAACGGATCGAACGTGAACGCCCGATCGAGCGTGGCGCGCCCTTCGTCCATCTGGCCGGTGCGCAGCTGATTCGTTCCCAGCACGCCCAGGGCGCGCACCGACTGCGCGTCGAATGAGACGGCGCGCAAGGCCAACTGCACGGCATCGGCGTAGCGGCGGTTTCGCACGGCCGCCTCGGCGAGCTCGGTATAAAACGCCGCCGGCGCCGGCTGCAGCGTGGTCGCCGCGTGCAGCGCACGCCGGTATGCCACGGAGTCACCGGCGAGCCACGCGGTCGCGCCGAGCACGGACCACCCACTCAGCGATCCCGAATCAGCGGCAACGGCGCGCGAGGCATGAACCTGTGCAGAGTCGAACGCTTCGGACTCCAGATGCAGCCGCGCCACGAATGCGTGCGCCTCAGCGAAGCGGGGATCGCTGGCGACGCTGCGGCGCGCCGTGGCGAGCGCGGTAGGCTTTCCCTCGAAGTCCTCGACCTGCGCGAGGCCGAGCAGCGCCGCCGCGTTCGTCGGCGACCGTTTCAGCACCGCTTCGAAGGAGGCACGTGCGTCGGGGGCGTTGTACTTCTCCAGAAACAGCTGTCCCGCGCGCGACTGGGCCGCGAAGTTGGCGGAATCCGCTGCGACCGCCCGGTCGAACGCCGCGAGCGCCGATCTGGCGGCATTGGCATCACCGGTCATGCGTAGTACGTAGGCCCGGCCCGCCGACTGATGTTCGTCGCTGCTGATGTTGCCGGCGCGTACATACGCGTCAACGATGGCCGACGCCAACCGTTGCGCTTCCGCGCGATCTCCACGCGTTGCGGCCCTTTCCGCGAGCACGATCTGCGACCCCCAGCGGTCTCGCACGACGCGCGGTGGTATGCGCGTCGCACTGGGCACACGCGAATCAGCGTCCTGAGCGCAGCCGGTGGCCGGGAGTACGCATGACACCAGCAGCGCGGCCAACAGCCGCGGCGCGCTGAAGTTCGCCATCCGCGTAACGGCGCGCATCATCGCGCACCTCCACCGGCGCGAATCGCCTGTGATTTCTCCGCTATGGCTATCAGCAGGCGTTCCAGCTCCGTGTCGTAGGCCGCCTCGCTCATCGTGCTTTTGCGGCCGCGTAACGCCGCGACCTGCGATTCGAGCGCCTGTCGTTCGGCAAGCAGTGCGGCCACGCGCGGAGTCTGCACCTTCCCGTCTGCGCCGAACGACACCGTCGCGGCGCGCACGGAGTCGCTCATCACCGCATGTTCTGTCTGCAGCCTATTCGTGGTCTCGTACACCTTGGCCACCTCGGTGCGGGCATAGCGAAACGCCTCGAGCACCGAGATCCGCCCGTCCTTGTCCGCATCGGCGGCGTCGCTGCCAAGCGCCGTGGTGAAGTGCCCGGCAAACACACTTTCGTTTTTCTCCCCCGCACTGCGGGTCGCGGTCACGATCACGCGGCCGGGCCCCTGCAGTGCGGCGACGAAGTCGCCGCTGCCGCTCGCCGCATTCACGAACACGACCTGCTGGCGCGCGAAGCCTGCGATCCAGCTGCGATAGTCAACTGCCGTGGCATCAGGGCCCGGGATGTTCACCCTCGAGCCGGCGCCGTTGCCGCTGCCATGACCGAGCAGCAAAACCAGCAGCACGTCGCCCGGTTGCACGCGTGAAGACAGTCGCGCGAACGCCTGCGCAATGTTCTCACGCGTGGACTTTCCCGATGCCACCGGCGCCGGGGCGGCATCTTCCGTGAGCACGATGACGCTGCTGTCACTCACCCCCCAACGCGTGCGCGCCGCGTCGTGTGTGGCGCGGATCGCCGTTTCGAAGCGCGCGTGGAACGCCGGCTGACCGGAGAGGCCGGACACCACGAGCACATGGGTTCGCTGCGCATGCGCCGGAAACGACACCCACGCGAGTGACAATCCGCCGGTGAGCGTGAGCAGCAGCGCGCGTCTCCACCCACGCACGCGCTGCGTCACGTCCGATTGCGTGCCCTGCGGCAACCACTGCATCTGCCGTCCCCGTTGCGTCATGCGAGCCCCCGCCACCGCCGGTATCCCCATTCTGCGCCCATTAGCAGCGCCAACAGGAAAAATACCACCGGCATGTCCCACAGGTCCCTTGCTTCCCGCACCGTCACGCCGGCGTCGGTGAAGACCGCATCGTTGGCCAGCTGCGACACCTCGCTCAGCGGATAGTACTTGCCGCCCGTCTCCTCCGCGATCCGTCGCAGCAGCGCCGTGCGCAACTCGACCTGCGCCACATCAGCGCCGCGCTCGTCCACGATGAGGGTGGTGGTCGCACTTTGTACGGAGTCCCGACCACGCTGCGCCACCGCATCGATGATGTACCGGCCGGTGTCAGAGGGCGCGAAGCGCGCGGAATACGACCCATCGTCGCGCAGCGACCATTCGAGCGCGATGGTCTGCGTACTGCCATCGGGTGCGGTGATGGTGGCGGTCACGGCAGCGTCGTTCACATCGATGAACAGCGGATCACTGACGTGCGCACGCAATTGCAGCGGTTCGCCCGGCGCGACACGGGTCGGCGTCGCCGCGATCTCGAACGGGGCCGGCACGTCGCTGACCAACCATCGGACCAGCTGCCGCCACAACGTCTGGTGCGTCAGGTCCTCCACCGGAATGGAGGTATCCATCTTCCAGAGCCACGAATCCTGCACACCGAACACCGCGCTCTGCCCGCGGCCGTAGCGCTGTGTGGTGAGGATCGGTACGTCGCTGCGACCGCCTTCCAGCTGACCGCTCACCAGGACGGTCGCTCCGGCGCGCGGCGCACCGAGGCGATTGACCATCGTGAGCGCTGGAAGGGAATCCCATCGCGCCCGCGAATCGGCGAGCGACTCGCGCAGTTGCAGCGCCGCGAATGCTTCACCGGCTCGGGTGGGACGGAGCGTCACCGACTGCGCCGGCCCTTCGTCGTTGCTCTCACCGCCGGCAACGGTTACCGGCAGCACATCGGCGAGTGGCGTCCCGGCAAAGCCGCCCTCAGCCAGGCTCGCCCGTCCGCCCAGCACGAGCAGCCCGCCGCCGCGCACGCTCACGAACTCCGCCAGCATACGCAGCTGGTCGGTGGTGAAGAATGCAGCTTCGATGCTACCAAGAATCAGTCCGCGAAAGCGGAACAGTTCGTCGCGCGTGGTCGGAAAGCCGTCGATGAGCTCGAGGCTGTCGCGCACGCCAAGACGCAGATACTTCCGCTCGGCGCTGCGCATGAGACCGACGACCTGAATGCCGCTGTCTGCCGCCACCGCTCGGCGCAGAAAGGCAAACTCCGGGCGCGGTTCGCCCTCGACATATAACACACGGTCAGGGCCGCGCCGCACCTCGATGCTGGACTGCCACTCGTTGTTCTCGGTGACAATTTCGTTGGCGAGCGGATTGGCGCGCACGGCGAGGCGATGCACGCCCGCCTCCAGTGCCGGAATGCGCACGCGAATAGTCGTGAGGTCACCCTGCGGCGGCCGCGTCACCGTTTCCGTGGCGACGAGTCGGCCGTCGGCTTCCACCACCACCGTCACGGGCTCGTTCGCCTCGCCGCGCACGCGCACGTCAGCTTCCACGATCACGCTTGCACCCTCGAGTGCCTGCCGCGGCGACTGCACCCGCTCGATCGCCACGTCCCGCTCGAATCGCTCGCGCCCCACGCCCACGGTATACACAGGAATCCGGCGGGCGCGCAACGCGAGCAGCGCATCCTCGAGATCACCGGAGCCGTTATCCGCTCCGTCGGAGACGAGCACGACGCCGGCCAGCGGCAGCCCGTTGAGGTCTTCGCGCACGTGCGTCAGCGCTTCGGCGATATCGGAGCGCGTGCCGGCGCCTCGCAGACCGCGGGTGCTCGTCAGCGGCGATGCATCGCCAGCGAAGCGAAAGCGACGCAACGCGAAGCGCTCGGCCAGCTCGCGCGTAAGCGCACTGGTGTCGTCGAAGGCACGTTGCAGGCTCTGCAACCGGGTGTCGGTGCCGCTACCAGCGGGGACGTCCCCGATGCGCATGCTGCGCGAATCATCCATCACCAACGCCAGAACATTGCGTTGCGGTACTGCCGATGCCGTGACGACGCCCGGACGGAGCAGGCATGCGAGTACCACGCAGACGGCCGCTGCGCGCAGCGTGCCCAGCACGACGCGGTCCCGCGGACGAAGCGTGCGTACGCGCGCGTACGCGATCGCTACCACAAGCAGACCAATGGTCGCGACCACCGCCAGCAGCAGCACGGGAACCACCGGGGCAATCACGAATTCCCCGCGTGCGAACACGCGCGGCGGATACTTGAACAACAGGGTCGTGAAGGCGTCGAACAAGGATCCCACGGCGCAGAGGGGCAGATGCGGTTCACAGACACGAGCGGGAGTGCACGGCGGACCGGGGAGACGCTACCGATACCGGTAAACGCACTCGTCCTCGGGGAAAGGTCCATGCAATGCGTTTCGCTTCATACTCGCACACCATCCGCAATGTGCCGCCGCTTGTGGTGCTTCAGCGCGCAAACGCTGGCGCCCCCGGTCTTCCCCGACGCCGAAGGCTACATCGCTTCGTCGGCCGACGGTCCGTAAAGCGCCGGTACCGATACATTGAGCGCGCGATAGTAGAGCGTCAGCTGGGCGCGGTGGTGGATCATGTGACTCACCACCATGCCGCGCAGCACCGCGATGCGGGGGAGCGCCATGACGACATGCTCGCCGCTTCTCATGGTCCACGTGGCCATCAGGTCGGCATCGGTGCTGTTGGCGAGCGCCTGTTTGAGCTCCGCCAGCGTCGCATCGAAGCGCGCAACGAATTCGGCGGCGGTTTTGGGCGACTCGGCCCGCGGCTGCGGCTTTGAGAAATCCAGCTCCGTCGTGGTCAGCGCGACGGTACCGAACATCGGGAAGTCCAGAAGGTGCTCGGCAAGTTTGCCAAGTGTCCACGATTTCTCATGCGGCGTATAAGCGAGATGCGCTTCCGGAACGCGCTCGAGCATGCGGCGGGTGTTGGCCATCTCGTGGTCGAGATCGGCAAGAGCGGACTGCGCAACGGCGGAGGCCATCGGAGAGATTGGATTGAGGGAGGCGGCGCGCCACGCGGCGACATCCGCTGGCGTATCCAGATCGAAAATACCTTCGCGAAGAGACACCGAAAAGGTGTCGGTGCTACGGATCAGTTCACGCGCGCCCTCGTCGCCGTTGAGTCGCTGCAGCGTAGCCCAGTCTCCCCGGGGCAAAAGCGCGGGAATGCCGCGCACTCCGCGATAGCGTGAAGCAACTCGTCGGAGCGGGCCAGCCGCCTCACGTGACTCGGCGATCAGGGCCCCGAGATGCTTGGTGGTAACCGATGGCATATCGCAGCTGGCCACCAGAACCGCCGCACACGTGGCATCAGCGGAGAGCCACCGCACACCGGCGGCGATGGAGGTGCCCATCCCCACCTCCCATTCGGCGTTGCGCACACAATGCACTGGAAGCGCCGAAAGCGCCGCTTGGACCAGCGACGCCTGCGCGCCCACCATCACCACGACCGGAGCGCATCCGGCTTCGAGTAACTGGGTCGCTGCGCGTACCACAAGCACCGTGCCATTCGTATCTCGCAGGAGCTGTTTGGGGGTGCCGAGCCGGCGTGAGCCCCCCGCCGCCAGGAGCAGCCCGGCAACACGCGTGTGGCCCGCACCCTCGCGAGGGGCGTCAGAACGCGTCGGCGTCTTGGTCATCGCGCGTCGGCGTCCGCTCCTCGGCAATCTGCGGCGTCGGCGTCCGAAGATGAATCGGGCTCTGTCGCTCGCACAGCGAACCCGCAGGACGATTGTGCATGACTGCCTCGATCTCCGCGACGGCCGACAACGCGATCGACGCCGGACTCTCGCCGCCAAGGTCCAGCCCGATCGGCGCGTGGAGGCGCCGCGAGATCGGGCCGACCGCGCGCTCCGCCTGTGCCAACAGCCGCGCGGCACGTTGGCGCGAGCCAAGCACGCCGATATATCCCACCGGTTCGGGTAACAGCGCGGAAAGCCACGCGACGTCCACATCGAAGCTGTGCGAAAGCAGCGCCACCGCCGTTCGCTCGTCGCACACCAGACCACTCAAACGTTCGGCAGCCGAGGCGTCCGCGCGCACGACTGCGGTGCGCACGTCGTGGTCGATGTCCAGCGCGGCAAGGAGCGCCGGTCGATGATCGATGATCGTGACGTCCCACTCGAGCAAGCGCGCTAGACGTGCGCACGCCTCGGCGCCTCGTCCCGCTCCCACCAGGTGCAATGCCACCGGCGCGATGAGCGGCTCGACGAACAGCCGCAGACCGTCATCATCACCGGTCACAACCGGAGCGGCAGTTTTTCGTGCGAGGTCGGTTGCGGCGTCGGCTATGGCGCGCACGGCGGGTGTATCCAGCAGCGCCGACTGCGCAGGCCACCGGGCCCACCCACCACGCGCGGCGGTGCCTTCAAGCAGCGCCGCCGTCGCGCCGCCACCGTTTTTCGGAAGGATCGCGACCAGTGCACCGCCGTGCCGACGATGGCGGATCGCGTCAGCGGTCTCGAGCCACGAAACATCCGGGAGAGGTTCGAGCAGCAGGTGCGCCACGCCGCCGCACGCTGCGCCAAATCCCCAGATCGTCTCAAGGTCGGCGCGCAGATCGTACATCAGACGCGCCGATTGTCCTGAAGCGCACACCTCCGCCGCGCGTGCCGCGACATCACCTTCGAGACAGCCCCCGCTGATGGCCCCCGCCAGGATGCGCGATTCGGCGTCCACCAGCAATCGCGCCCCGGGCTGCCGATACGACGAACCCACCACCTGTACGAGCGTCGCGAGCGCGAGTGGCACCGTAGGTCGTTCGGCTCGGGCCAACCGGGCCGCGCGTGCGAGATCAGCGAAGCCGGTCATGCGTGCGCGGAGGCGCAAACGGTGGGCAACAGGGGGCGCATGATCACGAGGATATCACGGCTCAACGTGGTTTTCAGACTGAAACGAGAGCACGATCTTGCCGATGCTGCTGTTCCCTTCCATGTGCGCGTGGGCCTCGGCGATGCGCTCGAGCGGATACACCGCATCGAGACGAGTGGTCACCGATCGGTTGGCCAGCCACGGCACTATCTCGCGGGCAAACGTCTGGGTGGCCACGATCCGCTCCTCAAGTGGACGGGCGCGCAATACCGTGCCGCGAACCGTCAGCCGGCGTGCGAGCATCACCCGCAGATCGAGGGAGGCGTCGAGTCCGGCCAAGGTGCCGATCAGCACCATTCGTCCCATCAGCGCCATGGCGGCGGCGCTTTCCCTCACGTAGTCGCCTCCCAACAGGTCGAGCACTACGTCGAACCCCCGGCCATCTGTCAGTCGTTTGGAGGCCGCCTTGAGCCATCCGATCTCGCCGGGCGCGATGCCGTCGGCCATGCCGTAGCTGCGGGCCACTTCGAGCTTCTCGGCGCTTCTCGTCGTGCCGTAGACCTGTGCGCCGAGCGCGCGGGCGATCTGCACGGCGGCCAGCCCCACACCACTGCCCACCGCATGTACCAGCACCGTCTCGCCGGGACGCACGTTTGCCTGCGCCACGAGCGCGTCGTGCGCCGTGATGCACGCTTCCGGGGCAGCTCCAGCCTCTAAATCGGTCAGAGTATCCGGTACCGGCGCAACTGCCCGTTCGTGAGTGACCAAGTACTCGGCATGAGCGCCGCCACCGACCAAGCCCATCACGCGGCTACCGATCGCCCACCGCCGCGCCTCCAGGCCGCAGGCAACCACTTCGCCGGCGAACTCCAGTCCCGGAATGTCCGGCGGGACGCCCGGTGGAGCCGGATAGCGTCCTGCACGCTGCAGTGTATCCGCGCGGTTGAGTGCCGACGCGCGCACCCGAACCAGAATCTCACCGCTGCCGGCCCGGGGGACGGGTCGTTGCATGATCCGCAGCACGCCGGGCGGACCGGGCGCGGTCACGACGGCGGCGCGCATGGCGTCGGGCACAGGCTCAATGGACATAAAGGAGTCTATGGCTTGACGCTGAATTCGGAAGCTCATCTTTGCAAGCAAGTGACTACTTGCGGCAAGTAATCACTTGCATTAACATCGCTATCATGGTTGATGATCACCGGCAACGCATTCTGCTGGCAGCGGCACGCGTGTACGCCGTGCAGGGCTGGCGCGGGGCGACCACGCGACGGATCGCCGAAGAGGCGGGCGTTAACGAGGTCACGCTGTTCCGGCAGTTCGGGTCAAAGGAGGCGCTGCTCGACCTGATGATGCACGAGTGCTCCCGCATCGACGAAGCCGCGATCCTGCCTCGCGAGCCGTCTGAGCCTGGAGCGGAACTGCTGCATTGGGTCTCCGCGCATCACGCGGGACTGTCTGGCAGGCGGGCGATGGTGCGGCAGATGATGAGCGATGCGGAAGAGCGCCCGGACGCCGGACACTGTGCCGCGCACAATGCGAGCACTGCGGCCGCGCACCTGCGCGAATACGTGGTGCAGCTGCGCCGGCACGGATGGGTTCTTGCTGGCGACGAGATCACTCCCACCGAAGTGCGCGCCGCCGTCACACTGCTTATGGGTGCGGTGTTCGCCGATGCGATGAACCGCGATATCATGCCCATGCTCTATACCGAACCGCTCGATGACACGCTTCGGGCCTATGTTCGGATCTTCCTCCGCGGGATCGGCGCGCCGAAGGAACCCGTGGCGCTCAGAGAACGTACGGTCGATCGCCTCCCGTCTTCCACTTTTCCATTCTCCGTATAATGCTTAACAGACGTGCGCCCTTCGCGGGTCAGCCCGAGCGCACACTTTCCCGGCGCACGCGGCGACGAGTCGCTGGTCGGGCGGCGCTGTTCGCCAGTACCGTATTGCTCTTTGCGCTGCCGGCAGAGGTGATCGCCCAACCGAAGGCGCTCTCACTCCAGGAGGCACTGCGCCTCGCTGGTGCTGAGAGCGAACAGATCGCCATCGCCCGGGCCGGGGTGCTTCGTGCCAGCGGTCAGCAGACGCAGGCGCGTTCGCTGCTTCTGCCGCAACTGGCCACCACGGTGAATTGGCAGAGGCAGCTGCAGAACCAGTTTGTGGCGATCGCCAATCGTGCCGGGGGCACCGGCGCGGGAGCGCCGGATACCACGCCGATAAATCCGATCACTCGCATCTTTGCTTCGGAATTCAACTTCAACGTGGGTCTCACGGCGTCGCAGCCGCTGTTTACCGGAGGCCGGGCCAGCGCCAACATCCGTGCGGCTCGCGCAGGTCGCGAAAGCGCCGACATCGGTATCACCGCCGCGCAGGCGCAGGTGCAGCTCGAGGTGACGCAAGCGTACTATGATGCCCTGCTGAGCGAGCGTCTCGTGACGATCGCCGAGTCATCGCTGGTCCAGTCCGCCCGCACCTTCCGACAGGTACAGCTCACGCGCAACGTGGGATCGGCTTCCGAATTCGAAGTCATTCGCGCCCGCGTCACGCGGGACAATCAACGTCCGGCGTGGCTGCAGTCGCGCACCAGTCGTGATCTCGCACTCGTGCGGTTGCGGCAGCTGCTCAACCTGCCGACCGGCCAACCGCTGGTCCTCACGGACAGTATTGCTGAAGCGCCGTTCGAGACGTCATCAATAGACGTGCCCTTCACCACCGTGAATGTGAACGCCGCCGACGTGCTGGAGATCGACCCCCAGGTGCAACGTGCCGTGACCGCGCTGCTCGCCACCAGCGACACCGGCGCGGCGTCGCGGGCCGCTGTGCAACAGGCGCAGAAAAGCGTCGAAATCGCCCAGCAGCAGTTGCGTGCCACGCGCGGGCAGCGACTGCCGGCGATCTCGGCGACCACCGCGTATCAACGTCTCGCCTTTCCGGAAAGCGTGTTGCCGCGAAGTCTCGGCGACTTCTTTCCCAACTGGACCGTCGGGATCGGGCTCTCCTATCCGTTCTTCACGGGTGGCCGTGTGCGCGGGGAAATCCAGGCCGCCGAAGCGTCGGTGGTGGAAGCACGCCAGCGGCTGCGACAGGCCGAGGAGGGCGCATCGCTGGACGCGCAACAGGCCGTCGCACAGCTCACTGAGGCCGAGGCCACCTGGCAGGCGAGCGTCGGGACCGCCGGTCAGGCGCAGCGAGGCTACGACATCGCGGAAGTGCGTTTCCGTGAAGGCATTTCCACACAGCTCGAACTCTCCGAAACACGCGTGCAGCTCCAGCAGGCGCTCGCCAACCGCGCGCGCGCCGCGCGTGATCTGCAGGTCGCCCGCAAACGTCTTGCATTGCTTCCGTTCCTGCCGTTGCCGCAGGGATCCACCACGTTCACCGGCACCACGCGATGACGACCACTTTACGCCGCTCGGCGCCGATGCTCACGCTTGCCGTTCTGGCACTCACCGCAGGCGCGTGCGGGAAAACGAACGATGCCCAGGGCGCCGATGCGACACCGGTCGCGCAGAACATCGGCCCGGAGAACGTGGCGGTCGTGCGCGTCGATACGCTGCGCAGCGGGCCGGCGATCTCCGGTACGCTTGTCGCCGAACGTGAGGCGCGCATCCGTGCCGAAGTATCGGGCGCGGTGCTGCAGACGTTCGTGGATGAAGGCCAGCGCGTAAGCGCCGGCACTGTCCTGGGACGCATCGACGATGGGACTGTGCGAGACGCGGCGCTCTCGGCGCGCTCGGCAGTCGCCCAGGCAACCGTCGCGGCGGAGCAGGCGACGCGGGAACTCGAACGGGCCCGGACGCTCTCCACCGCCGGTGCGATCGCGGAGCGTGACGTGGAGACGGCGCAGCGCGCCAATCTTGGCGCGCAGGCACAGCTGGCCGACGCGCGGGCGCGCCTGTCGTCGGCCGAAAAGAACTTGCGGAATACCATCATTCGCGCACCATTCGCAGGCGTGATCGCGGAGCGTGCCGTGAGTCCTGGCGACATCGTGGCGCCCGGCGCGGCGCTGTTCACGGTGATCGATCCGCATAGTCTGCGACTGGAGGCGTCGGTGCCGACGGCGGCGCTCGCCGACGTACGCGTGGGAGTACCGGTGACCTTCACCGTGAATGGCGCCGATCGTGTGCTCGAGGGGCGCGTGACGCGAGTGTCGCCGATGGTCGATCCACAGACCAGGCAGGTGCGCCTGCTTGCCACGGTACCGAACACGGCGAACCAGCTGGTCGCCGGATTGTTCGTGGAGGGACGCGTGTCGAGCGACGAACGCGCCGGACTGATGGTGCCGGAGAAGGCGGTCGATCAGACTGGCATCGTGCCCCATGTGATGCGGCTCAAGAATGGCAAGATCGAGCGTGTGGACGTGCAATTGGGCGTGCGCGACGAAGCCGCCGAGGCGTTCGAGATCACGAGCGGTCTGGCGAGTGGGGATACGGTGCTGCTGGGCGCGGCACGCGGCATCTCCCCCGGCACCGCCGTGGTGGTATCCGCTCCGAAAGACGCGACGCCGCGACCGGCGTCACCCGTGAAGCAGAATTGAGGCAGATGACATGTTGATCTCCGATTTCGCGATCAAGCGGCCACTTATTACTGTCGTCGCCATGCTCACGTTGGCAGGGTTCGGGCTGGTCGCTCTGTTCCTGCTGCAAACCGACGAGTTTCCCGAAGTCCAGCCGCCGGTGGTCGTCGCCACGATGGTCTATCCCGGCGCGTCGCCCGAGCAGGTGGAGCGCGAAATCCTCGAACCGATCGAAGAAGCCATCCAGAGCGTCTCGGGGGTAAAGTCGATCAATGGGGAAGCGCGCGACGGCTTCGCGCAGATTATTACGCAGTTCGTTTTTTCCAAGGACCCGCAGGAAGCCACGCAGGATATCCGCGACGCCATCTCCACCAAGCGCCAGGATCTGCCACAGGAGATGGAAGAGCCGATTTTGCGGAAGTTCAGCCCGACCGATCGGCCGATCGTCACGTTGACGTTGTTCTCGCAGACCCTCACCCCGGCGCAGCTCACGCTGATCACCGATCCCGGCATCACGCGCGAATTGCGTGCGGTCGCCGGCGTGGCCGACGTAACCGTGTCCGGTGGCGTGAAGCGCGAACTTACCGTGAATCTCGATCCGCAGCGGCTGCAGGCGGCCGGCGTGAGCGTGCCCGAAGTCGTCGGCGCCCTTCAAGCGGGCAATCTGGCCGTTCCCGTGGGGCGCGTAAGCAGCGCACTCGATGAGCGGACGATCCGCCTGCAGGGGCGCCTCAACTCCCCTGCGGATTTCATGCAGCTCGTGGTGTCGCAGCGCAACGGCCGGGTGGTGCGCCTGGGTGATGTCGCCACCGCCACCGACGGTGAGGAAGAGCAGCGCACGCTCGCGCTCTTCAACAACAAGGATGCCGTGGGCATCGACATCAAGAAAACCGCGGGCTATTCCACCACCCAGGTGGCGGGCGCGATCTTTGCCAAGGTGGAGGAGATCCGCAAAACGCTGCCGCCCGGCGCGCAGCTCGAAGTGGTGAAGAACTCCGGCACGCGCGTGAAGAACTCGGTGGACAACGTGCAGTCCGCATTGATCGAAGGTGCCGTGCTTACCGTGCTGGTGGTGTTCCTGTTCCTGAATTCGTGGCGCAGCACGGTGATCACCGGCCTGGCACTTCCCGTCTCGGTACTCGCCAGCTTCATCGCGGTATGGGCGTTCGGCTTTACACTCAACCAGATGTCGCTGCTGGGGCTGTCGCTGGCGATTGGTATCCTCATCGACGACGCCATCGTGGTGCGCGAGAATATCGTGCGACACGTGGAGATGGGAAAGGATCATTATCGTGCGGCGCGCGAAGGAACCGATGAAATCGGCCTGGCTGTGGCGGCGACCACCTTTTCCATCATCGCCGTCTTCATTCCCATCGCGTTCCTCGAGGGAGAGTCGGGGCAGTGGTTCAAGCCGTTTGCGCTCACGATCGCCTGCTCGGTGCTCGTGTCGCTCTTCGTGTCCTTCTCGCTCGACCCGATGCTCTCGGCGATGTGGCCTGATCCGCATCGCGAAGAGCACGAAAAGGCGTGGCTCACCAAGAAGCTCGATCGTTTCAACACCTGGTTCAACGGACTGGCCGACGGATACCGTCGCGTGATCGGTTGGGCACTCGATCACCCGATCTCGATGGTCCTGTTGGCGGTGGGCACGTTTGCCGGGGCGCTGGCCATGGGTCGGTTCGGAGTGGTGGGTAGCGGATTCTTTCCGCTCGACGACCGCGGCGAGGTGAATATGGCGGTGGAATCTCCGCCGGGCGCCAACATCGACTACCTCCGGCAGAAAGTAAGCGAAACGCTCACTATTGCGGCCGGCTATCCGGAAGTCGTGTACACGTTTGCCGCCGCCGGCGGCGCCAGCGGTGCGGTCGACAAAGCCAACCTGTACATCAAGCTGCGCTCAAAGGCAGACCGGTTGAAGGATGGTCAACGAGGTGCGGAAGAGGTGGCGTCGGCGCTTCGTGCTGATGTCCAGCGTATCGGCGGCGCGCAGGTGTCGGTGTACACGAACGACTTCGCCGGCGAGCAGAAGCAGATCTCGCTCGAACTGCGCGGGAATGACAAGGCCGCGCTGCAGTCGGTCGCCGATCAGTATCTCGCTGCCGCGAAAGGCGTGAAGGGTGCCGTGGACGTGAGTCTGAGCACCAAGGGGCAGAAGCCCGAGCTCACCATCGAAGTGGATCGCGGCCTCGCCGGCGCGCTCGGCCTGAGCATCGGGCAGGTCGCCCAGGCGATCCGTCCGGCGTTTGCCGGTCTCGATGCCGGTGACTGGGTGGATCCGACCAATCAGACCCGTAAGGTGATGGTGCGCTTCTCCCCCGAATCACGTGCCCGCGGGACCGACCTCGCGCAATTGCCGGTGGCCGTCGGGCAAGGACCGAACGCCTCGCTGATCCCCTTGGAGCAGGTGGCGCGCATCCGGAACGAACTCGGGCCGGCGATCATCAATCATCTGGATCGCGACAACGTGATCAAGGTGGAAGCGAATATTGCCAACCGTTCGCTCTCCGAGGTTGTTGCCGACATCACGGCGAAGACGTCGGTGATCGCCCTTCCGCCCGGTGTGCAGCTCAGCAGTGGCGGACAGGTGGAGCAGCAGAGTGAAGTCTTCACCAACGTCTTCATTGCCCTCGGTGTGGCCGTCGCGCTGATGTATCTGATTCTGGTGATACAGTTCGGATCCTTTCTCGACCCCGTCGCCATTCTCATCTCGCTGCCGTTGTCGCTTATCGGTGTGATGGGGGCGCTCGCGCTCACCGGCAATCAGATCAACATCATGAGTCTGATCGGGGTGATCCTGCTGTGCGGAATCGTTGCCAAGAATGCGATCCTGCTCATCGACTTTGCCAAGCAGTCGCGGGAACGCGACGGCCTCCCGCTGCGTGAAGCGCTCATCGAGGCCGGCGCCATTCGACTCCGCCCGATCCTCATGACCACCTTTGCGCTGATCGCGGGCATGATCCCGGTCGCCCTCGGTCGTGGCGAAGGCGCCCAGTTCCGGGCGCCGCTCGGTGTCGCGGTCATTGGTGGCGTGATTACCTCCACCGTGCTGACGCTGCTGGTAATTCCCACCTTTTACGAAATCCTCGACAACATACGCACCTGGGTGTCCAAACACGTGGGGCTCACCCCGCCGCACACCGGTCAGTTCCGTACCTTTGAGCTGCCGGCGGCGGAGATGGGCGACTGATCCCCGCCGGCGGGTAAAACTGGTGCCGTGTTCGCAGTTACATTGCAAGGGGTATGCTCCCGCCGATCACCGTGCTCCCCGCCATCCACGCGCTCGCCGTCGCATTGCTCTTGCAGGTGACGGGCGTTGTGCGTTCGGACACGATCAATGCCACCAGTGTGGGAGCCCTCTCCTGGCTCTCCGCGCTCGCCGACACTCCCCTCACGTACCTGCTGCTCGGCGCGTCGGCGATCGTGACGGAGGAGCTCGGACCGATTGTCGGCGGTATGGCCGTGCACGAAGGGGAGCTTCGCGCACTCCCGGTGCTCATGAGCATCACGTTGGGTGGATGGATCGCCACCGCCGTGTTGTACCTGCTTGGTCGATGGAAGTGGGAGGCGATTCGCCGCCGCTTTCCGCGCGTGCGCAGCACCGGCACCCTCGCCCTGCGAGCGGTGCGGCGGAACCAGCTGATCTCCTCCTTCTTTGTGCGCTTCGCGTTCGGGCTGCGCATCGTCCTCCCGATTGCGTGCGGAGCCGCGCGCGTTCCACTGTACATCTACCTGCCCCTGTCGCTCGTCGGATCGGCGATCTGGACCGCAGCCTTCGTGACCGTCGGATACGCGACGGGCGAAGCCGCCGTGCGCATCCTGGGCGATCTTGGCAGAGGAGGAAAAATCATCGGTGCGGTTGTCACGTTGGCGCTGGTGATCGTCGGCGCGCGATGGCAGCGCGGACGAAACGAGCGTAAGCTGGCCCGACGTGCCGCCGTTTTGCCGTTCGAGTAGTCCTCGTCTGGCAATCGAGGGTCACTTCGGTCCGTCGGTGGTGGCCGATTCCGTCCCACCGGAGACCTGCGCAGCCGCCCGGCGCAATGCGCTCCACGCCAGCGTGATATGTTCGCGATCGGTGCGGATATTGCCGATCGCGAGGCGAAGCGTGTAGCGGCCACCGAACGTCGTGTGCGACAGGTAGACCTGTCCCGACGCGTTCACCCGCTCCATGATCTCGGCGTTCATGCGCGCAATGGCCGTCTCGTCGAGCGACGCCGGTGCATAGCGGAAGCAGACGAGCGACATCGTGATCGGCGCAGTGAGTTCCCATGGAGCGCCGTCGAAATGCACCATGCCGGCGAACTCCCGCGCCAATTCACAGTGATGGCGAATGCGTGCGGCGAGCCCCTCCGCACCGTACGCCCGCATCACCATCCACAGCTTGAGCGAGCGGAAGCGGCGCCCGAGCTGGAGGCCGTAATCCATCAGATTGACGGTCTCGTCCTGCGTACGCGTCACGAGATACTCCGGCAGCAACGCGAAGGCGCGCTGGAGCGCCGCCGGGTGCCGCGTGTACAACGCCGAGCAATCCATCGGGGTGAAGAGCCACTTGTGGGGATTCACCACGAACGAATCCGCCTCGTCGACGCCGTCCATCAGGTAACGCATTTCCGGCACGAGCGCGACGACACCGCCGTAGGCGGCATCGACATGCACCCAGCAGTCGAACTCGCGCGCGATTCGCACAACGTCGGTGACCGGGTCGATGCTCGTCATCCCGGTAGTGCCCACACAGGGGACGACGGCCATCGGCGTATCGCCGCGCGCCACGTCGTCCGCCATCGCGGCGCGGAGCGCGTCCGGGCGCAGGCGGAACTGCTCGTCGGCGGGAATCTTCACGAGGTTGTCGTGGCCCAGTCCGAGCGCCATCACCGCCTTGTCGATGGACGAGTGCGCATGCTCACTGCAGTAGACACGCAACCGCGGCATGTCGGCGCGGCCGGCCATTCCCTTGGCGCGCACGTCGAAGCCGGCCCGCTCGCGCGCGGCGGAAAGCGCGTAAAACGTACTGACGCTCGCCGTGTCGGTGATTTCCCCGAACCAGCCGTCGCGCATTCCCATGAGCTGCCGCAGCCAGTCCAACGTGAGCTGTTCGAGCTCGGTCACCGCGGGGCTGGTAATCCACAACATGCCGTTGGCGTTGAGCCCCGCCGCAAGCAGTTCTCCCAGAATGCCCGGGTACGACGCCGAGTTGGCGAAGTACGCCATGAACCCCGGGTGATTCCAGTGCGTGATTCCCGGCAGAATCTTTTGCCGGAAGTCCTGCATCATCGCGCCAAGCGACTCACCGTGCTCGGGGGGCGACACTGGGAGCGATGCCCGGATATCCCCCGGCTGCACGCGGCTCCGCACCGCCATCACGCCGGGGTTTTCGAGGTAATCGGCGATCCAGTCGACGGCGGCATGGGCGGCAGCACGGAATTCGTCGGCAGAGAGATCGCCCGTGGGAGGAGGAGCTGAGGCCATGCCGAAAGCTAGGCGGGTGCCGTGCGTCCCGCGTGGCAGGAAGTCCGGCGTACGGCTTGTGCATCATCGCGCGACAGCAGACTTTTGCGGCATGATCGTCTGGCCCGCGCTTCTCTCCCTGCCCATTTCCGGAACTCACGATGCGACACGCCCTGATGTACGTCGGCTCCTTCGAACGGAACTTCGCAAATCTGACGCCGACCACCAACACCTTCGAAGGCAGTGATGGACAGCTGCGCAGCTACGCGCCCTGGCCCGAAGGAGTGAACGGCCTGCGCATCGGTTTCATGGAGAAGGCCGGCAAGAAGTTTGTGGCGGTGCGTGTGGCCGATGACACGAGCGACGTGGTGCTGCAGAACGAGATGGTGCTGGTGCCCGGCGAACACTTCGGCTTTGGCGTGCACCTCAGCGGTACGCCGAGCGTGGTCGAGGACAACATTGCGGTGATGAAAATGCTCGAAGACATCACCAAGAAGAACGTGCATCACAGCGACGAGCTGCTCCAGATCCGCGCGCGCTTCAAGGCCGCCGCCAGCACGCGGTGATCACGGCTGCCCGCGCGGCGGCGTGATCGCCGGACGTACCGTGGGATACTCGATTCCGAGCTGTTCGAGATACGTGTTGAACTTGCCGGGATCATAGTAGAACTTCTGCATCTGCGGCCGATAGCGGGCCATGATCTCGGCGTTCAGCCAGGTAGGCGGCTGGTCCTGCGGACGGATGAACGGCTTGTACTGCACGTCCTTCGTCTGCACGTTCCGGAAGTAATCCCAGGCATCGGCGACGACACGCGGAGTCAGCATGATGTCCAGCACGGTCATCGCCTGCACCTTTGCGCCTGCCACGGCGCCCTTGTGGGCGATCGGCGTGGCCATGGCGATCGCGTTGGCCCAGTTATGTCCGGGCAGCCCGGGGATGTTGGATGGAAAGCGCAACGTGATCGTGGGCATGTTCCAGCTCACGTCACCGATGTCGTCCGATCCGCCGCCGGTCCAGTTCACCGGCACTTCCGCGCCGCGCAGCGGACCGATCTGCTTCGACAGCCCGAAGTCAGGGGAACCAAGCTCCTTTTGCAGGCCTTTGGCGAGCGTCTGGTCTTTCTCGTCCCACTTGGGCATACCCACCGCCTCGATGTTCTTGTGCATCGCTTCCGCGATCGGGCGGCTGAAGTGTCCGGCCCATCCCGACCCCAGCATCATCACCGTATCGAGCTTGGTGTCGGTCATGAGGGCCGCGCCCTGCGCCACCTTCTGCCCCGTCTCGAATAGCGCCAGGGTGCGCGGATAATCCTGCTCGCGGAAGTAGAACCAGATACTCGCCGTGCTCGGCACCACATTCGGCTGGTCGCCGCCGTCCCTGATCACGTAGTGAGAGCGCTGCTGCAGCCGAAGATGCTCACGACGATATTCCCACCCCTGCGCCATCAACATCACGGCATCGAGGGCACTCTGTCCGCGCCACGGAGCACCCGCCGCATGCGCGCTCGAACCGCGAAACCGGAACTCGGCTGAAATAAGTGCGCTCTGCCCGCCCGCGCCCCACGTGACGCTGAGATCATTGCTGACATGCGTGAACAACGTGACGTCGGTGTTCCTGAAGATGCCGGCGCGTACGAGAAAGGCCTTCCCGGCCATCTGCTCTTCGGCGATGCCCGGCCAGAGCAGCAGCGATCCCGAAATCCTGTCGCGCTCCATCAGCTTCTTCACCACGATCGCCGCCACGACATTCACCGCCTGTCCCGCGTTGTGCCCCTCGCCGTGCCCCGGGGCGCCGTCGATCATCGGTTCGCGGTAGCCGACGCCCGGCTTATTCCCCGCCTGCGGAATGCCGTCCACATCCGAACCAAGCGAAATCTCCGGCTTCCCGGAACCGTTACTCCAGCGCGCCGTCCACGCCGTGGGCATCCCGGCAACGCCACGTTCCACCGCAAAGCCTTCCTTCTCGAGGATACCTGTGAGGTACTTCATACTCTCGAACTCCTGAAACCCGAGCTCCTGAAAGGAGAAGAGCATGTCTACAATCTCCTGCACCTGCTTGCTGCGCGCCGTGACCATCTTAGCGGCCTCGTCCTTGAGCCTGGCGAGGCGAGGGTCGGCCGGTGTCGCCGCCGCCGATCGCGTCGCGGGCGGCGGCGTGGGAACCTGCGTGTGCGCCACATCGGCTGCCAGCAGGACGGCGGCCATCAGCGACAGCGACCGACGGGCGGAACGACACATCTGCTCACGGGTCGGAATCACGGCGATACTCCAGTCATGGGACGCGTAGGGATCTGCACCATCTCTCGACAAAGAATACGGAACGGAAAGTGAAACCGCTCATCCACGACGTCCGTACGAACACTCCAGGTAGTGTGTCGTCTCTCTCCCGTATCAGTCCTCATGCGTTTTCCCGCGGCTCTTCTCTGGTTCCTGGTGCTCGGGTCGGTCGTATTCCTCGCGAGCCCCGGTGCGTCTTACGCACAGGCGGCCCGCGCCAAGCGCGCAGACACGCTGACCGCCGCCGAGCGCACCGCGCTCCGGGAAGCCACGCGAGACGCCAACGCTATTGCGCGAAAAAGCGTCGCAGGGGATAGCGTTACCAGGCGAGCGCGGGCCGACTCGGCCAAGAGCACGGCGTTCGCCGACCCCTTGGCCAGGACCATTCTGGAGCGGGCGCGGGTAGCGCGGGTCACGCAGGACAGTGCGCTGACCGCCTACAAGGCAACGACCACACAGCGCATTTCCATCGGGATCGGGGCGCGGCGGCTCGGGCTTGAGAAGCTGCTCTTCCGTAGCGACAACGTGGCGAACATCGCCTGGCGGCGCGACGTGGGCGTCCGCGTCACCCCCGTCGGCTCGCGGCTTACCGTCCCCATGGCGAGTCGATCCAGCGGCGACCTGTCGGCGGCGGTCTCCATCCCATACTTCCCCGGGCGCGAAACACTGTGGTTTCCCTCGAGTAATTTCGGGGTGGTCAAGACGGACATCGACGAGCGCGAGATGATTCACCCGATCGCCAACGGGGCCGAAGCCTACTACCGCTATGCCACCGGCGACTCGGTAAACATCACCCTCCCCGAGGGACGCGTCATCCGCCTGCGGGAGCTGCGCATCACGGCCCGTCGACCGGAGTGGCGGTTGTTTGTGGGGTCATTCTGGTTCGACCAAAGCGGCGGACAGCTGGTACGCGCCGCATACCGACTGGCGGTCGACATCGAGCTTTGGGATCTCGCCGAAGAGTCGGATGGTGTCGACCGGCTGCAACGTCTGGAGGCCGATCGCGTGCGCGACTCCATCGCCCGCGCGCGGTTGCCGCGCGAACTCTACGTGAAGGATTCCACGTCGCGCGCGCCGAAGGTGAAAGCCCGGGCGGACGGCACGGAAGACGACGATGTGCCGATATTGGTGAAGGCGATACTCCGACCCGCACGCGCCAAGCTCGATGCGATCACCGTGGAGTACGGCCTGTACCAGGGAAAGTTCTGGTTGCCGCGGGCGAATAGTGCAACCGCCTCGATGCAGATGGGGTTCGTGCGCACTCCATTCAGCATCGACGAGAAATTCACGTACGAGGAGGTCAACGGCGACTTCTCGCTGGCGCCCATACCGCTCGCCCGCTTCTCCGCCGCCGGCGCCGACTCCGCCGCAGCGGACAGCACGTTCATTAGCGGATCCACCGTGTCGGTGACCGTCGGTAGCGGCAGCGGACGCCGGGACACCACCGCGATCGATACCCTGCGACTCTCCGAGTCGGAACGTACGCGCCGACGGTTGTGCCAGACGGACTCCGTCTATACCCGCGTCGACTCGCGCTACGACGGCGCGTTGCGCATCGCGTACGACCTGCCCTGCGATTCGCGCAAACTCGCCAATTCGCCGGCCTTGCCACCGGCGACCGCCGATGACGAAGCGCTCTTCGACCTGCGCGCCCGCGACGAGCTGCTCGGCACACTCGATCTCTCGCTGCAGCCCGCATGGGCGCCGCAACGGCCCACGGTTCGTCTTGGCTCCGATCTCGTGCGCTACAATCGCGTGGAAGGACTCTCGGTCGGCGTGTTGGCCACGCAGCTGCTCGGCGCCGGCTATACGCTGCGGGGTACGGGACGTCTGGGGCACGCGGATCTGCATGCAAACGGCGAATTGTCGCTGGCGCGTTCCAGCGGTGGACGCACGATTACGGGCGCGGTATTCCATCGCCTGGCGGCCAGCAATCCGGAGTGGGCCGGCGCGCTCTCGCTCGGGCCGTCGTTGCCGGCGGTGCTCTACGGTCGTGACGAAGGATTCTATTATCGCTCCCTTGGTCTGGAGATCGCCGACCGCCGGGACGCGCGTCATGGGCAGCTTGAGTACCGTCTGTTTGCCGAGCGGCAATGGACGGCCGGCGACACGGATGTCGTGAACACGTTCTCCTTTGCCAACGCCCTGTCCGACCGGCAGTTCGCCTTGAACATCACGGCCGATCGCGCAACGGTGGTGGGACTGGGTGGCAGCTACTCCCGCGCGCTCATCGATCGTCCGCGAGGGCTACGCCTCACCGCAGTTACCCGACTCGAAGGGGGGACCGGCACCTTCGATTTCGGGCGCGGCTCGCTCGAGTCCACCGTGACCCGGCCAGTCGGCCGCTATGTCGCCTCGCTCACCGGTGCCGCCGGGGCTTCGGTGGGGACTTTACCGGCGCAGCGGGCGTGGTATGTGGGCGGGGTGCGCACGGTGCGTGGCCAGCTACCGGGCACGCAGGCCGGCAACGCCTTCTGGATCGCGCGCGCGGAGCTGGGAACGCGACAAGGATTTCTACGCCCCGTAGGATTTTTCGATGTGGGCTGGGCCGGTGACCGCACCGCCTTCAGCGGCACACAGGCCCAACGCGGCGCTGGCTTCGGCTTCGGCGCCCTCGACGGCTTGCTGCGGGTCGATGTTGC
Organism: Gemmatimonadales bacterium; assembly: GCA_038250435.1. GTDB lineage: Bacteria > Gemmatimonadota > Gemmatimonadetes > Gemmatimonadales > Gemmatimonadaceae > Gemmatimonas. The sequence goes on along the minus strand of JBBSCJ010000004.1, from coordinate 131,004 downwards.
CCGCGGCCTCTATCCCAACAAGCGCTGGCGCCTGGATTTCTACTTTGATGCGCCGATCTGACCGCTGAATCCAAACCATCCGGGGCGACGAACTGTCATAGTGCAAGCAAGTTGCCGTTCACGTCCCGTCATGGCAGGCAAAGTGAGAGATCTGACCGTAGCGTTCCGGATGCTGCGCAAGACGCCGTTCGTCACCGCGATCGCGGTTGCGTCGCTGGCGCTGGGAATCGGAGCGAACACCGCCATCTATTCGCTGTTCGATCAGATATTGCTGCGTGGCCTCCCGGTGCCCGAGCCGGCACGACTGGTGAATCTCGACGCGCCCGGGCCGAAGCCGGGATCGCAGTCCTGCGGGCAGGCCGGGGATTGCGAGGCGGTGTTCAGCTACCCGATGTACAAGGATCTCGCGGCGACGCAGACGGTGTTCACCGGCATCGCTGGTCACGTATCCTTTGGCGCCAACGTGTCCGTGCAAAATGAAGCGAGCAGCACGCAGGGAATGCTGGTGTCCGGCTCGTATTTCGGCGTGCTGCAGCTCCGCCCTGCGGTTGGTCGGCTCATTCAGGAGAGCGACGATCAGGTGGTGGGCGCCAACTTCGTGACGGTGCTCAGCCACGAATTCTGGCGGGAGCGCTACGGCAGCGATCGCCACGTTGTGGGGCAGACCGTTCTGGTGAACGCGAAGCCGCTCACCATCATCGGGGTGGCGCCTGAGGGCTTTCGCGGCACCACGCTGGGGGCCGAGCCCGCGCTGTACGTGCCGCTCACGATGCGATCGGCGCTCAGCACGTGGCCCGTACAATACGAGAACCGACGTTCGTACTGGGTTTACCTCTTCGCCCGGCTTAAACCCGGTGTTGCGGCCGAGGCGGCGGCCGCGCAACTCAATACGCTCTACAAGCCGATCCTGAACGATATCGAAGCGCCGCTGCAGGAGGGGATGAGCGACGCGCGCCTGAAGGAATTCAAGGCACGGTCGATCACGGTCACGGCGGGCTCGCGAGGACAAAGCAGCGTTCACCGCGAAGCCCGCGCTCCCCTGCTCATGCTGTTCGGCGTCACCGCAACAGTCCTGCTCATCGCCTGTGCGAACATCGCCAACCTGTTGTTGGCCCGAGGCGCGTCGCGCGCCACCGAGATGGGCGTCCGTCTCGCGCTCGGCGCGTCGCGCGGCCAGTTGCTCCGCCAGCTGATCACGGAATCCCTCGTGCTCGCCACGGTCGGTGGCCTCGTGAGCCTGCTGGTGGCGTCGTGGACGCTCCAGGGTATCGGTGCCCTGATGCCGGCCGATGCGCTCGAAGAGCTGAGTTTCTCGCTGCAGCCGCGCATCCTGGTCTTCTCCGCTGTGCTGACCATCTCCACGGGGTTGCTCTTCGGGCTGTTTCCCGCGTTGCACAGCACGCGCTCCGATCTGATCACGGCGATGCGCGCCGGCGCCGGGCAGATCGCCGGCGGTCGCGCCGCCTCACGCTTCCGTACCGTCCTCGCGACGGCGCAGATCGCCCTCTCGATGACGCTGCTCATCTCGGCTGGTCTGTTTCTCAGGAGCCTCGTGAACGTGAGCCGCGCCGACCTCGGTGTGTCCGTAAACAACGTGGCCACGTTCGCCGTCTCCCCGGGACAGAGCGGCTACGACCGTACGCGCACCATCGTGCTGTATGAGCGCGTCGAACAGGAGCTGGCCAACATGCCGGGCGTCACGGGGGTCACCGCGGGGCTGGTGCGACTGATGTCGGGAAACAACTGGGGAAACGACGTACGGGTGCAGGGATTTGCGCACGGCCCGGACGTGGACGCCAATGCACGCTTCAACGCCATCGGCACCGATTACTTCAACACGCTGGGCATGCAACTGCTTTCAGGGCGTGAGTTCACCGCAGCCGATCGTCGCGGCAGCGGCGATGTCGTCGTCATCAACGAGGCCTTCGCGAAGAAATTCAATCTTGGCGCCAACCCCGTCGGCAAGTTCATGTCGCAGGGGAGCGACAGTCTCACCATGCAGATCGTCGGGCTGGTGAAGGATGCGAGATACGCGGAGGTGAAGGATGCGGTGCCTCCGGTGTTCTTCATTCCATGGCGACAGAACGACTATCTCGCCGGGATGAACTTCTACGTACGCGGCACGCAAGACCCCGAGCAGCTCTTCGCCGGCATTGCGGCGGTGATGAAAGGCATCGATCCCACCATCCCGGTCGAGCAGCTCAAAACGATGCCACAGCAGATCAGGGAGAACATCTTCCTCGATCGCCTCATCAGCATCATGGCCTCGGCATTCGCCGTGCTGGCCACGGTGCTCGCCGGTATCGGCCTGTACGGCGTATTGGCGTATTCGGTGGCGCAGCGTACCCGTGAGATCGGAGTGCGGATGGCCCTTGGCGCCAATGCGTCACGCGTGCGAACACTGATCATGCGTCAGGTGCTTGCGATGACCGCCGTTGGTGCCGTCATCGGGATCGTCACGGCGTTCGGCGTCGGCCGCGCGGCCCAGTCACAGCTGTACAATCTGCAGGGGCACGACCCGATCGTGTTCGTGCTGTCCGTCGTCCTCCTCACGCTGGTCGCCTTATCGGCTGGTTATCTTCCGGCGCTGCGGGCATCGAAGGTCGATCCCATGCAGGCGCTGCGTTACGACTGACCACAGGCACCACGATGGATATCGTTCGCACGCCACAGAAGTCGTACAGGAAATCCCTCTGGATCGCTGCTGCCGCTACCATCGTGGTGGCGGTGTCGGCGGCGCTCGCGCAACTGGATCCGGCCGTGCCTACCGTATTGCAAGCGGCCGTGCTGCTTGACACGGTGCAGCAGGGCGACGTGGTGCGGGAAGTCCGTGGACCGGGCACGCTCGTCCCCGAGCGCATTCGCTGGATCACCGCGCAGGCCTCGGCTCGCGTGGAACGCGTGAACACCGAATCGGGACGATCCGTGGGCGCGGGAGACCTGCTGCTCGAATTGTCCAACCCCGACCTGCAGATCCAGACCATGCAGGCCGAGCAGCAGGTGCAGCAGGCCCAGATCGATCTCCTCAACCTGCGCACCAACCTGCGCAGTGCCATCCTCACGCAGGAAGGCACGGTGGCCAGCACGCGTACACAGTACGTGAGCAGCACACAGGAAGCGCGCGCGGCGGACAGTCTGCTGGGCTTGGGGATGGTGCCCGCGTTCGAGGCGATCAATCGCAAGGCGGCAGCGGATGAGTTCACTACACGCTATCGCGTGGAGCAGGAGCGGCTGCAGCTCATGCGACAGGCGATCGACTCGCAGATCACGGTGCAGGCGGCGCGGGTGACCCAGCTGCGCGCCATCTCGGCCAACCAGCAGGCGCGCCTGCAGTCGCTGCAGGTGCGCGCCCCCGATAGTGGCGTCTTGCAGGAACTGTCGTTGCAGCTCGGCCAGTGGGTGCCGGAAGGCACCACTCTGGCCAAGGTCGTGCAGCCCGGCTCGTTAAAGGCCGTGCTGCGCATTCCGGAGTCGCAGGCCAAGGATGTCCAGATCGGCCAGGAGGCCGCCGTGGATACGCGCAACGGGATCGTGAAAGGGCGCGTGTCGCGAAAGGACCCGTCCGCGCAGGCGGGAAGCGTCACCATCGATATTGCGCTGGAAGGTGAGCTCCCGCCAGGCGCCGTGCCGGACCTCAGTATCGACGGCACGATCATCATCGACCGACTCGCCAACGTGCGCTACACCGGCCGGCCGGCGGCAAGTACGGGCTCGGGGCTGAGCTCCGTCTTCAAAGTGGATGCCGACGGAACGTCTGCCGTGCGCGTGCCCGTGACGCTTGGCCGGAGTTCCGTGAACACGATCGAGATCGTACGCGGACTGGAGGTGGGAGACCGCATCATTCTTTCCGATATGACGAGCTACGCCAACGCCGAGAAGGTCCGTATTCGCTGAGGCAGGCTTCAGTGCATGCGCGGCAAAAGACGATTTCCTTAACCGAGCGATGACATGAGCGAGCCATTGATCCACATGCAGGGCATCCAAAAGGTGTTTCTCACCGACGAGCTGGAGACGCATGCGCTTGCCGATGTGGACTTCAGCATCGCGAAGGGTGAGTACGTGGCGATCGCCGGTCCGTCCGGCTGCGGGAAGACCACGCTGCTCGCGATTCTCGGACTGCTCGATACGCCATCGCACGGGGAATATCGCATCGCGGGTACGTCGGTGGCCCGGATGGCCCCGATCGATCGCGCACGGGTTCGCAACAAGGAGATCGGGTTCATCTTTCAGGCGTTCAATCTGATCGGCGATCTCACGGTGTGGGAAAACATCGAGCTGCCGCTGACCTATCGCGGGATGGGCGCGGCCGAACGGAAGGAACGGGTGCAGAACGCGCTCGAGCGCGTCGGCGTGGCGCACCGCGCCAAGCACTACCCGCCGCAGCTTTCCGGCGGACAGCAGCAGCGCGTCGCGGTCGCGCGCGCGGTCGCCGGTGATCCGGCCATCCTGCTTGCCGACGAGCCGACGGGAAATCTCGACTCGAAAAACGGCGAAGCGGTCATGGAGTTGTTGCGCGAGCTCAATGCCAACGGCGCCACGGTCTGCCTGGTCACCCATGATGCCCGCTACGCGCAGCATGCCGACCGCACGGTGCAGCTGTTCGACGGGCGGGTGGTAACGGCCGCCGCGCTAATGGAGCCCGTGCCGGTCTAGCCGCGCGTGGGTGGCGTGCGGGCCGGCCGCTGGCGCGTTAACCTCCAAGGGTGCCGAATCCCGCTCCTCGCCGGTCCGAAGTCGCCAATGCCGACGTGCTGCTCTGGCAGACCGGCTACCGGGTCGCGCTCGCCCTCACGGCTGGGGCGATCGCCGCCGCGCTGCGCTTCGTCTCTGCGCTGTCGCTGAGCGAGGTGGCCGACGCTGCGGTAGGGGTGGATGCCGCCAATCTGATCCTCGCGGTCGTCAGCATCGCGTACATCCTGCTCGCGTTCGCCATTCGCGCCATCGTAAAGCGCGCACGCCGCGCATCCCGCACGCTCTCGACCTTGATGGTGGTCGCCGATGTGGCCATCGTCTTCTGGCTGGTGTTCCTGCTGGCCGGTCCGCAGGACTACGATCGCGGGCTCTTCGTTGCCCTCTTCGCGCTGCAACTGACGCACGTGTACTTCGGTCGCACCCCGGCGCTGCTGATGCTGGCCGCGATCGCGGCGGCGTATCTTTTCATCACCGACGTCGGCGTCCGCTACGACAGCAACGCGCACTGGCCGGAAGCGCTCACCACGCTTGGCATCTTCGGCATGGGAGCGCTGTTGGTGATTCGCGTGCAGAGTAATCTCCACGAGCGTCTGGGCACCCTCGTGCGCTTCTTCGAGCGGGCAGAGGAAGGCGACTTCAGCGACGCATACGACGTGTCCGCCGATACCCGGCCCGATGCCATCACGGCCGCCGGGCGCGCCTATAACCGCATGCGGACGCAGCTGGCCAGCATTGTGCTCACCGATCCGTTGTCAGGATGCTACAATCGGCGCGGTTTCGAGCAGCAGTATCGCCGCGAACTGGCGCGTGCGGCCCGTTCGCAGACGGACCTGGCGTTGATCGCGCTTGATCTCGACTTCTTCAAACAGATCAACGACACGCATGGCCACCTGGTGGGCGACCGCGTGATCACCGAAACCGGTGAACTGCTCCGCGCAAATGCCCGGACAGACGACGTGGTTGCGCGTACCGGTGGCGAAGAGTTCATGATTCTGGCGCCGAACACCTCTGCCGACGGGGCTCAACAGCTGGCCACGCGCATCGTGGAGGCCTTTCGCCGACGCAGCTTCGCGGAACCCAAGGCCCGCGTGTCGGTGACCGTGAGCATTGGCGTGGTGTCCGACGCCGTGCCCGATGAAACGATCGCCGAGGCGCTGCGCGCCCGCGCCGACGAGGCTTTGTACGCCGCCAAGCGGAGCGGGCGCAATCGTGTAGTGGTGTGGTCGTTCGGCCTCGATGCCGCCCGGGTCACCCCACCCGCATCGTCCCCTCACTGATCAGTACCGTGGCGCCACCCACGCGCACGGCGCTGATCACGCCATCCGTTTTGCTGGCTTCGATCGACAAGCGGCTCGGGCGGCCCATTTCAATCCCCTGTGCGACTTCCCAGCGCAACACACCGTCGCGAGGCGTGCGCGCCGCCAGATACCCGGCAAGACAGGCGTTGGCCGATCCGGTAGCCGGATCCTCCGGCACCGTGGATCCCGGCACGAACACGCGCGCCCGGATGTCGCAGCCACGAACGTGTGACGCGAGCGCCGACTCATCGCCCTCCCGCGACATCGCAAACACCATCGGCCACGCGGCCCACCTGCCGCGCAGCTGCGTCTCCCAGGCGTCCATGCGCAGTCGGGCGCGCTGAACCGCCTCCACACTCTTGAGCGGTACGACGAGAAACGGCAATCCGCAGCTCACGCCGATCGGGGCGTGCGCCCCGCCGACGAAATCGCTTGCGGATAGCGAGAGCACCTCGGCAAGCGCCTGCAGGTCCGTGATCTCCGCGCGCTCCTCAGGCAGCCGCGCCGTAGTGAGCTGCGCATGTACCGGTACGCCCTGTTCGAGACGAACGCGCACCGGTACCGGCCCGACGTCTTCACCGAGAACCACGGTGAGTTCGTCTCCCGTGGCGGACACGTCGCCCGTCGCTACCAGCACGTGCGCGGTCCCGATGGTCGGATGCCCGGCGAAGGGCACCTCGAGCTCCGGGGTGAAGATCCGCACGCGTCGCGTGTGCAACGGATCTTCGGCGGCAAAGACGAACGTACTTTCCGCGTAATTGAATTCGCGGGTGATCGCCTGCAGCGTTTGAGTGGGAAGCCCCTCCGCGCCAAAGACGACGGCAAGCTGATTGCCGGAGAAGGGCACGGAGGTGAAGACGTCGGCCGTGACAAATCGGAGGGTGCGCATGAACCGGGTGGCAGATGATGCCGGGCGCTCAGCTGCCCAGAAACGGATACTTCCAGTCGAGCGGGCTGGAGAACGTTTCCTTGATGTTCCGTGCGCTCACCCAGCGGACGAGATTCAGCTTTGATCCTGCCTTGTCGTTGGTGCCCGATCCACGTGCCCCGCCAAACGGCTGCTGCCCCACCACGGCACCGGTGGGCTTGTCGTTGATGTACAAATTGCCAGCCGCCTGACGCAGCACCGACATCGCCTCCTGGATCGGGCCGCGTTCGCGCGAAAAGATCGCGCCCGTCAGCGCGTACGGCGAGGTCTCGTCCACCAGGGTGAGGGTCTCACGCCAGTCGGCGTCGTCGTACACGAAAATCGTGATTACCGGGCCAAACAGCTCCTCACACAGCATACGATGCTGCGGGTCGGTGGTCTGCACGATCGTAGGCTCGACGAACCACCCTTTGCTCGAGTCGGTCCCGCCACCGGCCACGATGGTCGCCGACGTCTTTGCATCGTCGAGATAGCCCATGAGGCGCTTGAACGCCTTTTCGTCGATCACGGCCGCCACGAAGTTCGTGAAGTCGCGCACGTCGCCCTGCTTCATTTCGCGCATCATCGTCACGCACTGCTCCCGAACCTCGGGCCACAGCGACTTCGGCACGTACGCACGGCTGGCCGCCGAACACTTCTGCCCCTGATACTCGAAAGCGCCGCGCACGATGCCCACCGCCAACGCCCGCGGGTCGGCGCTGGGGTGCGCCACGATGAAGTCTTTGCCGCCGGTTTCGCCCACGATGCGCGGGTACGAGCGGTACCCACCCATATTCTGCCCGATCGTCTTCCACATGCTGTTGAAGACGTTGGTGGAGCCGGTAAAGTGCACGCCGGCCAGATCCCGGTGCGCGAGCGCGATGTCGGAGATCATCGCCGCGTCGCCCGGAATGAAGTTGATCACGCCCGGCGGCAGCCCGGCGGCTTCGAGCAGCTGCATCGTGTACCACGACGACAGCAGCGCGGTGGTCGCCGGCTTCCAGAGCACCACGTTACCCATCATCGCCGGCGCGCTCGGCAGGTTGCCGCCGATAGCCGTGAAGTTGAACGGCGTCACGGCGTACACGAAGCCTTCCAGCGGGCGATAGTCCAGCTGATTCCACATCGTGTGGTCGGACAGCGGCTGCTCGGCGTACAGCTCCTGCGCGAACTGCACATTGAAGCGCCAGAAGTCGATCAGCTCGCACGCCGCGTCGATCTCCGCCTGATGCACCGTCTTTGCCTGGCCGAGCATCGTGGCGGCGTTGATCGTGTCGCGCCACGAGGTGGTGAGCAGCTCGGCCGCGCGCAAGAAGACTGCGGCGCGATCTTCCCAGCGCCAGCTCGACCACTCCGCGTAGGCGTCGGCCGATGCCGCGATCGCTTCGTGCACCAGCGCGGGGGTGGCCTTGTGATAGGTGGCCAGAACGTGCTGGTGATCGCAGGGCATCGTGACCGTCCCCGTATCGCCGGTGTGAATCCGGCGTCCGCCGATCACGATGGGGATCTCGACCTGCTCCGACTCCATGCGGTCGAGGCGCAGCTTGAGGTTGTGCGTGTCGACAGAGTTGGGCGCATAGCTGCGCACCGGCTCGTTCCTGGCGGTGGGCACGCGGCGCGTGCCGTCAAATGCGGCAAAGGACATCAGACGCCCTCCGAAGGACGAAATGGGAAACCGGAAAGCTAGCGTCGTGCGGAACTTGCAGTACCCTTCGCACATGGCTGACCAGGCTGTCTATCATTGCTGCGCTCCACGAACACGGCGCGTTCTTGCCGCGGCCGCCGGTGCACTCGCCCTGTCGTCTCTCGCGGCGTGCGAAAAGCCGGCGATCACGTGGGCGGACAAGGCGGCGGTGACCACCACCTTCCCCTCGCCGCTGGTGCACCCGCCCCTCGAGCCGATGGACTCCTCGGTCACGGCGGGATCGGAAGAGTCCAGGTTTTTCCTCACTCAGGATCTGTTGCGGGAAGTCGGAGCGCAGTCGCTGCTGCAGGGCGCGCTCGACGCGATGCCCGAATCGCGCGAGGCGGTCACCACCAGCGCCTCGCTGCCGGCGATGCATGTGGCGCCGGCACCGACCACCACCCTCGGGGATGGCGACACGCCACTCGACGCGTTGCGCTGTGCACGGTCGCTGCGGATTGCGGCGGCACCCGGGCGTGGGCGTGTGGCGGTGTGGTGGACGCGCGCTGACCGTGGACGCGTACTGCTCCACGCGGCGTGGCAGGACGCCACCGCCTCCGCAGGACCGCTCGGCGCATGGCGAGGGCCCATAGTGGTGGACTCGCTCGATCAGGGCCCACTCGACGCGCAAGCGGCCGACCGTGGCGCCTATGGTTGTGTCCGACCGGCACCAAGTGTGGTCGTCGATACCAAAAACGGTTACGTCCATGTCGCGTACGCGCTGGCCGGCCCGGAGGGTGCCGGCGTGTTTTACGCGCATCAGATGGATCCCCGCTCCGCCTTTGAGTCACCGGTGGCGATTGTGTACGGCGACAAGCTTGGCGACGTGCGGGTGGACGCGGCCGGCGACGTGGTGGCCGTCGCATACGAGGATCCCAACAGCGGGCACCGCACGCGCGTGGCGCTCGCGATCTCCCGTACGGCCGGGCACCTGTTTGAAGATCGCCTCATGGCGAGTACCGCCACCATGAACGCCCGTGATCCCTCCGTCTCCGTGCGCGGACGCGCCGTGGTCGTGGGGTGGAGCGAATTGGGAGACGGGGGAACCGCACCCGTCTTCCGGATCCGTCGGGCCCGCGTCCGCGAGTAGCGCGTGACCGCCGTACACGCCGGCCGGCCTCCTCACCCCTCATCCGTTTCTTCTCGTGCATCTTCTCGGCGCACACTGTATCGATACCGGCGGCATCGCCATGTCGGCGCGCCGCGCCGGACGTGCGGCGATGCGGTCGCTGCAAATCTTCAGCGCGATCCCCAAGTTCTACAACGACAAGGTCGGCGTGAAAGCCGACCGGGTCGTGCGCTTTCGCGAGGCGCTCGATGACGCGGGGATTCGCCCTGAGCACGTGATCGTGCACGCGGCCTACGTGCTGAACTGTGCAACGCCCGACGAGACGAAGTGGGCGCGCGCGGCCGCCGGTCTGGCAAAGGAGCTCGAGCGGTCCACCGCACTCGGCGTGGGTGGCGTCTGCTTCCATCCCGGCGCAGCCACCGACGGGGATCGCGAGGCTGCCGTGGCGCGCGTCGCGGAAGCGATGCGTCGCGCCCTTGCCAGCGTACCGGAGGGGACGACGCGGCTGCTGATCGAGAACACCGCCGGTGCCGGCAGCACCGTGGGACGCACCCCTGAGGAGATCGGCGCGATGCTCGCCGGTATTCCTGCGGCACAGCGCGCGCGCACCGGATACGGCCTCGATACCTGTCATCTCTTCGCGTCAGGCTACTCGTTGGCCTCGTCGCGCGCGTCGCTCACGAGCGTCCTCGATGCCTTCGAATCGGCTACCGGTGAACCGCCGGCGTTCTTTCATCTCAACGACAGCGAAGGCGCACTGGGCTCCAACCGCGACCGGCACCTGCTCATCGGGGAGGGACAAATCGGCGCCGAGGCCTTCGGTTGGTTGTTGCGCGACGCGCGATCCGAGCGCGTGCCCCTGATTCTGGAAACGCCGCAGGAGAAGGATGATGTCGCCGAGGACGACGACACGCCCGATCCGTGGGATGTGCGGTCGATCGCGCTGTTGCAGACGCTGGTTCCGGACGCGTCGCGCTCGTGAAGTTCGCGTCGGCGCACACGGTTTACGCACCATCGCGTACACGCACGCCCGGGTGTGTGGCGCGTCGCGCTGTCGATTTCGTTCGCTTTCCCGCAGAGAAATTCGTTTTGTCGAGTGAAAAACCGAGCGAAAACGGCTGTTTCAGAGGGAAAAGCGGATGAACACCTATTGCGCGCCCTATAGCTGATTGTACTTTGTGCCCGTCCGCGAGGCGTATCCTCGTCTTCGCGAGATCAGTCGAGAGCAGTACTGCTCGACGCGACCCGACCGGTCACCACTCAAGGAGACGACATGGCCGCTGCGAAGAAGTCCGCAAAGAAAGCTGCAAAGAAGGCTGCCCCGAAGAAGGCCGCCCCCAAGAAGGCCGCCCCCAAGAAGGCCGCCCCGAAGAAGGCTGCACCAAAGAAGGCCGCGCCGACGAAGGCCGCGCCGACCAAGACCGCGGCCAGGAAGGCGCCGGCAAAAAAGGCCGCCACGCGCACGCCGAACGCGGCGTTCATGAAGGCCCTCACTCCGAGCCCGCAGCTCGCTGCCATCGTTGGCGACAAGCCGCTTCCGCGCACGGAAGTCGTCAAGAAGTTGTGGGTGTATATCAAGAAGAACGACCTGCAGGACGCCAAGAACCGTCGCGCCATCAACGCCGACGATAAGCTGAAGCCGATTTTCGGCGGCAAGGCTCAGGTGACCATGTTCGACATGACCAAGCTGGTTTCGAAGCATCTGTCGTAACCATCGCCGACGTCTGGCGTATGTTGAGGGGGCGCGTCTCATCCGGGATGCGCCCCCTTGAGCTGGCCCCGCCGGGCTGTGCCGTTGTCTTTCTCCCGCTCCTCCCGTGGCTTCAAAGCGATCTTCGTCCGACCGTCACTCCGCACGTGGCAACGATCACGGTACGGTGGCGGCACTCCGCACCGGCAAAACCCATCGCCCCCGCAACACCTCAGGCTCCACGCTGTGGGAGAACGTCAAGGCGATTCTCGTCACGCTCGCCATCTTTCTCGCTATCCGCACCTTCCTGATCGAGGCGTACCGGATTCCCTCGGGGAGCATGACGCCCACGCTCCTCATTGGTGACTGGCTCTTCGTCAATAAGCTTGCATACGGGCCGCACGTGCCGTTTACCGACGTACGCCTCCCCGGTTACGACGAGCCGGAGCGTGGCGACGTGATCGTCTTCAAGTCTCCCGACCAGGTCGACCAGCCGGAAGATCCCAACCCGACGCTCGTGAAGCGGTGTGTCGCGATCGCCGGCGACACGGTGCACATGCGTGACGGGCTCTTTTTCCTCAACGGCGTGCCGCAGCCGCAGAGCGTTGCCTTTGCCGGTAACCGCCAGTTGGATGGCCGCGTCTCGCATCCGCTGTTCGCGTGGCAGCGCGGCTTCGAGGTGCGAGGCACGCGCATGGGTGACCCGCCCATCTCGTCGACCCTCGACGATTGGGGGCCACTGATCGTGCCGAAAGATTTCCTGTTCATGCTCGGCGACGACCGGTACGACTCCAAGGACGGCCGCTACTGGGGCTTTGTGCCGCGCGAAAACGTCCGCGGACGTCCGGTCTTCGTGTATTACTCGTACAACGGCAAGGATAGCGTGCGGCCACTGCCCTTCCTCACGGATATCCGCTGGGGTCGCATCGGTACCGTGATCCGCTAACCACCACGTGACAGTGCGCACCGTGCATGAAACGGTGGCACCGACGCTCAGGCTGGCGCCCGCTCCCACGGGGTGTAGCTTGGACCAATGGCCTCGTTTTTTCCGCGGGATGTGATTCATTGGGGCGAAGAGCGGTTACATCCGCTGCGCGCCTTCGCCATCCGCACCGTGGAACCAGCCGGCATCACGGGGTTGCTCCTGCGCGCGTGGCGTGCGGTGGTGCTCGGCTCCGCCAACTGGATCGTCGTTGTCGGAGGACTGGTGGCCGGTGTCGTGCTGCTGTGCGGCGTCCTCACCTGGCACCTCGGCAACTATCCGGTGAAACGATGGCCGGCGCGCGTCACCGCCTTCGTCATCATCGAGGTCATCGCCGAACTCGGGATGAGCTCTCTGCTCATCGCCTTCGGTCGTGAACGCCTCGGATCGCGGGTGGCGCAGTGGTCGGACTGGTGGGCCATGGCCGGTCAGACCTTCCTCGAACGCGCGGTCGTCTGCAGTCTCTTCGCGCTGATCCTCGGCGCCGTCGTGCAGCTGGTGCGACGGCAGTACGATCGCCGCCGACAGCCCCAGGTGCACGGCGCGTAGCGCCGGCACTCGCGCACCCTTCGTTCACGTTTTTCACGGCGAACCGTCATGTCCCGTGTACCCTACCGGTTTCCCTGCCTGCTGGCGCGCGTTGCGTCGGTACTGATGATGGCGATGGCGTCGTCCGCTGTGGGAGCGCAACCCATCGTCACCCCCGTCACGCCCGGCACACGGACGTCAGGCTCGACGGCGGCGGACACGCTGCGCCCGTTCGGCACGCTGCGCGAGCAGGCGGCGCAACAGCAACGCTGGCTGGAGCTGCGCCTCGAGCGCACCCTGCCGGCGCTGATGCGTCGCGAAGGCGTGGACATGTGGGTCATCCCCATGCGCGAGTACAACGAGGATCCGGTCTTTTCCGCCCTTACATCCCCTACCACCTTCGCGGCGCGGCGCCGCACGATCTATGTGTTCTTCGATCGCGGCGCTGACGGGATCGAGCGAATCGCCCTTGGTGGGACATCACAGGGGAACCTGTACAAGGCCGTGCGCAGCACCAAGGCGGTCGCGGCGCCGGCGGCGGGGAGTCGGAACACCGACCGCACGGCGGAGCTTTGGGGCGACAATCAGTGGAGCGTGCTCAGGCAGGTCATCGAGGAACGGAATCCGACACGAATCGCCATCAACAGTTCACGGCAGTTCGCCTTTGCGGACGGCCTTACGAGCGGCGAACGTGACGGGATGGTGCAGTCGCTCGGACCGGCGTGGGCGGCGAAGCTGGTATCCGCCGAAGCGCTCGCGATCGACCTCATCGCGGCCCGTCAACCGGAGGAAGCAGCGGCATTTCTCGAACTCAACCGGGTGGCGTGGCAGATTATCGAAGAAGCGTTCTCGAATCGGGTGATCACGCCGGGGCTGACGCGCACCGACGACGTCGTGTGGTGGATGCGGCAGCGGCTCAATGACCTCGGCCTCAGCACGTGGTTTCAGCCGAGCATCGAGATCCAACGGCAGTTCGGCAGCCCGGAGCTGGTGGGAGTGAACCCGGTGATTTTGCGCGGGGACGTGCTGCACTGCGATTTCGGGGTGACGGCGATGGGCTTGAACACCGACACGCAACACATGGGTTACGTGCTGCGTGATGGCGAAACGGAGGTGCCGTCAGGGCTCAGAACGGCGCTTCTGGCGTCGAATCGGCTACAGGACATCACCGTGGAAGCCCTCAAGGCGGGACGCACGGGAAATGCCGTCCTGGCGTCGGCGCTGGCCACGATGCGCGCCGAACAGATCGACGGCACGATCTACTCGCACCCGATCGGATTGCACGGGCACGGCTCCGGCGCGCTGATCGGACTGTGGGACTATCAGGACGGCGTGCCGGGGCGAGGCGAGCACCGGGTAATCCCCGGGATGTGGTACTCGATCGAGCTGCAGGCCACCACGCCGGTACCGGAGTGGAGCAACCAGCGCGTCCGCTCGGCGCAGGAAGAAGACGTGATCATCGACGCGGCCGGAGTCGTGCGCTGGGCTTTCGCGCGACAGACCACGTTTCATCTGGTGCACTGACGCTGCACTAGATTACAGGTATGACTCGCAAGCACAAGCGACTGATCGTCGTGGGCGACCGCATCCTCGTGAAACCGGGAGACGGCGAGCAGCGCACGAAGGTGGGGCTTTACCTGCCGCCGACGGCCGTAGACACGCAAGCGGTGCAGGGGGGAGAGATCGTCTCCACCGGTCCCGGCTTTCCGCTTCCTGATCTGTCAGAGAACAGCGACGAGCCGTGGCGCATCACCGGCGGGTCCGGTCGAGAGGCCCGTTTCGTCCCCATGCAGGCACAAGTGGGGGATTACGCACTGTTTTTCCGTAAGGCAGCCGTCGAGATCACGTTCGAGAACGAGCAGTACCTCGTAGTGCCGCAGGCGGCGATCCTCGCCCTCGTGCGCGAACCGCGCGAAGACATCCCCGATTACTGAGCAAAAACCCATGATGTATCCTGAACAGCTGTTGCAGCCAATGCGCAACGAACTCACCCGTCTGGGCGTCGAAGAGCTGCGTACTGCCGCCGACGTCGATGCGCGGCTGCGTGATCAGAAAGGCACCGCGCTCGTGGTGGTGAACTCGGTGTGCGGTTGCGCCGCGCGCAATGCGCGTCCTGCCGTGGCGATGGCGCTTTCGCACACGGTCACGCCCGACGTGTCCACCACCGTCTTTGCGGGGCAGGATCGCGAAGCCACCGATCGCGCCCGCGGCATGTTCACGGGCTATTCCCCCAGCTCGCCCAGCATTGCGCTGCTGAAAGATGGCGACGTGGTGTTCATGCTTGAGCGCTACCAGATTGAAGGGCGTTCCGCCCAGGAGATCGCCGCCGACATGGTGAACGCGTTCGACACGCACTGTGCACCGGTCGAGGTCACCAACGGCTGACACTTTCCCGTGTGGTTGCCGTAGAGCTCGCACACCCGTAACATCAGCGCGCGCTTTGATCCGTTTGGACCAGGGCGCGTTCTGGCGACTGGCGCCCGCTCTGGCGCTCTGGAGCTTCAAGGAGCCCGTATGGCCTTCGGCGATTTCCTGCGCAAGCAGTTCATTGACGTCGTGCAGTGGACCGAATCCGGTCCCGGCATATTGATGTGGCGCTATCCGATGCGTGATATGGAGATCCAGAGCGGGGCACAGCTTACCGTCCGCGAATCCCAGCTCGCACTCTTCGTGAACGAAGGGGTGGCCGCCGACGTCTTCGCCCCGGGCCTGCACACCCTCATCACGGGCAACCTGCCACTCCTCACTAACCTCCAGAACTGGGACAAAGCGTTCAAGTCTCCGTTCAAAAGCGACGTGTACTTCTTTTCCACGCGCCTGCAGACCGGACAGCGCTGGGGCACGCAGCAGCCCATAACGATCCGCGACAAGGAATTCGGCGCCATTCGCCTGCGCGCCTTCGGCGTGTACGCCGTTCGCGTGACCAACCCCGCCGTCTTTCATGCCAACGTGGGCGCGACCGACGCCCAGTATACTTTCGAGCAGATCGAACCGCAGCTCCGGAACGCGGTGATCACCGGATTCACCACCGCGTTCGCCAATGCGCAGCTGCCCTTTCTCGACATGGCCGCCAATCAGGAGACGCTGGCGCGCAACATCGCCGCTGCCGTGGCGCCCTCGTTCGAGATGCTCGGCCTCAAGCTCGAGTCGTTCACCGTGGAGAATCTGTCGCTCCCCGACGAGCTGCAGAAGCGGCTCGACGAACGCATTTCCCTGAACATGGTCGGTGACATGCGGGTCTATGCACAGTACCAGGCGGCCACGTCGATACCCATCGCCGCTGCGAACGAAGGCGGCATCGCCGGCATGGGCGCCGGACTCGGCGCCGGCATGGGCATCGGCGCGACGATGGCCGACGCGTTTCGTGGCGGCAACACGACCCCATCTCCGGCGCCTCCGGCGTCGGTGGCTTCAGCGTCGCCGGCGATGCCCACCGCCGACTCGCAGGCCGACGGAGCGGACACCGCTCCCAAATTCTGCGTGGAATGCGGTGCACGGTTGCCCGCAGCAGCCAAGTTCTGCTCCTCGTGCGGCACGGCGCAATCGTCGTTGTCGACATCCCGCTGACACCCGCCGCGTTTACGCCACATGCAGGGACATGAGTGGGTGGTCGAGGCGTACGGCTGCGATGCCCTGCGCCTCGCCGACCTCCACACCATGCGGCACCTGTTCGATGCCCTCGTGCACGACCTGACACTCAATCCCGTCGCGTCGGTGCAGTGGCATGTCTTCCCGCCTCCGGGTGGCATCACCGGCGTGCTTATGCTCGCCGAAAGCCATCTCACCGTGCACACGTTTCCCGAACACGCGTCGCTCTGTCTCAACCTGTTCTGCTGCACGCCGCGCGCGCCCTGGGCCTGGGACGCGCGGCTCGGTGAGTTGGTCGGCGCGCAATCGGTGCAGCTGCGCACCCTCGTGCGCGATTACGGCGGTGCCGTGAAGGCCGTGCAAACATGACCGCGCCCGCGCCCTTCACGACCGCCTGCCCCAATTGCGGCGCCGCCGTGCGCTTCCTCTGGGCGCAAGCCGTGCAAACCACCTGTGCCTACTGTCGGTCGGTCCTCGTGCGGCGAGATCTCGACCTCGAGCGCGTGGGGCAGCAGGCGGACTTTCCGGTCACCGGCTCACCCATTCAGATCGGAACCGAGGGCACGTGGCGTGCGCGGCGTTTTCTGGTCGTCGGTCGCATTGCCTACGCCTGGACGCGCGGACGCTGGAACGAATGGCACTGTCGTCTCGCCGATGGCTCGAGCGCGTGGCTCTCGGATGCCCAGCTCGAGTACGCCATGACCGTGCTCGTTCCGCGTCCGGACACGCTGCCCGGCGTCAACGTCGTGAGCGTGGGCGACCTGTTCGTCTGGAATGGCACGTCGTACGAAGTCGCGACGCTCACCCACGCCAGCTACATCGGTACCGAGGGCGAACTGCCGTTCACCAGCTATGACAAACAGGCCAGCCTGTTCATCGACCTGCGCAACGGCGACGGCGCCCTCGCCACTGTGGATACCAGCGACACGCCTCCCTCACTTTACGTCGGCGAGTATGTCAGCTTCGACGAGTTGGCACTGACGCAGCTGCGGGAGTTTGCCGGATGGTAGGCCGCACCCTCGATCCGCAGCCGGTCGTGCCACGCGCCGAGTCGCTGTCGTGTCCGAACTGCGGCGCATCTATCGCGCTGCAGGCGCACGGCTGGGCCGTCACGGTGGCCTGCGCCACCTGTGGCAGCGTACTCGATGCCACCGATCCCCAGCTTCGCGTTCTGCAGCAGGTGGAACGTGCCATGCCCGTCGCGCCGCGCATTCCGCTCGGTACGCGTGGCACCTGGAAGGGCGCGCCGTGGGACGTGATCGGCTTTCAGATGGTCACCATCGTCGTCGAAGAAATCGATTACTCCTGGAGGGAATACGTCTGCTTCAATCCGTATCGCGGCTTTCTCTATCTCTCGGAATACGACGGACATTGGAACGTCATCGAGAAGCTGAAGCGCCTGCCCGTGCACGAGTCCCTGGACGGACGTCCCGCCGTGCGCTTCGACGGGCGCGTGTACAAACACTTTCAGACCGCGTCGGCACGCACCAGCATGGCGATCGGCGAGTTCCCCTGGGAGTTGCGGGTAGGTGATCGGGTCGTGGCCCGGGATTTCATTTCGCCACCGTTCATGTTGAGCGCCGAAGCCGGCGACGGCGAGACGACCTGGTCGCAGGGGACCTATACGCCGCACGAGGTCATTCAGAAGGCGTTCGGGCTCACGCAGTCCATGCGGCGTCCCATCGGGGTATTCGCCAACCAACCGAATCCGCATGCGGGACGTCCGAAACAGCTGTTCACGCGCCTTGCACAGTTCGCGATGGTGCTCGTGGTCATGCTGCTCGGCAACATGGCGCTGGCCTCGCGCGCGGAGCTGTTGTCCCAATCGTACACCTTCGTGCACGGCACCGATGAAACGTCGGCGTTCGTGACCGAGCCGTTCACCGTGAGCGGCCGCCCCTCCACGGTGTCGATCGACATTCGTGCGGAGCTGGAAAACGACTGGGTGCTTTTCGATCTGGCACTCATCAACGCGGAAACAGGGCAGGCGCGCGAAGCGTCACGACAGGTGAGCTACTTTACAGGCCGGGACAGCGATGGCCGATGGACCGAGGGCAGCCGGACCGAGTCGGTGCGAATCGCATCGGTGCCGGCCGGCCGTTACTTCCTGCGAGTGCATCCCGAGGGCGGCGAGGCCGGCACGCCGAGCGCGGCGTATTCCCTTCGCGTGCGCCGCGATGTGCCGTCGTACGGCTTCTATGCGCTGGCGTTCATGGCGCTGCTGCTCCCGGCGGTGGGGGCGATGTTGCCATCGCTGGGCTTTGAACAGCGACGGTGGACCGAAAGTCAGTACGGCTCCGCCACCGGCACCGGCACCGACGACGAGGAATCATCGTGACCCGCCTCTACACCCTGTGGGGCGCCCTCGTGCTGCTCACCCTGGGGTTCGCGCAGTACCGCGGGTGGACCTTCACCTCCGTAAACGAAAGCCGCACCAACCCGCGGTCGGTCCGGGACAATCCGGGCGCGTATCGCTCGTCGTATTACCTCCCGGGGCGTACGCTCCGAGGCAAGTGAGGATCACGCATGACTGAACAGTTTCTGGCCAACCTGCTACTATCCGCCGCGTTCGCCATGATCGGGGTCGTGATGTTCGTCATCGCTTTCGTCGTGGTGGACCTGCTCACGCCCGGTAAACTCTGGGAAGAGATCAGTCAGAAGCAGAACACCGCCGTCGCCATCGTGATGGGGAGCGTCGCGCTCGCGCTCGGTATCATCGTCGCGGCCGCGATTCATTGAGCGTCGCGCTTTTTGTATCGGTCTGCCTGATTGCCGCCTGCGGGCTGATCTACGAGCTCGTGGCCGGCGCGCTCGCGTCGTACCTGCTGGGCGACAGTGTCACGCAGTTCTCCACCGTGATCGGCACGTACCTGTTTGCGATGGGCGTGGGGAGCTGGATGTCGCGCTTCATCGAACGTGGTGTGGTAGCGCGTTTCGTGCTGATCGAGATGCTGGTTGGCGTGGTGGGCGGATTCTCGTCACTCATTCTGTTCCTGTCGTTCACGTACACGGAGGCGTTCCGACCCACGCTGTACGGCGTGGTGCTGCTCATCGGTATTCTGGTGGGACTCGAGATTCCGCTGCTCATGCGCATCCTGCGGGACCGATTCGCGTTCAAGGATGTCGTGGCCAATGTGCTCACCTTCGACTACATCGGGGCGCTCTTCGCTTCACTGCTTTTCCCGCTCCTGCTGGTGCCGCGCCTGGGGCTCGTGCGCTCGGCGATGCTCTTCGGCATCATCAATGTGGCCGTCGGACTCTGGAGCACGTACATTTTTCGTGATGTATTGGTTCGCCGGCGTGGGCTGCAGGCTGGCGGCATCGTTGCGCTGCTGCTGCTGGGAGGCGGGCTGTGGAAGGGGCAGGAGATCACGACGATGGCCGAGGAGGGGATGTATGCCGATCCCATTATTCTGGCCCGCGACACGCGCTACCAGCGCATCATCCTCACCAGCTGGAAAGACGATCTGCGACTGTACCTGAACGGGCACTTGCAGTTCGCCTCGCGCGACGAGTATCGCTACCATGAAGCCCTCGTGCACCCCGGGCTATCGGCGGTGCGTGCGCGCGGTCACGTGCTCGTGCTTGGTGGTGGCGACGGACTCGCGGTGCGGGAAATTCTGCGCTACCCCGATGTGCAATCGGTGACGCTGGTGGATCTCGACGAAGGGATGACGGCGCTCTTCCAGTCGCATGCGCGCCTCACGGCGCTCAACGCCGGTGCGTTGAACGATCCGCGCGTGCATGTGGTGAATGCCGATGCCTTTACGTGGCTGGACACCGACCGTTCGCGCTTCGACTTCGTGGTGATCGATTTTCCCGATCCGTCCAACTACCACGTGGGCAAGCTGTATACGAGTGCCTTCTACCGGCTGGTCAAACGACACCTGGCCCCCGGCGCGCTTCTGGCGGTGCAGAGTACCTCGCCCATGTTCGCGCGCCAGTCGTTCTGGAGCATCGTCACCACGCTCGAGGGTGCGGGGCTGCGCGCGTATCCGTACCACGTGTACGTGCCGAGCTTTGGCGAGTGGGGCTTCGTGATCGCCTCGCTCGACACCTTTGCGCCACCGGCCACGCTGCCGCCCAACCTGCGCTACCTCACCGTGGCCTCGCTGGGTGCACTCTTCGAGTTTCCCGCCGACATGCAGCGCGTCGCCGCCGAACCGAACCGGCTCAACGATCAAGTGCTCGTGCGCTACTACGAGCATGAGTTTGACGCCATCAACCGCTAGCGCATCGCGACGTGAGTAACGAACGCTTCGTGTCGCGGCGGGAATTTCTGGCCGCACTGGCAGCGGTGCCCATCGCGGCACCGCTGGCGGCGCCGGCGCTCCTGCGGCTCTCCCGCAAAACCGATCGGGCGGTGACCGGTGGTTTCATGGACGATGGCAGCGCCGCCGGCCACGCACTGCGCGACGGATCGTCGCTGGGCCGCGCGCGGGAACAGCGCACGACCCGAGTCGCCATCGTGGGTGGAGGCATGGGCGGACTGTCGGCTGCCTGGCAGCTCGATCGGCAGGGCGTGCCCGACTGGCTGCTGCTGGAGATGGCCACCGCTACCGGCGGCAATGCCCGCTCGGGTACCCGTCAGGGGCAGCGGTATCCGTGGGGGGCGCACTACGTACCCGTCCCCGATGAGGAGGCCGTGCATGTGCGTGCGCTCTTTCGCGATTTGGGGGTGCTGGCCGACGACGGCACGTGGGACGAGCGCACGCTCGCTCACTCCCCGCAGGAGCGACTCTGGCAGCATGGGCGCTGGCGTGACGGGTTGGATCCCACCGATGCGCTTCCCACCGCTGAGCGCGCGCAGTTTGCACGGTTCGAGCAGATCATTCAGGAGTGGCGTGCTACTGGCGCCTTCCGCGTTCCCAGTGCGCAGGGCCACGCGGCACGCGCGGGCACGGTGCATGATGCGCGCGTGCGCGCGCTCGACGCACAAACCGCTGCCCAGTGGATGACGTCGCAACAGTTCACGTCGCCGGCGCTCCGCTGGTGGGTGGAGCACGGCACGCGCGACGATTACGGTGCCTCGCTGCAGCAGGCCAGCGCGTGGGCCGCCGTCCACTACTTTGCGGCGCGCGCTCCAGACGAACAGGGGCCGCTCACGTGGCCGGAGGGGAACGACTGGATCGCGCAGCAGCTCACGCGCCGGCTCGAGGCGCGCGTGGCGACGGATGGCGGGGCGCGCATCGTGACCGGGGCGCCAGCGGTGCGCATCGAACGCGCGGGTGCGCAGTGGCTGGTGCGGACGCCGCGTGTGGATGTGCGTTGCGATGTGATCATCTGGAGCGCGCCGCTCTTCGTGCTACCGTACGTCCTACCGACGGTGTCGTTGCCGGTACGCATCGAGTACGCCCCGTGGGTGGTGGCCAACGTGAGCCTCGATCGTGAACCGGAGCGTCATGGCGTGCCGGAGGCGTGGGACAACGTGGTGTACGGGAGCAGTTCGCTGGGTTACGTGAGTGCCACGCATCAGCTGCTGTCCACGCCAGCACCATCGCGCGTGTACACCTGGTATCACGCCATGGTGGACCGGTCCGCTCGCGACGCCCGCCAACAATTGCAGCAGATCTCGTGGAGCCAATGGCGGGATCATATTCTGGCCGACCTGGCTCGCGCGCACCCGGACATCCGCGATTGCGTCACACACATCGACGTCATGCGCTGGGGGCATGCCATGGCGCGCCCGGTACCGGGTGTGCTGTCGCGGGTGGAGCGACTCGAGCGCTGGCAACCAGCGCCCGGTGTCTTCATCGCGCACGCCGATATGAGCGGGATCAGCCTCTTCGAGGAGGCGCAGTGGCACGGCATCAAAGCCGCCGATAACGCGACGCGCATGCTGACCGGCGCCACCGGCTGACACCGGCTGACACCAACCGATGCGGTTGTCGTAGTGATCAGATACCCGTAACATCACCGCGCGCCCTGATCCCGTCGGAGCAGGGCGCGTTTTCGCGAGCGACACCTGGCGCGGCTCACCACACCCGGCGTCCGGAGCAGGCGACATGACTGGTGCAGGCACGATGGACGACCTGATGGACGACCCCGCGCCTGCATTGGCTCGTGCCGTTCACGGCCAGTTCACGCTGCAGCGTGTGGTAGGGCGCGGGGGCATGTAAATAGGCACGATGCTCGGGTGCGACAGCGATGCCGCGGTGCGCGCCTCCCGCAGAAACCGATCACGGACCGCCTGATCGGCGGCCAGGTGCCCCGTGCCCTTTCACGAGCTGGTGCCGCTGCGCTACCAGCTTTCTTCAGCGCTCGGCCATGCGCATTCCCGCGGCATCGTGCACCGCGATGTCAAGGCGGAGAATGTGCCGCTCGATGCGCACAGCGGCGGCGCGATGGTGACCGACTTCGGCATCGCCCGCGTCACCGAAGCGCAGCCGCTCACGGCCACCGGTACCGTACTCGGTACGGTGCCGTACATGAGCCCCGAGCAGGTGACCGGTACGCCGCTGGACGGGCGGAGCGATCTGTAGGCGCTGGGCGTGCTCGCCTTCTATGCCAGTACGGGGCGCTCTCCTTCGAGCGGCCCAGCGCCTCGGCGGTGCTGGTGGCGCACGTGAACAGTGCGCCGCCGCGGTTACATGAAGTGCAACCCGACGCCCCTGATGCAATCCACCCTCATCCCTCATCCTGAGGGCTGAGATCCACCGGGTGGGGAATTTGAGACGATCGCTCCCTGGGGAGAATCAGACGATCATTGACAACCGCGCTCAAGCAGCTTGGCCGCACCGATGGCGCGCCGTTCAAGCTCTCCGAAGCCGAGGCCCACGCCGTGTGGTCACGCGCGGCGCTGTTGCAGGCGAACACCGGTATGGATCGGCGCTACGTGGATCGTACCGTGGCGGAGCGGGAGCCCGCGGCGGTGGCGGTGCGTCCCGGAGCACAGCAGCGCAAGATCGACATCTTCACTGGCGCGCCGTCGCATCTCGAGTACGAAACCACCGTGCCCGGCGACCTCTATACCGATGCCTTTGAGGTGATTGCCGACGCCATCCGGCGACTGCTCGTCGAGAGGGTTACCGTAAGCAGCGTGGGGCGCACGCTGACCGTGCAGGCCAGCGTGACGGGTGGGGGACGGCGTTCCACGCCGCGGCAGCTGCAGATCCATGTCTCATCACGCGGTGGCGTCACCCGTCTGCTCGCGCTCGCGAATCTCGAGGGGATCGCGGGCAAAACCTTCGGCAGCGGCCTTGGCGCCATCGGCGGCGGCGGTTCGGTGATGGGGATGCTGATGAGCGCGACGCAGCATGGCGGTATCGCCCTCTCCGTCTGGGGCGGATGGATCGCGATTACGTATGTCGGCGCGCGCCTGCGCTACCGCGCCCTGGTGAAGGAGCGGGATGCGCAGCTGCGCCGTCTGCTCGAGCAAGTGGCGCGCCTCGCGCGCAAGAATACACGCAGCTGACCCGCGACCGGTAACGTCAGTGCCGGCGAGCAGTCGCCTGCCCGGTCGAGGAAGAAGGCGAAGTCCGCCTCAACGGGCTCGCATCCACTTGAGCAGTTCGCCTACGCTGGGCCGCTTGCCGTACATGAGGAGCCCGACGCGATAGATCCGTCCTGCTGCCCAGGTGCTGGCCACGGCCCCGAGCGTCACTGACAGCAGCGCGATGGCCAGCTCACTGTTGGGCACCGGCGATACCGTCATGCGCAACGGCATGATGATCGGGGCGGAGTGTGGCAACATGCTCATGACCCGCGCCAGCGTCCCGTCCGGGGCGAGCAGGATGTTCTGGGCAAAGATGATACTCGAGACAAGCAGGAGAATGATCGGCAGCTGCGCCTGCTGCGCCTCCTGTTCGCTGCTCACCGTGGCGCCGGCGGCGGCGAACAGCCCCGCGTAGAGGAAGAAACCGGTCACGAAAAACGCCAACAGGAGCACGATCATGCCGGGCGTCACCGATGGCACGCTGAACGTCGACACGTCGGGCACGCCCATGCTTGCGAGCAACGGCGTACGCACTTGCCAGATCACGGCACTCATGAGCATCCAGAGGAGCAGCTGTGTAAAGCCGACGCCGCCGACGCCGATCACCTTACCGATAAGCAGACGTGACGCGGGAATGCTCGAGATGACCACTTCGGCCACCCGTGTCTGCTTTTCCTCCAGTACGCCGCGCAGCACGTTCAGCCCGTAAATGAAGATGGTGAGGTACAGCAGCATGGCGACGGCAAGACCAACAAAGAAGTTCACCTGTCCTGAGCCGCCACGGCCTTTTTTCGAAAGGCGCTCGGTTTGCACCGTTGCCGTGGTGGTGGCCAAGGTACGCCCCACCTCGGCGTCGATGCCGCTCTGTTCAATGCGCCAGACGAGCAGTTCGCGCTGCAGGGCCCGCTCGAGCCGTTGCATATCGAACAGTGCCGTGGTGTTCGAGCCGGCGTAACGGGCCTGCCCGCGAGAAACGCTGGCTGAGTCGAGCACGAGATAGCCGCTGATCGAGTCGTTGACGACAAGGCGCGTCGATAGCGACTCCGCTTCCGCCACGCCGGCGCTCCCGACGAGCAGAACGCGTGTGGCGCCGGCATCGCTGGTGAGCCCGCCGGCCAGATTGGTGGCAATTCGTTCGCCCAGTCCGACGCCGGTGCCGTCAACGATGACGATCCGGCTTGCCTTGCCATCGCGTTCCTTGGAGGCGAGCAGCGACGGCAGCACCATGAGGGCGCCAAAGAAGAGCGGCCCGAACAACGTGGCGATGACAAACCATCGCGAGCGTACGCGCTCGGAGTACTCGCGGCGAATCACCGCGCCCAGCTTCCGCATATCACCCATGTCCGCTCAACCCCGCTTCAACGTGGGTGGCACCGACTTGCTCGAGGAAGATGCGGTGCAAGGACGGCCGGATCCGTTCGAAGCGTTCGATCGATGCACCGGCGGCCACGAGTTCGCGCAGCAGCGCTGGCGCGGTGGCGCCGGTCGCCAGCTCGAGCTCGCGATGACGGTTCGACTCGTCGATGCGGGCCACCAGCGCGCGATTGCCAAGAACTGCCTGCACGGCAATGGACGGTTCGCCATCGAGTGAGAGCGCCACCAAGGGTGCTCCGTGCGCTTCACGTACCTCGGCCACGCCGCCGTCGAGCACCTTTCGGCCGTTGGCGATGATGCACACGGAGTCACACAACCGTTCCGCGTTGTCCATGATGTGCGTACTGAAGATGATCGTACGCCCCTGTTTCTTGAGGTCCACCACGGTGTCCACCAGCGCCTGCGCATTGATCGGATCCAGTCCGCTGAACGGCTCGTCGAGGATGATGAGCTCCGGGTCGTGCAGCAGCGAGCCGATGAACTGCACTTTCTGCTGCATGCCCCGCGACAGTTCGTCGACCTTGGAGTTGCCCCAATCCTGCCCGGCGCCGCGCAAACCGAGCCGTTCAAGCCATCGGTCGATGCGGGCGTCGAGATCACGACCGCGCATACCTTTGAGTTCACCCAGAAAGCGCAACACGCGACGGACCTGCATCTTCCGGTACAGGCCCCGCTCCTCGGGGAGGTAGCCGACGCGGTCTACCAGCCCGGCGTCATGGT
This sequence comes from Gemmatimonadales bacterium, assembly GCA_038250435.1. Classification (GTDB taxonomy): domain Bacteria; phylum Gemmatimonadota; class Gemmatimonadetes; order Gemmatimonadales; family Gemmatimonadaceae; genus Gemmatimonas. The sequence goes on along the minus strand of JBBSCJ010000004.1, from coordinate 105,037 downwards.
GTGCCACGCCGAAGACGCGAATCGTCCCCGCGTCGGGAGCGATGATGTTTAGCAGCATACGGATCGTGGTGGTCTTGCCCGCCCCATTGGGACCCAGCAATCCGTATACGGCGCCCTGAGGCACGGTGAGCGACAGCGTTTCCACGGCCAGATGGTGGTCGTAACGCTTGACGATCCCCTGGATGTCGACGGCAGGAATTCGAGTCATGGAGAATAATGGAGAGACACGTGTTTCTTTGCGACTTGTAATTGTGACGATGACCGATGCGGCGCGATATTGGCAGCCATGGTTTCGTTAACGGGGTCCGCCCTCCCGCCGCTGCACTTCAACCGACGAGAGTTTGCCGGCGCCTTTGGCGATCTCGGCACCGATCTGCCCTTGCTGGTAGGCGTCGTCCTGGCGACGGGCATGAATCCCACTACGGCTTTCGTCGTGTTCGGGTTTCTGCAAATCGCCAGCGGTGTCGTGTATCGGCTGCCGATGCCGGTGCAGCCGCTCAAGGCGATGGCGGCGATTGCGATCACCGGTCATCTCGCGCCGTCATTGCTCGCGGCGGGTGGGCTCAGTCTGGGCGTAGTGATGCTGCTGCTCGCGTTCACCGGTGCGCTATCGTGGATAGCGCGGGTCGTGCCCAAGCCCGTGGTGCGCGGCATCCAGCTCGGTCTCGGATTGCAGCTGACGCGCCTGGCGCTCACCAGGTTCATCCCCTCCGGCGGTCCGACCGGTTGGCTCTTGGCGGTGCTCGCGCTGGCACTCATACTTTGGTTGCGGGAGAACCGTCACATTCCTGCGGCGCTGGTCGTGATCGCGCTCGGTTTCGCCGTCGCGGCCATCAGCTGGCCCGCCAATGTGCCGCTCCCGGTGGGCTTGCACGTACCCGTACTACCCACGCGATGGCCGACCGGCGACGAATTTACGCAGGCCGTCCTGCTGCTCGCGTTGCCGCAGCTGGCGCTGTCGCTCGGCAATTCCGTGCTCGCCACGCGGCAGGTGGTGGAGGACCTGTTCCCCGATCGCCCGCCGCTTTCCGTTCGTCGCATCGGGATCACGTACGGCCTGATGAACCTGATCGCGGCGCCTCTCGGCGGGCTGCCGGTGTGCCATGGCTCCGGCGGCATCGCCGGTCACTATGCCTTCGGCGCGCGCACCGGCGGGAGCGCGGTATTTTATGGGATCTTCCTGGTAAGCGCGGGACTGTTTCTCGTGGGGAGCCCGGAGGCCTTCCAGCGCCTCTTTCCCGGGCCGATACTGGGGGCGCTCCTGCTCGTCGAGGCCACCGCAATGATGCTGCTCATGCGCGATCTGCGAGGGAGCCGCGTGGCTTTCGCGGTCGCCCTGGGCTGTGGAACCGTGGCCGCCTTCGCTCCGTACGGATATGCGCTGGCGTTGATCCTGGGTACGCTCGCATGGTCCGCCCTGCGCCGGTCGGCCGGTTCCGCCTTGGCGGCATAGGGCCGTCCGGCGTCATCGAGGGTATCTTTTCGCCGATGCTGGCTAGGTTCTCCCTCTTCACCTCCTTAACACCCGACTACCTCATGACCATGCTCCGTCGCCTCATCACGACCGCTGTTATCGCCGCTTCGGTGACCACCATGGCGGCCGTCTCACCTCGCCTGTTGGTCGACCTCACCGGCAAATGGGCGATGAGCGTGGTCACTCCGGATGGCAATATGCCCTCCGTGCTCACGGTGACTCAGAAGGGTGATACCGTCACGGGCGTGGTGGAATCCGAACTCGGCACCGCACCGGTTACCGGCACGGTGCGCGGTGATTCCCTGTTCTTCGCCTTCAAGGTCGAGATGGGTGGACAGCAGCTGAGCATCAACGGCACCGGCATCCTCAAGGACAAGGACAGCCTCGACGGATCACTCGACGTGTCCGGCCTGGGCTTGTTCCCGTTCACCGCCACGCGCCAGCCGTAAGGGCCGCGCACGGCGGTGAGGCCGGGTGTCGGCGTGATCGGCGTGCGTCAGTCACGCCGTTCCGCTGGCTCGATGTTTCGCCACCGTTCTACCAGTCGAACGAACTCGGCGCGATAGCCACCGACATCATTGCCGATCGCGCCGCGGGCCAGCTCGAGAACCATTGCGCGGCTCGCGGCGCCTTTGTATTCCGACTCGCGCAGCAACATGCCGAAGCCGGCCACCGACGCGGCGAAACGGAAATCCGCCGATGGGCCACCACGTAGCGTGTTGTTCTCCACCACGTGCGACAGCAGGCGACTTTCCGTGAATCCGGGGCGCTTGTAGCGCAGTCGTACGAACATCATCTCGAAGGTGCTGTTGCCACCGGTAGCCGTATTCACCGAGCCGCGCGCCGGCGCAGTGTAGCGCAGCGAGTCGGTCGTTCCGAGATTCACCGTACCGGTGACAGAGTTGGGAACCACTTCGTACAGCGCGGTCACGGTGTGTCCTGCACCCATGTCGCCGGCATCCTTGCGGTCGTCGTTGAAGTCTTCCGACCGCAGCAGCCGGTTCTCGTACCCGATAAGCCGGTACGCCTGCACCACGGCGGGATTGAACTCCACCTGCAGCTTCACATCGTTGGCCACCGTCACCAGTGTGGCGCCCATCTCCTGCACCAGCACCTTGCGCGCTTCCATCAGGTTGTCGATGTACGCATAGTTGCCGTCGCCGCGCTTCGCAAGCTTCTCCATCTTCGCGTCCTGATAATTGCCGGTGCCGAAGCCGAGTACCGTGAGGGAGGTGCCTTCGCGCCGTTTGGCTTCGATGAGCCGCTCCATCTCGGCGTCGCTGCTCGGGCCCACGTTGAAGTCGCCATCTGTCGCCAGAATCACGCGATTGTTGCCGTTGGCACGGGATTGCTCCTTCGCGATGCGATAGGCGAGCTCGAGACCGGCACCACCGGCGGTGGAGCCTCCGGCTTGCAGGCGATCGATCGCTTCGGTGATGCGCCACTTCTCTTCACCGCTGGTAGACGGGAGCACCAGCCCGGCGGCGCCGGCGTACACCACGATCGCCACGCGATCCTGCTCGCGCAGTTGCTCGACCAGCAGTCGCAATGCTTGCTGGACGAGCGGCAACTTGTCAGCCGACCACATCGATCCCGACACATCAATGAGGAACACCAGGTTGTTCGGCGGCAATTGCGCGGTCTCGATTCGACGCGTCTGCAGCGCCACACGCACCAGCCGGTGCTGCGGCTGCCACGGCGCCGGCATCACTTCCGACGTGATCGCCACCGGATGTTCGCCACGCGGTTCGGCCAGCGTGTAGGGGAAGTAGTTCACCAGCTCTTCGATGCGCACGGCGTCCTTGGGCGGCGTGCTGCCCGTTGTGATGAAGCGACGCACGTTGCCGTACGAGGCGCGGTCGACGTCCACCGAGAAGGTGGAGAGCGGATCGGCGCGCACGGCGCGAAACGGGTTGTCGTCGATGCGATCGTATTGCTCGCGGTTGGACGGCTCGCGGTTGGACGGCTCGCCGCGAACGAAGCCGCTACTGTTGCCCGTGGCCCCACCGGCAACAGCAGCCGAAGCCGTAATTGCCAAGCGCGTCGCAGTGCCGCCGGCCACGCTGCGGCCGGAGAAGTCCTGCGCCCGGCCTGCCGCTACCGTGATTTGTTCTGCAGTGACGACAGGCGCATTGGGCACGATGCCCGCGAGAGTACGACGCGCACGCAGCGCGCTCTCCGGAAGCACCAACGGCGAGTTGCGCGGCGGCGTTACGGCGGCTCCCGATTCTGCACGCGTCCTGCTCGCTTCCGTCGCCGCATCGCCGCTGGCCAAAGCCCGCGATGTGTCCGGCGCCGTGGCCTCGCGCACCACCACCACGTCGTTCGCCGGCGTCACGCGACCGCCGCGCTGCGTAACCATCCACGCCGAGCCACCCGCCACCAGCAGCAACGCGGCGGCGCGCAAGGCCGGCTGTTGCCACCACTGCCAGTGCACACCTGGCCCTACCACGGCAACGGCGGGCGCTACCGAAACATGTGCGGCTGCCGGTGCGTCGAGCTGCTCCAGAATACGCATGCTGCCGGCAATCAGTCCGCGGGCTTCGGCGACGTTGCGCTGACATACCGCGCAGCCGCTGACATGCGCCGCCACGCGTGCGGACTCGGTGTCGGGCAGTGCGTCATCGAGCCACGTATGCAGCGTGTCCTCGGTGACATGCCCGTCGCTGCCAAACTCGGCGCGCAGCATGTCCGCAAACGCTTCACGCTGGTCGTGCGCATCCTTATCGCGGGGCCCGTCGTCGTTGCGGTGACCACTAAACGTATTTTCAGGCGACATCGGCTCCCCCGTGCGCGCGCTGCGCGCTCATCAACAGCTCGTATTCTTCCACCAGTCGGCGCCTGGCGCGCGAGAGCGTGGTGCCCACCGAGGTTACGGCAATGCCGGCGGTGGCGGCGATCTCCGGATAGCTGAGCCCTTCCTGTTGCAGCAGCAGTGCGGTGCGATCACGCTCGGAGAGGGCGGCCAGCGCTCGACGACTCGTCTCGCTCACCGGCGACGAGTCCTCATCGCGCGAATGTCGTCCGTCGCGGCCGTGGTGTCTTTCTACCTGTTCGCACGCCTGCTGGTCGGCGCGCACCGCGGCCATTCGCTGCTGCTGACGCAGGTCGCGTCGCGCATCGTCGCGCAGCAGGTTGGTCGCCACGGTGAACAGCCAGGCGCGCTCGTTCGTGAGCGGGATACGCGGAAGTGCTCGCACAAAGGTCTCCTGCGCCAACTCCTCCGCCAGATCACGATCGCCAAGCCGTCGTGCGAGGTAGCGCACGATGGGCAGGTGATATTCGCGAAAGAGGCGGTCGATGTCGTCCATTGGCGGTAAAGGTGCGGGAAAGGACTTGCTGGAGATAGGACGCCGCCGCTTGAAATACTTGCACATCGGCTCCCGCTGCTGGACACGCTCCGCTGCCCCCGTCACCTTTCAGCGGTCCCGCACCACATCCCCTTCGCCGCACCTGCATGTCGCGCACTGCTTCCTCCACCGTGGCCCTGGCGTCCCTGCTGCTTGGCGCCGGCGCCACGTGGCTCGGCGCCTTCGGCGTTGGCACTGTTCCGCCGGTCGGACGACTGCTGTCCCCCGCCGTCGGCCTCTGGACCGCCGCCCGCGACGACCTGCCGCGCGAAGCCGTCGGCCGCATTCCCGGACTGACGGACGACGTAGACGTGCGCTACGACCAACGCAGTGTGCCGCACATTTTCGCCGCCACCGATCTCGACGCCGTGCGCGCCATGGGCTACGTGGTCGCGCGCGACCGGCTTTTTCAGCTGGAGCTGCAGGCGCGGGCCGGCGAGGGGACGCTCACCGAGCTGGTGGGCGACGCCGCGCTCTCCGTCGATCAGGAAACGCGACGGCTCGGCATGCCCCGCGCAGCCGAACAGCGTTGGGCAACAGCCGACACGACGGGCCAGCTCGGACGTGTGCTGATGGCCTACGCTGAAGGAATCAACGCGTATCGCGCCGCGCTGCCCGTCTCGCAGTATCCGGTGGAGTACAAGTTGCTCAACCGTGCGCCACGCGAGTGGCAGCCGGTGCACTCGCTGCATCTGTTCAATCGCATGGGTTTCACCCTCGCGCATAATCCGGTTGAATTGCGACTGCTGCGCGCGCGCGCGCTGATCGGCGATCGCGCGGCCCGCGACCTGTTCGACAGCGATTCACCGGTGCAGGAGCCCATCCAGCCGAATGGCCGCGCGACGCCGCGCGACGCGCTCCTCGCGCTCACACCACCCGGCAATGGGGATACCCTTGCGGTGCGCCTGTTGTCACTGCTGCGTCAGCCCGACGCCATACCGGCGTCGCCACTGCAGTTTGCGCGCGATCGTGCGGATCACGCCGCCGACGCCGAGACCCATACGTCACGCGCCTTTGCCAGCAACAACTGGGCAGTTGGCCCCGCACGCAGTGCCAACGGTCACGCGCTGCTCGCCGGCGATCCGCATCTCGAGCTCACGTTGCCGAGTATCTGGTACGAAGTGCACCTCGTGGTTCCCGGCGTGCTGGACGTTGGCGGGGTCACGATTCCCGGGCTGCCGGGTGTCACGATCGGCTACACGCGTGACTTTGCCTGGAGCTTCACGAACACCGGCGCCGATGTGATGGACTTCTGGCAGGAGTCGGTGAACGACGCGCGCACGCCATCGCTGTATCAGCTCGACGGCGCGATGGTCCGCTTCGTCGACACGCGCATCGAACTGTATCGCAACAAGCGTGGTGATGTAATCGCCGTGGATACGGTGTACTACACGCACCGCGGGCCGATGCACCGCCAGGGCACGCAGTGGCTTTCCATGCGCTGGACCGTACTCGAAGCGGGGGAGGAGCTCCTCGGCTTCTTCGCGGGCATCAAGGCGACCGATGCGTCGGCATTTCTTGACTCCATGGCGCGATACTACAAGGCGCCGGCCCAGAACATCATCGTCGCCGATACCGCCGGAACCATCGCCATCCGTTCCACCGGGATGTACCCGATCCGGGCCGACAGCGCCCGCGGCATGGACATTCGAGACGGGCGCACGCGCGCCACCGACTGGATCGGCGTGCGCACGGTCGCGCAGTACCCGCAAAGCGTCAACCCGGCGCAGGGGTATCTTGCCTCCGCCAACCAGCAGCCCGTCGACCCGCAGCGCGATCCGCTCTACCTCGGCGTCGATTCGCACTTCGAGATCTGGCGCGCCTTGCAGATCAATCGGCTGCTGCGCGCCGACAGCGCGATGACGCCGGAGCGCATGGGACGTCTGCACACCGACCCCGGAAGTGTACGCGCCGATCGGCTGATGCCTTACCTGCTTTACGCAGCGCGTGCGCAGATGCGCAACGGCGACAGCACCGCGTCGTTGCGCCACGCCGAGGCACTGCTGGCGCGGTGGGACCGTCGCTACACGCGCGACAACACGGCCGCGGTGCTGTTCGAAGCGGCAATACGCCAGACCTCGACGATGCTGTACGATGAGCTGCTCGCGCCGGCGACGGGAACGGCCGCCTCGCTCCCCTCGGAGTCACGTCTTCTCCAGCTATTTGCCGATTCCACCAATGTGTGGTGGGATGACCGGCGCACGGCCGACACTCGGGAAATACGCGACGTCGTGGTGGCACGGGCCCTCGCCACAGCATACGACTCGCTGACGAAGCAGTACGGAAACCCTGCCGAAACCCCGTGGACCTGGTCGCGCGTCGCTCACGCGCGTCCGCGACATGTCCTCGGCCTCGAAGGCTTCTCCGCACCGCCCACGCCGATCGACGGCGGCCGCGGCACGCTCAACCCCTCCGTCGGTTCACGACGCGCTACCTTTGGAGCGAGTTGGCGTATGGTTGCAGACCTGGGCCCCGTGCCGCAGATCCGCGCCGTGTACCCGGGCGGGCAGAGCGGAAATCCCGGCAGTCCACGCTACCTTGACCGACTCGCCATGTGGGGGAACGGACAGCTCGACAGCGTACGTACGCCGCGCACTGCTGCCGATCTGGCACCCGCCGACACGCGCGCCACTCTCATGCTGACTCGCTGATGCCGGCCCTTCCGAGAACATTGTGGATCGCCCTGATGCTGCAACTCGCCGCCCAGCAGTTCGGCGGCGTGTGGGGTGCCGCCATCGCCGGCGTGATCACCGGATTGCTGGTGCAAAGCGGGCGCGCCATCCTCGTGGCCGCCCTGTCTGCCGCCCTGGCGACCACGCTGCTGCTGGTGCTCACCGCCGTAGCCGGCGGCAAGATCGTCGCCTTCGCGGGAACGATCGGCAGCAACTTCGGGCTGCCCGGCTGGGGAGTACTGGCGGCGACGCTACTGCTGCCCGCCATTCAGGCCGGTGGCATGGCGGGGTTCGTGAGTCGTGTGCTGGCGCTGCGCCGGGTGCGGACGTCGGCGCCGTAGGCGTGGAAGCACGACTGGCCTTCGCGGGACAAAGCGCGACGGTCGATCTTCCGGTGTGTCGAGACGTGGTGCAATCGGAAGCGACGGCACTCCACCCTCGGCTGCGTCAGCCCCGTCGTGTACGACCCGCCGCTGCAGGCGGCCGCGTAGTTCCCAACGCGCACGCGTTTACTCAAACGGGCCAAGCTCAGTTGAGGGCATGACCCGGGCAAACCGTGTTCCGCGGATCCGGCGATCAGTGAGTTCGTCGACGAGTCGTTCTCCCGGATTCAGCCACGAGGCCGAAGTTGGGGTGAAGTGGACGTGCAGGCGGCGATCGCGCGCCAGCCACTGCCTCACCGCCGCGTGCTTATGCGGGGACGGGGCCGCCGGCATATTCACGTGGCCGCACCCGGGGGTTCCACGGCTCTGGAGCGGCTCACGTGCGGCCGGGCCACGCGGTACGCTGACTGATACGCCGACCGCCCCTGCAGGATGCGGCCTCAGGGCGAGTCGGCCGAGGCCAAGATGCCGACCGCGATGAAATTGCTCAGCCCGGAGCAAATCTTGCTGCGTCTCCTTACTAATTGTACGACTCCCCTGACACGTTTAGCGAATGATTCCCAGCCGCGGTTCTGCCGCGTTCAGCGAGACTGTTCCCCTCGGCCCGTGGAGCTTCGAGCGCCGCAGGCTCGGCCCTCGTGACGTGCCTGCGGCGCGTCCCGCAAGGAAGGACTCGAGCCGTACGGCGAGGTTGGCACGACCGGCGGCTACGGCAGTCGAGACGTCTCGCTTCGTCATCGATATCTGCACGCTCGACAGTTGAGACAGGTCACTCGTGGCCGACGGGCACGTCTCCGGCAGCTGTACTTCTCCGAGGAAAGGACGCAATGACGCACGCTGACCCCTTGTCATCAAACAGTTCGGCGCTGGCGGTACTGAAGTCGGCAACGCAGCACGAACACGAGGCCCTCGATGCGGCGCTCGATCTCATGAACCCCGAAATAGATGCGGCCACCTACCGGCGCCATCTGGAAGCGTTCTTCGGCATCTATGCGCCGATGGAGCACGCCCTGGCAGCGGTTGAGGGCTGGAGCGAGCACGGCATCGACCTGCCGGCACGCTGTAAAGCAGAAGCGCTACGGGCCGATCTCGTCACGCTGGGCGTCGATGAACCGGACGCGCTCCCCATGTGCCAAACGCTTCCTTCGCTGCCTGGCTTGGCGACAGCCTTGGGCAGTCTCTACGTGTTGGAAGGGGCCAGTCTCGGCGGGCGGATCATCAGTCGCCACGTCGAGAAACAGTTCGGCTACACGGCTGCGCACGGGGCCCGGTATTTCAACGGCTACAGCGCGCGAACCGGTGAAATGTGGATGACATTCCGCCAGGCAGTAGACGCGTACGGTGGCGAGCCGGGGCGGCAGGACGAGATGATCGCCGGAGCGCTCGCCACTTTCATTGCGTTCAGGCAGTGGTGTGCGCAGCGGGCAACAGCGTGAACGGCGAAACGAATGAAGTTCGGTTGCCTTGGGAAGGTCAGGCGTACAGCATCAAGCGCTTCGGCACGACGATCACGAATTGCAACAGCGAACCAGTACAAACGCCCGGCTGCATTCAGGGCCACGGTGCGCTGCTGGTTCTGCGGGCAAAAGATCTGACTATAGCGCAGGTCAGCGACAACAGCGGCGCGCTACTCGGTCATCCTCCTCAAGCCCTACTCGGCCAGCCGGTCAGCCGGGTCCTGGGGGATGCTCGTGCCGAGGAATTGCGCGCGTTTCTCACGCGCGAATCGGTTGAAGACAATCCGTTGTACGTGCTGACACATTCGGGCCACAATGGTGCGGCGCTCGACGTCACCGTGCACACCATCGACGGCGCCGTGATCGTCGAGTTCGAGGCCACGGCTCATAGCGCAGTAAACGGGCCCGACTACTTCTCGCTGATCAAGCAGAGCGTGCATCGCCTGCAAAGCACGCTGTCGCTGCAGGCGTTGGGTGACGCCGCAGCTACAGAGATCCGCGCATTGACGGGGCTGGACCGGGTCATGGTCTACAAGTTTCACGACGACGGCCACGGCGAGGTGGTGGCCGAGAGCCGGCGAGCGGATCTGTCACCGTGGCTCGGCCTGCACTATCCGGCGCAGGACATCCCCGAGCCCGCGCGCGAGCTGCTTCGACGCACCTGGATTCGGCCGCTGCGCGAGGTCGGTGCGCCGCTGTCGGAGCTAGTGCCGCTGGCCCACCCCGACACCGGCCGGCCGCTGACGATGACCCACTGCGCGCTGCGCGGCCCGTCGGTCATGCACACGGAATACCTGCAGAACATGGGCGTGACGGCCGCCCTCACGCTGTCAATCCGGCGCGGCGAACAGCTCTGGGGTCTGATCGCCGGCCATCACTACACCGGTGCTTTCGATCTGCCCTACAACATGCGCGCCGCCTGCGAGCTGATGGCGCAGATCGTCTCGTTACAACACAAGGCGGCCGAGGATCGCGATTATCTGTCGCACCAAGTGCGGTTCGATGAAGTGCGACAGCTGCTCGTCTTGCAGGCGGTGCACGAGGGAGGACTGTCGGCGATGGTGGATGGATCGCTGACCTTGCTCGATGCCATGGACGCGCCGGGAGCGGCACTGTTCCATGAGGGGCGCTGGTGGCGCATCGGACCTACACCGACGGAAGACGAACTCGAGAAAATTGCCGACTGGCTGATCGAGCGACCCGAATTCGAATCGTCCACCCAACCGGTGTTCGTCACCGATGCACTGGGCGAGCGCTTGCCGTGCAGCCCCGAGCTGAGCGCCGTGGCCAGCGGGCTGCTGGCCGTGACATTGGGGCACCGAGGCCAGAATCTGATCATTTGGTTCCGTCCCGAAACGCTGCTCACGATCGAGTGGGGCGGTAATCCGCACGACAAGCCCACGGTACCGGGTCCGAACGGCCCCCGACTCACGCCGCGCCGCAGCTTTGAACTGTTCAGCGACTCGGTGCGCGGGCGATCGCGGCCCTGGCAGCAGTGGGAGATCGAGCTCGCGCTGCGCTTCCGACTGGTGGTCATGGAGCTGGTCATCAGCCGCGCCGAGAAGCTGTCCGAACTGTATGCGGATCTGGAGCGGAGCAACGATGAACTCGATGCCTTCGCCTATGTTGCCAGTCACGATCTGAAGGAGCCGCTGCGTGGCATCCACAAGTACGCACACCAGCTGACCGACAGCGCCATGCGCGCCGATCCGCAGAACGCGCAGCGCCTGGAAGGACTGATGCGCCTCACGTTGCGCATGGACAGTCTGCTCGACTCGCTGCTGCATTTTTCGCGCGTCGGTCGTGTTGCCCTGGAGAAGGAGGACGTCGATCTCGACGAACTGGTGCATGAGGCGCTGGAAATGGTGGTCGCGCGCCGTGCCGAGAAGTCGAGCAAGGTAGTCGTGGCGCCGCAGCTGCCGCATATGCGAGCGGATCGAGTTCGGTTGCGCGATGTGTTCGTCAACCTGTTGTCCAACGCGTTCAAGTACAACGACAAGCCCACCGTAAAGATCGAGATCGGCTGGTATCCCCCGCACGCGGTCAATCGAAAGGCACATTGGCCACCGGACGTGACCCAGCATGCCATCTTTTATGTGAAGGACAACGGGATTGGCATCGAGGCGCGTCACGCCGAACAGGTGTACAAGATGTTCAAGCGCCTGCACGGCCGCGACGAGTACGGCGGCGGAACGGGCGCTGGCCTCACCATCGTCAAAAAGTTGGTTGAGCGCCACGGTGGCGCAGTGTGGTTCGACTCCGAGCCCGGCGTCGGCACTACCTTCTACATTTCCCTTGGGGTGGCGTGAGCGCAGAGACGATACACCATAACTTGGACTTGCCCACCTGCCTGCTCGTGGAAGACTCGGACGAGGATGCCGATACGGTCGCCGAAGCATTTCGCCGGTGTGGCGTGCCCGGTCACTTGCAGCGCGTCATTAACGGCGACGCATGTCTGGCCATGCTGAGGGGGTTGGGAGCGACGCCGCCGCCGGCGCTGGTGCTCATGGATCTGCGTACGCCCGGTACGGACGGTCGCGATGCGCTGCGCCAGCTCAAGGAAGACGGCAAGCTCAGATCCATTCCGGTAGTCGTCACCAGTGCGTCGGCGAATCCGCGTGACCTCGAGTTCTGCTACTATGCCGGCGCCAATGCGTACCACGTCAAGCCGGTGAGCCACCCACACCACCTGAACGCGATGATTGGGCTATTCCAGTACTGGCTCGGCGCCGTGACGCGATTAGCCTACCGCGCGCCCACGATATGAAGGCGCCGCCCTGTCGCGTCGTCATCGCCGACGACAACCCCGACGACCGGCGCGAGCTCCGACGTCTGCTGCTGACGGGAAGCGAAACGCGCTATGCATTCATCGAATGCGAATCCGCAGCCGAGGCGTTGAGGCTCGTGATGCAGTCGACAACGCACGCGCCAGACTGCCTGTTGCTCGATTATTACCTGCCAGACATGGATGCGCCGGCGTTGCTGCCGTCCCTGCACACGGCCGAGGGGATAACCGCCTGCGCCGTGCTGGTGGTCACCGGGATTGCCGACTCGACCCACGGGCGCGAGGTGTTGCGACTCGGTGCGCAGGACTTCATCGGGAAGTCGTGGCTGACCGCGCCCGGGCTATCGCGGGCGGTCGAAAACGCCATCGAGCGCTGGTCGATGCAACGCGAGCTGCTCGACAGCCGTCGAGCGTTGCAAGCGAGCGAGCGCCAATTGCACAGTTTGGCCGAGAACATACCGGACATCCTCACGCGTTTCGACCGAGATTACCGCCTTGTCTTCGTTAACGCCGCCATCAGGCAGGTCTCGGGGCGGCCGGTCGAGGAGATTCTCGGTCGCACTACTCGGGAGCTCGGGCTGCCCGTGGACCTGTGCGACCGATGGGAAGCGGCGCTGACTCGAGTATTCGACAGCGGCACCGCAGAAGAGATCGAGTCGACGCTCGCAGGCCCGGTGGGGCTGACGTACTTCGCGTCGCGCCTCGTGCCGGAGCCGAATAGCGACGGGCGGATCGAGCAGGTGGTCGGTATCACCCGCGACATCACACAGCGGCGCCAAGACGAATTGTCCGTGCGTGAGAGTGCGCAGCGTCTGCAGATGGCGCTCACGGCGGCGGCGGCCGGCGCGTGGTCCTGGGACATCCGCAATAATGCGATTGAATGGTCGGCCGAGAACTATTTGCTGTACAGCCGTTCATCGTCGCTCGGTCCGCCGTCGTACGGCGGCTGGCTCTCAACCATGCATCCCGACGATCGCGCCGGCGTGGATCACGCGGTGCAGGAGGCCTTGAGCGGCAAGACGGCCGAGTTCCGCGTCGAATTTCGCTTGCTGCCCGCTGACAACGATTCACGCTGGATCCTGAGCATCGGCAAAGTGGCTTTCGATGACGGGGGCGAAGCGGTGCGTATGGTTGGCCTGAATCTCGACATCCACGAGCGCAAGCGCACAGAAATGGCGTTGCGGGAGGAAGACCGGCGCAAGGAGGAATTCCTGGCCACCCTCTCCCACGAACTGCGTAACCCGCTCGCGCCGCTGACCAACGCGATCGAACTGCTCAAGCTGGCACCGGCGGGAGTGGCGGTGACGGGTGCCGCTGTGGCGATCATGGAGCGTCAGGTTGGGAATCTCACGCGACTGGTGGATGACCTGATGGATGTCGCCCGCATCCGCAACGGCAAGATTGAGCTCAAAATCACAGAGGTGTCGATCGGTGAGGTGGTGCGCCTGGCGGTCGAGGCCTGCCTGTCGCTGATCGAGCGGGCGCAGCATCGCTTGACCGTCGTGGTCGAGCCGGCGTACATTGCGGTGAAAGGCGACGAGGTCCGCCTCACGCAAGTGTTGACCAACCTGCTGAACAACGCCGCCAAGTACACACCGAATGGCGGCCGTATCGACCTGCAGGCGGGTATCGAAGAGGGTCACGCGGTGGTGCGCGTCATCGATAGCGGCGCTGGCATACCGCCCACAATGCTGGTCGACGTGTTCGAGCTCTTTACGCAGGTTGACGCGACTCGGGATCGCTCCGGTGGTGGTCTCGGCATCGGCCTGTCGTTGGTGCGAAAGGTGGTGGAACTCCATGGCGGGACCGTGCGCGCCGATAGCCGTGGGCTTGGTTCAGGCACGACGTTCGAGATTCGCTTGCCACTGCTGACGACGGCCGAGGCCGACGCCGGCAACGACGCTGACCCAGTTCTCCCAGTGCGCGCGCTGGCACCGCAGCACAGCGTGCCGGTCGATGCGACGCGCCGTATTCTGCTTATCGACGACAACGTCGATGGCGCCGAGACCATGGCGTCGATGCTGCGCCTGCGCGGCTATCTCGTGTGGACCGCGCACGACGGTGGTACTGGGCTGGCGACCGCATTGGCGATTCGCCCGGCGGTCATTGTGGTGGATATCGGCTTGCCGATCGTGGACGGCTACGAAGTGGCTCGGCGCGTACGCACGGAACCGAACCTGCCACACGTGCGGCTGATCGCGCTCACGGGCTGGGGCAGCATGGGCGATCAAGCGCGCGCAATGCAGGCGGGGTTCGATGCGCACTGCACGAAACCGATCGACCTGACGGCCCTGGAGAGCCTGCTGGCGCCGATGCCACCTGCCTGACTCGCCACCTGCCTGAATCGCCTGGACGTCCTCACGCGCACCCTCGGCCCGATATGCCGATCAATAAGATCGCCAAACGGGAATCAAACACTTTATCGCGCTGCCATCGCACGCACGCGCTCGTGCCCGCCCTTCCCCCGATACCGCGCCAGCCACGCGAGACTCCACGCATCGAAGCGATCCTCGCGCAGCGCGTCGCGCAACTTGCGCATCAGCTCCAGCAAGAAGGTGATGTTGTGTTGCGCCAGCAGTCGCGCACCAAGCGGTTCCTCCACCACGGTGAGGTGGCGGAGATAGGCGCGATCGTAATGCCGACATGCAGGGCAGGGGCAATCCTCCATGAGCGGACGCCGGTCAGTGCGAAAGCTGCTCTTGCGCACTTGCACTTTGCCCTCGTCGGTAAACACGGTGCCGTGTCGTCCGATGCGCGTGGGGGCGACGCAGTCGAAGAGGTCCATGCCGCGACGCACCGCTTCGATCAGGTCATCGGGAAAGCCGACACCCATCAGATAACGCGGTTTGTCGCGCGGCAGCAGTGGCGCACACACGTCGAACGTGTCGTACATCGCGCTCTTGGCTTCCCCCACCGACAACCCGCCCACGGCAATGCCGGCCCAGTCGCCGGTTTGCAGAATGCCCTCGATAGACGCGCGACGGAGGTCGGCGAAGGTGCCCCCCTGTACGATGGGGAAGAGCGCCTGTACCGGTGCCGCGCAATCCTGTTCGCCGTGTGATGCCATCTCCGGTGCCCCCGGCGGCACGACCATCGCCGGTACTGGTGCACGCCCCTCTGCCGTCAGCCGATCGAACTCCACTCGGCATCGCTCGAGCCACCGCAGGCTGCGCTCCATCGCCGACCGAGACGCGTCACGCTCCGCACCTCCCGCAATGAGCTCATCGAGTTGCATGATCACGTCAGCACCGATGTTGCGCTCGATCTGCATCACCCGCTCCGGCGTGTAGTGATGACGCGAGCCATCCATCACACTCCGGAAATCCACGCCCGCCTCGCTCACGGTGCGAAAACGCGAAAGCGAGAATACCTGATAGCCTCCGGAGTCGGTGAGCATCGGACCGTCCCAGCGGGTGAACGCGTGCAGCCCACCCAGCGCCCGCACCATCATGTCGCCGGGACGCAGATACAGGTGGTATGCATTCGACAGCACCATCCGACCGCCCGCGTCGGCGATCTCCTGCATCGCCAGCCCGCGCACGGCGCCGTGCGTGCCCACCGGCATGAAGGCCGGCGTCTCCACGACACCATGCGGTGTGGTGAACCAGCCGAGTCGCGCGTCGCCATCGTCGTGTGCGGTACGAAATCCGAACCCCGGTTCGCTCACACGCGCTCCGACGGAAGACGGCTATCCTGCTCGGCGGCGCGCGCGGCCGTTTCACGATCGAGCTGCGCGCGAATCGCCGAGAGTACCGGATGATCAGCAGTGTACCGTGCGCCGTACTCCAGATTGAATCGGAAATCGAAGCCGGCCGGAAGCTTTCCCTGATTGTGCTGCAGGATCGTTTCCAACTTATCGAGCCCCTTGGCCAGCCGGGCCTCGGGAGTGGTCGCCTGCTCGTATTCGTCCCACAACGCCATAATGTCCGCACGCTGCGACGCCGGGAGCGGTGCGAGCAGCTGCAGCAGGTCTTTTCGCTCCTGTGCGGCCTTGTGTGGCAACACCGCCGGCAACCGCGCCGAGATGTCGCCGCCGATCGCTTCGCCGAGGTCATGCACGATGCAGATGCGCAACAGTCGACCCACGTCGAGGCGCGGGTCCTGCAAGGTGAACAGCAACGCCATCAGACAGAGGCGCCACGTAGGTCCGGCCACCGTTTCCTGCTGACCGTCCGACGTCCACGACGTCCGCGTCACTGTCGTAATCGCTTCCGCGGCTCGCAGGAACTCGAGTATCCCCTGCAAGTCGGACGGTGCGATCGGCGGCGCGGTGGCGTGAGCGGAAGGTGCGGAATTCGCGGGCACATCAGTCATGGGGCGGCGCGGAAGATGAAGACGGTGAGCGGGCAATCGCGCTGGGCGCGTGGCGCGTGAAGCGGGCCATGGCGGCGGCACCTCCGTGACGCACCAGCCACGCGAAGACCAACGTGCGGAGAAGGCGTCCCGCCAGTAACGCGAGGGCGAATTGGAGAAACGGGACACCCGCCGCACCCGAGGCGATGCTGGTGAGCTTGGTGGACAGCGGGCTCATGGTGCTGACGAAGATGGCCCAGCCGCCGTAGCGGGCCAGCGTTGCGCGGTACTCATCGATCGTCGCGGTGGAGAAGCCGAGCAGTCGCGACAACGGCCCTTCCAGCAGTGCCAGCGCCTCCGCGCCCGCAACGTACAGCGCGATACTGCCGATCATCGTCCCCGCCGTGGCCACCAGCGCCAGCCGGTAGGCCCGCTCAGGGCGGGCCAGCGCGAGTGGCAGAAAAACCAGGTCGGCCAGCCCCGGGAAAATGCACCCCTGCAGCAGCCCCCAGCCGAGAACGACCGAGTTTGACCAGCCGGCATCCGCCCACTGCGCCACGCGTGCATGAAACCGCGCCAGCCGGGTCGGCTCTGATGTCATACCGCAAGATATCCAGACGCGCGCCGCGCGTGCCCTACAACCGGTCGAGGTCGTCCTTGCCGATCACCAGCGTCCAGGGGAGCAGTTCGTACTGGGCGAGCGCGCGTTGCGTAAACGGATCACCGTCGCGAATGCGGTCGAGCGCGGCCGCTGAGTCGTCGTCGGGGACGCGCAACAGCAGGGCGCCGCCGGAGCGCGGCTCGAGCGGCCCGGACGCCACGAGCAGCCCCTGAGTTTTCAGTTCGCGCAGATATGCGCGGTGCTCGTCGACGTGCGGAGCGATGTCCTCGAAGGGACGACGATATCGGAGAAGCGCGAGTGCATACATGCGCGTACGCAAATGGCCGCGCCGCTTCGAGTCAACCGGTCGCCCGTTGAACGAGTCACGAGCGCAGACAGTCGCGCAGCGCCATCCAGGGCATGAGAGCGCAGCCGTGGCGGCCGGCGAACGGTGCGACGCCGCGCAGCGGCGCCAACGTGTCCGGGAGCGCTCCCGGTGTCTCATCGCCGGTCAGCATGCGTTCCACCTGCTCCGTCATCAGCAGGGCGTCGGCAATCGTCTCGCCACGAGCAGCGTCGGTCATCATGGAAGCCGACGCCGTCGCGATCGAGCAGCCACGCCCGGTAAAGGCGACATCGGCAATGCGCCCATCGGCGATGACGACCATGACGCGGATCTCGTCGCCGCATACCGGATTCCTGCGCGTGGTCGCCGCCGTTGACGCCACAATCTCGCGCCGGTGATGCGGCGCGCGATAATGCGAGAGCAGAGCATCCTGGTACATTGCCGACATGGCGGCCGACGATGGAAGCCGATGCGGAATCTCGTCAGCCATGCAGCATCAATCGACGGTCGCGAACAGTGTCTGGGCTGCTTCCAACGCGCCGCACAGGGCGTCCACGTCGGACTCGTCGCTGTACACGTAAAAACTGGCCCTCGCCGTCGCACTCACTCCCAATCGGCGCATCAGTGGCTGGGCGCAGTGATGCCCTGCCCGAATACAGACGCCATGCTGATCCAGAATGGTCGCCAGGTCGTGTGGGTGCACATCCGCGAGCGAGAAGCTGAGGACACCGCTCCGCTCGGCCGGCGAAGGTCCGTACACCGTAACTCCGGGGAGCGCACGCACGCGCAACTCCGCGAGCTCGAGCAGCCGCACCTCGTGCGCGCGCACATGGTCCATGCCGAGCGCCTGCAGGTAGCGCACGGCGGCCGCCAGCGCGACGGCATCGGCTGCATTGGGCGTTCCCGCCTCGAACTTGTGCGGCAGCACGTTCCACGTGCTGTCGAAGTCGTGGACCCACTCGATCATGTCGCCGCCGAAGTGATACGGCGGCATCGATTCGAGCAACGCGCGACGTCCCACCAACCCACCAATGCCCATCGGCCCGAGCAGCTTGTGTCCGCTGAAAGCGTAGAAGTCGATCCCCAGCGCTTCGAAGTTGACCGCGAGATGCGGGGCCGCCTGCGCCCCATCCACCACGATGATGGCACTCGACCGCGCGCGCACCAGTCTCACCACCTCGGCCAGCGGCGTGATCGATCCCACTGCGTTCGACACATGCGTGACCGCTACGAGCTTTGTGCGGCCATTCACGAGGTCGCGCAGCTGGTCGAGGTCGAGCGTCTGCAGCGCGGTGAGCTCCACGATGCGGAGTGTGGCGCCGGTGCGCCTGGCGAGCTGTTGCCACGGGACAAAATTGGCGTGATGCTCGAGCGCGGTGATCACGATCTCGTCGCCCGCCGTGACGTTGGCCGAGCCCCAGCTCGACGCGATCAGATTCATCGCCTCGGTGGTGCCGCGCGTGAAGATGAGCGTGTCGCTATCGGCCACGCCGAGGAATCCGGCGATGGTTGCGCGCGCATCGTGGTAGGCATCGGTGGCGGCCGCCGAAAGGGCGTAGGCGCCACGATGCGGATTGGCGTTGCGCGTTTGGTAGAACGACTGGAGGGCGTCGAGCACCACCTGCGGTTTCTGCGACGTGGCCGCAGAGTCGAGGTAATGCAGCGAGGGCTGCGACGTAAGGAGCGGGAAGTCCGCGCGCGGCGCCAGAGAATACAACGTCATAAGTCCTCGGGAATTCAGGACGGGCGAAGGGGCCCGACGAACACAGCAGCTCCGTCGATCCGCACCACGTACGTGGGCAAATCGTCGGTGGCCGGCCCAGTGAGCACGGCACCGGTGCGCGCATCGAAGCGCGCCCCGTGCCACGGACATTCGATCACGCACGGCCGGACCACATCACCGCCCGATATCGCGAAGTCCCGGTGCGAGCACTTGTCTTCGATGGCGTACACCATGTCGCCATCACGCACCAGACAGACGCGACGTCCATCCTCCAGCACCACACCCAGCGGCAGTCCGTCACTCATCTCTGCCAACCGCGCCACCCGCACAAAGGGGGCAGCTCCGCCGGGCGCATTAGCAGACACGTCTCTACTCGGTGCTGACGGCAGAAACCATCGGCACGGTGGGCTCGCTCTCCAGGGCCGCCTTGAGCGTATGCCATGCCAGCGATGCACACTTGACGCGCACCGGAAATCGCGAAACACCCGAAAATACCACCAGCTGTCCGAGGTCCTTTCCGCCCTGCGGGTCCTGCCCCAGTACCAAGGCATGAAAGCGGCTGAACAGCGCCTCGGCTTCCGCGCGCGACTTGCCCTTGATCGCCGCCGTCATCAGCGATGCAGACGCCTTGGAAATCGCGCAGCCATGACCGGTAAACTTCACATCGCTGATCAGGTCATCGGCGATGGTGAGGGCGATGTGCACTTCGTCACCACACAGCGGGTTTTTCCCATCGGCCATCCGGTTCGCCCCCGCCAGCTCGCCGAAGTTGCGCGGCTTGCGATTGTGATCGAGGATCACCGACTGGTACAGCTCCTGAAGATCAGACATGACCCGGGTTCATCAGTGTGACGTACCACCCGTGAACCGCTCCACGGTAAGCTGCTCCAGCGCTTCCTTCACGGTTTCGTTCTCGATGGTTTCCAGCACGTCGGCCGCAAAGGCGTACATCAACAGCTGCCGGGCGAGCAGATTGCCCACGCCACGGCTCTTGAGATAGAAGAGCGAGGTCTCGTCGATGCGGCCCACCGTCGCGCCGTGCGTGCACTTCACATCGTCGGCAAAGATCTCGAGCTGTGGTTTGGTGTCGATCTGCGCGTTCGCCGACAACAACATGGTGCTGTTGGTCTGCTTGCCATCGGTTTTCTGCGCCTCGGGGTGCACGTACACCTTGCCGTTGAACACGCCATGCGAGGAGCCGTCCAGCAGCCCCTTGTACAGCTCCCGGCTGAAGCACTTCGGCGCCACGTGCTCCACACGCGTCTGGTGATCGCCGTGCTGCTCCTCGTCTACCATATACAGGCCATTGAGCGTCGTACCGCACCCTTCGCCGGCCAGCACGGTGAACACGTTGCTGCGAGACAGCCGCGCACCGGTCTGGAAGGTGAACGCCATGAAGTGGCTGTCGCGACCCTGACGCGCTTCGACGGTGCCCACATGATAGGCCAGCCTGCCTTCGCGCTGGATGCGCAACAGCTGCAGCGTCGCGCCGTCTTCCACCGTGACTTCGACCACCGCGTTCGTGAAGTACGGCACGTGCGACAGCGACACGTAGCTTTCGATGACGGTCGCCTTGGCGTGCCGCTCGGCGATGAGCAGGTGGCGGGGATGGCTCATCACGTTCACGCCATCGGCATCGGTCACGTGCAGAATGTGCACGGGCGCATCGATGACCATTTCCTTGGCCACGTGTACCAACGTGCCTTCGCCCGCGAACGCCGAATTGAGGGCCGTGAACCCATCACGATCGGCGGGAGCCGCGGCCGCGAGGTGTCGCGCCAGCAGCTCAGGCTCCTCTGCCGCCGCCTGCGCCAGATCCATCACGCGTACGCCGTCGGGGAGATGCGCAAACGCTGACAACGCCGGCGAGAAGCGGCCGTTGAGGAAGACGAGCAGCGGCCAGCTCGCATCGAAAACGAATGGCGCGAGATCCGCCGCCGTCGTACCCGTGCCGAGCGGGTGATCGATCGCGGCCCTGAAAGTCTTGCTCGCGATGTCGGCGACGCTCGTGTAATGCCAGTCTTCGTCGCGCCGCGTGGGGAATCCCAGCCGCGCGAACGCCTCTGCACCGGCCGCACGCAAGGCGGCGATCGGTGCGGGCGCACCCGCACCGGCCGCCGCCGTGGCGAAGGCGCTCGCCTGCTCCTGAAACGGGGCCATCGTGCTCACGCCGCCTCCAGGACCCAATCGTACCCTCGGGCCTCGAGTTCCAGGGCGAGCGACTTGTCTCCCGACTTCACGATCCGACCACCGGCCAGCACGTGCACATAGTCCGGTACGATGTAGTTGAGCAGCCGCTGGTAATGCGTCACGACGATCGCCGCGTTGTCGGGGCGCTTGAGCGCATTTACGCCATTCGCCACGACGCGCAGCGCGTCGATGTCGAGGCCGGAGTCGGTCTCGTCAAGGATCGACAGCGTCGGCTGCAGGATCGCCATCTGCAGAATCTCGTTGCGCTTCTTCTCGCCACCGGAAAAGCCGGTGTTCACCGAGCGGCTCATCATGCTCGCATCCATGTCCACGAGCTTGAGCTTCTCTTCCACCAGGTCGAGAAATTCCATCGGATCGACCTCTTCGCGTCCCTTCGCCTTGCGAATCTCATTGTACGCGGCACGCAGGAAGTACGCATTGGACACGCCGGGAATTTCCACCGGATACTGGAATGCCAGAAAGACACCGCGCTGCGCGCGCACTTCGGCATCCATCTCCAGCAGATTCTCTCCTTTGTACAGCACCTCGCCGCCCGTGACTTCGTAGGCGGGGTGGCCCGCGAGCACCTGGGCGAGCGTGCTCTTCCCTGAGCCGTTGGGTCCCATCACGGCGTGTACTTCACCGGCATTCACCGTGAGAGTGATGCCCTTGAGGATCGGCATGCCGCTTACGGAGGCGTGGAGGTCGTGAATCTGCAGCATATATCGAAGCGAGAGAGTGGAATGACGGAGTGTTGGTGGGCAGCCGGCGATCAGCCGACCGACCCTTCGAGCGTGATCCCCAGCAGTTGCTGCGCCTCGAGCGCGAACTCCATCGGCAGCTCCTTGAACACTTCTTTGCAGAAACCGCTCACGATCATCGACACCGCCTGCTCTGCGTCGAGGCCGCGCGCCTTGAGATAGAAGATCTGGTCTTCGCCGATCTTGCTCGTGCTCGCTTCGTGCTCGAGGATCGCGCTGTTGTTCCCGACCTCAACATACGGGAAGGTGTGCGCGCCACAGGCGTTGCCCACCAGCATCGAGTCGCACTGCGTGTAGTTGCGTGCGCCCTCGGCCTTCGGAAGAATCTGCACTTTGCCGCGATAGCTGTTCTGTCCCTTCATTGCCGAGATCCCCTTCGACACGATGTTGGACTTCGTGTTGCGCCCGATGTGAATCATCTTCGTACCCGTGTCGGCCTGCTGCATCTTGCTGGCGACCGCCACCGAGTAGAACTCGCCCACGCTGTTGTCGCCCTGCAGGATCACGCTCGGATATTTCCACGTGATCGCGGAACCGGTCTCCACCTGCGTCCACGACACCTTGGCGTTCTTCATCGCCTTGGCGCGCTTGGTCACGAAGTTGTAGATGCCACCCAGGCCGTTCTCGTCGCCGGCGTACCAGTTCTGCACGGTGCTGTATTTCACCGTCGCACCGTCGAGCGCGATGATCTCCACCACCGCGGCATGCAGCTGATTGGTGTCGCGCTTGGGGGCGGTGCAGCCCTCGAGATAGCTCACATACGACCCTTCGTCGGCCACGATCAGCGTGCGCTCGAACTGCCCTGTTTCCGCAGCGTTAATGCGGAAATACGTGCTCAGGTCCATCGGACAGCGCACGCCCTTCGGGATATAGCAGAACGACCCATCAGAGAAGACGGCGCTGTTGAGCGCGGCAAAGAAGTTGTCGCTGTACGGCACCACCGAGCCCAGATACCGTTGCACGAGATCCGGATGCTCCCGCACCGCTTCGCCGAAGGACATGAACACGATGCCGTACTTCCCCAGCTCTTCCTTGTACGTGGTGCCCACGGAGACGGAATCGATTACCGCATCCACCGCCACCCCTGCCAGTCGCTTCTGTTCGTTGAGCGAGATGCCGAGCTTGCTGTACATGTCGAGCAGCTGAGGATCCACTTCATCCAGCGAACCGAGAGGCTTGACCGACGTGGGCGCGGAGTAATAGCTGGCGGCCTGGTAGTCGATCGGCGGGTACGTCACGTTACCCCAATGCGGCTCGGTCATCGTGAGCCAGCGCCGATACGCCTTAAGCCGCCAGTCGAGGAGCCACTGGGGCTCGCCCTTTTTAGCGGAAATGAAGCGCACCGTCTCTTCTGACAGCCCCGGCGGCAACGTCTCCGCCTCGAAGTCGGTCGTGAAGCCGTACTGATACTCGCGATTGACCAGCTGCTCGATGGTCGAACTCATGCTTGCTCCTGTTTCACAGCCAAAAGGTGGCTCAACACGCCGTATTCACATCGACCGCATCCATCCCGCCGATGCGCACCGCGCACCAGCGGAACGCCCAGCAGCCGCTCGACAAACTTCGCTTCTACTGCGCACGCTTCCGGAAACCGCTCGGCAATCTCTCGCACGGCACAGTTGTGAATGCGCAGGGTAGTGACCGGCAATGCCCCCGCACGCTCCACCACCACCGCGTCCGCCATGTAACCCTGCGCGGTAAGCAGTTCCGCCACCAGCGCGACGCGCTCCTCGAGCGGGAGGCCCTCAAGCACCGGACCGGCCTCCTCTGCCAACCGTACCCACTCCGTTTCCAACGCTCCGGTAACGGCATCGGTACCGCCATCCCGTCGTAACGCGTCGAGCGCTGCGGACAGCACCGATACATAACTGCGGGGAAAGAGCGCCTCGCCGGCCGCCGTAAGGGCGTAAGCGAATACCGGCGCACCGACGCCCCGCACCTCGCGCTGGAACCGCACCAGACCATCTTCTTCCAGAACCTTCAGGTGCCGGCGCAGCGCGTTCGCGGTGAGGCCGAACTGCTCGCCGAGCTCATGCGCAGAGAGTGGCTGCGCCTTTTTCAGCGCAACCAGCAATTCTGCCCGCATTCCCCGAAAGCCACCTAACGCCCCTATGACATCCTGCATCAGGGACAATATAGCTCGGCATGACCTTACGTCAACGAAAACGTTGACGAATTCGATATTCGTGTGATCCTGAGCATAACGCGCATGGGAAATATCCTCGGCCATCGCGCTGATGCGGATGGCGTAGTACTGTATCCAGTGATCTCCCCAATTTATTCCACTTTTGCAGCCTGCCGGCGCACCCCACGCCGTAGCGCAACCCTGTCTCCCCATCGTTCAAGGCCGATACCGCCGTGCGACTGACCGTTGTCGTTGCAATAGTGGTGCTGCTCATCGGTGTCATCGCGCTGGTGCGGGCGCAGCGAATCAACCGCGCGTCCATCGAGCGCGACGGATTATCGCGCTTCCGTGACACCTTTCGCGGCCGTTATCCGGAATTGCTGCTGGGCAAGGTGTATGCGTATCTCGCCGAGCGGCATGGAACCATCGGTCCGCACTACATCGTGAATCCCTCCGACGATCTCGCGAGGGAGTACGGCTTGGTCGACCTCGATCTCGAAGACGCAGTGCTGGTCATCGCCGATCGGGCCGGGGTACGTTTGCCCCGCGCCAGCGAACTCGATGAACTCAAGTTGCGAGTGAGGACAGTGGATGATCTGTTGCGCTATCTGGAACCGTTTTTCCGTCCGGAAGTCGTCAAGGGGTAAAGTGCGCGTGCATCGCCTGACGCGGTTGCTCGGCGCGACCATGCTTGTTGTCGCTTGCGGGAGAGGAGCGGTGGAGCCGGCCGCTGCTCCACCACGACCGACGCCCCCGCCTGTCCGCGCGCACCCCGTGCTCGCTGCGACGCCGGTTCATGCAGGCCCCCGGTCAAGCGCTATCAGCGACACCGATCTGGATGCGCTCTGGGAACGACAGCTGATGGTCCCCGTGGAGGGCATAGACCGGCGTGCGATCAAGGACAATTTCACGGCGAAACGTGCATCCGGCATTCATGGCGCGCTCGATCTGCAGGCGGAACGCTCCACGCCCGTCGTTGCCGCCGACGACTGTATCATCGGGCGACTTTTCACCGGTGCTGTGGGTGGCATCGTCATTTACGCGTATGATCCGGGCGAGCGCTTCGTCTATTATTACGCGCATCTTGAGCGCTACCGACGCGGTCTTGCCGTGGGCGACCGGGTCGCCAAGGGCTCCGTGATCGGCTACGTTGGAACCACGGGAAACGCCGCGCCGAACGCTCCGCATCTGCACTTCCAGGTACTGAAGCGCGGGGCAGGGCGCGTCTGGTGGGACGGCCCCGCCATCAATCCCCTGACGTTTTTCGCATTCGATGGTCGGCGTCCCTGACGTCCGGTCGGCGAACTGTGTGGTCTTCTGAGGCAATCGCATGAGTATGACCGGTAAGGTGCGCGCGTCGCTGCGTGCCGAAGCGCACCATCTGGATGTGCTCGTGCACATCGGCCACGTCGGAATCACGCCCGCCTTGTTGGGCAGTATTGATGACGTGCTGCGCACCCGCGAGCTGGTGAAACTGCAGGTGGCGAAGGCTGGTGCGCTTTCGGCCAAGGACACCGCTGTGACGCTGGCCGAGGAAATGGGCGCGGAGGTGATTCAGGTGATCGGCCGCACCCTTACGCTCTTTCGCGAAAATCCGGAGCTCAAGCGCGGAGACCTACCGCCCTGGCGTCGCAGAGGCACCCCCGCCAAATCGCCCCCGCTGCCCCGGCAACCCTGACGGCTTGTCGTGCGTTCACTACTGAGTATCTTCCGCTTCAACAGCCCCATCCAATACCGGTCGCGTCTGACCCGAGACTTCGCCCATGCCCTACGTTATCACTGAAGCCTGCATTTCCGTCAAGGACAAGTCGTGCGTTGACGTCTGCCCCGTGGATTGCATTTACGAGGGAGAGGATCAGCTCTACATCCATCCCGATGAATGCATCGACTGCGGCGCCTGTGAGCCCGAATGTCCGGTCACCGCGATCTTCCCCGAAGAAGATGTCCCGGTGCAGCTCAAAAGCTCGATCGGCAAGAACAAGGAAGTCTTTGCTGCCGCGAATCCTCCCGGCCGTCCCACTCGCTAAGTAACCAGCCCCGGGGTCGATCAAGGCGTGCCCGGAGCGTTCAGCTGGTCCGCCATCCGCCATCCTTGAACCAGAACAGTGCGCAGAGCGCCACGTACTGCAGCACGGTGGATCGTTCGCTCCAGATGGCTTCTTTCCAGTCGTGCTGGCCGCTCAGGTTGACGTGTGCCGGGACGCCGAGCCAGCGGGGAGTACGGCTCTTGTACGCGAGATACTCGTTGCCGAAGATCGACTCGAGTACCCCCTCCTCGTAGCGCACAATCAGCGTGTATTCGATGGCGAAGATGATGATGGCCACGGGAATGAACCAGAACACCCCCGAGATCACCGTGAAGCCGATCCACGCGAAGAAATTGCCGACGTATAGCGGATTGCGGCATAGCGAGAAGGCGCCGTAGGTCACCAGTCGCTGCACGTCGCGCGAGCGTCTTCGCGTAACCGTGCCGGCTGCGGCGACACCGGCAGTGCGCACCACCTCGCCCAGCAGCACCAGCAGCAACCCTGCCCCCCACGTGACCAGGGTCTGCTCGCCGGGAAAGAGCAACGGTACCGCCAGAAACGGTACCGGCAGCCAGCCGCGGTTTTTGAAGAGCACCTGCCCGACGCGTGCCGCTTTGCTTTGTTCGGTGGCGCAGACGTGTATTGTTGTCACGATGGACGGGAAGGCGGCGGAGGCGTGCAAGGTGATGGGCCCACTCCCGTGCTCAAACCGGGACTGCGAGCGTCGTAAGAAAATCGGCAACCGCGTGCGTCGTGGCAGCGGGACGCTCGACACAGGACGCGTGACCAGCACCAGCGATGATCTCCATTCGCACGCGGGCTGCTGCAGGGAGCAGTGCCGCCATCGCTCGCGCATCGCTCACCGGGGTGAGCGCGTCCTCCTCGCCCACCAGCACGAGTGTCGGAACGGTAACCGTCCGCAGCGTCTCGCGTGAGTCTTCGCGATCACGAAGTGCCCTGAGCGCCCCCACGATACCGGCCACGGTCTGCCGCGCCATCATCTCCCGGATGAAGCTGATGACGTCGGGACGGCGTTCACGCGTCGACTGACCCACCATCCCTGTCAGCTGCCGCTCCGCGATCACGCGCGCGCCTTCCCTCCGCGCGACGACGATCAGCTCATCCCGCTTCAAACGTGTCTCTTCGGTATCGGCCGTGGCCTTCGTATCGCACAGAATCAGTGCCCGGATGCGATCGGGATAACGCCGCCACAGCGCCATGGCCACGTAGCCACCCATGGACAACCCGCAGACAACTGCGGCATCGATCTCGAGCCAGTTCAGCAGCGTGATCACGTCGTCGGCGTATTGGTCCATCGAATACGGACCATGCGTGGACGAATGTCCGAAACCGCGCAGATCGGGGGCGATGCATCGCACTCGAGCCGATAGCGACCGCCGCTGCTGTGTCCATAAGGTGCGATCGTGCGGAAAGCCGTGCAACATGAGCAGCGGCAATCCGTCGCCGCTATCCTCGTATCCGAGCTGAAACCCCGGCAATTGCGCAATCATGTGTCTTCCGACATCTCTGGTGGGGCGACCACGGTCGGACCCCGATTGGCGTCCCCGATGACGACGTCGGGGTCGATCTCGGCGCGCGCGTCGTCGTCATGCAACCGACCGTATTTCACCATCGCCTTTTCTCTGTCGTTTTCCCGCTGCGTCATCATTCGCAGCGGTACCAGCACCGCCGCAGTGAGCGGCACGGCGACCATCAGCCCCAGGAAGCCGAAGACCAGTGTCATGAGCGCCTGGGCGACCAGTGTGATCGCCGGCGGCAGATCCATTTCTCCGCGCATCAGAAACGGGATGAGCAGGTTGTTCTCGACAAATTGGATGCCCCAGTACGCGAAGGCCACCGCCAAAGCTTTTTCCGGGGAGTCCACGAAGCCCATCAGAATCGCGGGCACCGCACTCAGCAGCGGGCCGACTGTGGGAATGAACTCGAACAATCCCGCCAGGAACCCCAGCGCAAACGGAGCCTTCACGTCGAGCAGCAGCAGCACGATCGTACTCACGCCGCCGATCGCGATCATCGCGATGAGCTGCGTCACCAACCATTTCCGCAGGACTGTCGCAATCTCCGCGAGCACCAACCGCACTTGCGAGCGCGACGTCGCCGGCACGGCGGCGAGAATCCAGCCGCGATACACCTCCGGCTCCGCCCCGATGTAAATGGCGAGAAACACCAGCAGCACGAAAGCGGTGAGGACAGTGAGCGTGTTCGAGACAAACGAGAACAGATAGCGCGATGCGCCGGCGACTCCCTCGCTGAGGCGCTCCATGATCGCCTCCCTGGGTGCGCGAATCGGCAAGGAGTCGGCACGCGAGAGCGGGCCGACCTGACTGCGACTCGCCGCCGCTGGCGTCCCCGTGCGGGCAGAGGGCGCCGTGACGGTAATGAGGGTATCGACCGCCATCGGTGCGGCACCGCCGCTCGTCGTGGCCGATTTTATGATGCTTCCCATCAGTCCGGAGCGCTTCGAGTCCACCCACCCCTGCAGCTTGGCTACCGCCTGCGGAAACTCGCGTTGCAACTCCTTGGTCTGCTGGATGAGTGTCGGCGCCGTCCAGGCAAGCGTTCCGCCGATGAGCCCGAGCGTGCCGAAGACAAGCAAGGCAGACGCGACGCCCCGCCGAATCCTGAAGCGCTCGAAGAAGTCCACACCGCGTCCGACCGCCAACCCGAACAGGGCGGCCAGAAACACCAGGAAGACGAGCGAGCTGACCGACCAGAGCAGCTGCAACCCGAACCACACCGACAAGGCGACGAACGCGGCCCGAGCGAGATCGGCGGTGCGCCATCCGCGCCGTTCGGGGGGGAGGGGTTCAGGGAGCAGCTCTTCATCAATGGTGGTCATGTGCGCGAAGTTAACGCGTCACCGGCCCGGTAGCGCGCGGCGTGATACCTTTCGGACAGCCATGTCCGCATCTGCTCCGCTCTATCTCGATACGGTCGACGCCGTCGATCGCTTTCTCGCCCAACTCTCCGATGTCCGCGCCGTGGCGCTCGACACCGAAGGGGCGAGCTTTCATCGTTTCGTCGATCGCATCTATCTGCTGCAGCTGTCCACTGAGCAGCATGAAGCCGTGATCGACCCGCTCCCCATCGGGACCCCGTCACGGCTCGGCGTGTTGCTCGAGGATCCGCAGGTAGAGGTAGTGCTGCACGATGCCGACTACGATCTGCGGTTGTTGCACCAGGATTACGGGTGGCGCGTAACGCATCTTTTCGATACGCGTGTGGCGGCACAGCTGCTGGGGATCCGGGCATTCGGTCTCGCGGCTTTGTTGGAGCAGTTTTTCGGCCTGAAGCTGGATAAGAAGCACCAGCGCGCCGACTGGAGCATGCGGCCGCTCTCGGCGGGCATGCTGGACTACGCCGCGCAAGACACACGCCATCTGCTCGGGCTGCGGGATCGGCTGCGTGCACAGCTGGAGCAGAAAGGGCGGTGGCACTGGGCCCAGGAAGAGTTTCAGCGCGCCGAGGGCACGCGATGGGAGCCTGACGCGACCGAGGGCGCGTTCCTGCGTATGAAGGGCGCACGCGATCTGACGCGGCGGGAATTGGCGCGGTTGCGCGAACTGGTGCGGTGGCGCGATTCGATCGCTGCGGAAATGGATCGCGCCGCCTTTCGCGTGACCGGCAACGAAGTGCTCTTCGACATCGTCCGCACGGCACCGTCATCGCGCGACGCGCTTTACGGCATCAAAGGCTTTCCGCGTGGCATGTCGGAGGCGCGCGCCGCCGAAGCGCGCGACGCGATCGCGCGCGCCAACGCCCTCCCCGAAGCGGATCTACCGCGGTTCGTGAAAACCGCACGGTGGGACCGCGACCCCGACTTCGATGACCAGGTAAGTCGTCTCAAAGCCGTTCGTGACGTTATCGCCTCCGACCTCGATCTCGATCCCGGCGTGCTCTGCTCGCGGGATCGCATGGAGGCCGTCGCGCGGCGTAAACCACAGCACGTGGACCACTTCGCGGAGATCCCCGAATTACGTCGCTGGCAGGCGGAAGTACTTGCCGAGGCGTTCGTGAAAGCGCTCGGTGGTACGGTGGTGCCCGACTCCCCGTACCGCGTCGGGTAAGTTCGATCCCTCGCGTTTACAGCGCAG
Source organism: Gemmatimonadales bacterium (assembly GCA_038250435.1). Taxonomy (GTDB): domain Bacteria; phylum Gemmatimonadota; class Gemmatimonadetes; order Gemmatimonadales; family Gemmatimonadaceae; genus Gemmatimonas. The sequence continues at coordinate 74,735 of JBBSCJ010000004.1, read as the reverse complement.
AGCTTCGCGGGTGTTCCCTGCTGTGGGATTCTTGCCACATTCGTTACGTCTGTGCACTAGCTGAGCGACGCCTTGGCATGGACCGCACGTCGTCAAGAAGGTTCGCGGTGACGACGATGTATTAGGTAACTACATGTGAATGCTGGATTTGCCAACGTGTCGGAGTTCGCAGCGTGGCGAGGTCACATGATGAAAATTTCATAATGACGGCGGCACGAGTGGTGCCACTACCGGTGTTGCAAGCGAACTCAGCAAACCCCTTCAGCGCCGCGCCATGCCACAATACCGAGTCTTGAGTGCCCGCCGCCCCGCTCCGCTACTTGAAGAAACGGTTAAGAGGTATTCGCTCATTGCCGTCGTGGCGGCTGCCGTAGACCTGCTCACCAAGCATGGCGCCGAACGGCTGTTGCTGGAGAAGGATGCGTACGCGCTTACCGAGCGACTCTCCTTCATGTTGGTCTATAACACTGGCGGCCGCGACGGACTTGAGGCGGGCCCCCTCACTTGGGCGCTTCACGTGCTTGTCACAATCGCGGCCATCGCGCTCATCGCGTCGGTGGTGCGTGCCATGGCCGCGGTGGACGCGCGCGCCATCCCGGCGTTGGGGCTCGTGACCGGCGGCGCGGCAGGAAATCTGGCGAGCATGCTGGTTGGCCCACCTGGCGTAGCGGATTTTCTGGCCGTGCGCATCAGTGAACATACGACGGTCATTGCGAATATCGCTGATCTGTGCCTGTGGACCGGCGCGATCATGCTGGTTCCGGTCGGCTTGACGCTCTCTCGCATGATTCGCTTGGAGCGCGCGCAGAAAGTCGCGGTCTAGAAGCCCATGTATGCGCGCACCCGGGGTTCGATGCGGTCTGGTGTCCAGGGCGGCGACCAGATCAGGTTCATGACGACGTCGGTTACGCCAGGAATCGTGCGGAGCTGTTGCTCGGCTTCACCCATGATTTCGGGTCCCGACGGGCACCCGGGAGACGTCAGGCTCATATCGATTTTGATCACCGACCCCTCGACTCCCACTTCGTAGATCAGCCCGAGATCGACGATATTGAGATTGAGCTCGGGGTCCTTGACGCGGCGGAGCACCAGCCGAGCCTGATCGGCGCTGATGGCGCCTTCAATCACGGGTTCGTTCCCGGGATCGTTCCCGGGAAGGGCGGTGTTTTCTGATGAGCTGTCCATCTTTAAAATATAGCCGACAGGAGCCGTCCCTGTTGCAGCGTCCAACGGTTACCGGGACGTTTTCTTGACGATGGGCTTTTTGCGCGCGGTTTTCTTTGCCGAGTGCTTTTTCAGGGCAGCGGCTCTTCGACTTGCCGCCACTTTCTTGGCCGCCGCAGCCTTACGTCGCGCGGACGCGCTGCTCGCTCGCCGTGACGTCAGTGGACGATTCCAGTCCTGCGCACGATCGGCACGGAAGCTGGCCGGCATCGCCAGCACTCCCGTGGGATCGTCCATCACCGCCAGGACGGCGGCATCCGCCAAGTCGTTGCGCACGTCGGAGATAACCTTTGACGGCCTGCCGGCACGGGCGGCATGCACCCGGTTTGTAAGCAGAATAACAAACATCTGCCGGTCGGGGTCGATCCACAGCGAGGTGCCGGTAAAACCCGTGTGGCCATAGGCGCGCTCCGACATGAACTGTCCGCACCCCGATCCGCCTGCGCAGGTGTCCCACCCTAACGCCCGGTGGCCTGCGGCGCGGCGGGTGAAGAGCGCCACCGCGGAGTCGGACACCACCCGCACGCCGTTATAGACACCGCCATCCAGCAGCATCTGCGCAAAGACCGACAGGTCGGACGCCGTGCTGAAAAGCCCGGCGTGTCCTGCCACGCCACCCAGCGCGTAGGCATTCTCGTCGTGCACCTCGCCTCGCAACGGGTAGCCGCGCGGGGGGGCGATTTCGGTGGGCGCGGTGCGAGCCCGATCGGCCGCCGACAGGCGAAAGCGGGTATTGGTCATCTGCAGCTTGTTGAACACGGCTTCCTGCAGAAACGTATCGAGCGGCTGCTGACTCGCGGCCTCGGCCACGAACCCCAGGATGTCCGCACCCAGATCGGAATACTCGTAACAGTTGCCGGGGGTGCAGGTGACAGGCGATTGCAGCACTGCAGCCCGCGCCTGCGCCGGGGTGCTGGCAATGCGCCACAGCTCCCGCCCGGCGGGCAGGCCGGCTCGGTGGGTGAGCAGATGCCGCACGGTGACCTGATCACGCAGCCCGCCGCTGAAGCCGGGGATGTATCGGTTGACTGGGGCGTCGAGCGCGATCTTCCCTTGGTCGTAGAGCACCATGATGGCCGTCGTGGTGGCCACCACCTTGGTGAGCGAGGCGAGGTCGTACACGCTTTCGTCGGCGGTCACCTTGCGGCGCCCCGACCAGTCGAGCGCACCAAAACCGCGGGACCAGACAGAGAAGCCTTTGCGCCCGACGACCACCGCTGCGCCGGGATATCCGCCTGCCGAGACGCCGCGCTGCACCACCCGATCGATCGTGGAAAGGCGTTCTGCGCTCATGCCTACGGCGGCGGGTGCCCGTTCAGGGAGCCCGCCCAACGCGGTGGCGTCGGCAACCGCAAAAACGAGAGCAGCGAGAAGTAACACGAGAGACGACCGTCCGTAGGGTGATAAGGACCAGATCACGTCCAGCCATGCCCTTTCTGCATTTAAGACGGGCCGCTTCGTCCGTCAAGCATCTTGAACCCGATACTGCGCCGTGAGTTGCGTCATTTCGCCGATTTCCCTTCGGGAAGTGACGTCAGATGACAGCGAAACCGTGCGCTCCTGTGGGATCAACGATCGGCCTCGGCGAAAGCAACCCTTCGCGCGCCTCAAGTGACAGATTAGAGAATCCCATGGACACCGACACCGCTCTCGTCCAACGGGCGATCGACGGGGACGAACGTGCCATGCGGCTGCTGTGGAATCAGCACGCCCCGCATGTAGACGCCGTCGTTCGACGACTCGCCGGAGATCCCGACCTTGCCGAAGATATCGCGCAGGAGGTCTGGATTCAGATTTTCCGCGCCCTCCCGTCGTGGCGTGGGGATGCAAAATTCGGTACGTGGGTACATCGGGTGGCGATCAATCGCACGCTGAACGCGTTGCGTTGTGCGCGACGGCTGGCGGCGACCGAGACGGCGATCGAGGAAGACTCGGCGGCGGTGGAGCAGGACGCCGAGCGCACTATGCTCGCCCGGAGCATCGAGGATGCCGCCCGCCAGCTCTCGCCGGGAGCACGCACGGTGTTCCTGTTGCATGACGTGGAAGGGTATACCCACGAAGAGATCGCCGCCGAGTTGGGGATTACGGCCGGTGGCTCGAAGTCTCAGCTGTTCAAGGCGCGGGCGAAGTTACGCCGGCTCCTCGCCCCCCTTATCGACTCCCCATCATCCGCCGGTTTGGAACGGAATCATGCAGCACCTTCATACTGAGCGGCTTGCCGCGTTCGACCACGAGCCGCTTTCGGCGAGCGAGCGCGCCCATCTGGTGCTCTGCTCGCGCTGTCGCAACGCCCGGGATGCGTATGCGCAGATGGTACTGCGCGCGCGCGCGCTCCGCGACGCCGAGCTGCCGGCTGCGGCGCGCCTTTCCACCTGGGAGAGCATCGCGGCGGAGCTGCGTGCCGAAGGGATGCTCAAGGGCGCGGCGGTTGCTGCGGCGCCGCGTGCGGAATCCCCGCTCCGGCGCTCGCGAGGCGTCTCGTGGCATCGCGTCGCGTGGCGCATGGCTGCGGCGATGTGCTTGATGCTTGGGGGCGCGGTTGTCGGACGCGTTACGGCAGGTGTGGAGCGCGTCGGGGTGCCTCTCGAGGGAGCGGAGTCGGCGGCGTCAGTCGTGCCGTCGGTGTCCGCGGTGGAGTGGCAGCCAGCCGAGAGCTTCACCTCCGTGTCGACCGCCACGCTGGCCCTCGAGCGGGCGCAGCAGGAGTACGAACGCGCGTCGCTCTGGCTGGCGTCCAACGACTTCGGCGCGCGCGATTCGGACGTTTACCGGGCACGTCTGGCGGCGCTGGATCAGATGATGGCGGCTTCGCGCGCGGGCCTGCAGGACGCGCCACAGGATCCGGTGCTGAATCATTACTTCCTCACCGCGTCCACCGCGCGTGAGGCCACGCTGCAGCAGCTCAGTGGAGCGCTCCCCGTGGACAAGACGATCGAGCGATACTGACCATGGTACCGATCATTCACCCATCCCACCGACACGCACGGTGTATGCGACAGCGGTCGATGTCTCTGGTCGGACTGCTGTTGGCGAACGGGGCAGTCGGCACCGCGCTCGAGGCCCAGTCCGCAAAGCACGTGGTGGCCAATGTCTGTGCCGAGTTGGAGGCGTCGCCGAGCACGCTTGTGCGGGCGACTGAAGGACTGGCACTGCTGCGGCTCAAACGTGAGCTTGAGAGTGCGGCCTTCACGCTCGAACACACGCAGCAGTGGCAAGACGCCCAGCTGCAGCAATTCACGCGCGTGCAGCGCGGCGTCGACTCGCTCATGGGGGTGATCGTGCGTTACACGCGTGACCAACACGGCAACGGCGAAACGATCACTATCCGTCAGGGCGACAGCGTACAAGTGGCCACCGGCGGGCACACTCCGGAATCGCGCGGTATCGAGCCGCGCGGTGCGGAGACGCGCACGTTCGTCGCAACCATGGACGGACGCACGCGTGTCTTCGCTCCGCGCGTGGAGGCAACCATCCGCGCGCTGCAGCCGCAGATCGCCGCGCTCACTGAAGCGGCTGAATCGCAGTTGCGGATGCGCTCCTCGTCGCGCGCCGGTTACATGGGTATCGGATTATCGGGCGCGCAGCTCCGTCTCGTCACGCCGGAAGGGGTAATGATCAGTCACTGTGAGTATCCGATGGTCGAAACGGTGGACGGCGGCTCGCCGGCGGCCAGAGCGGGACTTTCCGCTGGCGACACCGTGCTGTCGTACAACGGACGCGATCTGCTCCAGCAGGCCGTGAACTATTCGACGATGCTCGTACCGGGGCAGTCCGTGCGCCTGCGTATACTTCGCGCGGGTCGCGCGCGGGACGTGCCCGTGGCGGTAACCACACGTCCGGAGGCGCAGAGCATGAAGGTGGCGGTGACTTCGCGCGCCGTGCCGTCGGCGCCCTTGCGGGCAGCGAGAATGTCACCCGCGCCGACTGCCGCGCCGCCGTTGCTGAACGGCACCGGCGTCGCGGTATACGCTGGCGCCCAGTTTTCGGCCATCGACGACGAATTTGCGCAGCGCGTGGGGCTTGAGCCGGGGCTGTTGGTGTTGCGCGTGCTGCCGGGTTCTCCCGCCTCCGATGCAGGGCTGCGCGCTGGCGACGTGGTGCGTGCGGTGAACGGTACGGCCGTTCGTGAGCTGAGACCGTTGGCGCGGGCGTTCAACTCCCCCGGTGTGCGCGAAGTCAGCATGCAGGTACACGGACGCGACGGGCCGGCGCGCACGGTAACGGTGCGCTGGTAGTCGCACGCTGTACGGCGCTCAGGGCTTGAGCGAGCCCGCAGGGAGCGAATAAAGCAGGCGGACCGTGGCGCGATCGACGTCGCTGAGATCGCGTACTCGAACACGCGATGACATGATGTGGTCGGGTGCGTTCGCATGATCGAGCCCCAGCAGGTGGCCGACCTCGTGAAGCGCGATCGCACGCATCTGCGGAGCGGACACGCGGCCGCCGGCGGGATGGTCCACCGCGAGTCGAATGTTGCCCGACACAAGCCACCATTCGGCATCCCGGCTCCACACGGTCTTTCCGCTGATGCCGTTCGGGAAGTGATCGGTAAACGACACGTGAATATCCGCGCCGACGGAATCGGGAACGAACGTGAAGCGCAGCGGGACGCCCGCCTGCACCCACGTGCCGAACGCATCGTGCACCGCTTCGACAAACGCCGGGGTCCAACCGGCGAGCCGTTCGGCCTCGTCAACCCACACGCGTAGCGGCTGCGATCGACGATCCGGCCAACGTGTCAGTGCGGAATCGCGTGAGAGCAATAGCTCGTCGAGGTACGTGCCGGCCATGCCAAGCGCGACGCGCCGCCGCATCTCCGCAGGGGGGAGCGCGGCGCGGTCGGGGACGGTAGCGCCTGTGGCGCCGACTTCCGGCTCGACCGGGAGCCGTGCGCCACGCGCGGCGCTTGTCGGACCTTCGCGCGCGGCGGTGCCGGAGATGCCGGAGGGGCGCGTGGCGCGGGTGGAGGAGGTGCCGAAGATTCCGGCAGCTTCACTCGCGGTGGTGCCTCCCCGCACGCCGTACGTCTGTCCGCCGATGAAACAGGCGAGTCCCACCACACAACAGGCCAACAACGTTTCGGCGGACTTCATCGGGGCTGCCGTGCGTCAGGAGTCTGGTGGCGCCCCTCAGCGAAAGGCGTTCACCGCGGCGAAGAACGCGTCGGAAGCTTCCTGTGAAGGAGTGTGCCTCGCATCCGCGATCGGCGTGCAGCGCGCGTGCGCAAACCCTTGCGACGTGCGTTCGGCCTCGGTCAGCGGCAGCACGGCTACCGCACCATCAATGACGAAGGTCGGGGTCGTCAGGTCACGTGAAGTGGCCGACGGCGCGACGGAAGCCGACAATTCGTACCGACTGATTGTGCCTTTCACGCGAGGACTTGGAGCAGCACCAGAGGGAATAAAATTCATTCGTGCCGCATTTACGCTTTGTCGACAATCGACAATCTCGCTCCCTCCACCAAAGGTCTTTCACCATGCGTCATCGTCTTCTCGTTCTTGCCGGCGCCGGACTGGTCGGGCTGGCTGCGGCCTGTTCCTCTTCTGATGTCGCCGCCCCCGCCGATGGTCCGTCGCTCGTCCGCCTTCCAGGAAGCTCGGTGGGCGGCAAGCCGATCGTCGCGACCCTTACCGGCGCGGCCGAAGTTGGCGTGGTCGGTGATGCCGACGGCAGTGGCTCCGCGATCGTGTCGATCAACCTCGGCCGAGGCGAGTTGTGCTTCCAGTTCACCGTGGCAAACATCGGCACGGTCGACGCGCCCAATAGCGGCACCGCAATTTTCGCGCATATTCATCGCGGCAGCGCGACGGCGTCCGGCCCCGTGGTGATCAATCCCACCGCGCCCGTGTCCGGGAGCTCGCAGGGGTGCCTCACCAACATCGCGCCGGCGTTGCTCCGTGAGATCAGCGCTGATCCCGCTGGCTTCTACGTAAACATCCACTCGGGGGAATTCCCGGCTGGCGCGGTGCGCGGCCAGCTGGCCGAGCGGTAAGCCTGCGGTTCAACACAGGGCTGGGTACGGCGTGAGGGTAAGCGTGAGCGTGAACGGCGCTGAATAATCAGGGCCCTCGCGCTCACGCTTCCGCCGCACCGCGTCCGTCCTCGTGGCCACGGCGGGATCAGTAAAAGGCGCCAGGCAGCCGTTGCCGCACGCTGTTCAGCGATCGCTCCGGCCCGGATTCGCCCACACCAAAGCCCGAAGAGCCAAGCATAAGAACGATCGTCGTACTTCACGCGGCGAGCTCGATGGCGCCAGATTACACGAGGCGATAGGTCGAGCGGCCTGCAGTCTCCGGAAGCTCATCCGACCACCGCGGGCTTTGTACACGTCTTGCTCTGGAGTGGATTATGGTCGGCAGGCACCCATGAATTCAGCAACGCAAATCGCGCAATCCCGCGCAGCGGGCCGCACCACGTGCGCGGTAATGCCCGTCGGAGAAGAACGCGTCACATCCGCCAGGACGGTCGATAGTATCGTGGAGGCGCACGGCTTTCGCGGGCTCGACGACGGCTGGATGACGATCAGTGCGGCCGATGCGCACGCGATCGTCGCCGCGTTACTGCATCGCGATCTGGCCCACCAGACCGAAATCATGCCGCTTTCGCGGGCTGCAACGCTTGCGACGCAGTTTCTCGATCTCGCGCCGGAGCCGCACACCTATTTCACAAATGGCGACTGGAGCATCGGCGAAGGCTCAACACAGATAGAGCTGCACAGCTGGGATCCGATCTCCGAGGAGAGCTTCGATTCCGGCGTCGTCTGCGTGGGCGAGGGCGTCGCGGCGATCTTCTGGGTTGAAGACGAGGAGTAAGAGCCGAACCGATCAGATACCGCAGGCGTGTAACATCGGGAATCCCGATTGACATGCTCGGAATGGATGGGTACGATCAGTAATTACTTTATGAGAACGACTCTCATTGGCAAGCACTCTCGCTCTGATTTCTCGTGCCCTCCCTGCGAACGCTGCTGTTCTGGATACACCTGGTGGCCGGCGTCGTGGCTGGTGCCGTGGTGATGATCATGTCCGTCACTGGTGTGCTTCTCACCTACCAGAAGCAGATGACCGGGTGGGCGGATACGCGCGGCATGGATGGTCGCGCGCCCACCGGTACCAGCTCGCCGATGAGCCGTCCGGCCCTGATCGCTACGGTCGCGGCGACTGAACAGGGCACGCCTACGGCAGTCGTTTGGCGACGCGGATCGGACACGCCGGTTGAAGTACAGTTCGGTCGCGAGAAACGGGTTTTTGTGAATGCCTATTCCGGCGCGGTGCTCGGCACCGGATCGGTCACGATGCGCGGCTTCTTCAGCCTGGTGACCGATTGGCATCGTCGGCTCTCGTTCAGCGGTGAAAGGCGCGACCTCGGCAAGGCGATCACCGGTGCGTCCAACCTGGCGTTTCTGCTGCTGGTGTTCACCGGCTTCTGGCTTTGGTGGCCTCGCCTGTGGACGCCAACGGCGTTCCGGAATGTTGGCTGGTTTCGTCGCGGACTATCGCCGAAAGCTCGCGATTTCAACTGGCATAACGTGGTGGGCATCTGGAGCGCCATTCCCCTGCTGCTGATCGTCGCCTCGGCGTCGGTGATCTCCTATCGGTGGGCCAGCGACCTCGCGTATCGCGTGGTCGGCGAGGCACCTCCCGCGCGGGCGGGCGCTGCCGTCGCGAATGCACCCGCGGTGACGGCACGCGAAGCGGGCCTTCCGCGCACCGCGAACACCGTGATTCCGGCCAGTCTCGATGCACATTTCGACCGCGCGCAGTCGCAGATGCCCGCATGGCGCACGATCTCCCTTACGCTGCCGAAATCGGATACCGCGCGACTTGTATTCTCGCTCGATGGCGGTATGGGCGGGGAGCCGCAGAAGCGTGCGCAACTCACGCTCACGGCCGCTGGTGAGGTGGAAAGCTACGAGCCGTTCTCCGCACTGTCCCGCGGCCGACGTCTCCGCTCCATCATGCGCTTTCTGCATACCGGCGAGGTGCTCGGCATTCCAGGGCAAACGCTCGCCGGACTCGTGTCACTTGGTGCGGCGCTGTTGGTACTCACGGGTCTTGCGCTGTCTATTCGCCGGCTGGTCGGGTGGACGAAACGGGTACGTCGCGCCTGACGCGATATCCGGCGCGACAGACGTCGCAGGCGCTGTCGCACGCGTCGCGACAGCTGTCGCGCGTGGGTGCGACACGCGAAAGCGCAGCGCTGTTTGCGATGGCGGCACGGCGCCGCCAAGCGAAAGTCCCGCAACACGTTGCAATCAGCCCGGCAGGATGAGCCCACGGCAGAAAATACCTGGAATCTGCGGGCCTCAACATTGCACACGTGGACGTCGTCGCCGACGTATGCCCCCTGTCGGCGCGACCCGTCACCAATGAGGCGAGCATGGCCACGTCAGCCGCACCGAGCAGCAACGCCACTCTTCCGCAGGGCGCCGCGCAGTACGCGATCACCATCCCCATCAAAACGCGCTACGAGAACTGGATTGACGGGACGTTCCGCGCTCCGGTGAGAGGTCAGTATTTCAGCAATCCCACACCCGTTACCGGCCAGCATCTGTGCGATGTGGCTCGCTCCACGAAGGAAGACGTGGAGCTGGCGCTCGACGCCGCGCATCGTGCGGCACCCGCGTGGGGACGGACGTCGGCGACCCATCGCGCGATCATTCTGAACAGGATCGCCGACCGGCTGGAAGAGAATCTCGAGGCGATGGCGGTCATCGAGACCATCGACAACGGCAAGCCGATTCGCGAATCGAAAGCCGCCGACCTGCCGCTGGCCGTCGATCACTTCCGCTACTTCGCTGGCGTGTTGCGTGCGCAGGAAGGGACTGCGGGAGAACTCGACGAAGACATGGTGGCGTACCACTTTCACGAGCCGCTTGGCGTGGTCGCGCAGATCATCCCGTGGAATTTTCCGTTGCTGATGGCGGTGTGGAAGCTGGCCCCCGCCCTCGCCGCAGGAAATGCGGTGGTGCTCAAGCCCGCCGAGCAGACCCCGGTGGCGATCATGGCGTTCGTGGAGCTGATCGCAGACTTGTTGCCTCCTGGCGTACTCAATGTGGTGCAGGGCTTCGGGGTGGAAGCGGGAAAGCCGCTCGCTTCGAGCCCGCGGGTGGCGAAGGTCGCCTTTACCGGTGAGACGACGACCGGACGTCTCATCATGCAATACGCGTCGGAAAATCTCGTGCCGGTCACGCTGGAGCTGGGAGGCAAGTCGCCCAACGTGTTCTTCGCCGACGTCATGGACGAAGACGATGCATTCTTCGACAAGGCGCTCGAAGGGTTCGCGATGTTCGCGCTCAATCAGGGAGAGGTGTGCACCTGTCCCTCGCGCGCGCTGGTGCAGGAGTCGATTTACGAACGCTTCATGGACCGAGCGCTCGATCGCGTGAAGAAGATCAGGATGGGCCATCCGCTCGATCCCTCCACGATGCTCGGGGCGCAGGCGTCGAACGATCAGCTGGAGAAGATTCTCAGCTACTTCGACATCGGCCAGCAGGAAGGCGCCACGGTGCTCACCGGTGGCAAGCGGGCGCACCTTGAGGGCGAACTGGCTGGCGGCTATTACGTGGAGCCCACGGTGTTTGAAGGGCACAACCGCATGCGCGTATTTCAGGAAGAGATTTTCGGCCCGGTCGTATCGGTCACGACCTTCAAGGATCAGGAGCATGCGTTGGCCCTCGCGAATGACACCCTTTATGGACTCGGTGCCGGCGTGTGGTCGAGAGACGTCAATACGCTGTATCGCATGGGGCGCGGCATCAAGGCCGGTCGTGTCTGGTCCAATTGTTATCATCAGTATCCGGCCGGCGCAGCCTTCGGGGGCTACAAGAAGAGCGGCATCGGTCGCGAGAATCACAAGATGATGCTCAGCCATTACCAACAGACGAAAAACCTGTTGGTGAGCTACAGTCCGAACGCGCTCGGGTTTTTCTGAGCGTGCCGATGACCACGCCAACGGAAACGCCGGTAGCCCGCGTCGACGTCACCCCGGCCGCCGCCGCCATTCTGCACACCTTGCAGGCGTTGCACGGGCCTCTGGTGTTCCATCAGTCGGGGGGGTGCTGCGACGGCAGTTCGCCTATGTGCTTTCCCCGTGAAGAGTTCCGCATTGGCCAACGGGATGTTTACCTGGGGACTATTGTAGATACGCCGTTTTACATCGGCGACCAGCAGTTCGAATATTGGAAGCACACCCATCTCACCATCGACGTGGTCCCTGGCCGCGGTGCTGGCTTCTCGCTGGAGACCCCGGAAGGGGTGCGATTTCTTACGCGGTCGCGCCTTTTCGAAGACACGGAATGGGCGGCCCTCGAGGCGGCTGGGCCTCCGCTCCGGGGCGCGCAGATGCCATGACACGCCGTGCCACCGCGTTCCCGGCGCGAAAGCTGAGATCGTCGGTTGCCGTCGGGCCCCGTGCCGTGGCATAGTCATGGGATGACATCTCTCTCCGCTGAATACGCCTCGCTGCCGCGTCCCCGCGACGATGAACTCGATATGTTCGGCGTGACGCACACCGGCTTGGTGCGGACGAGCAATCAGGACCACTTCCTGCTGTGCACCGTGCATCCCCAGGTGGTGGTGCACGGGACCAGCCTTTCCACCTATGACAACCTCGTGCTGCGCGGCGAGCGACTGGCAACGATCATGCTCGTGGCAGACGGGGTGGGAGGGAGCGCGGACGGCAGCGAAGCGAGCCGGCTCGCCACGGTGGCGGTCACCGAGTATTTCGCGTCGGCCATGCGCTGCTATCACACGGTCGGCTCGACGAGCGATATGGAATTCACCAATGCCCTGCGCGAGGCAGCGCTCGATGCTCACGCCCGCGTACTGAAAAAAGCCGAGCAGGAGTTTGGTGGACGGCGGATCGCGACGACGCTATCCGTCGGCATCGTGGTGTGGCCGTGGCTGTATGTGATGCAGGTGGGGGACAGCCGGTGCTATTTCCACCAGGACGGACATTTGCGCCAGGTGACGCGTGACCAGACGATGGCGCAGGAGATGATCGAGCGTGGGGCGCTCACCCCCGAGCGCGCCCAGCACTCGCCGCTCAACCATGTCTTATCGAGTGCGATCGGGGCCGACGAGGCGCTGCCGGAAATTACGCGCGTGGATGTCACGAAGCGTGGCGGCGTCACTCTCGTGTGCTCGGACGGACTCACCAAGCATGTGAGTGACGAGGAGATCGGTGCGCACATCGGGCAGATGACTTCGTCGGAGCAGCTGTGCAACGGGCTGCTCGATCTTGCGCTGGAGCGCGGCGGAAGCGACAACATCACGATCGTCGCCGGTCGGGCGCGTCCGGCGCCGTGAACGGGCGACCGTCATGTGATCACGGTGGGCGTCACCCGCCCCGTGCGTTCCACGATTTCACTGAGCGCCAGCGCGGCCGTGCTGAGTGCCTCAAGCGCGACTGCCGTATCCATGCCGAGTCGATCGGGGGCCGTCTCGGGCGCTTCGATGTACACGCGGATCGTTGCCCCGTCGGTTCCCGTGCCCGACAGCCGGTACACGATCCGTGCGCCGTCGTGAAAGAGCACACGAATCCCCTGTTGGGTGCTGACGCTGCCGTCCACCGGATCGGTGTACGCGAAGTCGTCCACGCTGATCACGCGTCGCTCGCCGAATGTCACGCCAGGTAAACGCGCGAACTGCCCGCGCAGATGCGACATCACGTCGTTTGCCGCCTCGGCAGAGACGCCTTCGTAGTCGTAGCGCGTGTAGTAGTGGCGTCCGAAGCGCGCCCAATGCTCGCGTACAACGGTTTCCACCGGCTGCCCGCGTTCCGCGATGATATTCAGCCAGAACAGCACCGCCCACAGTCCGTCCTTTTCGCGCACGTGGTCCGAGCCTGTACCAAAACTCTCTTCACCGCACAGCGTGATGAGCCCTCCGTCGAGCAGGTTGCCGAAGAACTTCCACCCGGTAGGCGTCTCGAAGCAGGGGACGTGCAGTGCGGCGGCGACCGCATCGACGGCAGCGCTGGTGGGCATCGAGCGTGCGACTCCGGTGAGTCCGCGTGCATATCCCGGCACCAACGTGGCGTTCGCCGCGAGAATGGCGAGGCTGTCCGACGGCGTCACGAAGAAGCGCTGACCCAGAATCATGTTGCGGTCTCCGTCGCCGTCGGAGGCGGCTCCGAAATCGGGCGCGGCATCGCCGAACAGCTCCTCCACCAGATCGTGCGCGTAGGTCAGGTTCGGATCGGGGTGTCCGCCACCGAAGTCGGGGAGCGGGACGCGATTGATGACGGTTCCCGCCGCCGCGCCGAGCCGTCGCTCGAGGATGTCCACCGCATACGGACCGGTGATCGCGTGCATCGCATCGAAGCGCATGCGGAAGCCGCCCGCGAACAGTCCGGCGATCGCGTCGAAGTCGAACAGCGATTCCATCAGCGCGGCGTACGCTTCCACCGGGTGAACGACGTCGATTCGCACGTCGTCTACCCGCTGCACGCCAACGACATCGAGATCCAGCGGCGGCAGGTCGGCGATGTGATATCGCGTGAGCACCGCAGCCCGTGCCGCCACCGCATTCGTGAAGGATTCGGGGGCAGGTCCGCCGTTGGCGGTGTTGTACTTGATGCCGAAATCACCATCAGGGCCGCCGGGGTTGTGGCTGGCGGAGAGAATAATCCCCCCCTGCGCCCCGCTGCGGATCAGGTGCGACGCTGCGGGCGTGGAGAGCAGTCCGCCACGTCCCACGATGAGGTGCTGGATGCCATTTCCCACCGCGAGGCGAATGATCAGTTCAGTCGCTTCACGATTGAGGTAGCGGCCGTCACCGCCCACGACGAGCGTACTACCGGCAGGGAGGGCGGCTACCTCGAGCAGCGCTTGCACAAAATTTTCGAGATAGTGCGTCTGCTGAAAGACGACCGTGCGTTTTCGTAAACCCGACGTCCCCGGTCGCTGGTCGGCGAACGGGGACGTGGCGATGTGCTGGATATTCATGCGAATACGGGGGTCAGGCCCATTTGAGATCCACGTTGGAGAGGGGGAGCGTGCGCACACGCTTACCGGTGGCCATGTAGATCGCGTTGATCAGCGCCGGCAGCGCCGGTGGCATCGCCGGCTCACCGATGCCGGTGGGTGCAAACGCGGTTTTGCGCCAGTGCACTTCGACGGGAGCCGATTGCCGCATACGCAGCAGCGGGAAATTATGGAAGTTCCCCTGATCGGTTTTGCCGCCGGTGAAGGTGATCTCCTGGCCGAACGCCTGTCCGAAACCATCGAGTACCGCACCCTGCACCTGCTGTTCGGCGTGGTTCGGGTTGATGATCTCGCTGCCGACATCCCCCACCGCCCACACCTTGTCCACCTTCACTTCACCGGCTTGGCTCACGGTCGCCTGCACCACCTCGGCGAAGTAGCCGCGATGGCTGAAGTAAAAGGCCACGCCGCGCCCGGTCCCCTTGGGGAGCGCGCCCGTGCCCCACCCGGATACGTCACGCAGCTGCTCGAGTACCCCGCGCATGCGTTCGGCGTCGAAGCCGGCAGCGCGCTGTTGCGGTGATCCGCCGGCTTCGGTAGCCGACGTCATTTCACTGTTCAACAGGTCGAGACGAAACTGTAGAGGATCCTTGCCGCCGGCGATCGCGAGCTCGTCGATGAATCCCTGAAAGGCGAACGAGAGCGCGTTGCTTCGCGGCGCCCGCAATGCGCCCGTAGGAACACCGAGTGGCATCACCGACGCATCGAATGACAGATTCGGCACGAAGCCCGCCGGGAACTCCGTGCGCCCGATGTCGGCACTTGGCGCGAACCGCTCCCCCTCGCCATACGACACAAAGTGATTGTGAAAGGCGACCAGCGTACCGTCGATGTCGAGCCCACCTTTGAAGGCATGGAAACCTCCCGGCCGATAGAAGTCGTGCTGCATGTCGTCTTCACGCGTCCAGAGCAGCTTCACCGGCACACCGGCTTCCTTCGCGATCCACGCGGCTTCGGCCATGTAGTCGTTGTACAGGCGCCGCCCGAACCCGCCGCCAGCGCGAACCATGTGCACCGTAATCTGCGTCGGGTCGATACCCAACGTGCGCGCAACCAGGCCGCGGCCGCCTTCGGGCGTCTGCGAATTCGTCCAAATCTCGCACCGGCCGTTCGTGACGTGCGCCGTGCAATTTTGCGGCTCGAGCGGCGCATGGGCGATGAACGGATAGCGGTACTCGGCGGTGATCACTGTGGCCGCGCCGGCGAGCGCGGCCGTGACGTCGCCGTCTTTGCGAATGCTGCGGTGAGGCTGTTGCGCGAACAATGCTGTCGCCTTCGCCGAAAAGCCGGCGCTGCTCTGCTGCGCGGTTTCTCCCTCGTCCCACATGACGGCGAGCTGTTTGCGCGCCTGCTGCGTAAGCCACCAATTTTTGCCCACGATGGCCACGCCGGAGGCCAGTCCCTGCACCGGTGTGGTGATGAGCCCGTCCACCACGAAGGCGTGCGTGATGCCAGGCATCGCCTTGATGGCGTCGAGATTCGCGCTCCGCACCTTGCCGCCGAACACCGGGCACTTGACGAAGGTCGCGTAGTGCATGCCGGGCACTGTCACGTCGATGCCGAAAAGCGGCTTGCCGGTCACGATCCTGTGCGAATCGACGGTCTTGACGCGGGTCCCGATAATGCGGAACTGCGAGGGATGCTTGAGCGGTATCGACGCGAGTTCGGGCGGGACGACGCTCGCTGCGGCAGAAGCGAGCTCGCCGTACGTCGCCGATCGATTGCTGGCGCGGTGATATACGACGCCTTTGTCGGTGTCGAGCGAGTTGGCCGGCACGTCCCAGCGCGCCGCCGCCGCGCTGACGAGCATCGCTCGACCGGCAGCACCGATACGACGCATCGGGAGCCAGTTAATGGGCGTGGCCGTGCTGCCGCCCGCGATCTGGGACGGGTACCTGGTGCTGTCGAGGTCCGCCTGCTCCACGCGCACGTTGGCCCACTCCACGTCGAGCTCCTCGGCGATGAGCATGGGGAGCATCGTTTTGATGCCTTGCCCGATCTCGGGATTTTTCGCCGTGATGGTGACGAGGCCATCCGGCGTGATGCGCACGTAGGCGCTCAATGTCGGATCAGCAAGGGCAGCGTCAGGCAACCCGAGACGTTCAATGGCGTCGAGTGGCCGGGCATAGCTGGCGAGCAGGATGCCGCCACCGGCCAGCGCCGAGACGCGCAAAAAATCGCGGCGGGTCACCGCCGCAGCGACGGTGTCGAGCGCCGGAGCGTCGTCTCGTGTGGTCATGGTCGGCGTCTCAGCGCGCATCGGGGGAGCCATTCTTGTTTGCCGAACCACCCGTTGCGGGAGTGACCATGCTGTTCCTGATGTCGGCGGCGCGGTGAATCGCCTGTCGAATACGCAGATATGTCGCACAGCGGCAAACGTTCGTGTTCATGGCGCTGTCGATATCGGCGTCGGTGGGCTTGGCGTTGCGCGCGAGCAGCGACGCGGCGGCCATGATCTGGCCAGCCTGGCAATATCCGCATTGCGCCACGTCCAACTCTTCCCATGCCTGTTGCACAACGTGCATGCCGTCGGGAGAAAGCCCTTCGATCGTCGTAACTTCTGCGCCGGCCGCTCGCGAGAGCGGCATCGTACACGAGCGCTGTGCCACGCCGTTCACATGTACCGTGCAGGCGCCACAACGCGAGATGCCGCACCCGAACTTGGTGCCCTTGAGATCGAGTTCATCGCGTAAGGCCCACAGCAGCGGCATCTCGGCAGGCACATCCAGCGTTCGGGACGTGCCGTTGACCTGGAGCGTAATCGGCATTGACGGGCTGAGACAAAGGCGAAGCACCGTCGCAGACGGCGAGGCAGACGGTGCGGGCGGCGTGCCGGTACAATCTCATGCCGGAGCGGGCGGGAGTCCAGCAACACGGACGGCCCGAGCACATGGCTGTTCCGGCGCGGACGCCGGTACGGGAGACGACCCGCGCAGGAGCTCTTCGAAGCGCTGGGTCATCGGGAGACCCGTGGACAAGTGCTCAAGGCGTCTGCCGCCGTCCGGTGAAGAAAAGCACATCGTAGCCGCCGCGCGCCTCGAAGGAGACCCCGCCATCCAGGGCGCGCGTGAACGTCAGCATCATATCGGGACGCAGTACTTCGTATAGCGCGCCGCTGCCGTCGTACAGCCCTACCGTGAACACATCGCTGGCCACGCGCATGAGCACAAACCTCTTCAGGTAGTCATCGGCAGGCTCGAAGTCACCACGGAGTTTCCCCTGTTCGTAGGTGACCACCATGACGCCCGAATCCTTTTGCGTTCGACGATCGCGCAACGCATACCGACCCACGTAAGCCCGTGCCTCTAATTCCGGAAGCAGGTCCGACAGCGTTGGGGTCACGGAGAAGTCCACGCTCGCGCGTGTGCGGGCCCAGTGCATGGCCAAGGTGCCGCCCGACACCTGCACACGCGGAAACGACCAGCTGAGTATGTCT
The DNA here is from genome assembly GCA_038250435.1 of Gemmatimonadales bacterium. Taxonomy (GTDB): domain Bacteria; phylum Gemmatimonadota; class Gemmatimonadetes; order Gemmatimonadales; family Gemmatimonadaceae; genus Gemmatimonas. The sequence goes on along the minus strand of JBBSCJ010000004.1, from coordinate 57,087 downwards.
TCCACTTCGGCGGAATCAATGCGCAGTGGAATGTGAATCTGGGTGGCGTTTGGCACGGGATGATCCATGTGAAATTGACGCCACTTGGGATCGAGCAGCATCGTCCACGCGCTGTCTTTCCGGACCACCATCCAGACGGAATACTTCCCCTTGGGTACCTGGATGTTCTCCATCAGCATGTCGCGATCGGTCTCCAGCAGCGTTGCGTAATTCGCCCCGGGCGTCCACACCTCACCCCACTGAACGGCCCTCGTACCGAAGATCGGCCAGCGGCCGCGCATTCGCGGGCGCGAGTACGTCACCTTGAGAGTCGTGCCGTCGACTGTCTGCGAAACTGCGGCGAGTTCGCTCGCCCGGATCTGCGCGTGAACGGGTGAGGCACTGAACGCGCCCGAAACGCCGCTGAGACTGAGCACGAGCAGCACACGAAGGGTCGGCGACGTCGGTGTCATGGCAAGGGGTTGAAGAGGTGGAATAACCGTCGAACGACTCTCAGGCAAACTGCGCGTCGAGGGCGCGTCGGATTTCGTCGAGTGACTTCCCCTGTTTGTGCAGGCGGATGGTCACGCGCCCCTCACCTTGGCAGATCGGGCAGATCTTCGCCATGCCGTCGCCCTCATAACAGGAGAGCAACGAGTAAAAGCCCGGGAGTTCGGCGCATCCGCAGTGACAGCGAATACCGTCGGCGATGGCGGGAATGGCACGGACGCCGTCGAACAGCTCCACCAACTGCGGCACCGTGGTGAGTTGCGCGGCGGTGAGCACGTGGGCGCCCGTGATTCCGGGGCGCGGCGTGGGATGCGCGGGAAGTATACGCGACGCCGCCCGGAGGGCGCGCGGAATGAGCAGTGCGCTTCCGACCAAAGCGACTGCGCGAAGAAAGGCGCGCCGCGGGGCCGCAACAGTAACGGAAGACATACGAGGTGCTCCGGAAGAGTTACGCGGAAATGTACCGGTGGCACCGGTATCGAGCATAGTGTCCCGCATCCCGCCAACGCAGGCTGATGAGCCCGGCGGCAGCATCGGACAGACGCTGCGCCTGTTCCGGCGTGACCGTGTTGTCGGCTTTGTCTCTGGTTCCCTTTGCACGGATGGGGGAGCCTATTGTCGCGGGGCGCGTGCCGCTGCGGCGGCGTTTGCGCGCGGGTTTTCGGGGATCGCCGCAAGCCGCAACGCCTGCGGAACCGCGTACCGCAGATGTTGCGGGAGGCCTCATCAAAATCTGCCGGACGGTTCCCTCAAGCGTAAAAATGTCTTGCGGTTTCGCTCAGAACAGGGTCAGCCAGAGGACGAGCGCCACCACGGCGCTCGCAGCCGCCGCAATCACCGCATCGCGGGGACCGACCGAAAAGCCCCCTTCGGGCGGCGTGATTACCGGCACCGACGATGCGCGCGCGGCAGCGGATACTGCTGCCGCGGGTGTTGCCGTCTGCGCACCGTTTGGCACGTTATCGATGGCGCGGACGATCCACGTTGCTGAATGGGGACGCATCGACGGGTCCTTGGACAGGCACCGCATGACGATATCGGCAAGCGCCGGAGGGATGTCCCGCCGATGCTGACCGACGTCGACCGGTCGCTCATGCACGTGCGCCGCGAGCGTGGCGCGAAGTGAACGGTTGGCAAAGGGTGATGCCCCGCTGAGCAGCTCGTACGCCAGGCACCCGAACGCGTAAATGTCGGCACGATGGTCGACTGACTGCGGCGAGGTAATCTGCTCGGGCGCCATGTACGATGGGGTTCCGAGTTGCGTGCTCCTGGTGGTGACACGGCTGCCGGCACGATGCGCATCGGTACTCGCATCGACGAGCGCTTTGGCGATCCCGAAGTCGGAAAGCATGGCGATGCCCTCGCGCAAAAGCACGTTGTCCGGTTTGATGTCCCGGTGTACCACGCCGCGTGCGTGGGCGTAGGCGAGACCCGAGGCGAGTTCACGCATAAGGCGAACGACGTCATGCGTGAGCAGCAATTCGCGGCGATCTATCCACTCACGAAGGTTTTCCCCTTCGATATATGGCATGCTGAACCAAAGTAACTGCTCCAGGACGGCGTCGGCAGCAGCGGTCTCATCAGGTGGGGGAGCTGCCGCGAGCACCGGCACGAGGTGCGGGTGCTGCAGCTTTGCGGCGAGTTGGATTTCGCGACGGAAGCGCACGGCATCCACCTTCACCGTGAGTTCGGGCGGCAACACTTTGATGACCACTTGACGATCGAGGGTCGGTTCGCGCGCAAGGAACAGCCGAGCCGAACCACCCGCCTTGAGCTCTCGCTCAACAACGTAAGCGGCTCCCACCTGCTCCTGGAGTTGCGCAAACAGGCTCATCATTGGGAAAAATGTACCGTTGGATACCGACGGCAGCTACACCGCCACCGATTGTGCACGTAGGTGCCCGGATCCGGAACCACCGGGGTTTCACCAGCTCCGGCCGTACCGATTGCGATCGACTCCAGGCCACCGCTCGCTTTACGCGAACAGCCCTACGCTTCAGCTTTCGACGACTCGTCTACCATCGCGTCTTCGCCGTCGGCCTGCTCGGCATCTTCGGCTTCGGCCGCCTCGAGTGCCGTCTCCAGTTCGGCTTCGATTTCCGGATCATTCTCGATCGCAACGGCGGCGGTCTTTTCGGGCTGCGGACGACTCCACTTCTTCACTACCGGAGCCGCACGACGCTCGAGCAGAAAATCGTAGTATGCCACCATGCGCAGCTGGACGCCTTCTTCTGTATCGGTCGGCTCCGCACGGAAGGGCGCGTGGCGCTGATGCTTTTCGGTGGACACTTCAAACCACCACCATGGATCCGGGCCCAGGACGCGTGAGGCTGCCACTTCGCACACGAATGTCCGACCATGATCGACGAACGAGAACTGACGCAACTTTTCCGACATCCATAACTCCCGCGTCCAGAATCCGGACGCTCAGGCACGGGCGAGGTGCTTCGACACGCAAAAGGCCCACATGAGCGCGGGCCCGGGTAGTCACGGTTGCGCATTCTTTCGCGCACCCCGTCTCAACGAAAACTACACTGCCCCCAGCCCTTCGCACAGTTCTCCCTTCAACTGCGGCGCGGTCTCGCGTGACGCCCGCCGCGCCATCAGGAGAACGGCGAGGTATGCCGTATATCACAAAGATGACCGCAGGCGATCCAGTGATGGGAATCCGTCGGCCTCTCCGCGCCGCTCGCACCGTCGTCCCGGGCATGCGGTGCGCTGTTTGTCGCGATACGTTCCATTGATGTGTCTCCATCGCTTTCGTCGATGATCCCGTCAGAGCTGCGCTCGCCAGTTGTCGCTTCGACGGATGCGGCCGCACTCGCGCGCTTGCGCCTGGTGCTGTCACTGGGCGCTATCGGCACGTGGGATTGGGATGCCGAGCAGGATAGCGTGACGTGGGATGCCAACCACTATTTACTGTGCGGTGTGTCGAGCGCGCGCGTAACGGCGTCCCCGGCGTTGTTCTGGCAGCTCGTGCACGAGGATGACCGTGCGCGTGTGCAGGAGCTGCTCGCCCGCAGCCGCGAGCAGCACCATGAGTACGCGCTCGAGTTTCGTATCAGGCGTCATGACGATGGAGCGGTTCGCTGGCTTGATGCGCGCGGCGTCTTCTTCTACGCTGGTGAGCGGCTGCTCGGTGGAACGGGTATCATCGTCGATATCACCGATCGTCGGGAAGCGGAGCGAGCGCTCCGCGTCGGCGCACAGCGGCTCGAATACGCGATGGAGGCAGCGCAGGACGGGCTGTGGGATTGGAATATTCCGACCGGCGATGTCTACTTCAGCCCGCGGTGGTGCCAGATGCTGGGATATTCGCCCGGTGAACTGACGCCGCACTTCGACAGCTGGATCAGTGTCGTGCATCCTGACGATCTGGCCGCCGCCAACACCGCCATTCAGGAGCAGCTCGACGGCAAGAGCGCGTACTTCGAAATTGTGCACCGGGTGCGGCACGGCGAGGGGCACTGGCTGCTGATTCTGCACCGCGGAAAGGTGGTAGAACGTGACGGCGAGGGCGCGCCCATTCGCCTGGTGGGCCTGTACACCGATCTCACGCGTGAGCGCGCCGCTCGTGATCGCCTGCAGCGTTTGCGGCAGGTCACGCAAGTCATCTCGGCGGCGAAAACGATGCGTGATGTAGCGGAAGCAACGCTGCACGCTGCCAGGATGCAGTTCGACGCACCCATCGGTTACGTCACGCGTTTTGCTGAAGATCAGCAGGCGTTCGAAGGACTGGCCATGCACGGGCTCGATGCCGAGCTGTATCGGAAGTTCCGGATCACGGCCAACGAACCCGGCACTCCCTCACCGGACTGTGTTCGCGCCAATGCGCCGATCGTGCTGACCACCACGCAGGATCTGCTGAGCGCGTATCCACACTTTGCGGCTCGCCGTGGTTTGCCGGAGATGGGGGCGATGTGCGTGTTTCCCCTGCAAGTCGGGGTGGGGGAGTCGCTGCGCACGCTTGGCACCATTGCACTCTGCTTTACCACCGCACGCGGATTTCACGACACGGAACTGGATTTCCTGCGCGCCCTGGCCAGCGTGGCCGGAGAAGCGTTGGCGCGTGCGCGCGCCTACGAGGCGGCACAGGCCGCGCGACGTGCCGTGGAAGCCAAGCAGCGAGAGCTCGAGGCGGAAGTTGCCGCGCGCGCGACAGATGCGCGCAAGTTTCGTCTGCTCTTCGATCGGAATCCCGCCCCGATGTGGGTGTACGATCGGAACACGTTGCAGGTCCTCGCCGTGAACGAAGCGGCGATCATGGAGTACGGATGGTCACGCCGGGAGTTCGAGCAGCTGACCATTCTCGAGTTGCGCCCGGAGGAAGATGTCGAGGCGTTGCGTATGGAGGCCGAGCGTGGTTTTCCCGACACCCGTATCCGCCGTCCGTCACGTCATCGCACGCGCGACGGTCGCATCCGTATGGTGGAGATCACTTCGCATGCGATCGAGTGGGAGGGGCGGGACGCACGTCTCGTGCTGGCCCAGGATGAAACCGAGCGACGGTTGCTTGAGGACCGCCTGCGGCAATCGCAAAAGATGGAAGCGATCGGCCAGCTGGCGGGGGGCATCGCGCATGACTTCAATAACCTGCTCACCGTCATTGGCGGCAATCTGGAGTTCGCGCGAAGTGGCGTAGCCGCGGGGCAGAATATCCGTCCGGAACTCGACGAGATCGGTCAGGCAGCCTCGCGCGCGCGCGCGCTCGTCGGCCAGCTCCTGGCGTTTTCACGCAAGGAGCGGGTGCACTTGCAGGACATCGACCTGAATGAGCTGGTGTATCATGCCGAGTCGATGCTGCGACGGCTTATTGGCGAGGAGATCGTGTTGCAGACATATCGCAGCGAACGGCCGGCGATGATTCATGCCGATCGTGGGCAGGTTGAGCGCATCCTCCTCAACCTTGCGGTGAACGCGCGCGACGCCATGCTCACCGCGCTGCACGGTCACGAGGGTCGCGGCGGTACCCTCACGCTCGCCACGCAGATTGTCGAGCTCTCCACCGACGAAGTACGACGCTGGCCACAGCTATTCCCCGGCCCGTACGTGCGCCTGACGGTGACGGACAACGGTCACGGGATGACCGACGAAACCTTACAGCGGCTGTTCGAGCCTTTTTATACGACCAAGCCGGTCGGCACCGGAACGGGGTTGGGGCTGGCCACGGTTTTCGGGCTTGTCGAGCAGGGGGGCGGCGTGATCACCGTCTCGTCCAGGCTGGGAGAGAAGACCGAGTTCGACGTGCTCTTTCCCCTGTCGCCCTTGCAGGCCGCTCCTATCCCGGCGCTCCCGCCGTCGCGGCCCTCCCGCGGCAGCGGTACGATCCTGCTGGTCGAAGACGAAGCCGCCGTCCGGCTGGCGACGCGCCGCATGATGGAACGACATGGTTATCAGGTGATCGAAGCCGAACACGGGGCTGCCGCATGCGCGCTCTGGCACGGTTCACGCGACCGCATCAGGGCCGTTGTCAGCGATGTACGGATGCCGGTCATGGGCGGACGTGACATGGCGCGCGCGATCCGGGCAATCGAACCGTCGATGCCGATCGTCTTTGTCTCCGGCTACGCCGCAGATCTCGAGGCATTCGCTGACACTGTAGACCGCTTCATCGAGAAGCCGTTTACGAGCGACGTGCTCCTTGACGCACTCGACAGCCTGCTCGACTGAGTCGGTCGCACGCATCCGGGAGGCACACTGGGGATGGGCGCACGCTGTGCCCATCCCCAGTCAGTACCACACCGCCGCACCGGGCGTGACTAATTCCCGAGTGCGCGCACCACACCGGCAAGATCGCGGACCTTCGCGGCGTCGCCCGAGCGCGCCGCCTCTCCGGTGAGCTGTGCGGCGAGTGCCGTCAGCGCCGATCGGCGCGTTGCTCCCGAGGCCCGCTCCGCACTATCAAGTGCCTGATTCAGCGCTGTTATGCGCGTGTCGGGCAACGTCTTGTTTCGTTCGAGTTGATCGACGTACGCCCGAGCGACGCTGAAGTGCGCGGGCCACACGATTCTCCGCTGGAGCTGCGGATTAACTTCGTCGTAGCGCACCAGCCTGGCCGCATCGATCTCGTTTTGCGAGAGCATATCGCTTGGCTTGAGCGCGAGGATGTCGAGGCCGCGACCGATTTCCGAGCCGATCAGATGGCCGTTATACCAATACACCGACCAGTAGCCGGCGAGCGTCAGTTGGGTCGAATCGATCGGCCCACGATCGAAGTACGCGATTTCTGTGGGCCTGGTCGCGTCGGTGAAATCGAAAACGGAGAGTCCACCCTGATACCACGCCTGCGCCATGATGTCGCGCCCCGGCACGGGAATCAACGAGCCATTGTGCGCCACACAGTTCTCTGTGGGCCCCTGCGCAGCCGGGAGTTTGTAATATCCGACGTGCGTGAGCTCGCGCGATGCACTCAGCGAAAAGAGGGCGTTCGCTCCCCACGTGGGCTTGTCGCTCGCGCGGCAACGTGCCTGCGTACCACCGCCCCATTCGTCGGTGAACAGCACCTTGCTGCCATCGTTGTTGAAAGTGGCCGAGTGCCAGTACGCGAAGTTCGCGTCGATAACTTCGTCGAGCCGCCTGGGATTGGCGGGATCCGAGATATCGAGCAGGATGCCGTTACCCGAGCAGGCGCCGGCGGCGAGACCCAATTCGGGATAGGCGGTGATGTCGTGGCACTGGTCGGTGCGTCCCGTGCTTTGCAGCCCCTCACCGTGGGTTCCGCCCTTCCACAGGCCGGCCACATTGCCGTTGCTGTCGGCGAAGATACGCGGCGTGCTGACCACCTGCGCAGTCTGAGGAGCCGCCAGCGGCACCTTGATCACTTCGATGCGGAAGAGCGACGTATTGACGGCATCCGCCGCGCCGACGCACCCGGCCAACTCCTCTGCCGCCCGTACGGGTCCGGTGCCTTGCACGTAGACGTAAACGTTCGCCCGGTCCTTCGGGTCTGTGACCAGCGTGTGCGTGTGTGAACCGCGACACGTCTGTACCGCACCGACCTGCCGGGGATTTTCAAGGTTGCTGATATCGAAGATGCGCACGCCGCGAAAACGCTCGGCGCTGACGGCGTCGGCTACTCCCTGCGTACCGCAATCGCGACGGCCGGCGAGATCTTCCACCGACATGAAGAGCAGGTTGCCGAATACCGAAAGGTCACCCTGTCCTCCCTGGCAGACGAACGCCGCGCGCAGTTTGGGCGCACGCGGATCGGCAATGTCCCATGCCTGCCAGCCGCGCCAGCCGCCTTGAAATACCAGATTCTTCCGGAAGGCGAGGTCGGAGTTGGCAAAGGCGAAGTCACCGATCTGCGTGGGGTTGAACCACCCGTCGGCTTTCGGCGTGTGCGAGACGAGTTCGAGATTCCTGATGGCCTGCTGGGCATCCGCGAAACCACCGGCCAGTGAGCTTCGAGGGTCCTGAGCAGCAGCGGTGGTGCTGAGCACCGTGATCGAGAGCAGAACCGGTGCGAACGACGTCAGTCGCATACGAAGAGGTTTAGAGGGGGGGACTACGGCGCGCCCGGGAAGGCGCGAGATCGCGGCGATGCTACAATGTGCCGAGCAGCGCGCGCATACGGCGGATTTCTGCGCGCTGGTCGGTGTCGACATCAGAGACGAACTGATACAGCTGTGGCTCCTGCGCGGCGCCATTGGTCGCGAGAAGCTGCCCCACCATCTGCAACGCGCCTTCGTGATGCTGAATCATGCGCTGCAGAAACATCCGCTCGAACGCGGGGCCCTCAAGGGTCGCGAGCGTGGAAAGCTGCAGGGCGGTGAGCATCCCCGGCATCATCGCGAGACCGTCCGCAGCATGTGACATTGCGTGATCGTCGTGGCCTCCTCCCGCCTCCGGCACTGCTTCCTTGCGCTCCGCGAGCCAGCGACGCATCACGGCGATTTCATCCTGCTGCGAAATGTCCAGCCGTTCGGCCAGCACGCGCATCGACGGGCGCGTCGTGCGCGACGGGACGAACGCTGCCATCGTGATCGCCTGAGCGTGGTGCGCGATCATCCCGCGCATGAACACCACGTCGGCGTCGGTGTAGCCGCGCCGCGCCTGCGCCGACTTTCCGTTTGCCAGAGGTTCCTCGGCGATCACGACCGTTTCGGACGCAGAGCGCAGTATCGGTGCCGGTATCGGTGCCGATATTGGTGCCGGAACGGGCACTGGTCGCGGTGCGGGCACCGCCGCCGCGCGGCAGCCAGCAAGCAGCGCGGCGGCGATCACCACGCCGACGATCCCCGCCGCATCACGGTGCACTGCCAATGCCATCAGCAACGCCCGAAGCCGACCGCAGGTCGCGGGGAAGTCTCTCGTGTGGCGATATTCACCCTTAAGCATACCCCGGACCCGTGCGAAACGTCAGCGCTGGTGCGACGACCAGTGCACCGCAGAGATGCGCCAGCCGGAACCGCTTCGAGTGGCCACGATCAGCTCAGCGCCTGCGCTGTTGATGGGGCGCCCGTCAATCTGTCCGGTACTCGTCGACGTTCCCGTGCTGTACGCGAGATTTCCGCGTACCGAAATACGGCGTGCAGCGCGCGTCGCTTTCCTGGCGCGCGAGCGGGCGACGTCGGCTGGCAGGTGCTCCGTGCGATATTCGTTGAGTGTCCGAAGCTGGCCGCTCTCGAGGATAACGGCGTCGGGCGTGAGCAGCTGCAGCAGCGTCGCGCTGTCACCCTCCTCGAGCGCGTGGTAGAACGCGCCAACCAGCGAGTCCACGGCCGCGCTGTCTTTCGTTCCCGCAGGCTCGGCTGCGGACGGTGCCATCGACCTGTCGTGCTCCGCGTGTCCTTCGTGCCTGACGGGTGCGACGGGTATGGCAGGCATGACGGGCATGTCCGACATCACGTGCCCCGCGTGCGCGTCGCCGTTAGCGCCACCAAACGCGAAGCCCGTCATCGCCCCGCTGTCGTCATGTTGCATGACCGCACCGCGTGTCACGGTGGGCGACGGCAAGTCGGGAAGGAATCCCACGGCTGGCCCCCCCATGTTGTCCACGCCCATGTGCCGTGACATCACCAGCCACGCCGGCACTGTCATCACGTACGACGTGTCGTCGGTATAAAGCCGCGCCGCGCGAAGGATTTCCGCGCGCTTGCGGTCGCGTGGCACGTCGGGATTGGTGAGAATGTCGGAAACCACATCGTGCATCGAATGCAGGTTGTCGAAAACAATTGCCGCTTCCGGGTAACGTGCCGCAAAGACCGGAGAGACGACGGCCGTCATCGGCATCTGGGACGGCATGCGCGAGGGGGCATCGCCGATCATCTGCCAAAAGCGTGCAACCGTGGCCCGTACACCGGTTTGCCGTTCGTCCACGGTGCGGCCGACGAGCAACGGTTCGTACAACCCGACCTGCAGCCAGTGGTAGCCCCAGATCAACCCGTTGAACTTCGGATATTTCTGGCGGAAGGCGAGTGAGTACGTCTGCTCCTGCATCAGCGCCATCGATTTGGGGCGGGCACTGAAGGCCATGTCCGGACGCGAGCGATAATACGCCATCAATCGCGCCGCCTCGCGGTCCTTCTGCTCGGCCGACAGGCGCTCGTCCGCCAGCACGTCATACAGCTGTCGGTGCAGCAAGTGTGCCCATTCGAACATCCCTTTGGCTTCGGGTGCCAGTCTGGCGTACAGGATCTGAATGGCCGCTTCCTCGAGCGGCAAGCGCGGCGGATTCACCAACACCCGCCTGGTGAGCACGGTGAATTGCGTTTCTTCGAGCAAGGCGGCATCACCACCCGGACGACGCCAGAGCGTTTCGTACAGAATGGCATGCCCGTAATCGAAGGCGTTGAACAAGCGGTCGGCGTGCGCATAGTGTGAACGGAACACCCAGTTGTGCGGCGCCTGCATATAGAACTGGTCGTACACCCTTGACCACTGTGCAGGCAGTGAGCGGGGCGCGAGCCCGGCGAGTGTGCCCACCGCAACCAACGCAGCGGGAACGAGCCGTGTGCGGTTGAACTGCTTGAGTCGTGTCATGGCTATCACCGGTTGATCCTCCAGGGAAGTCCAATGGCTACCGCAGCGCCCGCGGTAAGGAACCAGCCGGCATCGTCGCCGCGGAGGCGATACCCGCCGCCGAGATCAGTTGCAATGCGCGGGCTCACTTGGTAGCGCAGTCCGGCCGCCGTGTCCCACGTGAGATCCGCCGATCGCACGACCGGTTGCCGTGCCACGATCTCCGCCGTCACCAACAGTGAGCGGAGGGGGAACGTGCGGTCGATAGCCACCCCGGTCAACCAGCGCGAGCGCTCACTGCCGACCGCGGTACTGTCGGCGGCGTCGGCGTCGAGCGTGACCTGGGCGTTCACGTGGAAGCGCGCCCAGGACAGGGTGCGTGTGGCAATCCCTTTGATCGACGTGCTCGCGCGCGAACCGGCGAGCCCGCCAACGGGGAGTACCGTTTCGGCCGCAATGGCAAACGCCGGCAGCTTCGTCTCCACATTCAGGTTGTACAGGGCGGAAATCTCGAGTCCGGACAACGCGGTGACGCGCCCAGTCACCCCACGCTCCACATGCGCGAGGGGGAAGCCCACCTCGATCTGTGTCCGCGGAAAGATCCCGGCGGTAATCTCGGGTTCGAGCCCCCAACGGTAGGCGCCGCCTCGCGGCCGCTCCACACGGAACGGCGCCAGTTGCAACTCGAGCGCGCGACGTTCAATGGCATACGCGTCCTCGATCTGGACGGGCCGTCCGGTGTCGGTGTTGTAGTAGTCGGTTTGCGCGTGCAAAGGCGCCGCGAGCGGCAGGATCGGCGCCGCCAACAACAGGGCGCAGTCGAACAGTGCCGCGCGAAATGCGCAGGGTCGGTTCATAAACGGAGTCGGAGACGACGCCGGTCGGTCGCGCGCAGGGTGCGCTGCGGGTTCCTGGCGTCGGCGGTGGATTGGGCCTCGTCGACGAGGCGACGACGGCGGTAGCGCGCGGCGTGACGCCGTCGCCCGCCACGAACAGCCTGCTTAGGCTACGCGTCGCGGAGGAGGTGTCTCGGGCGCGGCGGGCTGGGATGTCGGCATCGCGTCGTCGAGGAGCGCATCTTGCTTATTGATCGTTCCCGGAACAGCAGGAATACTGAGCGGGGCGCCGGCCATACTCGCCGAAATGCACGTCATCGACATCGCGCACGTGACCGGCGCGTGATCCGGTGTCCGCTCCGTCTGACCGTTGGAGGCGGGTGCACCGTGGCGATGCGCAGGTGCTGGCGTGCTGGTGTTCGTCGCGATGGACATGTCCGCTGGCCCGTCATGCATCGCAGGTTCGCCGTCTGCACACGCGGGTCCCGATGCCAGCAGCAACAGCTGCAGCAGGTGCACCCCCAGCAGGGCCAACGCGCGAGAGAAGCGGCGAATCATGCTGAATGGTAATCAGGTTGACGTGGTGGCGCTGCATGTGCATCGCCTATTCGTGACACTTACCAGGGAGCGAACATGGGAGCAGTGCGATTGGCAGTCATCTTTTACAGCACCTACGGGACGAACCACCGCATGGCTGAGATCGCGGCGCAAGCCGCGCGAGACGCCCACGCGGAGGTGCGCCTGCGTCGCGTACACGAAACCGCACCTGACTCGGTCGTCGACGCTCAGGCCGCGTGGCGCAAACAGTTGGACCTCATGCAACACATCGCCGAGGTCACTCCCGACGACATGGAGTGGGCAAATGCGTATCTGTTCAGCTGCCCCACCCGGTTCGGTGTCAGCGCCAGCCAGCTACGCGCCTTCATCGACACGCTGGGACCGCTGTGGAAGAAAGGCGCACTCGCCGACAAGGCCGTCACGGCGATGACCAGTGCGTCCACGACCCACGGTGGTCAGGAATCCACCCTCCTCGGTCTCTACACCACGATGATGCATTGGGGTGCGATCATCGTTCCGCCCGGCTACACCGATCCGTTGCTGTTCGAGTCCGGTGGAAACCCGTACGGCACTTCGGTCACGGCCGGCGAAAACGCGATCACCGATCAGATCGAAGCCGCAATCAAGTTTCAGGCGCACCGTCTCGTGCGGTTTGCCGGTCGTGTCAGCAATTAAGTAGTTAGCTTAACAACTATCGTGAGAACTTTTAATTTTACCGACGGCGTTTAATCAACAAGATATTTTTGGAAGTGCCACTGAGCCGGAGTCGGCCGCCGCGGACAGCTATGGCACGCCGCCAGCAGGATTTCGACTGCTGGCGGCGCTGTCGCTTGGGCCTGTGCATCTGCAAGCATCCAGTCTCGAGCAGTCTCTTGCTTTCTATACAGGCGTGCTCGGGCTGGCTGTCCTCACGCGCGACGAGCGGGCGGCGATACGCGGTGTCTACGGAAGGTCGACGAGTCTCGTGGAGCTGCACGAACGGTCTGATACGATAGCGATTGTGCCGAGTTCGCGGCTCGGACTCTACCATTTTGCAATCCTCCTCCCCGACCGCGCGGCGCTTGGTCAGTTCATCGGCCATCTGGGGCGGATTGGCGCGCGCGCGGGCGCAAGCGACCATGCGGTGAGCGAAGCGCTATACCTTCGGGACCCGGACGGCTTGGGTATCGAGGTGTATGCCGACCGCCCACGAAGCGCGAGGCAGCACGTTGGTCGCGAAGTCCTGATGGCCACCGATCCGCTCGACGTGGCGGCGGTGGTCGCCGCCGCGGGAACGGAACGGTGGACCGGTATGCCTGACGGCACCGTCATGGGTCATGTTCATCTGCACGTCGGCAATCTGGATGAGGCATCAGGATTCAATGGCGACGCACGGGGTTTGATCGCATGGTGTGGCGCTATCCAGGGGCGCTATCCATGGGCGCCGGCGGCTACCACCATCACGTGGGCACGAACACCTGGGCGCGCGCGGGGCGCCGCCGCCTGCTCCGACCGAGGCCAAGCTGCTCGAGTGGACGATGGTGCTTCCAGATGCCGCCGCCAAGGCGCTGATGATCGAACAGCTGCGCGCACGCGGCGTGGCGGTGGATGCGGATGCTCTCGGTTTTCGACTTCGCGACCCGTGGGGCACCCCGATTCGCATAATGCAGGCGAGCTTTGCCTACTCATGCATGTGAGTCGATTCACGTGAGCCGCTCAACGCGCAGGGGCTTGACGCACCGGAGCGTGGCTTACGAACAAGTCGATCTGCGGTGGCTGCTCCGGCAATCCGAGCCGATACACCGTTTGCGCGGTCCATCCGTCGCGATTGCCAGGGTCCAGATACATGACCGGTACGTCGAAGGCCAGTACCAGCTCGTCAATGATTCCGTCGATCTCCTGTTGAAATGACGGACTCACGGCGCGCTTTCCATCAAAGGTCGGCAACGAAAGCACGGGCACCTTGAACAGGGCATCGTAGCCGCGTATCCACTCGCGCACGAGCGGCTCGAGTTCATCGCGCCGGCCGACGCGCGCTACGAGATAGGCATAGTTGTCCAGAACAGACCGGTCGCAGATCACCACCTCGAACTGTGCGGCCGCCGCGATCTCTTCGGCGATCTGCGAGTGCAGGATCCATCGCTGCGCGTCGAGTGTGCTCTCCTCATTGATCGGTAACGGGCATCGTCGCGCGACTTCTTTCACGATGTCCACGCCAAGATCCAGCCGCTTGAGTTGCGCGGCGAGGTCGAAGCAGAGCGTCGTCTTGCCTACACCGTGTGTGCCGACAAACGCCATTTTGAGACGATGGCGCCCGCGCTCGTCGAGCGGCAGCAATGCGGTGGAGGCAGACATGTGATCGGAGCGTAATGCCGTCGCGCCGTAACCGGCAGTGGCGCCGACGTGATCACCTTGCGTCGGCGGGACGATCGTCGATGATCGCGTCGCGTGCGATAACGGAGAAATCGCTCGTGCCGAACCCTTCACCGATCACGGTATCCATCCGTGCCGCGAGTGACGGCAGAAAGGCGAGCGGTGCGCCAGCTGCTTCCATCATCAGGCGCACATCCTTTCGGGCCATGGTGAGTTCGAAACTCGCGGCGAAGTCGCCATTCGCCATCTTGCGTCCGCGCCCGGCCACGATATTCGACGCGTTGAACATCCCCAGTGAGTCGAGTGCTTCCGTTGGCGGTATGTCCGTCCCTCGTGCAATCGCCATCACATCGGCCACCAAGGCGGCAATGCCGAGGATGTAACAGTTCCCCATGAGCTTGTATGCGGCCGCCACGTCGGTTCGCTCGCCGAGATACTGAACGTGCTGCGCCATTTGCGCGAGCGCCGGTTTGACCCGCTCGAACAGCGCACTCGGGCCGCAGGCGAGGATCGTGCCCTGCGCGAGGCGCGCTGCGGCCGGGCCGATGAAAACGGGACAGTGCAAGTAATGCACTCCCTCAGCCGCGAGCCGCGCGGCCCGGGCGGCCGTGCGCACGGGGAGGGTGGTCGTGTGATCGACGATCACCGCATCCGGAGCCAAGCCCGGCCGGAGCGCGTCGATGACCGACTCGACTACATCATCATCGGTGAGCACGAGATGGACACGTGCCGACCCTCGCACTGCGTCGGCCGGGGTGCGGGCGACCTTCGCGCCGAATTCTGTGAGGGACTGCGCCTTTTCAGCGGTCCTGTTCCAGACGGTAATGTCCTCACCGCGCTTGGCTGCGGCCTCGGCAAAGCCGCTGCCAAGCAGCCCGGTACCCAGAAATGCGATTGGCGTCATGGAGGAAAGATGCAGATTGCCAATCATTCAGTACACCCTGATGTGCCATGGTTGCTGCGGGGGAGATCGTACACGATCTGGGCACGTCCAAGCGGGTTGGTGCGATCTCCGGGCTGCTTGCCATCTTGCGCCTCAGCCCAGCTCTCATCGGGGGGAATCCACTCCGGGTTGAGCACCACTTGGTCGACGATCCACGATCCGGTTCGTGTCGGCCACTCCGTCGATCCGATAGCCAGCGGGAACGTCGCCATGGTGTCGCGTTCGTCGCGTATCACGCGAACCTCGCGCGATGTGAGGTCGACCTCCACGCGCACGTTGGCTGTGTCGCGTGCCGTGACGGGTAGTGTAGCGGGAATCGAGGCGGGAATCGAGGCGGGTATCGCGTCGTCGGTAGCGGTAGGAGATAGACCGAGGGAGTCTATGCGATCGTTGCGCCCCGTTTCGGTGCACGCGGTACGAACGCCGCCGACCGTCACGACTCCCGCGGTGCGTAAAAGAGCCGCTCTGAACCAGGAAGAAAACACAAATGCCTCGATGAGCAGGCAATCCCCCCTGCAACGGCAAGGACCGTGCAAAACGGGGGACGCCCACTCATCGAGACACTGCGTAACTGCGAGGCTCCGCGTTTCCGGAAATACGAAGTTACCGGGGGCGCAGAACTGAGCGCTTAGTAATCGCCACCACGTCCGCCGCGACCGCCACCGCTACCGCCGCTGCGACCGCCGCCACCGCCTCCGCTGCGACCGCCACCGTAGCCGCTACCGCCGCTACCGCCGCTGCCGCCGCCGTAGCCGCCGCCACCGCCGCCATAGCCACCACCACCACCGCCGCCCCCATTGCCACCACGTCCGCCGCCGCCGCCGCCGCTACTACTGGGCGTGCCGCCGCCGAGACGGGTCACGTTTTCTGCGGCCGGTCCCTTCTGCCCCTGAACCACGTCGAATTCCACGCTCTCGCCTTCGTCGAGCGACTTGAACCCGCCGCCTTGAATCGCGGAGTGGTGAACGAACAGATCCTTGCTCCCGTCTTCGGGAGTGATGAAGCCAAAACCCTTGGCATCGTTGAACCACTTGACTGTGCCCTTCGCGCGCATCGTGCCGGTCTCCGTCAGAAAGCTGGTGTGGTGGTATTGCGATCAGCGACAGTCGGTCGCTGAACTTGCTACGAGGATGCAGCTTTCGCTCCACTGGCGGGGGAGAGACCTCTGACGTGTCGAGCGTAGCAACGAGTTCCTGAACGACACACCCGATTCGCAAAACGCGCAAGGGTGATTTGCGGAATTCTCCGGCGGAAGATCCGTGCGAAATGGTCCGGCCTGCCAGCTGGCGGCGTGCTCCATGCTCTCGGCATCTCCATGTCGATCGACCGCTCATACAGCGCCAACACCCCCGCGCGATGCACAACGCCGAGCACCCGTTCGCTCTCCGGGTCGATGACGGGGAGCAATCCGTCGCCTCGCACACCCATGCGGAGTACCGCTTCGAGAAGAGAATTACCCGGGGCGACGATCTCGGTGGGTTGGGTTTTGTCAGCCGTAATAACGACCGCATCGAGCGCGAGATTTGCGCGCGCGACAGCGCCGATCTCGATCATCGCGAGTACGCCGATCAAGCGCGCCTGGTCGTCGATGACCGGGAATACGCTCTGTTCGCGACTCCCCAGATGGGCCAACAGCGTATGCACCGGTTCGTGCTCGTGCACCAGGACGGCGTCGCGCTCGAAGGCGTCGGCCACCGTGAGCGGAGAGCAGGTCGCGATCGGCACCATGGCGCAGCTGCTCGCCGCGGCGCCGCAGCCAGCCGGAGTAGAGGTTGTCGCGCTCTATGCGGCGGGCGACCACGGCGCTGATCACCACCGCGATCATGAGCGGTGGCACGATGGCGTAGTCACCGGTCATCTCGAAAATGAGCAGGATGGCGGTGATTGGTGCGCCGGTGGTCGCGGCCACGACGGCCCCCAAACCAATGAGCGCGTACGTTTCGGGCGTGATCGACAGCGAAGGCAAGAGCGCGCGCAACGCCATCCCCACGGCGACGCCCATCGTGGCACCGACGAACAGCGATGGGGTGAATAGTCCCCCCGAACCTCCTCCGCGGAGCGTGACCGAGGTGACGAGCAGCTTCCCCACCGCGAGCAGCAATAGCACCCACCACGTCATCTGGCCGAAGGCGTCCAGCGCAGCGACGGCACAACCTGGTGGCGGATCGTGTCGTCGGTCCGGCCACGCGCGCGTCGCTGAACCGGCCTGCCGAGTACCGCCTGCGACAGATCGGTGCCGATCTGTCGCAGGCATCGCTGGATGCCGCACGCGCGGGCGGATCGCCATGTCATCGCGAACGTCCCAGCGTTTCGCCTGTGTGCGTTCGATGGTGGGAATGAAGTGCTCGGGATGAATGTCGTGGTCGGCGCCGAGTACGATGGCCGTTCCACTGCGGTTTTCGCCGATTCCATGGAGTATGTCGTATTCCGTCCCTACTGGAACGTGCCGTCCGGGATCGCCGCCCGTGAACTCCGGCCCCGTCAGCGCCGCGATCCCACGTATTATTCGCGGAATGGTAACGAAGCGGTCGGGAGCGGTGCGGGCCGCTACGTACAAGAGCGACCCGGGCCGGAGAACGCCCTTGGCCGCTTGAAGTTCATCTTTCCGAATCGTTATGCGATCTACCTGCACGATACGCCGGCCAAGGGGCTCTTCTCCGAACAGGTGCGCGCTTTCAGCCATGGGTGCATCCGGGTAGAAGATCCCGACGCGCTGGCGCGCTACGCGCTCGGCTGGGAGCAGGCTCAGGTCGACAGTATTTTCAGCGGGCGCGGGATGACCAGCGTGTGAACCTCACGCGCAAGCTGCCGGTCTCTATCGTGTACTTCACCACGTTCGTTCAGGACGGTGCGCTGCGCTTCGGCAGCGACATTTACGGCCGTGATGAAGCACTCGTTCGCGCGTTGTATTTCTGAGGCCAGCGATCAGGCACCATGCGCATGCGGGCCGAATTATCACCTCAGGCCGCGATCCGCCGGCATTCCGCTTCACATTTCCGGCACGCTTCGGCGCACATTCGGCAGTGGTCGTGGTGGGCCGCATGGCGTTCGCACTCTTCCGCGCAGGCCCGGCAGGCCTCAGCGCACATGCGACAGATCTCCGCTGCTAACGGTCCCCCTCGGCTCATGGCACGTACGGCCGTGGCACACGCATCCGCACAGTCGCGATCGAGGCGAATACACGCCACCATCTTCCTGATCTCAGGCTCATCGAGGCAGGCGTCCGCGCACATCTCACACGCGACCAGGCATTCGACGCATGCTTCGAGGCAGCTGTGATACTGCTTACTCGAGCCCCGGAGATAGTCGTTCAGTTCGATAGTGCTCATCGTCGTCTCCACTCGCAGGTAAATAGCCGCGGGCCTAGAAAATGACACCGGATGCCCGCGCAACATCATCCCGCACGGCTCGTGCCGGATGTCTCCCCGCGCCTTCCCGCTTTTCAGGATACTGTCATGACCGCTGGATCACTTCTCAGGGATAAGGGCTATGTGAACGGTGCGTGGAGCGCCGCCGCGAGCGGAGCCACGTTCGATGTCGCCAATCCGGCGACGGGTGCTTGGCTCGGCTCGGTACCCGACATGGACCGTTACGATGCTCGTCTGGCGGTCGACGCTGCACACGCCGCATGGAAGCCGCTTCGCGAGATGACGGCCAAAGAACGGGCGTCGCTGCTGCACCGATGGTACCAGCTCATCCTCAGGCATCGACATGAGCTGGCTGAATTGATGACGCGCGAGTCGGGGAAGGTGCTCACGGAAAGTCTGGGAGAAGTGATCTATGGCGCGTCGTTCGTGGAGTGGTTCGCCGAGGAAGGCAAGCGAGCCTACGGAGACATCATTCCTTCGCACACCCGCGACCGTCGTCTCGCGGTGATCAAGCAGAGCGTTGGCGTGGCCGCGATCATCACTCCGTGGAATTTCCCGTTGGCGATGATCACGAGAAAAGTGGCACCGGCGTTGGCGGCGGGATGTCCGGTGGTCGTCAAGCCACCGAGTGAAACGCCACTGACGGCGTTGGCGCTGTGCGTGCTGGCCGAGCGTGCGGGGTTTCCGGCTGGTGTCTACAATACGGTTACCTCACGCAACGCGAGTGCTATAGGTCAGGAGCTGTGCGAGAACGCCAAGGTGCGCAAGTTGTCGTTTACGGGGTCCACCGCCGTGGGGAAGGTGCTTATGGCCCAGTGCGCGCCCACCCTCAAGAAGCTCTCGCTCGAGTTGGGTGGAAACGCCCCCTTTATCGTTTTCAACGACGCGGATCTCGACGCGGCCGTACAGGGAGCGTTGCTCGCGAAGTTCCGTCACAACGGCCAGACCTGCGTGTGTGTAAATCGGCTGCTGGTGCAACGCGAGGTTTACGACGAATTCACGGCACGTTTCAGCAGAGCGGTATCGATGTTGCGAACCGGTGATGTGCTCGACCCCACCGTGCAGGTCGGACCGCTGATCAACCGAAAAGGGCTGCAGAAAGTGCAGGACTTTGTGGCGGACGCCGTGGAGAAAGGAGCGACGGTCACGCAGGGCGGCCGTCACGTGCGCGATCTGTTCTACGAGCCCACGGTGCTCTCACACGCGACTTCCGACATGCGTATTGCGCGGGAAGAAGTATTCGGACCTGTGGCGCCGATCTTCCGCTTCGACTCGGAAGCCGAGGCGATTCAGATGGCGAACGACACGGAGTACGGCCTCGCATCGTATTTCTACAGTCGCGATGTCGGGCGATGCTGGCGTGTCGCCGAGGCGCTCGAATACGGAATGGTCGGCATCAACGACGGACTGATTTCCACGGAGCTGGCCCCGTTCGGCGGAATCAAGCACTCCGGATTCGGCCGCGAGGGTTCGCGGTACGGTCTCGACGCATATCTGGAGATGAAGTATTTGTGCTTCGCAGGGGTGAGCGATGGGTAGGTTGTTGCTCGGTACCATGCGACGGATTTCCGTCGCTGGTCCCCTGGAGTTCGCTCGTTTCGATTCGAGGCTGAGGATGACGGTGCAGGATACGCGTTTCGCGGGATGGGTCGTACCGCGCCGGGACAACGTTGCGCCGCTGTACGATGCGCAACATCAGGATCGGCTCCACGCGTGTAGCGCGCTCAGCCTGTCTCTCGGATCATCAACATCCGGTGCGTGTCAAACGTACCTCACGTCGTACGTCCGGGCGCGCAACCTTGCTTCGCGCTACGGGATCCGATCGTCACCCGATTGCGTCGAACCACATGTCTTTGGATCGCTCATACGGCGCGCTGCGCGCGTTTATCATTGTTCTGTTCGTCCGGGCCGCCGCGTTTACGCGGGGTGATGATGGGCAAGCCGTCATTGACGCGGGCGCCGAACTGATGCAGCCACTTTCTCTCGCCGTGGTTGGAGGAGTGTCGGTCTCGACGCTGCTGGAGCTGTTCGTGGTGGCGGGTGCGTACGTGCTCGCGCATCGCGCCGGCGACCGCGCGAACACGTGGCTCACTGGAAGCGAGCCCGTGCTGCCGCGCGAATACAACCCGCAGGCTGGCGATTGGCTGCCGGTCGCGCTGAACGTCGCAGGCTGGCTCGATCCCAAGCTCTTCGGTCGCCCGGTCACATACCGTGTTGGTGACTTGCGGTACTGGTATGACTGTTGCGCCATTCGAGGCGGCGTCGTAGCATCCGCAGCGTCGCACAAGACCGTTGGACTCCACCGTCTGATCGGAGAACAGAGCCTTGCGAACCCAATACCTAGCCCGTCTGGCCCCCCTGGCCGTTTTCGCCGCCTGCCAGTCGGCAGATTCCCCTACGTCCGTCGAAATGATTGAGACGCCGATCCCGTTGCTGCAGCGCGCTGAAGCACCCGGTCGGATTCCAGGATCGTACATCGTGGTGTTCCGTGATGACGTTGGCGATGTTCCCGGTCTCGCCCGACGACTCGCGGCAGGACAGGGTGGACAAGTGGACTACGTCTACGGGGCAGCCATTCGCGGCTTCTCGGTACGGCTGGGGAACGCTCAGGCGGCGGAAGCGATTGCGCGCAATCCGAATGTCGCGTTCGTCGAAGCCGACCAGGTCATGCGCATCGACGCGTCGCAGACCCCTGCGCCTTGGGGACTAGATCGCACCGATGATCGAACGCTCATCCTCGACAACGAATTCACCTTCACCAGCACGGGTAGTGGAGTCACGGCGTACATCATCGACACCGGCATTCTCACCGGACACGTGGACTTCGGCGGCCGGGCGCGTCGTGGCTTCGACGCGATCAGCCCTGCGGCGGATGACTGCAACGGCCACGGTACACACGTTGCGGGTACGGCAGGCGGCGCTACTTACGGCGTCGCCAAGTCGGTGACGCTGGTAGCGGTCCGTGTGCT
This sequence comes from Gemmatimonadales bacterium, assembly GCA_038250435.1. GTDB lineage: Bacteria > Gemmatimonadota > Gemmatimonadetes > Gemmatimonadales > Gemmatimonadaceae > Gemmatimonas. The sequence continues at coordinate 35,609 of JBBSCJ010000004.1, read as the reverse complement.
GGATTGCAGCGGATCGGGTTCGACCTCTGGGGTGATCGCCGGCGTCGATTACGTCGCCGCGCAGTCCGCTCGTCCGGCGGTTGCGAACATGAGTCTCGGCGGCGGGTCGTCCACCGCACTCGACAATGCCGTGGCGACTGCCATCAATAGTGGGGTTTCCTTTGCAGTCGCCGCAGGCAACAGTCGGCGGGATGCGTGTAATTTTTCGCCTGCTCGTGTACCGGGCGCGCTGACTGTTGGCGCTACGACCAATACCGATGTACGCGCGTCGTTTTCGAACTTCGGTCGGTGCCTCGACCTGTTTGCACCGGGCTCCTCGATTACGTCCGCCTGGTATACCTCGCCCACAGCGACCGCCACAATCAGCGGCACGTCGATGGCGTCACCGCATGTGGCCGGCGTTGTCGCGCAATTTCTCCAACTCAACCCCAACGCCACCGTAAGCGCGGTTACGCAGGCGCTCATCGCGAACAGCACACTGAACACGGTAGGCGACGCCGGGCGCAGCTCACCCAATCGGCTGCTGTATTCGAACTACTGATCCGGGCGCTGCAGCAGACGCAACGGGAGTCGGCTTTCGCCGACTCCCGTTGCGTCTCCGGCTCTTCGCGCCCGGTCGTGGATGAGTCCGGGCTGCAACGCTTACTCCGCTGAGTCGTTGCCTGTGAGCTCCGTGTTCGCTGTGGCCGCTGTAAGAACCTGTGCTCCGCGGATGCGGCCAGCAAATGCCGAGCGTGCGGCGAGTGGGGCCGTGCACAGACCAAATAGAGAAGGCAGAGATCCCGAAACCCTTTTCAGAGGACCTTGCGCCCCTGAATCACACGCACCACGATCACGACGATCGCGATGACGAGCAGCAGATGAATCAATCCGCCCATCGTGTAGGCCGAGACCATACCGAGCAGCCAGAGCACGATAAGAATGATGGCGAGAGTCATGAGCATGGGTGTTCTCCGGAAAGTGGATGATCGCGCGTAGCGGCATCGCCGCCGGAAGAGGAATCACCGCACGTGACTCGGGAGTTTGCAATGTTGGTGCCACAACTCATCCGTGGTACGCAATTTCTCCGTCATGACGAGGACAGCAAGACGCGAGGGCGCGGCATTTCTTGCAGCTGTGCATCAGCGACACACCAGAAATTACGAGGAGGCAGCTTTTGGCTTTGGCAAAGAAACGTGAGGCCGTACGGGGAGCGGGCGGGACGTTGACGACGCAGCGCGTCGCCGATGGCGGGCCGTGCACGCCGTGGCCCGACGCGTGAGCCCGTCTCCGCTGATGGATCGCGAGACACTGCGACTCCTCGCCACGCTTGCGCATGAGCTCCGGACTCCGTTGAGCGCTATCGGGGGGCACGCGGAGCTGTTGGAGCTGGGGGTGCATGGACCGCTGCTCGGGGCGCAGGTCGAGGGGCTGCTGCGTATCAAGCACAATCAGATAGCGGCTGTGGCACTCATCGATAAATTCATGTCGTACGCCGAGGCGGCGGCGGGCGCCTTGACGCTCAACAGCGAAACGTTCAGTCTTGAGGCGCTCATCGAGCGCTGCATGCTGTCGTCGTCGTCGGGTAGGCGGCATTTCGACCACGATACCAGCAGCGCACGCGGCGCTTTCACGAACGTGCACATGGATCTGCGCGCCTGTCAAAGTATGCTCGAAGCGCTCTTTCAGGATGCGGTGGCTCACAGCGAGGACGGCGGGGCGATCCGCGTAATCACGTCGACAGCTGAGTTCGAGGTGGTAGTCGTGGTGGAGAGTGTCTCTCTCCCGCTCAGCGAGGCTGTTGCCGATCGCCTCTTCCTTCCGTTCGATCGCCCGGCATGCATAAGCGATGCACGCGAGCCCTCAGCCCATCTGTCGCTACCTCGCGCGCGACTGCTCGCGCGAGCGCTCGGCGGGGATATCCGGGGGCTCACCGACCGTCAATATCGCGCGCTGGCGCTCACCTTGCCTCGGGCAGGAGACCGGCGCCGAGCTGTTCCGCCATAAACTCCGACTTTTTCGCGCTCTCCGATAGCTGATCAAATGGCGCCGCCGGTGCGTAGCATGTCGACAAACTCCGGAGGCAGCCCTGCCACCGTCACACCCGCGACGGCGCCTTCGACATCGTATGGCACACGCTCGAACGCTACCTGCATGTTGCCGTCCTGCAGCGTCAGCACCACGTATCCCGCGCGCCAATCGCCATCCTTCGGCCGACCGACGCTGCCCGTGTTCACGAAGTGCAGACCAGACACCTCCCGGTACCATGGCTTGTGGGTGTGCCCGAACGCCAGTACGTCGCCAGCCTTCAACCCCACGAGGGCGGCCATCTTCAGACAAAAATCGTCAGAGCGGTCGTGCGTCCAGTACACCGTGTTCAGTGTCGGCGTACCGTGCACGAGCACCACACGTGGTCCGGCCGCGTGTCCGCCAAGGGGACGAACGTCGAGTGAAAAGGGCAGCGCGCCGAGGTACCGCTTCGTGTCAGCGGTCACGGCGTTTCGAGTGTACGCGTAGCTGATGTGCGCGAGCTCCTCCTGCTGCGCCGTCTCCGACTTGCAGCCGCAGTGCTTGTAATCGGTCGCCACGGTCGAGTCGTAATTGCCGGCGATGCCCGCAATGTGACGGTCTCGCAGGCGCGAAACCACTTCGTTGGGATGGCTGGAGTAGCCAACCAGATCTCCCAGGTGATACATCGCTGCGATGTCGCCCCGTCGATCGATATCGGCCAGTACCGCGTCGAGCGCGTGCAGGTTTGCGTGAATGTCGGAGAACAGGGCGATACGCGTCGGCATCAGGTGGAAATGAGCGCGGGTTCGAGAGCAGGTTCGAGAGCGGGTTCAGCCTCGGGGAAGTAGCGACGGCGTGCCCAGAGCGAGGCGTACACGAGCCCCACCAGCGCCGGGACCTCGATCAGGGGGCCGATCACCGCCGCCAGCGCTTCGCCGGACGAAATACCGAACGTGGCAACGGCCACCGCGATCGCCAATTCGAAGTTGTTGCCGGCTGCCGTGAACGAGAGCGAAGCGGTGGTTTCGTAGTTGAATCCCAAACGACGCGACAGCGCAAAGGCGACGCCGAACATCACGCCGAAGTACACCAGCATCGGGATCGCAATGCGCACCACATCGAGCGGCATCGAGAGGATACGGTTGCCCTGCATCGCGAACATCAGCACGATCGTGTACAACAGCCCGAGGAGCGCCGTCGGACCGAAGCGCGGCATGAAGGTCTCGTCGTACCATGTGAGCCCTTTCGCTGACACGAGGCTCTTGCGGGTGACGTAGCCTGCCACCAGCGGGACACCCAGAAACACGGCGACAGTGCGCGCGATCTCCGACATCGAGATCTGCAGCGTCGCGCTGTCGGCACCGAACCAACCCGGCACCACAGTGAGAAACAGCCACCCCAGTACCGAGTAGGTGAGAATCTGAAAGACCGAATTCAGCGCGACCAACACCGCGGCCAACTCTCCGGATCCGCACGCGAGCGAATTCCAGATCAGCACCATCGCAATACAGCGTGCGAGTCCAATGAGTACGAGCCCGTTGCGATATTCCGGCAGGTCCGCGAGAAACAGCCACGCCAGGCCAAGCATGAGAAGCGGGCCGATCACCCAATTGAGCAGCAGCGATGTCCCCAGCAGGCGCGTGTCGCGCACGTGGTTGCCAATGGTTTCGTATCGGACCTTCGCCAACACGGGGTACATCATCCACAGCAGCCCCACCGCGATCGGCACCGAGACGCCGCTGATCTGCACGCGATCGAGACGTTGTCCCAGGTCGGGGGACAGCCGCCCCAGCAGCAGTCCGGCAGCCATGGCGGCGAAGATCCACAACGGCAGGTAGCGATCGAGGATGGAGAGGCGCTGCAGTACCGGCGTGGCGGTCGGCATCAGCTCGGCTTGGTCGCGCGCACGAACGCCGCCATGATCTTGCCATCCATGTCTTCCACGTTGGATACCTCAAGTCCGGATTCCGTGAGGAACTGCCGAGCGTCCTCGACGTCGTAGATGCGCGTGGGCTCGATGTCGGCATGCTCGAAGCCTGCTTCAGCGAGGAGCGCATAAAACTCACTTTCCTCGAGAGCACCAGCGACGCAGCCCACCCACAGCTCCATGTTACGGCGCATCGCCGGAGGCATCGCACCGCGCACCACGACGTCGCTCACGGCGAACCGGCCCCCGGGCTTGAGCACGCGAAACGCCTCCGTGAGCACCTTCCGCTTGTCCCCCGACAGGTTGATCACGCAATTCGAGATGATTACGTCCACCGAGTTGTCGGGGAGGGGAATCGCCTCGATCCGCCCCTTCAGGAATTCCACATTCTCCGCCTTTGCCTCGGCGGCGTTCCGTCGCGCCAATGCCAGCATATCGTCCGTCATGTCCAGCCCGTAGGCTTTGCCATCCGGACCGACGCGACGCGCCGAGAGAATGACATCGATCCCACCTCCTGATCCGAGGTCGAGTACTACCTCGCCTGCATTGAGCGCGGCAAGGGCGGTAGGATTTCCGCAACCGAGCGATGCCAGCACGGCCGCGGAGGGGAGTTCGTCCGTCTCGCCGTTCACGTACAGATTCGACGTGATGGGATCGACGCTGCCATTGAAGGCCGCACCACCGCAGCACGAATTCACCGGGCCGCAGCAACTCGCACTGTCGCCGGTAGCAAGCACGCGCCGGGCGGCATCGCCGTACTTGTCACGTACGAGTATGGTGAGCGCGGAGTCGCCAGTGTCATCGTTGGCGCCTCGGGCGAGTGCGGTGAGTGGATCAGTCATGGAATCGCTCCCAGCAAAAAATGTTGATGTATTAGTCGCGAGCGGTTCGGAGCACGTGCAGTGGGATCAGTCGCAGCAGCGAACCTTGGCTGGCGGCGCCTGACGGGCTGCGTTAGAAGCGGGACGCATCCCCACCACCAGATCGTGCACTTCGGCCAGGGCCTCGGGCACGATCGCGTAGTACGACCAGCGTCCTTCCTTCCGGTCGCTCACCAGTCCCGCTTCGCGGAGCACCTTCAGGTGAAACGACAGCCGGGACTGGGCGGCGTCGAGATCGCTCTGCAGGTCGCAGACACACCGTTCGCCGCCATGCAGCAGCTCCAGAATTGCCAGACGCGTCTCGTCGGACAATGCATGGAAGAGACGCGCGGCAGCAGTGAGGTCTGGAGCAGTGGAAGTGGTCACCCAGTAAAATTACAACAATGAATCTTGATGTGTCAAGAGAGCCGCCGATGGGAAGGGAGTAGCGACCGGTGTATCGCCATGGCGGCGAGCGCTCCGCCCGCTGACGCGCGGATGGCGAGCTGCGCTCCTGGCGTGATGTCTCCGGCGGCGAAGACGCTGCGCACGGAGGTGGCGTGATGCTCGCTGATCACGATGTGCCCGCCGTGGTCGCGTTCGCAGCCGAGCTGCACTCCGAGGTCGTCGGCGGGAAACTGCGCGATGGTAAAGAACACTTTGTCCACGTCCAGCGATGCACCCCCCTCCATCTCGAGGCAACTGATCATGCGCCCATGGTGATGCACACGCGTGATCGATTCGGTGCGCACCGTGATCCCGCACGCCTGCAGCTTCTTCGTGAGCTCGCGCTCTTCAATGTCGTGCGGACGCCCGTTGGTACAGATGGTGATGTGCGGCGTCCACGTAGTGAGGGCCAGCGCCATCGCCACGGCGCGCTTCCCATGACCGATCACTGCCACCTGCTTATCACGCGAATCATAGCCGTCGCAGTCGGGGCATACGTGCGCGTTGGCACCGTACACATGTTCGAGTCCGGGGATCTCCGGCCAGACGTCGCGCATGCCGAACGCCAGCAGTATGCGGAGCGCACGTGCGGTCGTCCCTCCTTCGATATGCACGAGGAACTCGCAGTCCTCGCCTTCCGCGTCTTCCGCATGTGCAGCGTGCAACCCCTCTTCGCGCGGCTCAATACGGAGCACGGCGGCGTCAATCAGAGTCACGCCGTACGTGCGCAGCTCGTCGCGCCCACTCCCCCGCAGTTGGGCCGGCCGAATTCCGGGGAGGCCGAGATACCCGTTGACACCGCGGGACTCCCAGCTACGCGGGTCGCCGCTGTCGATGACCGCCACGGAATGGCCGTATCGCGCGCTCCAGATCGCGGCGCTGAGCCCGGCGGGCCCACCGCCGATGATCGCGATGTCGTAGCGGTGGTCGAGTTCGCTCGCCGAGTGCTTCACACCGCGTGACGGGGCAAGAATGACACCACGCACCGTCGCGATGTGTGTGTACGTTACGCGAACATCGCCGGATTGATCTCGAGTGAGACTTCGGAGATCTTGTGCGCCGGCATTCCACTGCGACGCGCGTGCTCGAGCACGGCTTCCGGATTCGGCGCGATGTACTCGCAGTAGATCTTGCCTTCAGCGTCGGAGACGTAGCTCTTCACCCATACCACTTCGGGCATGTCGGCAAGAACGGCATTCGACTGGCGGCCGGCTGCGGTCAGTTGCGCGGCGGTGAGTGTGCCGACGTTGCGTTCAATGATGTAGCGCGGCATCTGGATCGTGGTGAAAGGGAGGAGGAGGAAATGGCCGACGTGATGAGGCGTCGTCGCTCGGCGGGGATACGGTTGTTGCACGCACCTGCTGTTGCACCTGCGCGAGCCTTGCACGCAACGAGGCTTCGGAGTGCACGTCACCCTGTGCTTGCCGGATCACGAGCGCCGCGTCCAGCTGTTCCTGAGCCTCGCGCAAGCGGCCACACCGGACACACACATCGGCCAGTGCGGAGCGGGCATGACCGAGCAGTTGCTGTTCTCCGGCTATCGCCGTGACGCGGATTGCCTCATTGAGGGCGGTCCGGGCTTCGTCCCAGCGACGCAGCTTACCGAGCGATGCTCCGAGACTGCAGAGGATCAACCCTTCGTGCACCAGATCCGTTGTCTCGCGACAGATTCGAAGTGCGGTCTCGTACTCGCGCACAGCCTCACCGTAGTCAGCTCGCTGCCAGTATACGATTCCCAGCGAATTCCGGATCGCCAGCTCCCGTGCGCGGTCGCCCTGACGCACCGCGAGCTGCAGCGCTTCCGTGTAGCGCTCGACCGCGTTAACCGTGTCGGCATGCAGCTGTCGCTCGGCGCGCGCCATCCCTTCGAGCGCCTCCGCCTCGGCGGACAGATCGTGGCGTTGATGGTGCAGATCGCGCAGGGAGCTCCACGTGGCGCACGCCTCGCTGGACTGTCCGAGCTGCTCGTACGCTCTCGCGAGGCGACGGCGCATCAGCACCTCGCTGCGCTCGTCTTCGATTTGCGCAAACAGCGTCGCCGCTTCACGCAGGTACGGTACCGCGTCTGCCGGCCGCTCGAGACCCACCAGCACTTCGCCGAGTGAACGGCAGGCAAGAGCGATCCCCTCAACGTACCCGGCCGTACGATTGAGCCGTAATGCGTCCTGATACGTTTCGAGCGCCTCGTCAACGAGACCCTGCTGCAGTTGGATATGCGCCACGGCGGTTTGCGTGAACGACGCATACACCGTGATCGACATGTAATCCTTCGTGCGACGGAGATAGTCGAGCGCCGTATCGAGATTGCCCAGATCGCGATGGATCGACCCCATGACGTTGAGCAGCGCGCCGTACCGTGCCGGATGATCACTCACCTGCGTACGCTCGAGCGCCGCCTCCAACACCGAGAGCGCGCGCTCGAACTGCCCGAGTGCACGGAGAATATTGCCCATCGTGGCGAGGTCGCCGGCCTGCGCACGCGTGTCGCCAGCGAGGCGCCCCAGCGTCATGACTTCTTCGATCTTTTCGAGCGCATCGTCATGGCGCCCCTCGTGCGAACGCAGAAACGCCATGCTCCGGAGCGCGTTCCGCTCGCTCTGTCCATCCGCACGTTCGCGCGCGATGCGCAGCGCGGTCTCGAGTGCGCGCTCAGCCGCCTCGTAGCGCTGCAGCAGCGTGTAGGCATCGCCCTGTCGCAGGTAGACCTGGGCGAGTCGGTGCGAGGGCCCGTGGGGGGCCAGCAGGGAGATCAGCGCCTCCACGAGCGACAGCTGGCGCGAGCGAAGTCCGAGCAATTCGCACAGCCGTTCCTGACGGAGCAGGACATCGGCCAAGCGGTCGCGCCCACTTTCGTCATCGGGGAGGTGGCGCACCCATTCCTCCGCCCGCTCGAGCATGTGCAGCGCGTCGGCGTTCTGGCTCAGTCCCATGGCGCGGTCGGCCGACTGCACGCCGTAGCGCACTGCATCCGCCCACGCGTCGGCACGGCTGAAGTGATGGGCCAGACGATCGACGTGCTCGTCGAGATGCGTCGCGTACCGTTGTTCGATCGCGCGCCCCACGGCTTCGTGCAGTGTCTTGCGCTGATGCTGCAGCAGGCTGTCGTAGGCGACTTCCTCCGTGAGGGCATGCTTGAAGCGGTACGCCGCCTCCGGTGCGATGGCGATCTGCTGCACGAGGCCGGAGCCCTTCAGGCGCTCGAGTGATTGCGACAACGATGCCGGCGCTTCCGACACGTCTTCGAGCACGCCGCGGGTGAACTCGCGTCCGATCACGGCAGCTACGCGCAATGTCTCGCGGGCGTCCACGTCGAGCCGGTCCATGCGCGTGCGCAGTACACCCTGTACCGTTTCGGGAACATGCAGCGCGCCCGACGCGTCGGCGGTCATCGCCTCACCGTCGCGCACCGTCACGCTTCCCTCTTCGCGCAGCGCCTCGCACAGCTCTTCGAGGAAGAACGGATTGCCGCCGGTCCGCTCGTGCAATCGCGCCACCAGCGCGGGGGCGACGCGTTGTGCCTTGAACACGGCGCCGGCGATTTCGGCAGAGGCGGTGCCATCGAGCGGTGACAGGTGCATGAGCGTCTGATGCTCACTGCTCCCCCAGTCGGCGGCGCCTTCGGGACGCGACGTGACCACGGCGAGCAGGGCGATCGCCGGCACAATCTCGGCGAGCTGCCTGAGCGCCACACGCGAGGCGTCATCGGCCCAGTGCCAATCTTCGAGCAGCAGCAGCATAGGCGCGCTGTTCGCCGCCAGCGTGTACAGCGCGCCGATCGCCTTGAGCATGGTTCCGTGAAAGCGCTCGCCGCGCAGCGCTTCCGGCACGGGGTGCGCTTCACTGGGGATTGCCAGCAAGGCGAGATAGAATGGCAGGTACTGTTCGAGCGACCGATCGATGCGTCGGACCCCTGACACCGCGGCTTCATGGCGTTCCGCAGCCGTCCCGCCGGAAGGCAGGCCAAGCAGGTCGTGCGCGGCGTCGACGAACGGCAAGAACGGCGTGCTCCCGCCATAGGCATCGCAACGTCCCACCACCACGCGTAACGACTGCGCCGTTGCCAACTCCCGCAGTTCGTCGAGCAGACGGCTCTTGCCGGCACCGGCTTCGCCGACCACCAGCGAGACATGCCCCCGCGCGACGCGGGCGGCGTTCACCTGCTCGGCCAGTACGGCGCGTTCGAGCACGCGCCCGACGAACGGCGTCAGCCCCGTGCGCGCGATCGCCTGGTACCGTGCGCGTTTGTCGAGCATCCGCAGGAGACGGTGTGTGAGTACCGGGGCGCTGTCGCCCGGCAACACGACGGGGCGCGACGCCTCGGTGTGGACGAACGGCGCCACCAGCTTGCGCGTCTCGGCACTCAGCAGCACCATGTCCGACTCGGCGGCGGACGCGAGTCGGGCGGCGATATCTGCGGGCGTGCCGCTGATGCGAAACTGCCGGTCGCCGCTGCGGAGCCGCTGCGCGACCACCGCGCCAATGTGCACACCCGCACGGACGCGAAGCGTGCGGGCTAGCGGGTCGCCGAGTGGCTTGGCGATATCGGCAACGCGCTGCCGTAGCTCGACGGCGGCGCGCACACCGCGCAGGGCGTCGTCTTCGTGCGCCTGAGGCACACCGAACAGCATGACGACGTCGTCTCCCGCAAACTGATTGACGATACCGTCATACTCTGTGGCTACCGCGTGCGCTGCTTCGCGTACCTGCGCGAGCACACGGTCGGCATGCTCGGGGGCGAGCCGCTCCACCAGTGCATCCTGCCCGTCGATGGTGCACGCGACGACGGTGACCTGCCGTCGTTCACCGCCGCGGGCAAGGGCGGAGTCCCGTGGCTCGTCCTTGCCCGGCGACGGCGTATCCAGCGCTGCAGACGCCGCGGAGTTCGCGGCCGGGGCACGTGCAGCAGCCACGGCGCCCGGCATCCGGCTCGTCATGCACGCGGCGATCGCGGCCAGCAGGTCGGGCGCGTTCGCCACACGGTCGGCGGGGCGCTTGGCGAGCATGTGCTGGATCAGCAGATCCACGCCGTCCGGCACGTCGCTCCGCAGCGCCGACGCCACGGGCGGCTCAGCGGACAACGCCGCCACCAGAACCGCCTGATCGCCACCGCCACGGAAGGGGCGTACGCCGGTCACCATTTCGTACAGCACCACGCCCAGCGACCAGATGTCGGCGCGATGATCGACGGTTTCCCCGAAGGCCTGCTCGGGGCTCATGTAGGCTACGGTACCGATCGCCCCTACCGTTTGCGTGCTCGTGACATCACTCAGCTTGGCGATCCCGAAATCCAGGATCTTCACCAGGCCGTCGGCAGTGACCATGACGTTTGCCGGCTTGATATCGCGGTGCACGATGCCACGCTCGTGCGCCTTTGCGAGTCCACGGGCGATCTCGCCGGCGATGCGCAGCGCCTCCTCGGTCGGCAGCGGTCCGCGGGCGATGGTCCGATCAAGCGTCTCGCCATCATAGCAGGCCATCACGATGTAGAGCTGCCCGTCGTCGGTGTCGCCGATCTCGTGCACCGTGCAGATGTTCGGATGTTCGATGGCGGCAGCCGCGCGTGCTTCGATCAGAAATCGCTTCTTCGCCCCAGGGTCAGCACTGAGGTGCGACGACAGGAACTTCATCGCGATGTCGCGATCGAGCCGCTCATCGCGAGCGCGATACACGACGCCCATACCACCCTTGCCGATGCGTTCGATCACGCGATAGCGCGAGTGTGCGGGGAGGAGAGGATTGGTCGCCGGCGTGGTCGGCGCGGCGGCCCCCCGCTGTGGCAACATCGCCGTCATCACGTCATCGACCAGGGCGTCGAGTACGCCACGGCGGTCGTGCGAGTCGATCAAGGCTTGCACGTCGGCGCGCAACGCGTTGTCGGTGCACGCCTGCAACAGCCACGCGCTGCGCTCCGCTGCCGGCACCTCGAGCGCATCATGAAACAGGGTTTCCATGGTCGCCCAGCGCGCGGCATTCGCCGCGGCGGCGGCATGCTCGGGAGTGACGGTCACGCGCTCAGCTCCCGATTCAACCACGCGCGCGCCGACGTCCAGTCGCGTTTGACGGTAGCGGGTGACAGGTCGAGCGCTTCAGCGGTCTCCTCCACACTGAGTCCTGCGAAAAAGCGGCATTCCACCACATGGCTCTGTCGCGGATTCAATGCGGCGAGCCGCACGAGGGCTTCGTCCAAGGCAAACAGTTCGTCGGCGTGTCCGTCAACGCCGCCCACGGCGGCATCGCTTTCGCCGAGCGTGACGGCGATCTCGCCACCACCACGCTTGATGGCGCGCCGCTGCTCCGCATAATCGATGAGCACGCGGCGCATGGTGCGTGCGGCCATCGCCAGCAGATGCTGGCGGTCGCGCCACTGCATCCGATCAAGTCCCTCGAGGCGCAGGTACGCCTCGTGGACGAGTCCGTCCGTTTCGAGCGTATGCCCATCGCCCTCGCCGGCGAGTTGTCGGCGCGCAATGCCGCGCAGGCGATCGTGAAGCAGTCCGAGCACCCGGTGCAGTGCACTCGCGTCACCGTCGCCGGCGTGCTGCAGCAGTCGGGTGATATCGCCCTGCTCCTGGGTTTCGGGACTGCTCATCACGGGATCGGCCTGAGAAGTGAATGACACGCGTTTAAGACGTTACGCGCCGAGGGTGCCGGGTCGCCAGTCTCTGCTGCGCTCCGGTAGGCGTGGCCCCGTGCCGACGAATCGCTCATTCGGCACGGGGCGCAGCATCGCTGCAATCAGTTGCCTGCGGCGTACTGGCAGCTGACGGCAGGATTCCACGGGGTGAACACGCCAAGGGTATTGGGGCGCCAGGCCCAGATGTGCAGCGCCCACACGCTCACACTCTGCACCACGATTGGCGCGAACTCCATGCCGAGCAGCGGCGCCGGTTGGTTGTCGAGTGTCCCCTCGGGGCGTGGTACGACGAAGTCGAGGCCGACCAATTGCAGCGAACCATCGCGCTGGGGCTCGTACATGAGGAGTTCCGGCTTCTCGAGATCGATCACATTGTCGACCAGTCCGCCATTCATGTAATGAAAGGCCTGCGCGCCGACACCCGGAAGCTCGGCACAGCCGGTGGGGAACTGAATGGTGTATCCGGCCTTTTCTGCGACGTTGAAGTCATGAAACCGCGCCGTGGCGGCGCGAGCTCGGGCGATCCCTTTCTTCTGCTCGACAGTCAAGGCGCCGGTGAGACTTTTCGCGTGTGCGCCATGATCGTCGGGGGTAATCAAGCGGGCGGCCGACGAGGGGGCGGACGGTGTATCGGCGCAGGCCGAGGCCGCGGCGAGCGTGAACAGGGCGACCAGCAGGTGGGATCCGTGGAGGCGCGGCATCGGGTGCTCCTGATAAGGGCGGAAGGTGGCCGGAAAGAGGGCTGTATCAGGAGAGGCGGGGAATGTCCCGGAACGGGCTCATTTGAACAGGCGAAACCAGAGCGCGAACAGTGTTCGCGCGCGCGACGTGAATGCCCGCTTTCGCCACGCATCCGCGGCGCGACGGAATACTTCGGCCTGCGTCGGATACGGGTGAATCGTCTTGCCGACCGCGCCGAGCCCCACCCGACTGGTGATCGCCAGCGCCATCTCGCCGATCATCTCGCCGGCGTGTGCGGCGACGAGCGTGGCTCCCATAATCCGGTCGGTACCTGCGGCGAGGTGCACCTTCAGGAAGCCGTGTGTCGCACCGTCCAGTCGCGCCCTGGTCGTTGTCGTCGAGATCCACGCGGATGGTGTCGAGGCGCACGCCACGGCTGGACGCGTCGTCGAGCGTGATGCCGACATGGGCGACTTCGGGGTCGGTGTACGTGACCCATGGAATGACGAGCGCAGTCGTGCGCCCACCGCCGATGCCGAAGAACAGCGCATTCGGCACGACGAGTCTCGCGTGCGCATCGGCGACGTGCGTGAATTGCCGTGCCGACGACACGTCGCCGATAGCATAGACGTGCGGATTGGAGGTGCGCAGGCGATCGTCAACCGTGATGCCGTGCTTCGTCACGGTCACACCCGCGACGTCGAGTCCCAGTCCGTCGGTATTCGGCGTGCGTCCCGTGGCCACGAGGAGCCGATCCCCCTGCACGGTGGGTGGTCCGTTGTCGCCAGCGAGGTGCAGCGTGAACTGGTGTCCGTCGTGCGACACGCGCTCGATTTTCGCCTGATTCACCAGACGCACGCCATCGGCCTCGAGCGCCGCCGTGACCACCGCGGCCGCGTCGGCATCTTCCCTCGGCAACGGGTGTGCATCGGTATGTACGATCGTCACGTTGCTGCCGAATCGCGCAAAGGACTGCGCGAGCTCCGCCGATCGGTCCGCCACCGATGACCATCAGCCGCGCCGGGCGCTCGGTAAGCGAGAAGATCGATTCGTTGGTGTCGTACGGCGTATCGGCGAGCCCTGGAATCTCCGGACGCGCCGCTCGCGCGCCCGTGGCGATGATCGCACGACGGAAGCGCAACGCCGTGTCGTTCACGGTGATGACATCCGGTGCGGTGAAGCGCGCGTCGCCCAAGAAGACGTCGATGCCGAGCGAGCGAAATCGCTCCACGCTGTCCACGCGACTGATGTCGGCGCGCAGTCGACGCAGCCGCTCCATGACCGCCGGAAAGTCGCCATCACCGGAAGTGGGCGGAGCACCGAAGCGCGCCGCCGCCGTTCGCGCGTCGTGCCACGCCCGCGCTGCGCGTATGACGTCCTTGGAGGGGACGCAGCCGAAGTTGAGACAGTCGCCGCCGAACATGTGCCGCTCGATAAGCGCGACGCGTGCGCCCAGGCCGGCGGCGATGGCGGCGCTGACCAGCCCGGCGGTCCCAGCGCCGATCACCACGAGATGATAGCGATCCTTCGGTACCGGTGCGAGCCACCCTTTGGGGGCGACGTTGCGCAGCAGCCGAGCATTCGCGTCATCGAACGGGGGCAGCGGAATTTCAGACGGCCAGTCCTTCGGGGGGTATCGTGCACCGGCATCGGATAGGGGCAAAAGGGCCAAGCGGTAATAACGGTGCGAGCGGTGGCTTCGCACCGGCAACCGCCTGCATCTTTCCAACTAGTCGTAATCTGCTCGCCGTCGGCGTGCCGCGCTCACGACATTCCACTCCGTCTGCATCCATGGCTTCTGCATCGCTTCGCTCCCCGTGGCTCCGACTGGCCTTGCTCGCCGTGCTCCTGATCGGTGTCTGGCTTATCGCCCGCGCTTCGGGGATCCTTGACCTGCTCGAGCTCGATCGGCTGCCGTCGCTCATTCGTGAGGCCCGCGCCGTGGCGTGGGCGGCACCGGCCTTCGTGGCCGCGTACGCGCTGGTTGCCTCTCTGGGACTGCCCGCCACGCCACTCACGCTGGCTGGTGGCGCACTGTTCGGGCCGTGGTGGGGAACGCTATTCAACTGGATCGGCGCCACGTTGGGGGCAACCGGCGCGTACCTCCTCGCGCGTATGCTGGGACGCGGTGCGGTGCGGTCGCTGCTGGGCAAGCGAGCCGATACGCTCGACGCGCTCGCCGGCGACAAGGCGTTCGGCTCGTTGTTGCGTCTTCGCCTGCTTCCCGTTGTCCCGTTCAATGCGCTCAACTTCGGTGCGGGACTGGCCGGTATTCCACCACTCACCTATATGTCGGCGACGGCGCTGGGCATCATCCCCGGAACGGCGATCTACACATACTTCGCTGATGCGCTGTTGGCCGGTGTCGACGGGGCACGCGAAGCGGCGCTCATACGCGTGGCGATAGGCGGCGTGCTACTGGTGGCGTTGTCGTTCATGCCGGCCTTGGCAAAGCGTCTGGGCTGGATGTCCGCGATTGTGGTGGCGGCGCTCGTCGCGAGCGCGCCGTTGACGGCGCAGGCGATTGGTCGCTGAATCTTCGCCGCGCGCGACGAGGAGCGCGCGCCGCCGCCGCTAACGGCTCCGCTCCAGCTCGGTGATCAGCGCTTCCATCTCGGCGATCTCGCGCCGTTGCGCTTCGATGATTTCGTTGGCGAGGGTGCGGACGCGCGGGTCGGAGATGTGTGCCCGCTCGCTCGTAAGGATCGCGATCGAATGGTGCGGAATCATCGCCTTCATCCACGCGACGTCTCCGACCGTCACCTGGCTTCGCACCAGAACGTAAGACAGGCCGACGACGACCGTGGCTCCCGCAAAAATGGCGATGTTTTTGTTTCGGTTCTTGTACATGCCAAACATGAACGCGAGCATGATGGTGGCCATGGCGGCGCCCATGTAGAGCGCCATCAGGAAGCGCGTCTGGCTCCACCGTACGTGCTGCCATTCGAACACGGTGGAATACATCAGGGCGAACATCACGAGGGTCGAGGTCGCGATCATCGCGGCAAAGCGTGTATATGACATGCCGTCGCTCCATGGCTGCTGATGTCTTTACAGATCCGTGAGGGCGGCGACGGCACCAGCTCCCGCTGAGCCTGTTCGTCTGGCGCGACACGGAACGCGCGCCGCCACGCAGTGGCCCGTTGCGGCGCGGGAGAGGCAAGCCCGCAAACGCCACCGATGGACAGCGGATCACAGACTTGCTTCCACTGTCGCGCGAAACGTGCAATAGGTACTCCGCGAGGCCGATGTCGTTGCCGTCTCACTGGTTAATCTCAGCTGTGCGACGCCGTTTCTTTCGGAATGAGCCGACGCGAGCTGCGGTGCAACTGTGGGTGGGGAGCACACCGAGACGTAACACGCGCGCGGGCCATGCGGCTGGCGCGGCGGCTGTCCGATCCTCATCTGGACCGCCGTACACCTGAACAGAATCGTGGAGGACGGAAGATGTCGGATAAGGACAAGACGGTGGTCATCGGCAGCCCAGAGCAACTGGCGCAGCCGGCGACGCGACGGAGTTTCATGAAGATGGTTGGTATAGGCGGCTCGATCGTGCTGCTGCCATCGGTGTTCGCCGCCTGCGACGAAGACGATGATCTCGTCGGTCCCGGCAACAACGGCGGCGAGGTCACGCTCAATCTCTCGAACGACATCGGCATCCTCAACTATGCCTATGCCCTCGAGCAACTCGAGGCCGCGTACTACACGCAGGTGCTGGCGGCGTCGGTGTTCGCCGGTCTCCCAGCCAACGATCGGGAGTTGCTGACCGACCTCCGTAACCACGAGGTCATCCATCGCGAATTTCTCAAACGCGCGCTAGGTACGGCCGCGATCCCAGCCCTCGCCGTCAACTTTGGCAACGCGCTCGGAAGCCGCGACTCGATCCTCTCCACCGCGCAGACCTTCGAGGACCTGGGCGTTTCCGCCTATAACGGCGCCGGCAAGTATCTGACGAGCGCCGTCAATCTGCTGGTTGCCGGCAAGATCGTGTCGGTGGAGGCGCGTCATGCCGCCGCCATCCGCGACGCGCGCGACACTACGGGCCGCCTGTTCGCCGATCTCACCACCCTCACCGCCTTCGGCGCTGACGAAGCTACCGCGCGCGATGGCGCCCGAGAGCCGGCGTTTGTGCTCGGCCAGGCCGACCCGTTCATCACGACCACCGTACGGATCGGCTCGCAGCCGACCGCGTAACCGCGACCAGTTTAGGAGATTCTGAGACTATGAGCAATCAACCCATCCTCGATTCGATCGATCCTGAGATCGTCGAGACGCTGGTTTCGCGCCGAGACGCGATCAAGAAGAGCGGCAAGGTCGGCGGCGGCATGGCGGCCGCGCTCGCGCTCGGTTCCGCGCCCGTGGCTTTCGGTGCTTTCGCGCGCTCAGCCTATGCGCAGTCGGGCGGCCCCGCCGACGTGATCAACGCGCTGCAGTTCGCGCTCCTGCTCGAGAATCTGGAGGCCGAGCTGTACAAGGCGGTACTCAACACGAGCGGCGTGCCGGCGTTCAATACCGCCTTCAATACGGTGCGCGGAATGTTCACGCCGGTCGAGGTCGCGACGTTCCAGCTGATTCGCGATCACGAGATCAAGCACGTCACTTATCTGCAGCAAACGATCACTGCGCTCGGCGGTACGCCGACGATGTACAACGCGGCGACGACGTTTGACTTCACCGGCGGCCGCGGCTCGGGCACGGGCCCATTCGCACCGGCCACGACGGACAAGGCGTTCCTCTTGCTCGTCGCGCAGACAGTAGAAGACACCGGTGTTCGCGCGTACAAGGGCCAGGCCGGCAACCTCATGTCGAACAATGCGGTGCTCGAAGCGGGCCTGCAGATCCACGCCGTGGAAGCGCGGCACGCGGCCAAGATTCGCCGCATGCGCCGCATCGCCGGCCTGGCCGGTGATGTGGTCCGTCTGAGCGGCACCATCCGCGGCGGTGGCGCAGCGGCTGCCGGCGCACAGGGCTCCCCGCCGCAGGCGGTGGTCAACGCGGCCGCCGCGATCTACGGCGGCGCGACGCCGGAGAGTAACACCATGCACACGGTGTTCAACGGCACGGCGAACGCGACGATCGACGCGAACGCGCTCGGACTTTCGTTCGGCGTCGAAGCGGTGCAGGAAGCCTTCGACGAGGCGCTCACGCGCGCCGAGGTGGTGGCGATCGTGCAGCCATTCATTATCCCCACCGTCTCGTAACGCTCGCGTTATCCGTAGCGCGTAGCTGCTACGCGCGCAAATGGGCGACCCTCTCGAGAGGGCCGCCCATTTGCGCATGCTGACTATTTGCGCGGGCGAGCATGGGTCATGTCGTCGCAGAGGGGCCATAAGGCCAGCTCCAGCCACGAATCTCCGGGAGATCCTGGCCATACCGCGTGATGTACTCGTGGTGCTCCACGAGCCGGTCGCGCATGATCTGATGCACATGGGGACCGCGCGGCCCGACCGTCGGCACCCATTCGGCCACGTCCAGCACGAGATGGAAGCGGTCGATCCCGTTGCAAACCGTCATGTCGAACGGGGTTGTCGTCGAGCCTTCCTCGACGAACCCGCGCACATGGAAGTTCTGGTGGTTGGTCCGGCTGTACGTGAGCCGGTGAATGAGCCACGGGTAGCCGTGATACGCGAAGATGACCGGTGTGTCGGTCGTGAAGAGCGCGTCGAAGGCGCGGTCGGAGAGCCCATGCGGGTGCGTGCGCGCGGGCTGGAGGCGCATCAGGTCCACCACATTGACGACGCGCACGCGGAGCTTGGGAAGATGCTGCCGGAGTAAGTCCACGGCGGCCAGCGTCTCGAGCGTGGGGACGTCGCCGGCGCACGCCATCGCCACGTCCGGCTCGACCTGCTGGTCGTTGCCCGCCCACTCCCAGCGCCCGATCCCGGCGGCCGTGTCCTTGATGGCGGCGTCGAGGTCGAGGTACTGAAGCTCGGGCTGCTTGCCGGCGACGATGACGTTCACGTAGTGCCGGCTCCGGAGGCAGTGGTCGGTGACCGAGAGGAGCGTGTTGGCGTCGGGCGGAAGGTAGACGCGGACCACCTCGGCCTTCTTGTTGATCACGACATCGATGAAGCCGGGGTCCTGATGGCTGAATCCGTTGTGATCCTGACGCCAGACGTGCGAGGTGAGGAGATAGCTGAGCGATGCGATCGGCCGCCGCCACGGAATGTCGCGCGTGACATCGAGCCATTTCGCGTGCTGGTCGAACATCGAGCCGACGATGTGGATGAAGGCCTCGTAGCACGAGAAGAAACCGTGGCGCCCGGTGAGGAGGTAGCCCTCGAGCCAGCCTTGGCACAGCTGCTCGCTCAGGACTTCCATCACGCGGCCGTCGGGAGCGAGATGGACGTCGCTGTCACGGATCGGTTCCATCCAGGCACGGTTGGTTAGGTCAAAGAGCGCGGTGAGGCGGAGGAACCGGCCCATTCGTACATCGATGGCGTAGTCGCGCCAGTCGGGCATCCGGAGATCTCCAAGCAGCAATCCGCCATTCGCATGGGGATTCGACCCCATGCGGCGGTCGCCCCGGGGCGCGAGCGCGGCCAGATCGGCTACGAGCCTCCCATCCTCGCCGAAGAGTTCCTCGGGGCGGTAGCTCGGCATCCACGACTCCAGCATCGCCAGATGCTCCGGTTTCCCGGCCGGCTCAGACAGCGGCACCTGATGCGAGCGAAACGAACCCTCAATCCGGAGCCCGTCGACAACGGCGGGCCCGGTCCACCCTTTCGGCGATCGCAACACGATCATCGGCCACCGCGCACGCTCGGTAACGCCGCGTTCTCTCGCGTCCTGCTGGATGCGCTGGATCACGGCGATGGCGTCGTCGCACGCCGCCGCCATCTGTTGGTGCATCGCCTCCGGCTCATCACCTGCTACAAGAGCGGAAGCGTAGCCGTAGCCCACGAACAGGCTCGTAATTTCGTCGTCGGGCATACGGGCGAGCACGGTCGGCCCCGCGATCGTGTAGCCGTAGAGGTGGAGTACTGGAAGCACGGCCCCGTCGCGGGCGGGATTGAGGAATTTGTTCGAGTGCCAGGACGCCGCGAGCGTTCCCGTTTCGGCCTCGCCGTCGCCGACGACGCAGCAGGCGAGCAGGTCGGGATTATCGAAGACGGCCCCGTACGCGTGAACGAGCTCACCGCCCTCATTGATCGAGCTGGGCGTCTCGGGCGACGTGTGGCTCGGGATGCCGCCGCGAAATGAGAATTGCCGGAATAGCTTCCGCATCCCCGCTTCGTTCTGCGTGATGTGAGGGTACTGCTCGGTGTAGCTCCCCTCGAGATACGTGTTGACCACAACACCGGGGCCACCGTGCCCGGGTCCGGTCACGTAAAGTACGCTCAGGTCGTGCTGCCGGATGAGACGGTTGAGGTGGACGTAAATGAAGTTGAGTCCGGATGTCGTACCCCAGTGGCCGAGCAGCCGCGGCTTGACGTGCTCAAGCGTGAGCGGCACGCGCAGGAGCGGGTTATCGAGAAGGTAGATCTGCCCGACAGAGAGGTAGTTGGCCGCGCGCCAATAGGCGTTGAGACGCGCTACGACGTCGTCGGTCAGCGGGCGTTTTTCGGTCTGTTCCTCGAAGGCCATGGCAGAGAGGGATCAGGGGAGCAGAGCCGAGGCGTGATTGGCGCTTCTCGTCGCGGTCACGAGCACCCGTTGCGGCACGCGACAGCTCCCGCGATGTGCAGCAGGAACCGGCGCGCCAAGGGCAGGCCATGCTGGGTTGAGCCTTGCCGCCGTGCTGACACTCCTGTACCTCACGATACGCCGTCGCAACCCGTCCGAACGTCGGCGACGCATCTCCCTGTAACCGCGCGTGCGTCCCAGCGAGGGGATTCGGCGTTGCCAGCGGCGCTGGCGGCAGGAGATCATTGGTAGATTCCACAACACGCTGCGTCATGGGCAGCTACCGACGGTGAACCGGATCCGGAGAGTGCATGCAGGTGGGAATGATTGGACTTGGACGTATGGGCGCGAACATGGTTCGCCGTTTCATGCGTGGTGGCCACCAGTGCGTGGCGTACGACGTCGCTGCAGCTGCCGTGAAGGAGTTGGCCGACGAGGGCGCGACCCCGGCAACGACGCTCGAAGCGTTTGTGGTCGCACTGACGACGCCGCGCGTGGTGTGGATCATGGTGCCGGCCGCCGCGGTGCAGGGGACGCTTGATGCCTTGGTGCCACACCTCGACGAGGGTGACATCATCATTGACGGCGGCAACAGCTACTATCGCGACGACATCGATCGCGCGCGCGTATTCACGGCACGTGGCCTGCACTACGTGGACTGCGGCACGAGCGGCGGCGTGTTCGGCCTCGAGCGCGGTTATTGCCTCATGATCGGTGGCGAGGCGGAAACGGTGAAGCATCTCGACCCGCTCTTTGCCACGCTCGCTCCAGGTGAAGGCGCGATCCCCGCTACGGCGGGGCGCGACGCCTCCGTTGGCACCAGCACGCGGGGCTACCTGCATTGCGGGTCGTACGGCGCCGGTCACTTCGTCAAAATGGTACACAACGGCATCGAATACGGGATGATGGCCGCCTTCGGCGAAGGGCTCAACATTCTCAAGAACGCGAACATCGGCACGCGCGACCATGCACAGAACGCCGAAACGACGCCGCTCAGAAATCCGGAGTATTACCAGTACGACTTCGACCTGGCAGACATCACGGAAGTGTGGCGTCGGGGAAGCGTCGTCACATCCTGGTTACTCGATCTGACAGCGGCCGCACTGGTGCGCGATCCGGCACTCGACCAGTTCAACGGCCACGTCTCCGATTCCGGCGAAGGGCGCTGGACGATTCAGGCGGCCATCGACGAAGCGGTGCCGGCGCACGTGCTCACGGCGGCGCTCTTCGAACGTTTCGGTTCCCGCGGCGAAGATGAATTTCAGAATCGCGTGCTGTCGGCGATGCGGTTCGGCTTTGGCGGACATCTCGAACCTCGGAGGCCCGCATGACCTTACCGCCGTCTGCGCGGACCACCGCCCCGCCGCGCTCGGACGCGATGGTATTTTTCGGCGGGACCGGCGATCTGGCACGCAAGAAGATCTACCCGGCGCTGCTCGCCCTCTCGCGCAAGGGACGCCTCAACGTGCCGGTCATCGTTATCGCGCGCTCGGGATGGAGCATCGAACTCCTGCGCGAGCGCGTGACGGCGGAACTCGAACAACGCGGCAACGTCGATGCGGTCGCGCTCGAAAATCTGCTGGCACGTCTCATTTATGTCGAAGGGGATTATAGCGAGCCGAAGACGTACATCGCGCTGCGCGCGGCGCTCGGTGATGCCGAATATCCATTGCACTACCTCGCGATTCCGCCTGATATGTTCACGACCGTTGCCACCGGGCTCGGGATGTCCGGTTCCTCCATCAATGCACGCATCGTGGTCGAAAAGCCGTTCGGCCGTGATCTGGCATCGGCACAGAAGCTCAATGCGACGCTCCATTCAGTCTTTGCCGAGCAGAACATCTTCCGGATCGACCATTTCCTCGGCAAGGAAGCGGTACAGAATCTGCTCGTCTTCCGGTTTGCGAACACGTTTCTCGAACCGATCTGGAACAATCAGTTCGTTGAGAGCGTGCAAATCACGATGGCAGAATCGTTTGGCGTGAACGGCCGTGCCCGATTCTACGAAGAAGCCGGAGCGATTCGTGATGTGATTCAGAATCACCTGCTCGAAGTGCTGGGTTTTCTGACGATGGAGGCGCCAAACTCCGGTGGCTGCGGCGACTTGAACGACCAACAGGCGTGCCTGTTTGCGGCGGTGCGGCCGCTGGCTCCCGAGGATATCGTTCGCGGCCAGTGTCGGCGATATCTCGACGAGAAGGGCGTTCCAGATGATTCAACCGTGGAAACGTTCGCGGCGGTGAAGCTGCACATCGATTCGCCTCGGTGGAGCGACGTGCCGTTTCTCATTCGCGCCGGGAAGTATCTCGCGGTGACGGCAACGGAAGTGCTGGTGACGCTCAAGCAACCCGTGCACCACGCACTGCCGGCTGGCGCGGCCAATTTCATTCGCTTTCGCCTGGGGCCCGACGTGAAGATCACGATCGGAGCGCGCGTGAAACGCCCCGGCGAATCGCTCGATTCGGACCCGGTCGAGTTCACCGTGATGCACAAGCCGGATACCAACGAGATGGACCCGTACGAGCGGCTGCTGGGTGATGCGATGGAAGGGGACGCGATGCTCTTTGCGCGCGAAGACTTTGTCGAAGCCGCATGGGCCACGGTCGGACCGGTACTCGGCAACGTCACGCATGCGTACGCCTACGAACAGGGACAGTGGGGGCCGCGCGAAGCTGACCGGCTTGCCGCGTCTGCCGGTGGTTGGGTCAATCCCGCCGCATCCGGCTGAGATGGGAATCGTCGAGAACGACGCGGCCGCGGCGCGAACGATACAGGTGGTCGCATCGGCGGAGGAGCTGGCGCGCGTTGCCGCCGACGCGATGGTCCGGCACGCCGCCGACGCGATTCGCGAACGCGGACGCTTCATCGTGGCGCTGTCCGGCGGGTCGACGCCCACGTCGCTCTTTCGGCTGTTGGCGCAGCCGCCGTTGGCGGAGCGCATCGACTGGCGGCACGTGCACGTTTGCTGGGGAGACGAGCGCTGTGTTTCGCCGGCGGATGCCCGCAGCAACTATCGTATGGCGTGCGACGCGCTTCTGGATCATGTCCCGATCCCCGCCGCGCAGGTACACCGCATGCGCGGCGAAGACGTACCGGCGGTGGCCGCTGCGGCGTACGAGACCGAGCTGCGTGAGCTGTTTCGCCTGCCGGGGCCGCAGAACCGTAACTTCGCAGCGTATGACCTCATTCTCCTCGGCCTTGGCGACGACGGGCACACGGCGTCGTTGTTTCCCCACGGGCTCGCGCTTCACGAACAGTCCCGATGGGTTGTTGCGGACTATGTCAAAGCGGTTTCGATGTGGCGCATTACGTTCACCTTGCCGCTCATCAACGCGTCGCGCGCCGTGCTGTTTCTCGTTGCCGGTGCGGGGAAGGCCCACGCCGTGCGACAGATTCTTTCCGTCTCGACGCCTGCCCAGTCATTGCCTGCTGCACGCGTGGGGCCGTCGCGCGGCCGGCTGCATTGGATCGTCGATGGTGCGGCAGCGGCGAAGTGGCCCGATGCGCCGTGATTGGCCGTCACCCGGCCGCGACCTTGAGCCCCGCGACGCCGGCGACGATCGCGATGGCGGAGGCCGCTTTCAGCAGTGTCAGCGGCTCGCCCAGCAGGGCAAAGCCAAGCACGACTGTTCCGAGCGTGCCAACAGCGGTCCAGATTGGATAGGCGACGCTCACGGGCAGAGTCTTCATCGCGAGCGTGAGGAATGTTATTCCACCGATCACCGAGACTACGGTGATCGCGGTCGGCACCGGTTTCGTGAATCCGTCCGCGTACTTCATGCTCATGGCGAACGTCACTTCGAATGCGGCAGCCAAAGCCAGATGGATCCATGCCATCTTCATCGTCTTCTCCTGGTGAGGACGGTTTTTGGATAACGGTAATTATGCACGATTGGTCATAAATGATCGATGATGCTGGAATGGCGGAGCACCCTGTCAGCGCGCGATTTGGCTCAGAAAGTTCGCGAACACTTCGTCCGCGTACTCGGCAATACCACCCGAGCGCCCATGAACCATGAAGCCGTCCCCAAGGGCAACAGCCTGGCGGGCGAGCACGTGCGGGCTGAGATCGCCTCGCACCGAGCCCTGTCGCTGCGCCGTTGTGAAGGCACAGCGGAAAGCGTCGATCAGATTCCGGTTCGCCCGATCGATCGCCTCCACCGCGAGCAATCCTCCGTTTCCAAGCTCGGCCAACGCGTTGACCATAAGGCAGCCCTGCCGGGAAGGATGGTTGGCGTCGCGTCCCCAAAGCGCAAAGACAGCCGCGATATTGGCAATCGCTTCACCCGAACGATTCAGTATCGCGGCCACTCCACCCACCTTGCGCTCGGCGTAGTACACAATCACCCGTTCAAACAGGGCCGCCTTGTCCCCAAACGCATAGCGCAAACTCTGGCGATGCAGCCCCGTAGCCAACTCCAACGCAGGATAACTCGTTGCGCCAAAGCCGTGAGCCCAGAACAGCTGCGTGGCCCGGTCCAGCACGTCGGCCTCGTCAAATGAACGGGGGCGTCCACGGATGCGCTTGTCGGGGTGCATACCGAATATTATGACCGATCATACATAATAACAAGTGCGCGATGCACATCACGCTCGGCGGTCACGCCGACCTCGCTGGTTTCGAAGAGCGAGGTGCGCATCACCTTCCACCAGGTTCCTCATGCTCGACAGCCCGAAGCCTCCGACGTCTCAGAGTGCCGCGTCCGCGTTGCCCCCCGCCGAATGGCGGGCCCGCGCGCTGGCGCACCTCGCGCGAGTACAGCGGTGGACAAGGCCGCGGAGAGAGCGGCGTGCTCGTGGGGAGGCGCACCCGGTGTATGACTTTCTGTTTCAGTACTATACGTGTTCGACGGGCCAACTTGAGGCATGGCACCCCGCACCGCATGAGCTCCTGCTTGACACGGCGGAGGCCCGCGAGCGCTTTGCCGCACCCGTGTATCGAGCCACCGACGGCGTAATCCGGCGCGATGCGCGAGCCCTCAATTCCCGGAGCCGGTTGAAGCTCGCGAGCGTGATCGAACTCCTGAAAGCCACGCGGGATCGACCCGCCCACTTTGGCTGCTACGGAATGCACGAGTGGGCGATGGTGTACGGCGGTCATGATGTGCGCCACGCGCAGATCGCACCGCTCCGGCTTTCCCAGGGCCAGGTCAATGCGCTCGTGGAGAGCCGTCCCGTGGCATGCAGCCACTTCGACGCCTTTCGCTTCTTCGCCCCGGAAGCGAAGCAGATGAATCGCGTGCCGCTCGAACGGGCCACACGTTATGACCGGGAACAGCCGGGCTGTATCCACGCCAACATGGACCTCTATCGATGGGCGTACACGTCGATGCCGTGGATCGGGAGCGATCTGCTCTGGCAGTCCTTCGAGCTCGCGACGGAACTGCGGGTGCTCGACATGCAGGCCGGTCCGTACGATCTCCGGGCCATGGGCTTCGAGCCCGTTCGGGTGGAGACCGTCGAGGGGAGAGACGAATATCAGCGGCGTCAGCGGGAGCTGAGCGCGCGCGCGACGGTGCTGCGGGATCGGTTGATCGACGTTGTCGGCGCTATCAGCAACGGGTCAGACTGACGAAGGGTCATTGTCGCCGACACGGCTTGCGGCGATCCCGGTGCCTTACGTGGCGTTCTCCAGCGCGTCGAGCGCGTTGATTTGCGCGACAGTCTGATGACGCGCCCGCTCGATGCGCTCCATGCGCCGTTGGAACTGCCCGGTAGCAAAGGTCACGAAGGTCTCGGGCAGCAATCCAAAGGGTATGTGGTCCGGCGGATACGCCGCAAAGGCTTCGTTGATGATGGCAACGGCCGACGGCAGCAGCTCCTCCATTCTGGTCGTGATCGCCTCCCAGACGATCTCACCGTGTTCCGCGACCAGCCGCGATAACAGAAAGATGCCATAGGCGAGATGACGGGATTCATCCGCCTTGAGCAACGCCGCAACGCGTTGCATGCCGGGCATCAGACCGCGCGCGGCGAGCACACGATGGTAGGTGTGGTATCCCGTTTCCGCGAGTACGCCCTCAACGATCATATTGTACGTTACCGAGGCGCGCGCCTGAGCAATCGGAGACGCGTCAGTCCGCAAGCGCCCCATCGCTTCGGGTAACTCCTCCGCGAAGATTGTGTGATAGCTCGGCGAGTGAAATCGTGTCAGGTCGGAGTGGTCTTCCGCCACCTGATCAAAGAATCTCCGGAAGGCTTCGACATGCTTCGCCTCCTCCCACAAAAAGCTCGTGAGATAGAGCTGCTCTTCGAGGCGTCCTTCCTGCGAAATCACATCGATCAGCGGCAGGATATCGAGCGTCACGCTTTCCTCCCCCGCCTGAAACAGCGAGGTCAGTCGGAGCAGCATATCCTGCTCATCGGGCGCGAGCGTGAGCCAATCCAAACGGTCTTGCGTGAAATCGATATCCGACGGATTCCACGTCCCGAGGCGCTTGGCCTTTTCCCACAGTCGCATGGGGAAGAGATCGTATCGCAAGCCGGTCGTGCTGGTGCTCTGTAGCCTGCGCGCCGATGGTCGAGCGGTAACGGCCGTCGCGGTGGACGTCGGAGCGATGTACGCCGGAGCAACCGGGTGGGCCAACGCGGGGACACCGCTCGCAGGTGCGCGATCGACTGTCTGCGCGACGCGCACCAACGCCGTCGCCGCGTTCACATGGGGCATCAGCGCACCAAGAGATCCTTTTTTGAGTTTCAGCTTTCCGCGCAGCAGCGCCATCGTGGGCGTGAGCGTCGCATCGAGCAACGCACTCCACACGGCGAGGTCGGTAGACAGGACATACGTCGCGGCAGCGTAGTCCTGCGCCGTAGCCAGTCGTGCGGCACGACAGTCGCCTCGGTGCAAGTCGAGGAATACGCCACACACTGTGGCATCGCCGGGTATCGACGCGATTGGGGCATCCTGCCACTCGAGGATCACCGACCCTTCCCACGTTTTCGCCGCCGAGCGATACGCCGCGCTATGCCCCAACGCCTCGCCAAGCGCGACGGCCCACCTCTCTGTGAACACGCGTTCCGCCATCCTGCGCCCCTGTTGGCTGTCTTCCCACGCGCGAGGTACTCGGTTGCCGAGCACGCGGTGCGTGATATGACGATGGAATATGCGTCCGCGAGCTCGCAATGGCGGCAAATCCCTACGTCAGCCGCCGCTCGCGGAGAAAATGCCGTTGCTCGTGCGCTCGCCTTCGCGCTTCCACGGCCCGGAAGCGAGCAATGACTTGCCGCGTCCTAGGCGGCTCATGAGTGCTTTCCGCACGCCGGTGACGCGGGCGACGGCGACGCGGACGTTCTTGCCGTCAGCGTGGAGCGAGCCGCCTCGCCGCCGCCGACATTTTCGGCGCCCGAGTCGACGGCATCGGCGCTGACGTGGCCACAGCACCCGCCCATCTGGATCGGGGGGCACGGGACCGAGCCGTACGAGCAGAAGACGCAGCAGTCACCGGACGTCGGCCGCAACAGGGTGTCGCATCCCGCACACTTGTGGAAGAACAGGCAGGCGTCCGTCGGCATCGCCAGCGTTTCGGCATGCCCGCACGCTGGACATCTGAGGGTGGAGACGAGGGCAACATCAGTCATGGATTCGGAGAAGAGGCAGGAACGCACGTCCGTCCAACGGATCGTTGGAAACTGGGCAGAGCGGGGTCGGAACGCACGCGCTCCGCGTCATGGCGGGTCCTTTCACGACCTGCAGATGCGCCTCATCACGCTGGGATTCGCACCCGATCAGCGCATCGGCGCCCCGATCTGGCGGATGCGAGTAGTGGACGATCTACTCCTCGACGTGATGCCACTCGGCGAATCGATTCCCGGGCACAGCAACCGCTGGTATTCCTTTGCGATGGCGAGTGCCGTCACGGTGACGCTCGAGCGAGGGTTGGTGATTCGCGTAGCGTCGGGTGCCGCCTTTCTGACGAGGAAGTGGGTCGCGTTCGCGTCGCGTGGCGCGGCCGATCCCATGAGCAGCCACGATCTGGTGGATGTGATCACCGTGGTCGCGGGTCGTGCGGAGATCGTCGACGATGTTAACGTGGCGCCTGCGAAGGCTCGCACGTTCATTCGCACGGAGACCATCCCGTTTCTCGCGGCGTCGTGGGCTGACGGAATTCTCGAGGGCAATCTCCCTCATGCGCGACGCGTACCCGGGCTCGTCGATGCCGTGATTCGTCGGTTTCAGCAACTGGCGTCGATGGACTGAGCGCGCCACGAGCCCATGTGTTGTGCTCACGGGATAGCAGATCATCGTGGTCCAGCGCGGCGTCGAGTCGCGGGATGCCGTCACGAGTGCCGACGTTTCCCAGCGCCACGGACGCGCTCCGCTTCCGTCCGCGCAGCTTCGCCCGCCTCATCGGCGAGCCTGTGAACGCGGCGCTGAACTTCGCCTGTGACATCGCGAGCAGTTCATGCGCCAGTGTCCGCGCATCCTTCCCCGCAATGAACGCCCGCGCCGTAAACGGCGACCCCGCCGCCAACTGCTGTGAGAACTTCCCGTTCCACGGACAAACGGGCCGTACTTGACGCCAGCGCCACCTCTGGCCAACCGAACTGGCGAAGCCGGAATTCACCCCACGAAACTGCCAATCCACCGCACGGCGGCTGGTGGCTCGTGCTCCCCGTTGGAGATTGCCTGCGTCTATCTGCGATCTGCCCACCTCTCAGCGCCGGACGTTCATGCTCGAGGTATTTGTCCCGCATCGCCGTCCGCTCGGCGCGCTTGCCACGCTCTTCGCAACCCTCCTGTCGGCCACCGTGACTTTAATGGTCGCCGCGCAGCCGTCCGCGCGCACCGCCGACGCTCGTGACGAGCTCCGCTACTGGGTGACGCAAAGCATGCCGGGCTTCGAGAATCCAGTCGTCCGCTTCTTCGCGGACGCGTCACTGTTCATTTTTCACCAACCCGATGCAGTCATGCGCGCACGCCGGATCGAAGACAACCTGTTCACTGGAACACCGGTCAGGTTTGAATTGATGTAAACGGAGCGAGAGATCGGGAAGTCGAAGCCGCCGACGGACACCAGCACCACGACGGTGAAGCTGCGCAGTGTGGAGCGGGCGGAGGTCGATCGCTCGCGCTGCGACATTCCATCCAGTTACCGACTGCGCAAACCGTGAGCGAGACGTCACGCGGTGCGCGCTTGACTCGCTCGCTGACACTCCCCACGTGGTGGCTGGCGGGTGGGCTACTCGCGTCCGTGACGTTGGCGTTGGTGATGGGAGCCATTGCCGACGCGCGCGGTGTTGCCTTGAAGTGGCAGGACACGCTTCCACCGTCGGCCGCGTACGTCATCACGTGGATGCTGGTGCTGCGAGCGATGATCATGGCTGCGCGCCGCGTGCCGTTCGAGTCGCGTGGCCGGCGATGGCGACTGGTGCTCGCGGTTGTCGTGCGTCCCGTCCTGGCCGTGGTCGCCACCGTGATGCAGTTACAGCTCCACTTCCTGCTGACCGAAGTGGATTTTCTGCCGCAGACCATCACCCTGAATCGGCTTGAAGGCGGCACGCTGTTTTTCGTGGGGCGATTGACCGAAGGCATCGCATTGGCGCTGCTCGTGCTGGTTGCGGATGCGCTGCTGTACCGTGCACGCGCGGAGCACACCCGTGAGCTGCGCGACGCCCGCATGGCGTCGCCACTCGCTGAAGCACGATTGGCGGCGCTGACGATGGAGCTGCAGCCGCATTTCCTGTTCAGTACGCTGAACGCCATTTCCACGCTCGTGCACAGCGACGCAGTCGCAGCTGATCGCATGATTGCGAAGCTGAAGACCCTCCTGCGCCACACGCTCGATGCGGGGCGTCAGCCCATGGCCACGCTCGCGGACGAGATCGAGCTCGTCGAGCTGTACATCGATATCCAGCGCATCCGCTTCGGTTCGCGACTTACGGCGACGATTGATATGCGCACGGATCTACAGGACGCGCAGGTTCCACGTTTGCAGCTGCAGCGACGGCTGTCGGTGACGCCGGGGCAGGAGCTGGAGTGGATCGAGGACGGCATGGGAGGATTCCGCGTGGTGCCACACACGCCGGACACCGCCGAGGCGTTGGCGGTGCACGAAAAGATCATGGCGGAATACGACGCCGTCTTTCGCGCGCTCGCCAAGTAGGCGTCGTCCGTGACGACCGAGCCTTGTTGGCTCACGGAAACGACGCTGCTGGCCATCCACGCGCAGCAGGTCGAGCGGTTCGGCGGAGCGCACGGTGTCCGCGATCAGCATGTCGTGTTGTCCGCCCTCGCGCGCCCGCAACAGCGCTGGCACTACGATCCGTCGGCGGATGTCGCCGATCTGGCGGCACTCTATCTGGTCGGCTTCGCACAGGCACAGGGATTCGTCGACGGCAACAAACGAACGGGACTCGCATGCGCCTTGGTGTTCCTCGCGGTAAACGGGGCCGCGCTGCACGTCGATGGGTCGGAGTTGCACGCGCTGACGATGCGCGTCGCGATCAACCAGGCGGACGATGGTGAGGTGGCGGCGTACGTGGGCGAGCGACTGTCGTAGTCGTTTCGCTGGTGTGGCGGTTTGCGAGCACGACCGACGCATTTCGCTGCAGCCCGGCCAACTTCGCCCGCTTCATCGGCGACTTCCGGAACGCCGCACTGAACGCGTCCTGATCGAGCGCCAAGATGTCCGTTGCGAGTGTCACCGCATCTTTCCCGGCGATGAACTCCCGCGCCTTGAGCGGCGAATCGTATGCCAACTCCTGCGAAAACTTCACATTCCAAGGGCACACGTCCTGGGAGATGTGGCGCTATACCCATTTTGTGATTTCGCTGTCGACTGGGCGGCTAACTCTCAAGAAGACAAAGGGTTAGCGGTGTGCTGTCCCTCAGATGCGTCCGCACGGGCCACGTGGATCGTCGGTGCGGGGCAACTAAGCGTGCTTGCTCAGTAGTCGTAACCGGTTTGGCGAAGGCTCAGTGACGAAGGGCAGGACACTCTTGCCACTAATCAGAAAAACTATTATAGTATCTATATACCAAAACTAAGTATCACTAAAAGAACAATAATGGATCTCTGCGGATCGGGCGATGTCGAGCAAGCACTACGACTTGTGGGGGAGTTACTCGCGGCCGACGGTCACGAATACGCCGTCATTATTCTTGGCGGTGCCGCGCTCAACTTGCTCGGCATTGTCGAGCGCGCCACGACCGACGTCGACATTCTGGCGTTCGCGACGCCTCGTGTAAACGCGGCTCCGGACCAGAGCACGCTCCGCGAACCTCCGGAGCCAATGCCTGCTGCGCTCGCTCGTGCGGCGGCCACGGTGGCTCGCGATCTGGGCCTGGACGAGCACTGGCTCAACACCGGTCCGGCGCTCCAATGGCGCGCTGGGCTCCCGCCCGGTCTCGCAGGGCGAGTGGAGTGGCTCCGCTACGGCGCGCTCTGGGTCGGTCTGGTCGCCCGCTATGATCTGATCTTTTTCAAGCTCTTCGCGGCCGCCGACTCGAGCGGCCCAAGGAGCGTTCATTATCACGATCTGCTTGCGCTTCGCCCCTCGGCGGCGGAGTGCGATGCCGCGGTCGAATGGGTCAGTACGCAGGACGCGTCGCCTGCCTTTGCCGATGTCCTCGACCGAGTGGCCAACCATGTGCGCACAGACCTCGAACTCCGCTAGCTCCTCACAGACTGCTCCGCCCGCCCCGCCCGCGACGGCGGACGGCGCGCACGAGGGGGGAAGTTCCGTGGAACCGGGAGCGCTGGATGCCCACGCCGAGCTGGCGCAACTCGCGCACAGGCTGCGCGACGCACTCCTCGACCTGGCCTGGCGGCAGTGGCGCGTTCTCGGCGCCAGCGCGTCGAGCCGGGCCGCACGCGTCGCAGCGCCGGGCGCCCCCGACGACGTGCGCCGCCATCTGCACGCCGTCGTGGATCCTGAGGCACTCGTGTTGGTGTCCCTCGTGCTCCTCGACCACGAGCGGCGCCTCGGCGACCTGCTGCACGACTGGGGCGCTCGGAACTCCGACCTGCTGAGCGTCCAGCGCATGAAGAACCTCACGGCCGACTACCCCGACCCGGTCCGTGCGCCATTGGCGCACCGCGTCGCGTGGTTTGCGGCCGTGGCCCGGGACGTCGGGAAGGATCTGCGCTGGCGATCACTGGCACAGGGCTGGGACGGGGCGCCGGGCCGTCGACCTGATGTCGGGACGCACGAAGGATCGCCGACACCGGTTTCCGCATACGTGCGCGCCTACGGCGCGCACGCACCGCTCAATGCATCGACGAAAGCTCGCGCCACGCGCGCGCGCCTCGTTTCCGGCGCCACGCTGATGCTCCAGCTCCGGCTCGGCCTCGGCGTCGGGGTCAAGTCCGATCTTCTTGCCTTCCTCCTCGCCAATGGGGAGGAACCGGCGACGGTACGCGACATCGCTGAGGCGACTGGATACACCGTGGCGGCCGTGCGCCGTGCGGCGGACGACCTGGCCACCGCGCGCCTCATCGAGTCCCGCGATGGACAGCCTATAGGCTATCGCGCCACATACGATGCGTGGGCGCCGCTCCTCGGCCTTCGAGACCGTCCCGTACGGTGGGCGAGTTGGCACCAGCGATTCCAGTTTGCCACGGACTTCCTGCGCTGGGCAGACGCCGCACGTGAGCGACCACTCAGCGCCTACGCCTTCGGCGCGCACGGGCGGGATCTCATCGAGCAACACCGCCCCGCGTTCGAGCGCGATCGCATCGCCGTCTGGAGTGCACACGCGCCCGTTCAGGATTGGGGGGCATTCGTGAGCCGAACGGTACGCGCGCTCGCCACGTGGATGGAAGACATGGCATAGCGTCGCCAACTCTGCGGACGTCAGCGCGAACGCACGAGGCGTCCAATCTGCTTAAGCGCCCAAGCCGCAAGCTCCCGTACGAACGGCTCGTCGTGCACCAACGCTGCCTCCAACACCGGCCCATCCTCGTGCGTGCCGACGTTGCCGAGCACCACCGCTGCATTCCGCTTCAGCATCCACAGCTTCGCGCGCTTCATCGCCGACCCCTTGAACGCCGCCGCGTACTCGGCCTGATCCATCGCCAAGATTTCCCGCGCCAACGTCCGCGCGTCTTTCTCAACGAACATTGCCCGCGCCGCAAGCGCCGACCCCTCCGGCAACTCCTGCGCAAACTTCACATTCCACGGACACACGTCCTGGGAGATGTGTCGGTATACCCATTTTGTGATTTCGCTCAGCACGGGTCGGCGAACGTTCCGGACGCCGCGGGCATAACTCGCGCTGGTCCATCGCGTCTGCTGGCGCTCCGGACCGGTCGTGGCACGGAGTGCGCCAACAAGCCGAGCGCATCGTTGCGGAACGCCTGGTGAGAGCATTGCGAATCGACTAGTAAAAGCATTGCTTTCTGTAGAGTATCAAAGGCCGCTCCACCTCAATCCATTCTCTGTGCCCTACCGTCCTCGTATCGTCGATTTGGAGCTCACGACCCGCCTCGCCGCGACGGGGGCCGTCGTGATCGAGGGCCCGAAGGGTTGCGGCAAGACGGCCACAGCGCGACAGGTGGCCCGCAGCGAGGTCCTGCTGGACGTCGACGACAACGCCCGCCGTGCAATCGCGATCGATCCCCGCCTCGTGCTGAACGGTCCGGTCCCTCGGCTCTTTGACGAGTGGCAGGTCGAACCGTCGCTCTGGAACCACCTGCGTCGCGCGATCGACGATCGTCAGCAGCCGGGTCAGTTCATCCTCACGGGGTCAGCCGCGCCAGCCGACGACATCACCCGACACACCGGCGCGGCACGGATCACGCGGCTCCGCATGCGGCCGATGTCGCTGTTCGAGACCGGACATGCCACGGGGACGATCTCGCTGCGCGCCTTCCTGGCGGGGGAGGCCGCACGCAGCCCGGAATCGGCCCTCAGCATCACCGAGGTCGCCACGCTGGTGGTGATCGGCGGCTGGCCGGGCCATCTCACGCGCACCAACGCCCAGGCCATGCAGGCCACGCGCGACTACCTCGATGAAATCCGCCGCGTCGATCTGGGTCGAGTGGATCGCACCACACGCGATCCGGGCAAGGTGGGACGCCTGCTGCGCGCGCTGGGGCGGCATGTGGCGACCGAAGCGAGTCTCGCCACACTCACTGCCGACACGGCCGGCGTGGATGGTGCGGACGGCGAACTCGCCCGCGAGACGGTGCGCGATTATCTGACCGCGCTCGAGCGCATCATGATCATCGAGGACCAGCCGGCGTGGGCACCGCATCTGCGATCACGCTCGCGCATCAGAAGCGCGGCCAAGCGGCATTTCGTCGATCCGTCACTGGCGGCCGCGGCGCTGCGGGCGACGCCGGAGCGATTGCTGGCCGACCTGAATCTGCTCGGGCTCCTGTTTGAATCGCTCGTGGTGCGTGACCTTCGCGTGTATGCACAAGCGTCGGACGCCACCGTGCTGCACTACCGCGACAACACCGGCCTCGAAGTCGACGCGATCGTCGAGGTGGCCGATGGCCGCTGGGCGGCGTTCGAGGTGAAGCTCGGGCAGGGGCAGATCGACGCGGCGGCGGCGGCACTGCTGACGTTCGCGAGCCGCGTGGATACAGCGAAGTGCGGAGCGCCGGCGGCGCTCGGTGTGATCACGGTGGCGGGGTATGGGTATCAGCGGCCGGATGGGGTGCACGTGATTCCGATCGCGGCGTTGGGGCCGTAATTCTTTACGTCTTCCGGCGCACGACCAGAGACAGAGCGACTCCGCGTCGTTCCCTGACACGGCATTTCGCTGTGCGACAGCCCCATTCCGCTGTAACCCGTGCAACCTCGCCCGCTTCAGCGGCGACTTCCGGAACGCTGCGCTCAGCTGGAGCTCGTTCACGATCAGCTTGACGCTCCTGGTCTGGGCAATGCGGTCGACTTCGGTCGAGAACAGAGAAGGGCCAGCGCGCACGCTCGCGCGCCGCGTGACCGGCTGTGCCCCTGCTAGCGGAGGGTCGGGGCAGGCCGCACCTTCACGTTCATGCCGGACTCCCCGCGTCATCCTCGTTGGCGTGCACTCGCACCCCTCGCGCTCCTGCTTTTGCCGCTCGCCGCCGTAGGCTGCGCGACCGCGTCGTCGCGTACGGATCGGACTCGAGGGACCGTCGGCGTCGCGTGCGCCCTGCCCGTGACCGACGACCGTGCCCGCACCGTGGCTGAGCGCACGGCACTCGAGGGGGTGATCGACCGGGCGATGAAGTCGGCGCGCGCCGACGGTCCCGGGGTCGCCGTGCTCATCATGCGTGACGGCCGGGTGGTCGCGCAGCGTCAATACGGCTTGGCCAGTCTCGAGCACGGTGTGCCCTTCACGCCCGAACACGTGGTGCGGCACTTCTACTCGGAGGGGCGCGAGTTCTTGTCAGTGGCCGCGGCGCTGATGGAAAGCGACGGACTGTTGCGCCTGGACGATTCGGTGCGCAGTTATTTTCCGCAGCTACCCGCCTGGTCCGCGCCGGTCCGACTCCGGGACCTGATCCGGCAT
>JBBSCJ010000003.1:0-188729 GCA_038250435.1 Gemmatimonadales bacterium | reverse complement strand
GTCGGCCCGGCGAGCGCAGTGCCTTGCGTGTGCTGTCCTTCGATGTCCGTCGTCCCGTCCGTGTCGTCGCAGACCTCTATCGTGCGTAGGTGTTGCGACGACCGATTGAATTCACCCAATACGCGAGCGGCGACTATCGCGACGAACTGACGGATCATCAGATGGTGCAAAGCA
Source organism: Gemmatimonadales bacterium (assembly GCA_038250435.1). Classification (GTDB taxonomy): domain Bacteria; phylum Gemmatimonadota; class Gemmatimonadetes; order Gemmatimonadales; family Gemmatimonadaceae; genus Gemmatimonas. The sequence continues at coordinate 188,555 of JBBSCJ010000003.1, read as the reverse complement.
TGAGCCGCAAAGGCGACTGCTGGGACAACGCGGTCGCCGAGAGTTTCTTTGCCACGCTGGAGTTCGAGTTGCACACCATCGTGCGCAATACGTGTCGCACGCCCACGGGCGGCCAGGATGCGCCGACGTTTGATCTTACGACGACACCTACACCGCAGCAACAACGCGCCCTCGCCTTGATCGAGACCATCACCCTGTAGACAGAACGTGGAAGTCAAAAGACAAGCGGTTTCATAAGAAAAACTTGTTTTTTTGGCGCAGGAACTTCAGGCTAAATCAGCGCGGCGGGCCGTGCTCATCCCCACGCGGGGCCGCGTCGCGACCCCGTCACCAGCATCCCTACCGATAATCCCGCCCACAGGCGCGCCGCCAGCCCGGCCGCCGCCCGATCACGTCACCGTGAAGGCCAAAACACCCGCCATTTTCACCAACAAAAACCTTCGACCGTCTCGCGTCCCCCGCAACCGGCCGATCTCACGACGGGGTTGCAGGAGATCGCCCAAACGGTAAGGCCTGAGACCACTCTCGGCACCAACAGCAAACCGCCGGCCCCTGACGATCGGGACCGGCGGCTAAGTCGTTTAAAATCAACGATGAAATCAGAGCGGGAGACGGGACTCGAACCCGCGACATCAAGCTTGGAAGGCTAGCGCTCTACCAACTGAGCTACTCCCGCATGAAACGTCCTACCCGACGCAGCCGGCGGCGGTCCTGCAGTGGTGGGGGAAGGATTCGAACCTTCGAAGGCTTGCGCCGACAGATTTACAGTCTGTTCTCGTTGGCCACTTGAGTACCCCACCAATCTCCGGTCACGACACCCGCAGGCGCCCGTCCGGAGCGCGTGGAAGAGCTGACGGTCGGGATTGAACCGACGACCTGCTGATTACAAATCAGCTGCTCTACCAACTGAGCTACGTCAGCAAGGCGAATAAAATCCGCCCCGGACAGATCAGCAGGATAATCCGGGCCGAGGGTGGAATCAAGACGGCGGACGACGCTTCCCGTTGCCAATCGCACCTGCCGAATCACGACCTCTTTTACGCGCGCCGCCACCGGGTGCCCTGCGCGCTGTCCTCGATAAGGATGCCGCGCGCCGTCAGCTCCTCGCGGACCGCGTCGGCGGCAGCGAAATCGCGCCGCTCCCGGGCCGCCTTTCGTGAATCGAGGCGGTCGGCTACCCAAGCCGAGAGCTCATCGGCGCTATCCTGCCCGGGAACGAGGTCGAGCACGCTGTCCATGAGCCGGAACGCCGCGCGGGCGCGCTCGAGGGCGGCCACGTCGGTGCCACCGGCGTCGAGCTCCCGATTCACATCGGTGATGAACGTAAACAGCGCGGCCATCGCTTCGGGGGCGTTCAGGTCGTCGAAGAGCGCAGTCAAGAACCCCTGTTCCGCCGCTGTGGCCGCGTCCGCCATCGCCGGCGTGCCGGCGCTCGACTCGACCAGCCGGCGCGCGAACGACCCGATGCGACGCACGGCGACGCGCGACTGCTCGAGCGAATCCTCACCCAGGTTGAGCTGCTTCCGATAATGCGCGCTGAAGACAAAGTGGCGATAGGCGGTACCGCTGATCCCCTGATCGCGCATCTCGACGACGTTTGCCACGTTTCCCACCCGCTTGGCCATCTTCGCGCCGTCAGTGAGCAGGAACTCGCCATGGCACCAGCAGCGCGCGAACGGCTTGCCGGTAGCCGCTTCCGACTGCGCGATCTCATCCTCGTGATGAGGAAAGATCAGGTCGATGCCGCCGGCGTGCAGATCGAAGGTTTCACCCAGGTACTTCATGGCCATCGCCGAGCACTCCAGGTGCCACCCCGGACGCCCTCGGCCCCACGGGGAATCCCACGCGGCCCCGGAGACTTCGTCTTCCTCCTTCGCCGACTTCCAGAGCGCGAAGTCCTGTGCGTTTTCCTTGGCGTATTCATCCTGCGCCACCCGCGCGCCTCTCCGTACCTCGCGCTTGTCGAGCTGCGACAATCTGCCGTAGTCCGCGAAGCGGTCGATGGCAAAGTACACCGACCCGTCTTCGGCCAGATACGCCACATTGTTCGCCATCAGCCGTTCCACCAATGCGATCATCTCGGGAATATGCTCGGTGGCTTTCGGATAGATCTCGGCGTCCTCGATGCGCAGGTAGCGGCGATCCTGATGAAACAGCGCGGTGAAGGGCTCGGTGACCTGGGTGATACTGAGGCCACTGGCCGCCGCCTTGCGAATGATCTTGTCATCCACGTCGGTGAGATTCATGACCTGCTCCACCTGCCAGCCAGCCAACCGGATGACCCGCCGCAGGAGATCCTCGAAGAGGAAGGTGCGGAAGTTGCCCAGGTGTGCCGGGTTGTAAACCGTGGGTCCACACGTGTACATGCGCACCGTCCGGCCGTCGGCGGGCGCGAACGGCTCGACGCAGCGCGAGAGCGTATTGTACAGGCGGAACTCGGGCATGGCGGAACGGGGGTTGAGTACTGGCCGAACAGGCCGTATGCTGGCGGAGGCCCGCGAAGGGAACGGCGGGATCCTTGATCGACTCACTGTCGTTGAATCTAGGGGGTGTGTCAGCCCCCAGCCCATCTCCCTCACAGGACCACATCATGTCGCGTTCCCCGGATCGTCGCCTATCCCGTCTCGCCATGGTCGCAGGCTTGGTTGTGACTACGACCGTGGCGATCGCGGCACGCTCGCCGCAGTCCCTCTCGCCCTCGGCGCAGCCGCCGGTTCCCACGGCGGCCTCTCCTTCCGTGCCGGCGGACAGCGGCCAGAACGCGCCAACCGACACGCTGTCGGCTGACGACGCGCTGTCGGCCCAAGGTGTCCCCATGATGGACGGCTCCGCGGAGCTCGGCGGGCTGGCGCAATTCCCTGCGCCAGCCGCGTCGTGGCCGGTGGATCCGGTCACCGGCCAAACGATCATCAACGGCGAGCCGGTGGTCGGCCGCGTGTTCATCTTGCAGAAAGTGGACGGCCTCAGGAAATATGAGAGTGTGAAGTCGCATTACGTCGGAGAAGCGCTTCCGCCGCAGCCACCGGTGATCGGCAGCTCGTACGCGGTACCAGCACTCGGGAACACGCGCCGCATGCGGGGCACCATGGTGCAGGCCACACTGTGGTCGATCGATAACAAGCCATCGGCCGTGGCCAACCACTATTATCGTCCGTCGACCAGCGGCACATCGCTGGGCCAGCAGTACTGACCGGCCTCGCCGATCGACGCGGACGCCGCGGTCTCCACGAGGCGCCCGTGTTGCATGATCAGCGTCCGGACGTGCGGCGTCGTTGCTGACCCGGCGTACCGTACGGGCGCTTCGCCGATCGCCGAAACAGCTCCGGACGCGTCTGAGATGAGCTGTGGCGCGCTGAGGACGATCGCGCCGCCGCCGCCGAGCAGCGACTGGCTCCAGCGGCGCCACTGTTCGGCTTCTCCGGGAGCGAGGGGCTCACTGCGCGAGGCTCGTAGCAGATAGAGCGACGGTACGGTGAGGCGATGGCGCGCGCTGTGCGCCGCGGCACCATGAGGCCCCGCCTGCATGATGTGGGGGACGGCAAGGGCGCGAATGGTGCCGCGGCAGACGCGCAGTGTTGGCGCGCAGCTGCGCGTGGCGTGGAGATAGCGCACCATCGGCGATTGTGGCGACGCGGCAAGTGCCGACAGAAGCGCCCGCTGCCCTGCGAGGTCGCGCCCGTGAATGAGCACCAGCTCGCCCGGATGTACGCGCACGCAGACGTTGTCGAGGAGCCGTACCAGGCACTGGCTTCCACCGCTCCCCGCCTGTACTTCCGCGCTCGCGTGGGAGAGCGCGAGCAGTGGTGAGCCCGCCGACGGATCTGCGTGCCTTGGCGTAGGGCTGCCCGAAAATCGATGAGATGCGCGCATGGAGCATGCTATGAGCGGCTGCCACATTCCGTGTCATGGAATCGACGCGCGCGCAATCATCAGAACGCTGGCTGCTGCAGGGTCACATGAACTGGCGCGGGCGGTGCCTTGCGAAACACCCCGCCTGCCGTCCGCGCCCGCATTGTCAGCGCGTCGTCGTCACGGTCGCGAGAGCGTCGGTGCAGGCAAGCGACAGCGGGGCGCAGGTGCTCCGCGTCATACCGGGTGGCGTGAGCACTGCGCGCCGCAAAAGCGGTGAAGCGCATTCCTGCGACATCCGCGTGCACCTGTTCGATCAGCGTAACGCCGCCGCCCGAGTCGCAATTGCGGCGCCCGGGTACGCGCGCCGCAGGCAGTATCGGATGATTTGCCGGAGCTGTTGCTGTTGCACCACCCTCAGCCTGCCAAGCGTCGCGATGTCGCGCACGCCAAGGCCGCGCTCGTGCCTCACCGTCACCACCAATCAGCTTATCGCGCGACCGCGGTGCGCTCGAGATGAAATGCGCCGATCGCTTCGGCGATGATCGCCGGATCGAAACGAACGGGGTCGGTCACTGGCAGTCCGGTTTCCGCGTGAATGCGCTCCACCGCTTCGCGCGCCGCGCGATCGTCGAGGTCGAAGGTGTTGAGCGCGATGGCAATCACCGGCGACGGGCGCAGAGAGTCCATCGCCGACTCGTACAGCCGGATCATCTCTCCCATGGGCGGAATCGGTACCCATGGATTGCGATGGATACTGGTGCGCGACGGTTGCGCGCACAGCACCATCGCATGCGGCATGGAGCCGTGCATGAGCCCAAGCGTGACTCCCGAGTACGCGGGATGAATGATCGATCCCTGGCCCTCTACCAGCACGATGTCGGCGTCTTCGGCTGCTTCGATCGTGAGCGCCTCGGCCGCGCCGGCCATGAAGTCCGCCACGACGGCATCCACGGCGATACCGCGTCCGGCCACGAGGATACCGGTTTGTCCCGTGGCGGCGAAGTTCACCCGGAGTCCGCTCTGCCGCATGGCATCCTGCACCTGCAACTGCGTAGTCATCTTGCCGATGTTGCAGTCGGTGCCCACGGTGAGCACCACGGTGGCGCTCAGGTCTCGTGCGCGCCCGTACGACACATCGAGATCCGCCGGTGCGCGGCGCAGATCGCGAATCCGCGCCCCCGACTGCACGGCCAGCGACGCGAATTCAGCATCGTCGCCGAGCATGGTGTGCAGACCACTCCAGATATCGAGGCCGACGCGCAACGCGCTGGCCACGATGCTGCGCCACGCGTGGGGGAACTGCCCGCCGGCGGGAGCGATGCCAATGAGCAGGGCGTTGGGCGTGCGCGCCATGCCGTCGGCGAAGCTGCCCACCACCGGAATATCTCCGCCAAACCCCAGCACGTCATGGACAGCGCGCCCTGCCGTACTGCTGTCGAGCACGGCCACCACCTCAGACGCGGCGTAGCGGATGCAGGCGTTGGCGGTCTTGGAGGTGAGCGGACCGAAATTGCCTTCGGCGAGGATGAGAAATCGTCGCGTATGAGCCATATGCGCTGGAGCAAATGCGCCAACGGCGGCTCCGCCCAGGGAACCGCCGCAGGCACCAGGGGAAATCGATAATCTATATCCGAATTACGACCGCGGCTGGACGTCTCGCAACTGCTCGATTTCGGCGATCAACTCCGCTTCGGCTGTTTTTGCCTGCTCTCCGGCCGCCAGCTGCGCCGGGGTGGGACGGGCTGCCTCGGCGGGCGCCGCGGCCTCACCTGCGGCGAGCTGACGCGATGCGGCCGGCGCGCCGGCCGGCAGCATGCCCATGCGCTGCTTCAACTGCAACAGCTGCGTGTCGGCGGAGGCGCCGCCCGAGGCGCGTTCAAGCTGCTTGAATTCGCCGGCCAGGCGGTCGCCGCTGAACTCTTCGTCGATCTCCTGCGCCGCCTGCAGCTGCCGCTCGTTGGTGGTGATCTTCTCTTCCATGCGGTTGAACGCATCAAAAGCCGAATTGTCCGAAAGCCCCGACATCGTCTGGGAAATGCGGGCCTGGGCTTCGGCGCGACGCTGGCGGGCCAGCAACAGATTCTTCTTGCGCTTGGCCTCTTCGATCTTGTCGTTGAGATCACGCAGCGACTGCTTCAGTTTGTCGGTCTCGTGCTTGTGCTGCTCCCACGTGGTGGCGAGCTGCTGTCCGTGCTCGAGATGCTCCTGCCCGCGCAACAGTGCCTGCTTGGCCAGGTCGTCGCGCCCCTCCTGCACGGCGAGCATGGCGCGCTTGTCCCAGTCATCGGCCAGCTTGAACTCGTTGTCCGCCTGGTCCTTGAGCCGCTTCTCATCGGCAATGGCGGCGGCAACCTGCTGCTTCGCTTTCGCGAGCTGATTGCGCATGTCCACAATGATCTGATTGAGCATCTTCTCGGGGTTTTCCGCCGAAGAGATGAGTTCATTCAGATTTGACTTGATGAGCGTCGATAGACGATCGAAAATGCCCATGGTTCAGCGAACCTCGCGAAAGGCGGCGAGCTCACGCAGATGCGAGGTGAGCGAGAGAGTCATACTTTCAAACGAGGCGAGGAACTCCTCGAAATCGAGATGCGCGAGCTCCAGTGCTTCGGTAAGCACTACGGAGTCACCATCGATGCCGTACGAGCCGTGCAGCAGGTCGGTCGCATTCAGCTCGAGGAGGCGTCGGGAAAGCGCGGCCAGATCGCCGGAGTCGGCGGGGAGCGGCATCACCTTCACCCGCAGCAGCACTACCGGCGGATTGTGGGTGATGACCACGTCAAACTCGAGCGCTCCTCCGGGACTGACCAGCCACAATCCGGGTTCGAGTTCGGAGAACGTCGTGCCGTCGGTGCTGAGGCGATCGAGAAACGCCTCGATGTCTTCACGCGTGACCATATAAGGGCTTCCTGTAGGTTCGGACGGCGATACGTACGGCGGCGCGCTCTGTTCGTTTCGCGGGCGTATCGAATTGTATCGCTCACGCCGTCGACTGGACAGTTCGAGGACGTCAGGGACAGCGAACGGCGTACAACGGGGCTCCGCGCCTTTCGTTCACCACCAGCACCGCACCGGTACCCAGCCATGCGATCCCCTCGGCGTTCCGCTCCCGAAAGGGGAGCGCGCACGCCTGACGCAGGGCCCCGGGGCGACCGGTAGCGGCGTCGGTGGTAAAAATGTACAGGTGACGATAAGTGAGCACGGCCAGCAGCCGTTCCCCATCCTCCCTTGCAGGCGACAGCGAGGCATCGGTGATCCAGTCATCCGACTTCGCCGTGGGGATGATGGGGAGGGAGTCTACCAGCTCGGCAAGGGGGGCGGCGGGATTGCTGTCGGCACCCACGCGCCACGCTTTGGCCGGCAGGCGATACAGCTGCGAAGGGCGATACGTACCCGTGGTGTCGCGCACCGGCCGTTTGGACAACAGCCACACGCTCGTGTCGGCGCCCACCCACATCGCCTCGACGTCTCTCGGTCCGTCGGGATATGAGAAGCGCAGCGTCTCGCGCACTTCCAAGGTCGGCGCCTCGACGGCGGGATGGGCGAAACGCAGCAGCCGGACCGTTTCACGCGATGCACGATTGTCACCGATGTCGCCGATGTACAGGCACGTGCCCTGCTCGCAGGGGCCGTTGGCGATCGCTTCCCAGTCGGTGTTGCGCGCGCCGATGACGCGGACGAATCCGCGGATCTCGCCGGTAGAGTCGTACGCGAACAGCTCCGGGTCGTTACCACTGTCATTCTGCGACCAGAACACCGTACTGTCGAGCGGACTGCGCACGACGCCTGAGGCCTCGGAGAGGCCGCCCTGTCGCTGGGTTCCCAGCAGCACGGCGATGGCCGGTGCCAGCTCTCCCGACGTCTGCTGGCTCGCACCCGAATCTGCGCAGGCGCCCGCATTCGCACAGACGACCGCCAGGGCGACGAACAGCGTCGCCGCAGGCCTGGTCATCCGCCCGCGCGTTTGAGGTCGTACAGGCGCTCCTTGGCCAGCCGTCTACCCGTCGGGGTTGCCGCGAGCCCGCCACCGGCGGTTTCCCGGTAGCGCACATCCATGTTCCGGCCGATCTCACCCATGGTGTCGATCACTTCGTCGGCGGGAATGGCAAACTCGACGCCGGCCATGGCCATCTCGATAGCGGCCAGCGCAATCGCCGCTCCGGTGGCATTCCGGAAGACACACGGGAGCTCCACAAGACCGCCGAGCGGGTCGCACACCAACCCGAGCGTACCCTGCTGCGCGAGCGCGGTGGCGTGGCTGACTTGGCGCGGCGAACCACCCAGCATCTCCACAGCGGCACCTGCAGCCATGCCGGCGGCGGCGCCGGTCTCCGCTTGACAGCCGCCTTCGGCGCCGGAAAGCGATGCGCGTTCGGCCACCACGGCGCCGATAAGCCCCGCCGTTGCCAAGGCATCGACGATACGCTCGTCGTCGATCTGCTGCGCAGCAGCCAGCCCGGTGAGGACCGCCGGGAGCACGCCGGCTCCACCGGCGGTAGGCGCCGCCACGATGACGCCCATGGCGGCATTCACCTCCTGCACCGCGAGCGCCCGCGCGAGGATATCCCGGAACGGCGTGCTGGCCAACGGTCCGGCCGGCCCGGTACGCAGCTTCGCCGCGTCGCCGCCGACGAGTCCCGAGCTGGAGTAGAGATCACCGACCATACCGCGATCCACGGCCTGCCGCATGACCACGAGGGCGCGTCGCAACGCGTCGCGGATCTCACTCACCGGGCGACCTTGATCTTTCGCTTCGAGTTCGAGGGCGACCGTGGACAGCGGCACGCCGCGCGCTTCCGCGTCGCGCACGGCGTCGGCGAGGCTGCGATACATCAGGCGCTCACTTTATCGAGGCGGAACGCCCATTTCACCCAACTCAATCCGCGGATGGCGTCACGCACCCCTTCACCGGGCTGCTCATCGACCTCGATTACCATGAACGCATCCCCGCCGCGTTCCTTCCGCGTGAGCTTGAGGGTGGCGATGTTGAGATCGGCTTCTGCGAGCATCCCGGCAATACGCGCGACCGAGCCCTTCACGTCTTCGGCGACCAGTACCACCGTGTGCAGGTTGCCGGACACTTCCACGGGATACCCGTCGATCTCTGTGATCAGCACGCGTCCGGCGCCGAGCGAGGCGCCGACCATCTGCGACTGCCGATCGAGGCGCTCGAGCGTGATACGCACCGTGTTGGGATGGGCCTCATCGCCGAGGGAGACCTTTTCAAAGGTGTAGTCAAGCCCCTCGCGCTCCATGATTTCCAGAGCGGTCCGCAATCGCTCGTCGTCGGGTCGGAACCCCATCAGCCCCCCTGCGAGAGCTTTGTCAGAGCCATGCCCTTCGCCGGTTCGGGCGAACGAGCCATGCAGTTCGATGCGCGCCTTGTTCGGAGTGCCACCGATGAGGCCGCGCGCGAGAAGACCGAGGCGGCAGGCGCCGGCGGTGTGACTGGAGCTCGGCCCAACCATGACCGGGCCGATGATATCGAGAAGGGAGACCATGTCAGGAATCTACCTGCGGCGCCCCGACGCGAACAGAAAGCAGGCGCCTGGCATATATGCCAAACGCCTGCTTTCGCACTTCGCGTACGCGTGAGGGAACTACCTACGGATCACACCGCGCGACGACGACGATACATCACGCCCAAGCCCAGCAGCCCCGAACCCATGAGGAGGTAGGTGCTGGGCTCCGGAACCACGGTCGCGTTGATGAAGCCACTGAGGGAAACCAGCCTCGGATCGCCACCTTGCGCCACGCCCTGCAACGACACGTTGTTCACGGTGAGGGTGAACGTTCCACCATCGAACGAGAACTGCTGAGTGGGGTTGGTAAACATGATGGTGACGCCGCCGTTGTCCGAAGCGCCCGTGAGCACCTGACCAAGAAGATTGGCAGTGAACACCTGATTGGCGGGCGCCGTGCCCGCCGGTGCGGTGAAGCTTACACGCAAGTTGAATTGACCACCGGCGAAATTCTGTGAGCCGCTGTTGAGCAGGAATGAACCGAGGTTATCCACGTTCATCGTGGTGCTCGGCTGGCTGCCGATGGCGAGAAAGCCGCCGGTCGTGTTGCCTGTGAACGTGGAGTTGCGAAAGATCAGCGGTCCAATCGTGCTGGTCGCGTTGGCGTTTGTGGTCGCCGGGACACACGCGATGCCGAAGCATCCGTTGCTAAATCCCGTGAACGTTATCTGTGCACTCGCAGGTGACGCGAAGGCAACGGCGGCGGCGAGCGCCGCGGCGGACAGTCGAGCAGCGGTCTTCATGTGTGAACTCCGGTGGTAGTGGATTGCGATCATCCGCGCGCCGTGAGAACAACACGATCGCGTAGGCACATCGGTGTAAAAGCAATGAACGTGCCTGAAAGCCACATCACACTGTGTCACACGTCACATTTCCACTTCACTCCGTCGGGAAAAGCGCGCTCGTCAGTCCCTCTTCTGCATGAGCAACGGCGCCAGATACCGTCCGGTATGACTCTCGGGAACCGCCGCGACCTGCTCGGGAGTACCCTGTGCCACAATGGTACCGCCGCGCACACCACCTTCAGGACCGAGATCGACGATCCAGTCGGCGGTTTTGATCACATCGAGATTGTGCTCGATGACCAACACGGTATTCCCCCGTTCCACGAGCTTGTGCAGAACGCCCAGCAATACGCGCACATCTTCGAAGTGCAATCCGGTGGTTGGCTCATCAAGGATGTACAGTGTGCGACCGGTGTCACGCTTGGAGAGTTCCGTCGCGAGCTTCACGCGCTGCGCTTCACCGCCTGACAGCGTGGTCGCACTCTGGCCGAGATGGATATAGCCGAGTCCCACATCGTTCAATGTCTGCAGCTTCTGCAAAATGCGTGGCTGGTTTTCGAAGATCGTGCATCCTTCTTCGACCGTGAGATCGAGCACCTCGGCGATGCTCAGCCCACGGAAGCGCACCTCGAGCGTTTCGCGGTTGAAGCGCTTCCCCTTGCACACGTCGCAGGGTACGAAAACGTCGGGGAGGAAATGCATTTCGATCTTTACGAGACCATCACCCTGACAGGCTTCGCACCGTCCGCCTTTCACATTGAATGAAAACCGGCCGGGGCCGTATCCCCTGATCTTGGACTCCGGCAGTTCGCTGAACAGTTCTCTCACCGGCGTGAAGATGCCGGTGTACGTGGCGGGATTGGAGCGCGGCGTCCGACCGATCGGGCTCTGGTCGATGTCGATCAACTTGTCGAGATGCTCAAGGCCGGTAATGCGATCGTGTGCGCCGGGAATCACCCGCGCCCGGTAGAAATGCCGGGAAAGCGAGCGCTGGAGGATGTCGGTGACGAGCGTGGATTTTCCTGACCCTGACACACCGGTAACGGCGACAAACAGTCCCAACGGAAATTCTGCGGACACGTCGCGAAGATTGTGCGCCCGGGCGCCCTGTATGCGCAGCGTCCGCGCTGCGTTCGGGGCGCGTCGTAGCGTCGGCAGAGCAATCGTGCGGGTACCGCGCAGATACTGTCCCGTAACCGACGCCTCGGTACGCATCACGTCCTCGACCGACCCTGCCGCGATCACTTCGCCGCCATGCTTCCCTGCCCCCGGTCCCAGATCGATCAGGTAATCGGCCTCGCGGATCGTCTCTTCGTCGTGCTCGACGACGATGACCGTATTGCCAAGATCCCGCAGTTGCCTGAGCGTGGAGAGCAGGCGCCCATTGTCTCGCTGATGCAGGCCGATACTCGGTTCGTCCAGGATGTACAGTACTCCCACGAGGCGTGATCCGATCTGCGTCGCGAGCCGAATGCGTTGGGCTTCGCCGCCTGAGAGCGATTCGGCGCTGCGGTTGATCGTGAGATAGTCGAGGCCGACGTCCACGAGAAAGCGCAGGCGGTCGCGCACTTCCTTAAGAATCGGTCCGGCGATGCCGGCATCGAGTCCGGGATGGGCCTCGCGGCGCAGCGGCACGGACTCGAAGAAGGTGAGCGCGTCCTGCACGCTCAAGTTCACGAGTGCACCGATGTTCTGTCCGTGCACGGTGACGCCCAGCGACTGCGGGCGCAGCCGCCGACCGTTACAGCCTGGGCACGGCCCGGCTACCATGTACGCCTCGAGTTCGAGACGTACACCGTCGGAGCTGCTGTCGTCGTAACGACGTTGCACCTGCGTCACGATCCCTTCCCACGTGCTCTCGGGAGCCACTTTGCCGGCAGTTTTTGCTGCCGCGGTCCTGGCGGTCGTCGTTCTGGCCGCCGCTTTCTTTACCGTCCCACTCGCCGCCTTCTTCACGCCGCGCCGCGGCGGCACCGGCGTGTCCGTCATGCCGGACATGAGCTGCTCCCGCACGGTCGCTGACAACTCGCCCCATGAGGCCTTCAGGTCAAAGCCCAGCTGCCGCGCAAGTCCCGGGAGAATCACCTTGCGCAAATACCCGTCCGGTTCACCCCATGGCAGCACCACCCCCTCGAGAATCGAGAGAGCGGGATCGCCGAGCACGAGCGCTTCGCTCACCGAACGTGTGGTGCCGAGACCGCTGCACGTCTCACACGCACCGAAGGGCGAGTTAAAGGAAAAGTGCCGTGGCTCGAGCTCCGGCATGGAGATGCCGCACGTGGCGCAGCCGTAGCGCTCCGAAAACATCTCCGTCACCGGTTCGTCGCCGTCGTACCGTACCACTTCCGCGAGTCCTTCGGCGAGACGCAGCGCGGTCTCGATGGAGTCGGTGATACGTCCTCGATCATCCGCGCGCACGACGAGTCGATCCACCACCACGGACACCGAGTGATTTGCCCGGCGGTTCAGCTTCGGCGGATCGGCCAGCTCGATCATCTCGCCATCGACGACCGCACGTACAAACCCCTGCTTGCGTGCACTCTCGAACAGCTCACGAAACTCGCCCTTGCGCTCCTGGACCAGCGGGGCGCGGATCTCGAGCCGCGTGCCGTCGGGCCAGGCAAGCACCATCGCGGCGATCTGGGTCGGGCTCTGCCGTTGCACCGCGCGTCCGCAATCGGGGCAGTGCGGCGTACCGGTCCGTGCGAAGAGCAAACGGAGATAGTCGTAAATCTCCGTGACCGTGCCCACCGTGGAGCGCGGATTGTGCCCCGCCGTCTTCTGTTCGATGGAGATCGCCGGCGAGAGCCCTTCGATGGCATCGACATCGGGCTTCTCCATGAGCCCGAGAAACTGGCGCGCATACGCCGACAGCGATTCGACGTAGCGCCGTTGTCCCTCCGCGTAGATCGTATCGAAGGCGAGCGACGACTTCCCCGACCCGGACAGCCCGGTGACCACGGTGAGCTGATCGCGTGGTATCGTCACGCTGATGTTGCGGAGATTGTGCTCGCGGGCACCACGCACCACGAGCGCGTCGGACGGCTTGACCGGTTCGGACATAAGCTGGGAAGGTGCGAGTGGCGCTGGTGGGAAACAACCCCGGCCCGCAGGGAAACGGGAGAAGAAGTTGCCCGGGAGGTGCTGTGGATCGTCCTCATGGCATGATTGAAATCACTTCGCTACACAAACGCTACGGGACGTTCACCGCCGTTCGTTCCCTCGACCTCACCGTACCTCCAGGAGAATTGTTCGGCTTTCTCGGGCCGAACGGGGCCGGAAAGACCACCACGATGCGAATGATCGCCGGCATCCTGCAGCCGACAGCCGGGTCGGTACGGATCGCCGGCCACGACCTGCTCCGCGCGCCGCTCGCGGCGAAACGGGCGCTGGGATTCATTCCCGACCGGCCGTTCATTTACGAAAAACTGACCGGCATGGAGTTTCTGCGCTTCAGCGCCGGACTCTATGGAGAAGAAGGCGCCGACGTGGACAAGCGCGGTCACGAGTTGCTGGCGCTCTTCGACCTGGAACCGTGGCGGGACGAGCTTGTGGAAAGCTACAGTCACGGCATGCGACAGAAGCTCATTATCGCCAGCGCCTTTGTGCATCGGCCAGCGGTGATCGTGGTGGATGAACCGATGGTCGGTCTGGACCCCAAGTCTTCGAAGATTCTCAAGGAGCTGTTCCGCGAGTACACCCGGCGCGGCCACACCGTGATGATGTCCACGCACACGTTGGAGATCGCCGAGGGGATGTGCGATCGGATCGGCATCATGCAGCGTGGTGAGCTGGTCGCCTGTGGCACGATGGACGAGCTGCGGATCAGTTCAGGATCGGACGACGCGCTCGAGGATATCTTCCTGCGCCTCACCGGCGACACCGTCGCGCGCGAGCTGATCGAGGTGCTCGATGCCTGATCCCGTCCCGGCACCGGCTCCAGCGGCGCCGATATCGGCGGCCCTCGTGCGGCGCACCCGCACGTGGCAACTGCTGCGCCCGAAGTGGCAGATGGCGATGCATCGGGCCCGCCATCACGAGCGCGGTGACCTGCGACGCCTCCTGCTGGTCAGTGGCCTCGGCGTGCTGTTCTGGATGGCCGCGTTCCTGATGGCGCTTCGGCTGTTGCGCTACTTTCGGAGCGCCGAGGATATCGGCGCCCTGCTCGCCGGCAAGTTGCTGTCGATGATCTTGCTCTCGTTCGGCTCGATCCTGCTGCTCTCGAATACCATCGCGGCGCTATCGAACTTCTTTCTCTCTCGCGATCTCGATCAGCTGTCGGCGGCACCGGTACGGGGTGGCGCGCTGTATCGCGCGCGCCTGCTGGAAACCGCGCTGCATTCCAGCTGGATGGTCGGGCTGCTGCTGATCCCGATTGTCGCGGCGTACGGTGCTGCATACCAAGCGGGGTGGCTCTTCCCGGTCTTTGCCATCGGCGCCATCCTTCCGTATCTGCTCATTCCTGCTGTGGTGGGTTCCGCCCTCACGCTGCTACTCGTGAACGTTTTTCCGGCGCGGCGTACGCGTGACCTGCTGAGCGTGATCACGGCGCTGGCGGTGGCCGGACTGGTGTTGCTGTTTCGCGCGGCTCGACCCGAGCAGCTGGTGCGCCCGGAAGGGTTCGCGGATTTCATGCAGTTTGTGGCCTCCCTCGACGCGCCGTCGTCACCGTGGATGCCCAGCGAATGGGTGAGCGAAGCAATGCTCGGTTTTCTCAATGGCAAACCGTGGGGGTGGGCGCTCACTCGCCTGTGGGGCGGCGTGCTGATTCTCGCCGTGGTCGGCCAGGCGCTGCACCAGCGCTTTTGGCATCGCGCCTTCAGTCTCGCGCAGGAAGGGGCAAACAAGCGAAGCACCTCCGGAACACGCCGACCGTGGCTCGACCGCCGCCTCAGGTTTCTCGGTCCGCTCAAGCGCGAGCTGGTACTCAAGGAGCTTCGCGTGTTCATGCGCGACAGCACGCAGTGGTCTCAGCTCGTTCTGCTAGGCGTACTGCTGGTCGTATACGTGGCGAACGTGCGCTACCTGCCTCTGTCCGGACCGGGCATGACGACGATGCTGCGCAACCTGATTCCGTTTTTGAATCTCGCGCTCGCGGGCTTCGTACTCGCCTCTATCGCCGCACGCTTTGTGTTCCCCAGTATCAGCCTCGAGGGGCGGGCGCTGTGGCTGCTGCAATCGAGCCCGTTGCCCATGCGGGATCTGCTCTGGGCCAAATTCTGGGTGGGCGCCATTCCGCTGATCGGGCTGGCCATGGTACTTGTGGGTTGCACGAACCTGTTGCTCGGCGTCCAGCAGTTTGTCCACCTCGTGTCGCTCGCGGGCATCCTGGCGCTGGTGTTTCCGCTCACGGCGCTCGCGCTGAGCTACGGCGCGTTCTATCCGCGATTTGACACGGAGAACGCCGCACAAATCCCCACGTCGTTCGGCGGGCTGCTCTTCATGATGACCTCGATCGTGCTGATTGGCGCGGTGGCGTACCTCACCGGACGTCCGGCGGCGCGCTTCGTGGTCGCGTCGCATCTCGGATGGACGGCCGAGCCGACGGCGCTGATCCTGCCGTTCGTCGCGGCAGCGACCCTCTGCGCGGGGGCGACCGTCATCCCGCTGATGCTGGCACGGAGGCGGCTGGACGCGCTCGAACGAGGGTAACCGGCTACGTTTCTCGCCATGTCCGGAATTTCCTCTGCGCAGGCGTCGTTATTTCGCAGGCGGTTGCACGCATGGTTTCGCAAATATCGTCGTGATCTGCCGTGGCGCGACACCCGCGATCCGTATCGGATTCTGGTCTCCGAGCTGATGCTGCAGCAGACGCAGGTCTCGCGCGTGCTCGAGTTCTATCATCGCTTCCTTGAGCGATTTCCTGATCTCTCTACCCTCGCCAAGGCCCGTCCGCAGCGGGTGCGCGAAGCGTGGCAGGGGCTTGGCTACTACGCCCGCGCGCGCAACCTGCACGCGTTGGCGCAGGAAGTTACGCGCGCCCGCGATGGTGTGATTCCCAGCGACCCGGCATTGCTGCGCGAGCTGCCGGGAATCGGGGCGTACACGGCGGGCGCGGTCGCGTCATTTGCCTACGAGAAGCGCGCGGCGCTCGTGGATACGAACGTCGCGCGCGTGCTGCAGCGGGTGTTCACGCCGCATCTCGATTCCAATGCCGGCTCTGCGCTCAAGCATTTGTGGCAGATCGCGGAGGAGCTGTTGCCGCGAACCGGCAGCCGTACCTGGACGCACAATCAAGCGCTGATGGAACTGGGTGCGCTGGTCTGCTCGGCGCGCGCGCCCAAGTGCGAGGTGTGTCCGGTGAGCGGCATGTGCGCCACGCTCGCTCTGGCCAACGACCCACCCGCCGCACGCCGGCGATGACGGTACCGGCGTGACGTCGGGATGATCAGGCTATCGGGAAAGGGACGCCATGACGCGAGAGACGAGTGAGCGCGTCGGTGCAGCCTGCGCGCTCGTGAGCCCATTGCTTCGCACCAGCGCATCGAGCTGGTTGAGTAACGCCTGCAGCTGGTTGACCGCCACCGAGCGTTGACCACGCGCCATCGACGCCAGCGCGGGATCGATCTTCGCTTCGAGCGATCTGGCGATACCGCGGTTCACGCGACCCGTGCCCACCAGCTGCTCTACCGACTCGGCAGCGCTGCCGAGCGCCTGCGACGCCGTGCTCATGGAAGCGGTCGTAATCGCGGTATCGGCGAGACCGCGAATGTCGGTGGCGATGAGTCGAACCGTGAAGTTGCCGCCGTTGTTGTATACGTGCGACGTGGTGATCCCGGTGGCGGTCGCGCCGTCACCGAACTCCCAACGGTACGTCAGTGCGTCCCCATCGGGATCGGTGGTTCCCACGGCACTCCTCGGCACCGACTCCCCTTCGATCGACGAGAACGAACCGTCGACGACCGCGACCGGCGGCTTGGTATTGCTCTCGAGCGCTCTTTCGATATCGTCGCGCAGCAGGTCAAGCAGACTATACCCGCCGAGCGTTTCCACGGCGTCAACGGTAATGCGACAGGTCTCCCACGGGATGTTCCGGATCCCCGGCACGTTCGGCATGATCACCGCGACCACTTGCGCACTACCTGCCGTGGTGACGTTGGGCAGCCCCTGACCACGGGGCAGGATGAGCGCGACCTTCCACACCGATACCGGAATCGTGATGATGCCCTCGTTCTTCACGATGCCGCTATTCCCGGCGACACCGGCCACGATATAGATCTCCTTGTGCTGATTGCGCGCCATATCGCCGAGGGAATTTTCCAGCTGCGCCCAAGGCCCGCCGTTGTTGTCCGATGTCTGCGGGATGATGTTGCTGAAGTAGAAGGTGTTGGCGTTGTCCGGTGCACCGGTGCACCGATCGGCAGAGCGGACCAGGTGACCGCGATCGTTGCCGAATCCGGCCGCTGCACCCGCGCCGGTGTAATGGTCGGTGGTATACCGCGTGAAGGAAGCCGGAAGCGCGGGGTCGAACGTGAAGCAGTCACAGCGATCGCCGCTCGCGTTATGCGACGCATCGACATGGTACGCGGCTCAGTTGGGCGTATTGCGCGTCTTGCTATACGACACCGTGAACTCGTCACGCGTGATGAGGAAGTCATCGCTCGCGTCGTTGTCGAACGGCGAGCCGAATTCGGGATCAGACTCCGCACCGTCATTTGTCGAATCGATGGGTGCAATCCAGCGGATGGTAAGCGGGCCCGCGAGCGGGCGGAAGCAACACTTGTCCGGCGTGATGGCGCCGTTACCTTTTCGTATCAGGCGGCGGCGAGCTGTTCGCCGCACCCCGAGCAAAAGCGCGATCCCACGAGATCGATGCGGGTGCCACATCCCGTGCACGCGCCCGGCAGATAACGTCCACAGCTCGAGCAATAAATCGCATCGGGCTCCACGCGCGGCCCGCAGACGTCGCACGCGCGCTGATTGAGCCGTGCGCGCTGGATGGCGGCTTCGACGGGATCCCCAGCCCGTTCGCCATTGCGCTGTCTGCCAGGTACCGCACCGGTGGCCATATCTGCCACAGCGGTCGCTTCGGCGTTCCTCGCCGAGATCTCGGCATCCGCGGCTCGCAGTTCGGCCAATGCCGCGCGCGTATACCGCTGCTTGAGATCGTCGTAGTCGCCGTCGGACAGTTTTCCTGTTTCGCGATCGAATTCGATTTCGCGTAGCGCCGCCACCGCGCCGACAGGTTCGTCATCGGGCGAGGGGCGGCGCACGCGAGTCGGCCTGGCGTCATTTGTCTCGTCGCCCGTCAGCAGCGGGGAGAGCACCACTGAGAGCGCACCGAGGGCCAGTAAGGTACCGATCACCAGCGGCGTGGCTGCCTCAGGGATGGCGGCGAGCATGCTCAACGTTCATCCCGCAGCGCCGCTTGCAGCCGATCCAGCTCATCCGGGGTGGCCTCGAGCTCGGAGGCAAACGGTGACGCTTGCTCACGCTGGGCCTCGACCACCGCCGCCTGCATCGCATTGCGGCGCCAACTGCGCAGCAGTGCCCCGATGCCAACGGCGCCGAGGCCGAGTGCCGCGAATGGTGCAAACCACGCGAGCAGATTGAATCCCTGCTTGCGTGGCGTCAGCAGAATGAAATCGCCGTACGTGTCCGTCATGGCCCGCATGATCTCTGCGGCGCTGTAACCACCCTCCACCAATCGCTTGATATCGCCGTGAACCGCTGGCGAGATACCGCACGCAAAATCGGTGGTGCGGCACGTGTAGACGTCGAGGGTGCACGGACACGGACAGGCCAGCGTCCGCTCCATGACTTCGACTTCTTTGACGGTCATCAGCGACGTGGCGCCGGGTTTCGCCGGCCGCACGACGGGCTTGTACGAATCGGACGTCATCTCCTCTCCGCCCACCGGCCCCTGCGCCGGCGGCGCCGGCTGTGCAAAGGCAGGCGTCGCCAGCAGCATCGCCCCTGACGCGACGGACAGGCTCACGCCTGTCCGCACCAGAAATTCACGACGGTTGAGACGCTCCGCCGTGCCGCTCATACGCCCGCCCCCACGAGTGTTTCGCTCCCCACCGGCATCACGGCGACGTACCCCCCCTCGCGCTCCGCACGTTGCGCCTGTGGCCACATCACGATCACGCCACCGAACGCCATGATGATGCCACCAAACCACACCCACCACACCAGCGGATTGAAATTGATGTGAATCGCCGCGGTGTCGCTATCGATCGCGCCCGTGAAGACCAGATACACGTCTTGCTTGGGGGACTCCAGAAGGCCCACCTCCGTGGACGGCTCAAAGGCCGGCTCACCCTGCGCATTCACATGCTGGCGCTTCTCGCTCGAGAGCAATCCCATTCGCTTGCCGTCGCGCGTGACGTCGAACGTGACAGCGAGCACCTTGCGATTGAGCTGATCGAATCTGGAAATTCCCTGACTCGTGAATTGCCATTCGTGGCCGTAGGCATCCGTGGCCTTCACCGACTCGCCGGTTTTGAGTGTGGCGGTCACGTCGCGGCGGAACATCAGCCCGGCAAAGGCACAGAAGATGACCGCCACACCGAAGTGCACCACATAACCGCCATACCGGCGGCGATTGCGTGCGACCAGACGCATGGAAGCGGCGAACAGCCCCTCGTGGTACATGCGGCGACGCGCCCCGATGCCCTTCACAAATTCCTGAATGATGGTGCCGAAGACGAAACCGGCGAACAGGTACGATACCAGCGCGTACATGTCCCGCATCCCGAGCGCGAGCAGCACCACGAACACCGACACACCCGCCAGCACAGGCATGGTGAACTGACGTTGCAGATTGAGCAACGAGGCCCGCCGCCACGCGATGAGCGGGCCGACGCCGGTCAGGAGCAGCAGCAGCAGCCCGAGCGGACCATTCACCGCGTTGAAGAACGGCGGGCCGACCGTGATCTTATCGCCCTTCACCCACTCGCTGAGAATCGGGAAGAGCGTTCCCCATAACGTGGCGAAGCAGATACCCACCAGCACGAGATTGTTGTACAGGAACGCCGCTTCCCGGCTGACCATGCTCTCGAGCTCCGCCTTCGCCTGCATATCGTTGAGGCGCGTAGAGACCAGATAGATGGAAAGTGCGGTGGCCGCGATCAGGAAGTACAGGAACCAATTGCCGACCGGCGAGTTCGCAAACGCATGCACGCTCTCGATGATGCCGCTTCGCGTGATGAATGTGCCGAGGATGGTGAGGAGGAAGCTCACGATGACCAACGTCACGTTCCACTTCCGCAACATGCCGCGCTTTTCCTGGATCATGATGCTGTGCAGGAACGCGGTGATGGCAAGCCACGGAAGGAACGACGAGTTTTCCACCGCATCCCACGCCCAGTAGCCGGCCCAACCCAGCTCGACGTACGCCCACCACATGCCAAGCACGATGCCGATGGTGAGGAAGAACCACGCGAGCAACGCCCACCGACGAACGGCACCCAGCCATTGGGCATCGAGCTGCCGGGTCACAAGCGCGCCAATGGCAAAGGCGAACGGTACGGCGGTTGCCACGAGCCCGAGATAGAGCATGGGCGGATGAATCGCCATGCCGGGGTTCTGCAACTGCGGGTTCATACCGCGTCCCTCGATCGGGACCCAGTCGAGCCGTTCGTAGGGATTCGCGCCCAACGCCATCGTCATGAGAAAGAACAGCGATACGACGCCAAGGGTGCCCGTCACGTAGGGCATCATACTCCGATTGGCGTGGCGATTGGAGAAGACCGCGATCGCCGAATACATCGTGAGGATGAGCGCCCAGAAGAGCATTGAACCCGACTGCCCGGCCCAGAACGC
This sequence comes from Gemmatimonadales bacterium, assembly GCA_038250435.1. Taxonomy (GTDB): domain Bacteria; phylum Gemmatimonadota; class Gemmatimonadetes; order Gemmatimonadales; family Gemmatimonadaceae; genus Gemmatimonas. Next base: position 167,629 of record JBBSCJ010000003.1, on the reverse strand, counting down.
CGTGAAGGTATATGCCTTCGGCAGGTTCGTGCTGGTGTGCGACGCGACGAACTTGATGGAGAAGTCGTGCGCGAAGAGCGCGGTCCAGAGACCAACTGACGCCAGGAGAGTGAAGGCGAAGGTGGCGTACATCGCCCGCTCACCGCTCCTGATGAGGTCCGGGCGCCCCTGGAGGCCCCCGGCGAATGACACGGTTGTCGCCCAGGCCGCCATTAACAACGCGACCCACAGCGACAGTTCACCGACGAGAATCATGTTGCCTCGCGCTTTTGCGCTCGCGCTTTACGCGCGGGGGGTTGCCGCGCCTTGGTTATTTCCGGGCGCCTGCTGGTACTGCTCAGGGGCATTTTCGTAGCGCGAGGCACATTTGGCGAGCAGCGTCGTCGCCTGAAATGTGCCGTTGGCGTCCAGACGACCTTCGACGACGACGTCTACGCCATCGGTAAACGTATCGGGGGCAATACCACGGTACTGTACCGCGTACGTTTTTTGGCCGTCGGTCATATCGAAGGTGAGCGCACGTCCGGACGACTCGCGTTTGATCGTGCCGCTGACGACGCGCGCACCGACCTTCACGCCAGTGTTCACAAAACGCGGATTCGCCGACACCTTCACCGCCAATTCAGCCGGCGTGAGATAGTAGGTGGCGGTGTCTTCGATCGAACTGGCCATGAGGTAGCTGGCGGTGCCGAGCACCAACACGCCACCAAGGAGAAACTTGTTTCGCGCTTTCACAGGGTCTCCGTACTGTTGCGTCCGGATGGTATTACCGAAACTTAGCCTGGGTTCGTACGGGTGTCACGCACAATTGCGAAGGAAATCGCCGGGAATCGCCACATTCAGCGAAGGTCGACGAGCTGCGCCAGTCCTGACCCGGCCAGCAGTCCGATTCCGTCCCAGACCAGATCCTTTCCACTCACCACTCGGCCAACGCGCCGATCATGCAATTCCTTCCCGATACCGACCGCAGTGGTCACCAGCGACGCGCCGACGTGAGCGGGCCCCTGTGCGGCTCCGGCGCTTCGCAACACTCCAAAGGCCATGATCTGGATCGCCGCTGACGCGCCGAAGTGCCGGATCTTGTCCGCGCCAAACCAGCGGTCGGTGGCCTCCTGTGGGCGCGGCGCCCGAGGATCGACCCGCACCAGCGGCGCAGGACCCCTTCCTATTTCTCCCAGTCTGCCGGAAGACGTCGCGCTGCCGAACCGAAGTGCCGCCGGCGCCAGGGCGGGTGCTTGTGCAGCAACGCCACGGGGCGGCGCACCGACCACCAGGAGGGCACTGAGTACCAGCCAACCGCGAGCGCCCCCGCAACGCCGATCGCCGCTCATTTCTCTCCACTCGCATCGTCGGACTCGCCGGTGGCCCGCCGATCACGCGCCCAGAACAGGGTAGCTCGCACGGCCCGTCGCCAGCCGGCATGGTCACGTCGAACAAACGCTCGTTCAGCTGCCGGCTCGAACAGCGTGAACTGTCGAGCCGCCAGAAACGCGTCGGCGCTTTGCCAGACCCCGGCGGCCAGGCCGGCCAGGCCTGCGGCGCCGAGCGCGGTGGTTTCCACCTGCCCGGGACGTTCGACCGGAACGCCGAGGACATCCGCCTGAAACTGCATCAGCCAGTCGTTCGCCGACGCGCCGCCGTCCACCCGGAGCCGATCGAAGGGGACCCCGCCACGTGCGCGCATCGTCACCAGCACGTCGTACGTAGCGAACGCCATCGCCTCGAGTGCAGCGCGCGCCAAATGAGCGGCGGTCGTACCGCGCGTGATTCCTACGATGGTGCCGCGCGCCTGTGCTTCCCAGTCCGGTGCCCCGAGCCCCACGAGCGCCGGCACGAAGTACACGCCCTCGTTGGACGGGAGCGAAGCCGCCAGCGCCGCCGTCTCGTGGGCATGGGCAAACAGTCCGAGGCCATCGCGGAGCCACTGTACCGCCGCGCCGGCGATGAAGATGGAGGCTTCGAGCGCGTACACGGGTGCGCCATACGCATCGCAGGCGACGGTCGTGAGCAATCCTGCTCCACCCGCCGGTCTGGTCGATCCGGTGTTGAGCAAGAGAAACGCGCCCGTGCCGTACGTGTTCTTGCCGTCCCCCGGATGCCAACCACCCTGCCCGAACAGCGCGGCCTGCTGGTCACCCGCGATACCCATGACCCGGATCGGAACGCCGAAGTGGGCGGCATCGGTAACGGCGATGGCCCCGCTCGAGGGAACGATAGCCGGAAGCATCGCCATCGGGATGCCAAAAAGCGCGCACAACTCCGTACTCCATGTGCGAGCGTCAAGGTCGTACAACATCGTCCGCGAGGCATTCGTATGGTCGGTGACGTGCGCGGCACCTCCGCTGAGATGCCACACCAGCCAGCTATCGACGGTACCGGCAGCCAATTCACCACGCTCGGCGCGTGCGGCAAGATCAGGTAACGCCAGCAGCCATTCAAGTTTGGTGGCGCTGAAATACGGATCGATCACGAGTCCGGTGCGCGCCGTGATCATCGCCGCGTGCGGAGCGAGCGCGTTGCACCGCTCGGCAGTGCGACGATCCTGCCAGACGATCGCACGGTGCACGGCCCGTCCGGTCGCCCGGTCCCACACCACGACGGTTTCGCGCTGATTGGTGATGCCGATCGCGACGGGCATACATCCGGACGCCGCGATCGCTTCGTTCGCCGCACTTATTGTGTGCGAGAGCATCTCGTGCGGGTCGTGCTCCACCCACCCGGGCTTCGGAAAGTGTTGCGTGAGCTCGCGGTAGGCTCGCCCCCGCACCGCTCCCTGCGGGTCGATGACCAGGCAAGTCGTTCCGGTGGTGCCCTGATCGATAGCCAGGACGCAGCGGTCGCCGGCTGTCACGCGAGTGCGTCCCGGAAAGGCGGTAATACAAAACCGCGGTCAGTGAGATATCCGGTGACGAGCGACCGAGGCGTGACATCGAACGCCGGGTTCCACACCAGCGCGTGCGCCGGGAGGGTGTTTAGCTCCTCGCGCGCACGGTGTTCGATGGCGATGTCGTCACCGTGCGCCGTGTGCACATCCACGGTGCTCCACGGCGCTGCGACGTAAAACGGCACGCCATGGGCCTTCGCGGCCAAGGCGACGCCGTACGTGCCCACCTTGTTCGCGACGTCGCCGTTCACGGCGATGCGGTCGGCGCCGACGATGACCAGATCCACGGCACCGCTTCGCAACAGCGACGCGACCGCGCCATCGGGGAGCACCGTGACGGGAATACCGGCGCGGCCGAGTTCCCACGCCGTGAGGCGCGCGCCCTGCCGCAGCGGCCGCGTTTCGTCGGCAAATACCGACACGGTGCGTCCTGCCGCATGCGCCGCGTACACCGGCGCGAGCGCCGTACCGATACCGGCGGTGGCCAGTGCGCCCGCGTTGCAGTGCGTGAGCACGCTGGCGCCGTGCGGAACGATCTGCAGGCCGTGTTCCCCAATGGCGGTGCACATGGCCACGTCTTCCGCGCGAATGCGCTCTGCCTCCTCGCGCAGGACCGACAGCAGCGCGTGATCGGCGGCGGCGTTGCCCGCCACGCACATTCGCCGCACAGCCCACGAGAGGTTCACCGCCGTCGGGCGCGCTGCGATGAGCCGCTCCGCGTACGCGGGCAGTTGCGTGCGGAGATGCGGCGGGCCACCGCCGGTCTGTTCGAGGGCGACCGCGAGTCCGATCGCGGCCGCGACGCCGATGGCCGGTGCGCCACGCACGGCGAGGGAGCGGATCGCCTCGATGATCTCCGGAAGCGCGGACAGGTCACGCAGCAGCTCGCGCTCAGGGAGCAGGCGCTGATCGAGGATGCGCAAAGCGCGCCGGTCGGGCGACCATCCGACGACATGAAGAGGAAGCACGATGCTAACGTAGCGTATCTGCGGCGTCGATGGCGACGGGTCACGTGGTGTAGATTTTACGCCATGGCCTATCATTTCCTGACCTTTGAGGTTGCGGACGGCGTCGCGACGATCACCGTGAACCGTCCCGACAAGCTCAACGCCCTCAACGATGCCACGATCGCGGAGCTGGGGGTGGCCATCGATGAGGCCATCGCGCGTCACGACGTGCATGGCGTGCTGTTAACCGGTGCCGGACGCGCCTTCGTCGCCGGTGCCGACATCTCGGAGCTCGCCTCGCAGACACCACTGGAGGCCCAGCGGCGGGCACGGGCCGGACAGCAGATCTTTCGTCGCTTTGAGACTTCGCCCAAGCCGACGATCGCCGTGATCAACGGCTTCGCGCTGGGAGGGGGCTGCGAACTGGCCATGGCGTGCCATGTGCGCGTGGCGAGCGAAAAGGCCAAGCTCGGACAGCCCGAAGTCAAGCTCGGCATCGTCCCCGGATACGGCGGCACGCAACGGCTCCCGCGGCTGGTCGGTCGCGGCGCCGCGCTGCGTCTGTTGCTTACCGGCGAGATGATCGAAGCCGCCGAGGCGCATCGCATCGGGCTGGTCGATCAGGTGGTCGCGCCGGAGGTGTTGCTTACCACGGCCACCGCGCTGCTGCGTTCCATCATCGCCAACGCTCCGCTCGCGCTGGCCGGCTGCATCGAAGCGGTGGAGCGCGGACTGTCCACCAGCATCGAGGAGGGCTGCATGGTCGAATCCGACCACTTCGGACTGCTCTCCAGCACGACCGACATGCAGGAAGGGATGCGCGCGTTCCTTGAGAAGCGACCACCCTCATTTTCCGGTCGCTGATTCTTCGCCGTGCTCGCCCGACTGACTGCCCGGGATTTCCGGAACTTCGTGGCGCTGGATATCCACTTTCCGTCGGCCGGACTGGTGGTGATCGGGGAGAACGGGCACGGCAAGACCAACTTGCTGGAGGCGGTCGCGTACCTCACGCTGTTGCGGTCCTCGCGCGGCGCGCGCGATCTCGACGTCGTGCGCTTCGGCGCGCCGGCGTTTCACCTGCGGGCGACGCTCACGCCGCCGGCAGCAAACGACGCCGTTACCCTCGGCTACGAGAAATCCACGAAACGCAAGCGCGCGTCGCTCGACGGGGTGGACCAGGCACGACTCACCACGGCGCTCGGCGCGGTGCCGTCAGTGGGCTTCTCTCCCGCCGACGTGGCCCTGGTGGCTGGCGGTCCCGGTGAGCGCCGGCACTATCTCGACGTGATGCTGGCGCTGTCGTCGCGCAGGTATCTGCACGCGCTGCAGCAGTATCGCGCGGCGTTGTTGCGGCGGAACGCTGAGCTGCGCTCGGCGCAGCGCGATGGCGCGCGCGGAGCGAGCCGAAGCGGGAGCAATTACGAGGCGCGTGTGAGCGTGTGGGAAGCAGCGCTCGCGGAGTATGGCGGCTTCGTCGCCGCTGCACGCCAGGCGTTCGTGCGCGCGCAGTCGTCGCACTTCACGTCGCTGTCTGCGGCCATCGGCGAGCGTCAAACGGTCACGATGGTGTATGCCGGTTCGCCCGTCGCCTCGGCGGAAGGTGATGCTGACGATGCCGTAGCGCAGACGGCGCGTTACCTGCGCGCCTTCGACCAGCAGCGGGCGCTCGAGCTGCGGCGCGGGGTCACGTTGGTGGGTCCGCATCGCGACGAGCTCCAGCTGTTGCTGGGGGGGCGCGAGCTGAGAACCTTCGGCTCCGCCGGCCAGCAACGGAGCGCCGCGATTGCGCTGCGGCTGCTGGAGCTCGCCACTTTGCGCGATTCCCTCGGCGCACCACCGATGCTGCTACTCGACGATCCGTTCGCCGAGCTCGATCTGGGGCGGGCGGCGCGCGTGCTGGAGCTACTGGAAGACGCGGGCGCTTCGCAGGTGCTGCTGGCGGTGCCTCGCGTTGAAGACATTCCCGCGGCATTCACGCGTTTGGAGCGCCGATACATGCGCGATGGCGAACTCGCGCAGAATGACGCGATGGCGGGGACGTCGGTCTCAGCGCGCACCGCCACCGCCAGGACGACTTGATGGAACCCAGAAAGCGGACCTTTGCCAAACTGGGCGACGTGGTGACGTCGGTACTGAAGCAGGCCGGGCTTTCAGACCGTGTGGCACAGGCCGCCGTGATTCCCGAGTGGCCGCAGCTGGTGGGGAGGCAGATCGCGGAGGTTACCGAACCATTGCTGCTCCAGCAGGACGGCACGCTGGTGGTCATGGTGAAGACGCATGCGTGGATGCAGGAGCTGTCGTTGCTCGAACCTGAACTGCTCAAGTCGTGCAACCGCGATCCGGCGCGCCCGCCAGTGCTCCGCCTTCGATGGATGCTTCGCCGCTGAGCGGAACGCACAGATCACGGACGCCTCGCTCCGCTTCCGCAAGTCTAATTGCTACAACGGTTTATGAATTGGCCTGTGAGTTGCCTACCGATGGCGGATCGAGTACATTCAGGGGTTGTGTTTGCAGGCCATTCCGGACTGCAGGCGCGTTCATCCGCAGTAGTCAGTGAGTTTCCTGGCAGTCCATCCATCGGGTCATCCCCTCCTCATGGCGAACAGCAGCGAACAGCCCGAGAACGGGTACGGCGCACAGAACATTACCGTCCTCAAAGGCCTCGAGGCGGTAAGAAAGCGTCCGGGTATGTACATCGGCTCCACGTCGGCGCGCGGACTTCACCACCTGGTCTACGAGGTGGTGGACAACTCCATCGACGAAGCCCTCGCGGGCCACGCCGACCGCATCAGCGTCATCATCCATGCTGACGACTCCATCACGGTGGAGGACAACGGCCGCGGCATTCCGGTGGATATGCACCCCATCGAGAAGATCCCCGGAGTCGAGCTCGCCATGACCGTTCTGCACGCCGGCGGCAAGTTCGACAAGGGGTCATACAAGGTGTCGGGCGGGTTACACGGTGTAGGCGTATCGGTGGTGAATGCGCTGTCCAGACAGCTCAAGGTGTGGATCAAGCGCGACGCGAAAGAGCATTACATGGACTTCGAGCGCGGCATCACCAGCACGCAGCTTAAGATGCTGCGCGGTGTGCCCGCCAAGGAAACCGGTACAAAAGTGTGGTTCCAGCCCGACAGCGAGATTTTTCAGGAGACGCTGCGCTATGACTGGACGACGCTGGCCAGCCGTCTGCGCGAACTGGCGTATCTGAACAAAGGCATCCAGATCACGCTTACGGACGAGCGCGCCGACGAGCAGCGGGAAGAGGTGTTCTTCGCGCGCGGCGGGCTCAAGGAATTCGTGAAGTACCTGATCGGCAACAAGAAGCCGTTGCACCAGGATGTCGTGTACATCGACACTATGCGTGACGACATCGGCATTGAAATGGCGCTGCAATACAACGACAGCTACGCCGAGAACGTGTTCTCGTTCGTGAATAACATCAACACCCACGAAGGGGGCACGCACCTCACCGGGTTCAAGAGCGCGCTCACGTCGGTGATCAACAAGTACATCCAGGAAAAATCCTCGCTCAACAAGAAGGACAAGGAGACGCGGCTTTCCGGGGACGACGTGCGGGAAGGGCTTACCGCCGTGCTGTCGGTGAAGGTGCTCGAACCCCAGTTTGAAGGACAGACGAAAACGAAGCTCGGAAACTCGGAAGTCGAAGGCGCGGTGCGCAGCGTGATCGGCGAACTGCTCACGCAGTACCTCGACGAGAATCCGAAAACCGCCAACATCATCATCGATAAGGCGATGTCGGCCGCGCGGGCGCGCGAAGCGGCGCGCAAGGCGCGCGACCTCACGCGCAAGAAGTCGGCGCTCGATGTGGCGAATCTGCCGGGAAAGCTCGCCGACTGTTCGCTCTCCGATCCCAAGCTGTGCGAGATCTACCTGGTGGAGGGCGACTCCGCCGGCGGGTCGGCCAAGCAGGGGCGCAAACGGGATTTCCAGGCGATCTTGCCGCTCCGCGGTAAAATCATCAACGTGGAAAAGGCGCGTTTCGACAAGGTGCTCAACAATGAGGAAATCCGCACTATCATCACGGCGATCGGTACCGGTATCAAAGAAGAGTTCGATATCGCCAAGACGCGATATCACAAGATCATCATCATGACGGATGCCGATGTCGACGGCGCGCACATTCGTACGCTGCTGCTCACGTTCTTCTACCGGCAGATGCCGGAACTGATCGACGCCGGGTACATGTACATCGCGCAGCCGCCGCTGTATCGCGTGGCAAAAGGGAAAGAAGAGTACTACGCCTACAGCGAGAAGGAGCGCGACCAGTACCAGGAACGGCTGGGCGGCGGTCCCGAAGGGCGTGGCAACGTGAACATTCAGCGGTACAAAGGTCTCGGGGAGATGAACCCGGATCAGCTGTGGAAGACCACGATGGATCCGGAAACGCGCACCATGTTCCGCGTGACGACGGAAGATGCGGTGCTCGCCGACCACACCTTCCAGACCCTCATGGGTGACGAAGTCGAACCGCGTCGGCTGTTCATCGAGGCGAACGCCCGGTTCGTGAGCAATCTGGACATCTGATCGGCACGTCGGCTGCATCAGTACGTCGGCTGCGTGGAACGAGCGGCCAGCGATCACGCGGTCATCGAAAGCGGGGGCACCAGGCAGACGCTGCCCGATGCCCCCGCTCAATGTTTCCAGTTTACCGGCGCTCGTTCACATGCCGATGACGTGCGGACGCTGCAGATGCCGTGTGTGCTACGGCGTTTGCAGGTCGCCCTTCGCCTCGCGCGAAAGCTGGCGCGAGAAGTTGAGTGCTACGGTAATCAGCGCGGCAAAGATGATCGTGAAGGCGAAATAGCAGATCGTCGTCACTGTCGGCTCCATGCCACCCTCGCGACTCGGTGTCGCGATGTACATGAGCAGTCCGTACAACCCGAGAAGCGGCAGCACAGCGGCAGCAGCGACGAGGCTGAAAAGACGGTTCGTCTTCGGTTTGAGCATGACTTGGCGACTGGGGCGCACGGCGCCGGTGGGCTGATCTGATCGTAGCGGCAAAAGCTAGCGGTATACAAGGAAAACGGGGAGAGGGGAAAACGTTCCCACCGGATGCGCCCCGCCTTTTCACGGCTCATAGATCTCGATGCCGCCGCTGGAGACACGATGAGAGATGAGCGGCAGCGGCAGCTCGGCGTCCTCCGCGATGCGGATGGCCGCGCTGAGCGTCGCCCTGCCGCTCACGACCCCCTCGCTGTCCCGTGCGAAGATGGTCGCCAGCGGTTCACCAGCCCGAACTATATCTCCCAGGCGCGCGGAGATGACGAATCCGACCGACGGATCCACCATGTCGGAAACGCGCGAGCGTCCCCCGCCGAGCGCGGTGATGCCCCGTCCTATGGTCTTCGGTTCTACCGCCGCCACCACGCCGTCGCGGGGAGCGAAATACAGCTCCACCTCCGCCGCCTGCGGGAGCAGCGAGGGATCGTCCACGACCGCCGGGTTTCCCCCCTGCGCCTCGATGATCTGCTGGAACTTTGCTGCGGCCGTGCCGCTCGAGATGGCGACCTCCATTTGCCGACGCGCCTCCTCATGCGTGGCCGCCGCGCCGCCGAGCACCAGCATCTCCGCGCCAAGGGCGTAGGTCACCGCCATGAGTTCCGGTGGACCGTCACCGCGCAGCGCCATGATCGATTCTTCCACTTCGATGGCGTTACCACAGGCACGTCCCAGTGGTCTGTCCATAGCCGTGAGCAACGCCACCACGGGGCAACCATGATCGGCGCCAAGGTCGATCATGGTGCGCGCCAGCGTCAGCCCGCGATCGAGCTCGGGGAGGAAGGCGCCGGAGCCGCGCTTTACATCGAGCACGAGCCCCGTGAGCCCTTCGGCAAGCTTTTTTGACATGATGCTCGCGCTGATGAGGGGAATGCTTTCCACCGTCGCCGTGGCATCGCGCAGGGCATACAAGCGCCGGTCGGCGGGAGCGATCTCCCGCGTCTGTCCGATCAGCGCGCAACCGAGCGTCTCCACAAGTCGCGTCGCGTCCGCCAGCGAAAGATCCGAGCGAAAGCCGGGGATCGATTCGAGCTTGTCGAGGGTACCCCCAGTGTGACCAAGGCCGCGACCGGACATCATGGGTACGGCAACACCGAGACAGGCGATCAAGGGCGCGAGCACGAGAGAGACTTTGTCGCCGACGCCGCCGGTGGAGTGCTTGTCCACGCGTCCAACCTTGAGATGGGCAAGATCGAGCATGGCACCGCTGTGCAGCATGGCGTCGGTAAGCGCCCCGGTCTCTTCACGATCGAGGCCGTTGAAGAAGATGGCCATCGCCAACGCGGCCATCTGGTAATCCGGCACTTCGTCGGCCGCGTACTGTAACATCAACACGCGCCATTCGGCGGGCGTTATCCGGCCACCGTCGCGCTTCCGTTCGATGAGTGTGCGGGCCAGCATGGCGTTCGCCGTCACGCGGTTCGAAGACGCCGTGTTCGACGGAGAGTTCAACGGAGAGTTCATAATGCTGCCAACCTACACGTCAGCGACGGGCGGCGCACGGACCACGCGCGTCGGGTCGGTCCTTCCAACAACCATGCCGATGCTCTTTCGACGCGTTTCCATTCCGCAGGGGGCGGGTTCCCGGCGCGACCGCAAGCGATCGACGATTGGCCCGACGCTCGTCGCCGTGCGGTTGCTGCTGTTGCTGCTGCTGTCGCCAACGGCGCCCGTCGCGGCGCAACTTGCCGCGCAGGAGCCCGGAGCGAGTGCTTCCGCCTTCGTGGCCCAGGGAGACCGGGAGACGGCAGGCCGGCGTACCGCCAACGCGCTTGCCGCGTACGAACGTGCCTTAGCGGCCGATCCGCGTTCCTACGAGGCGCTGTGGAAGGCGGCACGGGACGCGGTCGATCTTGGGGAGTTCGAGCCGAATACCGCAACGCGTACCGCGCTCTATGCCCGCGCTTCGGAGTATGCGCAACGCGCGGTGACCGTGACGCCGTCAGATGCCGAGGGGCATTTTCAGCTTGCTCGCGCCATCGGGCGCACGGCGATGAACAAAAGTGCGCGCGAGCGGGTGAAGTATGCCGCCGATGTACGCGTACACGCCCTTACAGCGCTTGAGATCGCCCCGGCGCACTCGGGCTCACTGCACGTGATGGGCGTGTGGCACGCCGAGGTCATGCGGTTGAACGGATTTCAGCGCGCCGTGGCCAAGGCGTTTCTTGGCGGGGAGATTCTGGGTACCGCGAGCTGGGCTGAAGCTATCCGCCTGATGGAGAATTCGGTGCGGATCGAACCTCACCGTCTCGTGCACCATCTGGATCTGGCTCGAGTCTATCGGGACAGCGGGCGAGAAGCCGACGCCCGTCGATCGTACGAAACGGCCCTCCGCACGGCCTTTACCGACGCCAACGATTACCGGTATCGGCAAAATGCCGAACGGGAGCTTACGCAGCTGAAGTAATTGCGTGTCCTCGATCCCGCGGAGATTACCAGCGGGAGCCAACGAGGGAACGGGCGCGTGATGCCGCCTTGCGCCCCTTCTTCACGCCACGCTTGGTTAAACGACGAGCTGAGCGGTCGGCGTCCTCCCACCATGATCCGACCGCATCGCTGCTGCGGGCGTACATCTGCCGGGCATTGCGACGCAGTTGGCGACGGGTCTCGTTGCCGCTGGCCGGCGCCATGAGCAGCGCCGCGCCGGCGCCGAGTGCTGCGCCGAGCAGCAACCCCAGGCCGAACGCTTTCCCATCCATGGAATCCGGATTATCGAACTGATCCCGATCTGAGCTGTTGAACATATGCTGCCTCCCGCGCGAAGCGCGATGTGGTGCTGACTGCTGAACACTCCGCTTTGAACCCTGAACTCCCCCTCACGGGTCCCTTTCACGGTCGGTTACGAGGATACATTGACGCCATGAGCGTGACTCCTGATCCCCTCGAACAGCGCGCCGAAACGTTGCGCGAGCAAGTCGCCAAGGCCCAGCACGCCTACTATCTGTTGGATCGCCCAGCACTATCGGATCCGGAGTACGATCGGCTCTTCCGCGAGTTGCAAGCGCTCGAGCAGGAACATCCGGCGTTGGGATCGCCGGACTCGCCGACGCGGCGTGTAGGAGCGCCAGTGCAATCGGCGTTCCAGACGCGCCGGCACCTGGTGCGAATGCTCTCGCTCGACAACGCGTTCGACGATGCCGAGCTGGACGATTTCGAGCAGTCGCTCCTGCGTGTAGTTGGAGCGGATATCAGGCGCGACGGGTACACCGTCGAGCTCAAGATCGACGGCGCTGCCGTGGCACTCACGTACATCTCCGGTGTGCTGACGCACGGCACCACACGCGGTGATGGCACCGAAGGAGAAGACGTGACGGGGAATATCCGCACCATTCGCGGCATCCCTTTGCGGTTGCAAGGAAGCGGGCATCCGCCGCTGATGGAAATCCGTGGCGAGATTTACCTGCCGTTTGCCGGCTTCGAGCGGATGAACGAGGCGCGCGTGAAGGCCGGTGAGTCGGTGTTCGTCAATCCCCGGAACGCGGCGGCGGGGTCGTTGCGGCAGCTCGATCCGGCCATCACGGCGTCGCGGCCGTTGCACTTTTTCGGCTATGCGGCGGTGCTTGCCGATGGCGGCGCCCCGGCGCCCACGCAATGGGCGTTGCTTGAGCTGCTCCACGCGTGGGGGATTCCCGTCGCGCCGCATCGGCAGCGCTGTCACAGTATGGAGGAAGTCGCCGTCTGGGCGCACAGCGTGGAACACGAGACGCGCGCGAGCCTCGGCTTCGCCATCGATGGCGGTGTGGTGAAAGTGAACGCGATGGCGCTGCAGGAGGAACTGGGGGTCCGCAGCGACCGCACGCCGCGATGGGCGATCGCGCGCAAGTTCGCTCCGGACATGGCGGTGACGAAGCTGCGGCGCATCGACGTGAGTGTGGGGCGTACAGGCGTGCTCACCCCGTTCGCGGTGCTCGATCCAGTCGATGTGGGAGGCGCCACTGTGACGTACGCGTCACTGCACAACGCCGACCGGATCGCGAAGAAAGATCTGCGTGATGGCGACATGGTGCAGGTGGTGCGGGCCGGCGACGTCATTCCGTATGTGCTCGGCCCGGTGCCCGAACAGCGAGACGGAAGCGAAGTGCCCTTCGTGATGCCTTCGCGCTGCCCGCGGTGCGCCGCACCGGTCCAGCGATACGGCGACGACGTGGCGAGCTATTGCCCGAACGTCGCCTGCCCAGGTCGGCAACTGGAAGGGTTGGTGCACTTTGCGAACAAGGATGCGCTGGACATCGACGGCTTGTCGTATGCGCGCATTCAGCAGCTGCTCGATGCGGAGTTCGTGCACGACTTCGCGGATCTGTTCGTGGTGACGGCCGAACGGCTGGAAACGCTGGAGCGGTTCGGCCGTAAAAGCGCCGACAATCTCGTCGCCGCGATCGCCGCTGCGCGTCAGCAACCTCTGTCCCGGCTGCTGTTTGCGCTGGGCATCCGCCATGTGGGGGTGCAGGCGGCACAGCTGCTCGCGCGACAGTTCGGCACGATGGACGCGCTGATGGCGGCCACGCCCGAGCAGGTAGGGGAGGTGCGCGGCATCGGCAGCATCATCGCGAGCTCGGTGGGATCGTATTTCGTGGATCCTTCCTCACGGGCGCTGGTGGAGCGATTGCGCGAGCGCGGGCTGAATTTTGTCGAGCCGAACGCCGTGCAGGCCGACGGTCCGCTGAACGGTGCGGCGGTGGTCCTGACGGGTTCACTTCCGTCCCTCTCCCGGGGCGAAGCGACGGCCTTGGTGGAGGCGGCTGGCGGGCGCATCACGAGCAGCGTTTCGCGGAAGACCACCTTCGTGGTGACGGGTACCATGGCCGGGAGCAAGCTCGACAAGGCGGTGGAGCTGGGCATCGAAGTGATAGACGAGGCTGAACTGCGCCGCCGGTCGCAGCGATGACCATCCGGGGATGAAGGTCGACCCGCGCCCGGGCATGTCGCGAGCGTTCTCACGCCGGCGGCCCTGCTTGTCATATCCGCACCGCTTGACGTGACCGAGTTTTCGGGCGAGCGTCCCAGTGACATGAGCTCCTCGCTTCCTTTCCTGACTCCCCGCACCGTGTCCGTTCCGGTGGAGTTCTTCACCGGCTTCCGGCAGGCGATCCGCCAGAGCGCCGATTCGGTGCCGGTGGAGGTGGTCCGCGACGCCGGCTACGCCGCCGGTCGAGCGTTGTACGAGCACTTTGCCACGTGGCTCGCAGACCGTGGTGAACACGGGCCGAACGAGCTTCCCGACGAGCGCTTTCCGGGGCTCGTGGCGGAGTTCTTTGCGGCGACCGGGTGGGGAACGCTCACGTTGACGTCGATCAGTGACGCCGTGATGGCCGTGGACGCGAGCAACTGGAGCGAGGCAACCGGCACGGAGACCCCGGGCAACGGCAACGGATGCCATATCAGTACGGGGATGTTCGCCGGCTTTTTCGGGCGCCTGGCCGACGCTCCGATCTCCGTGCTGGAAGTCGAATGCGAAGCGTCAGGAGACCCCCACTGCCGGTTTCTTCTGGGATCGGTGGATGTGCTTGGCTATGTGCACGAAGCCATGGACCGCGGCATCCCGTACGAGCGCGCCGCCGCCAGCGCCTGACCGGTCGGACCGTACCTGGTCAGATCGCTTCAGGAAGCAGGCCTGCGTACTTCGGATTCGTGCGCAATTCGCCGTCGTCATTGAGAATTTCGCGATCCCACGGGAGCACGATGACGCTTTCCGTGGCGAGAGCGTGGTAGTCGGGCTCGAAGGAGCCGGTGCGGAAGCTCACGGCCGTCCGCACTTCCGAGGCCCCGGCGTTGATGATTGCCCCCACGGCAAGGCGCATGGTATCCCCCGAGCCGCACGTCTCATCCACGATGAGCACGCGTTTACCTCGCGCCTCGGTCGGGGCGGCGCCGAAGACGGCGGGAGTCTCCCGCACATGCTCGCGATCGTACCGGCGCGACACGAGAATGGAGTGAAACGGCACATCGAGGATGGCGGCGACGGCCGCCCCGGGAACGACCCCGGCGGTGGCGATCCCGACGACGATATCCGGATCGAAGTCGCGCGCCACCTTGAGAGCCAGGGCGCGGGAGAGCTCGCCGAACAAGGGCCAGTCCACGATGAGCACCCCACGTGATGGATCTGGTGCGTACGGCTGTCGAGTGGACATCGGTGGCTCCGTTGAGGATCCCGCAGTGTAGCGTGATTCGTGCCTTGTAGGCAACGTGATGGACCGATACCTTTGCGCATCAGGCATAGCTCCATCCTTCTTTTCCTCAGATTTACGCGAGCGCATGACTTGGTGGCGTCGCCTTGTAGGCGGCTCGTCCGGGCGCGATGCGCGCCCCACGGACTTCCTGGCTGAAGCGCTCGACCTCGAAGCGCGCGGCGATTACTCGAGTGCCCTGACTTCGTATCGTCTCGCGTTGCGCGAGCGGCCCGATGATCCGGGCGTGCTCCAGAACATCGCCATCGCGTTCTCGAAAACCGGGCAGCCCGAAGAGGCGATTCGTACCTATCGCCGCGCGTTGCAGCTCGATGCCGATCTCGCCGGCGCGCACTACGGCCTCGCCTTTCTGCTGCTCAAACGCGGCGATATCGCCCGCAGCGCGTTGCACCTCGAAGCGTTCCTGCAATTGACGGTGGAGGGTGGTGAGGACGCGACCTCGGCGCGCTTCCGCGATCATGCGCAACATACGCTTGCGAGGCTGCAGGGACAGAACGCGAGCGCTCCAGCCGACGTGGCCACTGCCCATGACGATGCCGCCACGGACACCGGCCGGCGTGCATCGGGAATGATCGACAACCCACCCGAGCGAGAGGGCTGACGTGGGACGCGTGCTCTCGATTGTCAGCCAGAAGGGTGGCGTCGGCAAGACCACGACCGCCGTGAACCTCGCGGTGGCCTTTGCCCGCCGTGGGCTCAAGACGTTGCTGGTCGATACCGATCCGCAGGGCGCGGTGCGCTACGGCGTGGGCCTGCGTCGAGGACACCCCACCGTAGGCTTCGACGACTACCTGCGCGGCGAGCGCGCCCTCCGGGAAGTGATTCTTCCTACAGCGCTGCCGTGGCTGCGTGTGATTCTTGCCGGCAGTGTGAGCGACGGCGCCGATCATTCCGCGTTTCAGCGTCAGGTGGGCGAGACCACCGTTTTGGCCGACCTGCTGCACCTCGCGCGGGAACGATGTCACGTGGTGGTGGTAGATACTCCTCCGGGACTGGGGGCGATCACGCGCCGGGTGCTCGCGGCGAGTCAGCATGTGGTGGTGCCGTTGCAATGTGAGCCGCTGGCCTTGCAGACCACTCCACAGATCCTGCGAGCCATTCAGGATGTCATCGGCGAGAATGACGAGCTCACGCTCGAGGGGATTTTGCTCACGATGTACGAAGAAGGGAATCCGGCATCCGATCGCGTGCTCAGGTACGTGCGCGATCACTTGCCACAGCATCTGGTATTCGACTCGCCCGTGCCGCGCACGCCTGCCACGTCGGATGCATTCGCGGCCGGTCAGCCGGTGGTGCTGCGCGATCCGTCCGACCCAGCCAGCCAGGCGTACGTGAACCTCGCCACCCGGCTGGCCGAGCGCTTCGCATGACCCGGCCGGTCGCAACGCGGCTGATGCGGTGGACGATCGTGGGAACAGCGGTTTTCGGAGTGAGTGGCTGTTCGGAGGTCGGCACCGATCCAGCAACGGCGGCGGCCATCGAACTCGCCCCGTTTCCTGCGACCGCCGTGGTCATCGGCGATACGCTGCGGGCCGAGGACGGTACGGTAGCCCCTATTCGGGCGATCGTATTCAATGTGCGGGGAAACGTGATCACCGACTTTCCGGTGCGATACCTGTATCCGGATTTCAACCGGGACTCGGCGCTGCTCGTGGATTCAGCGACCGGGGTGATCGTGGCGGTGAGGCAGCCTGCGGGAGAAGCGCGGCTGGCCGCACGCGCCGGAGGCACGCTGCAGGTGCTGCGCTCCTTGTTCGTCGTGCAGCGTCCGGACACCCTCAGCGGCCAGAGTCTCAGCACCGTTCTGCAGGTGGCGCCTCCTGATAGTGGGCGCGGACGCAACACGACCACCGATCTCACGGCCACAGTGCGCCATATCGCGCCCGATTCCATGCGTTCGCCGGTGCGCGGGTGGTTGGTACGTTATACGCTGATCTCGCCGGCCAACCCCGGGAACGACACGACGGCGGCGGCCTTTCTCGTGGATGATACGGGGCGCCCGAGTACGGTGGATACCACCGATGTGCAGGGTAACGCCGGCCGGCGGGTGCGTGTCCGCTCGCTGCTCTTTCCGCAGGGAGGAGCGGTGGACAGCGTCGTCGTAGCGGCGAGCGCGTCGTACAATCGCATTCCCTTGCGTGGCTCGCCCGTGCGCATCGCGGCACCGGTGCAGCGCGCCGCCGTCCCCTGATCGACGTTCAGCAAGCTCAGCAACGGTGCGGGGACTCCCGCGCGGCGACCGACACACCCAATTTGGGGTATCCCTCCCGGTGACGTCGCCATGTCCGTTCTGCCGACCCCCCTCCGTTCCTGCGCTATCCCTCCGATGGAGTAGACGATGACCTCGGTCTCGTCCCGCAATCACGCCCTCGACCTCACGTTGGCCGGTATCCCCTCCCCCGCGCGCTTTGCGTCCGGAGGTCCTCGTCCGGCCCCAGGCACCATCAATGCGCTCTTCTTTCAGGCCGTCGAGCAGTTTGATCGCACCGACGCGGTCTCCTGGAAAGTTCGCGGCGTGTGGGAGCCACTGTCGCACCGCGTGATTCTGCAGCGGGTGCGAAACACGGCGTTCGGGTTGGCCCGGCTCGGGATCACGGCTCAGGAGCGCGTGGCGCTGTTGTCGGAAAACCGCCCCGAGTGGCTGATCGCCGATTACGCCTGCCTCTGCTTGTCGATCATCGATGTACCTATCTATCCCACGCTCCCCGGCGAGCAGATCCCTTATCTGCTCACCGACTCGGGCGCGCGCGCCATCTTCGTCTCCACGCCCGACCAGGCGCGCAAGGTCGCGGCCGTTCGCGAGCAGGTGCCTTCGCTCGAGTGGATTATCGGCTTTGCCGCGACGAAAGACGACGGGTGCGATCTCACGCTGGCCGAGCTTGAAGCGATGGGGGCTGAAGATGCCAACTCCGAACACGCCACGGCGTTCAAGCGCGACGCGCTGGCCGTGTTGCCGGAGCAGCTGGTCACGCTGATCTACACGTCCGGCACTACGGGAAATCCGAAGGGCGTGATGCTCACGCAGGACAACCTGCACTCCAACGTGATCGCCACCAGGTCGTCTTTGGTCGTGGACACGCGCGACGTCGCGCTGAGCTTTCTGCCGCTCAGTCACATCTTCGAGCGTACGGGCGACTACTTCCTGTTTTCGAATGGCGCACGCATCGCGTATGCGGAGTCGATCGATACGGTACCGGTGAACATGACGGAAGTCCGTCCGACCACGATGATGTCGGTACCGCGACTCTACGAGAAGATCTATGCGCGGGTGGTAGAAAATGCGGTCAGCAGTGGCGGACTCAAAACACGCATCTTCTTCTGGGCAACGCGTGTGGGCGAGAAGTGGGCCGACGAGAAACTCGCGGGCCGCGAGCCGAAGGGTCTGCTCGCGGCGCAGTATGCAGTGGCGAAGAAGCTGGTGTTCTCCAAGCTGCAGGAGCGCACCGGCGGCAATCTGCGTTTCTTCATCTCGGGTGGAGCCCCGCTTGCGCCCGATATTGCCAAGTTCTTCTACTCCGCCGGGCTGGTCATTCTCGAGGGGTACGGCCTCACCGAGACGTCACCCGTGATCTCCAGCAACACCATGGAGCACTACCGGCTCGGCTCGGTGGGAAAGCCGATTTCCGGAGTGGAAGTAAAGATTGCCGCGGATGGCGAAATTCTTGCGCGTGGTCCAAACATCATGCGTGGCTATTACAACAATCCTGCCGCTACCTCCGCCGCGATCGATGCGGAGGGATGGTTTTCCACCGGTGATATCGGTGAACTGCAGGATGGATTCCTGCGCATCACCGACCGCAAGAAGGACATCATCGTGACGGCCGGCGGCAAGAATATCGCTCCGCAACCGATCGAGAATCGCCTGAAGACCAACAAATACGTGTCGCAGGCCGTGATGATCGGCGACAAGCGCAAGTTCCCGGTGGTGCTGATCGTGCCGAACTGGGATCAGACAGAGAAGTGGGCGGCGGCACAGGGGATTGTCTGGACCAGCCGGTCGGAGCTCGTCGCGATGCCCACGATCAACGCGAAGATCGAAAAGGAAGTGAAGTCGCAGCTGTCGGGGCTTGCGAGCTACGAAACGCCGAAAAGGGTGGCGTTGCTGGAGCACGACTTCAGCGTGGAACGGGGAGAGCTCACGCCGACGCTCAAGGTCAAGCGGCGCGTGGTGGACCAGACGTACAAGACACTTATCGACGGGCTCTATACCGACCACCAATAAGCCGCGACCGCTATTCCGGTGGCGCGCGCCGGCGGAGCTCAATCAGTCCGCTGGCGCGCGCAGTCGTCTTCGCCACCCAGTCGTGTTCGTCTCGCGCCAGCTCGTGCATCGTCGGCGGCACGAGCGTGAACGCGGGGGCGACGAGGTGTCCGCCGAGCGTAAGCACCCGCATGGCGCTGTGCGTCCAGTGCTCGGCCGCGTGCGTCGCGTCGAGCGCAATACCCGCTACGGTATGCACGCCGAACGGCAAGGCTCCATCGATCAAAAACCGGGACGCGCCGCGTTCGCTGTGGGCGAGGTCCGCCGGCGGGTTCACGTGGATCTGGCTGGCGGCAACGATCGCCGCGACCGCCGAACCCGCCCGCGCCTGCTCGCCGGCAAGGACGATCGGCAGGTGAACGTCAGTCACGCCCAGCAGGGCCGCCAATCGCATCGGATCGACGGGCCTGCCGGTGCTGCGCGACTGAGGCGTAACGGCCGCAGCGGGGCGCTCAGCGCCCGCAAGACGCAGATCGGCGGTCCCGTCGCGCACGACGAATTCAGCGCCGCATACCGGACAGGCGAGATCGGCGTGGACGATGGTGCCCTGCTCGGCGCGGTGGAGCACCGCGACCAACCAGGATTCTTCGTGAGAGGCCGGACAGCGCAGCATATCGAGCAGGTCACGCAGCATCGTGCAAGATAGGCCGGCGATCGGGCGTTATGAGCGGCTCAGACGGAGTTCGTCGACGTTCACATGAGTGGGACGGCTCACTGCCCACAGTACCGCCTCGGCGACATCGTCGGCACGCAGCATCGCCGCGCGGGACGGGAAACCGGGCGTGTTGTCCGGGTCGATGGAGTCCCAGATCGGCGTGTCGGTCGCCGCCGGCGCGATGAGCGTGACTCGTACGCCCGTACCGCGCGCTTCTTCGCGCAGCACCTCATGCAGCGCCCGCGCGCCGAACTTGCTGGCGGAATAGGCCCCGTTGCCGGGATAGATGTGCCGATCGGCAACCGAGCCGATGGTGACCACGTGGCCGCGGGCGCCCGCCTGCATCGCGGGGAGCAGGCCGCGCACCAGGCGAAACGGCACCGTCAGATTGGCGGCCAGCGTGCGCTCAAACAGCGCCACGCTGGTTTCCCGAACGATACTCGAGGGAAACACGCCCGCGCTATTCACCAGAATGTCTGCGCCACCGTCGGCGATGATCTGCGATAGCACCGTGCCGACCTGTTCCGGATCGAGCAGGTCGCACGGATACGCCGCGGCGCGGGGGCCCAACGCTGCCGCGAGCTCGTGCAGCACATCAGCCGAACGGGCCAACAGGAACACACGCGCGCCAGCACCGGCCAGCGCCGACGCCACCGCGCGCCCGATGCCTTTGGAGGCGCCGGTCACGATCGCCGAGCGGCCGTCGAGCGGTACGAGGTGCGCCAGCGAGGGTCCGGTCGGCGAGTGGTGGGTCAGTATCCCGCCGACGGGCCGTGCGCGAGTCGGAGGAATTCGCTGCGTGTCTTGGCGTCATCGCGAAAGAGGCCGCGCAGCGACGAGGTGATGGTCCGGGAGCTCTGCTTCTCCACACCACGCATCATCATGCACAGATGCACGGCCTCGATTACCACACCCACGCCTCGCGGCTGCAGCACGTCGTTGATGGCGTTGGCGATCTGCTCGCCCAGCCGTTCCTGCACCTGCAGGCGGCGCGCGAACACTTCGACCACGCGCGGCAGCTTGGAGAGACCGACGATCTTGCCGTTGGGGATGTACGCGATGTGCACCTTGCCGAAAAACGGAAGCATGTGGTGCTCGCACATCGAATACATCTCGATGTCGCGCACCATCACCATGTTTTCATGATTCTCGGCAAACATCGCATCGCCGATCACCTTGGCCGGATCGAGCGCATAGCCGCGCGTGAGCCACGACATCGACTTGGCCACGCGGCTCGGCGTCTTGACCAGGCCGTCCCGATCCGGGTCCTCGCCGAGCAGTTCGAGCTGCCGGTGAATGAGCTGCTCGAATTCCAGCAACCGCGGATCGATGAGCTCGAGCTCGTCGGTGTCTACGACATCCATTCCGGCGCGTGCAGCGGCGCTCGCGATTGACTGGATCACGCTCTTATTCCCCTGCATAGTCGACATAGTTGTTTTCTGTTTCCCAGAGTCGTAGCCGAACGAGCTGCCCCGGGGCGACTACGGGCGCGAGCACGCGCCACATCGCCACAACGACGTTCTCGGTGGTCGGAATGATGCCCTGCGTATAAGGCACGTCGATATTGAAGTTGCGGTGATCGGTAAGATCAACCACGTCGCGTTCGACCACGGCACGCAAGACGCCCAGGTCGATCACGTACCCGGACGTCTCGTCGATCGGCCCCTTTACCGACACTTCGAGCTTGTAGTTGTGGCCGTGCCAATTGGGGTTGTTACACTTGCCGAAGAGGCGCGTATTCTCCTCATCGGACAGCGCGGGGTTGTGGACACGGTGTGCCGCGTTGAAGCGCAAGACCCGCGTGACGGTAACGACTGGCATCTGTGGTATTCGACCGGCGACAACGGAAAGCACGCGAGAAAAATCGCATGCGCGAAATGCAGGCACGGCCTCTCCCGCATCGGACTGAACGGTACAAACCCCGCACCGGTTCCCCGTCAAAGTTGCCGTAATCCGACATGAGAGCAAGGCGGCTGAGCCGGACGCCCCTGCGCAACGCACGAAAGCCCCACCGGGGTCGGCAGGGCTTTCGCAAAGTACGGGTACGAAGAGGGGATCTTGAAGCCCAAAGAATACTGATAAGGCCCTCACCACGCGGTCGCCTTCCCCGCACTGGGGCATGACGTGAACGCAGTTTGTCAGACCTTTCCCAAGGACTTATCGGCTCAAGAAGTAAGTCTCTTCGCCCCGAGATCGATTCTCCGGCAAGTGTACACTGTACGCCGCTACCCACGCAATGCGAGATTGCAGTATGGACGCATATTTACTGGCCGGAGTCGTGATGCTCGTTGCATGGGCGGGAGCGACCGTGTTCTCCGTCGCCCCGGGATGGGTACATCTGCTACTCACCTTTGGTGTCTTCCTGATCATCTGGCGCATCGTGCTGCGCTCGACCCCATCCGGTCCCGACCGGAATTCCAGGCGCTGATCCTCCCTCATATCTCCCAGTTCGACAACACGAGACCCTGCGAAGGTGGAACTTCGTTCCACCCTTCGAGACTCATGCGCAGGTCCGTCCACCGAACGCGCGCGCCAAGTGCGACAAGGGTGCGGTATGCATCGGGATAGTCGCCCTGCAGCCGGATCGCCACGCGCCGTGTTCCCGTACGACGCGCGAGGTCAGCCAGGATACCGAGCATCGCCGGCAGGTCAGCGCGGTTGGCGAGCACCAGCTTGAGCACGCGGAGTTCGTCGCGCGTGCGCCCTTCCACGAGCGGCGCCGTGTGACACAAGGCAAAGCCGAGCGGCTCCTCCGGGTGCCCCAGCAGCGCGGTGTCGCCCAGCGCGAGCCGGTCGGTGATTTCGAGTTCTCGGGTAAAGTCGTATCCGGGTGCCACGCGACCGGTGAGTTGGCGACACGCGTGCAACGACTGCTCCTTCTCCAGCACGGATAGCCGCGACAGCAGTGTTGGCGCGACATCACCCGCGGCCGCATCGAGCGTGAAGGTGATCGTGAGATGCCCCGGTACGAATCCGAGATTCGAGTAGAAACCGATATTGTCCATGGTCCGCGGCATCGTTTCGAGGCCGATCACCTTCACCGCTTGCTGGCGCAGCCACTGCATGCCGCTGTGGACGATCACTTTGCCGACACCGGCGCCTTGATGATCAGGGCGGACGCACAGCGGACCCATCCACCCCTCTGTACCGGAATGGTGTGCCATATTGAAGGCCGCGATGCGCCCGTGATCGTCACGCCAGCAGAGCGCGCCGTCGCGGGCGTCTTCAATCGCATATCGCCAGATGGCCGGATTGAGCGGCGGCACCCGCACGCCATTCATGCCATCCTTCCGGTAGCGCTCCGTAAATGCTTCCGCGAACACCTCGTTCAGCTGCGGAATATCCGCGTCCGTGGCTACCGCCGGACCATGCAAGGCCTTCATGCTTCGCCAGACACGAGGCGCGACGGTCATTGCACCATCAGGCTGAAGTCGTCTACCAGGTCGCTCATCGGATCCATGCCTTCTTCCGGCAATGCGGGCGTTCCGCTGGTCACGATGCTGCACCCCCGCTCTTCGTCAAACCGCACCAGCAACACCCGATCCAACCCCTCACGCACCTGCTCGATGTGTGTGATGACGATCACCTGCTCAAACCGGTCATTCAGACGGCGCAGGAGCTCGACCACGTTCGCCCGACGCGCATCATCGAGCGAACCGAACACCTCGTCGAGCACGAGCAGCGAAAACGCCTGCCCGGCACGCTCGGCGATCATCTGGGAGATGGCGAGGCGCAGCACAAGGTTGCACAGATCTTCCTCGCCGCCCGAGATCACCGGCTTCGGCAGCCCCTCTTCAAGCACCAACACCCGATAGTCTTCATCAAACTCGAGCGCGCTGTACCGTCCGTCGGTGAGCGCATCGAGAAAGCGGCTGGCGATCTCCGCGAGTTCCGGGCGCAGCTGGAAGTTGAGATCGGTCCGGAGATCGGTGAGCGCGCGGTCGAGTTCGTCGTGCAAGCGTTTGTCCGTTTCGAGCGTTTCCAGGGTTCCCTGCAGGCGCGCCAGTTCGCGACGCCCAGTGTCCGCGGACTCGAGCGCCGCGCCGGCTCGCGCCACTTCGCCCGTTGCGCTCACGGCGTCGAGTTCGGCGCGACGGGACTCGGCCGCGGCACGATCGTGCGCGTCGCGCATGGCCGCATACGCGACATCGTCCATGTTTACCGCCGCGCGCTGCGTTTCGAGTTCGAGCACGCGCGACCGCGCCGACTCACGAGCCGTCAGCACCCGCGTGCGCTCGACCGTGGTTGGTGCTTCCCGATCGACCATGGCACTGTAACGCGCCGCGCGTGTCTCAAGATCCTGCAGACGCGCCACTTCGTCGCGCCGTGCGCGATGGCGCGGCTCTTCGTAGCCATCCGGCAGTTGCGCCAGCTGCCGCGTCGCTTCACGGAGACGCACCGCCAACTGTTGACGTTGGTCACCAATGGTCCCGACCTCCGCCAGCGCCGCCTGAATGCGCGCCAGACGACGCTCCACGATGGCGATCTCCTGCTGCGCCACGCGGCGCTGCTCGTCCATCGCCTCGATGGCGGCCGGCACTTTCGGGAGCTGGTCCACGCGTTGCCGATAATAGTTGCCGTCGATCCGTACGGTTTCGAGCTGCTCGCCCAACAGGTCGAGCACGCCACGAAACGACACGCCCAGTGGACGTCCGCAGGTGGGGCACGGACTTTCCTCGCCGAGTCCTTCGAGCGTCGCTTTCTGCTGCGAAAATTCGGTGTATTGCGTACGCAGCGACTCCAGACGCGTCTCGGCTTCCTGCCGATCACGCGCCCACGCCGTCCGTTCGGCGTTCATCGCGTGGTCGGCGGTTGCCATCTGCTGCCGAAGCTGCGTCAGCTGCGCCTGCGCTTCCAACTCAAGTGCCGGCGCGCTTTCGAGCTTGGCCGCGCGATCGGCGAGCTTGGCCTCTTCTTCCGCCAGCGCCTTCACCCGCTCGAGTACCCCTTGGCGCCTGGCTTCCGCTGCAGCGAGCGTTTCAAGCACCGCGAGTTCGGCGCGCAGTGCGCCCAGCGGAGCAACGGCAGCCATGATCGGTGCCAACTCCCGCTGCGCCGAGCGAATTTCGGCGAGCTCGCGCTCGAGGCGCTCCACATCGCGCGCGAGCGACAGGGCATCATGCTCCGCCACGCGCAGGTCGGCGTGCAACTGTTGCCCACGCTCGCGCAGGAGTTGCGCGTCACGCCAACGCGGAGTGAGCATCGCCAGCCGCGCGGCGGTGGACTCCCGCGATCGCTCACTCTCACCGGCCTGGGTGCGCGCGGCTGCCAGCCGCGTTTCGGCATCAGCGACCATGCGCCAGATGGCGTCGGCATCGGGCATCCCCTGCTTGAGCCCGTTGATTTCGGCCAGCAGGGCGCGGCGGCGCTCGCGGGCTATTTCCTGCGCGCCGCTGATGCGGTCGTATCCCAGCACACGCGACAGAAAGCGCGCGCGCTCGGCCGGCCCCAGCGCTGCCATGACGTCGAGTTCCTTCTGCCCCGTGAAGTAGGTGTGAAAGAACTCCGAGCGCGTCATGCCGATTCGCCGTTGCAGTAATTCGGTGACGCCGGTAATCGTGTTGGCGACGGGCGTCTCGCCGCCATCGAGAAAGCACTCTGCGCTGGTGAGTCCGCGCACCACCTGATAGCGATGGCCGGCCAGTTCGAACGCCAGCTCCACACGCACCGCGGCGCGTGCGCCTGCACGGGAAAAGCGAATGGAGTCGCGTGTGCCGCGCGCCGCCGGATTGCCGTAGAGCGCCCACGCGATCGCTTCGAGAATCGTGGACTTCCCAGAGCCGTTGGGGCCGATGATGCCCGTGAGTCCACCTTCAAAGCTGAGACGCGTGTCGGCGTGCTGCCGGAAGTTCTGCATGCGCAGCGAGAGCAGTCGCATCGGTTCAGGCGTCCAGCACGGGGAGGGCAGCCATCGCCGCGTCTTCGGCTTGCTGCAGATACCGCAGCCCGATACTCACCAGCTTTTCGCGATCGATACCCGGGGCGATGACCCGCTCACCCAAATGTTCCGCCACGATTTCCGGGAGCGTGGCGCGTCGTCCGGGCGCACCGTCGCCGGTGCTTTTCCGGGTGAGCGGTTCGGGACGTCGGGTATCAAGATGAAAGTGCATCGCCCGCTTGCGATACTCGCGAAGCGCCGCGTGATCGAGATCGCGCACGACGTGTCGCGGAACGTTGCGTACCAGGACGCGTACCACGCGATCGGCAATGCCTCCCGGAGCCGTGTCTACGCGGGCGCGCAGGGCGCCGTCGAGATCCGCCGCACCCATGCCACTTGCATCCACCGGTTCGAGGTCGAGCAACGGGCGCGACGGAGCCACCGGATGAAACCGGTGCGCGCCGCTTTGCAGATCATGCTCGACAAAACCCTTTCCCGGTACGCGCTGCTCCCGCTCTTCGCGCAACTCGCCCCACGGGTTGGAGCTGGTGTAATCGAGGGAGCCGCTGTAGAAGGCGCGCGGGGCCACCTCGCGATACACGTGATAGTGTCCGAGTGCGATGTAGCTCCACTGCTCGGCGTGCAACTCCGCCATGGGGATCTCGATCGCGGCGCGATCGGCCGACACGGCATGCGCGGGCAGCATCCCCGCCACTTCACCGTGCATGAGCAGCACACGATGCGCGTAGCCCTCCGGCGGTACGAGCGGCGGCCGGGTGATGCCGGGCGCGTCAGGAATCGCGAGTACGGCCAGCGAGCGCGAAGGGAATGTGAACAGCTCAGGTCGGGCGTCGGCGACGTGTACACCGATTTCGCGAAAAAGCCGCAGGATGCATCCAGTTTCGGCGGTTCGCGGCGCATCGTGGTTTCCGGCAACCATGATGACCGGCGTATCCGGAAGCCGGTCGCGCAGCGCCGAGAAGGCGCGGAAGGCGTGCAGGATCGCGGGGTTCGAGGGTCGCACGGTATGAAAGATGTCGCCGCCGATCACCACGACGTCGGGGGCACATTCGATCACCTGCGCGATGGCGCGCTGCACCGTAGCGGCGACGTCAGCCTCGCGCTGGTTGATCCCGGTCGGCGTGAGCCGCTGGTATTGACGGAAACCGAGATGCAGATCGGCGAGGTGAATCAGGCGCATACCCAAAGCTACGTGGGAACGCCGCTTACGTCACTTGAACCGGACCCGTTGCACAATGTGCATGTCGAGGAGCATCGGCATCACAGGGCCTGCTGGCCCCGGAGTGACCTCCGACTGCACTTCCATAATGGTGCGGGCATCGACGATCCAACCCCGAACCCGGTCTACGAGCAGGGTGCCGCGCATGGTACCGGCGGTGATCACTCGCGTGCCCGCAGGGAGTTCACGCCCGGCGCCGTCTCCCTGAAGCGTGCCCTCCATGGAGATCCACGCGTCTCGGCCGCCATGTGTGAGGGAGTCGAGCCGGAAACGGGCCCGCACCACGCCGTCGGCGCGGTATCCGCTCAGCGGGACGGAAGGGAGCATGATGTCCCGCTCCCACCATTCGCCCACCTGCACGGCGTTACCGGGGAGCATCCCGGGCATGGACGCCAGCGTGGCGCCGAGTTCCATGGCCCCCGGCGGCGGATCACTCACGAGCATGGCACCGTCCGGGGTGACGCGCACTCGCACCTGCCGCCCATCGGTCGGAAGGGGCATCATGGTGAGCGGCGCGCTGGCTTCCTGTGCCGAGCCGGCCGATATCGCCATCGAGTCGGTCGTGGCGAGCAGCGTGGTGACCTGCATGGTACTGGCTTCGACCAGCGAGTGGGCGAACATCTGCAGTCGCGTGACCCGCGTGGACGCCCGCTCCCGTCGCGGTCCGTAATCCGGCGCCGGCGAGGGCTGAGCCTTTCGCGTGCCATCAATGACCGTCGGACCCTGTCGTTGGGATCCGGCGATGCGGCGGCCGCTGATCTCGATCGTCTGCTCGAGCTGCAAGCGCAGCGTGTCACCGACGCGCGGACGGACGATGAGCCAGATCCCGTCGCGGGCCGCCGGTTTCGCTCCCGCACCGCCTTGCGCCGCCGCGAGCGAAGCAGTCGCGAGGAGTGCCAACATCACTGCTGCTGCGTGACCTGCTCGTCCCACGTTCATCCACCATATTCGTCAGGGGAAAACGAGCGCAGCGGACGCGGACGCGGCGTCACCGCCTCCACATTGACCGCCGACGGACGCGATCGCCGTTGCAACTCGTGCGTGAACGTGGCTTTGACATTGTCGGGGCGACGTCGCACTACGGCGTTTCGTGCAGCAAGGACCTCGTGCTCTTCGTAGAGCAGAATTGCCTGTTGCACCCATCCGAGTTCGATACCACCGTCCAGACGGCGAAGGTCCCGTGTGACCGCTTGCGCGAGCGATGGCTCGGGCGCCTGGGGATACTTTTCCACCCCTTCCCGACCGGTCATCACTGCCGGGCGCGGAAACCGGACGAACACCGGCTGTGCAAAGTGCGGATGACGCACCATCAGCTGTCCCTTGTCGAGCGTGGCAAGCCGGGCCTTGACGGCGGGGCTCAATACCTGGTAACCAGGCGTGGCCAGCTCGTCGCCGTCCATCCGGCCGAAAAGTGCGGTACCGGCGTTGCCCACGACCCGGCGGTGCACTTGCGAGCGGAACTGCTGGGCACCGAAGAGCACGAGTCCCAGATAACGCCCGCGTTCGGCGATGTCGAGCAGCATCTTGCGGACATAGGTATCCGGCCCATCGTTGGGCGCGTACTTGTTGAGTTCATCGACAAAGACGATGACGTGATCGACGCCGAGATCGCGACGCTCGAGATGTTCGCGCAGCTTCGACACCACGCGCGCAAATACGAGGTCCTGCGCGTCTTCTTCGACGTTGGCAATATCGACCACATACACCGCGCGATCGTCGAAGCTCCCGAACGGAAGATCCGAGATCTCACCGTCGTCGGTCACCAGCCCGGCGCACCGAGTGGACAGGTTCGACAGCCGGTTGCGCACCTTGCGCACGGTGGCCGCATGATGCGTGCGCCAGGTATCGCCGTTGGAATCCTCCAGTTTGCGGAGCACGTCACGAAACCACGCATCGAGATCGGCGAACGATTGCACGCGATGCGTCCGCGAAAACCCGGCCTCCTCGAAGTCCTTGCCGACCACGCGTTCGCGGATGAAGTCGATGAGCGCATCCGCCTTCGCGTCGACGTCATCCTTGTTGAGCAGGACCTCGGCAAATTGCAACACTTCGTTCAGTCCCCACGTGAGCGGCGAAACGGTGGACGCGAGATCGGGGTGCGAACGCAGGGTATTGAGCGCGAGTCCGCGGGCGGTGTAAGGGGCGAAATAGCGCACATCCTGAAAGGGCTGAGCGGGGACACCGAGGGCGTCATAGAGTGCCTGATCGGCCTCGGTGATGCGACCCGGCTGGTCGAGGAAGCACAGGTCCGGACCCTTCACGTTGAAACAGACGGCGGCCACCGTTCCACGTTGCTTCGGAAAGTGCGTGAAGATCGATTGCAGCAGCCATTCGATGGCGCTGGTTTTGGTGGCCAGCCCGGACATGCCGGAGATGTTCAGATGCGCCGCCTCCGGCCCCACCAGAAAATCGGAGTCGAGATAGATGGGCGCGCGCATGCCGCCCGCGCGATACACCCCGACCGGAATCGCCGTGCGCGCATCGGCGGCGAGATACGAATCCATGCGCAGCGCAACGGCGACATCCGCGTCGTCGGCCATATAAACGGCACCGATCGGCACCGGCTGCAGCGGTTCCTCGGGGATGTGCCGTAGCACCTGCGCGGTGTACAGGCGGATCTCGGTACGCTCGGTCGCGGCAAACGGCGCATCCTCCGGACGACCGTCATGCCCCATCACGTCGTGCAACGGTGACTGCAGGTCGGAATAGCTGAATCCCTCCATTACCACGCCGAAGACGCGCGGAATCACCGCGTCCACCGGCATGCTGCCGTCCACCCGCACAATGGTACCGATACCCACCGGCGCATCGATCGCCGTCCAGAAATGGAATTCGTGCGGGGTGTTAGGCTTGCGTTCGGTGGCGACCACGCGGCCGATAGGGCCGCGTGGCACGCCGGGGGGAAGCACCGCTGGCATGGCAGGAATCGTCACAGGGAGCGGCCGGAAGGGATCAGGACGTGCCAACGAGGGCGTCGAGATACCTCTCGCACGCATGAATGCCGTACGTGAGCGTATCCCAGCGCGGATCGGGGAGCGACAGTGGCGCACGTTCCGCGAGGATCATCCCCGAAATACGATCGACGCGCGCCACGAATTCCTCGCGGACAGTCGCCTCAAGCGCAGCGATGCCGGCGTTCGCGTCAACCGATTCGAGGGCGCGAGCCAAGGTGGTCGGCGGCGCGACTTCGACACGCACCAACCCGTGCAGCGGATCACCGCCGCGCACAACGCGCAATCGGAGATACCAGCTGGCGACGGCGCGACGCGGACGATGTCCTACCAGAAACGCCGGCGACCGCTCCCCCTCGCCAAGTGCCAGCACGGCGCGCACCTGCGCAGCGGTACCGTACATCGTGGCGTGCGACTTGACCACACCAAAGGCGGATGCCCGGTCGTCGACGGCGAGATTGCCGGCGATCCCGCCGTCGATCCACAGCCAGCGCGGCTCGGCGCGGCACCAGTCCGCCGCCAGCTGCCGTTCGAGCTTCTCCCGTTCGAGCGCCACCATATCGAGCGCGCGCGCCCGCAGCATGTGCGGGTGCGTCGGGACCCCGGCGGCCGACAGGTCGCGCGTGGTATCCATCGCCGGCAGCCCGCTTTGCGCGAGCACCTCCCACGCCGCCTCGCCCAATCCCTCGCGCGAGGCGAAGAGCGACCGCTGCAGCCGCGGCGCCCGCCACGTTTCCAGGCGACGCGCGCGCCGCGCGCGCACCGCCGCCGCGACCGTCGCGTACACGATCGGGACGCCGCGCACATGCGCCACCATCCGACTTCGCTGCACTCCATCGAGAAAGCCACTCACCTCCGCTGCCGGCGCCTCCGCAATCGGGCGATCGGCTGTCTCCTCCAGCATGGAGCAGACTACCGTTGAGGGTGGGTCGCTGCGGATCATGAGCCGCTCGAGGGAGACGGACGCCCCGGCCGCACTCGCTGCGCCGGTGTCCAGCAGCGGCCGAAGGGCTCGCAGTGCACCGCGAAGCGAGGCGGCCACTTCCGGCACCGGGAGATGATCGTCTATCACGTAGCGGAGGCTAGCGGGCGCCTTTCGCGGACACAACGCCTCCGGCGGTGGACTTCCTCCTCCTTCCCGACGAAACTGCTTTGGTGCTCACTTCACCCCAAATTCGCCTCCGCTTCCGCCGCTTCCGGCCCGCCCGGGGCGTCCCCTTGCTGCTCACGCTGCTCACCATTCTCTCCGTTTCCGCCTGCGATCGCGTGAAGAATGCGCTCCGGCCCGTCACCGGAGATCCCGCGTGGCAGAACGACAGCACGCTGCTGGCCAGCGCCCCGACCGTCCTCTTCCGTGCCGTGCGGCCGGGCGAGCGCGCGCAGGTCGTTCCCGTAGCGACCTACGGTGAGCAGGGGCTCCGTTTTCTGTCGCTCAGCAATCGCGGATGGCGCGCACTGGATATTGACTACTTGCAAAGCACGAGCACGGTCACGCCGATTCGAAATGGTGCGGCGCTTCCTCGGCTTTCTCTCAGACGCGGCATGTGGGAAGGAACGGCGCTCGATTCGATTGCCGGCTGCACGGTGATCGTGCCAGGGGGCGACGCCGCTGTTCCAGCGGGTGTCGAGCTGCTGGTGAGCGGACCACGGCCGCCGCTCAATGCTGTGACGCCGCTCGGCGACGGGGAGTTGCAGACCATCATGACCACCGTCTCCACGCTCATCGCGCCAACCGTCGGCGTGCCGCTGTCGGCGCAATCGCGCTACACACGTGAGGTACACGTGGTCGCCGGAGGGAACGGTCCAGCACCCTCCATCGTGGTGATATACAATGATCCAGACA
Source organism: Gemmatimonadales bacterium (assembly GCA_038250435.1). Classification (GTDB taxonomy): domain Bacteria; phylum Gemmatimonadota; class Gemmatimonadetes; order Gemmatimonadales; family Gemmatimonadaceae; genus Gemmatimonas. The sequence goes on along the minus strand of JBBSCJ010000003.1, from coordinate 135,763 downwards.
TTGCCTCAGATTCGCTGCGGCCCATCGGTGAACGCCCGCGGCAGCTGGTCATCGTGCTCGACAAGGGTGTGTATGGTTACAAGCCGTCCTACACATTCAGCACGCTGGGCAATAAGCGGACGCCGCCACGCATCAAATATCTTGACTACGTGGACGTCGACGGCGATCGCAAGGCCGAGCTGTTTTTCGGACTCGCGCTCCCACCCGAAGAGCGACGCGCCGAGTTGTACACGATCGTGCTGCACCATTCGGTGGACGCTTGGCGCGAACTCTCACGCTTCCCGCTCGGCCGCTGCCTTGCCTGATGGCCGTAGCATGCGGCGCGCGCCGCAAGGCGTCGCATAACCCGCTATTCCACGCCGATGTCCCACGCCTGTTCGAGGTCGTTCCGGCTGTACGCACGGAAGGCGGTGAGCGTCTGGGTGCGCACGATGCCGGGCACGTTCGCGAACTCCTGCGTTACCACCGTCGCAATGCGCTCCAGGTCAGGGACACGCACGATGGCCACGAGGTCCCACGCGCCCGACACGGAGTAGACCTCCGTGACGCCGTCGATGCCGGCGAGGGCGGTGGCGCACTGCGGAATGCTCCTGGGGTCCGCTTGGACCAGTACGATGGTGGTGATCATTTCATCCCTGGCCAACGGCCGGTGCATACAGTGAGCGCTCAGAACGTGGTGAGGCAGCGCGCGATGCGCGTCAGGCCATCGACGGCGATCGCTTCGGATGTCGCGTAGCTGGCACGGATCCAATCGGGAGTGAGAAACGCGCCACCGGGTACCACCGCCACCTGCTCGGACTCGAGCACCTTCGCAGCGAATGCGGCGGCAGGATCATCGGCACCCTGGAAACCCTGGACGTTGAGATACAGGTAAAAGGCGCCGGCCGGGTACACGTATTTTACCGCCGGGAACGCCGTCAGTGCGGTCATTATCGCGTCACGACGGCGCCGAAACTCCGCCACCATGTGCTTTACCGCCGTGTCGGCCTGCTCGCGCTCCACGAGCGCGGCGAGGGCGGCGTACTGCGACATGGCCGCCGGATTGGATGTCGTGTGCGACTGGAAGGCCGTCATCGCCTTGGAGACGGCCACTGGCGCGATCGACCAGCCGATGCGCCAGCCCGTCATGGCGTACGCCTTTGCCACACCGTTGATCACGATGAGGTTGGCGCGCGTCTTTGCCAACTCCAACGCGGAGTGGGCCCCGCCCTCGTAGGCGATGCGCAGGTAGATCTCGTCAGCAATCACCCACCAACCGCGCGCCGCCGCCAGGTCGAGAATCGCCGACAGCTCGTCGCGCGTGTACACCGCCCCCGTCGGATTGCTCGGCGAATTGAGCATCACGCCCCTCGTGCGATCGGTAGCCGCCGCCTCGAGCTGCGCGGCGGACACCTTGAGCGAGTTGGCCGGGTCACCGAACACGGGCACCGACACCGCCCGAGCCAGCTCGATCATCTCGTAGTAGCTCGTCCACGCCGGCGTGGGGATGAGCACGTCATCACCCGGACCGAAGCAGCAGACGCACGCATTGTACAGCGCTTGCTTGGAGCCATTCGAGACCACCACTTCGGCGGCCGACACTGGCGCGCCGTGGGCCAGCAGCCGGTTGGCGTCGGCCGCGATTGCCTCCCGTAAAGGGAGAATCCCCTCCGTGGCCGTGTATCGCGTAGCACCATTGGCGAGTGCCTCCACCGCCGCCTCACGGATGAAGAGCGGGGTATCAAAATCCGGCTCACCGGCACCCAGGTCGATGATGGCGTGTCCAGCCGCTTTGAGCGCTCGGGCCTTGGCGGCCACGGCGAGCGTCGCCGACTCCTTCATGCGGGCGATATTCGGCGACGGCTGGAAAGCGCGGGGCATTATGCGTCAGGGATTGGAGTGGGCAATCGGGCGGGAACGAGCTATGTTCCCGCCGTAGAGCTGATGTCCAGCCGGCGGCGACAGACATCCTGATGTCGTACCGGGCAGGATTCGAGGGGCCGCGCTCGCCGTAGCGACCCTTGACGCAATAAAGCGCGCCCATGTTTGGTGCGCCATGCGCCACGGTGGCGCAGCAATCACCGGCCGTTGGGCGGCCGGGCTGACCGACAATCGATGGAGCGGGACGTGGGCGAGCGAGATAGGCAGGAGTCGTTGCCAGGGGCAACGCCAGGGGCAACGCCGGAGACGTCGGCAGGGATGACACAGGATTCTGCGCCCGCAGCAACGCGCAGCCAGCATGTGGTACTGCACGGACCGGCAGATTTACGGATGATCACCACCGCGCTGCGGCCCGGCGTGGAACGCAGCCGCGAGGCGCGCGGTGTTGCCGCCCCCGTCTGCCTGGTGGTCACTCCAACTATCGAACAGGCGCTGAGCGCCGCCGAACAGGCCCGCCTGCTCCTGGCAAACGAACAGTCGCGTGTAGTACCGGTAAGCGCCGTCACCCGCGCCCGTCGGATCCTTGCGGCCGGCGCCGTGTCGGTCGCGACCGGTACTGCTGCCGATCTGCTCGCGCTTCGTCGCGACGCCGCCATCGACCTGCGGCAGCTGCAGACGATCGTTATCATTGGCCTCGACGAGATTCTAAGCGACGGTGGCGTTGACACGCTGCAGGCGCTGCTCGGCGACGCCCCGGCCGAGGTGATGCGCGTTGCCACGCTCGATGAGTCGACCGCAGCAGTCGAGGCGTTTCTCGAGGCCCAGATGCGTCGGGCGCGTGTCATGACCCCGCGCCTCGCCGGCGATACGCCGCTGTCGCTCGCGCCGAGCTTTGTGATCACGTCGGCGTCAGGGCGTGCCGATGCGCTCCGCGGTATCGTGGACGAGGTTGACCCGCCGTCGCTGGTAGTGGTGGCGTCGAGCGATACTGGTGAGCAGGGTGCCCGCGCGGCGCTTGTGCGCATGGGCATGCTGATTAACGGAAGCGCCGTGCAAGTGGTGCGTCAGCCGACGTCGGAACACGTGACGCTGGTGGTATTCTGGGAGGCGCCAGCTTCGTACGACGCGTTGGCCGATGCGCTTGCCACCCGCCCGGTGGATGCGGTCGCGTTGCTCCTTCCCGACGAACTGCCGGCGTTTCGTCGCATGACGCACGGACTCGCCGAAGCGTGGACGCCCGCGCCGCGAAAAGCCACGGCGGAAAGTCGCGCGCAGGCGCTGCGCACCGCACTGCAAACCACTCTCGCCAGCTCCGGCGGGACGTCGGCGAGCGAGATGGCTTTACTCGCCCCGATGCTCGAGACGCATGACGCATTGGAGATTGCGGCCGCCGCCCTGCGGCTGTATGAGGGCGCGCGTCGCGACGTGCTCACCGTGCGCGCGAAGGCGGCGTTTCAGGCGCCGGCGCGCACGCCGGTCAGCGCCCCGCGCGAGCTGTCACTTTCCGCCGGAGGCGCAAGTGGACCTGCGGGAGGAGCCGGCAAACTGCGCGTGTTCCTTGCCGTCGGGAAGCGCGACGGTGCCCGGGTAGGCGATATCGTCGGGGCAGTTGCGAACGAGGCAGGGATTCCGAGTGATCGGATCGGCGCGGTCGAAATGTTCGAGTCACACACTACCGTGCAGCTCTCGCCGGAAGACGCCGCGCAAACGGTGACGGCGCTTGTCCAGTCGTCGATGCGCGGTCGCCGATTGAGTGCGCGGATCGACGAGCGCAGTCACGAGCAGCCGAAGGAACGGCGGAGCTTCGGGCCGCCGCGGGCAGACCGTGCACCGCGCAATGACCGTCCCGCGCGCTCGTTCGACCGCGACGAGCGTGGTCCGTCGCGCGGGCCCTCGCGTGGTCCGGTCGGCGCCGACCGCGGACCGCGTGCGGATGATCGCGGCGGACCGTCGCGAGGTGGAGGCCGTCCGCTTCGCCCCGACGAGGAGCGTCGCGCGTTTGGTGATCGCCCGGTGGCGGAACGCGCTGAGGGGCGCGCCGAGTGGTCGGAGCGCGCCGAGCGGATGCAACACGCGAAGCGGACGCCGCGTCCGCCCACCGACCAGAACGACGAGGCGTAACGGTGAGCGGCAGTTTTCAGGCATCGGGCGGTTGGATGGAGGTCGTGGCGGGGGTGATGTTCAGCGGGAAGACCGAAGAGCTGCTGCGTCGCGTGCGCCGGGCAACCATCGCCCGGAAACGCGTGCAGGTCTTCAAGTCGCATCTTGACGACCGCTTCGCCGGGTTGTGGGCGGTCTCCTCCCACGACCGTCGGACGTTCGAAGCGGTACCGGTGGATTCATCATCGCAGATCTTGTCGCGCCTCGATCCCATGGCGCAGGTCGTCGCCATCGACGAAGCACAGTTTCTCGATGCCGGTATCGTGCAGGTAGCCTCGAGTCTCGCGGAGCGGGGTCGGCGCGTGATTCTCGCTGGTACGGACACCGACTTTCGCGGTGAGCCGTTCGGCTTTATGCCGCAGCTGATGGCGGTGGCAGAAGTAGTCGACAAACTGCATGCGATCTGCGTCCTGTGCGGCTCACCGGCCAGCCGCAATCAGCGATTGATCGGTGGCAAGCCGGCGCCCTACGATTCACCGACCATCATGGTCGGCGCGGCTGATTCGTATGAGGCCCGGTGTCGTGCGTGTCATCTCGTGCCGCGACGCGATGAACCGCAGCAGCAGCTGCTGTAGCTGACTCCACCGCGTCAATCGTCACCGTCTGAGGGCGGCCCAGGGCGAGCAACCGACGCGTGAGCGCCTCCGCCCGTTCCGTTGCCCGGTCGATGGCATTCACATCCTCCAGCAGCGGAGAGGTCTCGCCAACGCTGTCGCGCAGAAACCCGGCGGCGCCGCGAATCACCGTAAGCAGATTATTGAGTTCGTGGGCAATGCCCCCGACAAGCTGCGCACCTGTCTCGAGGTTCTGCGCTTGAGGCAGCCGAGACTCCGACGCGGGTGCCTCCGACTCGCGCGGGTCGCGCTCGGCCCGCACCGGATCGGCCAGCTCCTGCATGCTGAAGTGCAGCACGCGCCGACCGGCCAGCTCCGCCACGCTCACCAACGCGTCGACCCGACGAAGTTCGCCGTTGGCCACGCGGTACTCGCGTATGCCGCGCTGCCCGGTGCCGGTCGCGATGTCCGTCGTCGCCTCGCGCCACTGTTCGTGCCACTGTTCTACCGTGGTCGCTTCGAAATCGGTGGCGAACATCGCGCGCATCGCGTCCCGCGGCCAACCATAGAATTTCGCACCCGCCGGATTGATGTCGATGAGGCGTGCCGTGTCCGCGTCGACAAGCATCTGGATCGCACCGTTGTGCTCGAAGAGCTGGCGATACCGTGCCTCGCTGGCTGCCAGTGCGGTCTCCTGCAGATGGCGCGCCGTCACATCACGTAAGGTGATGGCCACGCGTTCCCGATCGACGGGGACAAGCAGCCGCTCCACCCGTCGTTCCGACTGGCCGTTCAGCGGCGCGTGGAGCGTGATCTCGAGGGGCCGCTGCGATACCAGTACGGCACAGCACTGCTCCCACAACCTCGACTCCCGGCTGTTCGGAAATCTCTCAAAAACGGACGTCCCCACCAGCCCGTTGCGCTGCTCGCCGACCATGCATGCCGTCCGTCCGTTCGCATCGATAATGCAGAAGTCGGCCACGCGTCCATCCGGATCGCGAACGGCGCGGACAAGAACAACGGCGTCGACGCTGGCTTCGAGCACCCCGCGCAGCGGCGTATCGGACGGCGTGAATGAACGGGCAGCAGGCACGGGCACCTCTCGCGGGAATGGCGAACGACGGCAGTCCGACGGTCGGCGATACTGGCAATCTAGAGGTCTCTTCAGGCGTTCCGTCAGGGCCCGCGCCATGCGCGTCTTTTCACGCTGTGACGACGATGGCTGTCCCGGCGTCCTATCGCTGATGCCAATCGAAAGCCAACTTCCCCTCACCTGACCGTTGCATGGGTGTAATCGCGACGCTCCTCGCCCACGAGCCCCGGCTCGCGCGGCTGCGCAACGCAGCCCGTGACCGATATCGCTTCGTGCCCTGCGAGGACTGGACGTCCCTGACCCGCGCGTGCGAGCGCGGCCCGATCAACGTCGTGGTCTTCGACCTCTATGTCGATGGGCGCGCCGACTTCGAGCGTGTCCGTCAGCTGCGTATTCGCGTGCCGAGGGCGGCGCTCGTGGCGTACGTCGATCTTACCCGCGAGCGGGCGCGGGACATGTTTGATGCCGGCCGCTGCGGAATCGACGTGCTCATCGTGGCCGAAGAAACCGACACGCCCCAGATGCTGGCGGCACTGCTCGACCAGGCTGAAGCGCGCAGCGTCTCCAGTCTGCTCAGGCCGCATCTGGCCGAACTGCGCAGCGTGGTTCGAGACGCGGTGATGTTGTCGGTAACGCGGGCGCACGAGCGCCTCACGCCCGACAGTCTGGCTCGCCTCATTTCCGTATCCCGTCGGCTGCTCTCGAAGCGTCTCGAAGGCGCTGAACTGCCGCCGCCGCATCAGCTGCTCACGTGGGGACGCCTGATCGTGGCCGCCAGCATGCTCGAAGACGGTTCGCGCAGCGCCGACGGTGTGGCGAGTGCGTTGGACTTCCCGTCGGGGAGCGCGTTCCGTAACACCTGTCAGCGCTACCTCGGCTGCACGCCGCACCAGATCCGCCTGCGTGGCGGCGCGGGATGGGTGATCCAGGAGCTGCTGGTGAATCGCGAAAAACGGCGCGAAGTGCACGAGCACGAAGACGACATGCCGGACAGCGCGGCCGCCTAGCCTCGCCTGACCTCCCGGTCACGCGGGTTCCGCCCAGATGAGCTTTCGCGCACTTTGAGCGCATGCTGCCACTCGCACTCACGGGAAATATCGCCAGCGGCAAGAGCACGGTGGCGGCGCTCTTGGCGGCACATGGGGCCACCATCATCGATGCGGACCGGCTGGCCCGCGAAGTCGTGAACCCCGGAACGCCCGCCCTCGCGGCGATCGTCGACCGCTTCGGCGCAGCGGTGCTGCTCCCCGACGGCACCCTCGATCGTGCCCAACTGCGCGCCATCGTCTTTCGTGATCCGGTCGCGCGCAGCGCACTCAATGCCATCGTGCATCCGGCCGTGTCGCGACTTCGTGAGGCGCGCGTCCATGACGCAGCCGCCCGCGGCGATGCCGTCGTCATCTCCGACATTCCCCTGCTCTTCGAGGTTGGGCTGGAGCATGCGTTTGCCGGAGTCATTCTCGTGGATGCTCCTGCCGCCGTACGATTGGCGCGCCTGGTGTCGCATCGTGGCCTGTCGGTCGACGAAGGACAAGCGATGATCGACGCGCAATGGCCGGCCGCCCGCAAGCGGGCTGGCGCCACCTGGATCATCGACAACGACCGATCGCCGGAAGCACTGCAGCCTCTCGTCCTTGCGCTGTGGCGCGAGCTTCAAGCGCGTGCGGCGCTTCCCTCCCGCCGTGCTCCAGCAGATACTTCTCCCTGATCGATTTCCTTCCTCATCCGGAGTTACAGTGTCGAATATCCCTGCCGACTTGCACTATACCAAAGAGCACGAATACGTCCGTACGACGACCGGGAGCGACATCGTGTCGGTCGGGATCACGGACTTTGCTCAGGGTGAGTTGGGCGACATCGTATACGTCGAACTTCCCCGCGTCGGTGCGAAGTATGGCGCCAACGACGTGTTCGGCACGGTCGAGGCGGTCAAGGCCGTGTCCGAGCTGTATATGCCGGTGGCGGGCGACATCGTCGAAGTGAACGGCCGTCTCGACGGCGAACCGGCGCTGATCAACACCGATCCGTTCGGCGACGGCTGGATGATCAAGGTACGCATTCCCGCCGGCGGCGACGCGGGGCTTATGACAGCCGACGAATACAAGACGCAGCTCGGCGAATAGGCCCGTCGGCTCCGACGGGAGAACGACGCACGGCGCGGCTACCGAACAGGGAACCGCGCCGTGTGTGTATTCAGCGACACCAATGACATCAGTGACTGACGTACGCCTCCATGGGCGGACACGAGCAGACGAGGTTCCGGTCGCCGAACGCACTCTCGATGCGACCAACCGTTGGCCAGAACTTCCGTTCCCGGGTCCATTGCGTGGGATACGCCGCTTGCTGCCGCGTGTAGGGACGATCCCATGTATCGCTCGTGACATGCGCGGCCGTGTGCGGCGCATGCTTCAGCACGTTCGACGCGCGATCGACTTCACCGCGCTCCACTGCGGCGATTTCCTCGCGGATGCGGATCATCGCTTCGATGAAGCGATCGAGCTCCGCCTTCGACTCGCTCTCAGTGGGCTCGACCATCATCGTGCCGGCTACCGGGAAGGACATCGTGGGCGCGTGGAATCCGTAGTCCATGAGTCGCTTGGCGATGTCTTCGACTTCCACACCTGCGGTACTCTTGAAGCCGCGCGTATCGAGAATGCATTCGTGCGCCACGAGGCCGTTCTGTCCGCGATACAGCACCGGGAAGTGTCCCTCGAGCTTGCGGGCGATGTAGTTGGCGCTCAGAATGGCCACCTTTGTGGCCGTCGCGAGCCCTTCGCCGCCCATCATCTTGATGTACACGTACGAGATGGGGAGAATGCTGGCACTGCCCCACGGCGCGGCGGAGACCGGTCCGATCGGCTGCGTACCACCCGTGGGAATGACCGGATGCGTGGGCAGAAACGGGACCAGCTGCCTGGCGACGCCGATGGGGCCCATGCCGGGTCCGCCGCCACCGTGCGGAATACAGAATGTCTTGTGCAGGTTGAGATGACACACGTCGGCGCCGAGATCACCCGGGCGCGACACGCCAACCATCGCGTTCATGTTCGCGCCGTCCATGTACACCTGGCCGCCGAACTCGTGCACGATCGCGGTGATCTCCGTGATACGCGCTTCGAACACGCCGTGCGTGCTTGGGTAGGTCACCATGAGCGCGCCGAGGTTGTCCGCATGCTTCTCGGCGTTGGCGCGCAGGTCGTCCACGTCGATGTTGCCATCGGCGTCGGTTTTCACGGTGATGACCTGGAAACCGGCCATCACCGCGCTCGCCGGATTCGTGCCGTGCGCCGACGTGGGAATCAGGCACACCGTGCGATGGTGATCATCGCGGGAGTGATGGTAAGCGCGGATCACGAGCAGTCCGGCGTACTCGCCCTGCGAGCCGGCGTTGGGCTGCAGCGAGACGCCGGCGAATCCGGTCACTTCCGCGAGATCGTGCTCGAGTTGTCGGAATAACTCGGCGTAGCCTTCGGCTTGCGCGGTGGGCGCGAACGGATGCAGCTGCCCGAACTCCGGCCACGTGACCGGAATCATCTCCGCCGTGGCGTTCAGCTTCATCGTGCACGATCCCAGCGGGATCATGCCGTGCACCAGCGAAAAGTCACGGGCCTGCAGCGCGTAGAGATACCGGAGCATCTCCGTCTCGCTGTGATAACGGCTGAAGGTCGGGTGCGTGAGGTACGTCGATACGCGCACGAATCGCTCATCGTAACGAGTATCCACGCCGGTCGCGAGCTCCTCGTAACCGAAGTCGGGCGTCTCACCGTTGTTGAATACACTCCATAGGTCGGCGATATCGGTCGGTGTCGTCATCTCGTCGAGCGCCACCGTGATCGTGCCCGGCTCGAGGACACGCAGGTTCATCGCCCGGGCCTCGGCGGCCGCGAGAATATCTTCCTGACCGTGGGCGCCCACCTCGACCCGCACGGTATCGAAATAGTTCTCGTGCGTGATCGCGAAGCCCAGCTTCTCGAAGCCGGCGGCGAGCGTGACTGCGTATCGGTGCACGCGCTCGGCGATGCGGCGGAGCCCCTCCGGACCATGGTAGACGGCGTACATGCCCGACATCACGGCCAGCAAAACCTGTGCGGTGCACACGTTACTGGTGGCCTTTTCGCGACGGATATGCTGTTCGCGCGTCTGCAATGCCATGCGCAGCGCCGGCTTCCCGTCGCTGTCGCGCGACAGGCCGATGATGCGCCCCGGCAAGAGCCGCTTGAACTCATCCCGCGTTGCAAAAAAGGCCGCGTGCGGACCACCGTAGCCCATCGGCACGCCAAAGCGCTGCGTATTGCCAACGGCGATATCCGCGCCCCACTCGCCCGGAGACGCGAGGAGGCACAGCGCGAGCAGGTCGGTTGCCACCGTGACCAGAGCACCGGCGGCGTGCGCGGACTCGCACAGCGTCCGGTAGTCCACAATCGCCCCATCGGTACCGGGGTACTGCAGCAGCACGCCGAACACCGTGTCGGTGAACTCGGCGTTGCGCGGATCGATCAGCTGCACCTGCGCCCCGCGCGCTTCGGCGCGCGCCTGCACCACGGCAACCGTCTGCGGGTGACAGTCGTTGCCCACCAGATATACGTTGCGCGTGGCGCTCCCGCGCGCCGCGAAGCAGAGCGCCATCGCCTCGGCAGCGGCCGTGCTTTCGTCGAGTAGCGACGCATTGGCGATTTCGAGACCGGTGAGATCGATCACCATGGTCTGATAGTTGAGCAACGCTTCAAGGCGACCCTGCGCGATCTCCGCCTGGTACGGTGTGTACGCCGTGTACCACGCCGGATTCTCCATCACGTTCCGGAGGATTACGTTGGGCGTGTGCGTGCCATAGTAGCCCATGCCGATGTACGACCGATAGACACGATTGCGAGCCGCTATCGCCTTGAGCGCGGCGAGGACGTCGGCCTCGCTTTGTTCGAGGCCGGTGTCGAGCGTACCGCGAAAACGGATCGCCTCCGGTACGACCGCGTCGATGAAGCGATCCAGCGATTCGTAGCCCACGGTGTCGAGCATGTCCTGCTGCTCGGCAGCGCTCGGCCCCAGATGGCGCGGAATGAAGGAATCCACCGCGACTGGCGCGGCCGAAATGGTGCGCGTGACCATGACCATCCTCGAAAGGGCGATGCCCGTGCAATCGTCGGAAATCGTTGAGTTCACCGCAGCATCGCGCTGCCGGTAACCTGTTAAACTTAATGGCTGTGAACTCGTCCAGAGCCATTCCGCTGCGCACGTCCGACTGCCGGCTGCCGACATGCCTGCCCTCGACGTGGGACTTGCTGCACACCGCCGCCGCCGCCGGGGTGACCAACATGGCGGTCGATGCCGCGTTGCTCGACCTGGCGCGGCGCAGCAAGCGCGGGGTGTGGCGACAGTACGCTTGGGAGCGTCCGACCGTTTCCTTTGGCCGCAACGAGCAGGTCACGGGGCGCTATTCGGCCGCCTCGCTGGATGAAGTCGCTCTGGAGCGGGTGCGACGCCCCACCGGTGGCCGGGCGCTGCTGCATTGGCGAGAAATCACGTATGCCGTGGCGTTTCCGCTTGGCGATGACGTGTCGTGGCGCGTGCCATATGCCGAGATCAATACCGTGCTGCTCGCGGCGCTGCGCGAGCTGGGAGTGGCGGCGGAGCTCGCGCCGGAACGTCGGCACATCGTGCGTCTGGACGGGCCAGTCTGTTTCGCTGCGCCGGCAGCCGGGGAAATCACCGTTGCTGGCCGGAAGCTGGTCGGAAGTGCCGTCTGGCGAGAGCGCGGAGCGTATCTGCAGCATGGCAGTATTCTACTCGCGGACGATCAAGGGTTGCTGGCGCGCGCCTCGCTCGTTCCGCAGGACCCGGCGCCTCACGCAGCCACCCTGGAAACGTGTGGCGCCGCCCATGTGACGTCGGCGCTGTTCGCCGAATCCATCGGCGAAGCGCTCGCTGCGGCCGCAGGCAGCGTGCCGATTCCCAACTGGCACGCGTCGACGGAGGCGTTCGGTGAGGCGTTCGCTCGATCTGTCGCCGAGCACGAGCAGCACTTCGCGGATGTCGCGTGGCTCTGGCGCCGCTAGCGCACAGCTGACATCGTACCCCCGGGCTATACCCGCCTCCTTCGTCCTGCTTCCCGGAACTTCGATGCGTGCGCTCCTCTCGGCTCTGCCCTGCCTTCTGCTGACAGCGCTGACAGCGCTGACAGCGCTGTCAGCCTGTGGCGGTGCCGACCACACGGCGTCGGACAGGGAAACGGGAGGGACACTGATCGTGGTCGTTCCGGCAGAGCCCTCGACGCTCTTTCCGCCGCTGGCCTCGAATACGCATGAACTGGCGGTCGTGAGCGTACTGTTCGACCGATTGGCGGAGATCGGCGACGATCTCGAGACGTATGGTGATCGCGGATTCCGGCCTCGACTCGCCGCCAGCTGGACATGGGCCACCGATTCACTGTCGGTAGCATTCCGTCTGGACTCGGCGGCGCAGTGGCACGACGGAGCCCCCGTGCGCGCGGAAGACGTGCGCTACACGTTTGCGGTATATACGGCCGATTCAGTGGGTGCGGAGGCCAGGTCCAATCTGGGCAACATCGACTCCGTGACGGTGCGAGATTCACTGACTGCCGTATACTGGTTCAAGCGGCGCATGCCGCAGCAGTTCTTCGATGCGGTGTACCATACATACATCCTTCCCTCGCACCTGCTGGACACGATTCCGATGGAGCGATTGGCGCGCGCCGATGTGGCGCGGCAGCCGGTGGGCACCGGACGCTTCCGCTTTGCCCGGTGGGATCCCGGTGCGCGCATCGAGGTCATCGCCGATACCGCCAACTCCCGCGGGCGCGCCATTCTCGACCGCGTGGTGTGGAGCTTTGTTTCCGATCTCGGCGCGGCGACCATCAAGCTCTTTGCCGGCGACGCCGACTTCTTCGAGATGATCCGCTCGCAGGATCTTCCGCAGGTCACGCAATCGCCCACGCTGCGATCCGTCGACAATCGCTCGCTGCAGTATAATTTTCTGGGCTTTAACCTGCGCGCGCGCGGGGACGCGTCGCGACCGCACCCCATCTTCGGTGAGACGGCCGTGCGCCGCGCGCTACACATGGCGGTGGACCGCGAGACGCTGGTGCGCAACGTGTTCGACTCGCTCGGCTTGGTCGCTCTTGGTCCGGCACCGCGCGCCCTGATCCCCGACACCTCGGCGTTCAATCAGATTCCGTACGATCTCGCTGGGGCACGCGCACTCCTCGACTCGATCGGATGGATGGACCGCAACGCCGATGGTATACGAGACCGTGACGGCATGCCGCTCGCCTTCGATCTGCTCGCGCCCGGCTCGAGCGAGGCGCGCAAGAGCTACGCGATCAATCTGCAGGAGCAGCTCCGGGCGATCGGCGTGCGCGCCACGCCGCTTCTGTTGGACATCAACGCGTACGTCACGCGTGTGGAAGCGCACGACTTCGACGCCTACTCCGGCGGTTGGCAAACCGATCCCGGGCTGCAGGGACTGCGGCAGACATGGCGCTCTACGGGAAGTTCGAATTACGGCAGCTACGCCAGCCCCGTTTTTGACGCCCTGCTGGACAGCGCCACCTCCACCTTCGATCGGGAGGCGAGTCGTGGCTACTGGTCGCGGGCCTTCCAGCAGATCGTCAGCGACGCTCCAGCCATCTGGTTGTACGAACAGCGCACACCGGTGGTCGTGCATCGTCGGGTGAACACTGCGCCGCTGCGTGCCGACGGTTGGTATCATGGCCTCGCTGACTGGTCCATTGCTCCAACGGCCAGAATTGATCGCGACCGCATCGGGTTGGGGAGCGCGCGCTGACCCCGTTCGTACGGCGTGTGCTGTCACGACTGGCCGAAAGCGTCGTTGTGGTCTTCTTCGCCGCCACGATCGCGTTCATCCTGCTGCAACTTGCACCCGGCGACCAGGCCACCGCCCTCGGCGAGACCGTGTCACCGGAGGTTCGCGCCGCCTACCGTGAACGCCTCGGCCTCGATCAGCCAGTTCCAACGCAATACCTGCGCTGGATGAGCGCGATCGCACAGGGGGATTTTGGATGGTCGTCCGGGCAGCAACGGCCGGTCGCCGCGCTACTGCGCGACGCCATCCCCAATACACTGCTCCTGATGGGCAGTGCGCTGGTACTGAGCCTTTCCTGTGGCGTCGTACTCGGGGCCTGGCAAGGCGCGCACGCGAACACGCGACGTGACACGGCCATCTCCAGCGCGCTGCTCCTCCTGTATTCGATTCCGGAATTCCTGCTGGCGCTGCTCCTCCTGCTGCTCTTCGCCTTCACCCTGCGCTGGTTCCCTTCCGGCGGCATCACGGACGACTTGCACCGCTTTTTGAGCCCGCCGCAGCAGTGGCTCGATCGCGTAAAGCATCTGGCGCTGCCGCTGCTGTCACTCAGCGTGGTTACCATCGCGATTTTTGCCCGCTATCAGCGCGCCGCCATGCGCGACGCCATGACACAACCATTCATCCAGACCGCGCGCGCCAAAGGGCTCAGCGAAGCGCAGGTAAGACGACACGCCCGTCGGGCTGCGGTGTTACCGGTGATCACCGTTACGGGTTTGCTGTTCCCGTCACTGCTTGGCGGTGCGGTCGTCGTGGAACAGATCTTCGCGTGGCCCGGCATGGGATGGGTATTGATGCGCGGCATCGGCAGTCGCGATACGGCGGTAGTGGCGGCGGCGGTCATCGTGGGTAGTGCGATGACGGCCCTTGGCGCCCTGCTCGCGGAGATCGCGCGCGAAGTCGTCGACCCGCGCGTGCGACATACGTAGACATGGCGCTCCGCCGCTCCATCGGCGTCTTGGCGTTGTTCGCCGTGGCCGCGATAGCGGCGCCATGGCTCACGCCATACAGCCCCACCGAGTCGCTCGATCTGATCACGGCGAAGCTGCGGCCACCGTCGTGGGCGCATCCGTTCGGAACCGACCGGTACAGCCGCGACGTGTTGAGCCGCGTGCTGCACGGTGCGCGTGTGTCACTGGCCGTGGCGTCGCTTGCGGTACTCCTGAGCCTGCTGATCGGCACCACCATCGGGGCGGCCGCCGGTGTGCTCGGCGGCCGCGTCGAGCGCGCCATCCGCGGCGGAATCGATGTGCTGTTCTCCGTGCCGCCGTTGCTCGTGCTGCTGGCCGTCGCGGCCCTGTGGGAGGGACTCTCCACCGCCTCCCTCGTCCTGCTCATCGGAGGGCTCAGCTGGTTTGACGTGGCCCGTCTGGTGGCGGACGAAACGGGAAGCCTCATGACACGCGATTTCGTCCTCGCCGCGCAAGCCACCGGCGTGCGACGGCTTCGCCTGCTTCGTCATCATCTGTTTCCGCACCTGGTGCCGCTGCTGGCCGTGAACGGCACGCTCGGAATCGCGCGAACGATCTCTCTGGAAGCGGGGCTGAGCTTTCTCGGCCTCGGAATCCGTCCGCCGGCGGCAAGTTGGGGAACGATCCTCGGGGACGGGGCATCGATGATCCAGACGGCGTGGTGGCTCACCGTTTTTCCGGGCGTCGCCATCGTGTTGGCGGTACTCGCCTTCAATGCACTCGGCGACGCCTTGCGCGACCGGTTCGCTGCTCGCCACGTTGCGGGCGCGGCAGATACGTCGCCCCTTGTGGAACCGCCCCGCCTTCTGCCCGCGCCGCTGTCGTGACCTCACTCCGCCCTGACATGCCTGATGTCCCCAAGGCCGCGCGCGCTCCGTTGCTGCAAGTACGGGGGCTGCAGCTGTCGTTTCCAACCAGCGGTGGGCTTTCTCACGCGGTGAATGGCGTATCGTTCGACGTGGCACGAGGTGAGGTAGTGTGCATGGTGGGCGAATCAGGGTGCGGGAAGTCGCTGACGGCGCTTTCGCTCCTGCGCCTCGTGCCGCCGCCGGGACGGATTGCGTCGTCCAGCCGTATCGCCTTCGACGGCCGCAGTCTCCTCGACCTCTCCGACGAGGCGCTGCGGGCGATCCGCGGGCATCAGATGGCCCTGATCTTTCAGGAGCCCATGACGGCGCTCAATCCGGTGCTCACCGTTGGCGACCAGATCGCCGAGGTGGTGCGGGTGCACAGCGCGGCCTCGCGCCGTGAGGCGTGGACGCGCGCAGTGGAGATGCTCGGGCAGGTCGGCATCGCCGATCCCGCCGCTCGCGCCTCGCAGTATCCGCACGAGCTGTCCGGCGGAATGCGGCAACGAGTCATGATTGCGATGGCGCTCGTCATGGGGCCGCAACTGGTGATCGCCGACGAGCCCACCACGGCACTCGACGTCACCATTCAGGCGCAGATTCTCGAGCTGCTGCGGGCGATGCAGATACGCACCGGTATGGCGCTGCTGCTCATTACCCACGACCTGGGCGTAGTCGCGGAGATGGCGTCGCGCGTGATCGTGATGTACGCGGGACGTGTCGTGGAGGAAGCGCTGGTGAACGACCTGTTTTCGCAGCCCGCACATCCGTACACCGAAGGTCTGCTTGCCGCGGTGCCGCGTCTTGGTGCGGAGCAGGATCGTCTGCAAACCATTCCCGGGTCGGTGCCACCGCCCACCGCGTTGCCGAGTGGGTGCGCCTTTCGTGACCGGTGCCCGTATGCGTACGCACGCTGTGCAATCGAGGAACCGGCGCTGCTGCCGGTCACTGCAACGCATCATGCGCGGTGTCACCTGGTGTCCGAGCCTGCGCAACGCACGCGGCATCACCACGGGACGCCTCAGTGAATACAAGCGCCGATCCGACGGCAGCGACGTCGGCACGCGTACCGGCAGCCCCGCTGCTCGTGGTGCGTCACCTGTCGAAGCATTTTCCTGTACGCAGCGGGATTCTGCAGCGTGTCACGGGCAGCGTGCAGGCGGTGAATGACGTGTCGCTCGCCATCGGCGCCGGCGAGACGCTCGCGCTCGTGGGCGAGTCGGGGTGTGGCAAGACGACCACCGGTCGCAGCATCCTGCGCCTGCTCGAGCCGACCGGCGGCACGATTCACTTTCGCGGTACCGACGTTCGCGCGTTACGCGGTGAGGCGTTGCGCCGCATGCGCCGGCACATGCAGATCGTCTTTCAGGATCCGTACGGCTCACTCAATCCGCGCCTGACGGTTGGTACCGCCATCAAGGAAGGGCTGCTGGTGCACGAGCTGGCCGAGGGATCGGCGGCTGATTCACGCGTGGCGCGGCTACTTCATGAAGTGGGCTTGCGTCCGGAGTATGCGGCGCGGTATCCACATGAGTTCTCCGGCGGTCAGCGGCAGCGCGTAGGCATTGCCCGAGCGCTGGCAGTGGAACCGGCCTTCATCGTGTGTGACGAGCCGGTGTCGGCGCTCGACGTAAGCGTGCAAGCGCAGGTCGTCAATCTGCTCAAGGATCTGCAGCGGGAGCGCGGGTTATCGTACCTGTTCATCGCGCACGACCTTGCCGTCGTGGGGCACATGGCCGACCGGGTGGCCGTGATGTACCTCGGACGCATCGTGGAGCTCGCCCCGCGTCGCACGCTGTTTGCCACACCGTTGATGCCCTACACGCAAGCGCTGCTCTCGGCAGTGCCGACGCCGGATCCGCAGGCGCGTCGGCAGCGGATTCTGCTCCCAGGCGACCCGCCGTCGCCGGCCAATCCTCCACCGGGATGTGTGTTTCATCCCCGGTGTCCGCACCCGCTCAAGGACGAAGCCTGCACGCACACGGTCCCGCCGCTTGAAGAAAAATCGCCCGGCCACTTCGTGGCATGCATCAAGCAACCCCCTACTCACCTTCCAATCCTCGCCCAGTGACATCTGTCTCTGATCGATCATTCTTCGGGCATCCGCGCGGTCTCGGTCTGTTGTTCGTCACCGAGATGTGGGAACGCTTCTCTTACTATGGCATGCGCGCCCTGCTCGTATTGTACCTGGTGAATGAACTGGAGTGGGACACGGTCCGCGCTGCGAGTCTGTACGGCACGTACACAATGCTGGTGTACCTCACCCCCATCGTCGGGGGATATCTCGCCGATCGCGTCATGGGGACGCATCGCGCACTGCTGGTGGGCGGGTTCATCATCGCGGCGGGCCATTTCGTGCTCGCACTGGAGGGAATGAACGCGTTCTACGCCGGCCTGGGGCTCGTCATCGTCGGCACCGGATTCTTCAAGGCGAATGTGTCCACCATGGTGGGACAGCTCTATGTCGAAGGGGACGCGCGGCGCGACGCCGGTTTCACGCTGTTTTATATGGGCATCAACGTGGGCGGATTCCTCGGTCCGCTGGTGTGCGGTTATCTCGCGCAGAGCGAGCGCTTCGGCTGGCACTACGGCTTTGCGGCCGCCGGTGTGGGCATGGTGCTGGGGTTGCTCGCGTACATGTTCCTCAAGCGGAAGTACCTGGGCACGATCGGCGACGCCCCCACGGGAAACGCCAGGCCGGCGCTTTCGGGCTCGCCGATCGCCGGTAACGATGTGTCCACGCGCAACGGCAGTATCGGCGCAGTCGCCGGTGCCGCGGTCGCTTGGCTGATCTCCGGAAGCATCCTCGGCGTGCTGGTCGGCACGATCATCGGCGCCGCATTGGCCATCACGGTGCTCGGCACGCAAGGCGAAGAGCGCAAGCGCGTCATCGCCCTGTTCATCGTGGCTTTCTTCGTGGTGTTCTTCTGGGCGGCGTTCGAACAGGCCGGTTCGTCGATGAATCTGTTCGCTGACAAGTACACCAATCTGCGGGCCGGCAGCTTCACGATTCCGTCAAGCTGGTTCCAGTCGGTCAACTCGTTCTTCATCATCTTCTTCGCGCCCGTCTTCGCGAGCATCTGGTTGGCCCTCGGCCGTCGGGGCAAAGAGCCGAGCACGCCGCTCAAGATGTCGCTCGGCCTCGCGCTGCTGGGCGTGGGCTTTCTGCTGCTCGTCGTCGGCGGTGCCCGCGCCGACACCGGCATCAAGGTGTCACCGGCCTGGCTGATCGGCGCTTACTTGTTCCACACGTTCGGCGAGCTGTGCCTGTCGCCGGTAGGGCTGTCGTACGTCTCGAAGGTTGCCCCCGTGCGCTTCGCGTCGCTGTTGATGGGCGTGTGGTTCCTCGCCAACGCCGCCGCCAACAAGCTTGCAGGCTTCATGGCCGGGTACACCCCGCTTCCCGGCGAAGCCCCCGCCGCCGCCCAGAACGGCTTCGGCGGCTGGATCCAGCAGCTCTCCGGCACCAATCAGGGCTTCTTCACCATCTTCGTCGGCAGCTCACTCATTGCCGCCGTCCTGATGCTCCTCTGCGTCCCGCTGTTGAAACGACTCACCGCCTCCATCAAAGCCTGAACCCAAAAAACCGGCGCCTTCCTCCGCCCGTTTCCCAGTTCCCGCCGTCTATTCAGTTCCCGCTACTGCGGCCAAGTAAACAAGCTCGCCGGCGACGTCCGTTCCCTCGCGAGCCGCACGTCGAACGGATCCACCCAGAACACGCGCGACCGGTCCGCACTCGAAAAACGCACCTCGAACCGCCGATCCGGATCGTTGCCGAACGGGACACCGAAGTCCACCCGCCACAAACGCCGTGAGCGCGGTGGGATTGCCGCGAGAATGGAGACGCCAACGGCCCCGCGCCACGGCGTGCTTACCGAGAAAGGCACTAACGGATCGCCCCACAACCGTCCCGCCTCCGTGAACGCCGACAGACCGAAATCCGCGAGGTTGAAACGCGTGGGAACGACCAGCCGCTGCTCGCCACGGAGCACCAAACGTTGCGAACCCGGCTGGCGTGACGCGCGATGGCCCAGGATGCCGCCCGCCCGGTCGGCAAGGGTGAGCTGAAAGGGGACCGTCACATTGCTCGTGGTCGCCCACTCTGCCTGCAGGAGCGTGGTCTGCTTTTCGGCCGGACGCAGGTACCAGGCGAGGCGTCCGCTGCTGATGACATTGTCCCAGATACCGGTCGTGCGATCCTGGCGGGCTTCCGCGATCGCCTCGAAGCCGGCAAAACTGCGCTGACCGCCGTAGCCGAGATACAGGTTCGAGGCGAGGAATCGGTCGCGGTCGGATGATTGGCTGATGGGGAGTGACTGTCCGGCGGTGATTCCCAGCTGCAGTCCCGAGCGCACGTCCTGCTCGCCCGTGAGCGCATCAAAGCCCTGGACACGGACGAAGCGGACGGCGCGCAATCCCAGAAGCGCGTTGACGCGCACCACGCGCTGTCGGCGAAACCCGGAAAGCGGCGCACTCAGCGAATCGGGAATGATCCCTTGCGGGGCGATCAGTACCGGCATCGAGTCGGCCCGTTCTCTCTCGCGGGACAGCGAGACACCGAGCAACTTGAGACGTCCGACCGACCCGACACGCGCAATGGCGCCCACGTTTGCGAATTCACGGCGCACGTTGACCGCGTTGATCTCCCGGTCCGGGCGGCGGAGCTGCACCAGGTCACGCGTACCGCCCGCTGAGCCCACCCACGCGAACCGTTGCAGGTCCGTGTAATACGGGTGTACCAGCTCGGCGCGCATCTCCTGACCGTAAAAATTGCGCCGCGCCACCGCGCGAAGTTCGATGCGCTCACCGGCAAACTGGTGGTCCGTGAACTCGGCACCCAGCACGTCGTTGAGCTGCTCGCCGTCACGCCATTCCAGTGCGGCGAGCGAGGCCGACCCCAACAGGTTGGATTCGCCGAAACGCAAACCGCGGAAAACCGGCGAGGCCCTGCTCAGCACCGGCGAGAAAATCGCGCTGAAGTCGTCCCGCGTCTCGACTTCCAGGCGGACCCCACCGCTTTCGTCGTCGTACACGCGGATGCGCGCTTCCACCAGAAACGGCTGCGCGCGGAGTATACGCTCGGACTCCGCCCGGCTGATCTGATTGCACGGTTCTCCGACCTTGAGTAACAGGAAGCGACGAATGACTTCGTCGTCTGTGTTCACGTGGACGCGTCGCACCGTCGTTCGCACCCATTCAATGCGCCGCGGCAAACGTTCCGTAAATGGCGGCTGCGTGATGACGACGATGTCGCTGATCGGCTGTCCGGCGCAACCGGCGATGGACCCTTGTCCCTCACTGGAGGTGGGCGTCCGCTTCTCGGCAGTCGCGTCGTTCTGCGCGTGAGCCCGTACCGGCAGCGCCAGCGCACAGCAAAGGCTGACTGCGGCGCGGCGACGCACCGTTATTTGCCCATGCGACGCTTGAGCTCGGCCAGCCGCGCGTCGGCTTCGACTTCGCGCTGCACTCGGGTCTTGCGGGCGGGCGACCCACCCGCCTCGGCCTCGTTCGCCGCGACCGCCGCATCGTACGCGAGCGGGTCGTCCGACAATAGTGCATCGACTTCGCGTTGCGCGGCGGTATCGTTGGAGGCGCCGCCCGGCGACAACCCCGACATCGCGCGACGCAACTCCCCCGCCATCTCCGCGTACTCGCGGTCGGCAAGCGCGAGCTCCTGCTGCTGGACCATCAACTTCGCTTCGAGTACGGTAACGCGTTCCGTGTGCTGCGCGGCGAAACGCTCGGCGATCGCGACCGTTTCGGCGTCATGGATCTGCGCCGCGAAGCCCTGGCGACGGCGGATCGTCCCGAGCTCGGTGAGTTCGGTACGCAAACGCGCGTCGGTGGCCGCGACGGCGTCACGCAGGTCACGCAGCCCGAGCTTCGCGTGTACGAGGGCTTCGCGCATGGTGCCGCTTACGCGACGACGTTCTTCGGGATCGAGGCGCGCGGAAAACCCGCGCAGAGAGTCGCGTAGCTGTTCGAACATGGGAGCAGGATACCCAGCTAACTCGGTGGCGTCCACCGGGCGTCGTCGCGAACCTGCCGCATCAGCCGTTCGGGGGTGTGCACGTTCGGGAAAAGTAACCGGTCGCTCACCGCATTGAGCGCTCGCCGGAGCCGCGGGAAGCCGTCGGCGGCCGCCGTGAACAGTGGGGAGAGCCCGTGCTCCTCCGCCAGCCGATGGTCAGCCGCGAGGCGGAATCCGCGCCGTCCCATCGTTTCGAAGTAATCGAGATCGGGCCCGCCCCGTCGCCACCGGCGCTGCTCGATATGGTCGGGGAAGAGGCCGCTCAACCAGAGCGCGTAGTTCCCCAGATGGGCCCGGGCGAGGAAGCTCCGCGTCGCATCGCCTCCCTCGATTTCCTCGCCGAGTCCGGCGAGCGTATCGTACGTCGCGTCATCGCGATCGGTGATCTGCCGGGCTCGCTGACGCAACCCGAAGTGCAAGAGGATCGACGCGACGTAGTCGGCGATCACCCGCTCGTCCTCCCCGGCTTTGCGGAGGGCGTGCCGCACGATCACGTACGAGAACAGCGGCCAGGAGGCATGGGCCCCCTGTCGGGACGACAGCAATCCCTCCAGAAGCGCCGGCTCGTCCAGGAGCGGATCGAGCCCCTGATCGGCCAGGGTGGCCTCGGCGTCATCCTGCGCACGGGATGAGCCTCGGGAGACCAGTCGGACCACCAACTGCGCATCCGCCCGACTGAGCCGAGCTCGCGTGTTCGCGATAATCATGTGAAATCCTCCTGAAATCTCCCGTACCCCTGTGCACTTCGTCAGGTTGCCGGCAGACGCCGGCTGTGCCTGCTCGCTCCGTCGGAGCCTCTACACTGTTATTATCGGACGCACACTAGTACGCCAACGTTTTATTCCGTCTGTTGGCGCGTCCTGCTACCCGTCCCTGTGCTCTACCTCGCCATTCCCGCGCACAACGAGGTCGCCACCATCGGCGTCCTCCTCTGGCGGCTCCGTACTGTGCTCGCCGAGTTCCCGCGCGAGTACGAAGTCGTGGTCTACGACGACGCGAGTACCGATGACACGGCTATCGTCGCCGAGCAGTACCAGGCGGCGATGCCCGTCACGGTGCTTCGCGGCGCCGCGCACGTCGGATACGCCGGAGCGGTCGACGCGCTGGCGCGCCATATCTCCGCGCAAACGCGCTATCCCCGGCGCGACGCCATGCTGCTGTTGCAGGCCGACTTCACCGATCCGCCCGGAATCGTGCCGGAGTTCGCCCGCCGCTTCGAGGGAGGCGCCGACCTGGTGGTCGGGGAGCGCTCCACCGTGTCCGACGCGCCGGTGGTCGTGCGGCGGTTGTTTCGGGCTGCGCAGTGGGCCCTCAGGCCGTTCGTGCGTGTGGACGGGGTGCAGGATCTCACCGCGTCCATGCGCTTGGTGCGCATTTCGGCGCTGCGTGATCTGCTGCGGCAAGTTGGCGACGCGCCGGTCAGCGTGGGCGACACGTGGACGGCCAACGCCGACCTGCTGACACGCCTCGTGCCACACGCGCGCCGTATCGAGTCGGTGCCGGTCGAGCCCACGTACGGCGTGCGCATGCGTGAGACGCGACGCATCACCGTTCGTGACGCGCTGGCGGCATTAAGTTGGGGGTGGAGTCACCGTGGCCGTCGCGCGGCAGCGAGCGCTGGAGCAAACAGTGGGGCCGACGCCCTCGCCGACGCGCCGCGAGAAAAAGCGCAGACACTCGATCGCCTTCGCGGCGACGTCGCCGAAGAACCGCGCAACGGACAACGCGACTCCCGCCGCAGCGGGGGTGAGCTGCGTGAGCCGCGAGAACCCCGGGAGCTACGCGCCTCGCGAGAGCCCAAGGAGCCTCGACAGACTCAAGAGCGACCCCTACGTCCCGATGTTCCGCCGCCGACAGTCAAAGATCTCTCACGTCCGGCGCGAAAGCCGCGCGAGCAGGTCCGCTCCCCGTACGCCGACGTGCTCGACACGTTCGAGGATCCGTGCGCCCCACCTGCCCCGCGTCGCAGTCCTCTCGATCGGGTGCTCCCGCCGGTCGAGCGAGACGCGGAAAATGCGGAAGAAGCCGAAAAACCGGAGGCGACCGTAGGCGGCGACGAGAAGGAGGGAGCAACCGGGGACGACAGTGTGGATTCGCGCGAACGCAAACGTCGTCGCAACCGCCGGTCCCGTCGTCGGCGCACGCGACTTTCACCTGAGCCAGGGGAGGAGTCCGTAGCCATCGAGGGCGAGGAGACTTCCGCGTCGACGGATGAACAGGACACCGTCCATGACGCGGCCGTTCGCGCCGAAGAGTCGGCCGATCAGTATGCCGAGTATGAGGAAGAACAGGAGCCTCGATCACGGCGGGGGCGACGACGGCGCGGACCGAAGACGCTCCGCGATCCCGAGGGCACCGGCCTGCCGTCATCCGACCACGCGTCGCCGGATGACGCGTCGTCGAAGCATCGCTCGCCCAATACGGTCGAGACAGATGACGCCGGGGCGGAAAACGAGGGGCTGAATGCGGACGGCACGCCACAGGCGAAACGCCGTGGGCGACGCGGCCGTCGTGGCGGCGCTCGTCGCTCGCGCGGCCGTCATCTCGGCGACGACACTCCCGATGGGGAGCCGTCAGCCGACGCGGCGGGTGAGTCCCGTCGCGAGGCACCCGATGCCCCCCGCGCCGAACAGGGCGACGAAGAGCGCTGACCGCGAGGGGGTCAACCGACTCGGCGACCGTCAGCGGCGGATAGCCCGCGTGATCTTTTCTGCAGTGCTCGGGCTGAAGACACGGATCACAAAATAGAGCGCCGCAGCGATCAGCAAGACGCGGATCGTGAATCCGATCAGTACAAAGAGCAGCGTGACCAATGGTCCGAGCAGCCCGAAAACCAGCTTGAGGGCAACGAGCCCGGCCACGGTGACGAGACCGACGGTGAACAGTGTGCGAAGCATCAGGCCCTCTGGGCAGCGGTACGGTGTGCTTTTTCTACGGAATGTGGCGCTCGAGGTTTCGCGGCGCCGAGTAATTCCACCGTAAATACGTTTGGTGGTTATCGCACTGTTTCCCGACACGATGCAGCGGACTAGCTTCCCGATTCACGTCCCGAACCACCCGGGACCTATTCCAGATGCATAATGGCCGAGCAGCTCGTTCAGATCATGGGACGCCACCGCCGCGAACCGCTCCCGGAGCGGAAGCCGCAATGGCTCAAGGTGAAGGCCCCCGGCGGTACCAACTACCTGCGCCTCAAACATCTGATGCGGGAGCTCAACCTGCACACGGTGTGTGAAGAAGCGCACTGCCCGAACATCGGCGAGTGCTGGGAGCATGGCACCGCCACCTTCATGATTCTCGGTGACGTCTGCACGCGAAACTGCGCCTATTGCGCGGTATCGCATGGCCGGCCACCGGCGTACGACATCGACGAGCCGTCGCGCGTCGCCCAGGCGATCGCCGAGCTGAACCTCCGTCACGCCGTGATCACATCGGTCGACCGTGATGATCTGCCCGATTTCGGCGCGTACATTTTCGCCGAGACGATCCGGCAGATCCGCCGGAAGCTGCCCGGCTGCTCCATCGAGGTGCTCGTTCCCGACTTCCAGGGGAATGAAGACTCCATCCGGCAGGTGCTCGAGGCGCGTCCCGACATCTACAACCATAACACGGAAACGGTACCACGCCTGTACAAGAAGGCGCGGCCGGGTGGGCGTTACGAGCGGCTGCTCGGGATTTTTCGGATCGCGAAGCGTATTGCTCCGGATATCCCTACGAAAACCGGCATCATTCTCGGTCTCGGTGAAACCAACGAGGAAGTGGTCGAAGTGATGAAGGAGCTGCGCAGCGTAAATGTGGACATTCTCACGCTCGGGCAGTACCTGCGCCCCTCCGACGGGCACATCGCCCTCGACCGGTACGTCACGCCGGAAGAATTTCGCTGGTTCTACGAGATCGGCATGCAGCTCGGCTTCAAGCATGTGGAAAGCGGACCGCTCGTACGGTCGAGTTACCACGCGTGGGAGCAGGTGCAGGCCGCTGGCGTCTGACGCCGTCCTAATTACGCGCACACCTTTATCCTCCGAACCTCATGAGCACCAAAGCCCGCAAGAAGGGCGATGTGGCACGCGCAGCGGCCCCTCCCGAGTCGTCACCGACCGGCGCGTCCGCCGAGCTGAACCGCGAAATGCTCTACTCGATGCTGCTGCAGCGCCGCTTCGAGGAGCGCACGGCGGAGATGTACGCGATCGGCCGCATCGGGGGTTTCTGTCATCTCTACATCGGCCAGGAAGCGATCTCCACGGGCTTTTGCTCCGTGCTGCGCCCCGATGACTACCTGATCACCACGTATCGCGATCACGGGCAGGCGCTCGCCCGTGGCATGACGCCGCGGGCGGTAATGGCGGAGCTGTTCGGCCGGCAGGATGGTTGCGCGCGTGGCAAGGGTGGTTCCATGCATATGTTCGACAAGCAGCTCGGCTTTCTCGGTGGCCACGGCATCGTGGGCGGGCACATTCCCATCGCCGCCGGTGTCGGTTTTGCCATCAAGTATCGCGGCGGTGATCAGGTGATCGCGTGCTTCATGGGCGAGGCCGCCGTGAACAACGGGGCCTTTCACGAGGCGTTGAATATGGCCGCGCTGTGGAAGCTCCCCTGCATCTTCGTGATCGAGAACAATCGCTACGGGATGGGCACCGCGATCGAGCGCGCGTCGGCGGTAAACGACATCTACAAGCGCGGCGCATCGTACGACATGCCGCGTGACGTGGTGGATGGCCAGGATGTGCACGCCGTACGTGCCGCCGCGCAGGAAGCCGTCGAGCGCGCGCGCACCGCGAGCACGCCGACGTTGCTGGAAATCCGCACGTACCGCTTCATGGGCCATTCCATGTCCGACGCGGTGAGCGGGACCTATCGTACCAAGGAAGAGCTCGAGCAGTATCTCCAGCGCGATCCCGTGGCGCTCCTGCGTCAGCGCATGGAAGACGCCGGTGAGATCAGCACTGCCGACCTCACAGCGATGGACGAAGAGATCAAGAGAATCGTGCAGGAGAGTATCGACTTCGCGGAACAGAGCCCGGAGTTGCCGCTCGAGGCGCTCATGGAAGACATCCTCGTCGAAACCACGAGCTGAGAGCCGAACGACCATGGCCGTAATCACGTACCGCGACGCGCTCAACATGGCGCTCCGCGAAGAGATGCACCGCGACGACCGCGTCTTTCTGATGGGCGAGGAAGTTGCCGTGTATCAGGGTGCCTACAAAGTGTCCAAGGGCTTGTTGCAGGAGTTCGGTGAGATGCGCGTGGTCGACACGCCGATCACGGAGCTTGGCTTCGCTGGCGTCGGCGTCGGCGCGGCGATGGCCGGCCTGCGTCCGATCATCGAATTCATGACGTGGAATTTTGCGTTGCTCGCCATCGACCAGGTGGTGAACACGGCCGCGAAGATGCTGTATATGTCGGGGGGTCAGTTTCCGATGCCGATGGTGTTTCGCGGTCCGAACGGCGCGGCGCTGCAGCTCGGGGCGCAGCATTCACAGGCGTGGGAATCGTGGCTCGCCCACATCCCGGGGCTCAAGGTGGTCGCGCCAGGCACGCCATACGACGCAAAGGGGCTGCTCAAGGCCGCCATTCGCGACGACAACCCGGTGTGCTTTCTGGAAGGCGAGATGCTGTACAATACGAAAGGGGAAGTGCCCGACGACGATTACGTGATTCCGCTCGGCAAGGCTGATCTCAAGCGCGAAGGGGAACATTGCACGCTGGTGACGCACGGCAAGATGGTGCTGGTTGCCATGCAGGCGGCCGATCTGATGGCCAAAGACGGCATCACTTGTGATGTGGTGGACCTGCGCACCATCCGTCCGATGGACGTCGAGGCGATCGTGGCGTCGGTGAAGAAGACGAATCGGTGCGTAGTGGTGGAAGAAGGATGGGAAGTGTGCGGCGTGGGTGCGCAAGTGGTGGACTACGTACAGCGCTACTGCTTCGACGACCTCGACGCGCCGGTCCTCCGCGTGCATCAGGCCGATGCGCCGATGCCGTACGCGAAAAGCCTCGAAAAAGCCGCCAAGCCGGATTTGCCGAAGACGATCGCGGCAATCAAGCAGGTCCTTTACCTCGACTGACCCCAGCGATTATGGCAACGAAAGTAATGATGGAGGCGCTCTCCCCGACGATGGAAGAGGGGCGTCTCGTGAAGTGGCTCAAGAACGTGGGCGACGCCGTCAAGTCGGGTGACACGCTGGCGGAAGTCGAAACCGACAAGGCGATCATGGAACTCGTCGCGCGCGGCGACGGCGTGTTGCGTGCCCGGCTCGTCGAAGAAGGCAGCACCAGCGCCATCGGCGCTCTCATCGGCGTGATTGCCGCACCCGATGAGGATATCGCGGCGCTCACAGGCGGTGCAACGGCCGCAGCACCGGCGGAAGACCCAGCAGCCCCGGCAGGAGACGCCGCAGTACCGGTGTCACCGGTAACGCCGGCAGCGGCACCGAGGCCGGAAGCACCAGACGCGCCTGCGGCCATACCGAGCGAGCGATCCGGTCCCGTGCGTTCGTCGCCGTTGGCGCGACGCATGGCGGCGGAGAAAGGCGTCGACCTCTCCGCAGTGCACGGAAGCGGTCCGGGAGGCCGCGTGATCCGGCGCGACATCGAGGCGGCACCGGCGCCACCGGCGACGGCCCCGATAGCGCTGCCTGCGGCAATGCAGATCGACGGCGAGCATAAGGACGTGCCGCTCACGCAGATGCGCAAGACGATCGCGCGTCGGTTGGGTGAATCGATCGGCCCGGTTCCCACGTTCTATCTCACGTCGGAAATCGACATGACGAACGTGGCGCAAATGCGCGAAGGCATGCTGGCCAACGGAGACCAGTTCAAGGTGTCGGTCAACGACATCGTGATCAAGGCGGTGGCGATCGCGCTGGTGCGTCATCCGGAGTGCAACGCGCACTGGATGGGCGACTCGATCCGCTATTTCCGTGCGGTGCACGTAGGGATGGCGGTGGCCACGGATGAGGGGCTGATCGTACCGGTCATCCGCGACGCACAAGGCAAGGGGCTTGGGCTGATCGGTCGCGAGGCGCGCGAGCTGGCCAAGAGGGCGCGCGAACGCAAGCTGACGCCGGCCGAGTACAGCGGCGGCACGTTCTCGGTCTCGAATCTGGGGATGTTTGGAATTGACCAGTTCACGGCGATCATCAATCCGCCGGAAGCGGGCATCCTGGCGGTAGGCGGTACGGAGACCAAGCCGGTCTGGGACGGCACCGCGTTCGTGCCGCGTCAGCGCATGCGTGTCACCATGAGTTGCGACCACCGGATCATCGACGGCGCGGTCGGCGCGAAATTCCTGCAGACACTCAAGCAGCTGCTCGAATCGCCGATGATGATGTTGTTCTAATGCTCCGCCGGCCTGCGATATTGGCGACGCGTTGTCTCTTTTGTAGCTGAGTCGTCTTGGGGGGAACTTCAGCCCTCCCCCCATGCGCCTCGTTTCCGCTGGTCCGGTTCACTGCTGCGCGAGGTATTCCCGCGCGGCGAGCGTCGTCGCCGCATACCTGCTCCTGCTGAGCGCGTGCGGCGGGGGCGATGCGCCCTTCGCCCCGGTCGTGCCACCGCCGGCCCAGGATCCCACTGGTCCGGGGATCCTGGCGATCGCGGTCACGGGGCTTCCCATCTCGGCGGGCGCAGACGTGCTGGTCACCGGCCCGTCGGCATTTTCGCGCATCGCCACCGGGTCGGTCTCCTGGAATGACCTGCCACCGGGGACGTATACGGTGGCCGTGCGACCAATCCGACTGGCGACTGGCCGTTACGAGCCGCTTGTGCCGTCGATCACCGCCAACGTGACCACCGGTCTGCCCGCACCGGTCACGGCCCAATATCGCCCTGCTGCGGCCGTCATCGATGTGCGTATCACCGGACTTCCGGCAAACCTCGCACCGGCGGTCGTGCTCACCGCCCCTGACAGCGCCACGCTCGCGCCTGGCGGAAATGTGCGCATCAGCCCTGCATCAAGTGGACGATGGCGCGTATCCGCCGCCAGTGTGACGCGCAACGACACGACGTATGCGGCGTCGCCGACGCTCCGTGACACGTTGATCCAACCCGGTGACACCGTGAGCCTCGTCGTGGCGTATGCCGTGCAGACGGGCGCGCTCATCATCACCACCGTCAATCTTCCTCCCGGCGCGAGACCCGCCTACTCACTGGTGAGCAACAGCGGCCTCATGCGGGCGCTCTCCGATGCGGGCACCACGCCGTCAATTCCCGTGGGGAGCTACACGCTGAACGCGAGCCTCACGACGCACGAGGGAATCGCGTATACGCCGTCACCGCTTTCGGCACCGGTGCGTATAACCGCCGACGGCACCACGACGATCGGCTTCTCATATGTCGCGGCCACAGGCGGCACCAATTACGCCATCGCCTACGCCTATCTCACGCAGGCCATTCAAACACGAGGGAACACCGTACGCCTGGTGGCGGGTCGCGATGCCCTCCTGCGCGTGTTCGTGACTGCGAGTGCGAGCAATACGGCACGTCCCGATGTACGCGTGCGGGTGTACGACGGCACCACGCTGTTGCAGACGGTGACGATTCCCGCACCGGAAGCCGCCGTGCGCACCACCGTGGCGGAGGGGACGCTCGCATCGTCGTGGAACGTGATCGTGGCGGCGCCGAACATCCGTACGACCACGCGCGTGCTCGTGGAACTCGATCCCACCAGTACCACGGCGGACAGCGATCGGTCGGATAATCGCTGGCCCGCTGGCGGCGCGCCCGACCTGATCAGCGTGCGCGACGTTCCCCCCTTCACCGTGCGCATGGTGCCGGTTGTGATCGGCACCCGCACCGGGAACGTCTCCGACGCCAACAAGGCGCAGTTCCTCCGCTCGCTGCAGCGGATGTTTCCGCTGCGTGAGGTGGTGTCCGACGTTCGCGCACCCTTCACGTCGACCGCCATGGAGTTGCAGTCGAATGACGGCAACGGAGAGTGGCTCACGGTGCTCAGTGAAATCAACGCGCTGCGCGTGAGCGACGGCGCGCCGAGCACCACGCACTACTACGGGGTGGTACGCCCGTCGTATACCAGCGGCATCGCCGGTTACGGGTATCTCCCCGGTCGTGCCGCCGTAGGGTGGGATTATCTGCCGAGTGGTGATCTCGTGGCGGCGCATGAATGGGGGCACAACTTTTCGCGCAACCATGCGCCATGCGGCGTCTCCGGAGACGCGAGCTATCCATACGACGGTGGCGTGATCAGCCACTTCGGCTGGAACAGCGGGACCAACGCCGTGGTGCCGCCGACCGCCAGCGATGTCATGGGCTACTGCAGCAATCAGTGGATCAGCGACTACACGTGGTCGGCCGTGATGCAGCATCGCTCCACCGCGGGAAGCGTTGCCGCAGCGGATGCGACCAGCGCAGCGGAGGCGACCAGCGATGGTCTGCTCGTATGGGGACGGGTGGTCGATGGCGCTATTCGCCTCGAACCGGCTTTCCGGGTTCGCGCCCGCGCGTCGGCGCGTCCAACCGCTGCGTCGCATCGGCTCACTTTGCTCGACGCCAACGACGCGCCGCTGCTCGAGCTCCCGTTGGAGACCGCTCGGGTAGACCACGTCACGCGTCATGAGGAACTGCAGTTTGCGGTGGTAGTGCCGTGGAGCGCGACGCTCCAGGCGCGGTTGGCCGCCATCCGCGTACAGGATGTCCGCCTGCCGATGCGGATGGCGGTACGGGCCCGCAGCGCGCAGGCTCGGCGCACCGAGGCGCCGGCAGCACACGCGGCGGCGGTTGGTGATCACCTGCGCCTGAGTTGGGACGCGTCGGTCTATCCGATGGTGATGGTGCAGGACTCGGCGTCCGGGCAGCTCATGGGCTTTGTCCGTCGCCCCGGCGACATGGTGAAGACCGACGGGCGCGCCGTTCGGCTGGTCTACTCCGACGGGGTCCGCTCCGAGTACTTTTAGATGATGGGTACGATCGCCTGTTGCTGCGGTCGGCTTCGCGTGCACTGCGACGCGTCCGGCACGTCCTAAATCCGATTCTCATGGCTTCCTTCGACGTCATCATCCTTGGCGGTGGTCCCGCCGGCTACGTCTGCGCCATCCGCTGCGCGCAGTTGGGCATGCAAGTCGCCGTTATCGAGCGGGAGGCGCTGGGTGGCACCTGCGTCCTCTGGGGATGCATCCCCGCCAAGTCGCTGCTCGAGAGCGCCAGCCTTGCCATGAAGCTCGGCAAGGCCGCCGAACACGGCATCACGCTCGATGGCATCACCCTCGATTTCGGGCCAGCGATGAAGCGCTCGCGCGGCGTGAGCGCGCAGAATTCCAAAGGCGTGGAATTCCTCTTCAAGAAGCACAAAGTGCAGTGGATCCGCGGCGAGGGCGTTCTCGAAAAGGGAAAGACAGTTACGGTAACCGGCGCCGACGGCAAAAAGGAAACACACGACGCGAAGAAGGCCGTCGTCATCGCTACCGGCTCGCGGGTACGCGGCTTGCCGCAGGCGGGACTCGAACTCGACCGGCAGGTCGTCCTCTCGAGCGACGACGTGTTGGTGATCGAAAAAGCGCCCAAGACGATGGTGGTCGTCGGCGCCGGTGCAGTCGGCTGTGAGTTCGCCGACGTGTTCAACGCGTACGGCACCAAGGTCACGATGGTGGAAGTCGCTTCCACCGTGTTGCCGTTGGAAGACGCCGATTGCAGCGCCGAGCTCGCGAAAGCCTTCAAGAAGCGCAAGATCGACGTGCTTACCGGTGCGAAGATCGTGAGCACCAAGGTCACGAAGACCGGTGCCACGATGGTAGTGGAAGCGGGCGGCACCACGCACACGCTTGAAGTCGAGAAGATTCTCGTGGCCGCCGGGCGCGCACCGAACGTGGAGAAGATCGGACTCGAGGCGGTGGGTGTGGCCAGGAGCGATCGTGGATTCGTGAAGATCAACGCGCGGCTGGAGACCAACGTCCCCGGCTACTACGCGATCGGCGACGTGGCCGGAAACCAGATGCTCGCGCACAAGGGCTCGCGCGAGGGTCATGTGCTCGCCGACCTGCTGGGCGGACAGCACGCGCACCTCGTGAACTACGGCAACATTCCGAGCTGCACCTACTGCCACCCGGAAGTCGCCAGCGTCGGGCTCACCGAGCAGGCCTGCAAGGACCAGAAGCTCGACTACAAGGTGGGCAAGTTCCCCTTCTCGGCAAACGGCCGCGCGCGCACCAGCGGGGAAACCGACGGCTTCGTGAAAATCATCCGCGACGCCAGGCACGGCGAAATTCTGGGCGCCCATATCGTGGGCGCGCACGCCACGGAGCTGATTCACGAACTGGTCGTCGCCCGTGAGAATGAATTCACGGTGGAAGAGATCGACCTCGCGGTTCACGCCCATCCCACGCTGAGTGAAGCGATTGCGGAAGCGGTGCTGGATTCGATGGGGAAAGTGATCCACGCATAACCTTGAATCCGCGTGGCACGAGTTCATGATGGGTGATGAGCCGAGGCGGTTGCTGGTACTCGACCTCGGTCTCACCCCCTACGATACGGCGTGGTCGCTGCAGAAGCGTGCGGCGGCCGCGCGGGTGAACGGCACGCTGGACGAGGATCTGCTCATCCTCGTGCAGCATCCACCGGTCGTGACTACGGGACGCAGCACGAAACCGGGCAATCTGCTGGCGACGCCCGAGTTTCTCGCGTCCCTCGGCATCGAGCTGCGCGACGTGGAGCGTGGCGGCGACATCACGATTCACGAGCCCGGCCAGCTCGTCGCCTACCCGATCATCGATCTCAAACGGCACAGGCAGGACCTGCACTGGTACCTGCGGCAGATCGAAGAAGCCGTGATCCGCGCTCTCGCCATGTTCGGGCTGCCCACCACCCGCCTGACCGGGCTCACCGGAGTCTGGTGCATCGCCAACGGTTCGCAGCGCAAACTCGCCTCCATCGGCGTGCATGCCCGCGACTGGGTCACGTGGCACGGCGTGGCGCTCAACGTGACCAATGATCTGCGCACCTTCGATCACGTGGTCCCCTGCGGCATCGATCAGGTGACGATGACCACCGTGGCGACCGAGTGCGCGCGCGCTGCACTCCCCGTGCCGACTTTCGCCGAGGTATCTGCGGCGTTTCAGCTCGCCCTTGCCGAGGTTTTTGCGCTTACCGGCGCGCCCTTCACGGATCTCGCGCTCCTCGACGCGTCGTGAAGACACTGTGGCGGGCGCGTAGCCGCCTATAATTCACCATGGCCGAGCCCCCCCGGATTCACGTGACCACGCAACGGGCGGGAAATCTCCCCGTGCCGGTGGAGTCGGGAACGGCGCTCAACGCCGCGCAGCAGGAAGCGGCCACGCACGGCGACGTTCCGCTGCTTATCGTAGCCGGTGCCGGTTCAGGGAAAACGCGCACGCTCATTCATCGCGTCGCCCACCTGATTCAACGTGGGGTGCCGGCAGGTCGCATCCTGCTGCTCACGTTCACGCGCCGGGCGTCGCAGGAGATGCTCGACCGCTGTCAACGTCTCGTGGGCGCCGCGTCGCAGCAGGTGCAGGGCGGCACCTTTCACGGCGTTGCGCACCGGCTGCTGCGCCGCTTCGGCCCGTCGGCCGGGCTCCCTGCCGATTTCACGATTCTCGATCAGGGCGACGCCTCTGACCTGATGGGGATCACGCGTGCCGCGCTGGGCTACGGTGATCTCAAGAACGCGCCACGCTCCGCCCCCCGCTTCCCGCGCGCCGAAACGCTGCAGTCGATCTATTCGCGTCACGTGAACACGGAGAAGTCGATCGCCGACCTGCTCAACGAGCAGTGGCCGCACTTTCTCGCATGGGCTGGAGACATCGAACGTTGCTTCGCCGATTACGTGAAGCGCAAGGGTGCACGCAACCTGCTCGACTACGAC
This sequence comes from Gemmatimonadales bacterium, assembly GCA_038250435.1. Lineage (GTDB taxonomy): Bacteria > Gemmatimonadota > Gemmatimonadetes > Gemmatimonadales > Gemmatimonadaceae > Gemmatimonas. Next base: position 101,575 of record JBBSCJ010000003.1, on the reverse strand, counting down.
GACCTGCTGCTGTCGTGGGCGCTGTTGCTCGAGCAGGCGCCGTCCATCGCCGAGCAGATTCGCGGATTGTACGAACACGTGCTGGTCGACGAGTATCAGGATACCAACCCGCTGCAGTCGCGCATCCTGCGGGCGTTGTGCACGCAGGGGCGGATCACGGTGGTCGGCGATGATGCCCAGAGCGTTTACGCGTTTCGTGGCGCAACCATTCGCAATATTCTCGACTTCCCGCGGCAGTTTCCGGGTACGCGCATTATCACGCTCGAGCAGAATTACCGCTCCACGGCTCCCATTCTTGGTACCACGAACACGCTCATCTCCCGCAGCTCGGAGCGCTACTCGAAGCAATTGTGGACCGAGCGCACCGGCGGCGAGGCGCCATGGCTGGTAACGGTGCGCGACGAACGCGAGCAGACCACCTTTGTGGTTGACCGTCTGCTCGAGCTGCACGAGGAAGGCATGCCGTTGCGAGAGATGGCCGTGCTCTTTCGTGCGGGCTACCTTTCAGCCGATCTCGAGATCGAGCTCGCCAACCGGCGCATCCCGTATGAAAAATGGGGCGGCCTCAAGTTTCTCGAGGCCGCGCACATCAAGGATATTCTCGCGTTCCTGCGAATTCTCGAAAACCCGCGTGACGAGGTAAGCTGGTACCGCCTGTTGCGCCTCCTCCCCGGCGTCGGGGACGCTACCGCGCGTGCGGCGATCGAGCTGCTGATCGGCCACGACTGGGCGCCGATGATTATCGGCGCCGTGCGCGCGCCGGGTCGGGCGAAGCCCGGACTGCAAGCGCTGGCAGCGCTGCTCGACGGCATGCGTCGTGTAGAACGGTCACCCGAAAACGGGCAGCTCGCGCACTCCCCTGCCGAGTCGATTCGGCTCGTGCGACAACTGTACGATCCGATCCTCAAGGCCACCTACGACGACGCCCCGCCGCGTATGGCTGATCTCGATCAGCTCGAGGTCATTGCCGCCGGGTATCCGGATCGCACCACCTTGCTCTCCGCGCTCGCCCTGGAGCCTCCCGCAAACACGCAGGATCTCGCCGTTGGCAGTACCGACGACGACGACGCACTCATTCTCTCCACCGCGCACTCGGCCAAGGGGAAAGAGTGGGATGTCGTCTTCGTGATTCATGCGTCGGACGGCGTTTTCCCGATGGCGCGGGCCGCCGGAGACGAAGCGCAGGTCGAAGAGGAGCGAAGGCTACTGTACGTCGCCATGACCCGGGCGCGGGATCAGCTGTACCTGACGTACCCCCTGCATAGCTACGCCACGCGCATGGGTGCCGACTTCGCCTACTCGCAGCTTTCCCGTTTTCTCGACCCGGGCGTGCGCGCCACCATGCAGCGCGTCACATTGGGGCCGGAAATGCCGCCGGCGCTCCCTGCACCATGCGCGGAGCCCGCCGTTGACCTCCGTGCGTTGCTTCGAGATAGATTTAGGGATGGCTGATGTCGGCACCTGCCGGATACTCGAGAACTACTGATCAGAGGAATCAATGCGCCACACATTTTTCGTCGCGGCCGCGCTCGGGCTGTCGTCGGTTGCGGCGGCTCAGCGAGCAACCACACCGCCCACGCGGAGCGCTGCGAAGCGCCCGGCCACCGTCGATTCATTCGCCCTGAATCGCGTGCTGCCGGTCGATCCGGCCGTGCGCATCGGCACGCTTCCCAACGGCATTCGCTACTACGTGCGGCGTAACGCCAAGCCCGAGCAGCGCGCTGAACTTCGCCTGGTGGTAAACGCCGGTTCGATTCAGGAAGACGATGACCAGCGCGGGCTCGCGCACTTCATCGAGCACATGGCGTTCAACGGCACGAAGAATTTTGCCAGGAACGACATCGTGAAATATCTCGAGTCGATCGGCGTACGCTTCGGAGCGGACCTCAACGCCTACACCAGCTTCGACGAAACGGTCTACATCCTCCCCGTTCCCACCGACAGCGCGAAGATTCTCGAGCGGAGCTTCCAGTTTCTTGGCGACGTGGCAACCGGCATTCTCTTCGACTCGCTCGATGTCGTTGCCGAACGTGGTGTGCTGATCTCTGAATGGCGCGATGGACTTGGCGCCGACGAGCGTGTGCGCGACAAGCAGTTCCCGGTGATCTTCCGCGGCTCGCGCTACGCCGACCGGCTCCCGATCGGCAAGCCGGAAATCCTCGAAGGCGCCAACCCCGCGCTGCTCAAGCGATTCTGGCACGACTGGTACCGCCCCGATCTCATGGCCGTCATCGCCGTGGGTGACGTCGACCCGGCGAAGCTCGAAGCGCTCATCAAGAGCACCTTCACGTCAGTCGCTCCCGTAAAAGGGGCTCGACCCCGTACGACCGCACCCGTGCCCACGCACGACTCCACGCTCGTGACGATTGCGACGGACAAGGAAGTCACGTCGTCGTCGATCGGTGTGCTCTGGAAGCGGCCGGGCGGCGGGACGCGCACGGTGGGCGATCTGCGCAAGGACATGCTTGATCGCCTGTACAACCAGATGCTCAATCAACGCTTCAGCGAATTGGCGCTCAAGCCCGATGCCGCCTTCCTCGGCGCCGCCGCCGGGAGTGGCAGCTTCGTGCGCAACAGCGAATACAACTCACTCGACGCCGGCGCCAAGGAAGGCCAGCTGCTCGAGACGCTCGCGATGTTGCTCACCGAAGCGGAGCGTGTGAAGCGTCATGGATTCCTGAGCAGTGAACTCGATCGCGCGCGCACGAATCTGCTTCGCGGTTACGAGCGTGCCTACACCGAACGCGACAAGTCGCCGTCAGGCGGCTTTGTGGCCGAGTACATCGATCACTTTCTGCAGGGTGAAGCCGCGCCCGGTATCACGTTTGAGTACGCGGCGGCGCAGCGTCTGTTGCCCGCCGTCACGCTGGCTGAGGTGAATGCCCTGGCCGGCGAGCGCTCCGGCGCAGCGAATCGCGTGGTTACGGTCTCGCTGCCCGATAAAGATGGGCTGGAAGTCCCGGCCGAGTCGGCGATCCGCAGCGTTTTCGGTCGCATCGACCAGGCGCTGATCACGCCGTGGGTGGAGACGCTGGCCGACGGGGCGCTGGTGCCCTCCACGCCCGCCCCGGGGCGCGTGGTCAAGACGGAAACCACGCCCTCGCTCGCGCTCACGAAATGGACGCTGTCGAATGGTGTCACGGTGTACGTGAAGCCCACCGACTTCACCGCCGATCAGATTCAGATGACGGCGTGGAGCCCGGGCGGTGCGAGTCTCGCCAGCGACGCCGACCTGTTCAAGACCTCCCTCACCACGCTCGCCATCGAACAGGGCGGTGTGGGGCCGTTCTCGGCGATCGACCTGCGCAAGAAGCTGGCAGGCAAGGCGGCGAGCGTCTCCACGAATATCGCTGACCTCAGTGAAGGGCTTGGCGGCAGCGCCTCGCCGAAGGATCTCGAAACGCTGCTGCAGCTGGTGTGGCTGCGCATGACCTCGCCGCGTCAGGATTCCAGCGCCTTCAAAGCGCTGCTGCAACAGTTCGACGCGGTCCTCAAAAACAAGGATGCGAATCCCGCGTTGGTGTTCAGCGATACCGTGCAGATGACGCTTGCCAACGGACATCCGCGCGTCCGGACTCTCTCGGCGGAGATGCTCCAAGAGCTCGACCTGACCCAGATGGCGGCCATTTACCGCGACCGGTTCAGCGATGCCGGCGACTTCACCTTCCTGTTCGTCGGCACGGTGGACACCACGGTACTCAAGCCGCTGGTGGAACAGTGGATCGGTTCACTGCCGTCGGGCAATCGTCGGGAGACCTACCGCGACGTGGGGCCGAAGCAGTTCACCGGCATCATCGAAAAGACCGTGCGCAAGGGACTCGCGCCGCAAAGCCAGACGGCGGTTTTCCTGGCCGGAAGCGGCACGTGGACGCGTGAGACCTCACACCTGCTGTCATCGCTGGGCGAACTGCTGGAGATGCGTCTGCTGGATCGCTTGCGCGAGTCGCTCGGCGGCACGTACTCGGTAAACGTGAACGCCCAGCTCAATCGACGCCCGCGGCAGGATTGGCAAGTCGTCATCAGCTACGGCTCGGCTCCCGAAAAGGCCGATACGATGTTCGCGGCGGTTCAGCAGGAACTCGACTCGCTGCGACGCGTACCGCCCACGGCCGCCGAAGTGGAGCGGATTCGTGAGCAGCAGCGGCGCGAACTGGAAGTGGCCCGCAAGCAGAACGGCTACTGGAGCAGCCGGCTCCGCGCGTCGTTGGAAAACGGCGATGATCTTTCGGTGATTGGTACCGAAGAACAGTTCATCACCGCGCTCACGGCCGAGAAGCTCGCGGCGGCGGCAAAGGTCTACCTCGCCGAGACCAACCGCGCGCGCTTCGTGCTCCAGCCCGAAGCGAAGCCGTAATCCCTCAGCGACATATACGGGTCAGGTCGCGCTCAGCGACGCGCGTCCTGACCCGTTGTCTTTTTCGGCGCCTCACGTCGACGATAATCGGCGATGATGGCGGCGATCGCCCGCTTGAGGTCCTTGCCCTCCGCGACGTACACCGAGTCGAAGCGATCCAGCCCTTCGGCGTAGACGCGCCGCGACAGCAGCACCGCATTGTTGAGCGGTACGCGCTCCACCCATCCCGCCGGGTACGTGCGCAGCAACGGCCCGACGGAATCCACCAAGCGGCGGCGCGCACGCGTGTAAACGGTATCGCGCACGGCAAGACGCGCGACAGTGGCGGAGTCGGGGTGCAGCGCGAACACACTGTCGATGTCACGTGCGGTGCGTTCCCAGAAGGCACCGAGCTGCAGGTCATCGTGCCAGTCGTCGCGCGCTCGGCGCAGCAGCAACGTATCGCCGCGTGCACGGAAGAAATGCTCGGCACCACGGCCGCCCACGAACGTCGCGAACGATTCGTTGAACGGCACGTCGCCCTTGGCGAAGAAGGTGTTGTGCAGCAGCTCGTGAATCACCGTGTTCACGAGCGTCACCGAGTCCGCCTTCACGGTGGTGCTCACGAGCGGGTCGTTGAACCAGCCGAGGGTGCTGAATGCCGCCGAGGGTCCGACCGTGACGTCGAACCCCTCGGTGCGCAGCGACTCGGCGGTCCGCTCGGCCTCCGCGAAATCGAAAAACCCCTTGTACGGAAAGCGCCCGACCACCGGAAACCACCACGTTTTCCGTGCCAGCCGGTCGCGATAGGCGGCCGACACCACCAGCACCAGCGTGTCGCGGTCGAGCTGCGAAAAGCTGGTAAAGCTCTTCCCCGCCTTGAGCGACAATGCCTCGATCGCAAACTGGCGCGCCTCGAGCACGAGCGAGAGCTTGCCACGCACGTCGACTGGTGTGGCGGGATCGGCGATGACCTCGGCGATCGGCTCGCGCCGCGACAGGATGCGGGCTTCTTCGTACGCTGCGCGGGAGAGGTAGCACCCCATCGGCGTGAGACCGAGCAGCAACGCCGCCAGCACGGCCGTGAGGCTGCTCAGCCGTTTGAGCAGACGCCAAGGGCGCGGCAACCAGCGGGGCCACCAGCGCGGCGTGCGTCCTGTCCCGGCTGTCCCCTGCCCTTCGCTGTCAATCCCGTGTCGCGGCTCGGCTTGCTCGGCTATCATATTGATCCATGTCGTTCGTTCATCTGCACTGCCACTCCGAGTATTCGCTCCTCGACGGCGCGAATCGTATCGATGATCTGATCAAGCGTGCGCAGCATTACGAAATGCCGGCGCTCGCCATCACCGATCACGGTAACATGCATGGTGCCTGGGACTTCCAGGAAAAGGCCCGCAAGGCCGGCGTGAAGCCGATCATGGGGATGGAAGCGTACGTCGCGCCGGGTGACCGGCGCACGCGCGGCCGCCCGGCCCCCGGCACCAAACCGTACTATCATCTGGTGCTGCTTGCCCGCGATCTCGCAGGCTACCGCAATCTGGTCAAGCTTTCCTCGTTGGGGTACACCGAAGGCTTCTATACGAAGCCGCGAATCGACCGGGAAACGCTCGCGAGGCACGCCGAAGGGCTGATCGTTTCGTCGGCGTGCCTCGCCGGTGAGGTGGCGTCACATCTGATGGAAGACCGCGTACAGCAGGCGCGTGACGTGGCCGCGTGGTACGCGGAGCTTTTCAAGGGGCGCTATTACCTCGAGGTGCAGGCGCACACGAGCGAGGGGCAGGCCAGACTGAACGCCAGGATCCTGTCGCTCGGCGACGATCTGGGGCTGCCCGTGATCGCGACCAACGACGCGCACTTCCTCAAACACGAGGATCACGACGCGCACGACGTGTTGCTGTGCATCGGCCTGGGAAAGGACCGGAACGATCGCGACCGTATGCGCTACGATGACGGCTTGTATTTCAAGAGTGCGCCGGAGATTCGCCCGTTCTTTCCGGGCCGCGACGACGTACTCACGAACACGTTGGCGATCGCTGATTCGGTCAACGTGGTCTTCGAGAAGAAATACTTCGTCCCGTCGTTTCCGCTGCCCGCGGGCGTTTCTTCGGAGAATGAGCTGCTCGTGCAGCTCTCCACCGACGGCGCGAAGGAACGCTACGGTGATCCGCTGCCGGCGAACGTGCAAGAGCGTCTCGATTACGAGCTCGGCGTTATCACGAAAACCGGTTATGCCGGCTACTTCCTGATCACCGCCGACTTCATCAAGGCCGCGCGTGATCGCGGCATTCCGGTGGGGCCGGGGCGCGGGTCGGCCGCCGGATCGCTGGTGGCGTACGCCACGCGCATTACCGATGTGTGCCCGCTCGAATTCGATCTGCTCTTCGAACGCTTTCTGAATCCCGAACGCGTCTCGATGCCCGACGTGGACGTGGACTTCTGCTTCGAGCGACGCGGCGAAGTCATCGAGTACGTGCGCCAGAAGTACGGCAAGGATTCCGTTGGGCAGATCGTCACCTTCGGAACGCTGAAGTCGCGCGCGGCCATCAAGGATGTCGGGCGCACGCTCGGCTTCACGCCGGGCGAAACCGACGCGCTGGCCAAGCTCATCCCGAACGCGCCGAACTTCTCGCTCACGGTAAAGGACGCGATCGAGCAGGTGCCGGAAGTGAAGGCGTTGTACAAGAACGATGAGCGGTACACGCAGCTGCTCGACTTCGCCGTGAAGCTGGAAGGCCTCTCGCGGCATACGGGCGTGCATGCGGCCGGCGTCGTCATCGCCCCAGGTCCGCTCGATGATTTCGTGCCGATCTGTACGCAGGCGTCGAAGGGCGCCGGCAGTGACGGCGACGAGCGCGTGATCGTGACGCAGTACGACATGAATGCGCTCGAGAAGGCCGGCATGCTCAAGATGGACTTCCTCGGGCTGACCACGCTCACCGTAATCAGCGACACGCTCGCAAGCATCAAGGCGCGCAGCGGCAAGACGATCGTCCTCGAGGAGCGCGGCTTCACCGACCCCGAGACGTATCGATTGCTGCGGGCAGGCCGCACGGGGGGCGTCTTCCAGTTCGAGTCGCCGCTCGCCACGGACGTGCTCAAGCGCATGCGCTGCGACCGGTTCGACGACCTCGTCGCCTCGAACGCGTTGCTGCGACCCGGTCCACTCGACGCAGGGATGCACAACGTTTACATCCGGCGCAAGCGCGGCGAAGAGCCTACCGTATACGCGCTCCCGGAGCTCGAGCCCATTCTCTCCAGTACGTACGGCGTCATCACCTATCAGGAACAGGTGATGCGGCTGGCGCAGGTGCTCGCGGGCATCTCTCTGGCCGAAGCCGACGTGCTGCGAAAAGCTGTCGGCAAGAAAGACGCGGAACTGATCAAGAAGGAACTCGGCAAGTTCGTCACGAAGGCCGTCGCGAAGGGCTACGACCCCAAAGTCATCGATGAACTGTCAGCGCAGATCGAGACGTTCGGGCGTTACGGGTTCAATAAATCACACAGCGTCGCCTACTCCGTCGTAGCGTACCACACCGCATGGCTCAAGGCGCACTACCCCGCCGAGTTCATGGCGGCGCTTTTGTCGTCGAACATCGGCAAGACCGAAGAAGTGATCAAGTACATCGCCGAGGCGCGCGAAATGGGGATCGAGGTGCTCCCTCCCGATGTGAACGAATCGGGGTGGCGCTTCACCGTGGTTGCCGACAAGCGCATTCGCTTCGGGCTCGGCGCGATCCGCAACGTGGGGCGCGGCGCGATCGATTCCCTGCTCGCCGCACACGAAGAGGCGCCGTTCACGTCGCTGTACGAACTGTGCTCCCGCGTGGACCTGCGCCTGTGCAACAAGCGCGTGTTCGAAGCGCTGATCGCGGCCGGCGCCTGCGACGGACTCGGCGGTCACCGAGCCCAGCTCCTCGCAGCACTCGATCAAGCCATCAGCGAGGCCTCGCTGCGGCAGGAGGAGTCCGAGAAGGGGCAGGGGTCGCTCTTCGGCGACCTGCTGGGCGCTCCCCCCGACGACCGCCATGGTGGGAGCCATGGTGCCGCTCCGCCTCCGCTTCCTGCTGTGCCCGTGTGGAGCGAAAGCGACCGGTTGCAGCGCGAGAAAGAGCTGCTGGGGTTCTATATTTCAGGGCATCCCCTCGAACCGTTCCGGACCGAGTGCGAGCTGTTCGCCTCCCACACGGTGGCTCAGCTTGGTCAGTGGGTGCCGGATGCCGTCACGATCGGGGTGGTGATCACCGCCATCAAGCGACAGCTCTCCAAGCGAAGCGGCGCGGAGTTCGCGCGATTGACGGTGGAGGATTTTTCCGGATCTTCGGAAGTGCTGGTTTTCCCGGAGGCGTGGGCGGTCATTGCCGAACGCGTTCGCCCCGACGTGCCGCTGCTTCTCAAGGGTGGCTACTCGCGGAAAGATCAGGGCGTCGAAGGAGCAACGTTCATCGTGGACACGGTCACCCGCTTCGCGGAGATCCGGGCGAGCGGCGAGCTGGCGGTCGCGATCGACCTTGAGCACGGGCTCGATCTCGCGCCGACAGTCATGGACGACGTGCGCCTGGCGCTCGAGGCCCATCACGGCTCGGCGCCGCTCGTGATTCGTTGGCAGGATGGCAGTGGCAAGGCGGTGCGCTTTCGCTCCCGTTCGATCTCGGTGACTGCGTCAGCCATCGTGCTTTCAGATCTTCGCGCGCTGCTCGGCGCCGATCGCGTGCGCCTCGTGCGCGGCGACGGCTGACGGGCGCCGCGTCCATTTTCCAGGATTCTCATGGCTGCTGCCCCGGTTCTCGAGTTCGAGCGCCCGATCGCGGATCTCGAAAAGCAAATAGAGGAGATGAAGCGTCTGGCCGCCGACCGGTCAGTCGACGTGCTCCAAGCGCTCGCGCCGCTCCAACGAAAGCTGAGCGACCTGCGCGTACAGATCTATCAGAACCTCACGCCCCTGCAGCGCGTGCAGGTGGCCCGTATGTCGCGCCGCCCGTTTACCTCCGACCATATCCGTAACGCCTTCACCGATTTTATCGAACTGCACGGTGACCGACTGTTCCGCGAAGACGCGGCCATCATGGCCGGCTGGGCCCGCCTGGAAGGCGAAACGGTCATGATCATCGGCCACGAGCGCGGTCGCGACACCAAGGAGAATCTCAAACGGAACTTCGGCATGCCGCATCCGGAGGGCTACCGGAAGGCGCTGCGCCTGATGAAGCTGGCTGAGAAATTCCAGGTCCCGGTACTCACCTTCATCGACACGCCCGGCGCGTGGCCCGGGCTGGGTGCCGAAGAGCGAGGCCAAAGCGAAGCCATCGCCCGCAACCTGATCGAAATGAGCCAGTTGCAGGTGCCGATCATCGCCACCGTGATCGGCGAGGGAGGCTCCGGCGGCGCGCTGGCGCTGGGTGTCGCCGACCGCGTGCTCATGCTCGAAAACTCGGTCTACTCCACGATTTCCGTCGAAGGCTGTGCAGCGATTCTCTGGAAAGACGGCAAGAGCCCGGAGATGCGCGAGAAGGCGGCCGTTTCGCTGCGGCTCACCGCTCCCGACTTGGTGGAGTTGCGCGTGGTGGACGAGGTGATCCCCGAACCCATCGGTGGTGCGCACTCGGATCATATCGCGACTTCACATTCGCTGCGCGAGACACTCGTGCGGAATCTCGAAGAGCTGCGCCGTCTCAAACCCGATAAGCTGGTGCGACGTCGGCGCGAAAAGTTTCTCCGCATGGGCCAGTTCGCCGAGTGACGGCGGCAACGGTGACGCATCTCATCGAAGTCGCCTTCCGCGGCAATCGGAAGGAGTTCTTCAGCTGGGACGGCGAGACGGCACCACCGCTCAAGGCGGCGGTGATCGTCGAAGCCGACCGAGGCGAAGATCTCGGACGTGTACATTCGACCGGCGAGCTGGCGGAAGTGCGCTGTCACGGTTGCGCGCACGGTTGTGGTACGACGCCACCGCCGCGAACCGCCCTGCGCCTGGCGACCGACCAGGAGGAGCGTCTCGACCGCGCGCTCACCGCCGAGAACGAGACGTCGCGGCGTCTGGCGATGGAGCGCGTGAAGGCCAACGGGCTGGTGATGAAGCTGACCGATGCGGAATGGCAGTTTGATCGACGCAAGCTCACGATCTATTTTACCGCAGAACGACGCGTGGACTTCCGCGGGCTGGTGCGTGACCTTGCCGCACTCTTTCGCACGCGTATCGAACTCAAGCAGATCGGCGTGCGCGATGAGGCCAAACGCCTCTCCGGTATCGGGCGGTGCGGTCGCGAGTATTGTTCGGCCTCGTGGCTCCCTGATTTGCGCCCGGTCAATCTTGGTGTCGCCAAAGACCAGCAGCTCTCTCTCAATCCGCAGCAGATCTCCGGCGCCTGTGGACGGCTGATGTGCTGCTTGCGCTACGAGCATGAGTTCTATGTACAGAGCCGCCGGAAATTCCCGAAGGAAGGGAAGATTCTCATGACGCGCGTCGGCGAGGAGAAGGTCATCTCCTGCGATATCTTCAACGAGCGGGTCACACTCCGCACTGCCGAAGGTGACGCGCGCGTGATCACGCTGGCCGAGCTTCGCGAGGAAACCGGGCAACCAACGGAGCAGCGTGAGCAGGGCGCGCAGGCTGCGCCGCTGGCCGACATCACCCCGGAGTCGTCGATCGAGGCGTTATCGCACGGTCTTGACGACCATGAGTTCCACGGCGGCGATCATGGCGATCACGGGGCGGCGGTGAGCGCCGCCGTAGCGGAACCGGAAACGGGCGAGGGGTCCGACACCGACCGCACTGACATTTCGGCGGAGCGCCCGACAGACGTCGTTGCTGACGTCGCCGAAGACGGCCTCTCCGAAAGCCCGGCCGAGAGCGACGAGGTTCGTCGCAAGCGTCGCCGCGGTCGCCGTGGTGGCCGTCGTCTCCGGGCGGCGGAACAGCGCCGTTCTGACGACGCGTCTGAAGAGGTGTCTGACGGCGCGTCTGAAGAGGTGTCTGACGATGCGGGCGATCGCGCTGCTGATGAATCGAGCGAACCGGAACCGGGCGCTCCGGACACTCCTCCCGAATAGCCGACGTGCCGCGTTTTTATCTGACTACCGCCATCGATTACGCGAATGGCGATCCGCACCTTGGCCACGCGCTCGAAAAGATCGGGGCCGACGTGATTGCCCGCTACCACCGGATGTCCGGCTTCGATGTGCACCTGCTCATCGGCATGGATGAACACGGACAGAAGGTACAGCAAACGGCGGCCAACGGCGGTATCGCGCCGCAGACGTTCACCGACACTATCGCCGAGCGCTTTCAGGCGATGTGGTCGCGACTCGGCATCTCGTACGACCAGTTCATCCGGACCACCGAAGCACATCACAAGGTGGGAGTGCAGGCGCTGATCCGCCGCATTGCCGAACGGAATCCGGACGACTTTTACGAGCGTTCCTACCGCGGCCTGTATTGCGTGGGGTGCGAGTCGTTCAAGCAGGACGCCGACGTCGTGGGAGGGCAGTGCGTGCTCCATCCCACGCGCACGCTCGAGGAAGTCGAGGAGCGCAACTGGTTCTTCCGTCTTTCGAAGTATCAGGGCTTTCTGCAGCAGCTGCTCGCCGACAATCCGCAGTTCGTGGAGCCGGAAAGCCGACGTAACGAGATTCTCGGTCTGCTCGCGCAGGGGCTCGAGGATGTCTCGGCCTCACGGGCGCGACTCGACTGGGCGGTGCCCTTTCCCCTGGAGCTGTCGAACGGCGAGTCACAGGGGACCTACGTCTGGTTCGACGCGCTTCCCAGCTATCTCACCGCCACCGGCTTTCCCGACGACGCCGACACGCGCTGGCCCGCCGACCTCCACATCATCGGCAAGGATATCACGCGCTTTCACGTCGTGATCTGGCCGGCGATGCTCGAAGCGGCGGGGCTGCCGCTGCCACGGCAGGTGTGGGCGCACGGCTTCGTGCAGCTCGGTGGGGAACGGTTCTCGAAGAGCGCCGGAGTGAAGCTCGATCTCGGTGAAGCGATCGACCGCTTCGGCGCTGACGCCTTTCGGTACGTGTTGCTGCGAGAGGTGCCGTTTGATACGGACGGCAACTTTTCGTGGGAGCGCTTCGAGGAGCGCTATACCAGCGATCTCGCGAACGCCTTCGGCAACCTGGCGAGCCGTGCGATGGCGATGGTGGAGAAGTACTTCGACGGAATCGTCCCCGCTGCCGCGCGACCCGACGCGGAGCGCGACGACGACGCCGACGTCGGGGCCTATCACGCCGCGATGAATGGGACGCGTGGCTGGATGTTGCACGAGGGACTCTCCGCCGTCTCGCGCATGACGGCGCGCGCCAACGAGTTCACGGCCGCCACCGCGCCGTGGGCCGTCGCCAGGGACCCGACACGCACAGCGGAGCTGGAGCGGATCCTCTCGTCACTCATACGCCGCATCGCGAAGCAGACGGTGCTTCTCGCGCCCTTCATGCCCGGCAAGGTGGAAGACGTGTGGGCGCAGCTCGGCGCCCCGGGTATCGTATCGGCGCAGCGTTTCGAGCAGCTCGACACGCTCGACCCGGCGGGATGGCGTGTACACAAAGGCGAGGGACTGTTTCCCCGCCCGGCCCCGTCGGCATCGGCGTAGCGCCCCTTTATTAGCGCACCAGCAGCGCACCAACAGCGCACTAATAGAGCACTAATAGAGCGCTATTAGTGCACCGACAGCGCACTAATAGCGCATCAATCGCGTCCAAATGGCGGCCGGATACACCGCACCTGCAGGGGGGGGGGCAGAAGTGCTCGTTGCTCGCGGCGACGCCGGTCGTCACAGTCATGGTCGGCGGTGGTTCGGCGACCGTGTCGATGCCGATCGTGACATGCCGGCCACTGGTTAATTCACCGAATTTAATCGTGCTTGCGAATTCCACCTACTTGAGGGAGCTCCGATGACGCTCGAATCCACCATGCGCCGCCAGCGATCGGTGTTGGCGCGACGAAGCAAGTCCTCCGTCCGCCTTCGGCGAGGCATGGCGCTCGAGGTCGTGCTGCTCATGCTCGTGATGTTCTCGATCATCGTGCTGGCAGGGCTCTCGACCGTGACCACGGTCTCGCGCACCTCGAATGCCGATTATCGTGGCGCACGCGCACTCTACGCGGCGGAGGGGGGCGCTGATGACATCATGTCGCAGCTCGATGCGGCCATGCAGGATGGGATCATCAACACCGATGACATTGCGTCGATTGTCACCCCCGAGATCACCGGCTTTCGCATCAGCCAGAATACGACCACGTCCGGACCGCCGGAGGTCCGCACGATAAACTCCGGCCCGTTTGCCGGTCTGTTCTCGTTGAATCAACCGATCGACATCACGGTAACGGCGCGGGACACATCGAGCAACCAGGCCACCGCAGTGTTGTCGGTCAATGCGCAAACACTTCCGCTGTTTCAGTTCGGCATTTTCTACGAGGACGATCTCGAGATCAATCCCGGTCCGCCGCTGACGTTCGCCGGATGGGTACACACCAACGGCAACCTGTATATCTCTTCGAACAACGCGCTTTTTCAGAGTAACCTCACCAGCCCCGACAGTGTTTTCTGGAATCGCAAGGACGCCAACAACCGCTTGAATGGCGTTCGTATCAACAATGCAGCAGGAAACTCCGTCCTGCTCGACTTCGACTCGCGCAGCCTGTCCAGCAGCGCGTTCAAGACGCGCAGTGAACAGCGATTCAATGGCCGACTGAGATCCCGCGCACAGGACGTTCGCCCGCTCAGATTACCGCTGCCGACCAACCTGGACGCAGTCACGCTCGTGTTGCCGCGCCAATCCGGCGACGATCCGATCGTGCAGGATGTCAAGATGGCGTGGAAGTCGGACTGGTATATCACCGTGAATGCGCAGGTGTTCGATATCGCCGACACGAACGTCATGCGGTCCTCGCTGTGCACCTCGTTCATGGTCCATCAGCGGGCGAGCGGTTTGCAGGTACCGGATGCCGCCGCCTGCGCCCGGATCTTCAAGCCGCGGCGAAACGCATTTTACGACGGACGTGAAGACCTGCGCCCCGACTTGATCGACATTCACATGGACTCACTGCGCATCTGGAGCGACGCGGCGAGCTCCACTCGCGCGCCGCGCATCATTTATGTCAACTTCACCAACACCGGCGGCAACGCGGGGCGCGATTATGTCGCCGTACGTCTTCGCCAGGGCGCGCGGTTGCCCCGGCCGCGTGTCTCGGCCGATACCGGAGGTCTCTCGGTCGTGACCGAGCGGCCGATGTATGTGCTGGGCGATTACAACACCATCGTCTGGCGCCCGGCGGCTCTGATGGGCGATGCCATCACGTTCCTGTCAAATCCGCCCAACCCGGCGATGGCGCAAAGGCCCGTCAGCCTTCCCACCCGCTGCAGCGCACAAGCGGGATGGTGCGATACACTGCAAACGGTCTTTGCGCAGCGCAACGCACGACCCAGCACGGTTAACGCCGCACTGCTCGTCGGGCATTCGGCCACCCCGTGCGACGTCGCGCGTGCCGGCTGTACCGCGCCGGCCTATGGCGGTGGGCTCGAGAATCTGCCGCGATTCCTGGAGAACTGGGGAGGCGTGACGTTTCGCTATACGGGTTCACTCGTGTCATTGTACCAGAGTCGCTTCGCCTTCGGGCAATGGAGTAACCAAACGAACGTGGGCTTCGGAAACGGCGCCTATTACGAACCCCCGATCCGAGTCTGGAGCTTTGATACGAACTTCCGCTTCCCCGAACGCCTGCCACCGGGCACGCCTTCGGTCGGCACCGTGCTGCAGACGGCGTTCCGACCACTGTACTGACCTGTGTACCACACGAACCACTCACCGCACAACTGGGGTTTCCCCGGGCTACGCATGTCTCGCGTCAGACGGCCACGCCAACGCGTCGGCTTTACCATTGTCGAACTGCTTACGGTCGTCGTGATCGTCGGCGTCATGTCGGCAATCGTTGTGCCCAGACTCCGGATCTCCGGCATGACCGAAGTGCAGCTCGCGGGGATGCAACTGGCGCAGGATATCGACCTCTCGCGCACTCGCGCACTCTCCGCCCGCGAGCGGGTGCGCGTGGCGTTCAACAGCACAACACGCAGTTACGGCGGGTATCTCGATAACGATGGCGACGGCGTCATCGCTGAGACGGCCGCCGAGTGGCAGGCGCTGCGTGGCGTCGGACCGCGCCCCCTGCCGGCGCATGTGTCGTTTGGCCGGGGTCTCGCCGGATCCATTCCCGGCGACCCGTCGAGCGACGCGATCGGCTTCGATGATGAGCGAATCGAGTTTGACTCGCGCGGACTGACCATGCCCATCGGAGCCGGCGGCGTTGTGTATATCGCGAGCGACACAGACCCCGCTGCAGTCGTCGCCGTACAGCTCACCCCGTCGGGAAGCGTGCGGCTGTGGACGTATCGGACCGACGGAGGCTGGCGATGACATCAACCCTGGCTCGCAGACAGCGGAGCCGTCGTCATCGCCGCCTGCCGGTGGCACCACGCCGCGGCTTTACGCTGGTCTCCATGCTGGTGGCCATCATCCTGCTGACCGTGGGGCTGTCAGCCCTGTCCGGTGCGAACGCCAGCACCATCAGGCTGCAGACGCTCGCGCAGAACCGGACAAACGCCATCGCGATTGCTCGCGCTTATCTCGAGCAGCTTCGCACACGGGATCCACGGCTCGTGGTATCCGAGGCGACGGTTCAATTGAATGCGCAAGGAGTAACGACCGGAAGCAACCTCTCCTATTCGCGCACCGTCACGGTCATTGAGCAACGCCAGAATCTTGTGCAAGTCGAGGTGCTGGTGGAGTATCCGCAGGCCCAACAGCCGGTGCGGCTCATCACGTTGCTGTTTCGCGGCAACGGTCTTTCCGGAGCACCGTAATGCCCGATAGCCGAACAACCCGAGTCCTACGCGCCCGCCGCCAGCGCCGCGGCTTCACGTTGGCCGAAGTCCTGATCTCGATGACGATCGGCCTGATTGTCATCGCGTCCGCCACGGCGTTCTCCGTTAACAGCTGGCAGACACGCCGATCGTGGACCGTCAAGGAGGGCGTCGATCGCGGCGCGAGACTGGTGGGCCTGTCGCTTGCCCGCGACGTGCAGGAAGCCGGCATCTCGATCGTCAGCTCGCCGGTGTTCTCGGCGCTTGGCGCTTTCGGCGATACGGTTTCGGTGCTCTCGGTACCCTTCGCTCCCACCGAAGCGCCAGCGTATCCCCTCTTCGACGACGGCGACACGCTCCCGAACTATCCGCCAGGTGGGACGTGCGGCGCCGAGTGCATCGACTTCAGGAAAGTGGGCGGCGCGTTCGAGCTTCAGGCCGGCGATCTGGTAAGCCTGCAAGTGGGGTCCACTCGAAGGCTTCTGCTTCTCACGAGTGTCGTAGACCAGGCGGCTGACGTGTTTCGCATTCGCTTTCTCCCGACGACAAGCCTGGCGAATCGCGAGGCAGGTCTCACCGACCTGCTGCTGGCCCGGTCCGGCACGACCATCCAGCGCATGAGCGTCGTGATGTACTGGCGCGTGCCATCAACCAACCAGCTCATGCGCGCTGAACGACTCACGGTGACCGGTGAACCAGACGGCCAGGTGGTGGCAACGGGGGTGCAGGACTTCGAAAGCCGCCTGGTGTTTACGTCAGGTGTTGAACACAGCCGATACAACGGGCTGGACGCCGACACCACCAATGACGGCAACGATATTCTCGGGATCCGCGTCCGCGCGAGGATGCGAAGCGACCGCAGTGACCCGGCGGTAAACAATGGCAATCCGGTGGAGCGCTGGTATGAATGGCGCGTCGCCCCGCGCAATCTGCTCTACGAAAAGAACAGGATCTGACGGGGCGACGGATTGCTGGGAGACGGCCAAACGGTTACTTGCCGAAATCCACCGTGGGCGCGGCGCGAGCCGCCGCGTCGGTCACCTCGAAGTATGTACGGGGCTTCGCACTGGTGGCCTTGGCGGTGAGCACCGCCGGAAACTTGCGGATGTACTCGTTGTACAGACGCACCGCGCCGTTGTAATCGGTACGCGAGACCGCTATCCGGTTTTCCGTACCGGTGAGTTCATCCTGCAGGCGCAAAAAGTTCTCGTTGGAGCGCAGCTCCGGATACGCCTCGACCACGACATTGAGCCGCCCCAGCGCCGACGTCAGATTCTGGTTGGCGTTCGCCAACTCCGTCGGATCCGATCCTCCCGGTTTCTGCAGCGCGCCCACCAGTCCGGCGCGCGCCTGCGTGACCTGCGTCAGCACTTCGCTCTCCTGCGCAGCAAAGCCCTTCACCGTGCTCACGAGATTCGGGATCAGGTCGGCACGACGCTGCAGCTGCGCGTCGATATTCTGCTTCGCCTGCGCGGCTTTTTCGTCGTAGCTCTGAATGGTGTTGTAGCCACAGGCGTTAAGCGCCAGAGGCATCGCGATCGCGAGGAGCAGCGTCAGCGTGGTGCGCCGGGTTGACCGGGAAACACCAGCCGCGCGCGTAAGGCGCATGCTTGTCATAGTCGTCCTCAGGTAATTCGGGGAGTGAATGGAGCGTCCACCGCGGGCGGTGGGATGAATTGATCGAGATACGACACGAGTACGTCCATACCCTGTACATACCCCGAAAGCACTGCCTCGATCTCGCGGTCGGCAATAGCGTCGCCGTGCACCAGCGCATAAACCCGTTCGTAGGGCGACGCCGCGACGCCGCACCGCGACGCCACGTCGGCGATCACGACCCGGCCGTCACGCGCCGGACGCACCCTGTGCAGCCGCAAGACCGCGCGGAAAATGACCATCAGCGCACTGAAGCTCTCGCGGAGCAACGCCCGCTGCCGGTCGGTGTCGGTGCCGGCGACCATCACCCCGCGACGCAGCCGCAGCAGCTTCCCCATTGCTTCCTTCTCCGTCTGCAAGCGGAGCTCGGGGATGTGCACCGTGACCCCCTCCATCGGCAGTTCGCCGTCGAGCACCCGATGCCGCTCGAGAATATCGGCGTACTCCATCGGGAAGATGTCCGCCGAGCGACGCCATTCGTCGAGCGTCATCGAAAGCACGGGCGGATTTCCCGCCTCCTGCCACGCCCGCATCGTCTGGCCGAGCTGTCGCAACTGCCCGAGCGTCACCGATTCCAGTATCTCGAGCACGTTGAGATCCGACCGACCGGCGATCTGCTCATCGCTGGCCGACGACCCGTACAAGACCACGGCCTTGAGCGCGCTCCCGTGCACGGCGCGAAGCTGCGCGATCAACTGGTCCAACGTCATCGTTTTCGAAGCCATGTCATCTGCCTGAAGTCGTTGTTGTCGCCCGATGCCTACCAGCTCGACCCGCCGCCGCCGCCGCTGAATCCCCCGCCGCCACCGAAGCCGCCGAAGCCGCCGCCGCCGCCGAAGCCACCCCCACCGCTGCTCCATCCGCCGCCCATCGGCGGGCCCACCGGAATCGGGATGCACCCGACGCATCCCTTGCGCCGACCGCCGCGCAGGGAGCTCAGCACCGAGATGGCAGCGACAATGGCCAGCAGTATCATGAACGACGGCACGCCGCCCTGGTTTCGCTGCCGACGCGCGGGACGCGGGGCCCCATCGAGCGTCACGTTGAAGTTCGCGGCATACCGGTCGGCGACGTCAAGCGCGATCCCTTCGATCGCTCCCGCATAGTCCTGCCGCTGAAACGATGGTATCGCCGCTCGGCAGATTGCGCCGGCGGTCGCGTCGGTGATGAACCCTTCCGCCCCCTGCCCCGTCTCGATGCGGCAGCTGCCGCGCCCCTCCGACGACGTCTCCTTGGGGACGATCAGGATCACCACACCGGCATTGCGCGCCTGATCCCCGATGGCCACATCGGATCCAATCTTCCACTCACGTCCGAGCCGCAGCGAGACTTCTTCCACCGGCCGGCCGTTGAGATCCGGCAGCGTCACGATCACCAGGTCGCCGCGTGTCGAGGCATTCAGCCGACGCGCCAGATCGTCGAGTCTGGCCTCCGTTTCCGGCGGCAGCACGTTCGCAAAGTCGTTGACATAACCGACCGGCGCGGGCAACGGACCGGGCTGCGCCCCCAGAACGCCAGGCGCGGCGGAGGTGAACACCAGACAGAAGAGCACGAGGCGCACGATCAGCGCGCTCTTCAGCACGGTGCTCGAACGGCGAGGCGAGTGGGCATGGACGATCATCACGTACAGTAAGATAGGCAGAAGCGGGCATGCGCGCCCATCTCGGCGGCGGTATTCACGAAACGACAGGGGAACCACGACGCCGCGTGGCGGGTAACCTTGGCGACTGTGGTCGTCGGGTGATCCGACGGCAGCGCGGGACCCCCTGCGCATACGGCCACGCCGCACTACCGTTAGCCACATGCGTAGCCTTACACGCAGTCACACGCAGCCACACGCAGCCACACGCAGCCATATGCGCTTCTCAATCCCTGTGCTCCGCACTGCCGCGGCGCTCTCGATCCTGCTGGTCACTGTTGCGTGCGGACCAGCAGATGCTGCGGCTCGCACCGGCAACGTCGCTGCCGCGAGCGCGACGCCAGCCGGCACTGGCAGCGCGACCGATTCGCTTGCCGCGCGCGACTCAGCCGCGCCGGCGGGGTCCCGCGTGAACGCGGTGAGCGGGGCGCCCGGCGAGAGCGCCCCCATGGTAGACTCCGCACTGCTCGCACGAGCCGATCGGGGGCGCGTCCTCGGCGCCGAAGATGCGATGTGGATCGTGATGATCAGCGACTTCCAATGTCCGTACTGCAAGCAGTGGCACGACTCGTCGATGACGGCGCTCAAGCGCGATTACATCGACAAGGGGATCGTGCGTCTCGCGTATCTGCACTTGCCTTTGCCAAACCACACCCACGCGACTGGAGAAGCCGAAGCGTCCATGTGCGCTGCGGCGCAGGGCAAGTTCTGGGAATACGCCGATGCCCTCTTTGCCGTGCAGCAACAGGTTGCGCGGGTGCCGGATATCGGGCCGACACTTCTGCGCATCGCGGATGAACTGAAGCTCGACCGGGCCACGTTCGTGACGTGCCGGCAATCCGAATCGATTCGCATGCTGGTGCAGAACGACGTACGACAGGCAGCGCAGGCACGCGTGCAATCGACCCCGTCGTTTCTCGTGGGAGATTTCCTTGTGCAGGGGGCGCTGCCGTACAGCGATTTCCGCCGCGCCATCGACACCGCTCTCGTTGTCGCGCGCGCGCGGAAAAAGCCCTGAACACGCTGCTCCACACGATGTACGGCGCGGGGATCATCGCCGCGCGCACGCTCTCGGCCGTGGCTCCCGCGAGTGAATCGAAGCTCTGGCGTTCACTGCGGGCGCGCCGCGGATTGGTCTCCCGGCTCGTTAGGCGGACGCTGCAGGTGCGCGACGGGGCGCGACCGTTGGTCTGGTTGCACGCCCCCTCCGTCGGCGAAGGATTGCAGGCGCGACCGGTCGCCCACGCGCTGCGGGCCGCCAATCCGCATTTACAGCTGGCATACACCTATTTCTCGCCAAGCGCCGTGCAGTTCGCGCCGAGTATCGGGGCCGAGATCACCGACTATCTGCCTTTCGATGGCGTGGCAGAGGCAGAAGCGGTGCTCGATGCACTCGCCCCGGCGGTTCTCGTGTTCGTCAAACTCGATGTGTGGCCGAATCTGGTGCAATGCGCGCAGCGGCGCGGTATTCCGGTCGCCCTCATCAGCGCGACCCTCGCCGAGCAGTCGGGACGTCGCTCGCGGCTGTCGCAGTGGGTGTTGCGCGATGCCTATGCCGCGCTGTCGGCCGTCGGCGCCATCGACGAGCAGCATGCCGCGCGTTTGGTCGCGTTCGGGGCGCGTCGCGAAGTTACCTCGGTAACCGGTGATACGCGGTTCGACCAGGTCGCCGCGCGCGCCGAACACGTTGATCGCACGTCTCCGCTGCTGCGTGCGCTCGCCAGCACGCGCTTCACGTTGGTTGCCGGCTCCACGTGGCCTGACGACGAGCGTGTACTGCTGCCGGCGTGGCTCGACCAGCGGGCATCGCCACCGATGTCCGGCTCCGCTTCCCGGTTGATCATCGCGCCGCATGAGCCGTCTGCCGCGCATGTCGAGCCGTTGCTGCGCTGGAGCCGCGACAGCGGCCTGTCGGTGGTGACACTCTCATCCATCGAATCACCGACGGCCGGCGCGGCCGACCTCGGGACATACGCCTCCGCCGACGTGATCGTGGTGGACCGCGTGGGCGTTTTGGGCGACCTGTATGCGTTGGCCGATGCCGCGTTCGTGGGCGGTGGATTTCACCGGGCCGGTCTGCACTCCGTGATCGAGCCGGCGGCCTTTGGTGCGCCGGTGGCGTTTGGACCGGCACACACCATGAGCCGCGAGGCGGGTTTATTGATCGCGGCGGGGGGCGGGGTAAGCGTAGACGGCGCCCCGGCGCTCGCGAAGCTACTGGCGCAGTGGAGCGTGACGCCCACGACCGGCGCGGCGGCTGGCGAGGCCGCGCGGCGATTCGTGCACAGTGAGCTGGGCGCGACCCTTCGTTCCACGGCTCTTGTGGAGTCGCTCTTTCGGGCACATTGAGTCATCGGCGCACACAAAGCCCAGTTGGGCGAGCCCTGGTGGTGCCGGAAAAGCATCCTGGTCGTGTTCGGCGTACGCATTCGCTGTCACGTGCCTGTGTGGAAAGCGAACACGTAAGTGGTAATTAAGCTGGCGACCAGTAGCGAGGGCCCGTTCATTCGGGAAATCGCTGACAAGCGCAGCGCCGATGTGACGCAGGCCGCGCGCTCCGATGCCCGTTCGGGGCGCGTGATGGTCGAGCTGACGAGTGGATCTATGTTGGGATTCCCGGTGAAGGGCGGACGGCCCCGGCAAGTCGCCGGGTTAGCGAAGCCAGCCATCCCGACCCTGCGCTAGCGCCGGAGCGTCCCCGGGGTCCACACGAAGCCCACACCCACCGTCTCCTCTTCACCCACGATGCGGGAACCGCTGAACGAGACCGCCGCCTTCACGCCAAACTGCCGAGTCACCTGAAACAGCGCGCCGAGATCGAAGTTGAGGCTCAGCGTGGACTGCTCGTTGCCGCAGTTGCCGCAGATGTCGGCCGAGAGCCGCGGATGCACGTAGGGCGTGATCGCCATCCCCTTATCGAGCTCGAAGGTGTGCCCGACGCTCAGGCCGAACGGGATGCGCAGCACGCGTACATTGCCACCGAAGGCACCCCCGATACCGACCGTCAGCATCAGGTCGAGCGGCTGCTCGCCGGTAGCCCGTAGCAGCTCGTTGGCGTAGGTGCCGCCCACGAAAAAGAGCGGGTCGGCGCGCCCCTTGGGATCGGCAATGCCGACGTCGAGCTGCCAGTGAATCCCCTGACCCGCCCCCTCACGCCACTGAAAGAGCGCCGACGTGCCGTTGCCACCGGCAATTGCCGCCGTGTAATCGCGTGTGCTGGCGGTGGGCGTCTGGAACGATGGGTAATTGAACGCCTGCGCCGAAGCGGTGGCGGACACCAGCGTCGCAACACCTGCCACCACTAGCGTGTAGAAAGAGGCAGCAGACCGTCGGGGCACAAAACGCATGTATTCTCCGAAAAAAGGCAGCGACTGGGAATAATCGCGGGTGGTATGAACGTCCAGCATCCTACGTGAACATACCCGCGCGGTTCCATGCTGTGTATCACTGGTGTATCGCCGAATGCGGGACCGTAACATATTTTTCACGAGTGATCGTCATGCCATTCTCTCCGTGGCGCGCGGTGCGTCGCGCCGTGCTGCCCGCCATCATCATGGCGACCGCGCCCGTCACGGCGCGATCTGTCGGCGCACAGTCGGAAACGGCGCAGTTGGTGAGCGCCTCCCTCGCCAAGCTCGACATGGGCGACACCGCCGCTGCCCTGTCGATGCTGAAAACAGCCACCGACCGTTATCCTCAGGATCCCGGCGCGCTCTATTGGCGCGGCCGCCTGCTCGCCCGCACCTCCGCGAGTGGCGTCGGCAATACGCCACAGCGCTTGCTGGCGTGGCGGCTGCTCAATCGCGGCTCCAAAAGCGAAGCGGACGACCCCAGGTTTCTGTTCGAGATGGGGCTGCTCCGCCTCAAGACACCGTTGCTGCGATTCGAAGCCGAGCGCTTTTTGCTTCGCGCGCGCGATATTGCTGCCCGGGTGGGGGATTCCACCACGCAGTCGGAAGCCGCCTACGAACTGGGGCAAATCCGCGAACGTCGGTATCGCACCACCTATCATCGGTACAGCTACACCGGCGGCATCTTCTTCGACCAGTTCGCGGCCCTCAATCGGATGCACTATGTGCGGGAATTTCTGCAACAGAGTTCCCGTCCTATCGAAAATGCCGGCGCCACCGAACGGCATGAAGCGGAGGAGATGTACCGTGCGGCCCTGAAGGCCAACTCCGGCCACAGCCCCAGTGCGCGCGCCATGCTCGGGTTGCTGTACGATCAGCGGCGGTATGACGAGATGACCAGCGTGGCGCGTCCCTTTCTCCGCGATTCCACTCCCGACGCGCGACTCTGGTTTGGCGCGGCGCTCGCGCGCTTTCGTGCCGGCGACGCGGCTACTGCCACCAGCTGGTTTGCGGCGGGATTGCAGCGCTTGTCGACGGACGACCGGCGGGAAGTGCTCGACCTGGGGAGTCTGCTGCGTGTCGGTGACTCGACGCGGGTTGCCGGGCTGGCTGACGGCGTACGCGCCGCTACCGTGACCGCCTTCTGGGAGGCTGCAGATCCCTTGCTGAGCACCCCGGAAAACGAAGCTCAACTCGAATACTACTCACGCGTCGCGTTCACCATGCTCAACTACGAGGACAGAGAAACCGCGCACCGTAGCGGATGGCGCACCGACCGGGGCCAGGTCATCCTCCGCTACGGTGAGCCGCCTACCGTCGCGCTGATGCCCGAGATCATCACCGTGTTCTGGTATCCGGAAACCGAGCGATCTTTCGTCTTCAGTGGATCGTTGGGTTTCACTGCGGCCGTCTTCGCCGGCGATTTCCGCGAGTTGACGGAGGCCACTCGCGCGATCGATCCTTTCCGCCTGGACAATCTGGCGCTGGCACACCAGGTGGATTCGATCTCGCACCAGGTGGCGCGATTCCGCGGCAACGACGCTTCAGAATACGAAGTAATCACCGCCGCCCGACTCGATGTCGCGACCCTCTACAAGGGTGTCGATCTCGACCGCAGTGCCCTCAACTGGAGCATGCGTCTTGGTAGTCCGGACAGGATGCGGCTGATCGAGGAAGTCACAGTGCCGGTCACACTGCCGAGTATCGACAATGAGGTAATGACCTCGGCCAAGCTCATCCCCGTGGGGGACTACCGGCTCCGTATGGAGGCGTATGATCCCGGGGTGCGCAACGCGGCCGCCCGCGCCCAGGTGAACCTGGCACTCCCGAAAATGGACGCGTCGAAGCTCTCCTCGAGCGATATTCTGCTTGCACAGCGCGTCGCTGACAGCGGCCGCTTATTGCGGCGCCGTTCCGATGCCGCCCTGCAGCCCATTCCCGCCACTACCGTCGCTCAACGCGACACCTTCGCCGTGTACTGGGAAAATTATGGTCTTACTCCCGACGCGAACGGTGACGTGCTCGCCGGAGTAAAAATCGTCATTACGCTCGTCGAGATTGTGCGCGTCGGAAACACCGCGACGCGCTTGTTCGGCAACATCGTTGATGTCGTAGGTCTCTCGCCGGAGGGTGATCAGACTCTCTCCATCTCGTTCGATCGGAACGAGCCGCTCTCCGGACGTGACCGCGTCCCGATGCTGGTGAATCTGGGGCTGGGCTCGGCACCGGTGGGTCGCTATCGACTGGAGATCACCGTGACCGACCGCGTGAGCGGTACCCGAACCACGTCCCGCCGCGACTTCTCTCTCTCTCCCTTCGACAGACCCTCCTTATGAACAGCCGTGTGAGTTTGTCACATTGTCGGCAAAGACGCGCCGGTATGGCCATGCTCGCTGCGGTCAGCCTCGCTCTTCCCTGCCTGAGCTCCGTAACGCTCGCGCAAACGGCCGTGGAGCAAAAGGTTGATCGACGAGTGCGCTATGCCGTAACCGGGGCATTGGCCGGAGCCGTACTTGCCGGTGGGTTCCACTTCGCCAGCGATCGCGGACGCTCCGCCGGAAATTGTCGTCCGGCCTCGTGTGCCCTTCCGTTTTTGTCGCTGAGCGGGGCGATCAGCGGCGTGTTCATCGCGCGCGAGCTCGATGCGGCCAAGCGCGCCGCGACGCCGCGAGTCGGCGAGAGCGACCGCTACCGCTTGACCGGCACGAAGCTCGCAGCCAGTCCCGAAAGCTTTGATATCCGCGACTCGCTGATCGCGGCGGTTAGCGACAGTGGCGTAGTCATTTTGAGTGCCGCCGAACAGCCGCGCGCGCTGCGCCGCCGAGCCGCCGGATTGAACGGCTTGAACCTCATCGCGTTTCGCCTCGACGAGCCCTCCGTACTGATCGGCGGAACGAGCGCGCTGTACAGCACGGGCGTGGAGACAGGCACCGTCACCAGGCTGCTGGGCGGTAGCGTCAGCGCCATCGCCACGTCGCCCACGGGATGGCTCAGCGCGAGCGGGCGCATGGTGCACGTCGCCGCCGGGCTTACGCGCGACTCAGTGGAGCTGCCCGCGCTGGTGCTCTCTGCACATTTCGATGCCACCGGCCGTCGCTGGTGGGTAGGCACGGAAAACTCTCTGGTGGAGATCACCATGCGCGATGCTCGCGCGGCGCTCGGCCAGCAGCTCGACGCCAGTGCCCCCGTTCGTGCGATTACGTCCTCCGACGAATGGATCGCGGTAGCGCACGGCGAGAGCGGGGTGAGCGCCTGGCGCCGCTCCACTCTTCGCGAGGGGGTGATCAACACCGTACGACTGCAGGGCGAACCACGCTTCGCCTTCGACGTAGCCTTTGCCCATGGTGAGCTGTTCATTGCCGCTGGCACCGACGGACTCTTCCGCGCAGCGCTCGATCCTGCAGCGCGGATACTAGGCGTGAGCCGCCAGCTGCCCTTCGTCACATTGCTGCGCACCGATGGACTTGGGCGCCTGTGGGTTGGCGACCGGCTGCGCTCGGAGCTTGTTCGCGTGGACAAGCCGTAATCGCGACGCGCATGGTTGGTTAGGGCGCCGAGTGAGAGAAGCACAAAGCGCCCGCCCGAAGTATTCGGGCGGGCGCTTTGTACCGTGTTATGCTGAAAAACCCGCGGGCGCTTTAGCGTCCGCGTATCGACTGCGGGAGGATCTGTTGCATGATAATCGCAGAACCCATCCGGCCTTCGATACCGTCTTTCGACTCGAGCGTAACGGTGACTCGCCCAAATTCCGCCCACGCCCTGCGTGGGGGAGTCGCGCGGGCAATGGCGATCGTGTCTGCAGAGACACGCGTGCGCATGCCGAGAATCACGTTCTGCGGCACCAGCACAATGCCGGGAGCCGGGTTCTCACTGCCAAAATCTGCGTTGAACAGTGAGATCTGCTCAGGGAACGGCGTGGTTCGACGGCCGAGGTAGGCAGTGTCGGCCGCGCGGCCGTTGATCGTGTCGAATTTCACAGCGTACGCGGCGTAATAATAGCCGGCCGGCGGACGGGTATAGTTGGAGTCGTTGATGACAAGAATGGACCCGCGGACTTCCACCCGGCCACGAGGAAGGATCTGCAGTACCGAAGCTCGCCCGATACTGGTAGTGGAGTAGACGTACTCACTGGCCTCTGAGCGACCGAAGGAACCAAAACGCACGAACGTCGAGTCGTTGGCCGGTACGTTGGCAATATTCCCGTTTCGCCGACTCCGACGCCCCCAGATGATCTGACGGTTGGCCGACGGTTGCGCCGGATCGGCCGTGGTTTCGATTGAAACCATGCCGACTCCCACCTGACCAATGCCGAGTCCGGTTATGGCGGCGCGAGACGTGGCGAAGCGCTGCAGACGGTTTGACCCTCCATTGCTGAAGCGGTCAACACCGGTTACGAGGCTGTTGCTGTTGAGAATGACCGGGTCGCCGACTGCATTGATGGAGGTATCCGACTGAAAGATCTGCAGCCTGGCGCCCCTCGCCCTGAACCACGTGGTGGACGAGTCGTTGGCGACCCACACCATGTAGCTGGTGCCAGCCGGGAGCGAGTCGAGACCCGAGAGCGACACCACCAGCGAGTCGAGCGCGGGGTTGACATTCTGTACGGTGGCAGGAAATCTGATGGATCCGCGCGGCAGATTGGTGGCCTCCCTCGCGAGATTGATACCAAAACCCAGATCCCCGACCGGCTCGGTGGTAATCGCGCGGTTGTCTTCACAAGCGGCGGTGACCAGGAGTGCACCAGTCACGGCTGCAAGAACGAAAATGCGCATGGGATTCATCATCAGTTCCCCCCCACGCCGCCGGGGATATAGCGAAATCCGAGAGTGTATTGCGTGTTGAGCACCGTTCTCTTGGCAGCAGGCGGTCGTTGGAAATCTTCCGGAAACGGCGTGTTCTGCTCGGCGCGACCGACTGCCGGGTTGAGTGCGTCGCGATCGAAGTTGGTGTATGTGAGCGAACGGGCATCGAGCTGCACGCCCACCCGCTGTCCCAGCCTCACGAACACGCCGACGCCACCGGTGTACGAGACTTCCTGGGTTGAGCGTCGGCCCCGGCTGATCTGCGGATCGGTAAGCAGGGCGTACGTGCCAATGCCGCCAAGAAGAAACGGGCTCACCCGGGTGCCCGGGTATCGGAGCGTCCCGAATGCGCCAATGTTAATCGTATTGACGGTCTGTCCAAGCTCCACATTAACGAGCGTGTCTCCACCGTTGCTTGAGGCCAGGCCAAAGCGCAGACGAACGGGAAAGTCCTGGCTTGTGGTGTTGCCACGAATGACATCGAGTGACGTGCCGACACCGAAGTACCGGCTGAAGGCGTACTCGGCATCGACTCCGATAACGCCAGAGGGTTCAAGGCTCGCTGCTCGCTCGGCGATAACACCGCCGACGCGCGAGGTCACCGAAAACTGCTTGGGGACCAGCTGTCCTGCCGCCTCGGCCATGGGTACGAAACCCATGGCCGCCAGCGTCAGCGCAGCACCACGAATGGCGCGATTCATCGACCCACCTCGAAAGAGAAGATCTGGATATTCTGGAGCGCGCCGGCGCCTTCGTAGGAGTAGTCGAAGCGCAGGCTGCGTCCGAGCAGTGGTACACGAAGGCCGAAGCCGCCAGCGAGGCCAATGCCGTTCTGGCCGCCGCGATCGCGCTCGTCGTTGAAGAAGCGCTTTCCGCCGCGTACAAAGAGCGCGTTCTTGAAGCCGTATTCCACGCCGATCGCGGTCTGGGTGGAGAAGTCCGTTCCGTCGTTCACGCCAATCTCGGCGACCAGCGAATGATTGCCACCGGCGCCGCCGAAGATGGAGTTGGCCGTGCCGATGATCTCCGAGGCAGCCGAAATACGGAAAATGATGGGCAGCTCCGTTTCACGCGTGAAGAGATCTACGCGTCGGTCTTCCGGAAATTCCGAGCCGTCTTGCGTGCTGACGATCGTTGAAAGCAGCGCTCCGGACGCCCGGGACGTACCACCAACGTTCTGGATGGCGCCGCCAATCACGAGGCCCAGGAGCCCCGTATTGAACTGCGTGCCAAAGTCGCCGGCAAACCAGGAGGTGGAGGCGTCTGGAATGCCTTCGCTGATGAACTTCACCTGGCCGCCAACCGCAAGCCGATCGGTGAGGCGCCGGGAATAGCCCAGTCCGATCGCGGTAGCGGTGAAGGAGAAGGTGTTGCCACCCAGCCGCTCGCCGAACGGGTTGAGCTCGGTTGTGCGCCTGATCTCGCCAGAGTTGAGCGTGTTGAAGTTCACGCCGACGACGCCGCCAAGAAGCGGAATGGAGGCCGCCGCGTACGTCTGGTCGACTCCGAGATCGCCATACAGGTTTTGGCGTCCGACAGCAGCTTCGAACGATTCAGACGTGGCGGCACCGGCCGGATTCCAGTACCAGGCCAAGGGCCCGGAGACCGTTCCAGCGACGGCGCCCGCCAAGGCAGTTGCGCGCGCGCCGATCCCGAGATGCAGGAAGTTGGCACCACGGGTACCCTGTCTGTTAGGCGTATCCGTTGGCGTGGGGAGAATGCCCAAGGGGCCCTGAGCGCGCAACGGCGCGCTCAGAACCAGGGCGGCAGCGCTCAAGGCGCCAACTGTGCGTAGAATGTGCATCGCCGCTCCGTTAACGGATGATCACGAACTTACCGCGCTGAACCTGATTCCGTCCATTCGGACCAGTCGCGGTAAGGACGTAGAGGTAAAGTCCTGAGGTGAGATCGAGCCCTTCACGGCTGCGAAGGTTGTACGGCAGATCGCCGGTGGGCGCGTCGTTTCCGGCGCGAATCAGATCGCTTTGCGTATAGGTCAGTTCCTGCAGCCACTGGCCGGAGACCGAGTAGATGCGAAGGATGCCCTGATCCGGCAATCCGGTGAAAGTGATGGTCGCTGTGGCCGCGCCCCCCGCGATCACATCGTTTGAGCTACGCGCGATGAAGGGGTTGGGGACCACCGAGACCTGACGAAGCTGCTCTCTCGTGACCACATTGCCCGACGAGAACGGCGTCGCGGTGAGCGCAATGGTAGAGCGGGCATCGAAGGTGCGGGCCAATTCAAACACCTGCCGCCAGCCGGCGCCGACGGGTAGGTAACCGCCCTGCGGCGACGACCCACGGGTGAGAAGCGTGAGCGGGTTGCAGGTCGCGTTATCGGCCACCGGACGCGCGCCGCTGGTGGCGGGGGTCTGCAGGCACGAGACCAGAAATCCGCTGATGCCCACCGAATCGACGACCACCGGAATCGCCCGGAAGCCTGCTACGCCGTTGAGGGTTTCGGCCACCAGCACACGAGACGCGTTTACGCCGGTGCCGATGATGCTGTCGCGTTCGACTTGGTGCAGCGCGAACAGGGTGTCACCCGGCATCCACAGCGAATCAGGGATCGTCACGCGAATGGTGTCGCCACCCGATCCGAGCAGCCGAGTGTTCGGGCGACTCCTCATGGCGAATCGCACCGGTTCCGTGCGACCTTCGGTGTTGGTGAACGTCATGGAAAATGGTACGCGCACTCGCTGCAACGGACGCACAATGCCCCCAAGCCTCGCATTCACTGCCGCCGACGTGTCGGTGACCGTCGTGGCGAGAGCCGCGACCCGCTGGAGCGAAGCCGTAACGGCCGTTTGCAGACCGCTTATAGGATCGAGACGGAACGGTGCACCCGGTCCCCAGGGATCCGTTTGCCAAGTGAGGTCGTACCTGCCGCCAAGGGTCAGTTTGCGCGCCGGAAACGCGACCGTGCCCAGAATCGGACGAACCTGCGGGAGGAACGTCTGGGCATCGCCGGTGATCGTGTCACCAGGAGCGCGAATCACGAAGTTTCGGTCGCGAAGAGAGATACCCGCAACGCCCTGGAAGTTAATCTCCTCCTGACGGAAGCCGTTGGCGCTGGCCGTGTCGCGTAGCTGGAGGAGGTAGTTCGGATACAGCGGAGACGCCACCTGATCACGCGCCTGATTGCCGCCGAACTGATTGTCGATCGCAAAGATCGGCCGGTCGTCGCCCGTCACCCAGAGGTACCCGATCTGACCGGCCGGCGAATTGACCGTATCTATTTGAATGATAGAGCCACCCGCGATGGAGCGTTGGGTGCGGTTGACGAACCCCACGCCCACGCGAACCGGAATGTTCTCGTTGGCGCTGAACGTCTGCTCTCGGGCGACGAAGAGGTTTGATGGCGTGCCACCGACACCGACCTGCGCGCGCGGCACTATGAAGCGCGCCGAGATGGTGGTGGACCCCCTTTGCGTGAGCGTATCGAGCGTCCTGCGCACCACAAACTGATTGGCAAAGATCACCCGGGTCGTTCCGGACACGTTGTTGCCAACGCCGGCGAAGCCAACGCCTTGCGACGCGTTACCGGAGAGCGTGGCCGTATCCACACTGGCAAAGCTGCGGCCGGCCGCGTTGGTGATCGGCGCATACACGCGAATGGTGGACGGACCGGCCCCTGATAGCGCGGAGCGGATGCTGTCACGCGGCACGCCGAGCGCCAGCTCAACGTTGGAGACGGCGAGCTGGCCGCCGATGGAATCGACGATCTGGAAGTCGCTATAACCCCTGGTTTGGGTAACGAACGAGTACAGATACTCACGACCGGCCTGCACAAACTCATTCACGTTCTGGAGCGCAGGCACGCCATTGTTATAGCCCACCGTGGCAAATGGGCGCCACGGGAACGGCGCAAACCCGGCGTCGGCGCTGCGAGTGGGCGCCGAAATGCAGGTACCCACGTTGCCCGTGCTGGTGGTGAAAGTGGTTCCACCGTCACACGACTTGAAGATCAGCACGGAGGCCAGGTTATCGTTGGCGCGTACGCGAAGCCGACCCAACAAGCCCGGGTTGAGCGCGAGCACCGAGCGGGTGCGTCCGATATTGGCGATCGAATCCTGTCGGACGCGTTCGACCGCGCGCAACATAAAATTGTCTCGACCCGAGATATTCGGCATGCGGATGACGATCTGCGCACCGACGCTGCCGTCGGCCACACCGCCACGCAGCGAGTCGGTCAGCTCGGCCGATACGATCGTGTACGTCTCGCCGACTGCGGTGGCCGGAAACACGAACGGCGTCGGACCTTCGTAGTTGGCGAGGTAGCTGGCCGTCGCGCCCTCGATGTTAAGGCGCGTCTGCACGGTGTCGTTGGCGTACGAGTACGCCCACAGGAACTGGGTGGTGTCCCCCGCACGCAACGCAAACGGACCGGCTGTGACCGTGTTCAGGACGTTCAGGTACTGGTTACGGAAGCCGCCGGCAATGGTATCGCTATACAAGCCCGCGCAACCCTGCACGCCGCACGCCGGCACAGCGATCGTGTCCTGAATACCGTCGTTGTTGTAATCCCACGCACCGAACGGCTGGCCGGTTGCCGGATTGGTCGTGCTACCCGGAACGAACTTGTTGAACCTCGCATCGACTGCCGACGGCACCACCCCAGTCCACACTTCCGGAGCGAACAGTTGAACGAACTGGTTGATCGGGAATTCGGAGGGCTGCCGACCGTCGAGGTAGTTGTCTTCGGTGGAAGAGATCATGCCGAAGCCGGACCGCGTGCTCCGACCGATGTTTGCGCTGAAATTTCCGAAGCCGTTCGGCTTGGAGTGATTAAAGGTGATCGTGTCGTCCGCCAGCGGGCTGGTCGGGTTGAAATACGGATCACCGGCTCTGGAGAAGCGCTTGTTGCGAACGTCACCCAACGGCGACTTGAGCCACGTCCACGTGTAAATTCCCAGGGCCGCTGCACCGGCACCGGCCGAGAGCGGACAGCCTCCGAGGGTGGTACCGGTATAGATGCGTGGACGGCCGGCGGCACACATTCCGCTGATGCCGGCGCGCATCGCGTAAAAGGTGTTCGTGCCGAAATCGACGTACACCGAATGATTATTCTGCGAGCTGAACGCGAAGCCGGGTGCCGATCCGAAATACAGCGAATCGTAATCGATGCCCGCGCCATACACGTCGGCACTCCGGTTCACAAGCTGCGTCTGATAAAATTGCACATTGCGCGTTGCGGGCGCGTTAAAGTTCCATGCATCGGTACGGATTTCGAGGCCGAGCGGATAGCCCCCCTCGGTCGGCGTGCCGGCACCTCCGGGAACGACCGAGCCGTAGCGGATTCGCTGCTCGCGGGCGTAGTCCGACATGAAGCCGTACGTACTGGCCGTGCCTAGGAAGTTATTGGCCTCAAGGCGGGTGCGCGAAATGCGCCAGTCGTCCCAACGGAAGGCGCTCGGATTGGCGATGAAGGTGTTCAACCATACCGAGTCGGGCACGACGAGTTTCCCTTCAAAGCCGCGCGGTCCGAGCGTTTCCGGACAATCACGCATCGGCAGGAGGGTGATGCTCTCGCGAAGGAAGGTGGGGTCGTCGCGACAGGTGCTGTTGAACGCCACGGCGATGCCCGAATTGATCACGCCGAACTGCCCGTCGGCGGCACTCACTCGGCGGATGTTGGGCGTGGCGATGGTGAACCAGAACTGCACCGTGTAGCCCAGCGAGCCAACCATGTTGTTCACGCCTGGATGAACGGTGCGAATCTTTCTGAACTCTGAGGGTGGGGCGCCGAAAATGAATCCGTTTTCGAAAAGGAGCAGCGCAGCGGCACCAGCAGGGTTGAAGCCGAGGCTTTGGTTGAGTATTCGGTTGGCGATAGCTGCCTCGCCGTTAGGACCGCCCTGATTGGACATGGGGCTTCGGTACTGCCCCCCATCGCGAATGGAGCCGACGGCGATATCCGCTTCGGCGAAAAGGCTGAAGCCTTTCCGCCCGAGCGGTATCGATTTCACGGTACCGTCGGCCCTGACGCTGTCGATCACGGGAACGACGTCCCGGAGTTCTTTTTGTTGCGCGGAAGCGTGCGCCGGAGTCACGGCGCCGGCAAAACCGGCGGCCGCGAGCAGCGCCGCAAACGAGTGCGAGAAGCGGCGCGACGCATCACTACGGGGCGTGAGCCCCGCAGCGACTTTACGCCCCGCGACGTCGATCTTCTTGAGGAAGGTCATGAGTCTGCGTGGGTGCTTAGAAGTTGACACTGATGCCCGCGTTGAAGCTACGACGCTGGCCGATGAATTCCGGCTGGTCGAACGCGGTGGACGTGGTCGCGTCGCCCGTGTTTCCGACCCGGCGGTTGTTGAAGTCCCGCAAGCCGGCATCGCAGGTGCCGGTGTTGGCGAACACCTGGTTACAGTTGGTCTGGTCGAGCAGGTTGTCGACTCGCAGAAAGGCGCTATACGCCACGTTTGCCAGACGGAAGTTTTTCGTTGCCTGCAGGTTGGCCTGCTGGGTGCTCGGCTGGTTACCGGAGTTCACGTCGGCGGCGTTCAGATTGTTCTGGATGCCGGCAAAAGTGGCAGCGAAGATTGGCGTGAACGGCACACCCGAACGGAAGGTGTACGTGAGGCTCGCCCGGCTATTGCGGAGGAGACGCCCGATCCCAAGTGGCCCGGGAGCGACGTCGTCTCGAAGCTGCAGAAAAATCGACGACAGGAAGTTGTGCGGGATATTGATGTCGGAGACAGTCTCCAGCAGCTGTACGCGGTTGGCCTCGTCGGTACGGGCGATCTCGTTCGCACGCTCGATCGGCCGCGCGTTAGACGTTGAGCGTGAAATGCCGTAGCTGATGTCGTAGCCCCAGCGGTTGCTCAGGCGGCGTTGAAACTGGATTTCCAGTCCGCGGGCGGTGAGGAAGTCACCGTTCACGATCACGTTGAATTGGGGAAGCGACCCGTCGAACGTGGAGCCGATGTCCTGGGTGGCGCGCCCCGGACGCAAACCGGAGAGACCGGTCTCCGAGCGATTGAAGATGTTCACCTGCACGCTGTAGTCGCGGCCGAGCTGTGAAGAGTAGCCGACTTCGTACGACTTGGACTCTTCGAGCAGCAAGTTCGGATTGCCGACGAACTCCGGATTGAGCGTGGAGAGATTCGGCGCGCATTCGTTGGTGCCGGGTCTCACCTGCCGCGCCCCGCAGATGCCGTTCGTCGCGCCAGCCACCACACCGTTGCCGGTGTTATTGAAGACGTTCTGGTACAGCGGAATCTGCGTGTAGCGGCCCGCATTGAAAAAGATCTGCGAGCGTTCGGTGAGCGGAAAGCTGATGCCCACACGTGGGCTGAACGCCGTGCGCGCGCTCGCGTCGGTAAAGTCGTCGCGCTGCGCGACGGCCACGGCGCTGTCAAAGAGGAACGACCGCTGCGTGAGGGGATTGATCGCACCGCTGTTGCAACCCGCAAGGCCGAGAGGCTGCCCTTGTGCGTTGAGCAGGCTTTGGCCGCGAACAGCCAGGCCATCGGCGCACACTTCGCGAGCGCTTGTCCCGTTGGTTGGATTGAACGGGTCCGTGAAGCCCTGGCCGCGCGCACGCCCGTACTCGAAGCGCGCCCCAAGGTTGATTTTTATGAAATCGTACTCGATGGTGCTCTGCACGTACGCCGCGCCCTCGATGGGCTGGGCATTGAAGGCGTTCGTTGTAGCCGGCTGGATGCCGGAGTTCGTGCCGAAGCCATTGGTTTCGCGAATGTCCAGGTCGTGGCGGGTGAACTGTGCACCAAACTGCAGGTTGTTGTGGTCGGTGACCTGCGACTGCACATCGATGCGCCCGAATTGCGTGGTCACCTCTTCACCGCCAAAGCGGAGGCTTACGCCGCCGGCGTCAGGGATTCGGTCGCCACCGCCGACACCCGGTGACGGGCTCAGGAAGCCTTGCGCGAAGTTAGGCCGAAAGAATGGCGAGGGGTTGCAGGCGCCGAGAAAGATCGGGCATGTCGTGCGCTCCGAGCTATTCTGGGCGAGGCGGAGCTGCACGTTGGTGCGCCCGAAACGCTGAGCGACCGAGGCCAGGAGGAGGCGACCGTTGGTTCTGCCCACGGCCTGCACCAGGTCGCGCGACAGTCGGTTATTGGGGTCTTGCAGGATTCTTAGCGAGTCGGCGCGGTTATTCACCAACGCGAGCGGATCGCCGCGGAAGAGGAAGCCCAGGCGCCGATCAAAGGGCACCTGTGATCGATCCGAGGTGGCCCCGGTGAGCTTGATCGTGGTGTTTGCCAGCGGCAGGAACGTCAGATTTGCCACGAAGTTCGAGCTCTGAAGTCCGCCCGGCGCCTGAAAGCCACCGGAAAGGTCCCGGGGGTCGGGCTGCAGATCATCATTGAACTGTCGCTGAGCGTTGGCCGTGAAAATATCGTCGTCGAAGCGGAGTGGGTTGCCGGCCTGACTAGTCAGATCACCGGAAACGGAGTACCTCAGCTTGGCGCGGGTGCCCGGAACCGGGCCGCTCAGGAAGCCTTGGATCAGGTTGTTGTTGA
This sequence comes from Gemmatimonadales bacterium, assembly GCA_038250435.1. Taxonomy (GTDB): domain Bacteria; phylum Gemmatimonadota; class Gemmatimonadetes; order Gemmatimonadales; family Gemmatimonadaceae; genus Gemmatimonas. The sequence goes on along the minus strand of JBBSCJ010000003.1, from coordinate 65,454 downwards.
GCAGCTCATCCTGCACGTTGCCGAAAACCCTGCCTGGCAGCGAGCTGTTCTGGTAGGCAAGTCCGCCGGCCACTTCCGAGCCGCCCTCACGCACCGATTGGTTGATGGCGCCCGAAGTGGCGTTGCCATACTGCGGGTCGAGATAGCCACGATTGAACGAAATGCCCGAAACGGAGAACGGACTCAGCGTGATTGTGGGGTTGCCGAACAACGGGTTGTTGATCGGAATGCCGTCGATGAGCGACAGCGTCGAACCACCACGGCCGCCGCGAATGCGCGGTGCGGGGGCGGATCCACGCTGCTCTTCGGCAACCGAGATGAGACTCGTGTTGTTGGGAACGTTGATGAAGCCCTGCTGCAACGCCAGCACTTCGGCGATTGACGTGACCGGCAGCGACAGGATCTTGTCGGCCGAAATGTTGATCGCTGCGCTGACCTGGCCGCGCGGAACGAGCGGCGCTTGATCTGCCTGTACCGATACGGCGGCCAGCGTCGTGCTGGAAGCGCGGAGCTTGAAGTTCTGCTCCGTGGTCTGGTCGATGGTCAGCACCGCATTGGTGGCGTTGACGCTCGTGTACCCGATGCGACGCGCCTGTACCGTATACGCGCCCGGCGGAACCTGAATGATGAAATAACGGCCGTTGGCGGCGGTGGTCGTGCCCAGCGTGGTGCCCTGAATGATCACGTTGACGCCCTGTATGGGCTTGCCGGTCTCGGCATCGGTCACGGTACCGGTCAACTTGCCGGTCTGTGCCTGAGCCTCCGTCATCGGTGCTGCCAGGGCTACGCTGAGGACCGTCGTGAATAACCAACGACGACGTCCGAGAGACCTCATCTGCTCCTCCGGGGGGGTATTGCCACGGGACAAACGTTCAAAACGAGCGCACCTCGCGTACGCACGGCCGGAACGCCTACGACGTCGTGTGAGCCAGCCGAAACCTTTGAACGATTTCGGCAGTACTCCTACGACACTCGAAAAGTCGAACGCGCGCGGCACGCGCCGACTGCAAAACACTGGTTGGAAAAGCTGCTGGTCCAGGGTCGCTGCTGCTGGGAAGCGCGACGGAAGACCACGTGTACTGATCGGAGCTACAGTAAATTTGGGACGAAGCGAATCTGTTGGCGATGTACAGAATGTTTCCGCGTCGTGACAGGGCAACCTAGCTGCAGGGATCGCCCTGTCAATATTTTTTTCACCCGTCCCTGCCTGAAATGTCAGATTGAAGCGAAATCATGCCTTTCGTCCCTAGCGGGCTATGACAAGTTGATAGCCTGCTCATTCAACAGCGGCAACGCGCCATCCGTCACCGGTGCTCCGGACTGCGCAACAGCTCCGTCTGTAACGGGGTGGTGGTAGCAGGGACGGGACGACCTTCCGATTTAATCCCTCACCGCCGAGATGCGTAGCGAGGTCATCTGCGGTACGCAGCGCCGGAACAGAAAGGCCGGCCGCCGAACGCGAGACTTACCGCACCCGCGCGCGGTACGTGCGAGACAGGCGTAACGTCGATCCGTCGCCCAGCACCAGCAAGCCATCGCCGCCGGGGAGCGGTGACATTTCTCGCACCCGGTCCATGTTCACCACCATGCGGCGGTGAATGCGGATGTACTGACGTGGGTCGAGCGCATTTTCAATCGCCGTGATCGTGCCGCGCGTCCGGTAGCGATCCGCCCCGGCGTGCACCACGATGTAATTTCCGTCTGCCTCAAACCAATCCACGTCGGTGAGCGGAACGAACCGCGTTCGTCGCCCCTCGCGCACCAGCACCCGCAGCGGGCGCCCATCCGGCCCCTCGGTCGCGCGCCTGGCCTCCTGGCTCAGGTCGAGCACGGCGTGCTCCCCCAGCGGTGCACCAGCCCCGTTGGCCGCCCGCCCCGGCGCGTTTGCGATGAGCGTGCCGGTACGGCCGGGCCCACCACGACCAGCGCCACCACGACGCTCGGCCGCTGCCGATGCGCTCGTCGCCGTCGGAAACACGGCCCGCAAGTCCCTACCGCCGCTGCTCGCCTCGCTGATCAGTCGCTTCAGGTCGTCGGCCGTACGCAGCAACGCCACCTGCAACACCTGCTGGCGCGCCCGCGTCATCGCTTCTTCGAGACGAGACGCCGCTACCGGGAGCAGCACAAAGTCGGTGAGCTGCAACTCGAACGCCTGCACGGCATCTTCATCGCGCTCGGATACGAGCACAATGGCCGTCGGGCGGGGAACCGCGCCCAGCGCGCGCAGAAACGGGAATACCGACGTGCGATCGGAGAAGGCGGCACCCGCAAGCGCGATATCCGCCGCGCCTTGCCGCAGCAGGTCGAGCGCCGCCACCCGATCGGGCGCGCACCCGTGCACGAGCAGGTCGAAGCGGGAGCAGAGCTGCGCAAGTTGCTCGACGACGCGCGCAGGAACATTACCAAGCACTACGACGCGAAGGGGCATGGATCTCTACTCGAAGGTTCGGGCGATTATGCCGCAGCGGTGGCGAACTCCGTCACCACACGCACCTCGTTATCGATGATCTGCAAAAAGCCGCCTTCCACCCGAAACAGCCGCGGGCCGTCGGTAGTGACCACCCGCAGCGTTCCCGTGCCGAGCAGCGTCATCAACGGCGCATGCATCGGCAGGATACCCATCTCTCCATCGAACGCCGGAGCGATCACTTCCCGCGCGCGGCCTTCGAAGAGCACGCGCTCCGGAGAGATCACCGATACCGTGAGCGAATCGTTCACCATCAGCCCTGGAACTTCTTCGCGTTGGCCATCACGTCATCCACGCCACCAGCCATGAAAAACGCCTGCTCGGGGAGACTGTCGAACTCCCCGGCACAGATCCGCTCGAACGACGAGATCGTTTCCTCGAGCTTCACATACTTGCCGGGGATGCCCGTGAACTGTTCGGCCACTGCGAATGGCTGCGACATGAAGCGCTGCAATCGGCGTGCACGGCCGACGATCTTCTTGTCGTCTTCGGACAGCTCGTCCATACCGAGGATCGCGATGATGTCCTGCAGCTCCTTGTAGCGCTGGAGGATACGCTGCGTGGTGGTCGCCGCCGTGTAATGGCGCTCCCCGATGTACTGCGCGTCGAGAATGCGCGACGTGGAGTCGAGCGGATCGACGGCCGGGTAGATGCCCAGTTCGGTGATCTTGCGATTGAGCACGACCGTGGCGTCGAGATGCGCGAACGCGGTAGCCGGAGCCGGGTCGGTGAGGTCGTCGGCGGGCACGTAGATGGCTTGCACCGACGTGATCGAGCCGTTGCGCGTGGAGGTGATGCGCTCCTGCAGTTCGCCCATTTCGGTGGCCAGCGTGGGCTGATAGCCCACGGCGCTGGGCATGCGACCAAGCAGCGCGGAGACTTCCGAGCCGGCCTGCGTGAAGCGGAAGATGTTGTCCACGAACACGAGCACGTCGGAGTTTTCCATGTCGCGGAAGTACTCCGCCACAGTGAGACCGGCGAGGGCCACACGCAAGCGCGCCCCCGGCGGCTCGTTCATCTGGCCGTAGATCAGCGCCACCTTGTCGAGAATGCCCGCTTCCTGAAACTCCAGGTACAGGTCGTTCCCTTCGCGCGTGCGCTCACCCACGCCGCAGAACACCGACTTTCCGCCGTGCCCCTTGGCAACGTTGTTGATCAGTTCCTGAATGATGACGGTCTTGCCGACACCGGCGCCGCCGAACAATCCGATCTTGCCACCCTTCACGAACGGGGCGACGAGGTCAACCACCTTGATGCCCGTCTCGAACACTTCCGTTTTCGGCTCGAGATCGACAAAGTCGGGGCGCTTGCGGTGAATGGGCCAACGCAGCGCGTCCTTCGGAATCGGCGCGCCTTCGTCCACCGGCTCACCAAGCACGTTGAGAATGCGGCCAAGCGCCGGAGCGCCGACGGGCACGGTGATCGCGCCACCGGTGTCCACGACGTCCATGCCACGCGTCACGCCATCGGTGCTCGACATGGCAACGGCGCGAACCTGATTGCGGCCGATATGTTGCTGCACTTCGGCGGTCACGGAGAGCACCTGTCCGTCAGGCGCCGTGCCTTCCACGCGCACGGCGTTGTACAGCTCGGGCAGGTGATCGTTCTCGAAGGCCACGTCGATGACGGGACCGATGACCTGAATGATCTTGCCGACAGTGGTCGGCGCGGCAGTGGTAGCCATGATACTCGATGTGGAGAATAGGGAAATCAGCCCTGCAGTGCCGATGCGCCGCCGACGATTTCGGCGATTTCCTGCGTAATCTGCGCCTGCCGTGCCGAGTTGTACGTCCGCTTGAGCAGCTGCAAGATCTCGGTCGCGTTGTCGGTGGCGTTCTTCATTGCCGTGCGACGTGCGCCCTGCTCGCCGGCGGCCGTTTCGACCAGCGCGCGATACACCGTGTTGCGCACGTACAGCGGCAGCAACGCTTCGAGCAGCGCGTCGGCGGAGGGCGCGAGAATGAAATCCCGCGCGACGCCGGCGCCGGCCATTGCGGGCGCCGCCACCGGCAACACCACTTCGGTTGCCGGCGGGGTGGAGAGCGCCGACTTGTACTGCGCATAGGTGAGATGCACGGCGTCGATGTCGCCGGTCGCAAAGCGCGTCATCAGCGATTCGATGAGCGAGGCGGCGTCCGCAGCGGTGGGCTTGTCGCTGACGTCGGCGCGCTGTTCGGCGAGCTCACGGCCCAGGTATTTGAAAAAGCCGATACCCTTTTTGCCGACGACATGCAGTTCGACCGTCGCACCCTGCTTCTCCACGTCGGCCAGGCGCGCCCGTGCCTCGCGCAGCAGGTTGGTGTTGAACCCGCCGCACAGACCGCGGTTGGCGGTGAGCACGACCAACGCCACGCGCTTCGCGTGCGCCGGACGACGCAGCAACGGAAACCGCTCCGCCAGCTCCGGCGTATACACGTGCGACAACACCTCGGCCAGCGCGAGCGCGTAGGGACGCGCCGACGCCACCCGATCGGCCGCGCGCTTCATCTTGGAGGTCGCCACCATTTCCATCGTGCGCGTGATCTTGCGCGTGTTCTCGACGGACTTGATGCGCCCCTTGAGTTCTCTGCCCTTCGCCATCTCAGAAGCTCTTCGTGAACTGCTCGATACCGCGCTTGAGCTCCGCTTCCAACTCTTTCGAGAGCGCCTTGCTCGTGCGGACCGTATCCGCAACCTGCGGAAACTGCGCGCGCATGAACTCGAGGAAGCCCTTTTCCCACGCGCGGATCTTGCTCACTTCGACGGCATCAAGCAGACCATTGGTCACGGCGTAGATCACCATCACCTGCTCCTCGAACGGCATGGGCTGGTACTGCCCCTGCTTGAGGATTTCCACCGTACGGGCACCGCGATCGAGCTGCCGCTTGGTAGCGGCATCGAGGTCCGACGCGAAAGCGGCGAACGCCTCGAGCTCACGGAACTGCGCGAGGTCGAGCCGGAGACGACCGGCCACGCTCTTCATCGCTTTCGTCTGCGCGGCACCACCGACACGTGATACCGAGATACCGACGTTCACCGCCGGGCGAATACCGGCGTTGAAGAGGTCCGTTTCCAGGAAGATCTGGCCGTCGGTGATCGAGATGACGTTGGTCGGGATATATGCAGACACGTCGCCGGCCTGCGTTTCGATGATCGGCAGCGCGGTGAGCGAGCCACCCGGCTTGAGGATGTTCTTGCCATCGACCACCCCGTCGTCTTCGCGCAGCTTGGCCGCGCGCTCGAGCAGGCGGCTGTGCAGGTAGAACACGTCTCCCGGATAGGCTTCACGGCCGGGCGGACGACGGAGCACGAGCGACAGCTGACGATACGCTGCGGCCTGCTTCGACAGGTCGTCGTACACGCACAGCGTGGGCTTGCCCTCGTTGTACATGAAGTACTCGGCCATCGCACATCCGGAATACGGCGCGATGTAGAGCATCGGGGCCGGGTCGGATGCGGACGCGGCCACGATGATGGTGTACTCGAGTGCGCCGGCCACGCGGAGACGCTCGACGACCGATGCGATCGTGGACGCCTTCTGGCCGATGGCGACGTACACGCAAATGACGCCTTGGCCTTTCTGGTTGATGATCGTATCGATCGCCACCGCCGTCTTGCCCGTGGAGCGATCACCGATGATCAGCTCGCGCTGGCCGCGGCCGATCGGAATCATCGAGTCGATGGCCTTGATGCCGGTTTGCAGCGGCTCCTTGACGGGCTGACGCACAATGATGCCGGGCGCCGGCGACTCGACCTTTCGGAAGGCGGTGCCATGGATTTCGCCGAGTCCGTCGATGGGGCGACCGAGCGGATCGACGACCCGACCGATCAGTTCCGGGCCGACGGGCACTTCAAGCACGCGCGCGGTGCGACGAACTTCGTCGCCTTCCTTGAGCTGCAGATAGTCGCCGAGAATGACGGCGCCGATGTTGTCTTCTTCGAGGTTGAGCGCCATGCCCGTGATGACGTTCCTGGTCTCAGAGGCTGTCAGCTCGAGCATCTCGCCGGCCATGACTTTGCCGAGGCCATAAATGCGGGCAATGCCGTCTTTCACTTCGAGGACTGAACCGACTTCCTCGACATTGAGGTCGGCGAGGTCGGCCGCTTCGATTTCTCGGAGGAGAATGTCCTTGATTTCGCCGGGACGCAGGGCGGTCTGGGTGGCCATGATGCAGGGCGTTGTAAACGGGGAGGAACAAAAGGGGACAGCTTGTGAAAATTATCACAAGGAAGAAGGCGGTGCAACCTCTGCCCCACGGAAGCGCTCCAGTAGGTCCACGGCCCTGAGCCGGGCCAGGCTGGACGCCCGTGCGCCGACGAGTCGCTGGGTGGTGCTCGAGAGATGGGACGAGCTGGCGAAGCCGAGGACCTGTGCCACATCCCGTACATCATAGCCGGCATTCTTGGACAGCTCCGCCGCTGCGAGCACCCGGACCAGGTCGATGACGCGCTTCAGGGTGGGGGCGCGCCCCGCCGCGAAGCTGCGTGAGAGATGTTCCCGGGAAACGCTCTGCTCCTTCGCCAGTTGGTCGGTGCGCACGGGGCGTCCGGCCCGACGCACGATGCTCTGCCAGACGGCGATCTGTAGCGGCGTCTCGAGACCGAGTGAGGCGGGTGGCACGCTGAGCGCGCGCCCGAAGCGAGTGGAAAAGGCGTGTCGCGTGACCAGCTCCCGGGCCACGCTGTCGTCGAGTCCTTCAACGAGCAGGTCCGTCATCCCCGCCGCTGCGGCGCGCGCGACCAGCGGTGCATCGGCCGGCAGTAGCGCGGTCACGAGCAGAAACGGCACGCTCTGAAACTCCTCGGCGCGCGCGACGACCTGCTGTGCCTCGTCGCCGGCACCGGCATCCACGATGACGGCGTCCACCAGCTGACTGGTGAGCTGCGCCTCGACATCAGCCGCCGATTTCACGCTCACCAGGTGCACGCGGCGGCGCGGGAACGCGGCGCGCACGAGGGCACGCGCCCGCTCACGCTTGAGCAGGGCCACGACGCACAGCGGCGGCGCGCCATGCTCGGTGCCACGGCCGGCCGCGCTCACGAGGGCTGGTCAGGGATCGTCTCGCGGTCGGAGACGACCCGTTGCGTGCTCGAGCGCGAGGGTCCCTGGGCGGGGTCTCGCAGCAGATCGTGCTCAGGATCTTCGCCGAGCACCATGGCGTTTGCTCGCAGCAGGACGTCTCGCGCGTTCGCGTACGACACCAGTTGCGTGGCTTCGTCGAATCGGGCCCACCGGCAGGCGGTGATTCCCTCGGTGCGCTGAGGAATCGTGCGCGTCGAGTCGGAGCGCATCAGGTAGAAGTGACACACCTTGTGCACCAGCTTTCCGCGAAAACGGAAAAACCAATCGATGGTGTCGATGACCCCATCGAGGGTGATGTCCTTCAGGCCCGTCTCTTCGCGAACCTCGCGCAGGGCCGCCGCTTCGGGCGGTTCTTCCGATTCGAGATGGCCTTTGGGGAACCCCCAGTTGCGATAGCTGTCGCGAATGAGCAGGAACAGCGGCTCGCCGTTCTGGACACGATACACCACCCCGCCGGCCGACGTCTCGAGCGTGGCCCGCGCGCTTTGCGCACGCGGGAACGCGTCATCACTCGTCGGCGCGTCGTCCACGATGTTCAGTTGGCCTGCACGCCGAGCATCGGCGTTGCGTCTTCGTCGAGCGTGGCGCGCCCCTCGATGAACTGTCGGACGATCGGATCGGTGGTGTGCTGGATCTCACTCACGGTGCCCACGGCGCGGATACTTCCTTCGTAGAGCATCGCGATCCGGGTGCCCACGGTATACGCACTGCGCATGTCGTGCGTGATGACGATGCTGGTCACCTTGAGTTGATCGCGCATGCGCACCATGAGGGCATCGATGGTAGCCGACGTGACCGGATCGAGGCCGGTCGTGGGTTCGTCGTACAGGATATACTTGGGTCGCAGGGCGATCGCGCGCGCGATGCCCACCCGCTTGCGCATACCGCCGGAGAGTTCGGCGGGCATGCGGCTTTCCACGTCGGGGAGGTCGACGAGCGCGAGCGCCTCGCCAACGCGCTCTGCGATTTCCGCTTCATTGAGCTCCCCCTGCTTGCGGAGCCCCATGGCCACGTTCTCGCCGATGTTCATCGAGTCGAAGAGCGCCGCGAACTGGAAGACATAGCCGATGTTCCCGCGCATGGCATACAGCTCCTTTCGCCTGAGCGCGTTCACCTGGAGCCCGTCCACCCATACGTCGCCGGCGTCGGGTTCGAGCAGCCCCACGATGTGCTTGATCGCCACCGACTTGCCGGTACCCGAATAGCCGATGATCACCATCGTTTCCCCTTCGTTGACCTCAAGGGTGAAACCACGGAGGACCTGCTTGGACCCGAAGGCTTTGAACACGTTATTGAATTCGATCATGGGATCACGAATATGACGTGAGAAGCGGATGGAGGCCAGACGCGGCGGTGGCGTAGGAGTGGCGGAGCCTTGACGCACCAACGGGAGCCTCCTGACCGGAGGCTCCCGTTAGATGTATGCCGGATGACGCGATCCCGTTGCGTTACGCAGCGAAGCTGGAGAGCGCCCGACCGACGTCGCCTTCGCGCAATCGTTTGAGGGCCCGATCGCGTAGCTGTCGTACGCGTTCGCGGGTGACACCGAGCATGGTGCCGATCTCCTCGAGGGTATGCTCGCGACCGCCTTCGAGCCCGAAGTACAGGCGCAGCACCTTGGCATCACGCGGCGGCAGCGTGGAGAGCGCCTGCTCGATTTCGTCGGTGAGGAAGCGGTTCATGGCTTCCTCTTCGGTATCGGGCATTTCGTCGGCCACGAAGCGCTCGATGAGCGAGCGATCGCCATCGGGATCCATCGGGGCATCAAGACGCACGTCGCCGGTGTTGAGCGCGGCGAGCGACTGCACGACGTCGACGGAGAGTCCCGTCACCTGAGCCAGCTCCTCCGGGGAGGGTTCTCGGCGCAGCTTCTGCCGCAGAATCTCCGACGCCTTGATGATGCGCGAGAGATCGGCGGTGCGATTGAGCGGCACGCGCACGGTGCGCCCCTGGCGGGCGAGCGACGAGAGGATGGCCTGACGGATCCACCACACGGCGTACGAAATGAACTTGACGCCTTGATCGGGGTCGAACTTTCGCGCAGCAGTGAGGAGCCCGACATTGCCCTCGCCGATCAGGTCGATGAGCGGGAGGCCGCGGTTCTGGTACTTTTTTGCCACGGAGATGACGAAGCGCAGGTTGCGCTTGACCAGCTCCTGCAGGGCATCCTGGTCGCCGGCGCGGATCTTCTTGGCCAGTTCGATCTCTTCGGCACCCTTGAGGAGCGGGTAGGTGCTGACTTCGTAGAGATACTGGTCGAGAATGTCGCGTTCGGGCTCGCTTGGGGCGATGCCCGCGGGTGCCGCACGACGGCGCTTCCGCTTGACTTCAGTCATCGGTTCTATGGGGCCTTGGGATGGGACATCATCCCTGTACAGGAAACGTTACGGAATGCGGCAATGAAGCGGCTGGCCATACCTCGGCGCCGGCCTCCCCGACGGCGGCTGTTTTCAGAGCATCTGTGGGGGAGCCATGCAACATACGACATCGTGACGCTTTCGCCAGTGTGATTTGTTACAACTCTGCTTGACGACGGACATACACCTGACTAGACTGCGCGGTTCCTGATGCCTTCGTCGGCCGGACGCTTTTGAGCGACCGGCAGTCTGGGGTGTCGCGCCCGGGGGCGTAGCTCAGTTGGGAGAGCGCTTGAATGGCATTCAAGAGGTCAGCGGTTCGATCCCGCTCGTCTCCACTCCGGCTGGCAGGTGCAGGGTCGTTTCACTTCAGGTCCGTTTGCGGGAATAGCTCAGTTGGTAGAGCACAACCTTGCCAAGGTTGGGGTCGCGGGTTCGAGTCCCGTTTCCCGCTTGTTGTCGAGCTGTTGTACAACGGTGTCCTGGGTCGTTAGCTCAGTTGGTTAGAGCGCCACGTTGACATCGTGGAGGTCACAAGTTCGAGTCTTGTACGACCCATGCAGGCGCAACGGCAGGTGCGGGAACGCCGGAGAGTGTGCCGAGTAGCGAGAGATGGCATCACGTACTAGGTTGCGGGTCTCTCCTGCGGGGGCGGTAAGGCGGTAGCGGTGCATCGGTTCTGCGCCTATAGCTCAATTGGATAGAGCATCTGACTACGGATCAGAAGGTTGGAGGTTCGAGTCCTTCTAGGCGCGTAGTACAATCCGGTCGGGACGATGTCGCCCGGATTCTGGGAGCAGGACAGTCAACGGGGCGTAGCTTAGCCCGGTAGAGCGCGTGCTTCGGGAGCACGAGGTCGCAGGTTCGAATCCTGTCGCCCCGACTGAGCTGAATCATTTCTGTACAAGTAGTTAACGAGATCTACCAATGCACGGGTTTCTGGGCGTGGATACGCAATCCCTCGCCTTCTCAATTGCGTGACCTGTCCTCTCAATACGCGGAGCATTGAGTAATGGCTGTTTCTCGCATCCGACGCAGTGGCGCTGCGGCACTCGCAGTCTCGGCCTTCGTTTGCTGCACCACTGCAGCCGAGGACTCCCTGAGTTCGACATCCGGCACCTGGGAAGTCGTGTTGGACTCACTGCACCCGCATCGAGCGCAGTCACACTGGGTCAATCCGAATCGGTTTTTGTTACTGAACCGTCCGCATTCGCTGTCACGGCCGACAGACTGTTCGTCGCGGACGCCGGAACCCGCAGCGTTCTGGCGTATGATCGCAGCGGGGCGTTTCGCTATCGTGTTGGCCAACGCGGGCACAGGCCCGGGGAGTTTCAGGCACCTGCCGTAATCGCGGCGATGGATGACGATCGCGTCGCGATTGGTGATCCAGCTCTTCAACGAATCACCATCATCAATAGACAGTCGTCCGTGAGTCAGACGCTGCAAGTACCGATTCAGGCGATGAGCATGAGCATGGTTCCCGACGGGTTCGTCCTCGGCGCGCAGGTTCCGTTCAGGAAGACCGGCGTGCTGTTCGCAAGTATTGCCGACTCGACGGTCCGGTACTTCGGGTCACTACCGTCCGCGCTCGTTGCGAACCCTCGGGTCGTGGCTACTTACCCGTTCTCTCTCGTCGCTTACGTGAACGATAAAGTCGTTGTTGGATTCATCGGTTCCGAGTGGCTGTATCGCACGAAGCTTGACGGCACGATAGTCGACTCCGCGCGCGCGACCGCGCGGCAACGTCGGGGGGTTCCAGATGATCTGGCTGATCGGCTACACAAAGACATGTCGCCGGACGCATCCGTATCCACTGGCGTTCTCGTGCACGTCGTGCCGCCATTTCTGCCCGAGCGGCCACGCCAAGCGTGTTTTGTGGAATGGCCACCGTGTATCCGCAGAGAGCGAGTGACAGCCGGAGTCCGACGTGATGTCGGACATCCGGTGGTCGTGCGAGGCACCGGTCAATCGACATCGAACCGAATAATCGTCGGTGCTGCCCGACTACCCACACACCGCCTCTACGACGGCTCGCTCGGCGGCGTCGGGAGTCCGAAATGCGCGCGCAGCCGGGCGCGCATGGCCCGCGCGACTTCGTCTTCCAGCGCAAAAATATTGCCGCGACGACCTTCCACGCGATCAGCGTAAATCGTGAAGCCATCGGACGTGCCGACGAGCCGCAGCGTGAGACGAATGCGATCACCCTCGGCTTCCACCACGCCCTCCACCAGCGTGCGCACCGGCAGACGCGCCGTGTCACCGGCGGCGATACGACGCTGCAAGGCTTCGGCAGCCCCACGCGACGTCACGCGCAAGCCGTCTACCTGTGACAGCGCATCGGTGATCGCACCGGTGACGGCTTCGGCAGCGTAGGCTTGCGACGTGTCCGCGCCGAGGAAGACGAAGGGGAGCACCGCCACGGAGGGGACGCTATCCTCGGGAGCGCCGGTCATCATGGAGATGGGCGACGCCGTGCTGTCGCGTGCGCTGCCCCGGTTTTGCCGGAGCGCCAGCGTCGTGATCACGATGACGATCACGCCGACCGACGCCGCGACGCCGATCCGGAGCCGTCTCCCGCTCACGCTGCGGTCGGTGCGCGCCGATGGTATTTCGCCGCCTTCACGATCGACCGGCGTAAAGGAGCCGCTCAATACCTGCGGATCTTCCAGCGCGGCCACCAGCGCAGCCGCGTTTGCCGGGCGATGCCCGGCGTCCTTTTCGAGGCAGTGCATGACGAGCGTCGCGAGTGCGCCGGGGATGCCGGCACGCCGTCGCTGCACCGGAACAGGCGCTTCGGTGATGTGCGCGGCCATGATCTGCTGCGGCGAACGATCCGTGAACGGCGGTGCGCCGGTGAGCATCTCGTACGCGAGCACGCCCACGGCGTAGATGTCCACGGGGAATGAAGCCGACGGATCGGCTGCAGCCTGCTCCGGGGCCATGTACGCCGGCGTGCCGAGCGAGACACCGGCGGTGGTGATCGCATCGTCCCCGATGTCGTTGGCATCACCCGAATGTCGAGCGTCCGCCAAGGCCTTGGAGACGCCGAAGTCCGCGACCACGGCCGCATCGTTTGCCAACAGCACGTTGTCGGGTTTGATGTCCCGATGCACGATCCCGCGCGCATGCGCCACGGCGAGCGCCCGCGCGACGTCGCGCAGAATGCGAACACTCTCAAGCACCGTGAGCGGTCCGCGATGCAGCCGCGACCGCAGCGACTCGCCCTCGACAAACGGCATGAGGAAATACGGCAAGCCGTTGAGCTGGCCGGTGTCGAGCACGGGCACGATCAGGGGGTGCTGCAGCGATGCGGCCGTGAGGATTTCCCGACGGAAGCGCTCCACGCTCACCCCCGCCGACAGCTCAGGGCGGAGGAGCTTCACCACCACTCGACGGCCCAGCCGACGGTCCGTGGCAACGAAGACACGCGACATGCCTCCGCCGCCAAGCTCCCGCTCGATGACGAAATCGTCGCCCAACTCGTGTTGTAGCTGTTCCTGCAGCATTGTCGGTGGTGATCGGAGATACCGACTTGGACACTCGAAGCGGCACGATAGTTCGCATCCGCCTCTCGGCAATCGAGGCGCTGCCGGCAGGCGTTAAAAACGGACCGCGCAGGAAATGCAGCGGTCCGTCAGGGACAGCGGGTATGGCCGGGCTACGGGCGGGACGGACCCATCACGTTACGGGCAAAGAGGGCGATCACGATGGCGATGAGCAGCACATTCCCGATCGGGCCGATCGCCAGAATCACGCTGAAGATTCCCGAAATCAGCATCAGGGGGAGCTTGATGATCGGCAGCAGCCAATCGGCGTTGGCAGGGTGACTGAAAAATGGCATGACTAGCCTCGCAGAGGGTCTGAGCGCGGTCCCGCTTGGCCGACTGCAACCGGCGCGCCCCGTGAACGCCGGAGCCGGAAGCGCCCCCGCATACCGCTAAACGATAGCGAACGCGACTCGGCTCGGGAAGCGGCAGCAGTTGCGGTCTCGAAACGCGGCTCCGTATCGCCGTACGGCGCAGCGATGCAGTATTGAGCATCGGCACCCGTTCATTTCCTGCCATCACCGCCATGCGCCTGCTCACCCTCGCGACACTTATCGCGTTCGTCGCCTGCCGTGCCTCCACTCCCGCCGGCAGCTCCGCCAGCGCAGAACCGTCCCCGTCGATGGCCACCGCCACGATACCGACGGCACCACGACCGGCACCAAGACCGGCTCAGGTGACGCCGGCTCAGGTGACGCTGGGCGACTCGCTCTTCAATACCGGGTCGTGCCAGCGCTGTCATGGGGCCAAAGGGGTGGGTGCCGGGAACGGGCCGGCACTCAACGGTACGGCCTGGTCGCAGCTCACAACCGGCAGCTACGACGAAATCGTGCAGATCATCACCACCGGCGTACCGGTGGACAAGATCACGGTGCCTACGCGCCGGTTCGCGATGCGCCCTCGTGGTGGCCCGATGAATCTCGATGATGCGCAGGTCGCGGCGGTGGCGGCTTATGTATGGACGTTGCGGGGATCGTCACCGAACTGACCAGCAGTGACGGCTTTGGCTATTCCGCCGCCGTCATTACGAAGCCGCCGCCCCTCCGCAAAGGCGTCTGTCACGACGTCCATCGCTCCGGCGTTCGGCATGGAGCACCGCCGACTCCTTGCCCACCGTGTCCGGTGCTTGCCCACCGTGTCCGGTTGGTGGGGTCACGGCCGAGCCAAGTTGCAGAATGTTCATGCCGCGAGCGCTGCTGTCCGTATTTGATTCGCTCATCCGTGTTGATGACCCCACGGCTCACCTTATCCGCAATCTCCGGATGGAGGCGGCCGATCTGGACGACGCGGTCACGGCACTGACCAATGCACAGTCCGATGCGGAGCGTCGGGCCGGGCAACTGCGCCGCATGCAAGCGCTGCGACAGATGATCGACAGCCTCGCCGAGCTCGAAGTCGAATGGTCCCGCCAGTAGTCACCGTGGTCGGACCCGGGCGCCAATGAAGACAATGATGACCTTTAATGTGTGTGCCGTATTCCCTTATCCTTAACCCGCCGATGCGAAAGCCCCTCTCTCCCCTGCAAGCCTTTGCGATCGACGCCAGCGGCGCGGATACCCGCCGCGTCAAGCTTGGCACGCCACTGCGCGAGTGGCTCTCAGTGGCGCACGCGGCCGAGGTGCTGTCGTTCTCGCCGCTGAGCCCTGCGGTTGACGACATCGGTCGTGCGCGGCGCGAGATGGCCGCTTTCGAAGGACGGCGCCCATCGATGATTCACGATGCGCAGCCGGCGCCCACCGAATCGGTGGCGCTGCTGGCGGAGCAGTTCCGGGTCGCGGCCGAAGAGATGGAGGAGGCCGGGTGTTACGAACTTGCCTTTACCACGGTCTCGGCGATCTGTCGCGTGGTTGCGCAGGTCGGCCCCGGGCCCGCATTGCTGGCCACCCTGCATCTCGGACGCATTGCGCGTCAGATGAATGACCTGATTACTGCCGAGGAGTGCTACGACGAAGTGGTGCGTCGGGCCACCCGCACGCACGATAGTCCTCTGGCCGCTCGCGGTCAGATCGGCCGGGCGCTGTTACATGATATGCGCGGCAACATGCCAGCCGCCGAGGCCGCCTACCGCAAGGCGCTGCAGTTGGCCACGCCCAAGGGCGGCGCGTACCTGATGGCGTGTAACGGCCTGGTGACGCTCGCGATCAATCGCGGCGCGCTGGGCGATGCACTGCTCTTCGGCTGGCAGCTATACGATGCGAGTGCCCAAGGCTCGGAGACGCGCATGGTCTCATTGTATGAGCTGTCGGTGGTGGCACTGCAGGCGGGTTTTCCGGAACCGGCGATGCGGGGATTCCGGCAGGCCCTCGAGCTTGCGCCACCCGCGCGCCTGCGCATCAGCTTTCTCGGTGGCGCGATACGCGCGGCCGCGCAATTGGGCGAGGTCGCCAAGGTGTGTATGTTGCGAACGGATATCGACCGCGCGATTGCCGAAGCGAATCAGCCCCACGACGCGGCCGGAAGTCTGCTGCACGCCGCCGACGCGCTCTTCGCCGTGGGCAAGCAGGATGACGCGCGCCGCACGATCGCGGCGTGTCGGATGCTCGCCGATCGATTCGATTATCACGAGTACACGTTTCGCGCCGACACGCTCGAAGCCAGCTGGCGCGGGAATGATGTCCTCACGACGCATTCCACCGACGTCGGCAGCCCAAAGACCGTGGGGCGGCGCGCGGTCGACCGTGCCTTTACCGAAGGGATCCGACGTCTGGCAGCGCTGGCCTGACCGCGTCCGTGTGCTCAACCCCACGGACGTGTGTCACGCGCCGTGCTGTCCGTTGGCACTTGGTTACTACTGTTATTGTCCGTGGGCACCCGGAGGGTTCTGCTGTCGTCCGCGCCGGTTGGCGTGTGGCACGCGGCGACCAAGGGGGCGATCGTGAGCAGGGCGAGCAGTAACAGACGACGTGGACGCATGAGGAAGCACTCCTGAAAAGGTATGCTCAGTAATGCAGCCTATGCCGGTCACCGACCGCGCCACCGTGGGCAAGTGCCGGACAGCGTGGGCAGAGAGATGCGAATTACCTTTAGTCACGGCTGCGCGTGAGCTCTGAACCCGGGATCGGTTGGGTCCCTGCGACGTCCGCCACCATCGTGCGCTTGCGCAACATTGTGCCCAAGGGCACGGTGGTTGTGCCGTGCGCCGACGGGGCGGAGCTGCTCGAGGCCGTCACGGTCGGACGCATCGGACTCACCGTGATCGAAGCCGGCACGGGTTCCAACGCGGTGGCCCTCTTGGCGCTCCGGCGGGTTCGGGAGGCGTTTCCGGAACACCCGGTGATTGCATGGTGCGACGTGCGCACGATCGAAACCAGCACCCTGCTGGAAATTGCGCGGGCGGGCGTCCAGGAGCTCATTCGGCACGATTTCGACGAATTGCGACACGTGTTTACCCGCATCGCGAGCGCCGCCCGACGCCGCGCGGTGAGCGGACGCATCAGCGCGATGATCGGCGGGCGCGTACCCGCGACGCTCCGTCCCGTACTGCTGTATGCGCTGGAGCACGCCGACGAAGTGCTGGATCGAGATGCCATCGCCGCAGCATTCGGAGTGTCACGTCGCACACTGCACAACCGGCTCGTTGCCGCCAGGCTTCCCACCACCCGCCCCTTTCTTAACTGGTGCCGGTTACTGGTGGCGAGCGCACTCCTCGAACAGCCCGGACATACGCTCGACTCGGTCGCGGGCCAGCTGGACTTCAGTTCGGGTGAAAATCTGGGGAAGGCGCTGCGGCGTTACACGGGCATGGGCATCATGCAACTCCGCGAGCATGGCGTGTTACGCGAAGCCGTGACCGTCTTCCGGAACAGCACCGATCCACGCGCCGCACCGGTGGAGTGATTACGCCACCTCGCGTCCAGCTACTTCCTTCCCCCTGCGTTGGTCCCTCGTTACCTTCCTTTTCCATAGGGTGATTCGGTCGGTATCCGGGTTTCCCGGGAGGAGCATCGCTGGCAGCCACCACCGCCGGAGCGGTGATCCCGTTGCGCGTGTAGCTCAGTTGGATAGAGCGTCTGCCTCCGGAGCAGAAGGTCGCAGGTTCGAGTCCTGCCATGCGCGTCCGTTCGGCTCGCGGATATTCCCGTACCAAATGCCTCGTGCACGTAGCCGAACTCAAGCGGAAATCGGTTCCCGACCTGCTGGCGCTCGCCGCCTCATTGCACGTGACCAGCACGGCGGGACTTCGCAAACAGGAGCTGATCTTCCGTATCGAGCAAGCGCTGCTCGACGCCGAGACCACGCTTTATGGCGAAGGAGTGCTCGAAGTCCTTCCCGAAGGCTACGGCTTTTTGCGGGCGCAGGACTTCAATTATCTCCATGGGCCCGACGACATCTACGTTTCGCCCTCCCAGGTGAAGCGGTTCGACCTTCGCACCGGTGATACCGTCATGGGCGAAGTCCGTCCGCCGAAGGAGTGGGAACGGTATCTGGCGCTCCTCAAGGTGGAGCGCATCAACGGTGGTGACCCCGATCAGTCCAAATTGCGCAGCGCATTCGACAACCTGACCGCGAAGTACCCCGACGAACGGATCCGTCTCGAGCGGGCCAACGGCGAAGTCGCCACCCGCATCTGCGACATCATCGCTCCGCTGGGTAAGGGACAGCGCGCGCTCATCGTCGCCCCGCCCAAGGGTGGCAAGACGATCCTGATGCAGCAGCTGGCCAACGCGATCATCGAGAACCATCCCGAGATCACGCTCATCGTGCTACTGATCGATGAGCGTCCCGAGGAGGTCACGGACATGCAGGCCAGCTGTCCCCAGGCCGAAGTGATCTGCTCCACCTTCGATGAGTCGGCCGACCGTCATGTGCAGGTGGCCGACATGGTCATCGAAAAGGCCAAGCGGCTCGTGGAGACGGGCAAGGATGTGGTGATTCTCCTTGATTCGATCACCCGGTTGGCGCGCGCGCACAACGCGGTCGCGCCGTCGGGAGGCAGGATCATGTCGGGCGGAATGGAAGCCACCGCCATGCAGAAGCCCAAGGCGTTTTTCGGTGCCGCGCGCAATCTCGCCGAAGGTGGCTCGCTCACCATCGTTGCCACGGCGCTCATCGAGACCAACTCCCGTATGGACGAGCTGATCTTCGAGGAGTTCAAGGGCACCGGCAACATGGAGCTCGTGCTCGACCGCAAACTCGCCGACAAGCGCATCTTTCCTGCCGTGGACATTCAGAAGTCGGGAACGCGCCGCGAAGAGCTGCTGCTCACGCCGTTCGAACAGCAACGGATCTATCTGCTGCGCGCCTTTCTGGCCGACATGCCATCAGAAGAAGCGCTTATGTTCCTGCTCAAGCGGATGGAACGCGCTTCGAATAATCAGGAATTTTTCGAACAGATGGCGGAGCCCTGATGGGCGCAGGAACCGGTCGGCTGCTTGCGGTAGACTGGGGCGACAAGCGCATCGGGCTCGCCGCCAGCGACGAGCTGGGAATGCTCGCGTCGCCGGCTGGCGTCATCCTGCGACGACTCGGCAAACGACCGCCGATTGCCGAACTGATGCGGCGCGCTGAGGCCTTGCACGCCACCGGATACATCTTCGGATTACCGCTCGACCCGGCCGGCGCCGAAACCGATCGCACCCGCGAAGTCCGCGAGGTGGTCCGCACGTTGATGGAACGGCAATCGCTGCCGGTGCGCCTTGTCGACGAGCGATTCACCACGTCGGCCGCGCTGCGCAGCATTCGCGAACAGGGCGGGAGCACCCGTGGCCGCAAGGACGACGTGGACGCACTTGCGGCGTGCATCCTGCTCGAAGGCGTCCTTCGTGCCGCGTCGCAAGGCGTGCTGCTCGGCGAAGTTGTGGAGCCAGCGGCGGATGCACCGTAGATGTCGAGACGGCGGCGGACGCGTTCCCGGCTCTTTCCCGTGGTGCTTACGGGAGCCATCCTCTTCGCCGCGATCTACGGCTTGAGCCGCATCAGCGGCGGCGGCGACCGCACGGCGAGCCCGATCACGGTGGTGATTCCGCGCGGCAGTTCGGTGCGCGCAGCCGCTGACTCGCTCGCCGCGCACGACGTGATCGGCTCCGCGCGGCTGTTCCGCTGGTATGTGGCGGCCCGCGGCGACGCGCGCAGTATCAAGCCCGGCACCTTCGCCTTCGCGCCGGGTGCTGGATACGCCGCCGTGCTCGAGCGGTTGGTGGCGGGTGGCGCCATTACGCACACCGTGGTAATTCCTGAAGGGTTCGACCTGCGTGACATCACGCCCGTGCTCGCCAGGGCGCTGTCGGTATCCGCAGACTCGGTGCGCGCTGCGGTCACCGACAGCACATGGCGTCGCCGGCTGGATGTACCCGCCGAGTCGCTCGAGGGTTACCTGTTTCCCGCCACGTACCGCTTTGCCGACGGTACGACGGCGCGGGAAGCCGTGAACGCCATGCTTACGCGCTTCGAAGCGGTGTGGACCCCCGCATGGAGTGCGCGCGCCAGGGCGCTCACCCTCTCGCGCCACGACGTGATGACGGTGGCGGCGATCGTGGAGAAGGAAGCACGCAAGCCCGAAGAGCGCGCGATCATTGCGGCGGTGTACTGGAACCGTGTGAAGAAGGGGATGCCGCTGCAGGCCGACCCCACGGTGCAATACGCGTTGCCGCGTCATGTGGACCGCGTGCTGTACAAGGATCTCGACGTGGATTCCCGGTACAATACGTATCGCTATCCCGGCCTGCCCCCGGGCCCGATCGCCTCACCGGGAGAAGCCTCCATCGCGGCGGCCCTCGCCCCCGCCGACGTACCGTATCTCTTTTTCGTGGCGCGCGACGATGGCAGTCACGAGTTCCGGACAACCTTTGCCGAGCACCAGAAAGCCATTGACGCCATCAAGCGGGAACGTGCGCGCGCCCGGAAAACGCGCTGACGTGACGAGTGGCCATGACGTCGCCGTGGTCTCCCGCAAGGGAATGCAGCGCTTGCAGCGCGGCCATCCATGGGTGTTCCGTTCGGATGTCGAGCGACGCCCCGCCATCGAGGCCGGCGTCGTCCCGATGCAGGCGCCCAACGGCACTCCACTCGGCTTCGCGCTGTGGAGCCCTGCATCGGAAATCTCGCTACGCCGCATCGAGCGCAATGCCTTGCGCGCGCCCGATGCCAGCTGGTGGCACGAGAAGCTGGCCACCGCGATCGCCCGACGTGCGCCGCTCGCGGCGGAGGCAAACGCGTACCGGTTGGTGCATGGCGAGAGCGATGGTCTTCCCTCGCTGATCGTCGACAAGTACGGCGACATTCTCGTGGTACAGTTGCTGTCGGCTGGGCTCGATAGACACGCCGCGATCATCACCGAGGCACTCGTGGCGCTCACCGGTTGCGCGGGGATTCTGGCGCGCAACGATTCGCCGACGCGCGCACGCGAGGGGCTCGTGCGCGAGGTGATGCTGCTGCACGGCGACGTGCCTCGTACGGCGGAGGTCGTGGAGCATGGCGTGCGCTACCTCGCTGCGCCGTGGGATGGGCAGAAGACCGGCGCCTTTCTCGATCAGCGCGAGAATCGGGTCCTCGTCGGCGGCCTGGCTGTGGGCGAGGCGCTTGACTGCTTTGCCTACCACGGCTCCTTCGCCCTGCACCTCGCCAAGCGGGCCACGCGCGTCACGGCGCTCGACGTCTCGACTCCCGCGCTCGCGCGCGTGCACGACCATGCGGCGCTCAACGGCCTGTCGAACATCGATGCGGTAGAAGGTGACGCGTTCGAGGTGCTGCGCCAATGGCACCGGGAAGGGCGGCAGTTCAACACCATCGTGGTAGACCCGCCCGCCTTTGCCAAGACCAAGGGGGCGCTCGACGGCGCGCTGCGCGGCTACAAGGACATCAATCTGCAGGCGATGCGGTTGCTGGCGCCGGGCGGGCTGCTGTTCACGGCGAGCTGCAGCTTTCACCTCTCGCGCGGACACTTTTTCGAGATGCTGCAGGACGCCGCCGCTGACAGTGGACGGGCCTTCGCCCTGCGCACGATCACGGGACAGCCGCTCGATCATCCCGAGTTGATCGGGGTTCCGGAAACCGGCTACCTCAAGGGCGCGCTACTCGAAGCGATGAGCTGATCGTGCACGTCGCGATCGAGGCCACGCGATTGCTGCAGGAGCGACGCGGCATCGGCCGATACGTCCGCAACGTGCTCGTGCAGTTCGCCGTCGCGCATCCCACGCTGCGTTTCTCCATGTACGTACGAACGAACGCCGACCGCTCGGCGCTTCCCGCGCACCTGCACGGCCTGCACCCAGCCCTCGCGGCACGGACGATGGTCGAGCCGATTGGTACGCTGACCCGCACGCCGGCAGATGTCGTCTGGTATCCGTGGAACTTCATCACGACGGTTGCGCCGCGGAAGCCGATGGTGGTGACGATCCATGACGTCGCGCCGATGCTGCAGCTCGATCACCGGTGGTGGAAGCTGCTCAAACGCGCGCGTTTCCGCCGCCTGTACACGCGAACGGTGCAGCAGGCGAGCGAGATTCTCACCGTCTCGGAGTTCAGCAGGCACGAGATCCTGCGCTGCTTGCCGGCCAACGACGCGCGCATCACGGTCACGCCGCTGGCCGCCGACGACCTGCGCATCGACGGCCCCGATGCACTCCCGGACGCAGCGGCGACAGTCACCGGGCCTTTCTTCCTGTCGGTGGGCGGACAGGAGGGGCGCAAGAATCTCGCAACCCTGTACGAAGCGATGGCGCTCCTGCACGCGCGTGGCGTTCGCGCGTCGCTCGTGCAGTGCGGACCGCGCCTGTCCGCGCAGACGCGGCGGTTGCACGGCACGGCGCCGTGGCTCACGCACGTGGGCTTCGTGAACGATGCGCAATTGGTCACGCTCTACCGTCGCGCTGCCGCGCTGGTGATGCCGTCCCGTTACGAAGGATTCGGTTTGCCGGTGCTCGAGGCGATGCGCGTCGGTTGCCCCGTGATCTGCGCCGACGCGAGCGCGCTCCCCGAAGCGGTCGGCGACGCGGCGCGGCGTTTCGCATGGCAGGATACGTCCGCCCTGGCTGAACACATGGCCGCGCTGCTCGACAGCAGTGCCGAACGCGAACGCCTGATCACGCGCGGAGCGGTACAGGTCGCGCGCTTTTCCTGGGCGCGGGTAGCGGAACAGACGCTGATGTGCTTCAGGCGTGCGGCGAACGCATCAGATCGGCTCGCCGATCGGCACGCCGGTCCGGGATAGCGATGCACATCGCCATCGAAGCCACCAAGCTGCTGCAGGAGCGTCGCGGCATCGGACGCTACGTGCGGAACGTGCTGCAGCAGTTCGCCGTGCGCGAGGCGGCGCTCCGCTTCACCATGTATGTTGCGCGCCATGCCGACGTCGCGCCGCTGCAGGCGTTGCTTGCCACGTGGCACCCGGCACTTCCAGCGCGCACAGCGATCGACGTGTGCGAGGCGTTGCCGCGCACCGACGCCGACGTCGTCTGGTATCCGTGGAATCTGATCACCGTGGCGGCACCGGTGCCGATGGTGCCGAGCACCCTCGATCTCGCGCCCATGCTGCAGCTGGACGATCAGTGGTGGCGCGTGCTCAAGCGGGCGAAGTACCGCCGGCGCTATCGCCGCACCGCGAAGCTGGCCACGGCGATTCTCACCATCTCCGAGTTCAGCAAACGCGAGATCGTTGAACGGCTGCGGGTGGATCCGGCGCGCGTGGTCGTGACGCTACTCGCCGCCGACGACATGCCGTTGTGGTCGCCTGCTGCAGGCGGGGCATCAAGAGCCGTAGACGACGTGCACCGTCTGTTGGAAGAGGCCGGCGTGGCCGGTCCGTTTTTTCTCACGGTAGGCGGGCAGGAAGGGCGCAAGAATCTCCGCACCTTGTACGATGCGATGGCCTCGCTGCAGGCGATGGGGATCGCGGTGCCGTTGGTGCAGTGCGGTCCGGGGATATCCGCTGATACGCGGAAACAGGTAGGGGCCGCTCCGTGGCTCACGCACGTGGGTTACGTCTCCGATGCACAACTGCTCGCGCTGTATCGACGCGCGGTGGCGCTGGTGTTTCCGTCGCGCTACGAAGGGTTTGGCTTGCCGGTGCTCGAGGCGATGCGCGCGGGAGGGGCGGTGATCTGCGCCAACGCGAGTTCTCTCCCCGAGGTGGCGGGCGACGCGGCGCTGTTGTTTCCGTGGGATGACTCAGCGGCGCTTTCCCGGCAGATGCTTGCGCTCGTTCGCGAGCCCGGACTGCGCGAGGTACTCATCGCGCGCGGGGCACGACGGGCGGAGCGCTTTTCATGGGCATGCGTGGCAGAGCAGACGCTGGCGTGCCTGTCTTCGGCGGCCGCTGCCCCTCAGCGGCGTTGACAGCGCGTACAGCAGAAGGTGCTCCGCCCCGCCTGCACGAGTCGCGTGATCCGCCCACCGCAGCGCGGACACGGTTCCCCTTCGCGGTCGTACACCCGCCACGATTCCGCCTCGTCGGCGCCAGCGGTTTCATCGGTGGGACGCGGGGCGTAGTAGCGGCCGGGTCGCGAGTCGGTGAGCACCAGCTGTATGGCGTCGCGCAGCCGCGCCACGCGTGCACGCGAGAGCGACGACGCCGGCGAGACGGGATGGATGCGCGACTCCCAGAGCGCCTCGGACGCGTAGATGTTGCCGATCCCGGCCACGACCTTCTGGTTGAGCAACACGGGCTTGATGGGACCGTTACGTCGCTGAAGCGCCTCGCGCAGGACCTCGGCGGTAAACCCATCTTCGAGCGGTTCCGGACCGAGGTCTGGTGGCACGAACGTCCCCACCAGATGCAGCGTGACGACGCTCAACGCGCGACTGTCCATAAGCGACACGCGCCCCCCGCCGGTCGTCTCGATGCGCACGCGCTCGTGCCTGCGCGGCTCGTCTGCTGCGGTGCCGATGTCCCAGTCGCCATTCATGCGAAAGTGCACTTCGAGCACCGCGCCACTGCCGAGCTGCACCAGCTGGATCTTGGCGCGTCGTTCCACCGACACGACCCGTTCCCCGGCAAGCGCCCGCTGCGCGGCGGCTGGCAGCGAACGGCGTTGCGATGCGTGGAACACCGTGACGAGGGCGATGGTGTGTCCGACGACGGCCTCGCGCAGACGATGCGCGGCGAATTCGACTTCAGGGAGCTCGGGCATGTAACCTCAACCATGGATCGCGTTTATCCGTGCCGTGATGATCGTTGATCACTTGCGGTCCTGTAGACGGATCGTACTTTGCCCACAGTCTTCCACACACAGGGGATACCTCCATTCATTCGCCGCGGTCTCTCAAGTACGAGTACGAACTGTTCGTGGAACGCGAAATCGAGGACTATAAAGACTCGGTGCCGCGAAGCGCGCTGCTCAAGATCGGCGACGAAGCGGTGTCGTTTCTGCGCGACCAGGATCAGATCACGCTTACAGAGATGGTGGTGTGGCAGGAAGTCGACCGCATCATCACCAGGCGATTGCGGCTGCCCTCGTACGCCACATGGAAGCGTCGTCGATTGAAGGCGCTTGCGCAGTATCGCACGCCCGAGCACTGGGGGATCGATCCCAACGCGGCGTTCATCCGCGCCTTGGCCGACTCGGGCGATCGTCATGTGCTCGTGGCCGGTGCCGAGGGCGAGGGGCCCGCCCTGTTTCTCGCGGCGCGTGGCTGCGCCGTAACGGCGCTGGAGCCGGCGCACGACGCCGTGGAGCGTGTCGTGCGCGCCGCTGAAGCGGCAGGGCTCACGCAGAACGTTCGTGGCTACTGCGCCGATATCGGCGACTGGGCACCCGACGTGGAGTTGCATGCGGTGGTGTGTTCTCCCACGGCGTTTGCGGGTCTCACCGCCACGGATCGTCATCGCGTGATCGAGGTGCTGCAAAGTGCCACCGCCGACGGCGGGGTGCATCTGGTGGAAGCGATCATGGCGGGCACGGACGCCCGTACACGCGAGTTGCAGATGGAAGAGCTCTCCTCGCAGTATCGTGGTTGGACGATCAGCATCGACCGCCCGATCGGACGCCCCGAGACCTTCATGGCGCGCAAGGATTCCGCCGTCGCCTGATCGTGCGTGCGTGAGCCGTCTGGGCCAAGCGTGCTGTTTCGGCCGTGTCGCATCGACACGAAATATTCCGAAGTGTGACGTGTCGGTGGGACACCGGGAGTGCCACCAAAAAACTGAACTTCGCTATAACGCAATGCTTCACAATGACTTGCGTTCTCATCACAACGTGGCACTAACCGTGCTTCGTGAGAGGGGCATAGCAGATCACGGCTGTAACGTCGCACCTGCACGTTGCCGGCGCTCTCATCTCACGGGTGGAGGACCACCCTCATGCGTCTCACTGAATTTCTTCGTGCACCCGAACCGTGCGAGCCTGTTGGCATTGTCATCGCCGACGGCGGTCGCGGCAATGCGTTGCCTCGCCTGGCCGCCTTTGTGTGGGGACCCGTTCCGGAACCGGAGGAAGAGCTGGTATTGGAAGACTCGCGCGAGGTGCTTGCCGCCTTGGCGTGAGCGACAAGGCGTAAGCGACACGCGTACACACGAAGGCGCCGGCAGACATGCCGGCGCCTTCGTGTTTGTGCAACATGCAATTTACACGGAGAAAGGCTTACGCCGCGACAGGCGCGGGCGCAGGAGCGGCCTTCTTGGCGCGCTTGGTCGTCTTGCGGGTCGCCTTTCTGGCGGCCTTTTTCGCGACTTTCTTGGCGCCTTTCTTGGCAGCCTTGCGGCCGGCCTTTTTCGCGACCTTGCGCGCGCCCTTCTTGGCAACCTTGCGCGTGGCTTTCTTCGCTACGCGCTTTGCGCCCTTTTTGGCCGCAACTTTACGCGCGCCTTTCTTGGCCGCTTTCCTGGCGCCTTTTTTGGCGACCTTGCGTCCAGCCTTTTTCGCGACCTTGCGGCCGGCTTTCTTCGCGACCTTACGGCCACCCTTCTTTGCCGCTTTCTTCGCGGCTTTCTTTGCTGGTGCCATGATCCGACTCTCCAAATTTGGAGGTTGTTCGTGCTCCCTTTCCCCCGGTGGAAAGGGGAGCGCACAACGTGAGCGGCGCCTGCACCGCTGTTCGTTGCGCTACACGCCCTCGAAGAGGCACGCGTAGTTGGTCGTCCCGGATCGGCGCGGTGCGGCACACCTTGCTCGAAGGGACACGTCGGTTGCCGTCGCGCGCGTCAAGCGCCGCGCGGACAGGTAATCAGAAAGGACGGGGGAAGGCGGCGTTCCGCAACGAACGCCGGTGGTGTCGTGGGAGGAGGCGACACGGACAGGAAGTGGCTCAAACGTCGTCCTGGCGACGACGGAGCATGCCGTCGCACCGCGCAAAAACGCGATCGGCGACGGCAACGTGGCAGCTGGCAACCTGCGACCAGCAGCAAATTCTGATGTCGCTTGCGCGACGCGGGACTGCGGGAGGAACTCGTGTCGGTGTATCGCCACGCGTTTCCGATGAGGACTGCGCGCCCCACTTCAGTGCGTATGGACTGAAACGAAGAGGTCGGGTGTGGACAGCACACGCAAGTCGTTGAATTGACGCGAATATACGCGTGGACAAATGTGATGCGCAATAGCGCGTATAAAGAACGCGCGCGATTACGACCGCGCATCTGTCGGCATCCACCTTCCACGCGCCGCGAACGCATGCGAGTTTTGAGTTTCGCACATACGACACTTCCCGGATCTCGCATCCGGGTTTTCTCCAGGATATGACATGAAAGCGCTGGTGAAGCAGACGGCAGACGCAGGGCTTACGCTCACCGAGGTACCGGAGCCGACGATACGCGACGACGAAGTGCTCATTCGTGTCCGCAGCGCCGGCGTCTGCGGGACTGACGTGCACATCTACGAGTGGGACGCCTGGGCAGCCGGTCGCTGCAAGCCGCCGTTCATCTGTGGTCACGAGTTCGCCGGCGACGTCGTCGCCGTTGGCAACCTCGTGGAGAGCGTCCGGATCGGCGATCGCGTCACGGCCGAAGGACACATCGTGGACGACCGTTCGTTCTTCTCCCGTACGGGAAACGCGCACGTCGACCCCGCCACGAAGATCATCGGGGTCGATCGTGACGGCTGCTTCGCCGAGTACATCGCCATGCCCGCTGCCAACGTCTGGCACCTCGACGATTCCATCAGCTACGACATCGGCGGCATTCACGACCCGATGGGGAACGCCTTCCACACTGCGCTCACCGCCGACATTCCGGGGGCCGTGGTGCTGATTACCGGCTGCGGCCCGATCGGCGCCTTCGCCGTCGGCATCTGCAAGGCCGCCGGCGCCGCACGCATCATCGCCACCGATATCAACCCGCGCCGTCTCGAACTCGCCCGCACCATGGGCGCGCACGACGCCGTATTGCCCGACGACGCACACCGCGCGGTGATGGCGGCCTCCAACGGTATGGGCGCCGACGTCGTCCTGGAGATGTCCGGCGTACCCAGTGCCGTGCATCAGGCGTTCGCGCTCGCCCGCCCTGCCGGGCGCGTGAACATGCTCGGTATTCCCTCCCGCCCCATCGACATCGACTTCGCCACCGAGATCATCTTCAAGGGGCTGACGATTTATGGCGTGGTGGGACGGCGCATGTACGACACCTGGCATCAGATGAGCCGATTCATCGGCTCCGGCGCCTTCGACCCCTCGCCCGTGATCACGCACCGTCTCCCGCTCGAAGCGGTGGACGAGGCCATGCACCTGATCAAGTCCGGCGAGGCCGGCAAGATCATCTTTCAACTGTAGCCGCCCCACCATGTCTGCTCTCAACCGTGCACTCCAGGCTGAACTCGACGCCCTCAAGGCCGCCGGCACCTACAAGCGTCTCAATCATCTCGAGTCGCCGCAGGGCGCGCGCGTGCGCATGGAAGGACGCGGCGAGGTGATCGTGCTGTCGTCCAACAACTATCTCGGGCTCGCCAACGCGCGCCCCGTGGTGCAGGCCGGCATCGACGCGCTCGAGCAGTACGGCGCCGGTACCGCGTCCGTGCGCTTCATCTGCGGCACCTTCATCGTGCACCGCGAGCTCGAGGAGGCTATCGCGCGCTTCGTCGGCACCGAGGCGTCGCTGTCGTACGTCTCCGCATGGAACGCCAATGAGGCGCTCACCCCGACCCTCGCGCGCGAGGGAGACGTTGTCATCTCCGATGCGCTCAACCATGCGTCGATCATCGACTCCATTCGCCTCGCCAAGGCGATCACCAAGTGCACCACGGCAGTCTACAAACACGGGGACATGGACGATCTGCGGGAGAAGCTGCGCGGAGCCCGGGACGCCAGGCGGCGCATCATCTGGACCGACGGCGTCTTCTCGATGGAAGGGTCGATCGCCAGGCTGCCGGAGATTCTGGAGCTCGCCCGCGAGCACGACGCCATCGTGGTGATGGACGATTCGCACGCCACCGGCGTGCTGGGCGCAACCGGTCGCGGCACCGCCGAACACTTCGGCGTGATGGGTGAAGTCGATGTGATCACCTCCACACTCGGCAAGGCCCTCGGTGGCGCTGCCGGCGGATTCATCGCCGGTCCCGCCTCCCTGTGCGACATGATGACGCAACGTTCGCGGCCACAGCTGTTCTCGAATGCGTTGCCGCCAACGGTAACCGCCAGCTCGCTCGCCGCCATTCAGTACACGGAGGCGCACCCCGAACTCGTCACGCGTCTGCGCGAGAACACACGCTATTTCCGCGCCGCGGTGGAAGAAGCGGGGTTCAAACCACTCGCCGGCGAGACCCCGATCGTGCCGATCATCGTCGGGGAAACGGCACTCGCCATCAAAGTGAGCGACATGATGCTCGATCGCGGCGTCTTCGTGACGGGCTTCGGTTTCCCCGTGGTTCCGCACGGGCAGGCGCGCGTACGCTGTCAGGTCAGTGCGGCCCACACGCGTGAGGATCTCGATCACGTCATCGCCGCCTTCAAGGAAGTCGGCCGCATCGTGGGACTGATCTCGTGATGGCCGGGGCGGGTGAGCTGCTCGGCAGGGCGCCGCGCGACGTGCCCGCAAAGAACAGCGCCGGGCAATTCAGGGCGTGAGCGGAGACCCGATGACGGCGGCCGGTACGCGAAAGCGCAGCGGCCAGTCCACCGCCTTGCTGATCCCTACACGGGGGCCGACGAGTATCTGATCGACGGGTACCTTGACACCGGCGTGAATGGTGAGCGACGCGGTACCGGTGAGCGGCGCGCCGTCGTGCAAACGGTCGATGCCAAGGGCGGCGCACAATTTCCCCGGGCCGTTGCACAGATCGCGGTCGTGCTTTGCCTTCGGCCGTCGTGTACGCATGCGTTCCACGCCCTCGAGCGGTGCCAGCGCGCGTACGAGCACGGCACTACCGACGCCTTCCTCCTGCGTCACGGCGTTCACGCACCAGTGCATCCCGTAAATGAAGTACACGTACGCGATACCCGGCGCCCCGAACAGGTGCCACGTGCGCGCCGTTCGGCGCGTCACGGCGTGGCACGCTGGATCGTGCGGGCCGAGGTACGCTTCCGTCTCCACAATGTGCCCGCTGATGGCGCCTTGGTCATCGACCATGCGCAGCACCGAACCCAGCAACGCCCGGGCCACCAGCTCGGGGTCCCGGTCGTAAAACGACCCCGGCAGAGGATCCCCGAACGACGAGCGCCGCCCGAAGGCGGCGCTCGAAGAATCAGCGCGCATAATGGCTTACCGCTTCCTGGCGGCCTTTTTCGCGGGCGGTTTGGCAGCCGTCTTCGCAGACGTCTTTGCAGCAGTCTTGGCAGCCGTCCTGGCAGCGGCCTTGACGGGCGCTTTCGCGCTCTTTTTGGCCGGTACCGGAGCCGCTTCCCTGGCCGCCGGGCGCACGGCCTTCGCTGGTGCCTTGGTGGCCTTTGCCGGAGCCTTGGCAGCGGTCTTTGCGCCGCCGTTCGCCCCCTTTCTGGCAGGGGCCGCGACCGCAGGGGCCGCGACGGGCGCGGCAACGGTTGCTGAAGGCGCCGGCGCGACTGGAGCCGGCGTCACCGCTGCCGGGACGTTCGGCCCCGAACCGTTTACAATCGGTGCGGCCGGACGCGCTCCGACGACACCGAACATGAGCAGGTCGGCCGGCGGGCCATTGGCCGCGCCGCGACCTCCGCGTCCACCGGCACCGCGAGGTCCGACTCCACGCGCCCCCATGCCTCGCGGCGCTTGCGGCAACAGTGCAGCCGCCGCCTTCGCATCGGCCTTCTGCGTGTCATCCACCAGCTTGAGCTGCTCCACGATCGACGCCGCTTCGGCGGCGCGCGCAACTTCCCAATCGTGGCCACGACGACGCAGGTCGATCATGTTCGCGTCGTGGGCATCCTGCAGGATCCGCTCGAAGTTGCGCGCGGTGAGCGATTCGCTGTCGCGCCGCAGCAGTTCGAAGGCCCGCTGACGCGCCGCGCTCGCACTCGTCGCGTCGTCGCCCTGCACCAACGACTCCACCGCACGGCGCACGAGATCGAACGCCTCGCTGCGCGTGAGGCGCTCACCACCGGACCCGATCGAATCGGCGACCGCCGAACCGAACTCCTCCGACGCTTGTGCCGTTTCCGGCGTGCCGGGACGCGTAGCACTGACCGGCGGCTCGACCCGTTCCGTGCGCTCCGGACGATCGCCGCGCTCTCCACGTTCGCGGCCGCGGCCGCGACGGCCACGACGGTCGCGTCCCTCACGACCTTCATGCGCGTCTTCCACATCGGCCGTCGTCGCAGCCGGTGCCGCTGGTGCAGCGGCGTCCGCGTCCGCGTGTACCGTTTCGACCTCGGCCACCGGTGCGAAGCTGTCGACCAGACGCGGTGCGCCCGCGTCGATCACCTCGTCGGGTGCGGCACTGTCGTTGTCGTCGATGTCGGCATTGAACACGCCTGCTGCCTCACTCCCGGCGCCCTCACCCGACACGTCGTCGGGGCGCTCATCACGCTCGCGATCGAAGCGATCACGTCCCCGGCCACGACGACCACGACGACCACGACGCTCTTCCCGTTCGCGCTCGCTGGCATCGCGGCGCGCTTCTCCGTCGGCGCTGGTCCCCGACGCCGGTGCCGCTGCCGTGGCGGGCACGGTGCCATCGGGCGTGTCGATTTCCAGCTGACCGCTGTCGAGCTTGTTCACGCGCACCAGCCCCCGTTGCTGCGCTTCCTGCACGAAGCGCGAGAACTTCGGATGGCCGAGGTTCTTTTCGTCGAAGGAGGCGTCGATCTCCTGCATCACCTGCTTGAGGCGGTCGGAGCGCATCACGTCATTGTTGCGCTTCATGCGCGCGACGGATTCGGTCACGAGCTCCCACGGATCCCAGCGCGTGGACTCGTCATCGCCGGTTTTGGTGAGGCCGGCGAGGGCATTGTAGGAGTAATACTCGTCGCAATTCATCACGAGCAGGTCGCTCGAGGACTCGCGGATCCCCACACCGATCACGTACTTGCCGTATTCCTTGAGCTTGATCACCATGCTCGAGAAATCGGAATCGCCGGAGAGGAGCACGAAGGTGCCGATCTCGGGGCGCGTGAACACCAGCTCCATCGCGTCGATCGCGAGGCGGATGTCGGTGGCGTTCTTTTTGGACGATCCGTACGCCGGCGCAAAGATCAGGTCGATCGACGACTCGGTAAGCGGCACGATGTATTGCGGATACCGGCGCCAGTCGGCGTATGCGCGACGGACCGCGACCTTCCCCTTCACGATATCCGAGGAGAGCAGGTTGTTCAGCTCGCCCTGAAGATCGGAGCGGATCCCCATCGTCACGTTGTCGAAGTCGATGAGCAGCGCGGCGTTCGGCGCGAAGTTCGGCGCGTGCGACGACGGGGCGGCATTGGCGGAGGACATTGGCGAAACCGCCTGCGGTCCGCGATGAAATGGCGCGATGGAACGGGTCGGCGCGTGGCCGCCCGACCGGGAGATGTGTCGACTCATGAACTACCCTGGATACGAAACAGTGTGATCGAGCGCGTTCGCGTGCAGCGCCGAGGCGCTCATCGTATTCGCACTCAGCGCGATAGCCCGCGCGAGTTCTCGCCGCCGCACCTTCCCGCTCCCCGTCATGGGGAAGACGTCGAAGAAGCGGACGAGATCAGGAACTTTGTCGGCGGCCATCATGTCCTGGGCAAAGCGTTTGATCTCGCTCCCCGTAATGACCGCGCCCTCCACCGCGACGATGCACGCGCACACCAGCTCTCCCATGACATCATGGGGCACGCCGATCACGCAGACATCGTCTACTGCCGGATGCGCACGCAGCCGATCTTCGAGCTCGCGCGGATAGAGCTGGATGCCCCCGCGTGAGATCGTCTCCTGCCGCCGCCCGACAACCTTCACATACCCGTCCTCATCGATGATGCCGAGATCGCCGGTGAGGAAAAACCCTTCCGACGTGTGGACCTTCGCCGTCTCCGCCGGCATCCGGAGATACCCCCGCATGAGATTCGGGCCCCGCACGGCGATCTCGCCCACGGCTTCCGGTCCATGCAGCTCGCCCGAGACCAGATCCATCGCCATTACGTCGATCCCCGGCAACGGACAGCCCACCGAGCCCAGTCGCCGCTCCTCGGTGTCGGTAAAGCGGGTGATGGTCACGGTCGCGCCGGTTTCCGTGAGGCCATACGCCACGAGCACATCGCACCAGCGACGCACCCGACGCACGAGCGCTTCGTCTACCGAACTGCCCGCAATCACCCCCGTGCGTACCGAGGGCAACGACGACGGGGAAAACGACTCCTCTCGCATGAGGAGGTGGTACTGCGTGGGCACGCCATGCAGCACGGTAACCTGACGCGCCGCGATCAGCGCCAGCGCACCGGCAGCCTCGAACGACGACTGCATCACCAGCGCCGCCCCGCTCGCCATCGTGCCCAGCATCATGCTGAAGCCGAAGGTGGAGAAGAACGGCACCATGCCCAGCACGCGGTCGTCGGGGGAGAGAGCAAGCACTTCCGCCGTGCACACCGCGTTTTCGACCAGCGCCCGATGGGAGAGCTGCACGCCCTTCGGTTTGCCCATCGTTCCCGACGTGTACAGCACCGCGAGATCGGTTTGGTCGTCATACACTGCAGAACGCGGAACCAGCCGTCCGCGGCCCTTCGACAGCAGATCCTCGAACTGAAAGATCCGATCGTCGTACCACAAGTCTTCTTCACCTACGGTAATGACGTACTGCAGATCGGGAAGATCGCTCAGCAGTTCCTCGAACCGCTGCAGGAAATCCACGCCACCCCAGCGCTCGATCGTGACCACCGCACTCGCCTCGGCGTGCCGCAGTTGATAGCGCAATTCATGGCTGCTCAACTGCGGACTTACCGGAACCAGTACCGCGCCGAGCTTCGCAGCCGCCAGCGTGGTCACGATCCATTCGACGCAGTTAGGCAAATTCACGGCGATACGATCGCCGCTCCCCAAGCCCAGTTCGGAGAACGCTGCAGCCAGTGACGACGCATCGGCGTCGACCTGTCCGTACTTCCACGTCCGTTCACCAAGACTCGCCAGCAACCGCTCGGGATGTTCCCGGGCACGCTGCTCCACGAGGGGGGCGAGGGACCACGACGTTGCCATTCCACTCCGGGATCGGGTACAGCCACGTAAATTACTGGCTATGAACGAGATGCGAAAGCCAATCGCACCCGAAACCGTGGCGGCTCCTCCTCTCGTCTCGGGGGAGCACGACGCGCCGGGGAAACCCGAACCGGGGCGCCGCCGTACAGAGCCTCAACGGACGGTTCGGGCGGAACGACGCGCGATCACACGATCCCGCGCGCCGTTTCGCCTACGACTGTTTGCGGTGCTATTGCTCTTCGCCGTGGTGCCCACGATCGCGGTCACGCTGGTGTGGGCGGCGACGGCGAGCCGCGCGCTGTCGCTCGTGTCGGCGCGTGCGGCGTGGGAAAGCATCGCCGAGAGTGGTGCACAGGCGTTGTCGGCGGCGAGGCGTGCGCCGTTGTCGGCGGCGGATCAGGCCGCGCTCGCCCGGCATGAGGGCGAGTTGCGACGTTCGGTGGAGTTATCGCGACGGGCGGACTTTGTGGCCGGGCGCTCCATGCGCCTGGTGATTGTCGGGGCGATACTGGTCGTGGGGCTGGTCGCGCTGGGGGCATCGCGAGTGGCAGGACATCTCAGCCGGCAGCTGAGCCGGCCGCTTGACGAACTGGTGGGGTGGACGGGACTGATCCGTACCGGTCGACCGATTCCGGGGCGGCCGGAGCGCCGCGGTGCGCCGGAATTCGAAGTGCTGCGAACGGGGATGCGAATCATGGCGCAAGAGCTCGATAGCGGACGAACGCGCGCACTCGAAGCCGAACGGGCGGAAGCGTTCCGCGAATCGGCGCGTCGGTTTGCGCATGAACTCAAGAACCCGCTGACGCCGATCCGGTTTGCGGTGGAGCGTCTGCGCCGTTTGGCGCCCGACGAACTGCGAGATACCGTGGACGTGCTCGCCGAAGAGTCGGCCCGCCTTGATACGATGGCGCGGAGCTTCGCCCAGTTCGGTCGGTTGCCGGACGGCCCGGCAGCCGGGATCGATGTGGCGGAGTTAGTAGCGCGGGTGGCACGGAGCACCGTCCCCGAGCGGCTGTCTCTCGACGTGATCTGCGAGGCGGCGTTGCCGCTGGTGATCGGGTATTATGAACCGCTGGTACGCGCCGTGACAAACGTACTGATCAACGCCGTGGACGCGAGCGGCCCGGAAGGGCGGATCGCGGTGCGGGTCACACGTGAGCACGCGACAGATTGCGAGTGCGTGCAGATCAGCATCACCGACAGCGGCTGCGGCGTGTCGCCGGAGCGGCTGGTGCATATGTTCGAACCATACGTCACCACCAAGCCCGGCGGTACGGGCCTGGGGCTGGCCATCGCCCGGCAAACGATGGAAGCGCATCACGGCAGCATCAGCGCGACCAGTCGGGTCGGCGTGGGTACCACGATGTCGCTGCGCCTGCCGGTGACCGAGGGAGAACTCGCATGATAGCCTTCACGCGTGGACAGGCAGCGACCGAGCAGGCGGCCCGCAACGCCGAACAGGCGATGCGCAACGCCGACGAAGCGGCGCGCAACGCCGAACGGGCGATCGAGCGCGCCGTTCAGTTACAACGGGAGGGGCGTCCGGTTCCTGCACTGCCGGCCGCTCCGGGTGTACCCGGAGATCCGCGCATCATCGAGGTACCCGATGGCCATGGCAACACGATGCGGATCAGTATCGGAACGGAGGGGATTTCTTTTAACGGGGCGGGCACGATCACCGAGGGTTCCGCGCACCGTGCGATTCCCTCGGGCGTGGTGGAGATCGTCCAGGCACTGGCGGTGATGGTGGTGCTCGTAGTGGTGGGCAGCCCGCTCGCGCGAGCGTGGGCGCGACGCATCGACCGCCGCACCGCACTCGCCCCTGCCGCGGGCGACGTGTCGCAACGATTGGCCTCGATCGAACAGGCCGTTGACGCGGTCGCCGTCGAGGTGGAGCGCATCAGCGAAGGGCAGCGCTTCACGGTGAAGCTGCTCGCCGAGCGCGAGCCCGTGCCGGCCGTTTCCGGCCGTACGGAGCGTTCCTCGTGACGGTCTTCATGCAGGGCGCCGGAGCGGGAGCCGCCGGTCAGGGGGCAGCCGCGCAGAACGCGGAGGCGTCGCGCGTCGCGTCCGATATTGCGGCGGGAATTGCCGAGGGTGCGCGCCTGCAGTCGGCGATCGATGCGGCCGCTGCTCGCGCGCAGGGCGCGGCCCCTGCGGCGGCGAACGGGCAGACCGCCGATAGTCCCAATACCATCCTCATCCCCACAGATGCCGGCGAGAATATCCGGATCTCCGTGAGCGATAAGGGGATCATGGTGACGCAGGGAACGAAAGTCACGAACATCCCCATCAACGACGTGATCCCCAACGGCGTGGTGCAAATGTCATGGGCGCTGGCGTGCAGCGTCGGCGCGCTCGTCATCGGCTGGCCGATTGCGCGTGCCATTGCCCGACTCATCGATCGAAAAGGGCGCGACTCGGCAGCCATCATACCGATGCAACGAGAGCTCACGTCACGGTTCGAGGCGATGGAGCGGAACATCGATACCGTTGCCCTCGAAGTGGAACGCGTGAGCGAGGCGCAGCGCTTCACCTCGAAGCTGCTGTCCGAACGCGTGTACACAGCTGCGCCGCATGCCGACGCAGCGCCGCAAGCGCCGGCAATGCCCGTGGCCATCCGCTGATCCTTCGCGCCGATGCCCAGCATTCTCATCGTCGACGACGAACCGAATATCCGACGGATGGTTGGCGCGCTGCTCACCGCCGAGGGCTATGACGTGCGCGACGCCGCCGACGGATTCACGGGCCTGGCCATGGCGGAAGCGCTCGAACCCGACGTGGCGCTGGTTGACCTGATGATGCCGGGGGACATGGACGGTCTCGCCCTGCTGGCAAAGCTGCGCGAGCGACGTCCGGATGTGCCGGTGGTGATGATGAGTGGCCGCGCCGCGCTCACGGATGCCGTCCGCGCCACCAAGCTGGGTGCCTTCACGTTTCTCGAGAAGCCGCTCACCCCCGAAGGGGTGCTGTTGGCCCTCGCGTCGGCGTTTGAGCTGCGGCAAGCGCGACGCGCGGCCGCAGCGCTCCGTGAAGACCTGGGCATCTCCGGCGAAATGATCGGCGACTCACCGGTGTTGCGCGACGTGCGCGCCCTTATCGCCCGCGTGGGTCCATCCGAGGCGCGGGTGCTCATCACTGGCGAGTCAGGCACCGGAAAGGAGCTGGTGGCCGCCGCATTGCACATCGGCAGCCCTCGTCGTGATCGTCCGTTCGTGCGCGTGAACTGCGCCGCGATTCCGCGTGACCTCGTGGAAAGCGAGATGTTCGGACACGAGCGCGGCGCCTTTACCGGGGCGACCGAGCGACGGATCGGGCGCTTCGAGCTTGCGCACACGGGTACGCTCTTCCTCGATGAGGTCGGTGATCTGGGTGCGGAGGCCCAGGCCAAGCTGCTCCGTGCGATCGAGGCCCGCGAAATTGAACGCGTCGGCGGCGGAAAGCCGATCAAGATCGACGTACGTATTCTCGCCGCCACCAATAAGGATCTCGCGCGCGCCGTAGCCGACGGCAGCTTCCGCGAGGATCTGTTCTTCCGGCTCAACGTGATTCCCATCGCGCTGCCACCACTGCGCGATCGCCCCGGTGACCTGCCGGCACTCGTGCGCCACTTCAGCACCCGGCATCGCTCGCGAACCGGACGACCCTTGGTGCAGTGGCATGAAGACGCCCTTGCCGCGCTCGGCGGATATCAGTGGCCCGGCAACGTGCGCGAGCTCGCGAACGTGGTCGAGCGTCTCGCGATCCTGCATGCGGGTAGTGAAGTCGGTGTGGCGCAGGTGCGCGAGGTGCTTCCGGCTGCGGCGTGGAACGCCCTCGCGTCTCGAACGCCGACCCCTACCACGCAAGGCTCCGTCCCGGCGGTATCCGAACCGGCAGTGTCCGAACCGGCGCTGCCACTCAGCGATGCCCTCGATCTCTACGAACGTCGGCTGATTTCGGCGGCCCTCGCCCAGAGCGACGGGAATGTGGCGGAAGCTGCGCGCCGGCTTCAGACCGACCGCCCGAATCTGTATCGACGGATGCGGAGGCTTGGACTCGCGACGGCCGGCGAATGAGCGTGCAAACGCGGAGGTAAACCGTTTTACCGTTTCCGCTGTCTGCGTCCCGAATCACGTGGCACTGCGACACACCGTGTCCTTTTCACGAGACAACGGCATACGATCCGTTCACCGGCGGCCCGGTCGGCGCGCCGGCGCGACGCGTGTCCGGCTCGATGCGTTATCGTTCGCTGCGATCACGACTTGTCCTGCTGCGCGAGTTCGTGGCCACGCTCGATTTGTCCGTGTTGTTGCGCGTTGGTGACGCTTGGAACGCGTCCTGCCCGGACAGCTCGCGAACCTTTGCAGGAGACTCACATGAAGAGCACGACGACCGCTTCCGGTCATGACAGCTACCGGGCGATCGCCTCTGCGGCTGCCGTCATGGTGGTGACGATCGCCGGTATGGCGCTCTTGCCGACCGCGGCGTACGCGCAACGCGACGAGACCCGTCGAGTCGGCAGTGTGCCGCGCGAGAGTGCGGTGCAGGCGGCGGCCGTCTGGAATGCACCCGGCACGCGACGGGTGCGTGGCGACCTGACGCTCAGCGTCGGTGATACCGTGCGCAGCGACCTGGCGGTGCTCGACGGCCGCCTGCGCCTTGGCGGGGTGGTCACCGGGCAGGTGGTGGTCCTCAATGGCGATGCCCTGCTCGATGCCGGGAGCCGGATCGACGGTGATCTCACGGTGATCGGTGGAGCGTTCGAATCTCCCGATCGCCCCCCCGTGGGTGGAGAGATCCGTGTGTGGAGTGCGGCGTTTCGTTACCGCGAAGACGGAGACACGCTGGTCGCCGAAGCCGACTTCCTTTCACGGTGGTCGCGATGGTCGCGCGAAGACACCGCATCGGGGCGTCGCGCCCAGCTGTTTCTCACCACCGCGCACAGCTACAATCGCGTGGAGGGACTGCCGATCTACTTCGGCCCCCGTCTCTCGGCGCGCAACGGGGATACCCGCGCGCGTGCCGAGATCTTCGGCATCTTCCGCACCGGCGATGCGTTGGTGTGGAAGCGCGAGAATCTCGGACACCGCGTCCTAGTCGAAGTGCGAAAAGGCAGAGGCGCGGGCGTCGCCGTAGGCGGACGCCTCTTTGACGAAGTCGATGCGGTCGAGCAGTGGCAGCTCACCAAAACAGAAGTCGGCCTCGGCAGCTTTGTCTTTACCCGTGACTATCGCGACTATTGGCAGCGTCATGGCGCGCAGGGCTATCTCTCTCTCTTTGCCGGTCACGGCACGGAGCTTCGCGCCGGCTACGGAGAAGAGCGCTGGAGTGCGCGGCGCGCGCGTGATGTCTGGTCGCTGTTCAATTCGGACGACCCGTGGCGCATCAACCCCTCCAGCGACGAAGGAGTGGTGCGCCTCGCCACCCTCACCGGAACACTCGATACACGCAACAGCGCCGCCGATCCGCGCTCCGGGTGGCTGCTCACCGGCGAAGTCGAACGTGGAGAGGGGTCGCTCGCCTCCCTCGTGGGCAGTCTCGCCGACCGGGTACCGCGCGACATCACCTACTCGCGCGCGCTGTTCGATCTGCGCCGCTACAATCGGCTTGGCCCGGGCGCGCAGCTGAACCTCCGTGCGGTGTTCGGCGGCTGGCTGAGCGGTGATGCCCTCCCGCTCCAGCGGCGTTTAGCCGTAAGCGGCATCGATGCGTTGCCCGGCTTCGACTTCAGGCGCCTGATAGGCGCCACCGATCGTGGCACCTGCTTCTCCGGCAGCGACGCCGAGTACGTCGCCCTCGGGCGTCCCGCACTGTGCGACCGCATCGCGCTGCTGCAGGCAGAATGGAAGGGCGACTTTCGCATCAATCTCTTCGGTGGTAACGAGGACCTCGGCGATCGGCGCTGGTTTCTGAACCGCATGAAGGCCGATGGCCAGTGGGTCGTATTTGCCAACAGCGGTCGCGGATGGCTCGTGGGGCCGCGCGAAGGCGATATCCGCTATCCTCGCAGCCGTCTACCCGCTCTGCAATCCTGGCGCACCGATCTCGGTGGAGGCTTCGACTTCGGCGGGTTCGGCGTGTATATCGCGCAGGCCGTCTCCGAGAGTGGCTTGTCGCCCAACGCGTACGTCCGACTCGGCCGACGTTTCTGAGACACGTGACCAGCTGGCCTACCGTGCTCCGATCCGGCGCGCTGATTGCGCTGCTGCTGCTCTTCCCTGGCAGCGGTGGGCGCGTGCAGGCGCAGGCGTCGGTATCCTCGCGTCCGGAGATCGACATCCGGGTGTCGCCGTCAGCGTATCCGCCGTCTGTGGCGGTTCGCGGTGTGCTCGTCGAGAAACCGTTCAACGAGTTGCTGCTCAGCGGCTTCCCGGCGCGTCTGCACGTCCGCGCCGAGCTGTGGACGATCGGACGCTGGTTTGACGACGTGCTGGCCCGCGCAGAGTGGGACATCATCGTGCGCTATGATGCGATCGACCGCACGTACCAGGTGGCTCGCATTACCAGCGGACGGCTCACGAGTCTTGGCAGCTACGCCCGCTTTCCTGATGCGCGGGCGGCCACGGAGCTGGCCTTCACGCCCGGGCTTGGCACGCCTCCGCGCGGACGTCGCAGCTACATCAACGTGCAGGCGGAGTTGCAGACACTCGAGGTGAGCGATCTCGATGAAGTGGAGCGGTGGCTGCGCGGAGAGGCGCGTCCGGCAGTGACCGGCCGCCGCAGTCCGGGAACGGCGGTGACCCGCGGCCTTCGCACCCTTGCCAGCCGACTCCTCGGCGGCGAGAAACGGCGCCTGGAAGCGAAGAGTCCGGCGATCAGCTACTGACGGTCGCGACCGCGCCTTCGATCTTCTCCAACTCGCGCAACGTCTCCTCGCCGTAGAAGACGCGGATGTACTGCGCCTGAATGGGCGTGAGGCGACGGACGGCCCAGCTGAGGTGCACGAAGTGCGGCTCGCGTGGCGCATGCAGCGGATGCATGCCGATTTCCGTGGGGAGCCGGTTTGCCTTTTTCGTGTTGCAACTGCTGCACGCCGTGACCACGTTCACCCACTCGTTCACCCCGCCGCGAGACATCGGAATGAGGTGGTCACGCGTGAGCGACTCGCGGGGCTTGAGCTCACCCGAGCGGCGACCGCAGTACTGGCACTGATAGTCGTCGCGCGCGAAGAGGAACGTGTTTGTCACCTGGCGACGGAAGCGCCGCGGCACGTGCACAAAGCGCGTGAGGCGAATCACGGCCGGCCGCGGGAACACCTGCCGTTCGGATCGGACGGGGGTGGCGCGATCCGCTTCGACGATTTCCGCCTTGCCATCGATGACCAGACGCAGGGCGCGCCGCAGCGGCACCATGGTGAGTGGCTCATACGACGCATTCAGTGCGAGACATCCGGCAATCACACCCGCTCCTCCGCTGAAGCCAGAGACCGCCGTCACGGTCTGCTATGTACTCCGATGTAGTGCCCTGCAAACGGAATCCC
Source organism: Gemmatimonadales bacterium (assembly GCA_038250435.1). Taxonomy (GTDB): domain Bacteria; phylum Gemmatimonadota; class Gemmatimonadetes; order Gemmatimonadales; family Gemmatimonadaceae; genus Gemmatimonas. The sequence goes on along the minus strand of JBBSCJ010000003.1, from coordinate 24,142 downwards.
CGCCGATGCGCCGACAACGAGGTCGGCAGACATGCGGCGGGGACTTGCGACGTTCAGCTGGGCACGAGACGCACCCCGACCGGCTGCTCCCCGCGTATATACCGGGATGTGGTACACCGGAGTCGGATGAGTGATCGATCGGCTCGCATGACCGAAGCTACTACGCGGGGGCGGGGATGCGCCACTGCTCGAGGCGTTCCGCAAACGTCGCCAGCCGTTCCGTTACGCCGTTTTCGGCGGCGACGATTACGCCATCGCGTAGCAGCTCGCGTCCGGCCACGGTGACGAGCAAGGCCTCGACCTTGCCGGCCAACGCGTGGATGAGCGTCACGACCGGATCGTAGACGGGCTGCGCATCGGGATGCCCCAACGAAAACGCCACCAGATCCGCCGCTTTTCCCACCTCCAGCGATCCGATCGCTCCCTCGAGCCCCAATGCTTTCGCGCCGCCGAGCGTTGCCAGTTCGAGTGCGCGGGCGGCCGGGAGCGCGTCGGGTACGCCGGCGCGCAGAGCTGAGAAGAGCGCGGCCTGTCGCGCTTCCCCCAGGAGATCCATCCGATCGTTGCTCGCCACGGAATCCGTGCCGAGCCCCGTGGCGATACCGTGAGAAAGCATGCGGTCGAGCGGCGCGAGCCCCTGCCCCAGCTTCGCGTTGGAGATCGGACAGTGCACGATCGTCGCTCCGGCGTCTCGCACCTGCGCGAGATCGTCGTCGTCGACCCGAATCGCATGAATCAGCAGAGGACGCGCCGCCAGGATCCCCGTTTCTTCGAGCAGCGCGATGGGAGAGCGCGCCAAAGGCTGCACGTGCATGCCGCGCGCGCGAAGCCGCTCGGCAAAGGGGCCCGCACCGCGTACCACAAAATCGCTCTCTGCGGCGCTCTCGGCCACGTGGACCGCGATCGACAGCGCCTCCTCGCGAGCATACGTCGCGACCGCTCTGAAGAGCGGCGCGGAGACCGTGTAGGGCGCGTGCGGTGAGATGCCGGTGCGCACGAGTGACGTGTCGCGTTCCCGAAAAGCCGTGACGCGGGTGCGCAACCGGGTCATGGCGTCGTCGCAGTGTGCCGCGTCGGGCCCGAACACTTCGATGTAGGCGAGGCCGCGTATGCCGGCTTCGTGCATCGCGGACAGCGGCGCGCCGGAATCGGTGGCGTCGGCGAGGGTGGTGATCCCGTGGCGGAGTGCTTCACGAATTCCCGCGCGCGACGCGTCGAGGAGCACGTCGGCGCTCATGAGATCGCGACGGATCACCGTCAGCGAGTGCAGCCAGTCGCGAAAATCCCGCTGCTCGAGATACCCGCGCAGGGCGGTGAGCTCGAGATGGGAATGCGCGTTGACGAGCCCCGGCATGAGCGCCGTGTTTCCGAGTGGCACGATGCGCATGTCTGCCTCGCTCTCCGCCGGGAGAAGCCTGGACTGGGTATCCACGGCCACGATGGTGCCGCCCTGCACGATCACCGCGCCATCACGAATGGGCGGGCGGGAGACCGGGAGCACCCACGTCGCGGTATAGCAGGTGCGACGCATTACAGCGGCGGAATACGGAACGGGTTGGTGGTGTCACGCAGCGCCCGCGCGCGTCCGGCGCTGTCGCCGTACACCAGCGTGGAGCCAGTCGCGGTGTCGGTGCAGCTGTAGACCGGTTCCGTCCCCTGCACGAAGAACTCGGTGACCAGCGAGCCGAGGCAGCCGCTGTTCGCCAGGCGACCCGTCACAGCATCCACTTCGCGCACGATCACACCGTCGGGGCGCGGCCAGTCGGGGGGCTGACGCTTGCGCCGATAGACTTCGGTCATGAACGACGTCCAGGCCGGTGAAGCCAGCTCGCCGCCCTGCGCGTTCGCCTTGATCTTTTTGGGGCGATCAAAGCCGACCCACACGCCTGCCACGAGATCGGCCGTGTAGCCGATGAACCAGACGTCGGCTCCATCGTTGGTGGTGCCGGTTTTCCCGCCCGCCGGGACGCGAAATCCCGAGCTCCAGACGCGCGCGCCGGTGCCGCGGATAACCACGTCCTTCATCATGCTCACCATGAGCCACGACTCTTCGGGCGAGAGCACGGCCTCGCGGTCGACGTCGGGCTGCCACACCACGCGTCCCTGAGCATTCTCCACTTTCAGAATCGCATGCGGCGTAGTGCGCAGGCCGAGGTTGGCGAACACCGAGTAGGCGCCGATCATCTGAATCGGATACACGTCGGCCGAACCGATGAAGATCGAGGGATAGGGCGGAATGGGCGTCGTAATACCGAAACGTCGCGCCATCGTGATGACCGCGTCGGTCCCCACTTCCATGCCGGTGCGGATGGCGGCCAGGTTGCGCGACTGATACAACGCCTTTCGCATCGGCATGGACCCCATGAACTTCAGATCGTAGTTTTGCGGCGTCCATGCCGGACCGGAGAGCTGATCGAGCGAGATCGGGGAGTCGTCCACCAGCCGCGCAGGGCTGAACCCCTCATGCACGGCGGCCGCGTAGACCAGCGGCTTGAAGGTGGAACCGGGCTGCCGCAGTGCCTGTACGGCCCGGTTGAATTTGGAGTCGTCAAAATCGCGGCCACCCACCATGGCACGCACGGCACCGCTCCGGGGGTCGATGGCCACGAACGCGCCCTGCAGGTACGGCGAGTTAGCGGCGGCCGCTTCGCCGCTCTGTGCGGCGCGGGCGAGGTACGCCTCGTACGAGAGGTGCTTGTAGGCGCCGTGCTGCCCCGCTTCGATCGCTTTGAGCTGGTTTTCGAGTGACCGCTCGGCTGCCGCCTGCATGTCCACATCGAGCGACGTGTACACCTTGAGCCCCTCATCGTAGAGACGCTTGCCGAAATGTCCTTCGAGCTCCTGGCGCACCCACTCCACGTAATACGGCGCCACATCACCGGCTTCGGTACGCACGGCCAACTGCATCGGAAAGGCTTTGGCCAATGAGGCTTCGTCGTCGCTGATCGACTCCGCGCGGCGCATCAGCTCGAGCACGGTGTTCCGGCGCAGAATCGCGCGATCGGCGAAGCGACGCGGATTGTAGCGCTCAGGCCCCTTGAGCAGTCCCGCCAGCACGGCCGCTTCGGCCACGGTCACGTCGCGCACCGACTTGCCGAAGTAGCGCTGCGAGGCGGTCTCCACGCCGTAGGCGCCGTTCCCGAGATACACCTGATTGAGATACAGCTCGAGAATCTTGTCCTTGCTGTAGCGCCGTTCGATAGCCCGGGCGACACGCGCTTCCTTGAGCTTACGCAAGAGCGTCTTCTCACGCGAAATACGGTCGGGGAAGACGTTTCGCGCCAGTTGCATGGTGATCGTGGAGAAGCCCTGCGCATAGCGCCCCGCCTTTACGTTGCGCGCCAAGGCGCCCAGGATGCGGTAATAGTCGATCCCCGAGTGACTATAGAAGCGGCGGTCTTCCGTGATCACCACGGCGTCGCGTACATGTTTCGGGATATCTACCAGCCCCACCAACGTCCGCCGCTCGAGCCCGAGCTCGGTGATGAAGCGGCCATCGGCGGCGTACACTTTCGAGGTTTGACGCGGAACGTACGCTTCGAGCGACGCGATGGAGGGGCAGCGGCCGTCGCGACAGATGACCAACCACGAGCCAGCGAGCACGCCAGCGCCCAAGGCACCGCCGAACACGCCGGCAACGAGCACCCATCCGAGCCAGGGGCGTCGCGAAAGAGCAGAGAGAAAGGCCATAGGAATAGCTGAAGGCTACCGACAGGGCACGGGGAGCGCCAACCGCTGACGAGCGGATATCTTGCAGGGATGTCCGCTCATCCAGCCCCGATTTCCGAGCTCGCATGGCGCGAACTCCTGTTTCAGCACACGGAGGGGCTGTCGGCGGCCCTGCAGGCCCGTACCGTGACCGGGTACTGCGGCTTTGATCCGACCGCGCCGAGCCTGCATGTCGGCAATCTGATTCCCGTGATGGGTCTCGTACACCTGCAACGTGCCGGACATCGTCCGATTGCGCTGGTGGGCGGCGGTACGGGGATGATCGGCGACCCCAGCGGCCGCAGCAGTGAGCGTTCGTTGCAGGATCTCGAAACGATCCGTGCGAACGCCGACGGCATTCGCACCCAACTTGAGAAGTTTCTCGACTTCGAGGGGCCCAACGCGGCGAAGCTGGTGAACAACGTAGACTGGCTCGGTGAGCTGTCGCTGCTGGATTTCCTCCGCGACACCGGCAAGCACTTCTCCATCAACTACATGCTCGCCAAAGAGTCGGTGAAGTCCCGTCTGAACAGTGGGCTCTCCTTCACCGAGTTCTCGTACATGCTGCTGCAGGCGCACGACTATCTCGAACTCCACAGGCGCGAGGGGGTCACGCTGCAACTGGGGGGAAGTGACCAGTGGGGCAATATCACGGCGGGGCTGGAGCTCATCCGGCGCACCACCGGCGGTGAGGCGCACGCCCTCACGTTTCCGCTCATTACCAACGCCAACGGCTCGAAATTCGGCAAATCCGAAGCCGGCGCGGTATGGCTCGATGGTACTCGAACGTCCCCCTACCGTTTCTACCAGTTCTGGATCGGCGTCGACGATCGCGATGTCTCGAAATTCCTGCGCTTCTTCACGCTAAAAACGCAGGACGAAATCGAGGCGCTAAACGCGGCGGTTCGCACCGCCCCGGAACGCCGGGAGGCGCAGCGCGCCTTGGCCACCGACGTCACTTCCCGCGTGCACGGCACGGTGGCCGCTCAGGTGGCGCAGGAAGTCTCGGCCCTGCTCTTCGAGCGCGGCGATCCGCGCCTGCTCTCCGACCGCGCGCTTGCGGCGCTGCGCGAGGAAATTCCCTTCGCCATATACGCGCCGGCCGCCGACAGCGGCGCGAGCGCAGAAGGCGTGGACGTGTATGAGTGTCTCACGTCGCTGGGGATCGCGGCGTCACGAGGCGCGGCCAGGCGCCTGCTTGAGCAGGGCGGCGTATCGGTGAACGGGGTCAAGCTCACCGCCGCCGATCGCGTGGTGACGCACGACCACCTGTTGCCCGGTCGGCATCTGCTGATGAAAAAAGGGGCGCGCGACTTCGGACTCGTACAGGTACCGTAAGCGAACCCTCAGCGCATGTCGCCGACGCTGGCGTGCGACCGGCGCATGGCCGCGACTCGCAGCGTGAGCGCGCGCGCGAACCCCACAAAACCTACGCCACGGGCGAGGGCATGCGCGGCGACATCGTTCATGGCCAGGCGGCAGAAGGGCAGGAGCCCTTCCCGCAACACATGCATCACCGCCGCCTGGAACACCAACTGCCCGTAGCCACGCCGCCGGTGGGAGTTGGCGACCACGACACGTACGCGCGCCACCCTGCCGATTGCCGGTTCCACGGAGGCAAGTGCCACCAACACGCCGCCGCACAGGGCGCCGATCCGGTGCGAGGCCGGAGTTGCACCGCCGGCGCGGTGCCAGTCACCGGAAGTCACGCCATTGCGCAGCATATCGAGCACTGTCGGCCGCGGATTGCTCACCATCGCGGCGACGACGCCACGGCGCTGCACGAGGGTGCGACCGTCGAGAACGACGACCGCCGCCGGATCCTCGTTAACCATGAGCTGCACGGTACGCAGCGCCACCAGAGATCCGGGGCTCGCTTCGCGTTGCGTGAAGGCCAGAAGCTCCAGCGTTTCCGCCTCTTCGAGATCGAGATCGAGATCGTCGGCGCAGGGAACAGAAACGACGCCCGCACCGTCGCGCGAGAAGGTGCGAACGACCGGCTCTTCATCGTGCAGCCGTTCGACGCTCGTCACCCGCGCCTGCTCGAGAAATCCTACCGGACAGCCGAGCGGCATCGCGAACGAGCGAAGCGCGTCGGCGATGCTTCGTGCGGTGAGGGACGCCCGAAGGTCGGGTTTCGAGGAGTTTGGCATAGGATTGGGAAAGGGACGCCCGTCGTGACAGTAAACATGCACGGTTCGGACCAACGGGCCAGCCCTGGAACTCCGCTGGCGGCTACGCGTCGAGAATCGCCAGCACGCGGTCGATCTCGTTCATCGAGTTGTAGCAGTGCGGCGAGAGGCGAATCGCCCCCTCGCGCACCACGTGCGCCACCTGCGCCCGCTGCAGGCGCTTGGCCATCTCACCCAGCCCCGCCGCCGAGAAAGCGATGACGCCGGCGCGGCGCGCAGGATCGGCCGGGGTCACCAGTCGCACGTCGGCGCGGCTCTCGGCCCAGGACACGATGCGAGCGCCCAGCCGCTCAAGATGACCAGCCACCTGCGTCACCCCCAACGACAGCAGCAGCGCGGTGGAGGCATTGGCGACCGCGAACTCCTGGTACGCGATCGTCACGACTTCAAAGCGACGGGCATCATCGAAGAAATCGAACTCGTAGTCGGTGAGCCGCGTGTAATCGGTGGAGCTCTTCATGCACGCCCACCCCACATCGTGCGGCTCGAGTAGCGGCACGAGTTCACGCCGCACATACACGAACCCTGTTCCCCAGGGACTGAGCTGCCACTTCTGCGCGCCGCTCGCGAAGATGTCGACCGGCAGCGCGTGCAGATCGATCGGACGCACGCCGCACCCCTGGATGCCGTCGACGATGAAGAACACCCCGTTGGCACGACACGCGGCACCGATGCGCGCGAGGTCGGCCACATATCCGGTCGCGAACTGCACCCACGAAATCACCACCGCCACCACATCGGGGCGCGCGATCGCTGCCACCAGCGCGTCTTCGTCTGGCAGGCCATTCACCCGCGGCACGAGCTCCAGCGAGATCCCGCGCGACCCGAGCGCCTGAAACGGATAAACGCAGCTCGGGAACTCCCCATCGAACGTGAGGATCACTCCCGGACGCAGCGGGAGTGAACGCGCGGCGAGATTGAGCCCGTAGGTGGTGTTGGGCATCAGCGCGATCTCGTCAGCATCTGCGCCGACCAAGGCCGCGAACTGCGCACGCGCGGTGGACGCGGCGTCGAGCATGAGGTTGAACGGCAGCTGATGGGGGCGCGCCCGCAGCGCACTCCAATGGTGCGACACCTCGAGCGACGACTGCGGTTGCGCCCCGACTGACGCGGCATTCACGTAAATGGCCGGATCATTCGCCATCCAGGGATACTCCCGGGCGCGAAGGACGTCGACGTCGAAAAATTCGCTCATGGCTGCGCCGTGGGAGAGAGGGGAGGCTGGCGGTGTTCGGCGCGCGGGTCGAGGGCGTCGCGCAGGGCATCGCCAAGGAGATTAAAGCCCAGCACCGCCACGCCGATCGCCAGGCCGGGGGCAAGCGAGGTCCACGGTGCGGAGCGCAGCTGCGACAGATCGCGTCCATCGGCGATCATCGATCCCCAGCTGGGGGTTGGCGGCTGCACGCCGAGGCCGAGGAACGACAGCGCGGCTTCGGCCATGATCGCGCCGGCAATCCCCAACGTGGCCGCGATGACCACGGGCGCCATCACGTTCGGCAGCACATGCCGCCACAGAATGCGCCGATCGCGCGCGCCGATCGCCCGCATGGCCTGCACGAACTCCAACTCGCGCACCACCAGCACCTGTCCGCGCACGAGCCGCGCCATTCCGGCCCACCCCACCACCCCGATCACGAGGCACACCACCGTAAGCGACGGCTCGAACGCCGCCGCCATCGCGATCAGCAGCAGCAACGACGGAAAGGCGAGGGTCACATCGGCGAGGCGCATCACAATGTCGTCGGTCCACTTGCCGCGATAGCCCGCGACTAATCCCAGCAGCACGCCGATCGCCAGCGCAATCCCCTGCGAGGCGAGACCAACGAGCAGCGAAATGCGTGCGCCATGCACGAGACGCGACCACACATCACGTCCCTGCGCATCCGTACCGAACCAATGCTCCGCGCTCGGCGGGCGCAGCGCTGCCGCGAGGTCGATACGAATGGGGTCGAAGCGTTGAATCAGCGGTGCGGCGACTGCGGCCAGCACGAGCAGAAGGATGACGGCTGCACCGAACCAGCTGCGGCGGTCCTGGCGGACGCGCCGCCATGGCGCATTCGTCATGGGCACCGCCGAGGCGGCGGTGATCGGGGCTGGATTGGGTGAGGTCGTGACGGCCGTGGTTACCATCACGCCGGCGTAAACGAGGGCCGAGCGGTGACGTGCGCGACGTTCGCCCCGGCCGCGCGCGCGAGTAGCTCCGCCACGTGGTCCACCAACGTGTCCCAGGCGTACAGCCGCGCGGCCCGTGCGGCTGACGCCTGCGCCATGGCGTGGTATTCAGCCGGATCGGCGAGCAGGCGGGCGAGCTCGGCCACCAGCGTCGGCAGTTCTCCATCGACGGCCAGAAAGCCGGTGGCGCGCGGGGTGACCATCGAGGCGAAGGGCGCATCGTGCGGTACCACCACCGGTAGCTGTCGTTGCATCGCGGCGAGCGTACACAACGCGCCGAGGTCGCCGTCGGCGGCCACCCACACCACGGCCGCGTCGACCGGCTTTGACTGCAGCAGCGCGTCGAGTGGCCGTATCGAAACGCGCGCGGTGAGTCCCACCGCCGCCGCGTGCAACCGCGTGGATTGCAGCTCCGCCGCGTCGCCGAGCAGCGTCAGCGTGAGCGCGTGCTGACGAGTGAGCAAGTGCGCCGCCGCGCGCAGCGCCATTGCGGTGCGCTCATTGTGCACCTGCGACGGCACCAGCAGCAGATGGGCGAGCGGTATTGGCAGAGTCACCGGCCCGTACGGTACCGGGTTTGGTACCGCGTGCGGTGGGCGGTGCGGCCCACGGTGCTCCGCCGCGTGATCGGATGCCTGCCGCACGTGGGCCTTTGAAGGCGGCGGCCAACTCAACGCCAGACTTTCGTCACCCCAGCGCACGAGATGCGTGCGCGAACGGGCGATCGTGCCACGCCACGCCGGTCCGCCCGCGTCGCCCACGGGAATGCGCTGCAGTACCCCGCCGCGCTTGCCGATCGCGAGCGCTGCCAGCAACGCGTCACCTTCCCCTGCGATCAGTATCGCTTCCGGGCGCAACGCCGTGACCATACCGCGCACACTGGCGAGCTGCCGCACGAATCCGCGTCCCACCACTCCACGATGCGCCAGCTGCGGTAACAATGCCGTCGCCTCACGCTCCACCCGCCCGTCGTGCAGCGCGGCAATGGTCACCACCTCACCACGTGCCGACAGTCCACCGCCCACCATCGCGAGCAGTCGCGCGCCAGGACTCCACCGATCGTCAGTCATGAGGACGAGCAGGCGCATCGGCTACTCGGCCACAACAACGTTCGCCAGCGCGTCCCCGCCAGGCTCCCCGTGGCGACGGTCGAATTGCATCGCATGCAGCCGCGCATATACGCCGCCGTGCACCAGCAGTTGGTCGTGCGACCCTTCTTCGAGCAGGCGGCCGCCGTCAAACACGAGAATACGATCGGCATGCTGGATGGTTGCCAGGCGGTGCGCGATGACGAACACCGTCCGCCCGTGGAGCAGGCGGTCGATCGCTTCCTGCACGAGCCGCTCGCTCTCCACGTCAAGGGCGGACGTGGCTTCGTCGAGTATGAGAATCGGTGGATCGGAGAGCAGGGCGCGGGCGATGGCCAGCCGCTGCCGCTGTCCACCGGAGAGGCGCGTGCCGCGCTCGCCGAGGTTGGTGTCCCAGCCTTGCGGGAGCGCTTCGATGAAGGCGAGCGCGTTGGCCGCAAGGGCGGCGGCGTCGAGCTGCGCCTGCGTGGCGTCCGGGCGCCCGAACGCGATGTTCGCGCGCACGGTGTCGTTGAAGAGCACGGTATCCTGGCTCACGATGCCCGTGAGCGCGCGCAGCGCGCTGAGTCTGATGTCTCTGGTGTTCACGCCATCGAGCAGAATGCGTCCGCGGGTCGGTTCGAGAAACCGCGGCAGCAGATCGATCAGCGTGGACTTCCCCGCGCCGCTCGCGCCCACCAGCGCGATCACTTCACCTTTCCGCGCCACGAACGACACATCGGCGAGCGCCGGGGCGTCTTCGCCGTAGGCGAACGTCACGTGCTCGAAGCGCAGCGTATCGATAAAGGTCGGCGTGGTGATGGTGCCGCGATCGGCCGTGGTTTCGGCCGGCGCATCGAGCACCTCGAAGATGCGCTCCGCACTGGCGAGCGACTGTGACGCGGCGGCCGGCACCTGCGAGAGTTGCTTGAGCGGCTGCAGCAGGCGCATCACCCAGATCAGGTACATCAACAGCTCGGCGCTGTCGAGCGAGCGCTCCACGAGCACCAGGTGCGCACCGAACCACAGGATGGCCACGGCAGTGAGCGTCCCGAGTGTCTCGCTGAGCGGGCTTGAGAGCAGCGCCAGCCGCCCGATACGCACATATCCTCTGGCGAACGCCGCGTTGCGCGCGACGAATTTCTGCTCTTCCCGCGGTTCGGCACCGTACGATTTGATGAGCCGGATGCCGCTCACCGTTTCCTGCACGACGCTCGTGATTTCGCCCTGCTCGTTCCCTATCCGACGGTACCCGCGACGCAGCTTTCGCAGGATCGGCTGCATCGAGCCGATCGTGAGCAACGCGATCACCGGCGACGCCAGCGACAGCTTCCAGCTGATCGCGAACATCCCCACCAGTGTGCTGAGAACCTGCGCGCTGCTCCACAGCGACCTTGTGACGAGCTCCGTCACCACCGTTTTCGCGTTGGTGGTGTCGGTAAGCACCCGCGAGATGATCTGCCCGGTTTTGTGGCTGGTGTACCATGGCAGCGGCAACCGCAGCAGATGCCCGTACAACCGATCGCGCAGATCGCGCACCACATATTCCTGCAGCGTCACGCCGATCTGCCCGCTCACCCACACCAGCGTGTTCTTGAGCGCGACCGCGCCGATCACGATCACCAGCACGTTGCGGAGCGACCCCATGCGATCGGCCGGGTCGAGCAGGTAGCCGATCGTTGCGTTGAGCAGGCGCGAGATCTGGCTGCCGGAATCCCCGCCCGGAATCAGCTGCGGTTTGTCGAAGAGCGCATTGAAGAACGGCACGAGCAGCGTAAACGAGAAGACGTCGGCGATGGCGGCGAGCAGGTTGAGCACCACCACCGCCACGAGCTTGAGGCGGTGTGGGCGCACGAACGTCCACAGCCGCAGCCATAAGCCCCTGGTCGGCACGCGATGCGCGCCCGTCACGTACGGCGCGCTCATCGCTTCGGCGTGAGCAGGGCGACCGGCAGGATGCACTCTTCCGGCGAGACGCCGCCGTGCAGAAACGACCCGCGATAGCGACTCTGGTATTCGCGCAGCTTGGTGGGATAGACGAAGAACGTGTCGCCAGCGGCCATCAGGGTGTTCGTGCGCGGGAGGCGGTGCGGCAAGCGCAGCTCCTCGGCGTTGGTGAAGAGCAAGGCCTGCTCGGGGCGTTCGGCACGGAGGTCCTCCCCGAATTTGTAGCGCAGGTTGGCCGTGGCATCGCGTTTGGCAAAGACCGTGGCGGGTGAGTTGCAATGCAGGGCACCGTGATCGCTCGTAATGATCACGGAGACGTTCCGATGTGCCGCTTCCTTGAGCAGCGTGAATAGCGACGAGCGTTCAAACCACTGGCGCGTGAGCGCGCGCAGCGCGATCTCGTCGCGGGCGACCTCGTACAGAATCATCGATTCGCTGCGGCCATGCGTGAGCAGGTCCACGAAGTTGAATACGAATGCGTGAATCCCCGCACCGGCGATGGCGCCGGGCAGATGTCGCTCGAGGTCGTCCGAATCGGCTGCGGTCGTGATCTTCTGGTAACGGACGGCCGCTGTGCACTGCAGCTCATGCAGCTGCGCCGCGAGGAGGTCGCGCTCGTGCGCGTTCAGCGATTCGTCGTCGCGCTCTCCCCACCACTCGGGGAACCGCGCCGCGATTTCACCAGGAAAGAGTCCGCTGAAGAGGGCGTTGCGCGCATACGGCGTGGCCGTGGGGAGAATCGAGTAGTAGTGCGTCGTCTCCACATCGTAGATGGGCGCCAGCAACGGCTGCAGCACGCGCCATTGATCGACACGCAGGCAGTCGATCACCACGAAGATCGCTTTGCGATCGCGCGCCAGAATCGGCATCACGAACTCGCTCACCACGTCCACCGACAGCGGCGGACGGTCCCCGTCGAGCTCGCGCAACCAGCGTGGGTACTCGGTGCGCATGAAGGTTGCGAATTCGCGGTGCATGTCGGGGTACAGGCCGCGCAGCGACTCATGCAGCCCCAGCTCCCCCGCATTCGCGAGATCCACGTCCCACTGCATCAGCTCGGCAAACCGCTCGATCCATCCGCGCCAATCGAGACCGGCATACCGCTCCGACTCGATGGCCCGGAAACGTTCCACGAACGCCCGGGCCAGCGCCTGGGACCGAATCAGCGGCCCCTCGAGGATGCGCGTGATCACCGAGAGCACCTGACGCGGTGTCACCGGTTTCACGAGATACTCGCGGATGTTCGCGCCGATCGCCTCCTTGAGCGTGGCGTCCTCTTCGCTCTTGGTGACCATGACCACGGGCATCGCCGGGGCGATCTCGCGGACACCGGCGTACGCCTCGATCCCGCGCGTCCCCGGCATCTGCTCATCGAGCAGCACGAGGTCGTACGGATTCCGTCGGAGCAGCTCGAGGGCGTCGTCGGCGTTGGTCGCCGTCTGCACGTGGTACCCCTTGTCAGCCAGCAGCAGACGATGGGGCTCGAGCAGCTCCGCTTCATCGTCTACCCACAAGATCGATTTCGCCTGCTGCGCCATCTGCGAAAGATATCCGCGCAACCCCCGCGTGGCATCCGCGCGGCGATCCGACGCGTTACATTCGACCGGTGCACACCGAGTCCCTGCCCTTCGCGCTCGAGCGGCTCCGCTTCCCGTTTCCGGCGCTTGCCGCGTTGGCTGGCCGCCTGCCGCTCGGTGGCGGACGCGAAGTCGCACTCGCCGCGCTCATGACCGCGCGCTTGGCCAATGCCCTCACCAGCGACGACCTATTGCATTCCGTCGACCGCGCGACGCGCGCGTCAGCGGCCAAGGTATGGTTGGCGTCGCTCGCGCTGCCGGCGAATACGCGCATCCCCTTCGCCCGCGCCATCGATGCCACCGCCCTGGGGACGCTGCAGGTGGCCGGTGCGCTGCGCAGTCTCGTGGCCGCGATCAGCCTGCATCTCGACGGCGCATCGGTGCAGGAGCTCGAAGGCCTCGCCAGGCGGCTGGCAGGGGTATGACGCACAGCAGCGATATCTCACCCCTCACGCGACTGGTCGCACGAGTGGATCGCGCGGCCGCCGGCCTCGCCGACGCCGGCATCGTTCCGTCCGGCTTCCCCTCAATCGATAACGCGCTGGGGGGCGGATTTCGCCGGGGCGACCTCGTGGTGCTCGGCGGGGATGATAGCGCGGGGTGCTCCGCGCTCACGTTGGGGATCGCGCTGCGCTGCCAGCCACGCGCCCTCGTGCTCACCGGCGAAATGCAGGCGGAGCGGGCCTACGAGCGCGCGCTGGCGATGTCGGCAAAGGTCTCGCTCGAGGCGTTCCGGCTGGGCACCGTGAGCGAAGAAGAGCGCACGCGGCTCGCGTCGTCGGCCGTCGCGCTGCGCGACCGGGCTCCGGTCATCGAAACGCTCCGCACCGGTGGCGTGGACACCGTGGCGCGCGCCCTCGATGCCTCCCCTGAGGCGCCGCTGGTCGTGGTAGACCCCCTCGAGTCGCTGCTCACCCGCGACAGCGGACGCGACGAAGCACTGGCGTACACCGTACTTTCCCTCAAACGGCTCGCTCTCGAACGACAGGTCACCGTGCTGCTCACCGCGCATCTCCCCGCGCTCGACCGCACGCGACCCGACCGGCGTCCGCGCCTGACGGATTTCGGCTTGCACGGAAGTGTCGGTGCGCATGCCGACCTGGTGCTCGGGCTCTTCCGTGAGGAGCTGTACGACGGTGACGTTGGGATCAGCGGCGGCGCCGAACTGTTGCTGCTCAAGCAGCGCGAAGGCGCGCGGGGTTACGTCGATCTCTATTTCGCCTCGCAATGGGGACGCTTCGAGGACGTGCTGGAGGAGTAGCGAGGCGGCAGTGCACACTCGCTCCCGCGCCCGGCATATTTCCCGCTGGCATTTACCACCCGACCGAGTCCGAACGAGGCAGTCATGGCAGGCCATAGCAAATGGAAAACGATCAAGCGCGCGAAGGCGTCCACCGACAAGAAGCGGGGCGCACTGTTCACGCGGCTGATTCGCGAAATCATGATGGCGGCAAAGCTCGGCGGGGGTGACCCGGCCGGCAATCCGCGTCTGCGCACGGCCATCGACAATGCCAAGGCGGTGTCGATGCCCAAGGACAACATCGACCGCGCCGTGAAGAAGGGGTCGGGTGAGTCGGAGGGGGTGGATTACACCGAGGTGTTGTACGAAGCGTACGGGCCCGGCGGCGTCGCCATCATGATTCAGGCGCTCACCGACAACCCTACGCGCACGGTGGCCGACGTGCGCCACAAGCTCTCGCGCAACCACGGCAACATGGGCTCGTCCAACTCGGTCGCGTACCTGTTCGACCGCAAGGGCCAGATGACCGTCAGCGCCGCCGGCGCTTCCGAAGACGCGCTCATCGAAGCGGCGCTCGAAGCCGGCGCCGACGATGTGGTGCGCGAGGACGACATCTTCGTGGTCTCCTCCGATCCCGGAGCGCTGCACGCGACCAAGGAAGGGCTCGAGGCCAAGAAGTACAAAGTGGAGAACGCGGAACTCGCGTGGGTCCCCAAGAGCACCGTGCAGGTGGAAGGCACCAACGCCGAACAGTTGATCAAGCTGCTCGAAGCGCTCGAGGAGCTCGACGACGTGCAGAAGGTCGACGCAAACTTCGAGATGGACGAAAGCGCGATGGCTGACGCGTGAGTCCGTCGCTGGTGCTCGGCATCGATCCGGGCACTGCGGTCACGGGCTACGGGGTCGTGATCTTCGATGGCCGCACGCCCACACTGGTGGAGTGCGGTGTCATTCGCACCGCCCCCGGGGAAGCGCTGCCGCATCGCCTGTTCGATATTCATGAAGGGGTGGCGGCGCTCATTGCGCGCCACCGCCCCGACATCGTGGCGGTGGAAGATGTATTTTTCGCCAAGAATGTACGCACCACCGTGGTGCTCGGTCATGCGCGCGGCGTGATCCTGCTCGCCGCCCAGCGGGCCGGGCTCACGATTCGCGAATACCCGCCGGCCGAGATCAAAAAGGCGATCACCGGGCGCGGGGGCGCGTCGAAGGAGCAGGTGCAGTTCATGGTGGCCCGCCTGCTGCGGCTCAAGGAAGCGCCCCAGCCTACCGATGCAGCCGACGGTGTCGCAGCGGCGTTGTGCGCCGGTCTCACGTCGTCACTGGCGCAGCTCCGGTTACCCGCTACTCCGAAACTCCCGCGTCTCGCGCGGTGAGCTTCCCCCTCGTTCGAACTCTTCCGGTGATGTCCTGATGATTGCCCAGGTTCGTGGAACGCTGGTGCACCGTGCACTCGACCGCGTGGAGATCCTCACGAGCGGTGGAATCGCGTACGAGTGCCTGATTCCGATTTCGGTGTTCGAGTCGCTTCCCGCCGAAGGGCAACCGATCACGCTGCACACGCATCTGTCGGTGCGCGAAGACGCGTGGCATTTATACGGCTTCTCCACGGTCTACGAACGCGCGGTCTTTCAAAAGCTGCTGGTCGCCAAGGGCGTAGGGCCGGCGCTGGCGCTCGGCATTCTCTCGGCGCTCACGCCGGATCGCGTAATGCGCGCGCTGCGCGAGAAGGACATTATCACGCTCATGCGCGTTCCGCGCGTGGGGCGCAAGAAGGCCGAGCAGATCATCCTCGATCTCGCCGACAAGATGGACGCGACAGCGAGTACCCCCTCCGCCGCGGTGGGTGGCTCGGCGCCAGTTGCGGACGATGCCGCCCGTGCGCTGGTTGCGCTCGGATACAATCAGGTCGACGCCGATCGCGCCGTGCGCGCAGTATTGGAGAGCGGCGCGGCGGGAGAGGTCTCGGTGGTGGTGCGAAGCGCGCTGGCACGGTTGACAGCGCGCTGAAACCGCCTGACGCCGGTCAAAAAACCCTCTGACGTTCGCCTGTCAGCGACGGTAGTTCGCAGAGTTTCGCAGCGGCGTACCGCAACTCGGCACCGTCTGCGGCTGCCCGTTCGCTCCGTTCGGCATCGGGTTCATCAGTACGCGTGAGCTCTTCTCGGCATCTTCGCTCGCGAGATATGCGAACATCGCGGCGAGCGTCGCGTTATGCCGCAGGTCGTCCATCATGACCTTGTCGTACGAGTCGCGATTGGTGTGCCACGTGGTGTAGCTGTAATCCCAGTTGAGCGCATTCAGGCCGGCCGCCGGCGCACCGTGGCAGAGGAACGACACATGGTCCGAGCCGCCACCGATGCCGCTCGGTCCGGCCAGACGGATGTACTGGGTGAACTGCGACGGCATCTCGGACATGTATTGCGCGAGACGAGGCCCGTTCTCCGGGTGAATAGCGGGTCCGGTGCTTACGACGCGACCTGTCCCGTTGTCCTGGTTGAACGCGAACTGCAGTCCGTTCACGACCTGCTGATTGTCCGCGGCCCAGGCGCCCGAGCCGTTGAGCCCCTGCTCTTCACCGCTCCAATGGCCCACGATGATCGTGCGCGCGGGATTCGGATATACGGTTTTCAGGATACGCAGCGCCTCGAGCATCGTCACCGTACCGGTGGCGTTGTCGGTGGCGCCGGAATGTCCTTCCCAGCTGTCGAAGTGCGCGCTGAGCACGACGTACTCGTCGGGCTTCGTCGACCCTTTGATCTCGGCGATCACGTTGAACACCGGCTGCTCGCCCAGCGCCTCCGACTCCGCCATCACCTTGACCCGTGGCCCCTGGTTGTTCTGCGCGAGGCGAAAGAGCATGCCGTAGTCTTCGCAACCCACGTCGAGCGTCGGCAGCGCAGCGTTACGCGGCGAGCCAAAGATCTTGTTGATGCCGGGATAGTTCGACCAGCTCGACTCGAAGACCGCAACGGCGCCGGCGGCCTTGAGATCGGGATAAAACGTGGGGATGCGCTGCGAAAGTCCTTGGTAGGTCGCGTTCAGCTCGCGCTGCGCGGAGTCGAGCGTCGCTTGCGTCGCCGGCGTGGCAAACTCCGCAACCTGCTGCGGCATGCGGCAGGTCAGACGCGGCGCGCTGGTCAACACCACTTTTCCGCGTACGCTCGTCAGCCAGGCGCGGTATTCCTCGAGCGACGCATAGGGCTTGATGATCACCACATCGCCTTCCGCCCACTTGCCGCCCGTATTGCCGCTCCACGAGAGCATCGTGGTCTCGAGCGACTTCACGCGAGGCTCCGTGAGCTGCGCGAAGGCTACGCCGCGCTTCCACGAATTCCACGTGCCGTACCGCACCTTGCTGGCCGGCACACCCCATCCCTTGTAGGTGGCCAGCAACCAGTCCTGCGCCCGGGTCATGTTCGGCGACCCGGTGAGTCGTGGCCCGATGGAGTCGAGCAACGCCTGCGACAGCGAGGCCACCTGCGAGCGCTGCATCCCCTCTTCCACGATGCGGTTGATCACCGGGTTGGTGGGGGCATCGACGCGCACGTATTCGGGCGCCGGCGAGATTGGCAGCGCCAACGGATTTTTCGTCGCAGACGGCGCTGCGCCACGCTGCGCCGACGCAGACGTGGTAACGAGCGCAACCGCAGCAGCGGCAAACACCAAAGGGGAACGTATCATGACAGCACCTGCGAGGTGAGAACGTGGACGTGACCGCGGCACCATGATCCGGTGCGAAACGACCGCTACAGAGAATACGCGCTTGCGGCGCGTTCGTTTACGGCTACGGGCGTTTCTCTGCGAACTCCATGTTCCCGGCGGCCTCCGCAGGATCAATCCCGACCCCTGAACCGACCCCACGGCGGACGCCGGGATATGTCGTAGGCCGGGGAGCACTGCCCAGCCAAAAGTCTGCGGCGGAGGTACGCGGGAGGCTGTTCACCGGTGCTCTCACCACGTGCACCCGCCCGAAAGCGCGAAGAGCCCCGCGCTGGCGTTCGCCGACACGGCGTCAGGCACGGGGGCTGAGCCCATCCACCAGACTGGTGCGATACGCTTTCCACGCGGGAACGACGCCGATCACGATGCCCGCAGCAAGCACCATCGCGAGATAACCCCACTCCGTGATGCCGAGCGGGCGTATGGAAAGATGCAGCCCGAAACGCTGTTCGATCGGCGACTGCGCGAACGCCAATCCGAGGTAAACCGTCCCCACACCAACCACGCAGCCGAGAAGGGCGAGCATGCCGCTTTCGAGCACGAGGAGCGAGATGATCGTGCGCGGCCCCGCGCCGATCGCGCGGAAGATCGCCATCTCGCGCCGGCGTGCTTCGAGTGACGAGTACAGCGCCACCAACATACCGGTAAGGCCGATCGCCACGGCGAACAGTGCGATCACGCGCAGTCCGACCTCGGCGCTGCCGATGTTCTGCCACAGCTCGCCGAGCGCGACGCCGGGGATGACCGCCGTGAGCGGTTCAACGAGATCGGTGTTCATCTCGCGCTGCAGCATCAGCGCTTCAAAGCGGTTTCGCGTCCCCACGAAAAACGCGGAAACCTGCTCGTCCGCTGCAGCGCTCAAGCGATTCATACCGGGCGGCGCTTCTGCGCCCGGCATCGCGCCCGGCATCGCGCCCGGCACGTTGGCATCCTCCTCGTGCATCGCCTTGATGCCCTCGAGGGTCACGTAAATCGAGCGGTCGATCGGCGTGAACGTTCGTCTGAGCACGCCCACCACGCGAAACGGATGCGTCTCGTGGCTGGAGGTGCCGATGTCGCGCAAACCATGCACCACCACGACGGGCGATCCCACGGTGTACTGCAGCCGGTCGGCGACGTCACTGCCGATCACGACATCGGTATCGCCTGCGGCAATGTGTCCGCTCGTGAGCGTCACAGAGGCATTGTTCCGAAAACGATAGCGCTCGAAAAACTCCGGAGTGGTGCCCACCACGCGAAATCCCCGATGACTGTCGCCCAACGAGTACGGCACGGCCCACTTCACCGCCGGATGCGTCTTCCACCGCTCGACGGTGGAGAGCTTGACCGATCCCGACGGCGAGCCGATGCCGAAGACGGTACTGAGCAATGCCTGCAACGTGCCGCCGCGAGCCCCCACGATCAGATCGACGCCGCGAATCGTGCCGGCGAAGCTCGCCCGCACCCCCGCTCGCACGTGCTCGATCCCCACCAGCAACGTGACGCTGAGTGCGATCGATGCGACCGTGAGCGACGTGGTCAGCAGCCGGCTCCGCAACGAATGCAGCGCAAGGCGCGGAATCAGCATCAGGCTGCCGACCGGAGGGACGTGGCGCGGTTGATGTCCGTGAGTGACACGGTGCGCGAGAAGAGCGGCCTCAGCGTATGATCGTGGCTGACGAATACCAGCGCCGCCTGCGCTTTCTCGCACGACGCAAAGAGCAGTCGCAGAAATTGTTCGCGACGATCGGTGTCGAGCGCGCTCGTCGGTTCGTCGGCAATCACCACCTCCGGGCTGCCGATCAGCGCCCGCGCTGCCGCCACGCGCTGCTGCTGTCCCACACTCAATTCGCCGATCGGCGCATCGAGCAGCCCCGCGATATCGAGCTCCTCAGCCATGGTGCGCACCGCGCGATCGAGCGACACCTCACCCAATCGCGCGCGTCGGCCGGCGTCGAGGCGAATGGGGAGCAGGATGTTCTCGCGCACCGACAGGTACGGAATGAGGTTGAACATCTGGAACACATAGCCGAGATGGCGCGCCCGAAAGGCATCGCGCGCGCCACCGCTCATCCGAGTGAAGTCCTGTTCGAGAATCCGCACGCTGCCGCTGTTCGCCTGCAGGACGCCGGCAAGGATCCCGAGAAGCGTCGTCTTGCCGCTCCCGCTCGGGCCATGCAGGAACACCGTTTCCCCGCGCGCGATAGAGAGGTGATCGATGGCAAGTACGGGCTGCTGCTCACGATAGGCAAAGCGGACCTGCGACAGTTCGACGGCCGTGCCGCTCATTTCGCCGAGTATGGCTCGACTTTGAGGCCTTCGAGCTGATACCCAACGGTGCCGTACGGGCTTTCCACTGAGGCGATTTTGAGGCGTCCGGACATCCACACGGCATCGAACTGGCCGAGCTTCACGGCTTTCCTGTTGCTCATTGCCACCATCACGATCTGATTTGGCGGCGGCGGGGGCGTGTGCACGCAGGCACCGTAATAGGGCACCAGCAAGAATTCCGCACCATCTTCCTGGAAGTCTTCGAGCGGCACCACGAAGCCCGGGATACGCACCAGCTTGCCGTCGAGCTTCTTGAGGGTGTCCGTCGCTTTGCCGTTGGAGTAGTCGAGGCCGGCGAGCACACGCCAATCGATGTTCACGGCTTCTTCCGCCATAACCGCACCCGGAGTCGCGGCGGTGAGCGACGCGGGCCTGCTCACAAAAGTGCGCGCGGGGGCGGCGGGAGTGAACGCCGTAGCGACGGCGACCACGACAACCAGGCCAGCGAGCGGTAACAGGGCAGAGCGGCGACGGGTCATGGGCCTGAGGGAAACGGGACGACAGGTTCCCGGGAGGTACCGGGAAGCGCGGGAAGCGCGGGAAGCCGTTCGGACAAATCTATGCGAGCACAGCGGGAACGCTGAACCGGCGAGGCGAGCGATCCCGCAATACCCCATGGTGGCAACGGGGTGCCGAGGCGCCAGTGCCCGGCAGGTATATTCTGCATATGAGCCGCGCCGAGATCACCACCCCCGAAGCGCTGACCGAGGAAAGTGCCGTTGAGCTGTCGCTGCGTCCGCAGCGGCTCGCGGAGTTTATCGGACAGCAGCAGGTCAAGGAAAGCCTGGGCATCGCCATCGCCGCGGCACGGGCGCGGCGAGAGCCGCTCGACCATACCCTGTTCTTCGGTCCGCCTGGCCTGGGCAAAACGACGCTCGCCGATCTGATGGCCCGCGAGTTGGGGGTCAATCTCACGACCACCTCCGGTCCGGCGCTCGAGAAGCCGGGCGATCTCGTTGGTCCGCTCACGAATCTGCGCGAGGGCGACGTGCTGTTCATCGACGAGATCCACCGGCTGCGCCCCGTGATCGAGGAGTTCCTTTATCCCGCCATGGAGGATTACCGCATCGACATCCGTCTTGCCGAGGGGCCCAAGGCGCAAACGATCACGATGAACATCGAGAAGTTCACGCTCGTGGGCGCTACCACACGACTCGGCATGCTCACCGCACCGTTACGGGCGCGCTTCGGGCTGGTGCATCAATTGGCGTTTTATCCGGTGCCGGAACTTGAAGTGATAGTACGGCGTACGGGTGAGGTACTCAGGATTGCCATGGATGCCGCCGGTGCCCACGAGATCGCCAAGCGCTCGCGTGGCACCCCCCGTGTGGCCAATCGCCTTCTTCGACGCGTACGCGATTATGCGCAAGTACGTGCTGATGGACACATCACCTTCGAGGTCGCGCAGGCCGCGCTGGCCCTCGAACATGTCGATGACCTCGGACTCGATGCAATGGACGTCCGGCTGCTGCGCGCCATCATCGAGAAGTTCGACGGTGGGCCTGTGGGGCTCAGCACCATCGCTGCCGCAATCGGCGAAGATGCCGGCACCATCGAAGAGGTGTACGAGCCGTTTCTCGTGCAGCACGGCTTCCTCCAACGCACGGCGCGCGGGCGCATGGCGACGGCCCATGCATACCGGCACCTCGGTATCGCTCGTCCTCGCGGCGAAAGTGGGCAGCCGGGGTTGCTTTAAAGTAGGCGCCACACACCGCGACCGCGTTTTGATTCGAATGACCACTCCAATTACGGCTCCCCGCATGTTGACATCAGCTTTTCGGACTTTCCGCGCGGTTGTGGCGATTATGCTGGCCTCGCTTCTTCAAGCTGCGCCGTTGGCGGCTCAGTCGGAGACGCCTCTCGGCATCGTGCAGCCCCTCCGCTCGCTCGCAACCTTCGCTGACAGCATCGCCACCGCCGGCGACAGCGCCCGTGCGTACGCGGTGCTCGATTCGGCGTTGCGCAAGGATAAGCGCAATGCGGCCGCGTGGCACAGCTTCGGCATTCTCAGCTGGAACATGGCCAGGTCCGCGCGTAACGGCAGCTTTGTCAAGGACGCGCGCAACATCCGCCTGCTCGCCAACGCCGACTCCGCGCTGCGGCTGGCCACCAAGCATGCCCCCGACAGTGCGCGATACTGGCTCACGCTCAGCAGATTCAATATCACCTCCGGCGTGTCCACAATGCGCTTCGCGTCGGGGCAGCAGTCGGGGAACGCGTACGAGGCGGCCACAAAGACCGGCGAGAAGCTGCTGCTGGCCGAAGCAGCCAGCGGGGTCGGCATGGCCGCGTGGCGGCGCTTCGAAGCCATCGCCAACCGGTCGCTCGTCGTCGACCAGCAGCAGGTGCAGTTCGGGGCGATCACGAACCGCTCCCGGGCGCGCGATTACGTCGAGTCGTTCTCCAAGAAGATCGAGCCGCCTACCGGCAACGATGACTACCTCGAGGCGGAGAAATACTTTCGGGAAGCCGTCGCGGCCGATTCCGTCAACCAGCGCTACAGCCGTCAACTGTATATGGCGCTCGCGGAGCGGAAGCGGTGGGACGAGCTGCGCGCCCTCGCCGCGTTACGCAGCAAACAGTTCCCCCTCGACTTTCAATCGCAGCTCGCCCTCGGCCTCGCGCATCACCGGCTCGAGCAGGAGGCCGCGTCCAAAATCGCCTTTGACAGCGCCTTCGCCGTTATGGACGATCCGGACCGCGACCGGATTTCCCGTTTCAGCCGCATCCTCCGCCCCAAGGCCACCAAGGCGACGAAGGGAACGATCGGTGATTCTGCCTCGTTTCTGGCGCTTCCTCCCGGGCAGCGCCGTGGTTACGAGGAGGCGTACTGGTTCATAAACGATCCGCTCGCAATCACGAACGAGAATGAGTTCCGACTCGAGTTCCTGTCGCGCGTCGTGTATGCGGACTTTCGCTGGAGTGTCGACGAGACGGGGCTGCTCGGCGCCGACAGCGATCGCGGCGACATCTTCGTGCGCTATGGACCGCCCGATTATGAAGCGAACCTCCCGGGCAACGCCCAGATAGCGACCAACACGCTCGTCTGGTCGTATCGCACCGGGCTGACCTTCTTCTTCGAACTGCCTCCCGGCTTTTCGACGGCGCGCTTCGCCTTTAACGACCGCGATGCGGTTGACCAGATTCGCTCGCAGGTTCCCGTCTCCTGGTCCAACCTGCAGTCGTTGCGGTTTGTCGACACGATCCCGGTTCGGGCCACACGTTTCCGCGCCGGTGGTGACTCGGCCGATGTCATCGTGGCCGCCACCATTCCGATCGACTCGCTCGTGCATGCACTCGGCCTGGATCGCGCCGCGATCGACCTCGACTTCCGCACCTTCGACCAGTTCGTGCGGGTACGCGGCGCGGAGTCCAACCAGACCACCGTCTCCCCCGACTCGTCGCCGGCACCGCTCGACCGCTCCTGGACGCGCCGACTCGGCCCCGGCATCAACATCGTCCGCGTGGAAGCACTGCAAGCCGACAGCAAGCGCGCCGCGCGTGCCGTGTCCCGCCTCACGCCGGCCGCCACCAGCGGTTTCGACATGAGCGACGTGTTGCTTGGCACCAAGCCCACGCTTCGCGACGGAGTACGCGTGGCCACACGGTGGAGTGACGTCAGTACCACACCAAGCAGCGGCGACTTCCCCCAGGGATCAGTAGGGCTGCTCTGGGAGATTTACGAGCTCACCGATCGCGACGGCCAGAACAGGTACAAGGTATCGATCACGGTGGAGCGCGCCGAACGCGGTGGCGCACTCGGCTTCGCCGTGCGCGCCCTCGACGGGATCGGGCGTGCCGTGGGCCAGGTCAGACAGGGGAATGACAGGTTCATCATCGCGTGGGTCGGCAATAAGCCGGCAAGCGCGACTCAGGTGGAGTTCATCTCGCTGGAGATGGGCAACGCGCCCACGGGGTTGTATCGTTTGCGCGTCGTGATCACTGACGACGCCAACAACCGGAAGTCGGTACGGAACACGGAATTCCGCATCCGATAAAGAAAACGAACGGGGCCGTTGCGTTGTCGCCCTTTTTCGATTGTCTTTCCGCGTGTCCATGAGCCATCCCCCTGCAGCAGTCGGTGCGCCCCCCCAGAAAGGGGGGGGCACCACCCACAACGAACCACAGCGCCCCCCAGCGCCCCTCGCGCACCAACCCCTCGAAACCCCCCACCCGCGCCGGCGGCGAGGCGGCGCCCCGGGCACC
>JBBSCJ010000002.1:0-254190 GCA_038250435.1 Gemmatimonadales bacterium | reverse complement strand
TCGGCCGGCACATCTCATCCATAACACCTACACCATCGACGTGCCCGGCACAAAGACCCAGAAGTCGCGCGGCTCTGTTTCCGTGCATCCCGCCTATTGGGAGCACGTCGTGCGCGCCGTTCCCGCCGCGTTGGGATACGGAAAGATGCGCACCTTGCTGCGCGGCGCGTGCCAGGCCGCGGGGCTCGAGCCCATTCGTATCCACGACCTGCGGCACTGCCTCGGCCATTTCGCCGCCGAAGGCGGCTCTAGCCTTGAGGAAATCTCGGCGTTGCTGCGTCACGAGACCACAGAGATGTCGAAGCGCTACACCGTTCGGCCCAGCGTGGAAAAGGCGGCGAACGCGTTTCATGAGCGGGTCGGTGCGTTCAGTGACGACCAAACGCCAATGAGCGCCCTGACGATGGCACCCGCCGGCACCTCTGAGCTGAACGGCCTGACGCGCCAGGCGCTGTATGACTTGGTGTGGTCGGTCCCCGCGAGTCGCCTGCAGGCGACGGTGGGGATCTCCGATACGGCGATTCGTCTGCGCTGCCTCAGGCAGAACGTGCCCACGCCGCCTCGCGGCTACTGGCAGAAGCTGGCGACGGGTCGACCGGCTACGCGCCTCGCTTTGCCGGCAGAATGAAGGGACCAATGGCCATGCGCTCCGGGCGAGAACGCTCGGAGCGCGGGCAGGGGGTCCCTCAGTGGCGGCGGGTAGGGTCCCTCAGTCTCGGCACAAAACACAACGCGGATCCAAGATTTCTCTGGGATCCGCGCCACATAAGTGCTTTATTTTCAACGATTTACGCACTCAGTGGCTAGGGAGGGAATCGAACCCCCGACACGCGGATTTTCAGTCCGCTGCTCTACCGACTGAGCTACCTAGCCGTACCACGACCGCAATGTAACCGGTCCGCGCTGATTGGGAACCGGGCGTGCCACCCCGTACCGGGTGGCGCGGAAACGCTTCCCGCGCCACCTGGTACGGGCGGTCACACTCGACACCTCACGCCGCCCACTCCCGCTTGGCCCGACGCGCGGCCGAGCCGCTCAGCCGCACCGCCGGCACGGCATCGAGCTGGAACTGCGCCACCGTATCCCGCAGCACATTCGCCTGGCTCGACAGCTCCTCAGCCGCGCTCGCCGACTCCTCGGCGTTCGCCGCCACCTGCTGCGTCACCCCGCTGATCGCGTCCACCGCCGCGTTGATCTCCGACACCGCAGCCGCCTGACGATCGGCCGATCGTGCGATGTCTGCCGTGATCTCCGCCACGCGGACGATCTGCGCGTTCACCTGATCGAGGCTCTGCAGCACCTCGCCGTTGATCGACACACCACGCTGTGCACTTTCCACCCCCTTCTCGATCAGTGCCGCCGTGGTCTTTGACGCCTCCGCCGAACGCAGCGCCAGCGCGCGCACCTCTTCGGCCACCACCGCGAAGCCGCGACCGGCGTCGCCGGCACGCGCCGCTTCCACTGCCGCATTGAGCGCCAGCAGATTCGTCTGAAACGCGATCTCCTCGATGGTGCGCACGATCTTCGCCGTCTCCGCACTCGCCTGCTGGATCTCGCTTACCGCGTGCGTGAGCCGCTGCATGCGCGCCGACCCTTCCGTCGTATGCTCGCGCGCACTCGCCGAGAGGCGCTGCGCTTCCTGCGCGTTCCGGGCGCTTTCATGCGCGAGGTGGGCGAAGTCCTGCACGCTCGCCGTGACCAGTTCGATCTTCGCCACCTGATCGTTTGCGCCGTGCGCCAGCGACTGACTCCCCGACGTGATCTCTGACGTGGCGATTGTGACCTGCTCCACCGCCGCATTCACCTGGCGCAGCGGTACCGCCAGATTTTCGATAGCGGTATTGAAGTCGGCGATCAGCTGGCGATAGCTCGTCATCGCCGCGACATCGATGCGCACCGTGAGGTCTCCCTGCGCAAGCCGCGACAGCGCCGTGGCCATTGCTTCCACCACTTCACCCTGTTCACGTCCGGCCGTCTCGAACGCCTGCTCCGTCTCCTTCAGCTTGGCATCCAGTTCATCCTGGAACGCACTCGCCTGCGCTTCGAGCCGCGCGCGTTCCATGCCACTCGTCTTGAACACCTCCACCGCGCGGGCGATATCGCCGATCTCGTCGCCACGACCAGCGTGCGGCACATCGATGGCAAAGTCGCGATCCGCCAGACGGCGCATCACCGCGTTGAGCGCGGTAAGCGGTGCAATCGCCCGCACCGACCAGAGCGCCATGCCGATGCCGACCACCAGCGCACCCAGACAGAGCAAGATCGTCAGCAACGTGAATGAGGTCGTTGCCTCACGCGTGCTCAGCCCCACCGTCTTGTTCTTGGCTTCCTCGAGGTCGATGAACTGGTTGATCTGACGCAGCCAATTGCCGAACTCCGGACGCGCGTCCGCCATGAGCACGCGCTTGGCTTCAGAGACGCGGCCGGCCCGTTGCAACGCGATTACCCGCTCGATCAGCGGCTGTGTGCGCGACTCGGTGGCCTTGATGTCCGTGAGGATCGCCCGCTCTTCGTCCGTCGCATCGTCGCGCGCGAGCATCGCATCCAGCGGTCCCGCCGACTCCGCGTAATTCTTCGCCAGCCGCTCGATATCCTCGACTACCACGTCGAGCTCCTTGTTCGCTCCCACCAGTGTCACGTCGCGCAATCCGATGGCGCGATCGTGCACGCTCCCGCGAAAATTGATCGCGTAACGTTGCTTCACGCTGTTCACGTCGTTGATCGTGGTGAGATTGCCGTCGATCGTACGAACTTTGCGGATGCTCACCAGCGAGAGCCCGGCGAGGAGCGCGAGAATGACGGAGAAGCCGATCGTCAGTCGGGTACCAATCTTCAGTTTCATCGTCTTGTCGTGTTTGAGGAGACCCAGTCACGCGGTGATGTCCGGCATTGGACATCTTGCGGTGAGATATCGGCCTCAAGCGCAGACATCTGAAGCGCGGGCGCCATTCCCGGTCCTGACCGGATCGTGACCACTGCCGCACGGTGGTGGCGACGGTCGTGCCGGCGGCCGTTCTCGGAAACGCCGCAGGGGGCCGCAGGGGCCCGCAGGGGGCCGCAACGTCGTGCGGCCGACGTCAGCCCATTGAAACGTCAGCCCTTGGGCGTGTAGGCGGCCGTAATAATGCTTTTCAGGCCGCCACGTACATTGAAATCGCCGACCACCGTCATGGAGTGCGGTGTGCACGCCGCCGACAGATCGTCGAGAATGTGGTTCACGGCCCGCTCATAAAAGATGCCGTCATTGCGGAAACTCCAGAAGTACAGCTTGAGGCTCTTGAGTTCGAGACACAGATCGGCCGGCGTATACGTGATGCGGATGGTGGCAAAGTCGGGGGCGCCCCCTTCAAGCAGCCTGAGCTCGACGGCGTCGGTTTCCACCCCACCCAGAGGACAGAGCGACGTGAACTCCGTCGTCTCCATGAAGATTTCGTACTTCCGATCCGCATACGGATTCGGGAACGTCTCGAGCAATTGTGGCTTGGGCATGCCGGAAATTTAACACGCCCGGCAGCCCCCGATGAGCGCCCGCCGACCAGCGCGCGCTACCCGACACTCAGTGCAATTCGCGCAGCCGCTTCGACCATTCGTCCAGCAATAACCGTTCGGCCGGGGTCAGGCTGCTCATCCCCTCGGCGGCGATCTTGTCGAGCACCGCGTCGAGCGCCGTGCTTGGCTGGTGCGGCGCCACGGCTGCCGGGCTGGTTCGACGGGTGGCGGGCTGCACACGGGCTACGGCCGCCTTGCTCTGCGCCACGATGTCGTCAACTTCGCGCTCGCGCGGTCGCGCGGACTTGGGCACAGCCCGAGGTGCGTCGTCGCCGTAATCAGGGGCCGACGCGATCCCGCTGCGGAAGCGACCGAGGCTCGCGACGCTCGGCAAACGCAGGAAGACCCAGCCGGCGAACATGCCGCCGATGTGTGCCGCCCACGCCGTGCCGCTGCCCGATCCGTGGTTGATCACGGCCATCGTGATGTTGATCGCCGCCATGAAGATCACCAGCCACCGCACCTTCATCGGTACCACGCCAAAGAAGAGCACTTCGTCGTCGGGCCAGCGTGAGGCATAGGCTACGGCGACGCCGAGAATGGCGGCCGACGCGCCAACGAGCGTCCCGCCGGAGCGCTGGATCATGTAATGAAACGCCCAGCCGCCAAGCCCGCACCACAGGTAGAACCAGGTGAAGGTGCTGCTCCCCCACGCCCGCTCGACGCGCGGCCCGAACAGCCACAGCGTCCACATGTTGAGCAGCAGATGAATGAGGTCACCGTGCACGAACATGTACGTCGCCACCGTCCACAGCGACTTCGACGCCAGATCGCCCGGCGAGTAGCCGAACCATTGCGCCATGTTGGCGTCGCCGACCAGCGTGGCCTGCACGAAGTACACGCCGACACACAAGCCCATCAGCCAATACACGGCCAATGGGTTACGTGGCTGCTCGAATTCGTCGTAGGAAACGTAGGTCATGACAGGACGCGAAGTGGCGCGGAAGACTCCGGGAGAGGAACGACATCAACCGCGTGGGTGATCCCGCCCTTCCATTGCAAGCTGCACGATGCGCTCGCAGAGATCCGGAAACAAGACGCCTGCGGCTGCGGCCGCCTGTGGAATCAGACTGGTCGGCGTCATTCCCGGCAACGTGTTTGCCTCAAGACACCACGGCGCCCCCTCAGGGTCCAGCCGGAAGTCGATCCGGGCATACCCCCGCAGCTTGAGGGCGTCAAAGCATTTCCGGGCTTGGTCGGCGAGCAATGCCTGCTGTGTCTCCGATAGTTCCGCCACGAACTCCTTGGCCATTCCCGGAGTGTACTTGCACTCGTAATCATAAAGCTCCTTCATGGGGACGATCTCGATGGTCGGCAGCACCTCTGCTCCGAGTATCCCCACCGTGAGCTCGCGACCCGCGACAAATCGCTCGACCATGACCTCGTCGTCGTACCGGAATGCCTCGCGCACGGCGGCGGCGAGCGCTGCGGGCTCGCGGACGATCGACAGGCCCACGGTGCTCCCCTGCTTCGAGGGCTTGACGACCACCGGCCATCCCAGCCGAGCACCCACGGCATGCGCATCCGGCTCGCCCTGCGGCGGGGCCATGAGCCAGTCGGCGGTGGCAACGCCTGCGATACGCATCAGCAGCTTGCTCACATGCTTGTCCATCGCGAGCGCACTCGCGAAGTGGCCGCTACCGGTATAGGGTACGCCGAGCATGTCGAGAAGCGCCTGCACGGTGCCGTCTTCGCCCTGTCCGCCGTGCAGCGCGAGAAAGACGCAGTCGGCGTCGAGCAGCTCCGGAGCGGTGCCCAATAGCGGCGAAAGTGCGGGCGAGGCCAGTCCCGATAACGCTCTCCGAGACGGCGGCGCTAGGCCCACGCCGGAGGCGAGCAGCGTCCGCTCGGTCTCGCGCGTCAGTACACCTTCGGCCGGATCGAGGCAGATTACATCATGCCCCTTTTCCCGCAGCGCTTTGGCAATGCGCAGTCCCGACGAGAGCGAGACATCGCGTTCGGCCGAGACGCCACCCAGCAGCACAGTGATTCGCATCGGCGGAAGTTACATCGCGTCCCGACGAGGCGTGCGGCGCGTAGCAAGCACATGGCAAGCGCGTCTGTCCGCACCTTACGGCACCCGTCATGTCAGTGGTGGCGCGCCGCCGACAGTGCGTAGCGCACGGCTGATTGGAGCGTGTCAGCATCGGGAATGCAATCCCAGTCCTTGAGGACCACGACACGATCGTGGGGATCGAGGGTGATCTGACGGCCGGTTTGCGGTGCACCCGGATCGACGGCAATCCACGCCTGCCACAACGTGAGGCCGCGCGCGTTGATGACGAGGCCGTGCGCATCTTCCCACGTGGACGCGCGAGGATCGGCGAACAGGGCCGCGAGGCGTCCACGCGAGAAGTCGCGCAGCGGTTCACCGAGTGCGTCCGTGAACTGGTCGAGAACGTTGATCATGAAAGGAAAGACAGGTCGCGTATCTGGCGTGTCGACCCGTCATCGAGTCGCCACCCGCTACACTACGGCAGACGTGGCAACACGAGCGAAGTAACGAGATGGCGACGACACGCCGGCAGCCGGCGACGACTACCGATGCATCAGATATTCGAGCACGTCGAACCGCGTGACGATGCCCTGCACCACCCCGTCCTTGCGCATCAGCACCGCGCGATTGCTCTTTGACAACAGCTTGGCGACGCTCTCCACCGGCTGGTCGCTTTCCACGGTGGGAAACGGCTGGTCCATCTCGTCGCTCACGGTGTGGTCGAGCACCCGCGGCTCGGCGAGTGACTTGGAGGTGAGCTGGGATTCCGCCACGCTCCCCACGCACACCGCCCCGTCCATCACCGGTACCTGCGACACGTTGTGCAACGCCATCAGCCGGATCGCCTGACGCACGGTCGCACCCGGCGCGACACTCACCATCGCCGGCGCACTTGCGTCTTTGTGTTTGAGCACCGACTCGATGCAGGTGGGGGCGGTATCGAGCAGCTGGTTCTCCCGCATCCATTCATCGTTGAACACCTTGCTGAGATACCGTTCGCCGGTGTCGCAGAGAAACGTGACAACCATCGCATCGGGATCATCGAGACGGCTTGCCACCGTAAGCGCGGCATGCGCGATGAGTCCCGCCGATCCACCAACGAAAATCCCCTCTTCGCGCGTGAGGCGACGCGCCATCGCGAAGGCGTCCTTGTCATTCACGGTGATGAACTCGTCGATGACGTCCATATCGAGGGTGAGCGGTACGCAGTCCTGCCCGACGCCTTCCACCTTGTACGGCGCACCGGTGGGATGCCCTGCACCCTTGCTGCGCCACATCTCGGCCAGCACCGATCCCAGCGGATCGGCGACGATGATCTTGATGTCCGGATTTTTGCTCTTGAGGTAGCGACCGACACCGGAGATCGTGCCACCGGTACCCGCCGACGCAACGAAGTGGGTAACGCGGCCGCCGGTCTGCTCCCAGATCTCCGGACCGGTGGTCGCGAAGTGCGCCGCCGGGTTCGCGGCGTTCTCGAACTGTCCCGCCAGCACGGCTCCGGGCGTTTCCGTCACGATACGCTTGGCCATCATCACGTAATTTTGCGGATGATCGTGCGCGACGGCTGTGGGGGTGATGATCACCTCGGCACCGAACGCCTTCAGGAGGCGCACCTTTTCCTGGGACATCTTGTCAGGCATCGTGAAGATGCAGCGATACCCCTTGAGGGCGGCCGCGATGGCCAGCCCCACGCCGGTGTTACCGCTGGTGGCTTCCACGATCGTGCCCCCCGGCTTGAGCGTGCCAGCTGCTTCGTGCGCCTCGATCATGGGCATGCCGATCCGGTCCTTGACGCTGCCCCCGGGGTTGAAGAAATCCGCTTTGCCGAAGAGCGGGGTACGGATCCCCTTCGAAACGCGTGCGAGACGGATCATCGGCGTCCAGCCGATCGTTTCCAGCACGCTGTCATAGGGGAGGCGGTGCCGCGTGTGTTCTGTATCGGGAGCGGTGGTGGCGGGCAGGGCTGTCGCCAGTGTGGTGGCCATGGCAGTCGTCGTCACAGGGAGTCTCCCGGGACCAGGGGGCCTTCGGGATGCCGGAAATGCACGGGAAAAAGCAAGGAGACAGCAACGGGCTGGCCACGCAGACGAGCCGCGCGAAAGCGCAGGCGCACGGCGCCCGCGAGTGCGGCCGAATCGAGGGGGCGGTACCCCGAAGCATCGACCAGCCGTGTACTCTCCGGAACCACGCGGCCGTCAGCTGCCACGAACAGCCGCAGCAGGACGTTACCCTCAATTCGCTGTCGGTACAGGGAAAGGGGGTATCGAAAGGGTTCGTCGTCGTTCAGCATCTGCGGACGTTCATCGGGGAGTGCGGTGCGAAACAAGCCAACATTTTCCGTTCGTCCCGCCCTCACACGTTCCGCACATCCGGGACCGGTGAGTGCGAGCAGCACCGGAAGCAGCAATCGCGTCATCCTGCCAACTTGCATACGTGAATCTACACCGCCCTCGCTTCGATGGCGTTCTCCGCCCTCTTCTTCCCGCCTTTTCATGACGTTGTCTCACTTGCGTGCAGCCCTGTATACCGCGGGGGCGCTCCTTCTGTCGGCAGGCTGCTCGAGCGAAGGCGTGGTCGCCCCCGCACCGGCGCCAGCCGCAATTCGCAGTCAAAGCGGAAATCTACAGACCGGTACGGCAGGCGCGGCTCTGCCCGTCGCCTTATCGGTCCTGGTCACCGACGTGAACGGGGCGGGCATCGCCGGGGTGCGGGTGAGTTGGGCGCTCAGCGCCGGGTCGGGAACGCTCGCCCCCGCCACCAGCACCAGTAATGGGCAAGGCGTGGCCACCACGGCGTGGACCGTGGGCACGATCGCCGGTACGCAGCGCGTTGCGGCTCAGGTAAATGGCTTGACGTCCGTCTCCTTCACCGCAACGGTGCTCGCTGGCGCGCCCTCCACCCTCATCGCCACTCCCGAACTGGGGTTTCTGGGCGTCGGGGACACAGTTCGCATCCGCGCCACAGCCGGTGACCAGTTCGGAAACGAGGTCGCCGGTCAGGCCAGCACCTTCTCCTCGCTCAACACGGGGATTGCCACGGTAAACGCCTCCGGCCTGGTGACCGCGCTCAGCCTCGGGACAGCCCGGATCGTGGCAGCAGCAGCAGGACGCGCAGACACCGTGCCGATCACCGTACTGCTTGCCGGGGCCTCCGCGTGCGGTCCGGTCACGCCACGTGTGCTCGCGGTAGGCGAGGTGTTCATCCCGGTGCTCGGCGCGACCAGCGCCGGCGCCTGCGTGGTCGCGCCGGCCGGGGTGAATGCGGAGTACGCGCTTACCCTCATCTCGACCGCGCCGCTCCTCGGCACGTCGACCGCGATCGACATCGTACGCGTCAGTAACGCGCCAACCACCACGGCCGTGATCGCCGGTGCGGCACGGTCGTTGACCATTGGCGCCGACCTCCTTTCACGCGTGGATGCGATCGACGCATCACTCACGCAGCCGCGCGAGGTGGAGCGGGCGCGTCACGAAATGGCGCGACGCGAGCTCGCGCCTCTGGTAGGGCTGGCGCGCGAATGGTACGCCTCGCGAAACGCGGCGACCGACGCACCCGCGGGAGTCAGTCGCGCGAGCTCGGTCGCGGAGGTGCAGGTCGGGAACGTGATTCGGCTGAACACCAACGCCAATCAGTCCTGCACGAACGCGGTGCTTCGGGGCGGACGGGTGGCGGCCGTCGGATTGCGCGCCATCGTCGTCGCCGACACGAGCAATCCGGCGGGCGGCTACACCGATGCCGACTTTCGCGACATCGTCGCCACCTTCGATACGCTGGTCTACCCGCTGGATACGGAAGCCTTTGGCGCCCCGTCGAATATCAGCCGCTTCGGCAAAATCCTGCTCTTTTACACACGTGCCGTAAACGCCCTCACGCCGCGCAACGCCAATTTCACGATCGGTGGATTCTTCTTTTCTCGCGATCTGTTCCCGAAAACCGCGCGAAACGGACTCGCTGCCTGTCCGGAGTCCAACGAATCCGAGATGTTCTACCTGCTGGTGCCCGACGTGAACGGCGTGGTGAACGGCAATCGCCGCAGCACGGCCGACGTCTCGCTGCTCAACATCGCCACCATCGCGCACGAGCTCCAGCACCTCATCAACTCGTCCCGACGGCTGTTTGTGAACACCAACGCCGCGACGAACGAAGAGACGTGGCTCGACGAAGGGCTGTCGCACGTTGCCGAGGAACTACTCTATCTGCGCATTGCCGGCTACACGTCGCGGCAGAATCTCGCATTGACGGACGTCAACGGCACCCCTGCACGCCGGTCGGAGTTCCGAAGTTTCGCCTCACAGAACTTTTCACGCCTCAACAGCTACCTGTTGCGCCCGGAATTTAACTCGCCCTATGCACCCAACGACTCACTCGCCACGCGCGGGGCCATTTGGAGCTTCCTGCGCTTTGCGGCCGGACGCCAGGGTGCGGCTGGTGAAGCACCTTTTTTCCGAGCCTTGGTAAACTCGAACACGACCGGCGTGTCCAACCTGCAGGGTGTCCTCTCCGGTGGCCAGTTTGCCGACTTCCTGCTCGACTGGACCGTGTCGAACATCGCTGACGATTTCAGTGCGGCCACCACGGCAGGGCTCGGCAGCCAGTACATCACCCCCGGTTGGGATTTCCGCAGTATCTACCCGGGGTTGGCATTCGGACCCGGAGGCACGGCACTCGGCGTGTACCCGCTCGCGACTCGGACACTCCTGAGCAATACGCCCCAACGCATCACCTTTGGCGGGGGGACGAGCTCGTATCTGCGCTTCACTCTTGACTCGGGACAGAGCACGCTCTTCACCTTGTCGAGCAACGGTCGCGCGCCCGCCACAACCATGCGCTACGCGGTCGTTCGCCTGCGTTGATCTCAGCGGCGTTCGCGCAGGGAGATTTCGTACAGCTTCGACCATAGCTTCCCCGTGACGAACAGCCGATCGGTCGCCGCGTCATAGGCGATGCCATTCAGCACGTCCTCTTTGCCGCTGCGCTCGGCGGCCGGCAGAATGCCCGTGAGATCGATCCAGCCGAGCACATGGCCGGTTTCCGGATCGACGCGGGCGATCTGTTCGCTTTGCCACACGTTGGCCCAGATCTCGCCCTTGACCCACTCAAGCTCATTGAGCTGCCCAACGGCGGTGCCCTGCTCCGTGACCGGCAGCCGTTTCGTGACTTCAAAGGTAGCGGGGTCACGCCAGACCAGCGTGGAAGAGCCATTGCTCATGATGAGGCCCGTGCCGTCCGTGGTAAGTCCCCACCCTTCACCATCGTACGTGAATTGCCCGGTGCGCGTAAAGTCCGTCCAGTCATACACGAAGGCTTTACCGCTCGTCCACGTGATCTGAAAGAGCTGGTCGCCGAGAATCACAATGCCTTCACCAAAGTGCGGGCGTTCCAGATCCTTCTGGCGCAGCACCTTGCCCGTGGTCAGCTGCACTTCGCGGACGCTCGACTCGCCCACCTGTCCGGTGCTCTCGAACAGTCGACCATCATGCCACACCAGCCCCTGCGTAAACGCCTTCTTGTCGTGCGGGTAGCTGCGCACCACGTCGAAGCCATAACGCGGCGTACGCGCCGCGCCATTGGCGGGGGTCGACGCGCCGTCGGCAATCGCCGGGCGATCGCCACCGCAGGCGCCGAACGCACCGGCGGTCGCCGTGAGTGCACCCATAGCCAACAGAATGGCACCGGCCGTGGCACGCGAGCGTCGCAGAGTGGAAAGCATGGGCATCAGGGGTGAGAGGTATCCGTTTTCGGCGCCGTGCGCACATGGTCGCGCAGCTCTCTCAGCAGCGCAACCAGATCCGACAGCTGGTGGTTCGCGTTGAGCCCGCTCGGACTCGGCAGTACCCACAGCTCCGTCCGGCCCAGGCGTTCGGCTTGCAATCCGGGCGCCGCCTTCGGCGTGGCGAACGCCCTGCGATACGCCCCGATGCCGAGAAACGCCACGACGCGCGGTGCATACACACGCACGAGGGCGCGCAGCCGTTCGCCTCCCGCCGCGAACTCCGCCGACGACAGCTCGGCGGCCGTAGCAGTGGTGCGCTCAACCATGTTGGTGATCCCGATGCCGAGCGCGAGCAGGTCGCGCTCTTCCCACGGCTCAAACCTGTGCGGCGTGAATCCGGCACCGAAGAGTGCGGGCCAGAAACGATTGCCAGGCCGGCCGAAATGATGACCGATCGCCGCCGTGTACAAGCCGGGATTGATGCCGCAAAAGAGCAGATCGAGGTCAGGCGCGACAAGGTCCGGTACCGTGAGATGCGCGGCAGCGGCGAGTTCAGCTTTCGTGGGCTTCTTCGGGATGACCGTCATACGCGAGACTGCTTGAGCGCCGCCAGCGTGGTGAGAGCCTCGAGCGGCGTCATGGCATCGGTCTCGAGCGCGTCGAGCCGGTCGGCGAGCGCCTGCAAGGCGGGATCGACCGGCGAGGCACCCCCGTCGCCGAAAAAGCCGAGCTGCGCGACCGATGCGCCCGCGCCAGCCAGGTGCTTCAGGCGCGGCCCTTTGCGAGTGGCACTTCCGGGAACGGCGAAGCGATCGGCGGTGAGGCGCGCCGCCATCTGCTCTCCTTCCCCCTCGAGCAGCGCGAGCACTTCCTTCGCGCGCGCAATCACCGGCGAGGGCAATCCGGCCAGCCGTCCCACCTCGATGCCATAGGATCGGTCTGCACCGCCGGGAATGAGCGTGTGCAGGAACAACACCCGGTCTCCCACCTCGCGCACCGCGACGGTGAAGTTGCGCACTCCGCGCAACTCGCTCGCCAATTGCGTGAGCTCATGATAGTGCGTGGCGAACACCGTCTTGCAACCGATCGCATCGTGCAGATGCTCGCTCACGCTCCACGCGATCGACACGCCATCGTACGTGCTCGTGCCGCGTCCGATCTCGTCGAGCAGCACGAGCGAGCGACTGGTGGCGGTGTGGAGGATCGCACTCGTCTCGCTCATCTCCACCATGAACGTGCTCTGGCCGCGCACGAGATTGTCGCTCGCTCCGACGCGCGTGAAGAGGCGGTCCACGATGGCGAGGCTGGCCCGCCGCGCCGGCACATAACATCCGACCTGCGCCATGAGCTGAATGAGCCCCACCTGACGCAGGATCGTGCTTTTGCCCGCCATGTTCGGGCCGGTGAGCACGATGAGCTGCGCGTTCACGCCAAGAAACAGATCGTTCGGAATGAACTTCTCGCGCGCCATCATGCGCTCGACCACCGGATGCCGACCGCCCACGATGCTCAGGTCGAAGTCGTCATGCAGCTCGGGACGCACGTACTGCTCACGCTCGGCCACCTCCGCGAAGGATCTGAGCACATCGATGGCGGCCACGCGACGCGCGACGGCCTGCCATCGCGCAATCGCCAACCCGGCCTCGAGTCGCACAGCCTCGAACAGCTCACGTTCGCGCGTCTCAATACGATCGGCGGCGCTCAGCACTTTTTCTTCGTACTCCTTGAGCGCCGGCGTGACATACCGCTCCGCACCCGTCAGCGTCTGGCGCCGCTGGTAGTCATCGGGCACCAGATGACGATTCGCGTTCGAGATCTCCAGAAAATAGCCGAACACGCGGTTGTAGCCGACCTTGAGCGTGTTGATGCCGGTGCGGGCGCGTTCCTGCGATTGAATCGTTGCGATGGCATCCTTGCCGCCGTCGCGCAGCGCGCGCAGGTCGTCGAGCGCGGCGTCCACACCCGGCGCAATCGTGCTCTCGTCGCCGATTGTCAGCGGTGGCCGCTCCACCAGTACGTGCGTGATGCGCGCAGCGCAGTCGGCGCCGTTGTCCCAGTCGCGCAGCATGGTCGTCAGCAAGCCACCCGTCTGCGCCGACGTCACGAGTGCTTTCGCCGCCGCTTCGACTTTCGGCAGCCGCGTGAGGGAGTCGCCGAGCGCACGCAGCTCCCGCGGCGTGGCCCGACCGGCGGCCGCCTTGCTCGCGAGGCGATCCACGTCGCGCACGCCGTCGAGCGCTTCGCCCAACGCGCTGCGTCCAACCGAGTCGTGCACCATCGCCTGCACGGCATCGAGACGCTGTTCGATCACGGTGCGCTCGAGCAGGGGCGCGAGCAGCCACTGGCGCAGCAACCGCTGCCCCATGGGGGTGGCCGTCCGATCGAGCACCGACAGGAGCGTGCCGGCCAGTTCTCCGCCGCGCAACGACTCCACGAGTTCAAGATTCCGACGCGTCATTTCGTCCAGCGGCATCACCCCGCCAGGACGTTCCACGATCGGACGCGCCAGATGCGGCAATCCGCCCGGCTGCAACTCGCGCAGATAGCGCAACAGCGCACCGGCCGCCCCGATGATCGCGTGATCGGTGACATCGAGACCGAAGCCTTCCAAGCCTCGCACGTTGAACTGGCGGGCGAGTTCGTCGGTGGCCAGCTGCGCGTCAAACTCCCACCCGTCGCGCTCCGTGACAAGCGCGTTCTCCACCGCCTGAACCGTCTGCGTCAACGCCGGCGAGTCACTGCCCTTCACCAGGAGCAGCTCGCGCGGGGCCAGACGCGCGAGGACGGCCGGCGCATCAGCGGCTGACGCGAGCGTGAGACGCAATTCGCCGGTGGACAAGTCCGCTGCGGCGATGCCCAGCTGTTCGCGTGATCCGTCTTTGGCGGTGTCGCGGGCAACCGCGACCGCGCATACATAGTTCGCACGCGCTCCATCGAGCAGATCGTCGGCGAAGACGGCGCCTGGGGTGATCGTCTCCACCACTTCACGCTTCACGATGCCCTTGGCGAGCTTCGGATCTTCCACCTGCTCGCACACGGCCACGCGAAAGCCCTGCCCCACCAATCGCCGCAGGTATTCGGCGGCCGCCTTCACCGGGATGCCGGCCAGCGGCACCTCCGCCGCGCCGCCATTGTTGCGCGACGTGAGCGTGAGACCGATCGCGCGCGACGCAATCTCCGCGTCCTCGTAGAACATCTCGTAGAAATCGCCCATCCGGAAAAACAGGATCGCGTTCTGATGCCGCGCCTTGATCTCCCGGTACTGCTGCATCAACGGCGTGGCGCTGCCAGTCACAGCGTGAGTTCCGCAATGAAGCCAGTGTGTCCGAGCTTCGCGAGTCGCGCCAACTCGGCGCCCGCCGCAGTCCGGGTGGCGAAGCGCCCCACGCGCACGCGAAACGGTTTTACCGAACCATCCACCCGTGCCTCGATCTGCCGCGACGCCAACCGTCTCACGAGTCCGTCTGCGTCAGCGCGGGTGTCGTAGGCGGCGAGCTGCACACTGTAACGCCCATTCACCGTGGCGGTAGCGCTGCGGCTCGCTTGCTCCGGCGGCGATGCGGCCGGCGGCGGCGATGGGACCGGTGCCACGGCTGTCGGTGCCGCGGCTGCCGGTGTCGCAGCGTCCGGCGTCGGTGCTGACGCGGTCCGTAGGCAGCGTTTCTGCAGTTCGCCGGTCTGCAAACTGAGTTCACCCTCGGGGAGCACCATCGTCGCCAACGCGCTCATCGTGCGACACGCCTCCGTGCCGTTGCGCTCGTCGAAGTAGCTGCGCGCCGTCCAGAGCAGGGCCGCCGTCCGCGTGGATGCGTTGGCGTAGTCACGCAACACGCGGGCGAAGTAGACGCGGGCTTCGGCAGGATGCCCGCGCAGCATGTCCAACTCCCCCAGACGCTGGAGCGCGTCGGGCGCGCGCGGCGACAGTGGTATCTCGGTCACCAGGCGCTTCCAATCCAGCTCGGCATCGGCCACGCGTTCCGCGAGCACGGCGCGCCAGTAGAGCGCGTCGGCGAGATCGATTGACGACGGCGAGGCGTTCGTGACGAGCGAGTCGAGCAGCGTACGCGCTTCGACCCCGTTGCCGTCGTCGAGCATGGCACGGGCGCGCACCGTGGCGCGCTCCATTGCCGGCGACAGCTGCGCGGCGCTTTCTCCCGCCAGCCCGAGCGATGCCATGCCGGCCAGCGCCACTGACCGGAACAGTCGACGACAGGGCATCACGCGGCCTTCCGCATGGTTTTGGTCGCGCACAATCCGAGCACCAGGGACATCAGAATCTGCTCCGCGGTCGAGACGGTCGTATCCTTGAGGGCGATATCTGCTTCGAGGAGAAGCGTCAGTGCACGCGCACACGCGGCGGCGCTCCACTGGTCGGTCGCTCCGGTCCACGCCGATGCCGCTTCGCCCCACGGGCGGCCGGGGAAGCCCCCGACCTCCTTCAGGAACGAAAAGAACTCCTGCGGGAGGCGATGAGTGGCAATCCCGTCATCGCGGCGCGCCCGCCCGAACGACAGCGCAAACGCCTGCGTGCTGAGCATCATCACCACCTGCACCGCGTTCACCTTGGGCTGTCCAAGCACATGCGCCACAAGGGCGACAGCGGCTTTGGCATCCTGTCGTGCGACGGCGTCGAGCAGGTCGGTGACCGTTTCCCCACGTTGCACCCCCACCACCGCCGACACCGCCGATTCGTCGATGGTGGCGACGACGGCTACGTCATGATTTTTTGCGCTGTCCGCCTCGTGCACACCCTGCGCATAGCTGGCACACTTGTCGAGTTCTGCGGCGAGCAGATGCAGGTCGTTGCCGACGGCCTGCTGCATCAGCTGTGCGGCAGCGTCGGTGATCTGCACCCTGAGCGCCGTCGAGGCGTGATGCGCAATCCATTTGCGCACGCGTTCGGGGGAGAGCGGAAGGAACTCGAGCGACACCGCCGCGGCGGTGAGCGCCGCATCCGTCTTGGCACCCGAGGGGCTCACGAGCAGCACCAGCGTGTCAGACGCCGGATGCGCGAGGTAGCTGTCGAGCTGCCGGCGCGCGGCCTTCTTGAGGGCCGGCACGTCCTTTACCACTATGGCGCGACGTTCGGCGAGCATCGGCGGAGTATTCAGCAGGCTCCCCAGCGTTTCGGCATCCAACTCGCTGCCGGCTCGCACTTCGCAGTTGAAGTCTCGGGTGGCCGGGTCGATCGCCGCCGCGAGCAAGTCGTGAATCGCGGCCTCTTTGAGGAAATCGTCATCGCCGAACAGGTAATACACTGGCGCGAACTGGCCGGAGTACACCGCCGACTGCACGATGCGCTGGGGTGAACTGACCTTGGCGGGGGCAGAGGTACGCGGTGGCATCCCTGAAAGATAAGAGGATGAGCGCGCCGCGGGCTCCTTCTTTCAGCGAAACTCGGTGGTCGTAAAATCGACGTTCACAAAGTGCGTCGACGCGTCCTCGATGATCATCGCCGCCGGCCACACCGGGTTTCCGGTGGCCATGGCTTGCATGAGCGCCGGAGTGATGTACGGCGTAGCCGGCGCCAGCGCCGGCTGGCTCGCGACGACCGGCTGCATCGAGAGCTCAGGCGTCGGATTCCCGTGCAACCCCTGCCACGCCCACGCACCCAGCATGGCGCTGGCTGCCACCGCCATGATCGAGCGCGGCGAACGGGAACGGACAGACGTGAACCCATATTCGAGCGTCTGTTCGGCTGAGACGGTATACGGTTCCGATGCCTGACGCTCATCGCGACACCGTGCCAGGCTGGAGCGCAAACGTTCCTGAAACGCCAGGGAAGGCTCGAGCGTGGGGAGGCTGCGCGCGACCATCAACGATCGACGCACCCGCGTATCGTGCGCCGCGCAGCGTTCACACGCCATCACGTGGCACTGCGCAACACGCATCTCGTCGCCCGACAACGTGTCGTCGAGATAAGA
Organism: Gemmatimonadales bacterium; assembly: GCA_038250435.1. Taxonomy (GTDB): domain Bacteria; phylum Gemmatimonadota; class Gemmatimonadetes; order Gemmatimonadales; family Gemmatimonadaceae; genus Gemmatimonas. The sequence continues at coordinate 237,008 of JBBSCJ010000002.1, read as the reverse complement.
CAGGTGCTGCTTGCGAAAAGAATGGCAGTCCATCGGTGCACTGTTGGAGAAGCGCGCCCAGCGAGTGGACACCCGGCAATCTACCCGCTGGGTGTAGGGCGGTTCCGGCCACATGTGCGCGGTATGCACGACGGGACAAACAACGAACCCCCGCGAGGGACGTCCCGGCGGAGGTGCGTGTCGACATCAATTAGTTCAGCCCTGAGATGTTCCGATCGGTCAGTGTACCGGTAATTGTGCTTTCAGCGAGTAGCCAATCAACGGCTGCCGCACCAACGGTTACCGTACCAGCGGCGCGATGATATCCGCAAAAGCTGTGCGGGCCCTGTTCAGTCGCGACTTGACCGTCCCGAGATTCACGCCCGTGATTTCGGCGATCTCTTCGTACGACTTGCCTTCGAGTTCGCGCAGCACGAATACCTCGCGATGATGCGACGGCAGCTGGCTGACTGACTGTTCGACCATCTCCCGCAGGTGACGCTTGCGGAAAAGATCGTCAGGGCGTGTGTGCACGTCCTCGAACTGCAGCGGACGATCCTCGTCCTCGAACTTCGCTTTGATCGCCTGGAACAGCACCAGCGGATTACGCGAGCGGTTGCGCAGCTCGTTCTTGGCAAGATTCGAGGCGATCGTGTAGATCCACGTTGAGAACTTTTTGGAGCGGTCAAATCGTCCGATGTGGCGGTACACCCGGATGAAGACCTCTTGCACCAGATCTTCCGCACGGTCCCGGTCACCGATCGTGCGGTAGACAAAGTTCAGGAGTCGCCCCTGATATCGATCGACGAGCTCTTCGAAGGCGCGCTCCTCCCCGCCGAGGAACGCTGAGACCGCATCACCATCTTCCAGCGTGCGCAGGTGCTCACGCACGGGCATGATGGGAGCGGTATGCTTGGTCTGTTGCGTACGAGCCAATTCGGCCATGGGTTGAGCCCTCCTCCTACGGTGACGCGAGTCAGAGACCCGCGGCGCTTTCAACCAGACTGTCGGACGATCCGACAAGTCGTGCTGTGGCGCAATCGGTCTTGGTGCACTTGGCGTGCCGGAGGGACCCAAATGGAACTTTCGCATGCAATTTGTTGATTTTAAACGATTTAGGTGTCTGTGTCCAAGGTTACGATGCAGCGGTCCCCATGTTCCACGGCACTCTCGTCGCATTTTGAGGACACTCTGAGAGGACAATCCCGAAAGATTCATACGGCTTTCCTGGTAGGTGCCGATTAGCTCAGGCGGAATCCGGCAGCGTACAGCAGAGCGAGTGCCGTTTTGGCGTCCTGTATTTCACCCTGCTCGACCATGGAAAGCGCTCGGGAAAGCCGAGTGGGCACCAGTTCCATGAATTCGTCTGCTTCCCGCGCGCTTGCTCCGGCCATCAGGCCGGTGGCGAGGTACAGGTGAATTTTTTCGTCGGTGAATCCGGGCGTGGTGTACATCGTGAACAGATGTTCGACATGCGAAGCCGTGTAACCGGTTTCCTCCTGTAGCTCGCGCCTCGCGCACTCGAGCGGTTGTTCCCCCGCATCCAGCCGTCCCGCCGGGATTTCGTAGAGGTATCCATCCGCCGCATACCGGTATTGCCGGATCAGCAGCACCTCCGGATCGTCTTCCGGCTCTCCCAGCAACGGCACCACCGCACTGGCTCCCGGATGCCGCACCATCTCCAGTGACCCCAGGGAGCCATCAGGAAAGCATACCTCGTCCACATCCACCGAGATCACCTTCCCCTCATACCCCCTCCGTCCCCCCACCCTCCCCACCATCACCGTCCCCTCGTCCCTTTACCTGTTCCCGCCCCTTTATCCGTTCCCGTCCTTTTATCTGCTCCCGCCCTTTTATCTGCCACCACTTTTTTCGGCCTCCGTACGTCCTCCCCCGCCAGCCACTTCTTTACCGTCGCGCGCAGATACACGGGTACCCGCAAAATCGTCCCGCGACACTTGGCCGTTCCGCATCGGCAGGCATAGTACCGGATGTCCTCCGGTTCGTACTCGTCCTGCCACTCGAAACGATAGTCGTAGGCGAGCTCTGTTTCCGGCGTGATCGACTTGAGGGCCTTGATCCAGATGCGCCCATCCTCGATCACCGTTTCGCAATTCGGGTCGCACGAATGATTGATGAAACGCGCGTCCGTGCCTCCGCGCCGCGCGTCCAGCACCACATCGTCGTCCAGCACGAACAGGAAAGTATGGTGCCGCCCATCGTTGTCGTCATAGCGGCGGTCCGCTTCCCCGTGCGTAATACGCTCGCCGAAGTACTCGTCGATGCGCGTGCTCTTGCGGATCGGACGAATCGCGAAAGCGCCGCGCCCCTGGATCTTCGAGCGGCGCACTTCATAGTACGACGACTTCGGCGGCTTGGCGCGCTTCACCGCCTTGGCCCGTGTCACCGTTTGCTTCCCGGCCGACTTCGTCGCGGGCTTCTTGACGGGCTTCTTGACGGGCTTCTTGGCAGTCTTCGTGCTGGTGCGCTTCTTGGCTGGCGACACGGGCTATCTGGAGGAAGAAGAGGAACGCGATACCGGTTCACCGGCGCTATCACCGGCGGCGGCGTCGTCGGTGGGATCGTACACCGTGATGGGACCCAGGCCGAGTGCCGCGATCGGTTCCCTGATCGCAGTGGCGTCCCCCACCACGATCACCTGCAGACGGGCCGGATCGAGGTGCGTCTGCGCGACGCGCAGCACGTCTTGCGCCGTCACTGCACGCACGCGGTCACGGTACGTGTCGAAGTAATTGCTGGGCAACCGGAAGATCTCCACGTTGGCCAGCCCGCCCGCCACCTCGGCGGTCGTTTCGAAACGGATCGGAAAGACGCCAACCAGATAACTCACCGCCAACGACAGCTCGGCGTCGGTGACCGGCGCTTCGCGGATGCGGGTGAACTCGCGAGCGATCTCGCGCAGCGCGTCGGCCGTCACGGCGGTCTCGACCGCCGTGGAGATCTCGAACGGACTCGCGGCGCGGCGCCAATCGAACGCCGAGTGTGCGCCGTAGGTATACGCATGCTCCTCGCGCAAATTCAGGTTGAGGCGCGAGGAAAAAAGTCCACCGAGGATGGCGTTCATCACGACCACCGGGAAGTAATCGTCATGCAGCCGCGGGATCGCCACCTGGCCCACCCGCACCTCCGACTGTGGCGCGTCGGCCTTGTGCACCAGATGCACGCGCGGCTCGGGGTAGCGCTGCCCGTCTACCGGTTCGGCGACGTCGGGGGCCACCCCGGTCCAGTCACCGAAGTGCGTGGACGCAAGTCGCACGGCGTGCTCCACGTCGATGTCGCCCACAATCATCAGCGCCGTCGCGTTCGGACGGTAGAACTCCGCGTGATACCCGATCACCTCCTCACGCGTGAGTCGCTCGATGCTCTGTTCGTCGCCACCCGCGAGACGCGCGAAGCGTGATTCCCGTTGGTACAACAGACGCGAGAAGAAGACATCCGACAGCCCGCGCGGTTCGGCGCGCAGCTGCGCCAGATCGGCGTGCCGCTCGCCGCGCATCCGCTCGAGTTCTGCGTCAGGAAAAGCCGGGTAGCGCAACACCTCGGAGAGCACGGCAAAGGCGTCGTCCACGCGCGACGCGAGTGCGGTGAGCTGCACGATCGCCGAGTCCCAGTCGGCCCCGGTATCGAGCGTCGTGCCAAGCATCTCCAGGCGGGACGTGAGCTCCAGCGCGCTCATGTCTCTGGTACCTTCCATGAGCGCACGCGTAGTGAGTTGCGCCAATCCCTCGTAACCGCGCGGGTCACGGGTGGCTCCCGCCTCGATCACCGCCAGGGTGGTCACCACCGGATAGGCCGGCACCGAGGCCACGATGATGCGCAACCCGTTGGAGAGAATACGCGTTTCGAAGCCGGGGAAGCGATACGGTCGCGGCGTCCCGGCACCGGGACGTACGGGACCAAGGTCGGTCACCGGCGCGGTCTGGATGTGGGCAGCTGCTGATGCAATCTCGCTCACGCGATCGCCCCGGCCAGCGACGCGTCGTGCGCCGCGCCCGACTCGTCGGCGGGAATATAGGAAAGCAGCACCCGGTTGTTCCAGCCCAGGCGGTCCCTTGCCAACGCGGAGACATCGGCCGCGGTGGTGCGTTGGTAGCGCGCGACCTGTTCGTTCGCCAGCGTCGCGTCACCGAAATAGGTGGCAAAGCGCGAGAGCTGGTCGGCGCGCTCCGCCGCCGACTGCAGGCTGGTCACGAAACCTGTTTCGATCAAGGCACGGGCCCTCGTGACTTCATCGTCCGTCACGCCGTGCGCGTGCATCGTATCGAGTTCGGCGAGCACGGCCGCCTCGAGCTGGTCGGGCGTCACGCCGGGATGCGCCGTCGCGTCCACAATGAGCAAGTCACTCCCTTTCGCCAGATCGTAGGTGAAGGCGCCTGCTTGCGACGCCACGCGCTGGCGACGGACAAGCGACTGCTCAAGACGACTGCCGGTGCGGAGTCCGAGAATGGCCGCCGCCAGGCTGGCGGCGTAGTAGCCATCTGTGCCGAATACGGGGGTGCGGCACGCCACGAACAGACGCGGCAGGGCCACAGCATCGCGAACGACTTCGCGACGCGTGTCGCCGAACACCGGCGGCAGCGACATATCCGGGAGCGGGGGACGATCGGTCCCTCGCGGGATCGCACCGAAATACTCCTCGATCATCCGGACGGCGTCGGCGCGTTCGAAGTCCCCGGCCACGGTAAGGACCGCGTTGTCGGGAGTGTAATACGTGCGAAAAAAACCGGCGACGTCGTCGAGGGAGGCGTCGGTAAGATGTTCCATCGACCCGATCAGGGAGTGGTGAAACGGGTGCGATTCCGGAAAGCAGAGGGCCGGAAGCTTCTCCCACCACGTTCCGTAAGGTTGATTATCCACCGACCAGCGACGCTCGTTCTTTACAACGTCGCGTTGCGTGTCCAGCTTTTGTTGAGTCATGGCGGGGAGCATCCGGCCCATCCGGTCGGCCTCGAGCCACAGTGCCAGCGCCAACTGATTGGAGGGAAGCGTTTCGTAATAGTTTGTCCGATCGAGCCAGGTGGACCCATTCAGGGTGCCACCCGCCCGTTGGACGAGTTCGAAGTGTTCATTGGCTGCCACGTTCGCCGACCCCTGAAAAAGCAGGTGCTCGAAGAGGTGAGCGAAGCCGGTGCGCTCGGGCCGTTCATTGGCCGAGCCCACGTGGTACCATAGATTTACTGCAACGATCGGCGCCGTGTGATCTTCGGAGAGCACGACGTGCAGGCCGTTCGGAAGGTGAGAACTTTCGACTGGAATGCGCATCGCTCAATATTGGGGGGGTGGTCACGAAAGTCGGAACCCCATGAGCAACCAGCCACGCCTTTACACGCTTTCAACAGGTTACCGAAATGTCGTTATTGCCCTTCACGCCGGATCACTCGGAGTCTCCTATGCACCCCTCGAATTTCGCTGCGCTCACCCGAGCGACGGGACGGTCGCTCACCCTCCTCGCCGGAATGCTGACCTTTGCCGGCTGTTCCGGTGGTGAGGATCCGCAGGTGCCATCGGGAGCCGCTGCCGCAGTGAGCACGCAGATTACGGCCCTTGTCGCCTCGACCGTTTCCACGGAGCCTGCCATCGTCGTTACCGACGCGAATGGACGGGGGGTGCGAAACGTCATGGTGCGCTGGACCGTCGCCGCCGGTGGTGGACGCGTGCTGAACGACTCCGTCCGCACCAACAACACGGGCCGCGCGGCGTCAGGAGGGTGGACACTCGGCACCGCGTCCGGTACGCAATCGCTGCGCGCCACCGCCGACGGGCTGCCCCCCGTGATCTTTACCGCGACGGCGGCTGCGGGGAATGCCACGCGGCTCGTCCGCGTCGGACCCGAGACGCAGCAGGCTTCGGTGAACACGAACGTACCGGTGGCGCCATCAGCACGCGCCGAAGATCAGTTTGGCAATCCCGTGGCGGGACTCCAGGTGAACTTCAGCGTGTCCAGCGACAACGGGGCTATCGAAGGCGGGTCGCAGATCACCAATGCGCAGGGGCTCGCCACTGCCACCTCGTGGCGCCTTGGCACTACCACTGGTCAGCAGATCGCCCGGGTGACCGCACTCAACGTCCAACAGGCCGCCTTCTCGTCCACGGCCATCTCCGGCCCGCCGGCCAGCTTGCTCAGGGTGGCGGGTGATGGCCAACAGGGAGTGTCGGGAGGAACGGTACGGATCGCGCCGGGTGTCCGGGTGCGCGACGCCTTCGGGAATCCCGTGGGGGGCGTTACGGTGCTGTTTACGCCGGGCCCGGGATCCGGAAGCGTTAGCGGAGGTTCCGTTATCAGCGAAGCGACCTCCGGCACGGCGTTTGTAGGGAGCTGGACGCTCGGCGCCCAGCTGTCGCAGACGCTGACCGCCAGCGTCGCCACCATTCCCGACTCCGCGTTGACCTTCACGGCCGAGGCCCTGAACAGCGCCTTCAACCTTGACGTCCGTTTCGTGGGCGACGGGGGAAGTCCGCTGGCACGCGCCGCGTTCATACAAGCAGCTGAACGATGGCGCTCCGTGATCACTGGTGACCTGCACAGCACGCTGCTCAACTTCGCTGCCGGTGCGCGCTGCCGCGACTGGGTCCCCGCCGTCAATGAGGTGGTAAACGATGTGGTGATCTTCGCACGAATCATCCCCATCGATGGTGTCGGCAGCACGCTGGCACGTGCGGGCCCATGCATTGTCAACGGAGGCACCAATCTCCCCGCCGTCGGTATCATGGAGTTCGACGTGGCTGACGTGGACGCCCTCTTGTCGAGCGGCAACTTTCTGAACGTCGTGATTCACGAGATGGGGCACGTGCTCGGCATCGGAACGTTCTGGACGCAAACCGGACTCCTCACCGGCGCTGGCGGTGCTGATCCATTCTTCACCGGCGTTGTTGCGCGAAGCCAGTTTGCCCAATTGAATACCGTCACATTCTCAGGGAATCCGGTTCCGGTGGAAAACGTCGGCGGTGCCGGCACACGGGACGCTCACTGGCGCGAATCGATCTTCGGACGTGAACTGATGACCGGCTTTATCGCCTTCAACGTCGCGAACCCGCTCAGCCGCCTCACCGTGGGATCGCTGCAGGATCTTGGCTACACGGTAAATCTGAACGGCGCCGATCCGTACTCCGTCACGGCCGCACTCCGCAACTCGTTCGACCTCGGCACCGAAAAGTCGATCAACCTGGGAAACGATATCGCAGACGTTCCACTCTATCGCGCCATGCCGGATGGCTCGACAGTACTCATCCGCCCGGGGCGCATGAGATAAACGGGAGTAAGAGATGCATTGCGCGCGGTGTGATTCCGCGCACTTGAGATACGCGTCAGACAGGAACAGCCGCCGCAGCAACGGTTAACATCAGGACTGCGGCGATGTTGCCGGATGGGTTGTTTCCCTTATCCGACTGCCTGATGAACGTTTTGAAATGTCGCTTTACGACAGGTGCGCCGGGAGCGGTTACGCTTGGTGTAACGCGCACGATGCTGGTGTGGTCGTGCGCTATCATCCTGGCGGCCTGTTCTGATCAGTCGCTCACGTCGCCGGTGAGTGCTGCCGCATTGAAGACCGCGTCGCTGTCGCTACAGGCAGCGGCGCCGGTTGCGCAGGACGGCTCGGCAGACCAGCCGATTTCGATTCGCCCCGCCGTCCGCGTGCTCGATGGAAACAATGTCGCGGTGGGAAACGTGCGCGTGACCTTTGCGGTGGGATCCGGCTCCGGAAGCGTGAGGGACAGCAGCGTACTCACTGGTGCCGATGGCATCGCGACGGTGGGCAGTTGGACACTTGGCGCTGCTGCTCTGCAGACGTTGGTGGCATCCGTTGCCGAAAGTCCGGGCAAGACGCTCACGTTTCGCGCGACCGTACCGGTGTCGAACTTCGATATCGAGGTGCGATTCATCGGCGAGGGCGGGACAGCGCGACAGCGCGCGGCTTTCAGCGCCGCGATCACTCGTTGGAGACGGGTCATCATGGGCGATATGGGCACCACACCGCTCAACGCCGCTGCCGGTGAATGTCAGACCTGGATTCCGGCACTCGACGAACGTGTGAATGATCTGCTCATCTTCGCTCGTATCGCCAGTATCGATGGGCCCGGAAAGACCGTAGGGCAGGCGAGTCCCTGCTACGTGAATTCAACGACACAGCTGCCGATCATGGGCTTTTTCGAGTTGGATGTCGATGACCTCGAGGTCCTCGAGCAATTCGGCACGCTCGACGATGTGGTGCTCCACGAAATGGGCCACGTGCTCGGGATCGGGACACTGTGGAATTTCGAGCGTACCCTCCTGGTGGGGAAAGGTGGAGACGATCCGTACTTTTCAGGAATACAGGCACGTAACGCCTTCGCCGCTGTGGCGGGCCTGTTTTACACGGGAATCGCGGTACCGGTGGAAAACACGGGCACGGCGGGTACCCGCGATGCACATTGGCGGCGATCGGTATTTGCCAACGAGCTGATGCAAGGCTTTGCACAACCGGGCGGCATGCCGCTCAGTCGCATCACTGCCGCATCGCTCGCGGATCTCGGGTACACGGTTCTCCTCACCAGCTCTGACAGCTATTCGTTCTTCCCGTCGCTGCAGACCATGCCGGCAGTAGGCAGAGGTCTGTCACTGGGCGACGATGTTGCGGCCGTTCAGATGTGGGAGGTAGATCACGCCGGTCGAAAGCAAATCATGCGGGATGCCGAGTAGCGCGCTCGCGTGACCGGGCGGCTGCGCTCGACGCCTCGACGCCCAACGCTTCGCCATCACGGCGCTCCGAGCCGCTGCTCGGCGGTGTCGGTCATTGTAAGCCAGCCGAGCAGCAGCACGTCGATGGGAAGCGCGATCGATTCACGTAGCATGTACTCCACCGCCAGCCGCGGCCGCGCCGAAATCGGACTGGTACGTGTCGGTGAGGGCAGTGGCGTCATGCCGTGCAGGCGCGCGAGTATATCGAGGCGCAGCATGTGGAAGGGATCGCTCACCAGCAGCACGCTTGGACGCAGGCGAGCTGCTGGCCGGCGTGGCGGTTGTTCCGAACGCAGTAACAGCGCCGCGCCGTGCACCGACGCCAGCGAAGTTCGTCCGGTACTCTCGAGCAGCATTCTCGTGGCGGGAACGCCGCGGCGCCCGAGATAGCGTCGCCCCGCTGCGGCTTCGCTGATCAGGTCGCCGGGTCGCCTCCCGCCGGTCAGGATCACACGCGCCGCGCGATCGGCCTTCCACAGCGCGAGGGCGTGGTCGAGCCGTGCGCGCAACACAGGCGATGGCCGACCGCCGTACTGCGCCGCCCCCATCACCACGATGGCGTCGGCATTCCCTGTCGCCTGGCGGGTGGACCAATAGAAAATGAGCGCAACGCACAGCACCCAGCCGAACAGCAGAACGGCGAGAAGGCGCATCAAGACACGCGGCAGCACGCGCGAGGCAGGGCGAAGCATCCTGCCAAAGTACACGATTCCGATCTAGACAGTGATAACAGTTCCTGATCCGGGGATCTCCACCCGATAGCCGTCTTCGCGCAGCCGATCGGCAAATGCCTCCTGCGCCGTGGACTCCCCGTGCACCAGATAGATACGCGGATTCGTGCGTCCCTCCGCGCTTCCACCGTCGCGCGTGGCGTTGAGCCACCGGTGCAACTCCGTGCGGTCGGCGTGCGCGCTGTAGCCATTGAGTATCTCCACATGCGCATGCAGCTCCACATCCTCGCCGAAGACACGGAGTACCGACCGACGCTCCACGATACGCCGCCCCAGCGTATGTTCCGCCATGAAGCCTACCACGAGAATCGTATTACGTGGGTCGCTCGCGCCGGAGCGGAGATGATGCAGAATGCGTCCGGATTCGACCATCCCTGACGCGGCAATGATGACCATCGGTCCGCGCATCGAATTGAGCGCCTTCGACTCGTTCACGTCACGCGTGAAACGGACCAGCGGAAAGTCGAACAGGTAGGGCGCGCGCCGTACGAGGTCTTCACTCCGGTCGAACACTTCCGGATGCATCGCGAACACCGCCGTCGCATTGGTGGCGAGCGGCGAATCGATGAACACGGGGATATCCGGGATGCGGCCGTCGCGATGAAGCGCATGGAGGTCATACACGAGCTCCTGCGTACGTCCCACGGCAAAGGCCGGAATCAATACGCGACCGCCGCGTTTGGCGGTATCGCGCACGATGGCGGCAAGCTGCTCGCGCGCGCCATCGATCGACTCGTGATCGCGGTTACCGTACGTACTTTCACACAAAATGACGTCGGCGCCGCCGGTGGGTGGCTTCGGGTCGCGGAGGATCGGCAACCCCGCGCGGCCGATATCGCCGCTGAACACCACGCGCCTGATTTCGTCGCCTTCGCGCAGCTCGAGCACCACCGACGCGCTGCCAAGGATGTGGCCCGCTTCGTTGAACATCGCACGCACACCATCGGTGACATCAAACCACCGATCGTACGGCATCCCGATCATCTGCTCCAGCGTGCGCGTGGTGTCCTCCACCCGGTACAGGGGTTCGGCATGCGCGCGGCCACGACGTTCGAGAAACTCTGCATCTTTTTCCTGAATATGCGCCGAGTCGGCGAGCATGAGGGCGCAGAGATCACGCGTGGCGCTGGTCGCCCAGATGCTGCCCTTGTACCCCTGCGCCACGAGGTACGGCAGGCGCCCCGCGTGGTCGATGTGGGCGTGTGAGAGCACGATGGCGTCGATGGCGTCGATCGGGAGCGGGAGCTTCAGGTTCTTGTCCCGGCTCTCGTTACGGCGTCCCTGGAACAGGCCGCAGTCGAGCAGGATCGTACGCGTGCCTACACGCACGATATGGCAGGAGCCGGTGACTTCCTGCGCGGCGCCGGAGAACTCGATCTGCATGGGTTTGCCGATGTTTTCGAGACATGAAATGCGATCTTCCGACTACGCGCGATAAGGAAGCGCTCGGACGACGTGTGCGGAAGTCGGCGCTGCGAGGCCCGCAGGCTGCGGCACGCGCTTCTGCCGCGTTTCGGCCCGGATTCACCCGCATGAAAGACCGATGTGCCAACTGTGAGTTGGCGCCAGCCGTTTCGGCAACGCCGTCACTCCGCAAAATGCGCCGATTGCTGTCGCGCACGATTTACGGTAAGCTGGAGCACATCGGGTCGGGAGTAGTGCCCGACCGGATCAAAGTTGTGCCGCTCCTCGCGCACGCGTTGATGCGCGCAGTCCGCAAAAATGAGCTGTTCCTCGTGTGCCAACGGTTCAACCAGCCATGATCCGTCAGGATTGGCGATGCAGCTGCCGCCCTCGGCAAGAATCTCCGGTGCGTGATCGATAATGAGCTGCGCGTGCGGGATGGACTCCGGAATATCGGCGCGGCGCAAGATGCCTGACACGGACATCACATATGAACGACTTTCGCGCGCGATGAATCGTGTAATGTGCTCCGTATTGCGGACGTTACCCGGCCAGATCGCCACGTGTAAATCCTCTCCCTGCGCGTAAAGCGCTGCGCGGGCCAGCGGCATCCAGTTTTCCCAGCAGTTGAGCGCCCCGACGGTGAAGGCACCGAGCGCATGCGTCCGCAGACCGTGGCCGTCGCCCACCGCCCAGCTGAGTCGCTCCTCGTAGGTCGGCATCAATTTGCGGTGCACCGATCGCACCTCGCCCCGCGCATCGATGTACACGAGACTCGCGTATATGCTGTGACCGCCGCGCTCACTCGGCCGTTCGATGCAGCCGAGGATCACGCAGATCGAACGAGCGCGGGCGGCGTCGCACACGGACTGCAGCTGTCCCGCTTCAATCTGCACGGCTTGTTCGAGATAGTGCGCGTGTAGACGCTTTTGTACGGGAGCATCGAAGCGAGCCCCGTCCGTCAGCTCGATCCAGAACGGATAGCCGGGGACGAGGGCTTCACCGAAGGCAACCAGCTGCGCACCACCGTCGGCGGCACGGTGCACCGCGTCGACAACTTTGGAGAGGGTGGCGGCGCGATCGAGCCACACCGGCGCGATCTGCGCGCCGGCGATGCGGAGGGAATCCGGAGTCATGGAAGCAGGGTGGCGAGTGGTGGTCTTTCTGGCGGTTGATGCCGGCTCAGTCCGGCTCACTCGTAACCTTCACCAACTGCGCGCGAGCAATCAAGGGAGCAATCTCTGCAGCACGTCCCGCACAGTGCGCGCGACAGAAATCGCCAGGACCGCGCGCAGCCGTCCGCATGCGAACCCGTGCATGCACGGGGCCGCGCTTGCTTGCACCATTTGCACGTCGCGGTCAATGATTGGTGACACAATCGTCAAGGGCACATGCAAATTGGCATGCGCAGAGACGCGTGTAAAACCTTTCACTGAAATGACCATGCCTATCAGCACCCGCATCGCAGAGATCGCCGCGGCCGCAGTCTTCTTGCTCGCTCCGGCGGCAGCACACGCACAGATCACCGTGTTCAACACGCTCGCGGACTATCTGAATGCCGTTTCGCCGTTCGCGACTGACACGTACAACGAACTCGCGCCAAACATCGAACTTGCGAACTCTGTCAACCGCACCGCCGGTTTGTTCAGCTATGCAGCGAGTACCGTCGACCCAATGAGCGTTTTGTTCTCCGCCGGTACGAACAGTGATCCATGGCTTTCGACTCGGCTGGCCGATGATGTATTGCTGGTAAACAACTTCTCCTCGAATGTTCGCGGAGTGGGCGGTTTCTTTTTTACCACAGACATTGACGGCGCCGCCCAACCCGGATCAATCACGATCACGGTAACAGATGCTCTCGGATCCGCGATTCGCATAATCGACCTGTCCACGCCGCAAAGCTTTCTGGGATTCGTGACCACGGGACCGTCACAGCTCTTTTCGGTACGCCTTACGGCAGGCGGAACGATCGACCTCGCGCGATGGCCCACGGTGAACAACCTCGTGCTCGGCGGCATTCCGGCGCAGGTCACCACCATTCCTGAGCCACACACGCTGCTGTTGCTCTTGAGCGGCGTAGCGGTCCTCGTCCTCGTCCGACGCGGTCGGCGCGCGCCGTTAGGAGTGCTTCATCAACGGCAAGGTGACAATGACGTCGGCACCGGCAGATGAGCTGATACGGGACCGAAGAGCCGGCGCCGACTCTTCGGCAAGGCGTCGGGTAATGATGAGACGCCTTCGTTCACAGCGTTTCGCGTGGACTTCGGGTACGGTGCTCCGCAGCTCGGTGTTGAGGCAACCGGTCATCACCATCGATTCACCGGCCGACGGCGTGCGCCGCTGCCGACAAATCGTGCGAGCGTTCTTCTCACGGGCGCTCGTACCCAGGCGGTCACAGTGCGTATCGCGGTGCTGGAAGCCAACGATTGCATAAGTGAGGCGACCCACTCACGACGATGAGGGCTGGCGCTCGCGCCATCGCTTGGCGTCTTGTAAAGCTGGTTGCACCACATCACCGGCAGTCGCGGCGCGGCGGCGGCGCCGCACGTTCACTTTACCGGAGCAGATAGAATCCGAGCCCGACGGAATAGAGCGCTGCTGGCGATCACCTGTCCTCCGTCCCGCGTCGCGATCCCGTCGACCACGTCGGCCGTCACGCGCCGGATCGTGAGATACCCGAGCAGCAGCCGCCGTAACAGCGGATCAGCGTTCCCGCGCACGCGTTCCGCCAGCTCGCGCAGCTCGGCATCGGTAAGTACGGCCTCGGTATCTTCAGGGAGTCCGAGGGCGAGTAACGAGATATCGGTAGGAAGGTCCATGCGGGAAACTACACTCTGGTTCTCGCGCGGCATCTGTAGCAGCAGAGCCGCTCAGCTGATGGGTGACGGGTCGCGGATGAGTTCGCATAACGTGATCGCTTTACGGCCCGCCATGGCATAGTACACGAAAAGTCCGACCTTTCGACGCGTGACGAGGCCGTGTGTATGCAGCACCTGCAAGTGCTTGGACGTATTCGCCTGACTCATCTGTGTGGCGGTGACGAGTTGCGTCACCGTACGCTCTCCTGCCCGCATCGCCAGTAACAGCGCTATGCGAGAAGGTTCCGACAACGCTTTAAAGCGCTCGGCAATCAACGGCACATCGACTTCGGTAATTCGACGGCGACCCATCGGCCCCCCTTACTGCGCAGAGTCATTGACGCAGTATTACGGCGTCATTCCCACATTGCTAAGAGAAGCTAACCGCCCGGGAGGGTACGCGGGAATGGGACATCGCGTATTGGATCGACTTTTGCGACCCTTTTTGGCACATCCATCCCATCACAGAGGTACGCATGGCGGAGATCAACATCGAACAAAGAGAGCGCAGTGTGTGGCCTTGGCTACTCGCTGGACTGGTTCTGCTCGCTCTTGTGTGGTTCCTGTTTGCGCGAGGTACAAACGAAAACCTCGCCACCGGCCCAGCTGATAGCTCTGCGTACCGGGACACCAGCGCGGCGGCGGGTACCCTGGCACCGCCCCTCGGCGGCACCATGCGCGACACACAGCCCATGCCACGCTAGCGCGTTTGTGTCCCACCCGCGTTTCGAGAGGACACGTCGGGCCCACAGCATTCCAACCGGAGAAGGCATGATGCGAGACGACGGACGCAGTGATTCACCGACCACCGGCGGCGACCGGAACGATACCCCCCGCCTGGTTCACCTGGACGACATGGACGAGCTGCAAGTCGCCGACGGAGATCCGGACGTCCGCGGGTGGGACGTTCGCTTGGCGGACGGCGAGAAGATCGGCAAGGTGAAGGACCTCATTATCGATACCGGACTGATGAAGGTGCGATACATCGAGGCAGAAATCGACAAGGAGACGCTCAACGCGAGCGACGACCGGGCGGTACTGATCCCCATCGGTTCAGCTCGGCTCGACGATGAGGAGGATAACGTGTTCCTCAGCGCCTCGATCGTCGATCCACGCACGCTCCCACCGTACGATCGGAACTCGCTCTCACGCGAATACGAGCTGACTCTCCGTGAGCGTTTCACCCGCGATCCGCACCCAAGTGAGACGGAGCGCATAATTCCGCTGACGGCGGACAAGCGGAGTGCGACTGACGGTGATTTCTACGGGGAAGAGCTGTACGACGATTCCCGGTTCTTCGGGGAGCGTCGCCGCGGGCGCGAGAGCTCCAGCTACATCTCTCCGCTCTCCGACGACGCGATGCGACGTCGAAACGAATCGCTCTGATCGGTTAGGCGCCCTCGGGCGGCGATCAGCGGCGGTGCGTCCGGTGCGAGGCGGAACCGGACGTATGGCCGTCATATTCGCCAATCGCGCAACTACCCAGCTGCCAGCTACCAGCTTCGCTGCGCGGGCCACTCGGCCAGGGAGCAGGGTCGCGGGAGCTGCTGCTGGAAAACGCTCACGCATACTCGCAGCGCGCGGGTTATGGCGCGCTCGCGCTGGCGAACGGCTGCATTGGCAGCGATGTTCAGCTGCAGGCGCGCGCCACTCGAATCGAACGCGTCGGTGTACGACGACAAGTCGGCGGATTTCAACATGTGCTTCACACGGGTTTCCTCCGTACGCAAGATGATACTCAGCCGCACATGGCTGGCAAATTTCATTCCAACACATTGTGACTCAGCCATGCAAGCGCCGGTGCAGCCGTGGGTCTCGGCTAGGATTCACCTCCGCAAAAGCAGGAAACTCCGATAATGTATGCTCGTCCGGCTCGTATCATGCCTTGTAATGCCACGACCCGACTTTGCGGAGTGATGTCATGGCGCGCGGAATATGGAAGGGCACACTCGGCTTCGGACTGGTGAGCATCGGTGTCGAGCTGTATTCGGCCGAGTCGCCGCAGGGACTGGATCTGGACATGCTCCACAAGCGCGACCACGCGCCGATCGGATATCGGAAGTATAACAAGGTGACGGGACAGGAGATCAGCAACGACGAGATCGTCAAAGGATACGCCGTCTCCAAGGGACGCTACGTGATTCTTTCGCACGACGATCTCAAATCCGCCAATCTCCGCGCCACCCAGACGATCGACGTCATCGGCTTCGTGCCGGCCGACGATATCGCCCTCGTCTACTTCGACAAACCCTATGTGGTGGGACCGCTCAAGGGGAGTGAGAAGGCGTACGCGCTGTTCGTGAAGACCCTCGAAGACACGCATCAGGTGGGGCTCGCACAGGTAGTCATCCGCACCAAACAGCACCTGGCCGCCGTGTATCCGTACAACCAGTCCGTCGTGGTGCATCTGCTCCGCTACCACGATGAATTGCGACAGCCGGCCGACCTCGGCATTCCCCTCGACAGCATCGCTCGGAGGAATATCCGTCCGCAGGAGCTCAAGATGGCGCGTCAGCTCGTGGAGTCGATGACCACCGAGTGGACGCCGGAGACATTCCGCGACAGCTATCGCGACGATCTGCTTTCAATGATTCAGACGCGTGCGGAAAGCACCGGCGACGACGGTGTCGTGAGCGCGAGCACCCCGGACTCGCCGCCACCGCGCGTCCTCGACCTCATGGCCGCGCTCAAGGGCAGCTTGGCGGCGCGTGCGCACGGCAAGGTGCTGCGTCGGAACACCAAAGTCGCTGCCAGGCAGAAAAGACCGCGGAAGACGGGGCCGTGATCGGTTTTCTCCCTGTTGCGCTCGCCACCCTCGAGCGCGTGGTGCCCAGCGGCAGCGATTGGGTGCACGAGGAGAAGCTCGACGGCTATCGCATCGAAGCGGTCCTGGAGCGTGGCAGGGCACAGCTGTTTACGCGCAACGCCCAGAACTGGAGCACACGCTTCCCAACGGTGCAGTCGTCCATCGAACGTCTTCCCCTCGACTCGGCCGTCCTGGATGGCGAGGTCGTCGCCGCCGCCGGGCCGGGCGTGAGTGCCTTCCAACAACTGCAGCGGTCACTCGATGCCGGAACGAGCAGCGGGCTGCGCTACCATGTCTTCGACCTGCTGCACCTCAACGGCATGGATATTCGCGCGGAGCCATTCGGCACACGCGCCGACCTGTTGCAAGAGGTGCTGCGCCATCGAGGCGCACGCTCGCTGATCCGACCGGTAAAGCGCTTTGGTGCATCGTGTGGCGATCTGCTGGCGCAAGCGTGTGCCGTCGGACTCGAAGGCGTGATCAGCAAAAGGGTGGACGCGCGGTACCTCAGCGGACGTCATCGCGCGTGGCTCAAGATCAAGTGTTCGCGCCGTCAGGAGTTTGTGGTGGTGGGGTACACCGACCCTCGCGGCAGCCGTGCCGGATTGGGGGCGCTGTTGCTCGGCGTGTACGATGGCACCACGCTGCACTATGCCGGGAAGGTCGGCACAGGTTTCGACGCGGCGCAACTCGAGACGATCCGCGCGCAGCTGCAAAGGATCACCGTGCCGCGATCACCGATGGAGCGCACCGCGTCCATGCCTCGCAGCGGCGTGCACTGGGTCACGCCAATCCTCGTGGCCGAAGTGTCGTTCCTGGAGTGGACCATCGACGGCGTGTTACGCCATCCGGTCTTTCGGGGGCTGCGCGAAGACAAACCGGCGCATCACGTGCGCCGGGAGGATGTGTGATGCCGCCGTCCGCCAGCGTGGCCGGTGTGACGCTCACCAATCCGGATCGCGTACTCTTCGACGCGCAGGGGATTACCAAGCGGATGCTGGCCGAATACTACGTGCGCATCGCGCCGCGCATGTTGCCGCACGTGATCGATCGTCCGCTATCGATCGTCCGCTGTCCGCAAGGGCAGGGAGGGCCGTGCTTCTATCAGAAGCACTGGACGACAGCGCTCCCTCCCGGCGTCTGCACCGTGGATATCCAGGAGGAAGAGGGCGATCGGAAACCGTATCTCTACATTCAGGATGTCCAGGGACTGGTGTCGCTGGTGCAGTTCGGCGTGCTGGAGTTTCATCTGTGGGGCGCGCGTGTAGGCCACGTGGAGTCTCCCGATCGGATCATCTTTGATCTGGATCCCGCACCTGACGTTCCGTGGGCGCATGTGGCGAACACGGCTCTCCGATTGCGCGCGCTGCTGAAGGCGTGCGGTCTCGCGAGCTGGCTCAAGACCACCGGTGGCAAGGGACTGCATGTGCTGGTGCCCATCGTTCCCGATGTGACATGGTATGACGTTCATGATTTTGTGCGACTCACAACCGCCCGCATGGTCGCGGACGATCCGGACGGACTGGTGGACGTCGCGTCGAAAGCGGCGCGGACCGATCGCATTTTCGTGGATTACCTGCGGAACAGCCGTGGCGCGACGGCCGTGGCGCCGTGGTCTTGCCGTTCGCGGCCAGGGGCACCGGTTGCGGTTCCGGTGAGCTGGAGAACGCTCAAGACGGTATCCGCCGGCGATGGCGTACATGTGAACGAGGTCTCGCGCTACCTGAGCCGGGCGCGCGCCGATCCGTGGCGGCGTGTGATTTCGGACAGACAGCGGCTCACGGAAGCCGTCATGGAGTTGTTGATGACCGCATGAACGGTATGGACGGCGCACCGTAAATGACCAATCGGGAAGCAGCGCCCTTTCGGCGGCGAGCACTGATGACTTCGGGCCACATCCCCGTGACGCCGTCACCCGTCTGATAGGTCACCTCCGACTCCACGAAAATGGCGTCGTGGTCGACTCGGACGTCCACCACATGATGCCGGGTGACACCGATCTGCTCGAGCCACCGCGCGATGCCCGTGCTGATGGCTTTGTGACCGACCAGCAACTCGCCGGTGCCGATGCGCAAAACAGCGTCTTCGGTGAAGGCTGGCATGAGCGCGGGCACGTTGTCATGATCGAGTGCGCCAACGAACTCGTCGGCCCAACGCCGCGCTTCGGCGCGCGCATCAGGCGGCACGGCACCGTCGGTATCGACAGGCTGAGGCTTGCTCCGTTCCCGTGTGTACTGCGGCGGGTCGCTCGCGGGGAATGATTCCTCCGACGCCTCATGCACCAAGCGATCGCTGCGCGCTGTCGCGGGTGGGGCGGTATCGCGTGGCTCCGCGTTTCGCTGGTCATCGGTCATCTGGTGCTCCGCAGGGTGAGTCAGCCCTTGCCGCTGCTTTTCCTTGCAGCAGACTTCTTTCCACCAACGGTGGTGGCTTGCGGTACAGACGGCGCAGCTTCCGCGTCTTCTTCCATCGCGTCGATGTTGACCGAGGTTATCGCGATCTCCGTAAGCAGGCGATCCGTCTCGCCTTCTTCGTTCAGTATCTGCTGCAACAACTCGGCATGGTCAACGAAGCCAAGCTGCTTCGCATACGTACGGGCCGTGCCATAGCCGGCGATTTCGTAATGCTCAACCGCCTGCGCGCTGGAGATGAGCCCCGCGTCGAGCACATCGACATCGGTCTCCTCGCCCATGAGTTCGGTGGCTTCGGCGAGCAGCCCTTCCATCCCTTTGCAGTGCTTCCCCTTCGGAGTCACGCCGAGATCCTCGAATATCTGATCGAGCCGCTGCACGTGCTGCTCCGTCTGCACCAGGTGGGTATCAAATGCCTGTTGCAGCTCATCATTCGAAACGGCTTTCCGCATCTTCGGCATAGCCTTGATCAGCTGGTTTTCCGCGCTGTACAGATCGCGCAGCTTTTCTATGTAGAGGGCCTGCAGGGTATCCAGTTCCATGTTCTGCTCCGGCGGTGGGTTGGTGGTGATGAGGCGATCATGCACATGGTGTTCGTGCAACGTCCATGCCTTTCGTCTGCCGCGGTTGCCGTGTTTTCTTCGCGAAATACTTTCGGTCACGGAGGGGTGGTCGTGATGCCCACGTCGCGGCGCGCAGATGGCCGCCGATAGCCAAAGTGTTACCTGGCGTTCCGTTCATCGTTCCGCGACGACGCGCTCGGCGTCGACTGCCCGGACTCGCCCTGACGCGGCACCTTGATCTGGTTGTGCACGTCACGCACGCCCGACACCGCTTCCGCGACATCTTCGGCAAGCCGCTTGGAGCGTCGGTCGGTCGCTGATCCGCTGAGCGTGACTTCAGCGTGCTCGACTTTGACTTCGATCTCGCTCGCGTCGATTTGCGGATGACGTTCGAGCTGCTCATTCACGTCTTCGCCGATGCGATCGTCAGAGCGCTGCCACCCTTTGGGTCCTCGACCCGCATGGTTCTGTTGCTGCGGGATGGAACCGCCTGCCGCTTGCCCGTCTGCCTGATAGCCGCCGCCGAGTCCGGAACTACCGTAGCCGCCACCGCCGCCGAACCCTCCGCCACCGTAGTTGTCTCCACCGGTATTCCCGTAGCCCGGCTGACGGTCGCGCCCTTGTTGTCCGCGCTCGCTCCCACGCGAGGATGAACCCCATCCTTGTGCGCCCCACGGCTCGCCATGCGAGCGCCGAGCGCCTTGCTGCCCCTGCGCGCCAGGGCGCTGATTGTAGCTCCCCTGTCCGTACGATCGGCCGTTGTAGCTCCCTTCATCCCACGCGCCTTCACCGTAATCGCTGCCGCCGCCGTATTCGCCGCCGCTGCGCACGCCGCCCATCTGTCCCCCGGTGCGACCGCTACTCGAGCCTGCGTGCCCGCCTTCACCACGCAGCTGTTCAGAGCGCCCTTGGCCCCAGCGGCCACCGTCATCGGCGCCGCGGTTGCCGTCGTAATCGCCTGCACCGCTCCAGCCATCGCGCCCACCCGCGCGCTGACCGCCGCGCTCGTGTGCGCCCGAGGAGTGCCGGTTGCGCTCGTGTCGATCGTTTTCGTCGCGTGCCATCTGGGATGTCTCCGTGATGTGACCGTGATACCGGTGACCGGCTGGTGATGTGCGCGGCATACCGGCTTTACACGTGCTGTGGGTCTCCCAACTCGTGTTCCGTGTGTAGATCGGGTTCTTCAAGTCGCGTGCCCCGAAATGGCGATCGACGGCTCGTGGGAGAGCTGTGCGCGAAATGTCTTGCGCACGAAACAGCACGTGCAGCGCGTCATGTGTGGAAGCATCAGCATGGCACGTCGCTTGCCCCCGCACGGATCCGTAGGATGCACCGATCGGGGTGCGTCGGACCTTCTCCCCCAAGGCACACCTCGTGACCACTTGCATCGCCGATGTGATCTGCGCTCGCCCCATGATCGTCCACAGCCATTTGCGATGGGATTTTGTCTGGCAGCGACCGCAGCAACTGTTCTCTCGCTTTGCCCGCTCGCGCGATATCCTGTTTGTCGAGGAGCCGATGTTTCTCGACGATGTCGCGCGTCCGTCGCTCGACCTGCGTTCGCCGTTGCCCGGAATTCATCGGGCCATCCCGCTCCTGCCCAACAGCTATCGTGACTCCGAAACGGCCGTGTACATGGCTGTGCGCACGCTCTTGCTCGACGTCATCGGCGCGACGGGAGCGTTGGCCCGGCGTTTCTGCAAACCGGTACAATGGTTCTACACACCCATGCCCGCCCCCACCATGATCGGCTCTTTCGATGAGGTGGCCGTCGTCTACGATTGCATGAATGCGCTCGCGCCGGTTCGCGTCGCGCAAAGGGAGCTGCTCCAACGCGAGCGCTTCCTGCTGGCCCGCGCGCAGGTGGTGTTCGCCGACAGATGCACCCTCACCGATGCGAAGTCGCGCGTTCACGACAATGTGCATCACTTCGGGAGCGGCGTTGACGCGCAGCATTTCTCGCGAGCCCGTGATCCGTTGACTCAGCTGCCGACATCTCTTGCCACACTGCGCTCGCCGGTGCTCGGTTACCTCGGCGTCATCGACGAGCGACTCGACTACGCGCTGATCGCCCATCTGGCCGAGCACCTGCCCGAAGCGGACATCGCCATGGTGGGCCCGGTGGTGAACGTCGATCCGCATGAACTTCCGCGTCGCAGCAACATTCATTACTTCGGACCGCAGGACTTTCAGGCACTCCCATCCTTCTTGAAGGGCTTTGACGTCTGCCTCATGCCGTACGCCATGAACGCGGCGACCGAGCATATCAGTCCGACCAGGACCCTCGAGTATATGGCGTCCGGGAAACCGATCGTCTCCACACCGGTCGCCGTGGTGAGCGCCTTCACGCCTATCGTGCGTGTCGCGGATACCGTGCACGCGTATCTGACTGCGGTGCGGGATGCTCTGCGGGAACCCAACCGTTACGAAGCGGAAGGAATCGACCGCGCGCGGAGCGCGTCTTGGGAGAGCATCGCCGGCGAGATGACGATATTGATGGAGGAGGCCATTGCGATCGGTCCCCGTCGCGTCGGTTCCGACGGGGTACTTGGTGCATCACCCGGCACGAACACGAGACCCTACAATTCCCGCGTCGTCTCTCCTGACTGACGAAGGTCGCGCCGCGCCAGCAGCTTCTGCAACGACTGGCGGTGCAGGCCGAGCGCGCGCGCCGTGCGGGCAATGTTGCCGTCATTGCGTGCCAGTGCCGCGCTCAGAAACGCGCGGTCGAACTCGCGCAGGGCGCGTTCGCGCGCTTCCACAAAGGGCAGATCGGCCGACTGTTCCATGAAGGAGATCGGCAGCCTGGCTTTCTGTGTCGTGAGCGAGGCGGGAAGATCGCATACCGAAATTTCCGGCCCGTCAGCCATCACCAGAGCGCCCTCGATCACGTTGCGCAGTTCGCGAACGTTCCCTGGCCATTCGTGGTTCATCAGGACCTCGCTCGCCTCGTTGTCGATCTGACGGGCTGGCAGACCGTGGCGTTCGGCAAACAGATGCAGGAAATGCCCGGCAAGCAACGGAATATCTTCCACACGGTCCCGCAACGGCGGCAGTGAAAGCGTGATGACCTTGAGTCGGTAGAGGAGATCTTCGCGGAAGCGACCGTCGCTCACCATTTCGTCGAGCGGACGATTGGTGGCCGCAATCACGCGCACGTCCACTCGTGTGGTCTTCGTACCACCCACGCGCATTACCTCACCGTTTTCAAGTGCCCGAAGCACCTTGGCCTGCGCAAGCGGTCCGAGATCGCCGATCTCGTCGAGAAACAACGTACCGCCGTTAGCCGCTTCGAACAGTCCGCCTCGATCTTTCACCGCGCCGGTAAACGCGCCACGGGTGTGACCGAACAGCTCACTCTCCACCAGCTCTGAAGGGAGGGCCGAACAGTTCAAGGCGATGAACGGCTTGTTGCGACGCGAGCTTTCATCGTGCAGCGCGCGAGCGACCAACTCTTTCCCGGTACCGCTTTCCCCGGAGACCAATATGGTGACATCGGTGCGACCAACCCGCGCAATCATGCGAAAGACATCGCGCATGATGGGCGTACTGCCATACATCCCACGGAACTCTGATACCTCGCTGGCGCCATCCGTCGGCCCCGCGTACTCGCGCAACGTGGACATCGACTCGGCGCGACGAAGGAACGCGAGCGCTTCCTCTTCGTCCACCGGAGAGGCGATATAGTCCGAAGCGGCGCGTTCGTAGGCCTGAATCGCCACACGCGTCGCGCCGGGCGCGGTAACGAGCGCCGTAAGCACCGTGGGATGCTGCTCCAGCATCGCGTCCAGCAGCTGCATCGCCCCATCGGCGGGCAGTTGCTGATCGCAGATCAGTAGATCCACTTCTGCGCGCCCGATGATGTCCGGAACGCCAGCGCTGGTGCTGGAATGCAACACTTCGCGCCCCTGTGCCTCGAAGGTGGCGCGCAGCGGTTCCACTACCGCAGAATCCTGGGACACGATCAGAATGCGCATCAGCACTCTCCCACCACCAAGCGTGGTATTCGGACGTTCGGCATTCGACAGGCGCAGGTGGCGCTCCCGATTTCCGATGATCCGGGAACCGCTCGCGGATCCGCGTGCCCGCAGCCCGCTCTTCGACGATTCGACTTCATAAAGCGCGACAATGCTCATGTCCTGGATCTGGAAGTGATGAGAACCGTATGGTTTTCATCGGTGAAAGCCTCAACGCCCACATAGCCGGCGACGGTGTTCCAAGTCACATCGACAAAACAAAAAAGGCGCGAAGTGCACTCGTGTAGAGCGAACTTGCGCGCCTTCGACTGCCAGAGCCTTTTGCTCTGAACGTCAAGGTGGATCGTCTGGCGATCCTATGTAGTCCTGCAACTGCGTGGCGACCGTGTGCACCGGCGATACTGGCGTGCTGTATACCCGCCTGCCCGTGCTCCGCATGTCTTGAGATTTAACTTCGGTCCCACACCCGAATCACGCAAGAGGCGAATTGCGTTTGCGGTGTCACAGCTTACACAATGTGGATATGTGGGTAAAGCCTGCGGCTATACGGTTTTTACAAGTAATTCGAGCCGCTGACGCAGATCGCCAAGGGTCTTGGACTTGAAGGAACCCTTCGTTTCTTCGAGAACGCGGATGGTTTCCTCGACCGCCTGCTGCAGCTGCGAACCGCGAGGGCAGTTAATCAACTGGCAGGCGTGCGCTTGCGGCATGGATTGCCCGGCGAGTGCCCGACCGAGCTGCTCCAGATCCGTGAGCGATCCCATGACGTTGCGCAGGGTGAGCGCCAGAAAGGTATCCACGCCGCCGGCCCGGGATTCGGTAGCCACCGGCAGCTGCCCTTCGAATTGCGATTTATACTCGCGCAGGCGCGACTCCGCCAGCTGCATCGCCTGATACGACCGGAAACGCGCCACCGCGCTCGACACGCGCTTGAGGAGCTCCGGAAAGTGCACCGGCTTCACCAGGTATGCCGCCACCGGCAGCTCGATTGAGGCCACCGCCGAACGGACAGACGGAAATCCGGTAATGATGATGATCGGCAGGCCACCGCTGATGCTTGCCACCTGCTGCACCAGATCGAGGTCGGCGTTGCCCGGCATTTCGAGATCGGTGATCAACAGGTCGTAGCTTGCCTGCGTGATCGCCGTCAACGCCGACTCGGCATCCTCCGTCGTATCCACCGTAAAGCCTTCACGTCGCAACAGCTCCGCCGTTGACGTAAGAAAGGTTGGTTCGTCGTCCGCAATCAGGATGCGTCCGCGGCTCATTGTAGTACTCCGGTATCCAGTGGGGTCATCGGTAAGCGCACTTCAAAGATAGTACCGCCGCCCGGTCGGTCCTGCACGTCGATCCGACCTCCGACTGCAAGCACTGACTGACGGACCAATGCCAGCCCGATCCCCATGCCGCCCGTCTTGATCGTGCGATCCTTGGTACTGAAGAAGGGGTCGAAGATCCGATCGCGCAGTGCGGCCGGAATGCCGGGCCCTTCATCGGCGACTCGAATGACGCACTCGTCGCCCTCCTGCGTGGCACTCACCGTCATCGTCCCGTTCACCGGCGAGGCGTCCAGCGCATTCTGTACCAGATTATACAGCGTCTGTCGCAACAGCGCGTCGGGCACAGGAACCATCGACGGCGCCCGCGTCATGTCCGTCAGGATGGCCACGTGACGCACCCGGTTGACCTGCTCGAGAAAGCTCACCGCATCGCTGACCGCCAGAACGACCGACGATTGCGAAACGGTGTGCTCATCGGGACGATACGTCTCGTACAGCTGGCGCGTCACGGCCGCAATGCGGGAGATCTCCCGCTCGATCGCACCGACGAAACGGTAGTGGGGATGATCAAGGGGAATCGCGTCGCGGATCAACAGAAAGGCATTCTGGATGCCGGCCAGCGGGTTGTTGATCTCGTGCGCTACCCGTGCCGCCAGCTGTCCCATCGTCGTCAGTGCCCCGATCTCCCGCAGCGACTCCTGCGCGCGTTTGCGCAGCGTGAGGTCGCGCCCCTCAGCGAGCACCTGCACCACCAGTTCGTCGGCATCATAAATCGGCTTCAAGGAAAAATCGATCGTGCGACGCTCGGCCCCGGTACCAAGTCCGACTTCGAAGCGTGTCGTCTCGCCGCCGCGCGCGCGCACGAACCGCTCCTGCACGCGATCCACCGAACCGTCCTGGTCGTTCCACCACGGTACTTCCCAGAACAGCACGCCTTGCATTGCGCCAACAATCGGCATCGCCGCGAGCTCCGCCGCTGCCCGATTCGCCTCAAGGATGCTGCCATCGAGATCCAGCAACATCTGTAGCTGATACGCGGTGTCGAATATCGCGCGAAAACGCCGCTCGCTTTCGTCACGCGCCGCGTCCGCATGCGCCCGCTCCGTGACATCGGCCGAAATACCAAGCAACCGTGACGGCCGGCCGTCGGCGGTCCGTTCCACGATGACGCCGCGATCCACCAGGACGTGCCAGCTGCCATCACCTGCCTGCAGGCGATACTTGCACTCGAATGCCTCGGTAACACCACGCAGGTGCGCGGTAAACGCGTCGTTGACGATCGCCCGATCATCCGGATGGACCAGCACCAGCCACCCCGCAAACCCGTCCTGCAGCTGCGCCGGCCCGAATCCGAGCGACCGTAGAAGTGCCGGACTGCGATGGGTACGCCCGTTCAGCACATCCACTTCCCAGACCCCGTCCGTGGCGCGATCGATTACGCGCTGCATGCGGGCAACCCCTTCTTCGCTCGCCGCTGTCCACGAACGACGCTGCAGCCAGAGCGTCAGCGCCAGCAATGCCGCCACCGTCAGCCCCAGAACGAGCACCAACTCCGGCAACGTGGAACGACTCACGCCGGCCCGTAGCCCCGCGACCATGCGATACTGCTGGGCGCCGAGCAGCAGCAGCGACTCGTGCGCAACGCTCGAAACACGGCTCCCACTTATCAGGGAGTCACCGCGCAGCACGCCGACGATGAAATCTCCACTCACCTCGCGCACGAACTCGTTCAACAAGGCGGTCTCATCCACCAGGCCGATCACCACCGAGTTACCCATCGTGCGTGACAGAATGGGGTACGACAGTGCCGTTCCCCACGGCACGCGTGAGAGCCCGCTGCTCCGGGGATAGTGCAATTGAGCCACTCTGCGCGTATCGGTATTGTACCTCAGCCCCGACAAAATATCGCGAGCCGCCTCGGCGACCTGCGGCAGTACCGCTGACGCCACGGCCGAATCCGGCGCCACGTGTCGGATCATTCCGGTGGAATCGAGCCACAGCAATCGCGACAGACCAGCCGTCTCCCGCACCATCTGCGGCAACGAGGAGACCCACATCCGATCATCCGGGTCTTCGATGGTCGCACCGTACACCGCCGTCCTGGCGATCGCGC
Organism: Gemmatimonadales bacterium; assembly: GCA_038250435.1. Taxonomy (GTDB): domain Bacteria; phylum Gemmatimonadota; class Gemmatimonadetes; order Gemmatimonadales; family Gemmatimonadaceae; genus Gemmatimonas. Next base: position 210,149 of record JBBSCJ010000002.1, on the reverse strand, counting down.
GCTCAATAATGCTGAACTGTCGTTCGGCCGCCAGAGCAACGGCCCTCGTGGCAAGCGCTGCGCGCGCGCGCGCGTCGCTTTCTTCTCTCGAAGCCAGCGCCTGCCAGATGACGAGCACGACCATCGCGGCAGTCGTGCCCGCCAGAATGGGCGCCCACTTTGGCGGCGCCAGCGTCACGCCTTCATGGCGCGCGACACGCAGCAGCAGCGCCACCGCAAGGGCCATCGCCGCCAACACGCCGTGCAACGGCGCTCGCACGATTCCCTGTTGCGTCTCGCCGGATACCAGCCCGGCCAGCTGCGCCATCATGAGTACCGTGGCCATCGCCAGCATCACGGCCGCCAGCGCGCCAACCATGAGCAGTGACCGTTCCGTCGGCTCCCGGCGAGCCAAAACGTATAAGCCGATACTATAAGCTGAGAAGAGCAAACCGATCGAGATCGGAATGCCGCGCGCCAAGATGGGTGCGTCGGAGATGCGCGCCCACGCGTAGTCGTCAAATGGCAGGCTCACTCCCACCATCGAGGCCACCAGCCCCAGCAACGCCGCACAACCACAGAGCAGCGCCCACGCGCGCGCAGGCGCCTGCCGACTTCGAATATCCGCGAGCATGCCCAGCGCCCCGGCGGGAATCATGACCGTTCCCCACAAACGCGCCGGCGCAAACCCTTCAAGCGGCTGGACAAGCTGCGGCATCGCGAACGCCCAGCCGATCACGCTCGGCACCGTGAGCAGGATCGCACTGTAAGCGAGAGCCCGGGCCACACGCGCGCCGTCGAGCATTGCGGAAGTTGAAGCCGAATTCATGGAACCCGTAGTTTCAGGCGACCCCAGCATGGCACGCTAGATGCAGCCGTTCGGCTGCGCAGCGCCACCAGCGCTTTTCTCGCGTCTTCCACAACCGGCCACCGACCTCGAGCGGGCGTGCTCATCGGACGCGCCATACTCTGGGGAGGATCCAGTGGCTGTGGCGGCAATCCGAGCGTTACGAGTACCGCAGGAGGCCAGTCCGTCAGGGTGAAACTAACGCGACGCGGTGAGCACTGTCCAACGGCGCCATGCACCCCATAGCACAGGCGCGGCGAGCCACGGACCGACACACGCGAGAGCAATCACCAGCCACTCGCCGACTCCCGCCGTTCGAGGTGCATTCCACACAATCGCCTGCGTCATGGTGAAGAGCGCATCGACGCTCACCGCCACGGCCAGCCACCAGGACGTCGCGCGCGCCCGCCGACGCGCCGCCGTCCCGTGGCGAATCGACGCCCGTCGAAACGCGCGCAGGAGGAGCAGGAGGAAAATATCGAAGAACACCCACGCCCACTGCACAGCCCGTGACGGAAACCACGGCGACGTCGGTGCAATCGCCAACAACAGCGTCCACGGCACGAGCAACAGCTCCAGGGCGCGCAACAGCACCGGCGAGCCGCGCATCGCCGTGCGCCACACGAAGCGCCACATCGAACCGCCCGCGAAGGCGCGCAGGCCATCGATCACCACGATAAACGCACCGTGCTCGCGTGGGTACGCAAGGTAGATCGGCTCCCAGCGCTCCGGACGAAGCTTCCGCTTGAACGCCGCAAGACCATCAAAGTTGAAGAGCGGACGCGACAGGCGCCGTACTGCGCGCAGCGGCCCGTTGAGCGCGCCGCTCAGCGGCGCGAGTCCCAGCGTTGCCCACTGCGCGCCCTCGTCTGCAATCAGACGCATCGCGGCATCGACCAATAGCTCCGCGGTGCCGTTCGGGGCATCTCCGTCGCGCAGCAAATGCTCGAACAACCAGCCGTTTCGCGCCGACACCGGTGCAAGCGAGAGCAGCCCGCACGGCTCGCCGTTGCGCAAGGCTAGCAGGGTGTGCTTCTCCTCGGCATGTGCAAAGGGTTGCATATCCACCAGAAATGCGAGAGGTGCCATGCTCCGTGCCGCCAGCCATCGCGCAACCAGCCTGTCCAGCGGTTCGCGCAACCCGGGGTCGCACAGCGATGCTGCATCGTACACCGCGACGCTCACGCCTTTGGCGCGCGCCCGTCGCAACTGTTCGCGAAAGGAGCGATGCCCGCGCACGTACGCCTCCCACTGCGGCGGATGCCACACCGGCTGTTCGCCGAGCAGGAGCCGACGGAAGCGTGGTGAGGCGGCGAGATTCCCCTCGGTGGCAAAAAAGCTTGCGCGCACCCCGGCACGACCAGCCGCAGCGACAAACGCTTCGGCTACCATCAGCGCCTGATCCGGTTTCGCAATCGGTTCACCGGCAGCGACCCATGCCCCTCGCACAGGTACGAACGCCACCAGACCATCGGTGGGCGCGGGCGCAAACCAGTGCGACACACCACGACCGAGTGCCTGAAATGCGGTGGCGGTACGACCCACGCGCGCGATCAAGGCGCGCGCGCGTGCATCGTCAGTCATTCTCGGGAAGGACACGGCGCGAAGGTAGCGTGGCCGCGGCGGCGCGCGCTACCTTCCACCCTACGACCCATCAGGGTCGCGATCCTCCTCCCGCGTACCGATGCCCGCTGATCTTTCCCGATTTCCCACGATGAGTGTCGTGGACCATCCACTGGTCCGCCACAAGCTGACGCTGCTGCGCGACCGGGCCACACCAACAAAGCAGTTCAAGGAGCTCGTGGACGAGATCGCGATGCTCATGGCCTACGAAGCCACGCGCGACCTTGCGCTGGATCCCGTGTCGGTGGACACGCCGCTTGAGACGGCTACCGGATGGTCGGTGCGCGGCAAGAAGCTCACGCTGGTGCCGATACTGCGCGCCGGCCTTGGCATGGTCGAGGGCATTCTTCGTCTGATGCCGTCTGCGCGCGTAGGACATATTGGGCTATACCGTGATCACGACACGCTGGAGCCGGTGGATTACTACTTCAAGGTGCCCGGAGACGTGAGCGAGCGGGACTTTCTGCTGCTCGATCCGATGCTGGCCACGGGTGGAAGCGCATCAGCTGCCGTGACGTCGCTCAAACGCGCCGGCGCCACGCGTATCCGCTTTCTCTGTCTTGTCGCCGCCCCCGAAGGAGTGGAGCGTCTGGCGCGCGAACACCCTGACGTGCCCATTCTCTGCGCCTCGCTCGATCGGGAGCTGAACGAACACGGGTACATTCTGCCCGGTCTCGGCGACGCTGGCGATCGACTCTTCGGGACACGATAGCACTGTTGCTTAAGCAAACCACTCGCGTGGCTCGCGCTTCTGCTGTTCAGTCGCCTCGAGCACCCACGCCTGTTCGATCGGCTCGGTGACTTCCACGGCCACGCGGTTAAACCACTGTTGCGCCAGCGTTTCGTCGCCGATGCGCCGCCACAGCTCGCCTATCAGCTACGTGATCACCGCACGCTCGTCCGGCGCCACACCGTCAAACTGGACGAACGCGTCGGCGAAGCGCCAGGCCGCCTTGCGCCGGAAGTAGCGCTCCGCTTCCGTGTCGCCCTCGTCCACGCTGCACCACGACGCGCGGAGATAAAGATCTGCCAGGTACCGCGGATCCGCACTTTGCCACTCCGCCACCTGGGCGGCATGATCGTACTTGAGCGACCCCGAGGAGAGTTCACTCGTCAATGCGGGCGCCAGCTCGCACCAGACGTTGTCGCGGAGACGATCCGACGGATCGATGTCGTCGCCGAAATCGCGTTCGACGCCAGCATACCCGCGCTGTGTACACAGGTGCACGAAATACGGAAGCGGTTGCATCCCGGCGGCACGTTCGTGAAAATCCGTTCGCTTGCCGCCGAAAGAGTCAGGGATAGCGACCGTCTGCGATCGGAAAGCGTATTCGCAGATCGGACAGGTCAGTTCGATGAGATGGAGCGTCGTCACGTTGGCAGCGGACTCCGGTGAGTCTCGAGTGTCGGCAGGCCGCATCGCAAGGTTGAATAATGTCTTGTTGCCTCACGCGAATCGGGCTATCTTCTCGCGTCTCGCTCGGCGAGTTGTTGTTTCGATCGCGCCGGCTTCCCGTTCCCGGGTTGTTGATGTTGATCAATCTCGTTCCTGATTTTCTCGCTGTCCTCGATGCCGACGATCGTCAGTCGGCCTACCTCGAATATTTCGAGCGGCACCGGCCACTGCTCTCCGCGTACTGGGAGAACTATGTGCTTGAGCCCTCTGGTCCCCATTTCGAGGAAGTCGTCCGCGCCACGGTACACGCGTCGCGCGATGACCTGCACGACCTGCTCGCGCGCAACGACATCGTGGGCCTCGCCCGTCAGGCCGAGCAGAAGGTACACGCGCTGTTGGAATCGGATGTCGCGTGTGATGTGGTGCTTATGGTTGGCGTTGGCGCCGCCAATGCCGGCGAGTTGGTCGTGAACGGCCGTGGGGTCGCCTTCGTCTGCCTCGAGCACTTTACCAGCGTCGCCAATCCTGACACCCAGGGGCTCGGTCTCGATCCGGAGCTCATTCCGCTCTGGCTGGCTCACGAATTGACGCACGTTGTTCGCTACACGTCGCCCACAAGCCGCAGCGAGATGCATTCCCTCGTGTCGGAGGCCGGCGGATACTACTCCTATTGGGAAACCGGCCGCCACGCCACGCTCCGCGAGCTGCTCATGAACGAGGGACTTGCCGTCCAAGTCTCGCGCGCTGTGAGCCCCGGACACGCCGCCTGGGAATACCTGGGCTTCAGCCGCAAGCAATATGCGCGCACGCGCGAACTCGAGCCCACGATTCTGCGCGCCGCCACCGCCGACTTTGAACGCGCCGCACTCGGCCTGCGCCTGCGCTACCTCTCCGGCGGCATGAGCGACGACGCCCGCACGATCGATCGCGTCGTCATGCCCGAACGCGCCGGCTACTTCCTCGGCGCCCGCCTCGTCGAACCCGCCATCGAAGCCCACGGATTCCCCTGGGCCGTCCGCGCCAGCGCCAACGAACTCGCGACGGCCGCCGACCCCCTCCCCGCCCGCCCCCTCCTCACCATCGTCAGCTAACCGGCGATAGTATCCCCTCCCGCCCTTCATCTCCTCCCGCCCTTCATCTCCCCCGCCCTTCATCTCCCCCGCCCTTCATCTCCCCCGCCCTTCATCCCCCCCGCCCTTCATCTCCCCCCGCCCTTCACTTCCCCACACAAAACTCCCCAAACACCCTTTCCAGCACCGCCTCCGTCTCCACCACCCCGATCAGCGTTGACAGCGCTTCACGCGCCGAAAGCAGATGCACCGCCGCCACCGGTGCCGGCAAAGTCCGCGTTTCCCACAGCTCCAAAAAGGCACGAACCTCCGTGACCGCCAGCGCCAGACCTGCGCGATGCCGTTCCCGCGTCACCAGCACGTCACTCGCGCCGTCATGCGCCGGGATCGCCGTGGCACTCACCACACGCACCACCGCGAGCAGCAACGCCGCAACCCCATCGCCACGCTCCGCACTCACCGCGTGGCCCCCCTCCGGCACCGCCGCCGCCGCGAACAGATCGCTCTTCGTCAGCACCGGCAATACCACCCCGTCTGTTTGCGGCCGGATCACCGCACAGGCGTGGGCGATATCCTCCGGCGATGTACCGCACGCGAGCACCACCTGTGCCTGACCCAGGTAGCGCGCGCTGACTTCGATCCCGAGCCGTTCAATCAGATCAGTCGTTTCGCGAAGCCCCGCAGTGTCCACCAGTCGTAGCGGGAGCGGTTCCGCATCGAGCACCGCTTCGATGGCGTCGCGCGTGGTGCCGGCAATCGGCGTGACCAGCGCACGTGACTCGCCCAGCAACGCGTTGAACAGGGAGGATTTTCCGGCGTTCGGACGTCCTGCGATCACCACCAGCACGCCGTCGCGCAGCGCCTGCGCCTGCGGTGCGGTGCGGATCAGAGCGTCGAGGGCCTCCTCGAGTACCCGCGCCGCGCGGGTGATACGCGCCGGCGCGATCGGCCCGTCATCTTCTTCCGGAAAGTCGATGTCATAGGCGATCAGCGCTTCCAACTGGATCACGTCATTTCGCAAAGCCAGGAGTCGCCGCGACAGTCCGCCGTCGAGCTGCGCCAGCGCCTGACGGTGCATCGCGATCGTGCGCGCATCGATCAGGTCGGCGATGGCTTCGGCCTGCAGCAGGTCGAGGCGACCGTTGAGCACCGCGCGTCGGGTAAACTCTCCGGCGAATGCCGGTCGCGCGCCAGCCGCAACGCACGCGGCGACCACGAGCAACGGCACAACGAGGCCGCCGTGTGTGAAGATTTCCACCACGTCTTCACCCGTGTACGATTTTGGTGCGGGATACGCGACCATGAGCGCGTCGTCGATCGCCAGCTGCTCATCGTCCGCTCGGCGGACCGTCACGCGCGTCATCCGGCGCGGCGACAACACCGGTGCGCCAAGGGCGCCGGCAATCGCGATTGCCCGCGCCCCTGAGAGTCGGACCATTGCCACCGCTCCGCGTCCGCCCGGCGTGGCGATCGCCACGATGGTGTCGTCGCCACCGGGGAGATCCGCCAGGAACAGCACCGCGCCCTATCCCCGCACGAGCGGCGTCGCACGCCCGCGTTCACGGGCAATCAGCCACTGCTGCGGTAACGACGCGAGATTCTGCACGAAGTAGTAGAGATTGAGCCCCGACGCCATGTTGAGGAAGATCACGAGCATCATGGCCGGCATCAGGTACATCATCATCTTCTGCTGGTCGTTTGCCTTCATGCCTTTCATACCGATATACGACAGCGCCATCGCCGTGATCGCCACGAGAATCGGGATGACGTAAAACGGATCCTTTATGGAAATGTCGGGGAACCAGAGAAACGAGACGCCCCGGAACTCGATCGTGTTCTGAAAGACGAAAAAGAGCGCGAAGAACACCGGTAGCGGTATGAGCATCGGCAGACAGCCCGACAGGGAGCTGAACGGACTCATGCCATGCTCCTTGTACAGCGCCATCATCTCCGACTGCAGCTTTTGCGGGTCGCCTTTATGCTTGGCCTGAATCGCCTGCAGCTCCGGCGAGAGCCGCTGCATTTGCATCGAGCTGCGCATCGCTCGCTGATTGAGCGGCCAGAGGATGATTCGGATCGTCACGCCGAAGATCACCAGAATCCAGCCGTACGACAGTCCCAGCGTCGCCTTCATCCACAACAGCACCCGGATGACCATCGTGGCGAACGGCTGGATCATCCCCTGCAGCCAGCCGCCGTACGGATTCGAAGTCTCGAACTCCCGACCCATCGCCACCAGTCGTTTGAACTCCTGCGGCCCGACATACAATTCGAACTCGGCATTGCCCGCCTTGAGCGGGACCACCACGGTCGCCTGGGCACGGGTGGCGGCTTTCGCCGTGCGCACGCCACCGATGAAATCCGCCTCGGCAAACCCGGGGGTTCCGACCGGCGACAGCATGCCGAACACGAAATACTTGTTTTTGGCGACCACCCAGGTAAGCGGACCACGCTCCAGCTGTCGTTCGCCCGGATCCAGCGAACTGAACTTCACCGCATCCGCGTTCGAGCGCTCGATTTTGTATGCATACGCCAGATGGCCGATGTCCTCCGCGGTGTCGGACTCCGCCGAACGGAATCCCGGCGGGAGGTCAACCAGCAGGTAGCTGTTTGGGGGCACTCCCTCGAGCGCGGCCGACACCTTCACACGGTAGCTGTCCGGAGGGAAGGCGTAACTGATCGCCACCCGGCGTGCGCCCACTGTCGCATCGTAGCTGACGCGCGTCGTGTCGCCGCTCTGTGATTTCGTGGCGACAAACGGCTGACGATCGAGCCGCACCGTGTCACCCGGAACAACCAAACGATAGCTGAGCAGCCGGTCGCCAGCCTTCGCCAACTCCACCGGCTCGCCCCTCGTGCGCCCTTTATCCTTGAGCTGCCGATACTTCTGCAGCTCGGCACCGATGAGCGACGCACCGCGGTTGGTCGTGCGAAAGATCGCCGCGTTGGTGGCAATCACCGCCGTGTCGATCGCAACCACTGAGGCGGCTGCCGCACTGTCCGGCGTGGACGCCATCGCGGGAGCCGCACCAGCGCTGCCCGGAGGGGGCGTGCCGACGTCGACAACCACGGAATTGGCGGTGTCGGCGCGGCCGAGAGTGTCCGTGACCGCCGTCCTGCCAGGCACCGGAGTCGGCGACGGAAAGATGATCGGGGTCAGGATCAGGACCGCCGCCATCAGGATGACGGCGAGGACGATGCGACGTGGTTCCATGGATAGAAATAAAGAAGCGCTCAGGGCACCGGATCAAATCCGCCGGGGCGGAAGGGATGGCAGCGCCCGATTCGGCGCAGCGCCATCCATCCTCCGCGGAAGGCACCGTGGCGGTCAAGCGCCTCGAGTGCGTACGCGGAGCACGAAGGATAATACCGGCAGGACCCGCCAAAGATGGGCGACAGGAGAATCTGATATCCGCGCACCAGCAGCATCAGCATGCCCCGGGGCCACTCGCCGACCGGTCGGCGGGTGGTCGAAATCGATTTCATACCTCGAGGCGCTCCATTTTTCGCATCACCTGCTCCAGCTCCTCTCGCAGGGTATCGAAGTCTCGGGAATACGCGGCCGGCATCACGCGGATCACCACATCGAGCGGGCGCAGTGTCGGCAGCACATGAAGCCGGACGAGCTCGCGCAAGCGGCGCTTGAGGCGGTTGCGATCAACCGCACTCTTGCGATAGCGCGGAACCACAAACCCGACACGCGGAAACGACAAAAGGGTCGCGGTGGCACGCACCTCGATCGAGGCCGTGCGCGCTCGCTTCCCTTCGTGTCGAACGCGTTCGAGCTCCGTTCCGCGCGTCAGTCGTTGCCCACGCGGAAACGCGCGGGAATCAGGCGCCAGCGTACTTGGACGGCAGCTGGACTGTGAGAATCTTGCGGCCCTTGCGGCGACGACGAGCGAGGACGGCACGCCCCCACTTCGTCTCCATGCGCGCACGGAAACCGTGCTTGCGGACTCGCTTGGTGTTACGCGGACGATAAGTGGGCTTGCCCATACGATGCTCGAAGGTTGCGCAGAAGTTCTGAAAGAAAACCTGTCACAAACAGTGTCAGGTGTAGCCGCGTAAAATACGCCTGCGCATCGGGTTCGGTCAAGGTCGCGAGCGCGAAGAATGAGACGGGACCACGACTTGCTTGGCATCACGTATCCGCGCGCGCGTCACACCGTTCGCGTGATTGACTTATCCACATCCGGACGGATACCTTCGCCACCCCTGTCCGGTATCGGCCGATGGGATTGCTCGCCCCCGTCTCGTATCCATGTCGCTTTCGCCCGCCGAACTCTGGGATCGTCTGCGCCAGCGCGCCAAACAGGTGCTGCCGGAACAGACGTACCGCACCTGGCTCGAACCCACCGAGGCGCTGGCCCTCGAGGGGAGCGTGCTCATGGTGGGCGCCCCCGACCAATTTTCGGCCGACTGGAACGAGTCGAAGCACGCCGATCTGCTCACCAGCTTCTCCCCGATGGCCCTTGGCCATCCCCTGTCGGTGCGCTTCAAGGTGCACGAGGAGCGCATGGGGCGCGTGCAGATGGACATGTTCGTACAGCCACCACCAGCACCAATTGCCGCGCCATCAGTAAAGCAGCAACAGCGCGTCTACACGCCACTCAACCCCAGATACATCTTCGATCAGTTCGTCATCGGGAAATCCAATGACGTCGCCGCCGCTGCCGCGCAAGCCGCCGCCCAAGCCCCCGGCAAAGTCTACAACCCGTTGTTCATCTATGGCGACACGGGACTCGGCAAAACCCATCTGATGCAGGGGATCGCCCACGAGCTGCTCCGCCGCACCCCCTCCCTCCGCCTGGCCTATGTCGGCTCCGAGCAATTCACCAACGAATTCGTCGGCGCCATCCAGACCGGGCAGATGGGCGATTTTCGACGGCGCTTTCGCGAGATCGACCTGCTGCTGGTGGACGACGTGCAGTTCCTGAAGGGAAAGGAATCCACGCAGGAGGAATTCTTCCACACCTTCAACGCGATTTATGAAGGTGGACGGCAGATCGTCCTCACCTCCGACCGCCCCCCGAAGGACATCCCGGGGCTGGAGTCGCGGCTGGTGTCCCGCTTCGAGTGGGGGATGGTCGCCAACATCGACTCCCCCGATCTCGAGCACCGCATCGCCATTCTCAAGAAGAAGGCGAGCCTCGACCATCTCGAGCTCACCATCCCCGACGAGGTCATCGAGTTCATTGCCACGCACGTGAAATCCTCGGTGCGCGAGCTCGAGGGGTCGATCATCAAGCTGCTCGCCTACGCCTCGCTCAAACACCGCGACATCTCTGTAGAGCTGGCTCGCGAGGCGCTGCGCGACAAGCTGCGGGGCGCCAACAGCTCGGATTTCCCCGACGTTCCGCCCACGACCATTACCGTGGCCACCATCCAACAGGTAGTCTCCCGGGAATGGGGCGTCACGCCCGACGGGTTGCGCTCGAAAACCCGCACCAAGCAGCTCACGACACCGCGCCAGATCGCGATGTACCTCTGCCGTGAGCTTCTGGCGCTGCAACTGGTCGAAATCGGGAACGCCTTCGGCGGACGTGATCACTCCACGGTGATTCATTCACTCGATCGGGTGGCCGAGGATATGGCCGGCGAAGCCGGCTTTTCCGAACGGGTGTTGAAGGTGAGGACCATGTTGGAAACCCTGAGGACAACCGGTCAGCTGGGCAGCTGAGTCCCCATTCATCCACACGGCGGGCGCCGTTTCCCCCCCCCCACTGTGCACGGCTGCGGAGATTTGATCACTCTCGACATGGAATGCACATGATGCGGCATGGCGTAATTGCTTTCCAAGCCATAGCTTGCGGCGTTTGTAGACAAGCCCACATCCCCTGCTGTTACTACTGTTTTTCTATCTACAAGAGCTTTTAACAGCAGTCCTTCCACACAACGGGCATGCGTTTCACGATCTCGCGCGAGAAGCTTCAAGAAGGGCTGCAGGCAGTGACCGCTGCAGTACCGGCCAAGACCACCTTGCCGGTGCTGGCGAATCTGCTCGTGGAGACCACCGATCGCGGCATTCGCTTCTCCGCGACGGATCTCGATATCGCCGTCAGCACGGAAGTCAGTGCGGATGTCGAAACGCCGGGAGCGATTACCATTCCCGCGAAAAAGCTGAGTGAGATCGCACGGGAGCTGCCACCCTCGCCCGTGAAGATCTCTGCCAGCGGTGAACAACGCGTGACCATCGAATGTGGTCGTTCGAAGTTCAAGCTGCTCGGTTTGCCGCGCGATGAATTTCCCACCTTCCCGACGGTGCGCTTCGCCGAGTCGTGGCGCGTGAAATCCGGTGAGCTGCAAAAGCTCATCTCGCATACGTCGTTTGCCGTGAGCACCGAAGAGTCGCGACCGATACTCAACGGTGTACTCTGGGAGCTTCGGGAAGATCGCATGCGCATGGTCGCGACCAATGGACATCGTCTGTCCAAAATGGAGCTGCCCGTAGAGGCCAGTACGGCCCCGCCAAGCGATTTGATCATCCCACCCAAGGCCCTCGATCAGATCAAGCGTCTTTTCCCGGCAGAAGAGGAGCTGGAGATCGCCCGCGGCGACAATCACCTGGGCTTTCGCTCGCCGTTCACTTCCGTATTCACGCGCCTGGTCGAAGGACCGTATCCGAATTACGAACAAGTCATCCCGAAGGACAACGATCGGTATTGCCTCGCCGACAAGGCGGCGCTCATCAGTGCGCTCAAGCGGATGTCGGTGATCGCGTCCGACCAGACCCACCGCATCAAGATGTCGTTCAACACCGGCATGCTGAAGTTCAGCGTGACCACGCCGGATCTGGGTGAAGCCCAGGACGAACTGCCGGTGCAATACGACGGCGATCAGCTGGATATCGGCTTCAACGCCACATATTTGCTCGAGATCCTCCGGTACATGCCCACCGAGCAGGTCCGGCTCACGTTCAAGGCTCCGGAGCGGGCGGCCACCATCGAGCCCGAAGGCTGGGACGATCCGGCCAAGTATCTATGTCTGGTCATGCCCTTGCGCCTGATGGATTGACGAGCCATCACGAATCCGTCACGTTCAGCGTCGGATCCGTTCGGCTTTTATGGTGCTGTTCTGGGTAACGGCGAGCGCACGCGGCATCGCCGGTAACACCGTTTCGAGCACCTGCAGCGTAAGGGTCGACGTGCCCTCGAGTCGCAGCACCATCCCCTGCGAAAGGCTCAGGTCGATCGTCTGGCGTGCCACGCCGCTGCCCACGACCTCCAGCGACCGGAACGCCGAGCGGTTCTTTCCCTCCAGCCGAGTCGTCAATTCGCGGCGCAGCACCAGCACGTCCGGCCTCGCGGTGGTACCGATGCGCTCCGCCCGGTAACGGGCAACGGTGTAAACGGTCATCGCGACGCCGCTCCGACAGAGCACGCTGACGGTGCTGTCTTGCCAGGCGTCACCGACGCCGACGCCATCAGGGACGCGCACCAGCAGATCGCGCACGAGCGCCGTGGCGCTCACTTCCGGACGGTCGCACTCGTTTACCAACGGTATCCGGGTGACCACCCGCACGGTGGCGCTGTCGAGTAGCGCGTCGATGATCAGCAGGGGCAACGTCAGCCCGGTAGCTGATGTCGAGAGGGAAGTCTGTACAGGGGCCGTGGTCGACGTCGTCGATGCCGCCGGCGTGGAGTGTACGGCGAAGGAGTCGATCTGCCCCGCTCCACGCAGCGCACCGGTGGGCGCGCGTTGGAGTTCGAGCGACACACGCGCCCGCGTCTCGATACGCTGATCTTCTTCCGGGATGCCCGATGCGCGTCGCCCACTCGTGTCGCGCACCCGGATACGAGTGTCGGCAACGACACTCCAGCTCGTGGATGGGATGCGCGACGGCCCGTGCACGGTTGCCGCCACCGGCACCGTCGTCGGCGCCGCGCTCGGTCGTGTCGAGGGCGGGGCAGGGGCAGCCAGCGGCGCTGATGGCGGAAGCGGCGCGAGCGCGGGCGCGCACCCGAGCACCCCGCCCGACACCATCACCGTGAGTGCCAGCACAATCGGACGGATCATTGCCGCCATGTCCCGTTGCGAAGATTCAGAGAGATGTCCTGCACGGTCGTCCTGCATGCTCATCCTGCGCAGTCATCCTGCGCGGTCGGGCCGGCCGTTCTGCTTCGCTACCGGTCGCGCGAATCCCACGGAGGGTCGCCGATCTGTAAGCCGGGTTCTGTCAGCATGCTTGCGCACACCGGACGGTCATTCCTCTCGGCGTGCAGTCACCTGCACGCTCCAGCAGCCTACCCGCGGCTCGATGCCTTACGACATCCTTTCGAGACGGGCCGTCTCTCACCGCCTATTTGGCCTTGCTCCGACCGGGGTTTACCGAGCCACATCCGTTGCCGGATGCGCGGTGGGCTCTTACCCCACCCTTTCACCCTTACCGCAACTTGCGCTACGGCGGTTTGCTTTCTGTTGCACTGTCCGTCGCATACCGCTCACGCCGCATGCGCCCAGGGGTTACCTGGCAGTCTGCCCTATGGAGCCCGGACTTTCCTCGGGATACCAGTCTGCACCGGCATCTCGCGACCATCCGATCGACGACCTCCGTGAGATCCGCCGGAATATAGCGCGGCGTGGTAGACAGCGACGCCGTAGCATCAAATCGCTGCAGGCGAATACACTGCAGTGCTGAGCAATGACGGCGGAGTGACAGACGGAGAATAGCCTCTCGCTGCGCAGTCACTCGTCGCGGTCGAGCAAGTGCTGCCCAAGGATCTGATGCGATATCTCGCCCTCATCTGTGGAGGAACGCATGTCGAACGTCTCTGGCGCGTCGATCGTCACGACCAACTCACGCGGTGCTTATCTTGCCAGCCGGCGCACCGGCAGTATCGACATGCCGGTCAAGCCGGTCATCACGTTCCTCACCCCCGGCGAACGGCAGCGGGTGGATGCAGCGGGTGAGGGGTGCTACACCACGGTGCACCGCGAATCCATCGACGACGTGTTTGCCGATTTGCGCAGCCAGCAGGTGTCGGCGGTGCTCGTCTCGGTCTTACGGTACCAGCAGCAGCACGCCGCTCACGTCGCGCGCCTCGTCCGCGAGTTTCCACGCGTGCCAGCCGTCGCCTTGCTCACGGCCACGGAGGCGCGCACCACGCAATCGGTGCTCTCGCTTGGCCAACAAGGCATTCAGGCGATCGTCGATGTCCGTGATCCATCAGGATGGCGCGACCTCCGCCACTTCGTCACCCGCGAGGAGGCCGGAAGTATCGAACAGGCAGCGATCGAATGCATCAGGGATACACTCCCCGATGCCACGGACGATGCCCTGCGATTTCTGGACGGCCTGTTTCTCGCACCCAGATCGATGACGACCGTGCGTCAGCTGGCGCGTCAGCTGGGAGTCGTCCCCACCACCTTCATGAGCCGGTTTTTTCGCGCGCGCCTACCCGCCCCCAAACGCTATCTCGCCGCCGCGCGACTCGTTCGCGCGGCACGACTCTTCGAAAATCCTGGGCACAGCATCACGCACGTCGCGTTTCTGCTCGAGTACTCCTCTCCGCAAAGCTTCTCTCGGCACGTGCAACACGTGATGCACTGCGGCGCGGCGGAGTTCCGACGTCGCTACGACGGCTTCGCCATGCTCGAGCACCTGTGTACCGAGCTGCTGGAACCGCATCGCGACATCTTTCGCACCTTCACTCCATTTACCGCCATGCCACAGTGGATCGGCCGGTAAGGCGGCCAACCCACGCGCTCAGGCGGCGTGACCCGTCCTGTTCGACGACGAAGGCACGGAGGGCACAACCGGCTCCGCGGCCGACGCGTTCCACGCCCGCATCTCCTGCGTATTCGTCGTGGCAAATTCAGTGGTGTGCCTCAAGGCAATGGTCCGCATGCGGGCTGCCGCCTGCGACAGCTGCGCGGCACTACGTGACAGCTCGTCGATGCTCACGCGCTGCTCCGCGACCGCATCGGCGGCCGCGCGTGCACCCACCGACGCGCGATACGCGGATTCGTCGAGCGCCTCGAACGCTGAGGCGACGCCGGTGGCGAGCTGTGATTGCGTTTCGGCCAGTGAGGCTACGTCATCGCTGTGATGCGCGATGCGCGCGATACCGTCCACCATGGTGGTGAGGGCGTAGGTGGCGTTATGGGCGATGCTGCCGGCGTTGGCAATCTGTTGGGCGGTTTCCTCGATGGCGTGCACCACGCCGGAAATATCCGAGCGGACATGTTGCATCGTGCTCGCGACCAACTTGGCGGCCAACGCACTCTCCGTAGCGAGCTTGCGGATCTCGTCTGCCACCACGGCGAAGCCCAGGCCGTGATCACCGGCCCGCGACGCCTCGATCGCCGCGTTGAGCGCCAGGAGATTCGTCTGCCGGGCGATACGCGCCACGGTGCTCACGAACTCGCCCACACGATCCGATGCCGGATTGAGCGTCCGCACCCGTTCAACGGTCGCATCGAAATCCGTGCTTACCTGCAACAGCGTGTGCGCGGCGCGTTCGATCGCGCTGCGGCTCTCCACCGCCGTCCGATCCAGCGCATGCGCATCCACCGATGTGCGCTCGGCCGTCGTGTGGGTGGCCGCTGCGGTCTTGCGGGCTTCCTCACCTGACTGCGCGCCATGCAGCGCCCGCATCCGCTGGCGCACCAGTTCTTCGCTCAAAGCCTGCGCACCGGCATCCACCTCGCCGGCGTTCCGCTGCATCCCCGCCGCCGCCGCATGCACCTGGCTGGCAACCACCGCCAGCTCCTCAGCCTCGCGTTGGACGGTCTCGATGAGCAGCGTGAGTTCATCGAGCATGCGATTGAAGCTGCGCTCGAGAAACCCCAGTTCGTCGGCGTGACGTGCGTCGGCGCGCGCGTGAAAATCGCCGCGTTCCACTTCCGCCATCCGCTCGCGCGTGCGGCGGATGCGCGCAATGAGACGTGAGGGCAACTGAATCACCTGCTGCGACACCACCAGCAGCAGCACCGCTGCAAGCAGCACCTGCGCCCACGGCGCCGCGTCAGCCGGCCGCGTGTACGCGAAGCCCCAGCTGGCGAGGAGAAATCCGAGCGTACTTGCAACGGTCGTGACATAGCCGAGTGCCGGACCGCGGTCGAACGAGTACGGGACGATGGCGAGAATGTACGTGATGGCGAGGACCGGTGATCCGAAGAGGAACACCACGCCGCTGATCAGCGTCGTGTCGAACACGGCAAAGACGTAGCGAAGCCACCACCGATAGCAGCGAGGGGAACGGCCGATCGCGGCCAGTATCCAGTTGAAGCCGATCGCGGCGCAGAAGGTTGCGATGACCGCCAGCATCGAGACCTGCGTCAGCCCGAAACGCATACCGACGATGAGCACGCCAGCGATGAAGATCGTGCTCCAGAAGCGACGTTGGCTGGCGATGCGGAAGGTAGCGACGTCTTTGTCGTGCTCTTCTTCAAGCAGAGTGTGCGGCGTGCGGGGTGTCTCGAAACTGATTGGCATGCGCTATAGACGCCCAACGCCCCTCCCGGGTCTCGCCGACACCGTTACGACTTATCGTGCAGAGCCGAGGCTAGCCGAAATCAGCGGGAGCAGATCGCTGGCGGTGACCAGGCGCAGCACCGGAAGGCCGATGGCCTCGATGGCCTCCCGACCCCCCTCCTCCCGATCCACCAGCGCCAGGACACCCACCACGTCGCCTCCTGCTGCACGAACGGCCGCTGCGGCCCTCATGGCCGAACCGCCGGTCGTAATTACGTCCTCCACGATGACCACGCGGTCACCAAAGGCAAAAGGACCTTCGATGAGCTTGCCGGTGCCGTGCTGCTTGGGTTCCTTGCGAACGGTAAAGGACCGAACCATCTCCCCCTCGCCCCGTTCCGCCTCGAGAGCGCTGGCGTGTGCGATAGCGTACGAGACCGGGTCGGCGCCCAACGTGAGCCCGCCGACGGCATCGACCGGCCAGCCGGATGACCGCAGCGCCGCGAGCCCGACCCGTCCCACCAGAAGCTGTCCTTCGGGGCTCATCGTGGTAAGCCGGCAGTCGACATACAGTGAAGACCTCCGGCCGGAGGCCAGCACAAAATCGCCCTGCTTGGCAGACTGGGCTGCGAGCAGGGCGATGAGCCGGGCGAGCGTTGAAGACTTCGTGGAGATGGGCACGCAGCGTGGGACCGAAGGTCAGCCGCGACGAAACAGCCCCCGGACCTTTCCGAACAGGCCGGCCTTCTCGTCGCTGGAGTCGGACGCGCTCACTGTCGGTTCCGCAGAGGCCGACTCGGTGAGCGCCTCCGCGAAGGCACGCACAGAAGAATAGCGCTCACCTGGCAGCTTGGAGAGCGCCTTCATTACCACCGTCTCCACCGAGTTTGGAAACCGGAGGTTGGGCTTGGCTTTGTTGAGCGTGACCGGCGGCTGCGTGAGCAGCTGCGAAAACAGCTCGCGAGGTGATTTGCCGGTATACGGCAAGGTGGCCGAGAGGAGATAGTAGGCGATCGTAGCCAGCGAGTACTGATCGGCAGCCGGCCCCACCAGCTCACCGGAAAGCGCCTCCGGCGCCACATACATCAAAGTGCCCACGAAGAAGCCGGCTCGCGTCAGGCGCTGGTCGGGGGCCGCTTCGGTGTCGGCAGCGATGCCGAAGTCGAGCAGCTTCACGTGACGGGCGGCCGGATCGTACATCACGTTTTCGGGCTTGAGATCGCGATGCACGATGCCGACGTCATGCGCGGCCTGCACGGCGCCGCAGATCTGCGCCATGATCTCGGCCACTTCCTTGCATGGCAGCGGACCGGACTTTTCGGCGTATTTGTCGAGGATCTCGCCGCCAGCCCACTCGATGGCGAGATAGTACCGGTCAGCCTCTGACTGGCCGTAATCGAGGGTGCGAATGATGTTCGGGTGTTGTACCCGAGCGCCGAACTGCGCCTCGCGCAGAAATCGCGCGACCGCGGTTTTGTCGTGCTGGAGTTTCTCTCGCAGCACCTTGAGGGCAACGGTTCCATGCTGAGCATGATCGGCGCGAAAAACCGTTGAGGTTCCTCCCTCACCGACCTTTCCGCGAACCGTATAGCCGGCCAGCGTCGTTCCTACTAACGTCTCGATAGCCACGGAGCGAACGTAACGTCCGGCGGCAGTCGCAGCAAGATTAAAACCTGTTTCAGCGGGCTCTTCTTTCGTGAAATCAGCGAACTCCAGTTCAATTGTCCTGGCCGTCCTGCTCGCGTTCGTCGCCAACGGCTGTGCCGGCCGTCGTCCCGCGGTGGGTTCTGGCGGTCCTGCCGACGGTGCCGGTGGCAGGACCGGTTCGACCACGCTGACGGGAGCGCCGAGCGATATGCAGCGCCTCTATCGGAACATGGGCCTCGTGGCCGGTGCCGGGAGTATCCCATTCGTGGCGTCGGTCTCGTTCATGCGAGCCTCGTCGGGCGACAGCACGCTGATGCTGCTCTCGATGTCCCTGCCGTCCCGTTCGCTCGGCTTCAGCCGAGAGGGGGACCGGTACGCGGCCTCGTATGCCGTGCGCGTGGAGCTGCGTCAGGGCGGGGTGGTGGTTCGGCAGATCGAGGCGGCTGAACAGGTGAAGGTACCGACTTTCCGCGAAACCTCGCGAGCTGACGAAAGTATCATCTGGCAGCAATTCGTGTCGCTCGCACCAGGTCGGTACACCCTTGCGATGAACGTGAAAGACGCGTCGAGCATCCGCGCCTCCGCGGAAGAGGTGGCGATCGAGGTTCCCCGGTTGGCTGCGGGGCAGCTCTCCACTCCCGTGCCGGTCTACGAGGCCATCCCGCGATATTCTCCGGATTCTTTACCGCGCATTCTGGCGCGTCCGCGCGCAACGGTGCTGTTCGGACAAGACACCGTGCTGCCGATCTATCTCGACGTGGTGGGCGACGAGCAGCCGGAATCAGTGTCGGTGCGGCTGCTGGGTGATAGCGACGTGGAACTGTGGCAGCGAACGGTGCGGCTCGAGCCCAGCGGTTCGGGGCGCAGCAGGACAATTGTCGTGCCGGTGTCCCGTATGGGCATCGGAATCAACACCCTGGTGGTCGCGGCGCCGACACGCGCGGATACGGCGCGGACGCGTGTTTTGGTCAGTCTCGGAGACGACCTGCCAATCGCGTCGTTCGACGAGATGTTCGCTTATCTCCGCTACTTTGCCAGCGCCGACCGCTTGAGCGCCTTGCGGGAGTCCGGTCCGACAGCGCGCCCCACCGCGTGGGCGACGTTCCTCGCGCAAACCGATCCGATACCGGCGACCGCGGAGCACGAGGGGCTGCGCGATTACTTCGCGCGCATTCGCACGGCAAACGTGCGCTTCCGCGAGGACGCGCCGGTGCCGTGGCAATCGGATCGTGGTACGGCCTTTGTAGCACTCGGCGATCCGGACAACATTCTCGACGCCGGGGCGATCGACCCGGGCACCCGCGTTCGTCAGCAGGTATGGGAGTATCGCGCGCTGCGCTTGCAGCTCATGTTCTCCGATCAAAGCGGCTTCGGACGCTGGCGCCTCAGCCCGCAATCCCGCGCAGACCTGGATAATGCCGTCCGTCGACGTTTGTCCGAAAAGCGGTGAGTGAGGTCAAGCTTCCCGAAACACCACGACTGTTTCTGATTGACGGGTATGCCCTGATTTACCGGGCGTTTTTCGCGTTGATGACCCGTCCGCTCACGACCAGCCGAGGAGAGAACACCTCGGCGGCGTGGGGTATCGCCAACTTTCTCAAGCGGCTCCTCGCGACGCACAAGCCGGAGTTGCTTGGCTGGATACACGATTCCGGCGCCACCTTTCGCGACGATCTGTATCCGGAATACAAGGCCACGCGCGAAAAACTGACAGACGAGTTGCAGGCCGATTTCGACATCGGACTCGAACGCATCACCCAGCTCCTTGCGGCCTATTCGATCCCGGTCATGGCTGTGTCCGGCTTCGAAGCAGACGATGTCATTGGTACTCTTGCAAAGAAGGGCGTCGACGCCGGATACAATGTGGTGATTGTCTCCGGCGACAAGGATTTTCAGCAGCTGGTGCGTCCGGGAGTGTGGCTGCTCAACCCTGGACGCGGCGGTCCGGCGAGCGTGGAAGAGCAGTGGGTTGGCGTGGAGAACGGCAGCGACCGGCTGGGCGTGCCTCCGGAGCGCGTGGTGGATTATCTCGCGCTTGTCGGCGACAGCTCCGATAACGTGCCAGGGGTTAAAGGGATTGGTGAGAAGGGGGCACAGGAGCTGATCGCCCTGTTCGGCGGGCTCGAGGAGATTATCACGCACGCGGCGGACATTCCCAAAAAGCGGCCCCGTGAAGCGCTGCTCGCGCAGATGGCGTCTGCTCGCCTCTCCCGGCAGCTGGTCACGATCCATTGCGATGTCCCCATCGAGTTCGACGCGGCGGCGTTGCAGGTGAGCCTGCCGGACACGCAGACGTTGCGTCATCTCTATCGTGAGCTGGAGTTCTCGTCCCTGCTCAAAGATCTCGGCGGCAGCGCGGCGGCTGGTGAGTCGTCGCCGGTTTTACCGCCGACAGCGGATCGCGCGCCTGTGGCCGCCGGCCGTCCAGCAGCCCCTCAGGTGGTAACCGGAGAGAGCGGTGTGGCCGTCCTCGCTGACGCTCGGTATATCACGGTCGACACCGTGCCGGCGATGAGGTCGCTGCTCGCCCGCATTCGTGAGGTGCCGGCTATCGCGATCGACACCGAAACCGTGTGCGACCCGGATGCCCCGAACCGCGTGGACCCGCTGCGGGCGCGCCTCGTGGGTTTGTCGATTGCCGTTGCTCCGGGTGAAGCGTATTACCTGCCCTTCGCGCACCGTCACGATGACGGGAGAGGCAATCTCGCGCTGCTCTCCGGCGATGCAGGGATCTGCGGGAAACGGCTCAACGCCGGCGTTCCGGTACCGGTGAATCTTCCGCCATTCGATAGTGCCGAGATCGCGCCGTTGCGCGCGATGCTGGAAGACGCTGCCGTCAGGAAAATCGCGCAGCATGCGAAGTACGATATGCTTGTGCTGCGCGGTGCCGGTGTGCGGTTGGCAGGGCTTGCGTTCGACACGATGCTGGCGAGCTACGTGCTCGACCCGGCGCGTCGCTCACATGGCCTCGACCTGCTTGCGCTCGAGTTTCTCGGCCATACCATGACGGCGTATGAGCAGTTGTGCGGCAAGGGGCGTAACCAGTTGCCCTTCGATGTGGTGCCGGTGGACACGGCGCGCGACTACTCGTGCGAGGATGTCGACATCACGATGCGTATGCGCGCCCATTTTGAACCGTTGCTCGACGCGAACGGCATGGGTTCGCTGATGCGCGACATTGAGGTGCCGCTCATCGGCGTGCTGGCGGACATGGAATGGGACGGTATTGCGATCGATCTCGACTGGTTCGCCGCACTCAAGACCCGCTTTCGTGCCGAACGCGAGCGTGTGGAGCACGCGATCCATCTCGAGGCTGGCGAGGAGTTCAACATCAACTCCAATCCGCAGTTACGCGCCATTCTATTCGACAAGCTCGGCTTGCCGGTCAAGAAGAAGACGGCGACCGGCCCCAGTACCGACGCCAGTGTCTTGCAGGAATTGGCGGAAGAGGGGCATGTACTACCGACGCTCCTCATGGAGTATCGCGAGATCTTCAAGCTAGAAGGTACCTACATCGACGCCCTTCCAAAGCTTGTCCATCCACGCGATCAGCGGCTGCACACGTCGTTCAACCAGACGGTCGCTGCTACCGGGCGGTTGTCGTCAAGCGATCCGAACCTGCAGAACATCCCCAACCGTCGCGAACTGGGGCGCGACATCCGGCGCGGGTTCGTGCCACGCCGTGGGTGGCTGCTGCTTTCCGCGGACTATTCGCAGATCGAGCTGCGTTTGCTTGCGCACCTTTCGGCCGATCGATCGTTTGTCACGGCGTTCAAGGCCGGCGGAGACATTCACAAGCAGACCGCCGCAATCATTTTCGGGGTGGACGTCGCCGCCGTGAACAGTGAAATGCGTGCGCGAGCGAAGACGATCAACTTCGCGACAATTTACGGGCAGGGCGCGCATGCGCTATCTCGACAGCTGCGGATCTCCAACGCCGAAGCGAAAGCCTTCATCGACATGTATTTCGAGCGCTTTGCCGGGGTGCGGTCTTTTCTCGAGCGCAGCGTAGCCGATGCCCGGGAAAACGGATACGTCGAGACGATTTTCAAGCGCCGCCGCTACATACCGGAGCTGCGCGATCGTAATCACAACATGCGGGCCTTCGGTGAACGGGTGGCGGGGAACGCCCCCATTCAGGGCTCGGCCGCAGACCTCATCAAGATCGCGATGATTCGGGTCCAGGACGCTCTCGCGCGCGAACGGCTCTCCTCGCGAATGCTGCTGCAGGTGCACGATGAACTGGTGTTCGAAGTCCCCCCGGAAGAGCAGCCGGCACTATCGGAGTTGGTCAGGCGGGAGATGGAGGGGGCGGCCGTGCTCGACGTGCCGCTGCTTGTGGAGATGGGAGCCGGTGACAACTGGGTGACCGCGAAGACCTGATTCAGGGAGCACTTGCTTCGTTTCGCGAGCGCGCCGCTCTTGCAACTTGCACGAAGCGTCGGCGGCTGCGAGAGAGCTGTTCTGAGCCGTTGCGTGGATGTTTTATGTAAGTCGTTGATTCCCAATGCTTTGGACGTGCAACGTAACGGCGGCACTGCGGTTGCTTAGGTAGTCGTGACGCGGGGCACAGGGCCACGCCAATACCTTTCCTGTGTGTTCGCCATGCGGCGTCACCGACCTGGAGGATCGCCCTATGCGTTTGTCGCATCCACACAAAGCTGGTTTTACCCTCATCGAACTGCTGATCGTTGTGGTCATCATCGGGATCCTTGCCGCGATCGCCATACCCAGGTTTCAGCAAACGAAGGGCAAGACATTTACCGCGAGTATCAAGAGCGATCTCAGGAACGTCGCCGGTCAGCAGGAGAACTACTTTTACGACAACGAAGCGTACGCCGCGAACATCACGACTTTGAATTTCGACTCGAGCGAAGGCGTCGTGGTCACCATCACGGAGGCAAATGCACGCGGCTGGTCGGCGTCCGCCACGCATCCAGCTGCCTGGCCGCTGACCTGCGCGGTATTTTACGGGCAAGCGGCGGTACTTCCACCTGCCGAAACTGAAGGTGTCCTGAAATGCACCGACGCCCCTTGAGCGCCACGAGTCACCCTGTTGGACGCCTCAACCTTTCCGCGTAAGCCGCTTCCCGCGATCAGCGAAGACCGGGATGCGCACCGCCGCACCGAACGGTTGCGTGTGGCGACACGACAGGCGGGCGCACGGGAATTTCGCCGGCGCAAGGCCGGAATGACGCACGCCATGGATGGTGGACTCTGGCTTCATCGGCATATCTGGCAGGGGCGGCCCATGGTACACATGGTGAGCACCAACCGGGAACGCCTGCTCGCCTACGGCGCTGCCATCGGCATGCCCGAGAGCCGGCTGCAGTTCAAGCCGCTCCGCGATCCGCGCACGGCGCAACGCCGCGACGCTTGGCACTGGGATCTCGGCGGTGCCGTGCTGCCGCCCGCTGACGATTCGCTGATCGTCGACTGACGTACGCGCCCTCACACCGGAGTGACGCGACGGTTCGCCTCACGCGCGGCACGTTCACCTTCCTTCACGTTCACCATGGCGAGCAGCGCCCCGCCGAGCACGAAGAATCCGATGACCCACAAGATCGCCACGCGGCTGCTCCCTCCTCGCCCGATCGCAATCGCGAAGACGAGCGGACCCAGAATGCCGCCGAATTTCTCGAACACGGAGTAAAAGCCGAAGAATTCGCCGCTCTTGTGCTTGGGGACCATGCTGGCAAACAGGCTGCGACTGAGTGCCTGAGTGCCGCCCTGCACCAACCCCACCAGAATGGCCAATACGTAGAACTCACGCTCGGACGTGATACCGTAGGCGTAGATGCAGATACCCGTGTACACGAGCAGTCCGATGAAGATCGACCGTTTTGCGCCCAACTTCCCGGCCAGCGATCCGAAGGCAAACGCGCAGGGAATGCCGACGAACTGTACGAGCAGGATCGCCTTGATGAGCGCTGGTCGCGCGATGCCGATTTCCGTGCCGAACGCCGTCGCCATCTTGATGATGGTCTGGATCCCGTCGTTGTAGAGGGTGAACGCCACCATCGTCAGAAACGCCTGCTTGTAGCTCCGCATCTCGCGCAGCGTTTCACCCAGCCGCGTAAACGCGACGACGAAGGGATTCTCTGTGGAGCGCTCATCGCTTTCGATGGTGCGCGGGGGCTCCGGAACGGTGCGGAAAACCGGAATGGAAAAAACCAGCCACCAGACTCCTACCGACAGAAACGCCAGCCGTGACGGAAGCGTCGCTTGCGCGCGCGTAAGACCGTCACCTGAGGGCAGTCCGAACATCGCCGGATTACTGATCCACGCGAGATTAATGGCCAGCAGGAGACCGCCGCCGATATATCCCATCGCGTACGCAGCCGTGGAGACGCGATCGATTTCCTCTTCCGAGGCCACGTGCGGCAGCAGCGATTCATAAAACGTCATACTGCCGGTGGCGCCGGCGATCGACATGACGAACAGCGCGGAGGCGAAAAGGAGTTCGCCGTGCTCGATGAAAAACATGCCGCTCGTCGCGACCACGCCGATGAGCATGAACGCCAGGAGAAAGCGCTTCTTGGCGGCCTTGAAGTCGGCCACGGCGCCGAGCACCGGCGCGAGAAGCGCGATCACGACGGCGGCGATCGTATTCGCGTAACCGAGCGACTGGGTTGCTTCGGCCGGCGTGCGATCGGCGCCGGCCACTTGAAGGAAGTAGATCGGGAAGACCGCCGTCACGATCACCGTCTGCATGGACGAGATCGCCCAGTCGTACATCGCCCAAGCGCGCAGTTGCGGCCGGTGAAGACCGAGTGCGTTCAGAAACCCACCGCGGCGCACGGTGCGTTGATCATCCATAGCGAGGTGGTCAGGAGTGGCGGCTGAGGATCAGCCTCGTAAAGGACGCCCCGGAGCGGCAGATTATAGTTGCTGGCCTTACATCTGCTGTCCAGTACGTTGGGTAACGTACCTCTCTCGCACCCGGCGCAACCGCCGTGGTTTGCGCGCGTCTCGCCACGATTTCGTAACCCGTTATGACTGAATTCCGTGTCCGTGCTCGAGAATCGGCGTTGGCGCGCTCGTTACGGACGTGGGGGTGGATGAGCGGCGTGCTGCTGTGTGCTTCGGGGTGCGACCGTAGCTCCCCACGCCTTCCCGGTGATTCGACTGGCACGGTGTTCCCGGCACGGATGCCGGACAGCGTGGCATCCATCGTGGCCACCAGCGGGTGGGAGGCCGAGGCCGGACCGTTCGTGGTTTTGCCTACCGTCGAAGGGGGGCTCACAGCCGGTTCTCTGCTGCGCCCCGAGGCGACGGAGCTCACCGTTGGGGACACCACGGGCATTGGCGCTTCTGTGTCTGACGGCCGACTCGAGCTCTTCTCCCGCACCGGAAAGGTGGGAACAGCGCGGCTCGTGGTGGAAGGGGCTCCGCGTCTCGACGAGGGATGTACGGCGTGGCCGGTGGCGCGCCTATCGGTGGATGCAGGCACGACGGTGGCTCCTTGGACTGCCGCGTTCGCCATGGGGCGGGTCACCCCGATCGCACTCGATTCAATAGAGGGCCTCGCGCCGCGCGATTCGGCGGCGCTGGCGGCCAATCTGGCGCGGTTGGCGTCGGCGTTGCCAGATGACACGAGCGCGACCTTTCGAGGGCTGCCTTTTGTGGTTCTGCGCGCGTGGCGCGCGCGCGGTCTCGATACGGCGTTTATCGTGGCCACTCTCGTCCGGCGCGTAAACCAGGAAGCCGATCCCAAAGAAGAACGGCTGGTACTCGTGGTCGATGCGCAACGCGCCGAAGTGAAAAGTTGGAACGTGTCGTGGCACGAACGCGCTGCCGGGCACGAGGAGGAGCTGGTGGTCGCCGAGCCATTGCTCGCGTATTTCACGGGGGGCTCGCGTGATGTCCACCTCCTCTTCGGTCGGGACGACGGTGTCGCCCTCGGCGCGGCCGTACTCTCGCGTGGAACGCGTGGTTGGCGCGTGCAGTGGGAGAGTGCCGTCGCGGGCTGTGACTGATCGTCCACGATCGTCGGCAGCGGGGCAGGTGGGGCGACGTACCGGCTCTGGCGAGAGCGGGAGGCGCGCCCCACAATAACGGGGATCGTTTACGCTTTTTCTCGTTACCCCGCCCCCGATGCGCCGACTTCCGCTTCTGCTCCGTCGCGCCGCCGCCGCCCTGGCGATGAGCGCTCCGCTCGCCGCGCTCGTGCCCTCGCTTGCGCCGATCGAGGCGCAAACGATTCCGGGTTCCGTGAAGTTCGCGCGCTTTGCGCACGTCGCCAACGATGGCACGATCGCCTTCACGTGGCAGGATGACATCTGGCTCGCCGACAAGGACGGCGCCAATCCGCGCCGTCTCACGGCGCACGTCGCACGCGATTACCTGCCGCGCTTCTCTCCCGATGGCCAGATGATTGCGTTTACGAGCAATCGCACGGGAAACGATGATGTCTACGTGATGCCGGTGAGCGGTGGCGAGCCGCGTCAGATGACGTGGATGTCCACGAACGATCAGGCGTTGTATTGGACACCTGATGGTCGCGAAGTAATCATGGCGAGCGCCCGTGGGGCGCATCCATTCGGATCGCCGCTCTACCGGGTGCCGATGGACGGATCGATGCCGCGCGCGATGCCGATGGATTTCGGGCGATCCGGCATGATGAAGCAGGACGGCAGTTTGATGGCGTTCAATCGCACGCTCCCGACATACTGGCGCAAGGGCTATCGCGGCAACAGCAACGCCGACATCGCGGTGCAGAACGTCAAAACCGGAGAGATCGCCGAGATCACCGACACGGAGCTCAAGCAGTTCCGCGACTTCACGCACGACGTGCATCCGATGTGGGGTGCCGACGGCATGATCTATTTTGCCTCCGAGCGCGACGGCACCTTCAATATCTGGCGCATTGCGGCCGCCGGTGGCGCCCCGCAGCAGGTCACGCAGCACAAGGATGATGGCGTGCAATTCCCGGCCATCTCGCCCGACGGCCGCCGGATGATCTACGAGAACAATTTCGACTTGTACACGCTGGACGTCCCCGGTGGGACGCCACGAAAGCTCGCGATCAGAATTTCCGCGGACGCCAAGGACAACGGGATCGAAGTGGTGACGACCACCAATCGAGCCGAAGGCTTTTCCCCGTCGCCCACGGGGGACTATCTCGCGGTGGACATGCGCGGCGAGATCATGATCGTGCCCACCGAGCGCGAAGTGGGCGAGCGCACACAGCTGACCAGCTCCCCGTGGCGCGAGCGGATGCAAAGCTACGCGCCGGACGGTCGGCGTATCGCGTACGTGTCCGACGAATCGGGTGACGAGGAGATCTGGGTGTATGAGCTGGCCACGGCACGGCGGCGCAAGCTGACGTCACAGGAGTCGGTGAAGGCCGATCTCACGTGGGCCGGCAGTGGGCAGAAGCTGGCGTTCACCGGAAACAATCGGCTGTACGAAGTGGATGTCGCGGGTGGTGCGGTTCGTGAACTCGCCTACAATGCGGCGGGTGGGTTCAACGTGGGACAGTACAGCGCCGACGGCAACTGGCTGACGTACAGCAAGCGCGACGACGATCAGAACGCCGAAGTGTTCGTGTTCGACGTGCGGAGTCGCAAGGAAGTGAACGTCACGCGCAATCCGTTCAACGATGCGAACGGCGTGATGACCCCGGACGGCACGCATGTGCTGTTCACCTCCACACGCGATGGGGGTACGGCACAGCTGTTCATGGTCTCGCTGGCGCGCCTGACCGATGATCCGAGCGATCCGTTGGTGCGGGAACGGCTGCGCCGTAGTGGCGCACGCCCGGAGCGGGAGCGCACCGATTCGGGAGCCACGCCCGCGATTGCGCCCGGACCGGTGCCGGCGATGAGCGTGGTAACCATCGATGCGGAAGGCCTCGAACGTCGCGCGGTACAGCTCACGCGCGGGTCTGCGCCGGTGTCGGCGTTCTTCCTGTCACGCGACGGCCGCACGGTCTACTTCACCGCCGGCGGCGGTGGCGGCGGCGGTCAGGGCGCTGCGCCCGCGGACGCGGAGAGTCCTACCGTCGGCATGTTCAGCATCGGCATCGATGGACAGAACCAGCGGCGCATTGCGGGAGGTACGTATCCGCAGCTCACGCCCACGACGGATCGCCGCGCGGTGTTCTTCCGCCGAGCCGCTCGCGGTGAAGGGGGGGATAATGCTGCCCCCGGCTTCGAGATCGCGAAGATGGTGCTCGCGACGCCCCAGCGCGTGGAGCCGGTCGCTTTCAGCTTCAACGTGATAGTGGATCATCGCGCCGAACGTACGCAGCTGTTCGAAGAAGCGTGGCGCGTGATGAAGTACCGCTTTTACGACGAGAAGATGCACGGGCGCGACTGGGCCGCGATCAAGGATCGCTACAAGCCGATGCTCGAGTACGTGGGCACGAATGAAGACGTGTACGATCTCACCAACGAGATGATCGGTGAGCTGAACGCCTCGCACACCGGTGTGAGCGGCCCCGCCTCTCGGCAGATGCCGCGCGTGTACACCACCCGCTACCTGGGTTTCGAGATCGAGCCCGACGATGCCGGCCGCTATCGCGTGGGGCACGTGTACCAGGATGGCCCGGCCGATCGCGAGTGGCTGAATATCACCGAGGGCGAGTACATCCTCGCGATCAATGGCCAGGAGCTGCGCTCGGGAGAGAACTACGAGCAGCTGCTGTCCACTACGGTGAACGAGTACCTACCGGTACGCTTGGCGAAGAGCGCGTCGGGAACGGGCGCCCGCACGGTGCGTATCGCGAGCGTCACGTCGCTCAACGACATCAAGTACGACGAGTGGGTGGCCAACAACCGCGCCATCGTGGAGAAGGAAACCAAGGGCGACATCGCGTACGTGCACATCCGCGCGATGAACCAGCCGTCGCTGGTGAAGTTTCGCAACGAGATCGACCAGTTCTCGAACAAGAAGGGAATCATCGTGGACATCCGCTACAACGGTGGCGGGAACATCGATCAGGAGCTCATCGACATTCTCGAGCGGGAGCCATACCAGTTCTGGAATCAGCGCACCGGCTCCCGCGTGTGGGGGCGGCGTCCTCGGCAGGCGATCGCCGGGCCGAAGGTGATGATGACGAACGCGCGGTCGGGCTCCGACAGCGAAGTGACGCCGATGGCATTTCGTCAACTCAACCTCGGCCGCATCGTGGGCAATCCGACGGCCGCTGCGGTGATCGCGACCGGCAGCTACAACCTCATCAACGGCGGCACCATCCGCACGCCGGGCTCACTCGTGGTCACCTACGATCCGACGAAGCCGAATAGCTACGGGATCAATCTTGAGAACTACGGCGTGCCGCCCGATGTGTGGGTGAAGAACACGCCGATGGACGAAGTAAAGAAGTTCGACCGTGAGCTGAAGGCGGCCATCGATGAGGTGCTGCGGATGCTGAAGGCGGCGCCGGCGGGGCGGATTTCCAGCGATACTAACTGAGTCGCGGCAGTAGGCGGTACGACGATGGGTGCACGGGGGCTGCCGATAGGCGGCCCCCGTGTGTTTTCAGGGATGCTTGACGGCGCATGGTGCGGGCTCTCGAACGCCCGCGCGGCGCGCGATCTGCTTCGAATGGTTTCCCTTTCTTCTTGGCTTGCCGATGGCGTGATCTCGCTGCGCTACTGATTTCGAACCAAAGGCGGGGCGGGGCGCGTCGGCGTCGCGCGTGGGCTGGTGCGACGGTCGCATCGTTGCGAAATCGTGGTGCGATGACGAAGATCCAACAGGCGCTCCATTCACTGGCGGCTCAGCAAAAAGGCGCGTCCGATTCCAACGAGTGGCTGAGCTTGCCTCGATTGAGAGAACGCGTACGTGCCATGCGTGGTGAGTTCGGTGCGGGACGCCTCTGACGCGTATTGACTGCCGCGGTCCGATGAAAGATCACCCCTGGTGCCGGGTGCCGGGTGCCGCGCTTCGCGCGCCAATGCGCAGCGCGCTGACGACCAGCTCCACTGCCATGGTGTTGCGGTCACTCAGGGCGTCCTGTACGAACTTGAGACGTTCGGTCATGAGGTCAATCTCCAACCAGGGCATGGCGCTCTCACGTAAAAGGAGTCACCATGCAGTGTAGAAGCAGTGTAAACCATGCTGCCGGACTAACCTGTCAACCATGTACCGGGTCCGTACCCACCGTCCGTCTAACAATTGCTGAAGCTGACGAGCGATCTGAGGTTGCTCGCTGCGCTCGCCATTCATGTGACGTCGGTTGCAGCATTGCTGCGGCGTTATGTCGCGAACCGCTGTTGGCGCGCTACCGTATTCTTGGAGCGGCCGCTGCTAGTATCCCTGCTGTGTCGATTTCAGCGCCGGATAATGACCACTTGCTCAGGCCACGCATAGGAGGGATATTTCGGGTTTCGTTCGCCCACGCCTTTTTGCTTTGCCCTCCGTCATGAAATCCCAGTGAAGGGCTTCGTTCTTACGCCAGACCATGTCGTCGATCGCATGGTCGGCAAACTGTTTGCCGATGGTCCGCCGCCGGCGTCCTCGCGCGTGCTCGATCCCGGATGTGGCAACGGCGAGTTCATCGCGGGCGTACTGCGTTTTTGCGCGCAGCGGAACTGGGCGCTGCCAACGATCGTCGGCATCGAGCTCGATCCCGACCGTGCGGCGACGGCCAAGCGGAGATTTCGCGACGTCACGCAGGTCGCGATCCGTCACGGCGACTTCCTGCAACCGTCGCGCGAGACCTTTGACTTCGTCATCGGAAACCCGCCGTACGTGTCGATTCTCGCGCTTAATGGCGAGGAGCGCCTCGCCTACCGCAGCGCGTATCGCACCGCGTCTGGCCGGTTCGATCTGTACGTCCTGTTCTTTGAGCAAGCACTCCGTCTTCTCGCTCCAGACGGACGAATTGTCTTCATAACGCCCGAAAAGTTCCTTTACGTCGAGACCGCGAAGCCGCTTCGCGAGCTGCTGCGAACGGTACACGTCGATGAACTGCACTTCCTCGGTGAGGACACCTTCGAGGATCG
This sequence comes from Gemmatimonadales bacterium, assembly GCA_038250435.1. Classification (GTDB taxonomy): domain Bacteria; phylum Gemmatimonadota; class Gemmatimonadetes; order Gemmatimonadales; family Gemmatimonadaceae; genus Gemmatimonas. Next base: position 179,215 of record JBBSCJ010000002.1, on the reverse strand, counting down.
GGTTACCTATCCGTTGATCACGACGATTGTACGCACGTCCCAAAAGTCACGGACGCGGATTGTTCGTCGGAATGGCGTCGTCGCATCGGAGATGATCAATGTGGCCACGACTTGGCTACCCATCGTCGAAAGTTTCATCGCCGCTGCGGCTGAGCTTACGCTCGCTGAGATTGCCCTTCGCATAAGCTGTGGTGTAGCGACCGGGGCGGACTCGGTCTTCGTGATGCGAACCGAGCGCATACCGCGGGAACTACGAAGGTTTGCGCACCCTACGCTTTCGGGGCGGCAGATCACGCCTGCGCGTACGATCGAGCAGGAGTCCAGCTTGCTCGCACCTTATGACGAGTCGGGTGCTCTCTTGCCAGAGCCGAGCCTCGGCGCGCTCGGGCAGTTTTTGCGCGAGCCGAGCCGACGCCATCGATTGCAGGCGCGGAGTTGTGCTACCCATAAACCATGGTACGCCTTTCACGACAATCTCCCGCTTTCCGACATGTGTCGTCCCAAGCTACTATGCAAGGACATTACGGAGTCGCCCTTTTTTGTCCTCGATAGAGATGGGACGATCGTGCCGCGCCATTCTGTGTACTACGTCGTTCCGTTAAATCCGGCCGATTTGGAACCGCTGGCCGACTACCTGAATTCCCCGCCAGTCATAGCGTGGCTTCAGGCACACTGTCAGCGTGCGGCTGGCGGGTTTCTGCGCCTGCAAAGTCATGTGCTCAAGCGTATTCCCCTTCCTCCAACCTTCGCCACCGCCCCCGCGATGACGAGCGGTCTACTCGAACTGCGTCCCGCGTGAATACACCGTTTGACGCCGTCATCGCGTCCATCGCCGCAGCACGTTATCACAATCACCGACTCGAAACGCATTCAGATATGTCTCGGATGGCATCGTTGCGGACCTACGCGCAAACTGTGCGACGTTTCGCAGCGATCTAGAAAGTGGGCACATCCGCATCTGGAAAAACGTGGGTTCACCCGGGGATCGCGAGCGCCGCGTGGACCTGTTTGTCGGCGAGCCCGATGCGAATGGCAAGCCTGATATCTCAAAGGTTCGGATCGCGGTTGAGAACAAGTCCGTTATCACAGCGCACCGCAATACGACGAATCGCTTCGATGATCTCAAGAAAGTGGTTGAAGCGGTTCAGGGTGCGCAGCCGGAAGCAATCGTGATTGCGACGGTCTTGATTGGCGTTGCCGAGCGCACGCTGAATATCCCTGATCACGTTCACAAGATCTACCGCGATGATCGGGAGGAGGAGTTTATTCGTGATATCCTTCCCCGCTTGTCATCGGGAGATGATTCGCTCTTCTCGCAATTTTCATTCGCGGTTAGCAAGAACCGACCGTTCGACGCACAGAAGACATTTGAATTGTTTCGTACTCTCCCGACGCGCGGGTCTGCACAAACACACTTGGTGGCCTACGATTCGGTTCTCTTGGTCCCAGTGCGTATCGACAACGTTCATCCGCCTGAGCTACCGCGCCCCAATGCACTTGGGGTCGACGTAGACGCAGACTATCAGGACTTTCTTGTTCGGACGTGCAAGGCGTATACCGCGCGCTGGCACATGTAGTTGCGACTCCTCGCTCGAGAATCAGTATCGGAGCGTTGCGTGCGAGGACAAGGTGGTCACGGCATACCTGTGCGTTGCTGCAGTCAGGGCAATACGGTGGGCTCCCTGCTCGCTACGCTCACTGATCACAAGTTATGATACACCCTGCTGCAGCGCGCGCGTATTTATCTCGATTGAGGATGAGCGTGAATCCACCGAATGACTTTCAAAGCCGGAAGCGTCGACGATTCGCCACCGATCCGTTTTCGCGTTCGGTCCTCGCGTGGGATCGATGGACCTCCGCGGTGGAGGCGGCAGGAGTGGATGATGGTCCTAAGGGCCCGCCCGAAACGGGAGACCTCAAGTCTCCCGTGCTTTGGATGGCACATGCGCAGGCGCTCACTGAAGCAGCTGAAGTCGTTCGGCGAAAGGAGCCGACATTCGCCCACAAGCCGCTCATCCTGCGAGAGATGTGCGACGGCCAGTACTGCGCCGTCGGGCTCATGCCGGTGGGATATAGTTGAGAGGTCGCGCTAAAGGCGATGTTGCCTCTCAAGAAAGGCGTCGACGAATACACGGCGGCGGAACGAGCGCTGCGGCATCATAGGCTTGCGCGACTTGCTGATTTTATTTCAGATCTGTCCGCTAAAGACATCGCGATACTCAACTGCCTGACCGAGTTCGTGATTAGGGCCGGAAGGTATCCGGACCCCGGAATGGGACGGGAGAACGATCTGGAGCGAATTTTTGAGCTAGCCGAGGGGCACGAAATTGCCGCTTGAGACATATTCGGTCTTGCAAACAGAGTGATGTCTCATGCTCAAACGGTTGTCGGATCGTGCGCGAGCTTCGATGCCTGCTGCCGACAGGCGCATCGGAAGTGAACTTCGCGTTCGTGTGCGTTGATCGCGCCTCGTAATCGAAACGCTCGGCCGGTAACCACGGAGCAGCACAATGCATCTGGCGATCATCGGTGCAGGAAACGTGGGCACCGCACTTGGCCGGCGCTTGGCCGGTGCGGGGCACGAGGCGATGTACGGCGTGCGGGATCCGGCAGACCCGAAGCATGTCATGCTCGGCCGCGGAATGCACGCGTGGTGAAGGCGTTCAACAACATCGGACGCGAAGTGATGCACGAACCGGTGTTCGGGGCGGCGCGTGCGCTCGGGTTCACCTGCGATGATGACGCGCAGCTGGCCCGCGGTATCCGCTTCGAGCCGTTGCATCTCGGTCCGCTCACGCGCGCACGCAATCGAGCCCGCCGCACTGCTGTGGATCACAGCGGGCGGTGTGCTTGGCACGCGTGAGTTCGCGTAGGGGCTGCTGCGGCGCTGAACGAAAACGCAAGGCGTAGAATTCGCCCCGATGCGCGCATAGACTGCCCGATATGACCACCACGCTTGCTCCAGCACTGGTCGCCCGTGTGGCGGCCGAGCTTTCGCTCAATCCGCAGCAGGTCGAGCGCACGCTTGCCCTGTACGCCGAAGGGGCCACGCTCCCCTTCATCGCCCGCTACCGCAAGGAAGTCACCGGCGGTCTCGACGAGGTGCAGCTCCGCGATGTGCGTGAGCGCGCCGATTATATCCAGGAGCTCGAGGACCGTCGCGCGGCGGTGCTCAAGAGCATTGGGGAGCAGGGAAAGCTTGATGACGCGCTCAAGGCGCTGATCAACAAGGCCGACACCAAGCAGGCGCTCGAGGATCTCTACCTCCCCTTCAAGCCCAAGCGCCGCACCCGCGCGATGATCGCCCGCGAGCGCGGGCTGGTGCCATTGGCCGATGCGCTGTGGGATGGATCACTGAACGACGCGACTGCGCTGGTGCAGGCGGCGACGTTCGTGCTGCCGGAGGTGGACGGGAAGCCGAGCGAAGTCCCCACGCCTGAAGCGGCGCTGCAGGGCGCCCGCGACATTCTGTCGGAGCAGGTGGCCGAAGACGCGCTCATTCGCGGGTGGGTGCGTGAAGTGACGCGCGCCAAGGGACTGGTGAAGAGCAGCGTCATGACCGAGAAGAAGTCCGACGACTCCAAGTTCAAGGATTACTTCGACTTTTCCGAGTCGCTGGGCACCATTCCCAGCCATCGCATGCTCGCCATCCGACGCGGCGAAACGGAAGGGGACCTGCTCTGGCGCGTGGAAGCCCCGCTCGAGGAGATCAATGCGCGTCTGGCGCGTGAGGTCATCGGCGCGCGCAAGGCCAGTCAACAGCTCACCCTCGTGGCTACCGATGCGTACAAGCGGCTGCTGTCACCGGCTATCGAGGTGGAGCTGCGCGTGGAGCTCAAGACCCGCGCCGACGATGAAGCGATCACGATCTTCGGCCGCAATCTCGAGCAGCTGCTGTTGTCGTCGCCGGCAGGCGAGAAGCGGGTGATCGGTCTCGATCCCGGTTTCCGCACTGGTGTGAAGGTGGCCGTGGTGAGCGGCACCGGCGCGCTGGTGCACACCGACACGTTGTACCTGCATCAGGAAGACCGCTTTGCCGGCGCCATTCGTGCGCTGGTCACGCGTTTCACGCCCGATCTCATCGCCATCGGCAACGGGACGGCCAGTCGCGAGACGGAAACGCTCACCAAGGCTGCGCTGCGCGAGATCGATCCGCCGCGTCCGCAGGTGGTGGTGGTGAATGAGGCTGGAGCGTCGGTGTATTCCGCGTCAGACATGGCGCGTGCCGAATTTCCCGAGCTCGATGTATCGTTGCGCGGCGCGGTGAGTATCGCGCGGCGGTTGCAGGATCCGCTGGCCGAGCTGGTGAAGATCGACCCCAAGAGCATCGGGGTAGGGCAGTACCAGCACGACGTGAATCAGTCGCGGCTCAAGCAGCGTCTCGACGACATCGTGGAGAGCTGTGTCAATCGTGTCGGTGTGGAGGTGAACACTGCCTCGGCGGCGCTGCTGGCGTACGTGGCCGGCATCGGACCGGGACTCGCGCAGAGCATCGTCACGTTGCGCGACACGAAGGGGCGTCTCGCCTCACGCGCCGATCTGAAGGACGTGCCGCGGCTTGGTGCCAAGGCGTTCGAGCAGGCCGCCGGCTTCCTGCGCGTGCGCGGTGGCGTGCATCCGCTCGACGCCAGCGCCGTGCACCCTGAGCGGTATGCCTTGGTGGAGCGCATGGCGCGCGATCTAGGTGCGGAGGTGAGTGCGCTGGTGGGCAACGACGCGCTCGCCGACACCATTCCGTTGTCGCAGTACGTGAGCGACGATGTCGGTATGCCCACGTTGCGCGATATCGTGGCGGAATTGAAGAAGCCCGGGCGTGATCCGCGTGCGGCCTTCGAGCCGCCGGCCTTCCGCGATGATCTCACCAAGCCCGCCGACCTGTTGCCGGGCATGGTGCTCGAGGGCGTGGTGACGAACATCGTCGCCTTCGGCGCCTTTGTGGACATCGGCGTGCATCAGGACGGCCTGGTGCACGTGAGTCAGCTGGCCGACCGCTATATCAAAGATCCCAACGATGCCGTGAAGGTGGGGCAGAAGGTCAAGGTGACCGTACAGAGTATCGATCTTGCCCGCGGCCGCATTGCGCTCAGCATGCGGGCGGATGGTGGTTCCGGAGGGTCCGGCGCCGGTGCGCGGTCGGAGGGCGTGGCCGGTGCGTCGGGTGAGGTGCGACGCGGTGCGCGGGATGCGGTGCAGGGATCGCGCAACGATGTGCGCAACGACGCGCGGAATCGTGGACCGTCCCATGCGCCAGGTGGCGCTGCAGCGAAGCCGTTCGTCCCCGCGAAGGGTGCGGTGGCGCCGAACGGCATTCGGTTCAAGTAGGGGCGTCGGCGCGACGCGGCGAAACGCGATGGCGCTTGGTGGCGTATACTCCAACGTTCGGGCACCCGCCCGTCGTCTCGCTCACCGCGCCCACCATGCTTGCCGGAGTCCGCCATCTCTCATGACATCCCGACGTGATTTTCTGAAACAGGGAGGCACGGCCTTTGGCGCCTCCCTGTTCGCGGGCTCGGCACTTGCCGGCCTGCCGCGCCTCCTCGGCGCGACTCCCGCTCCCGATCCGCGCGCCATCGCGACGTTCCGTGATATCGCGAACGTCAAGGAGTTGATGAACGCCGCCCTCAACGCCGCGAAGATGGCCGGCGCGAGCTATGCTGATGTGCGCTGCAGTCGTCAGCGACAGAATTTCGTGTTCACGCGTGAACAGCAGATTCAGAATGTCGTGGACACCGACACCGTTGGTATCGGCGTGCGCACACTGGTCGATGGCACGTGGGGCTTCGCGGCGACGCGCGTGCTCACCACCGACGGAGCGGCCGCTGCAGCGCGTGAATCGGTGGCGATCGCCAAGGCCTCGCGCGTCGCTCGCGCCGCACCGGTCGAGTGGCTCCCGGCGCCGGTGGTGCCGAACGGTGTGTGGAATGGCGCCTTCACACAGGATCCCTTCGACATTCCCGTTGAGCAGAAAGCCGACCTGTTGCTGAGCGCGAACGCAGCCGCGCTCAAAGCGAAGAACGTGAAGTTCGTGTTCAGCGGATTCTTTTTCGTGAAGGACGAGCGCAACTATGCGAACACCGACGGTTCGTTCATCACGCAGAACACGGTGCGGTCATGGCCGACGATGCAGATCACGGCGGTGTCGTCCGACTTCACCGATTTCCAGAACCGCAGCAACATGATTCAACCCATGGCGCGGGGGTGGGAGTACGTGCTCGGCTCGGATTTGGTGGGGAACGCGCCAAAATGGGGTGAGGAAGCGGCGGCCAAGCTCACCGCGAAGCCGGTAGACGTAGGGCGCTACGATCTTGTCCTCGACCCGGCCAATCTCTGGCTCACCATTCACGAAAGCATCGGACATCCCACCGAGCTCGATCGCGCATCGGGCTACGAGGCCAACTACGCCGGCACCAGTTTCGTCGCGCCGCCGGAGAAGATGCTCGGAACGCTCAAGTACGGTCCGTCGATCATGAACGTGCAAGGCGATCGCAGTCAGGAAGGCGCCCTTTCCACCATCGGGTGGGATGACGACGGCGTGAAGCCCGACGAATTCCTGATCGTGAAGAACGGCATGTTCAATGACTATCAGACCACGCGTGAGCAGGCGCCGTGGCTCCGCTGGTGGTATGAGAAAAACAACCTGCCGGTGCGCTCACATGGCTGCTCGTATGCACAGGGGTGGGACAACGTGCAGTTCCAGCGCATGCCAAACGTGTCCCTGCTTCCGGGAGAGCAGGACCTCTCGATGAACGATCTCGTCGCGGCCACTGATCGCGGCATTCTCATTCAGGGCGACGGCAGCTTCTCGATCGACCAGCAGCGCTACAACGCCCAGTTCGGTGGGCAGACGTTCCACGAGATCAAGGGCGGCAAGGTGGTGGGCGTGCTGAAAGACGTCGCCTACCAGATTCGCACACCGGACTTCTGGAACTCCATGGATATGATCGGCGGCAAGTCGAGCTATGTGCTGGGTGGCAGCTTCTTTGACGGAAAAGGACAGCCACCGCAGGTGAACGCGGTGTCGCACGGCTCACCGCCTGCCCGCTTCAAGAACGTCAACGTCATCAACACCGGGAGGAAGGGCTGATGCGTAACTCCACCAACCCAACCGAGGCGATGCTCACCCGCGAGCAGGCGCAGGGGATCCTCGAGAAGGCGGTGAAGTGGTCGAAGGCCGATGCGATCGACGTGCAGATCAACACGTACGCGCAGGGCAACATCCGCTTCGCCGACAATCAGGTGTCCACCGCCGGCTCCACCACCGATGCGCAGTTGGCGATACAAAGCGCGTTCGGCCCAAAACACGCGGTGGTCTCCACGAACGATCTCTCCGACGACGCCATTCGTCGCGCCGTGGAGCAGAGCGAGCGCCTCGCCAAGCTGTCCCCCGATGATCCGGAGGCGATGCCGCAGCTTGGAGCCCAGCCGTACACCGAGACCGGCAATTATTTCGACAGCACCGCCGCGCTCACGGCTGACGATCGCGCCCGGGCGTCGCTCATCGCGCTTCGGATGGCGCGTGAAGCCGGTGATGTGAAGGCGGCAGGGTATCTGGTGTCCACAGCGGGCGCCCTGGCGATCGGCAACAGCACCGGCATGTTCGCGTACAATCGCAGTACGAACGCCAATTACACCCTTACCGTCCGCACGGCCGACGGAACGGGCTCGGGGTGGGCTGCGGCCGATCATCCGGACTGGCGCCAGCTCGATGCGCGTCGGGTGGCGGAGCGCGCGGTGGAGAAGGCGCGGCTGTCACGTAATCCGGTCGCCATCGAACCTGGGCGGTACTCGGTGATCCTCGAGCCGCAAGCGGTGGGTGATCTCGTGCAGCTGATCACCAACTATGCAGACGCACGCAGCGCCGACGAAGGGCGCAGTCCGTTCGTGAAAGTCGGCGGTGGCAACAAGGTGGGTGAGAAGATCGTGGACGAACGCGTGACAATCTTCTCCGATCCGGCCGATCTGCAGCTGCTTGGCCGGCCCTGGGACCTTGAAGGTACGCCCCTGGGCCGACAGGTATGGGTCGACAACGGAATCCTCACACAGCTGCAGTATTCGCGCTTCTGGGCGCAGAAGCAGGGGAAGACGCCAACGGGCGGACCGACCACGCTCAAGATGGAAGGCGGTACGCAGTCGATTGACGAGCTCGTCAAGGGCACCGCACGTGGGATTCTGGTTACGCGATTGTGGTATCTGCGCGAAGTGGATCCACGCACGATTCTCTATACCGGGCTGACCCGCGACGGCACGTTTCTGGTGGAGGACGGCAAAATCACCAAGTCGCTCCGGAATTTCCGCTTCAACGAATCTCCGCTGTTTCTGCTTAATAACATCGAGGCGTTAGGTCGCGCCGAGCGCTTGGCCGGCACCGAGCAGGGTGGAAATGTCGTGATGCCGGCGATCAAGGCACGGGATTTCAACTTTACATCGTTATCCGAGGCGGTGTAACAGCGGCCGCGGTCTGCAGCGATGCGGCAACTCCCGCTGTGCCTGGCACCGATCCCCGGTTCAGGCACAAGGCGTGCACACCAGCAATCGACCTTCCCCCTCGCCACCGGAGCAGGCATGCTGATTCAGTTGAACACGGATAATCACGTGGACGGCCACGCCAAACTGGCCCAGGAAGTTGAAACGGACCTCGAGAAGTCGCTCAGCCGCTTTGCCGAACAGATCACGCGCATCGAAGTGCACTTTCAGGACGTCAACGCGGATAAATCAGGCGCCGCCGACAAGCGATGCATGCTCGAGGCGCGCATGAGTGGCCAGGATCCATTTGCCGTGACGCACAGCGCGGACACGATCAGCGCTGCTCTGCATGGTGCGCGCGACAAACTCGTGCGGTTGCTGGACAAGCGGGTCAGCCGCGCGCGTCCGCCGAAAGGGCGTGACCCGTTCGATTCTCGCGAACTCAGCCTGTGATGCACAGCATATGACCACACCGCTGATCGAGCACTTCCGCGACCTGCTCGCCGATCGCGCAGGACCGTGCGTATCGATCTACATGCCAACTGCGCGACGATTTCCCGAGACGCAGCAAGACGTGGTGCGCTTCCGCAACTTACTGCGCACTGCCGAGAATTCACTCGGTAATCTTCTCGACGAACAGGCGCTCACCGCTCTGCTGGAGCCCTTGCACGAGCTGGCGGTGAACGACCGCTTCTGGACGCATACGCTCGACGGGCTCGCCGTACTCCGTGCGGCAGACCTGTACAAGGTGTACAAGCTGCAGCGGACCGTACCGGAGCGGGCGATCGTGGCGGACTCGTTCCACACGAAGCCGTTGTTGCGCATCATGCAGTCTGCCGATCGCTTCGAGCTGCTCGCCCTCACGCGCGAGCAGGTCAAGCTTTACCACGGAAACCGCGACGCTCTCGACGAGATCGAACTCAACCCCGGCGTACCGCGTACGCTGCAGGACGCCCTGGGCCACGAACTCACCGAGGCGTACTCGGGCGCGGCGACCGTCGGGAAGGCGGGGCGTGATCCCTCACACGGCAATGTGAGTTTCGGTATCGGTAATCGCAAAGATGAACTCGACAAGGATACCGAACGGTTTTTTCGCGTGATCGACCGTGCGATCATGGACTATCACTCGAAGCGATCAGGATTGCCGCTGGTGCTCGCGGCCTTACCCGAGCACCACGCCACATTTCGCGAGATCAGTCACAACCCGCATCTGCTCGCCGAGTCCATCGCGGGCAATCCCGAGGCGGCGTCCCTCGACGAACTACGCGAGAAGGCCTGGCAGGTCGTGCAGCCGCGTTATCTCGCGCGATTACAAGGATTTATGGACGAATATGGGGCCGCACTCCCACGCGACCATGCGTCAGCCGATCTCAACAATGTCGCCATGGCCGCGCTCGGCGGGCGTGTGCGCACGCTGCTTGTGGATGACGACCGCGTGGTGCCCGGACGCGTCGACCGCGAGACCGGCCAGATGACTTTGGGAGACGCGGACGACGCGGAGAAGGACCCGCATATGGATGATGTGCTCGACGATCTGGCGGAGCTCACGCTGCGAATGGGAGGGGACGTCGTGATGGTCCCGCACGATCGCATGCCGTCGAACACCGGTGTTGCGGCGATCTACCGCTTCTGAAGAGTCGTAGGCGAAAGCCTGCTGCTCAGCCAAGCCGCTATGCGTCGCTGAAAGAAGCAGGGGAGAACGCCGGTGTCTCGAGACACCGGCGTTCTCCCCGTTGTGCTTCACTCCGCTCGGTCGAGCAACAGCTTGATGCGATACAGAAACCAACCTGTGTGGCGTGGACCACTGCTACAATCCACTTTTGCGGCGCAACTCGTTCTTGTATGCCTCTGATGCAAAAATCGCGACTTCTACGCGACGGTTTCGCTGCTGCCCTTCTACGGTTGAGTTTTCGGTGACGGGTTCAGCCTCACCGCGGCCGGACGAACGGAGTCGGGTGCGATCTACTTCCTGCGATGCGAGATAATCGGCGGTGGCTTGTGCCCGACGTTCCGACAGCCGCTGATTGTACGGATCGTCGCCGACGTTATCGGTGTGACCAACGATGAGCAGATCGGTTCCGCGATTCTCGTTCAGGCTCTGCGCCAGGTTGCGAAGATTCACTGCCGCCTCGCTGCTCACGCGATCGGAGTCGAAGCCGAAAAGCAGCCCCGAGGCGAATGTCACTTGAATGCCCTCACCCACCCGCTCCACAACGGCGCCCGGAATTTGCTGCTCGATTTTCTTGGCCTGTTGGTCCATCTGGTGGCCGATGATCGCGCCGATCGTACCACCGACGGCCGCTCCCAGAATGGCACCCTTCGCGGTGCCATTGTTGTTCTTGCCGATCACGGCGCCAGCGACGCCGCCGGCCGCTGCGCCGATGACCGCGCCTTGCTGCTTGCGACTCGCGCTGGTACATGCGCTCAGGGTGACTCCCGTTACGATCGCCGTGAGCACGAGTTTTTGCTTGAGCGTCGGCGTTCTGAACAGTTGATGCTGCATGACATCCTCCGGGTCAGTGATTGTGTAGCCATCACTGATACCCATCAGCGGACGCGAAAGCGCCTCAGCAGTGACCGGGCGTTTCCGACGTCAGAGTTCACGCTGCCCCAACGCCGCCGGTGCGGCGCTCCGCGTACTTGCGCCCGCCAGCACCAGCAGCGTGAGCAGATAAGGTATCGCGAGAAACAATTGATACGGCACGCCGACGAAGCCCATCGATTGAAAGACGCCTTGCAGTGAGTTGGCGGCTCCAAACAGCAGCGCGGCCGCCGCAACGCCGAGCGGCTTCCACCGGCCGAGCACCACGATGGCAATGGCGATGAAGCCACGTCCCGCCGACATCCCCTCCACGAACGTGCCGGCCTGCGCGAGTACGAGAGTCGCCCCCGCGAGTCCGGCCATCGCGCCGGCAAAGAGAACGGCAAGCGCCTGCACGCGCCGAGGGGCGATCCCGGCAGCGATCGCGGCCTCGGGATGCTCGCCAACGGCGCGCAGGGCGAGTCCGGCCTGCGTGCATTGCATCCACCACGCGAGTACCGGCGTGATCGCGTATAACGCGTACGTGACAACAGGCTGCGCGAATAGCGCCCGGCCGATGAGCGGGAGCTGTGACAGTCCGGGTATGGCGTACACCGACGCCGTGGGGGTGGCGAGCGCGACGCCTCCGCTACCGTAGAGGGTGCGATAGAGCGTACCGGTGAGACCGAGCGCGAGGAGTGTGATCGCGGTACCGGTGATGATCTGATCTGCGCGCATCCATACGGTGAAGCACGCGAAGATTGTCGCGATGGCCATCCCCGCCACCGCGCCGGCGAAAAACCCGCCAGTCACGCCGAAGGCACCGGCGGCGATGGTGCCACCAAGGGCCCCGGCGATGATCGAGCCCTCAAGCCCGATGTTGATGACGCCCGCGCGCTCACTCACGCTTTCGCCGAGTGCCGCGAGCGTCAGCGGCGTCGCGGTACGCACCGCGGCCTCCAGGAAGCTCGCGCTCACGGTGAGTACGCTCACCTCGTCGATGCTCACGCGCCCGCCTCGTTTGTCAGGCGTGCAGGCACCGTGCTTCGCGACTGCCACCGGTCGGCTGCTACGACCAGCAGAATCAACGTCGCTTCAACTACCGACACGACCACGCTCGGCACGCCCGCATCACGCTGCATCGCGTTTGCACCGGCTTCGAGTGCGGCAAAGAGCAGGGCGGTACCCAGTACGCCAAGTGGATGAAGGCGAGCGAGCAGGGCGACGGCGATCGCGGTGTACCCATAGCCCGGCGAAAAATTCTCGTAAAGCGCGAAGGTGATGCCGGTGTACTCCACCGCACCGCCCAGTCCGGCGAGCACGCCACTGAGCGCGAACGCCGCGAACAGCGTACGCGGGACGCGGATCTGTCCGGTCGCTGCGGCCGCGTGCGCGTTCGCCCCCACCGCCCGCAAGCGAAAGCCGCTCGCGCTATGAGCCAGCCAGCACCACACGGCCACGGCCACCAGCACGGTGATGACCACACCGGCGTGCAGTCGCGTACCATCGAGCAGTACCGGCAATTGCATATCGATCGGCAGCGTAGCCGACTGCGGATTGATGCGGGTGGGTTCCTGCAGAGGGCCGCGCACCAGCCATCCGGTGATGTAGAGCGCCAGGAAGTTGAGCATGATAGTGCTGATTACTTCGAGCACGCCAAAGCGGAGGCGCAGCACCCCGGCCACAGCGGCCCAGCAGCCACCGGCGCTCGCACCGGTCACGAGAATGATCGGCAGAGCGATCCATGAGGGTTCGCCGATGAGCGTGCCGCTTACCGCCGTGGCCGCAGCGGCACCGATCAACAGCTGTCCTTCGGCGCCGATGTTGAGAATGCCCGCCCGGAACGCGACCGCGACCGCGAGGCCGGCGAGCGCGAGCGGTACCAAGCGTACGATCGTCGCCGAGGTGATGGCGTACCACGAACCGAAGGCGCCACGCACTAATGCGATCAGCGCGGGTTTCACGGCGTATCCGGTAACAGCCAGCAGCATGGCCAGCAGCAGCGCGGCCATCGCGAGCAGTGCCGTGACCGTGAGGATCGATTGCACCGCCTGTTGAACGCGGCCGTTCATGCCACGTCTCTCATACGACGTCACGCATGCACATCTGCAGCGCCACCGCCGAGCATGGCTCGGCCGATCGCATCGCGGGTCATGGTCGCGGGAATGAGCGTGCCGTTGTACATCGCGAAAACGCGATCCGCGAGCGACAACACTTCATCGAGATCGGAACTGTAGAACACGATGGCAAGCCCCGCGTGGCGCGCATCGCGCAACGCTTGATGCACCGCCGTAGTGGCACGGAAGTCGAGACCGCGCGAGGGATTTTCCACGACCAACGCGTCACGGGTGCGATCGAGCTCCCGCCCAAGCACGAGCTTCTGCTGATTCCCCCCGGAAAGGGTGCGAGCGGTCGCATCCGCTCCGGTCGCGCGCACGTCGAAGGCGGACATGAGTTGCGTGGTCTGTTGTCGGAACGTACGCCATCGCATGCGCCCACGGCGAGTACCCGCCTGGCGCAGCGCGATGTTTTCATAGAGCGGCGCATCCAGAAGTAGGGCATCGCGATGGCGGTCTTCGGGTACGAAGCCGACGATCGGCGGAATCTGCACCGTACCGTTGCTGGCGCGCAGCCGCCCGGCAAGGACACGGAGCAACTCGTGTTGTCCGGCGCCTTCCACCGCGCAGAGTCCCACGATCTCCCCGGCACGGACCGTTATGGTGGCGTGACGTACGCGCACAACCTGCTGCGGGTCGCGCACCACGACATCGCGTATCGATATCACGTTGCGCCCCTGCATTTCCGACGGCGCGGGTGATTGACGCGCTTCACGCGCGTTGCTGTGCACGCCGTCGTCGCGCGATGCTTCACCCACCATCGCGTGCACCAGTCCGGCCTCGTCGGCTCCCGCCGATACCACACGTCCGTTGCGGAGGACGGTGATGTCGTTGGCGATGGCGAGCGCGTCGCGCAACTTGTGCGTAATGAGCACCACCGCGTTTCCCGCATCCGCATGACGCCGGACCCATTGCAACAGCTCCGCCGCTTCGGCGGGGGCAAGCACAGCGGTGGGTTCGTCGAGGATCAGAACGCGCACGTCGCGGGAAAGCGCCTTGACAATTTCGCACCGCTGCTGCGCACCCACCGGCAGATCGCTCACGCGTGCGTGTGGATCGAGCGCGAGCCCCGCACGCGCCGCGACGTCGCGCACGCGCCGCGCCGCGTCTGCGCGACGGTACAGTCCGTGCGCGCCAAGCGCGACATTTTCTGTGACGGTCATCGCGGGCACCAGCGTGAAGTGCTGATGCACCATCCCCACGCCTGCGGCGAGCGCATCCGCCGGCGACGTCAGCGTGGTGGCCACGCCGTTGAGCCGGAGCACTCCCTGGTCCGGGCTCAACAGGCCGAATGCGATGCGCATGAGCGTGGACTTTCCCGCACCATTTTCTCCGAGCAGCGCGTGGACGGTGCCGGCGCGCACGGTCATCGACACATCCTCAAGGGCGCGTACGCGTCCGAAGTGATGCGTGATCCGCTCGAGCGAGAGCAGCGGAGCCTTCACGGCGTGTGTGCTCACCGGCGCGTCAGGAACCGGTGGGGAGAAGCAGGAATGTCCACGGCAGCCCGAAGCGCGTCTCAAGGAAGGCACCAAGCGCTTGCACGCCCAACGTCTCGGTGGCGTAGTGGCCTGCGTAAATCACGCAGAGGTCGTGTTCCATGGCCTCGACCGTCGTGTGGTGCGGCCCCTCTCCCACGATAAGCGTGTCCACGCCACGCTCGCGTGCCTCTTTGAGCGACTCGGAGGACGCTCCCCCACCGCTGCAGATGGCCCAACGATGCGTACGACGTCCGGCGGCGGGAACGGATGTGCGCACGACGCCACCATAGCGCACTACGAGGGCCTGCACGCGGTCTTCCAAATCGGCGGTGAGCAGGTCGGTCGATCCGGTCAACCCGATGTCGATGGTCTTGAAGCGCGAGAACCCGCCGTCGGGGACGAGTCCGAGCGCGTGCGCCATGCATGCATTGTTTCCCAGTGCCGGATGCAGATCAAGCGGCAGGTGGGTGGCGTAGATGGCGATGTCGTTCGTGAACAACGTGCGATACTTCTCATAGATGATGCCGGTGATTGGCTGGACGCCGCTCCAGAACAGCCCGTGATGTACCAGCAGCAGGTCCGCTCCTGTTTTGGCCGTTTCGGCGATGGCCGCCTTGGAGGCGTCGACCGCTACCGCCACGCGTCGTACGCGACCGCTGTTTGCGACTTGCAACCCATTCACGGCGCCACTGTAATCGGCGATCTCCGCCGTCCGGAGCTCGGTGTCGAGCGCGGCAACGAGTTCGAGCAGCGCGACTCCTTCGGCGTTGGCGATGTGGCGAGAGGGGGTGGCGAGGTTTGAGTCGCTGGTCGATGAGGATGTCACGGAGTCTTTACGCGGGTCCCGATGGGCTTGGCGTCATCCGCGCCCTTGAACAGGTCTTGCAGCGCGGTAAAGGTGCCGGCTGCGAGCATTTTCCCGACCGAATCGGAGGCGGCCATCGCGGCCTCCGGTATTCGGTTCCGCATTGCCGGATTCGGTACGAGCCGGACGACGCTGTCGTTTACGCCAAGACTGATTACGCGCCCGCGAAAGGTACCGGCCCGCACTTCGCGGCCGATGCCGAGGAAGGCGCGCGGAAGATCGATCACCACGCTGGCGATGATGACGTCCGGGGCCACGCTGTTTTGGTCGGCATTCGTTCCGAAGACCAGGATGTTTTTCTCTCGGGCTGCTTGAAAGACGCCAAGTCCGGCGGCATCGGCATTCTGGAAGATGATGTCTGCCCCTTGCGCGATTTGGGCGAGCGCCTGCTCCCTGGCAGCGCTGACATCCTCCCAGCTTCCCAGATACGACGTGAGAAACTGCACCTCCGGTCTGACGGAGCGCGCACCGCGTTCAAATGCGGTGAAGCTCGCCTTGACCGGCGGGAACTCGCCGCCGGCAATCATTCCGATTCGATTGGAGTGTGTCATCGACCCGGCGAGGATCCCCGCTTGATATGACGCCTCCTCGAATGCGAACGCGATGCCGGCGAGATTTGGCGAGGTGACCCGTCCCGACGTGATGACGAAGTTCGTTTTCGGGTAGGCGGGCGCCACGCGAGCGGCGGCTTCCTGATACTCGAAGCCGTTCCCGATAACGAGGTCGTACCCCTGCGCGCCGTACTGGCGGAAGTTCTCTTCGAACTCCGCCGGGGTCTTCGTTTGGATGTGCGACGTCTCGGCCCCGAGCGAGTCGCGCAGGGCCATCAGCCCTTCGTACGCAATGCCGTTCCACGAGCGATCTGAGATCGGTCCCGGGGTCAGCAGCGCCACGCGCAAAGAATTCGTCGGTGCGTCGAGGCTATCTGCTGCCGATTCCACTCTGTCTTCGCCGCAGGCCGAGAGGAGCAGCGATACGGAGAGCAGCAGCGCTCGGCTGACCGCGTAGTAGGTCATATTTGCCTTTTTGACTGTTTGTGGCGCGATAGTGTATCTATTGTGCTGGCGTGAAGTCTGTTTGATCTAATTGTCCAGTGAAACGCCAAGGACGCTTAGTAAACGCTCGAGATCGTCGTTGGAGAAGAATTCCATGCAGACTTCGCCTTTGCCCTTCGCCGTAAGGTGAATGGACACGCCGGTCTGGAGTTTCCGCCGAAGTTTCTCTTCGAGCTGCCGTACGACTGCGCGTGATGCGCTTTCCGGGAGTGTGGGGGGAGCTCCTCCAGCTTTTTTTCGGCGGCCTGCCGGCAGCGGCCTTCCTGCCTGTATGCGCCGTTCGACGTCGCGAACCGACATGCCTTCCGCTACTACTTCACGCGCGAGATCAACGATGGCGCGTTCGGTGGCAAGCGGGATCAGCGCACGGGCATGGCCGGCGGTGATCTGCTTGTCGTGCACCATCCGACGCACAGACGCGGGAAGCTGTCGGAGTCGAAGGGCGTTTGCTACGGTGGATCGATCTTTTCCGACGACGTCCGCGACTTCCTGGTTCGTGAGCTGGAACTCGTCGACCAGTCGTTGATAGCCGTCGGCTTCTTCTATCGGGTCCAGATCGGCGCGTTGGAGGTTCTCGACCATCGCCAGAGTGAGGAGCATCTTGTCGTCGATAGGTCTGACGAGGGCGGGGATCTCTTTCCATCCGAGACGGGTGGCAGCGCGGAAGCGTCGCTCACCAGCGATCAGCTCGTATCCTTGTCCGTTGGGAGCTGGACGTACGGTAATCGGCTGCAGCAGGCCGCTCACTCGAAGGCTCGCTTCGAGATCCGCCAGTTCGTCCGGGTCAAACTCTTTGCGGGGTTGATACGGATTGGCGCGGATTTGCGAGAGCGACAGCATCTGCAGTGCGCTTTCGCCGGCGCGCTGGTTATCGTCGCTCTCTTTGTTGGCGTTGCTGAGTGCGGGGCCTCCTCTTGTCGCTGGCTCTCTGGCTGGCTCGTTCGTTGGCTCTCGACGGGCCAGCAGGGCATCGAGCCCTCGACCGAGGCGGCGCGGCGGTTCCGGGGTCATATGGCGATCAATGTGTGTCAACCGACGTGGTGGCGGGTGGCGCGTTCCATCATCTCACGAGCGACGGCCATGTAGGCCTGGGCGCCGATCGAGGCCACGTCGTATACGAGGATGGGTTTGCCGAAGCTGGGGGCTTCTGCGAGGCGGATATTTCGGGGTATGACCGTCTCGAACACACGGTCGCCGAAATGGTCGCGGGCATCGGCGGCGACCTGCTTGGACAGATTGAGTCTGGCGTCGTACATCGTGAGCAGAACGCCATCGACGTCGAGATCGGGATTGAGGCTCTCCTGTATCCGCTGCACGGTACCCAAGAGCTGCGAGAGTCCCTCGAGGGCGTAGTATTCGCACTGCAGGGGGATGAGCACGGCGTTTGCTGCGGCCAGCATATTCAGCGTGAGCAGCCCCAGCGATGGCGGGCAGTCGATGAGGATGTAGTCGTAGCGGTCCCGGATGGGGGCGAGCGCTTGGCGCATTCGTGTGCCGCGTTCGGTTGCATCGACGAGCTCGAGTTCTGCCCCTGCCAGATCGGGGGTAGTGGGAAGCACGTCGAGGTGGCGGAAGTGAACGTTCCGCACCAGCACCTGATCGATGGCCGCGTCGCCGAGGAGTACTTCGTAGCTGCCGGCGGTGAAGTCATCGCGCGAGATGCCACAGCCGCTGGTCGCGTTGCCTTGTGGATCGGCATCGATCAGCAGCGTCCGTTGTTCGGCGACCGCCAGTGATGCTGCGAGGTTGACAGCGGTCGTCGTTTTACCGACGCCGCCTTTCTGATTGGCGATGGCGAGGATGCGTCCCACGGAGACCGGTCAAGAGGATTCGATTGGGATGGGAAGTATAAGGCTGGTGAAGGTGGCGTACCATATAAAACCGCGCGAAGGACGATAACTGTCCTGAAAAGTCGCCACGAATGCAAGTCATCTCTGCGTTTCACGTGAAACAGCGCCGAGGGAAGCCGACGCTGATCAGGAAAACGGGCTCTGCGAACTCGAGGACGCTGCGGAGCGCGAACCAGCCAAAAGCCACCCCCGGGATGCGTACTCGCGCCGATGGAGGCGGCGCGAGACGACGACAGCTGACGCGCAGTCGCGTCGCAAGGCGACCCTCTCTCTACATCAGTCCGGATTGCTGACGCAGCTATTTCACGAATTTCCACCGCGTGGTAACGCTCACGCTGATCGTCGTTGTGCCTTCGCTCACGGGGGTGGGAGCGGAATCCGCTACCTCGATCCTCGCCGCTGCCATCATTTGTTTTGGCTCGGGACGCTCGAAGTCGTTGATGCTGAGCTCGATCAGCTCATCAAGACGCCCACCAGCGGCGCGAGCGGCGACCTCAGCTTGACGGCGAGCTGAGGTCACGGCCTGCGTGAGCGCAGATTCGCGCGCCTTGGTCGGGTCTTTTACCAGAAAGTCGAGACCGGCTACCCGGTTGGCGCCACTCGAGAGCCCCGCGTCGATGATCGGACCGGCCTGTTCGATGTTATCGGTCTCCACCTGAACAACATTGCTTACCCGGTACCCATCAATTACCACACGCTGATTCTTCTGGTCATACCGCTGCACGGGTAGCACGCTGTAATTGAGCGTTTTTATCTGCGTCGCAGGTATGCCCAGCCGGCGAATAGCCGCCAGGATCTCCGTCTGTTTGCGATTGTTCTCCTGCGAGGCGGCGGCGGCGGTGCTGGCCTGCGTCTCGACGCCTATCTGCACGCGCGCGCGATCGGGCGCCACTTGTACCTCGCCACGCGCAGATACCGTGATCTGCGGCGGCGGCTGCAGTAGCGGCGCCCCCTGCGCGTCTGCAGTCACCGGACGCGCCAGCAGTGTCGCCGTTATCAACGCGACGCCAATGTGAGAAAAGCATGTACGCATACCAAAGTCCTTGAAAAAGTTTGCCCTGCTGCACATACCCCTCGCGCTCAGAGTGCAGGTAACACGAGACGGTCGAACGGTTTAAACCCGAACTATTGCCGAAAGGTGCTTCCGCAATTCCCACACTAAATTCTGCAGGTCAGCGGGGCTGATGCCGGGAATGCTCCCCGCCTGCGCCAGAGAAGCCGGACGGATACGCGCGAGCTTCTGTCGAGCTTCTGTGGATAAGGTCAACATGACCGAATAATCAAGCTCTTCTGGAAGACAAACGCCTCCCTGCGCCTGCAATCGCGCCGCTCGGCTTCGCTCCTTTTCCAGGTAGCCGGAGTACTTGATCTCTAGCTCGGCACCGATTACCGCATCGCTCGGTAGTTCGCTGCCGACTCCCGCGGCGTCAAAGAGCGACTGCAAGGAGATGTCTTGCCGCTTGACCAATTCACGCGCCCGAACCGCATGCACGAGTGGGGCCGACCCCGCCGCCAGTAACACCGGATCGGCGACGCGTGGCGTCATGCTCGTGCCTTCCGCCAACCGGTGCGCCTCCTGCAACGCCTCGAGCCGTCTTTGCAGCGTTTCTTCCTCTTCACGCGTGAACAGCGCCAGCGACCGCGCCACCGGGCCCAGTCGCGCCAGCGCGTTGTCCTGGCGCACCGTGAGGCGAAATTCGCTGCGCGACGTGAACAACCGGTACGGCTCGTCCACGCCTCGCGTTACCAGATCATCAATCAGCACGCCGATATAGCTCGACTCGCGCCCCGGAATCACCGGCGGCTTTTCCAATACCCAGTGCGCCGCGTTAAGACCCGCGATAACGCCTTGGCCAGCCGCTTCTTCATACCCGGTTGTTCCGTTCACCTGACCCGCAAACCACAGCCCCTCGATCGCGCGCGAGCCGAGCGTGGACGCGAGCTGTGTGGGCGGATAGTAGTCGTATTCGATCGCGTAGCCGGCGCGGGTCATGCGCACATCCGACAACCCGGGCACGGTGCGAAGCATGTCGACCTGCACCGACGCCGGGAGCGACGTGCTCAATCCGTTGACGTACAACTCGTGCGTGTCGTGTCCTTCAGGTTCGAGGAACAGCTGGTGGCGGCGCTTGTCGGGAAAGCGCACGACTTTATCTTCGACACTCGGGCAGTAGCGCGGTCCGCGCGCCGCAATGGCGCCGCCATACATCGCCGACTCATTGATATGCGCCGAGATGAGCGACGTACCAGCCTCTTCCAGCCAGGTGATCCAGCAGGGCAGCTGCCCGGGGTGCCGCGTGATGCGCGTACGGCTCGCCTCAGCGTGCCCGTCGCTGCCTGTCGAGCGCGGCGACGTCCAGAAGTGCGACCACGAGTAATCAAACTGCTCGATCTCGCTCTCCTGCCGTTCGGTGCGCGCAAAGTCGACGGTGCGTCCATCGATCCGCGGCGGCGTCCCCGTCTTGAACCGGTCGGTCACGAGACCAATCGCGTCGAGCTGTTCGCCAAGCACGGTCGATGACGCTTCTCCTGCACGGCCACCGTTGATCCGGGTGCCGGTGCCGATGTGCATCGTCCCGCGCCCGAAGGTTCCGGTGGTGAGCACCACGGCCCGCGCACCGAAGCGACGTCCTTCCACGGTTTCCACGCCGGCGATGCGCCTGCCGCTCTCGTCGAACAGCAGACGCACGACCATCCCCTGGATCGTTACCAGCTTCGGTTGCGCTTCAAGCAGCCGTCGCACGGCGCGTCGATACAATCCGCGATCGCACTGGGCGCGCGGCGCCCAGACGGCTGGCCCCTTCCCTCGGTTGAGCATGCGGAACTGCACCGCCGCGAGATCGGTCGCGCGCGCCATGATGCCGCCCAGCGCATCGACCTCGCGCACCACAGTGCCCTTGGCAATGCCGCCGATCGCCGGATTGCACGACAGCTGGCCGATCTGCTCGAGGCTTCCGGTAATGAGCGCGACCCGCGCGCCGGCGCGCGCCGCTGCTACAGCAGCTTCCGTTCCGGCATGGCCACCGCCGATCACGATCACATCGAACAGCGCCTCGAGAGCCGCACTGTTGGCGGCGATACGATCAGTCATCCCCGAAAGCTATCGCGTCCCATGCCGAAGCCGCATCGCGGTTACAATTCCCGTACACCTCAACCCCGACGACATGCCGATCAACATCGACGCGACCGCACCCACACTGCTCATTCGCAAGGAGGCGTTCGAACGCGTCGGGCTTACCCGGCAGCGGTTCGACGAAGTCCTTGGCCTTACCCCGGAGGAGTTTCGCGTGGAGGGAGCCCTCATCGCCGTCGGACCTCTCGTGGGAGAGTCGGCGCTTACCGAACTGATCGATCAGCTTGAGAGTGCTGGCCTGGTCTACTTCGACGACTTCTTCGAATTGAGCGGTAATTGGCCGGAGTGGCTGCGGCTCTTCGTGATGGAGTCGGCGAGCTGAGCGCGGCGTCGCGCGCGGCGGTGCAGCGTCATCCAACCATTGCTGCGCCGTAGCACGCCCTCCCATCCACAGCTGATGCACCAGCTGCGGCGAAAGCGTTGCCCAAGGACGCGCCACCATCCGTCCCGCTCGATGGCGAGCGTGTTGCAGTCGCACAACGGACAGCAGTCGCCGTCGGGAATCATCGCCACGAAGGCTTTCGTGGCCAACCAGATAAAGACGAATCGAATCGCCACGAAAAAGACGATGAAAATCCACGCGTCGGTCCATGACCACCGTCCGGGCATTTAGAGCCGCCGCTCCACCTCGGCCCACAGCTCGACGAACGCCACCCCCTCTTCCACGCGGTCGAGCACCACCTCGGTACCGGCCGTGATGGCGTAATCCTGTACCGAACGCACCGGCAACGTGTAGCGGAGGCCGTCGATCTCGTAGGCCATTTCGCCGACGCCGCCCTGCGGCACCTCGCCCACGATGCTGCCGATTGACCCCTGCATCAGGTATCGATGATCCGTGCTATCGGCTCGTGCGCTGGGAATGGCCCATCGAACGAGGAGCAGCGACTGCAGCGCCAGAGTCGCACTGCCGATGGCCACGGCAACGATACTGCGCACCGCCGGACCAAACGCTGTTCGCTCATTGAGCAGGTAGGCGGACAATCCGAAACCCATGGCGAAAGCAGCGAAGCTCGCCAGGTTGAAAATGGCTGAGGGCTCTGCCGCGCGATCATGCTCGCTGCGACGCTCGTGGGGGGCCCCCGACGCTGGTACCCGGCGCTCGGTGCCGTACAGCATCGCGAAGACCGCTAATACCAGCCCCCCAGAGAGCACGCCTAAGGCAAATGATGGCACAGGTCGCTCACTTCTTCAGGTTTCGGCGCTACGAGGGATGGTGCGAGGCTACGCCGTTTCGCCGCTTCGAGGTTGGCATGGTTCGCACGCGCATCTGATGGATATCCTACAGGAGCGCCGCAAGAAATTCCGCGGCGCGCCATTCGCCGTAGTACCACGGCTTCCACGGCCAGCGTCCCGCCGTGAAGCCCACATGTCCGCCCCTGTCAGGAAACTCGATTGTCACCGCCGCGTTCCCGGAAACTGCCGCGCGCACTTCCTGCAAAACATCAGGTGGCAGGAACGGGTCGTCGATCGCGCTCAACAGGAGCGTGGGCTGGCGAATCCGCGCGAGATATGCGAGCGAGCTGGCGCGGGTATAATAGTCGGCCGCGTCGGCAAAGCCGTGCAGTGGAGCGGTGAAGCGATCGTCGAACTCCCAGAGGGTGCGCGCGTCGGCGACATCTGCGAGAGGGGCGAGCTCCGGGTGCTGGCCAATCTTCCCGAGCGCTTTGGGGATGAGTGACCGGAGGAACGCCCGTTCATAGAGTGCACCGAATCCGCGGCCGATGTGCCGCGAGGCGCGTGCCAGATCAAATGGGACCGATATTGCCACGGCGCCGATCAGCTGTGAAGGAAGCTCGCTGGCGTGCTCGCCCAGCAGTTTGCACAGTACATTCCCGCCGAGCGATACACCCATGAGGCCGAGGGGGGCGTTGGGGAAGGCGTGGGCGAGCTGTTGCACTACCCAAAGCGGGTCGCTCGTCTCCCCCGAGTGATAGCTCCGCGGGAGGCGGTTCGGCTCGGTGCCGCAGGTACGAAACAGGAGCAGGTCAGCGGCCCAGCCTCGCGCGGACGCCTCGCGGAACATGGCGCGGGCGTAGTGTGAATGCATCCCGCCCTCGAGGCCGTGAAAAAGAAGCAACCGGGGGCTGTCGGAGCCGTGTGCGCCAGCGAGTCGGGCAACCTCCACGAAATCGCCGTCGGGGGTGTCCCATCGTTCCAGCTGGACCGTGAGCGCAGGCTCACGGCGTCCCAGCCGTCCCCACAGCGTGGCGCTGTGCGGATCTGGAAGCCACCAAGCCGGACGATAAAATCGCTCCGGTGCGCGTGACGCGTTCGTCATACGTTATAAAATAAGCAGGGTAATTACACTTCGGCTCGGCGACCCCGGTGCCCGTGGAGCGCCGCCCACCTTCTCCGGCCTCCCGTGCTGTCTCGGATCGCGCGCAATCTGACGTTCCAGGTGCTCGTGGCGGTCTTGCTCGGGGTCGCCCTGGGCGTGATCGCCCCCAACACCGCCAGGTCGCTCAAGCCGCTCGGCGACACGTTTATCAATCTGGTGAAGATGGTAATCACGCCGGTCATCTTCCTCACCGTCGTTCATGGCATCGCGAGCATCGCGGACTTGCGAAAGCTCGGACGGGTGGGCGGGAAAGCGCTGCTCTACTTCGAAGTGGTCTCTACGCTCGCGCTGGCGATCGGCCTGGTGGTCGTGAACGTCACGAAACCCGGGGCCGGTTTCGACCTCACCAGCGTGGCGCTGGGAGACGTGAGCAAATACACGGCCGCCGGCGAGGAGCAGAGCATGCTCGAATTCATGTTGCACATCGTGCCGAGCAACGTGGTCGCGGCCTTTGCGAGCGGCGATCTGTTGCCGGTGGTGTTCTTCTCCGTGCTCTTCGGCGTGGCGCTCACTGCGGTCGGCGACGCCGGACGTGACATCGCCGATCTGCTCGTCCGGCTGCAGGCGGTGTTCTTCCGGATCGTGGAACTGGTGATGCAGGTGGCGCCCATCGGCGCTTTTGGCGCGATGGCGTTCACCGTCGGGACCTTCGGAGTGAAAACGCTCCTGCCGCTTGGTCGACTGATGCTTGATGTGTACCTCACTATGGGGGTATTCATCTTCGTGGTACTCGGGCTGATCTGTCGCGCTTTCGGATTTCGGTTGTGGCCCTTTCTTCGCTTCATCAGGGAGGAGATCCTTCTCGTTCTTGGTACCTCGAGCTCCGAAGCGGCACTTCCCCGGATGCTGGAAAAGCTGGAGCGGTACGGCTGCGCACGGCCGGTGGTCGGGTTGGTGATTCCTACCGGATACTCGTTCAATCTCGATGGAACGAGCATCTACCTGAGTATGGCGGCGATCTTCATTGCGCAGGTGTACGGTATCGAACTCTCCCTCACGGAGCAGCTTACGCTGCTCGGCATTCTGATGCTCACCAGTAAGGGTGCCGCCGGGGTAACAGGCTCCGGGTTCATCGTACTGGCCAGTACGCTCGCGGCCACTCGCACGGTGCCGGTGGAAGGGATAGCGCTGCTGCTCGGCGTCGACCGATTCATGTCCGAAGCCCGCGCCATCACCAACCTTATCGGCAACGGCGTGGCGACGTTGGTGGTGTCGCGCAGTGAGGGGGCGTTTGATGATACCAAGCGCGCGCTGGCCGAAGCCGGGGAGCTCATCCCGGTTGTGCTCTGATTCCGGTATAGTGCCCCGATGAGTACCACTGGCGTGCAGGTGCAGATTTTCGGCTCCAGGAAGAGCGCGGATACCCGGAAGGCGCAGCGGTTCTTCGCCGAGCGGCGGGTCAAGGTCCATTTCGTAGATCTGGCGGAGAAGCCGGCGTCGATTGGGGAGCTCAAGCGCTTCTCGCAGAAGTTCGGGGTGGCGGCGCTGATCGACCGGGACTCCCGACGATTTGCGGAGCTGGGGCTCCGCACCGCCCTATATGGCGAGGAGCGGTGGCTGAGCATACTGGCGGACGAGCCCTTCGTGCTCCGGCAGCCGCTGGTGCGGCTCCAGAACAACGTGTCCATTGGCGTGGATGAGCCGCTCTGGAAGAGCTGGCTGGCCTGACCGGGCGCGGCGGCTTTCTGGAACGCTGCCACATCTCGGTGTATCGTTCAGTATGTCGATTATCCGGCCACAGCTCGCACACCCGCTCCTGGTCGTTTCGCTGATCGGTGGAAGCGTGGTGCTCAATGCCTGCGCCTCGGCGCGCGGCGGGACCTCCGTGGCGCCTCCGGGCCCCGCGTTCCAGATGGGTGACGCTGGCGCAATTGTGCGCGCGCGCGCCGACTCGCTGCGGTATCCGTACACGAAATCGGATATCGAGTTCATGAGCGGGATGATCCATCATCATGCACAGGCAATCACCGTCTCCCGCTGGTCACCATCGCACGGCGCGAGCGCGGCGGTGCAGCGTCTCACGGCTCGCATCATCAATGCGCAGGCCGATGAAATCACGCTCATGCAAACCTGGCTCAAGGATCGGCTTCAGGTCGTGCCGATGGTGGACTCGACCGGTGTGGTCACCATGGGTGGCGCGGCCGGTGCTGCGGGCGAGGGACACGACATGTCGGCGCACGCCGGGCACGACAAAGGTGGCATGAGCGGGATGGGTGGCACGGTGATGCCCGGGATGCTGACGGCTGACCAGCTTACGCAGCTCGATGCGGCGCGCGGCGCGGAGTTCGACCGGTTATTCCTGACGTTCATGATTCAGCATCATCGCGGTGCCGTGGCCATGGTGAAGACGCTGTTCGGTTCACCGGGCGCGGGACAGGACGAAACGGTGTTCAAGTTTGCCAATGATGTCGAGGTAGATCAGTCCACCGAAATCAAGCGCATGTTCACAATGATGATCGATATGGGACACGTGCCGCCGGCCGAGTAGCTCGCCTGCGGTGCGTTTCCCTTTGCAGTACCGACGTTGTTTCCCACTTTAGCACAGGATCCTGTTTGATGTTGTCCACCGTACCGCGTCTCCCGATCACGCGTGGGGCCTTCGCTGCGGCGGCGTTTGTTGCCTTCGCCGCCTGCGCTCCCGTCAAGCCTACACCGACGCCGACACCGGCGACCGATCCGCGCAACGACCTCAAGGCCGGATTGTTCGATGCTGGCGAACTCGCGTCCAACCTGAAGGTTGTTGCGACGACCCGGTCGCCGGCAGGGTTTCTTGGTATCACGAACTCGGATCTCGCCTTTACCGGCAAGTACGTCATACAGGGCAACTATAACGGCCCGGTCGTATGGGACATCTCCGATCCGACCAAGCCTCAGCTGGTGGTGGCCTATGAGTGCCCGGCGTCGCAGAACGACGTGTCGGTGTATCAGAACCTGATGTTCATGTCGGCCGAGGCGCAGAATGGTCGCGTGGACTGCAAGCCGGGTGGCGTCCGGGAGACGGTGAGCAAGGAGCGTCTGCGCGGCGTGCGCGTATTCGACATCAGCAACATCAAGGAACCGAAGCTCGTGGCGAACGTGCAGACGTGCCGCGGCTCGCACACGCACACGGTGCTCGAAGATCCGAAGGATCGCGACAACGTGTACATCTACGTGTCCGGCTCGTCGTTCATCCGCTCTGCAGAGGAACTCGCCGGTTGCGCGGGTAATGTTTCGGCCGACGATCCGAACTCGTCGCGTTTGCGCATCGAGATCATCAAGGTGCCGCTGAGCAACCCGGCGCAGGCTGCCGTCGTTGGTCGTGCAAACATCTTCACGGGGCTGAGCGCTCCGCCGCGTCATGGTCTGTCCGAGGCAGAGATCGCCGACCAGGAGCGGGGGCTCGCGACCGCGCGCGCACGGGGGGCCTTCATTGCCCTCAATCCGCAGTCCGGACGAGAGCAGCAGCTTCCTCCCCGCACGGTAGCGACACTGCTGGACAGCGTCATGAAGGCGCGCGGCGGTACGACCGTGGATGGCGCCGACTCGGCGGCCGTGCGGGCGGCGGCGCAGGGCGTGATGAATCGGTTGTTCGCCGGTGCGGCGGCTCCTGCACGCGGTGGCATCGAATCGTCGCAGTGCCACGACATCACGGTGTACCCGGCGCTGGGCTTGGCCGGTGGCGCCTGTGAAGGACATGGCTTGCTGCTCGACATCAGCAACCCCATCGCGCCGGTGCGTCTGGATGCCGTAGCCGACTCGAACTTCACCTACTGGCACTCGGCAACGTTCAATAACGATGGATCGAAAATTCTCTTCTCTGACGAATGGGGCGGCGGTGGCCTACCCAAGTGTCGCGCTGGCGACAAGCCGGAGTGGGGTGCCAACGCCATCTTTGAAGTCGTGAACAGGAAGCTGGTGTTCAAGAGCTACTACAAGATTCCGACGTTCCAGACTGCCAATGAGAATTGTGTGGCGCATAACGGCTCGCTGATTCCGATTCCGGGGCGCGACGTGATGGTGCAGGCGTGGTATCAGGGTGGCATCTCGGTGTTCGACTGGACGGATGCGTCGAATCCGACGGAGATCGCCAGCTTCGACCGAGGCCCGCTGGACTCCACGCGGATGGTGTTGGGCGGTGCATGGTCGGTGTATTGGTACAACGGCAGCATCGTGACCTCGGAGATCGCCCGTGGTCTCGATATCGCCGAACTCGTGCCCAGCCAGTACATCTCGCAGAATGAGATCGATGCGGCGAATACGGTGAAGTGGGACTACCTGAACGCACAAGGGCAGCCAAAGATCGTGTGGCCGCCCAGCTTCGCACTGGCGAAAGCGTTTACCGACCAGCTGGAGCGGAAGGGCTGCGTAAATGCGGCGCGCATCGGGGCGATTCGCTCGTCGATCTCCGTCGCCGAGCGTGCGACCGGTGCGGCGCGTGACGCGGTATTGTCAAAGCTGGTGAGCGATGTCGAAGCGAATCGTAGCTGCGATTCCGCGAAGACGGACCTGCTCAAGAAGGCGCTGCAAGACTTGCAGAACGTCAAAATATAGGGTACCTGCCGCGCTGGCAGCGCGGTGGCCTCCGTCTACATTACCAGCATGTCCTCGTTGCCCGCTGCCGGCGAATTCCCCGCCGCCTCGCCCTGTATCAAGCTGTGTCAGCTCGACGAGCACGCTCGGTGTTTCGGGTGCGGCCGGTCGCTCGCTGAGATCGCACGGTGGGCATCGATGACGCTGGACGAGCGGCGCGCCGTCAATGAACGATTGGGTTTTCGCGGTCACGGGGAAAACCGGTAGCCCTTTCACGATGCACACCGAGGAGCGCCTCTTCAACACGCTGCTCTTCACATTGAGCCGGACGCCGGTTTTTTCACCGCCGGT
The DNA here is from genome assembly GCA_038250435.1 of Gemmatimonadales bacterium. Lineage (GTDB taxonomy): Bacteria > Gemmatimonadota > Gemmatimonadetes > Gemmatimonadales > Gemmatimonadaceae > Gemmatimonas. Next base: position 150,532 of record JBBSCJ010000002.1, on the reverse strand, counting down.
GCGTTTTTGTGCTGGCTATCGGCTTCGCGATGCAGAACCGAGCGTTGCGCAGAATTTCGTATCAGGGGTCATTCGCCTTACCGAACGCACAATCAAGCCGGGTGACGTGCTCCCCGGCGGAACCTTCGAGGGGTCGGCTCCGGCGGCTGAGATGGACCGTGGCGACGCGTAAACGCGGGTAGGGTGGCTAAGGCGTAATCGCGGCCACGCCCGCCGCTGCGACCTGTTCGTCCTGTGCGCTGGTCACGCCGCTCACACCGATGGCGCCGATCACCCGTCCGTTCACGAGGATAGGCAGACCACCCTGTAGCGTGATCAGGCCGTCCACCGACAGAAAGGTGAGTGTGTCTGACAAAATGCGATCCGCGTAGACTTTGGTGGGGCGACCGAAACGCGCCGACGTGCGGGCTTTTCCGATCGCGATCTGCGCCGTGCCGGCGCTGGCGTTGTCGAGGCGAACAAAGCCCAGCAGATCACCGCCCAAATCGACGACCGCGATGGAGACGTTCCAGCGGTTCTGGCGCGCGGTGGCTTCAGCGGCGCCCAGCGCATTCTTGACGGCAGCAGCGGTGAGTGCCTTGCTATCCGTCAGCTGTGCGGAGGCGATGAGTGGCGAAACGGGGAGGGCGAGGGCGGCGGCGAGCGCGAGCCGGAGGATGGACATGGGGGCGTCGGAAAAAGAGTGAGTGGGGTAGGGCCGATGCCGGAATTACGTGTGGAATCTCCACGTTCGGCATCCGCCAACGATTAACTTACGGGGATGCCTCAGCATGTCCGCCGCACGCAGCTTACCCCCAAAATCGTCAGCCGATTCACTCCACTGCTTCGCACGCGTGGTGATGACTTCGTGCGCAAGAGCCGGGTGCAGGTCGTTACCAGCACGTCCAGCCTGGTGGAAGCCGAAGTTGCCGACCGGGTAAAGGCGTTCGTGCAGGTGCGCGTCGTGGCCGGGGGCGCGCTGGACCTGCAGTGCAGCTGTGGATACTCACGTGACCACGGCTCGTGCGAACATCTCTGGGGCGTATTGCAGTTCTGTGACCGCGCCGGAACGTTGCCGTCGGTCCCGGATGAACAGTTTCTGGCGGAGGGTCGCTCACTGCGCGAGGCACGCGAAGCGGCCGAGAAGGCGCGAGTGGCGCGTGAAGCCGAAGAGCGCGTGGCGTCCCAGCGCGCGCAGGACGAAGCGACGCGCACCATGCAGCAGGCGATGGCGAATGCGGTACCCCGCGATGCGCACGGCCTCGCGATGCCGGCGACCCCGGCGCACGATCCGCGTCCTTGGGTGCAGCAGCTGCGCGCCGTACGGCGGCTTATGTCGCCCGATGCCGAACTGCGTCGCGATGCGCACACCTTTCCGGCGGGCAAGCGCATCGTGTACACCGTCGATGCAGCGCGCAGCGCGCAACGCGATCACGGGTTGGTGATCGACGTGGGGCTGCAGGTACCGCAAAAAAAGGCCGGCGTCTGGGGAGCCACGCGAACGTTCCGTCTGACACGCGCGCAGTGGCTTGCCGCGCCGGACCCGCTGGATCGGGAAATCGCGCAGCTGTTGCTCGGCTCCACGACAGAGTTTGACGAGGATCTGGCGGCCCGACCCGCCTCGAGGTTCGTGGTGTCCGCCGACGCGATCGACATCACGCTGCGTCGGATGTGCGAGACCGGGCGTTGCCGCGTTCGCCGGCATGCGGAAAGCCGCGACGAGTTGCCTCTCGAGTGGGAGGGCGATGATCCCTGGGCGCTGCGGTTGGCGATTCGACGTGAAGGAGACAGCGACAGCTATGGGCTGGAAGGGTGGCTCGAGCGCGGAGACGAGCGGCTCGAGCTGCACGGGGTGGATCTGCGCACCGGCGACGGCGTCCTGATTGCGAACGGCCGCGTGCAGCGGGTGCGTGATCATGGCGCGCATGCACTCACCAGCGCACTAGCCATCGGGACGCTGCAGGGGATTCCGCATGCCGAGGCGATGGACCTGCTCCGCGAGTTGTACGCGCTGCCGCAGCTCCCGCCGATGGAGCTTCCTCCCGAACTCGCGGTGGACACCGTTGAACAGCAGCCGGTGCCGCGGCTGTCGCTGCGCAAAACCACGGCAAGCGCATGGACGCCGCCGGAGTTCGAGGCAGCGGTGGCATTCGAATACGATGGCATGCGCATTCACGCCGACTTGAATGCCGCCGGCATCGTGCACGAAGAGACAGGACGGATCGTGCGCCGGCATCGCGTGGCCGAGTCGGCGTACACGCATCGGCTGGAGCAGGTGGGGTTTCGCCGCAGCGACGAACCCGGTCGGCGTTCGGTGCTGCGCATCGCGGAGAGCCGTGGCGTCGGTGCAGCGGTGGAGCTGGTGCGCGAAGGATGGCAGGTGGAATTCGAGGGACGCACGCTGCGCACCGCCGGTCCGCTCGCGCTGCAGGTGCGCACCGGCATCGACTGGTTCGACGTGGACGCCTCGGTGGAATTCGGGGGTAACACCGTGCGGCTGCCGGAGCTGCTGGCGGCCCTGCGCCGCGGCGAGCGCACCATTCGCCTCAATGACGACTCGCTCGGTGTCTTGCACGACGACTGGATCGATCGCACCGGGCTGCTGGCCGCTACTGGCGCGGTAGTCGAGGGGCGGCTGCGCTTTGCTGCCAACCAGCTGGGCGTACTCGACGTACTTCTGAGCGCGCTGCCGGAGCCGGACATCGATGCGGCGTTCGCGCACGCGCGCGAGCAGCTCACCACGTTTCAGGGTGTGCACGAGGCTGATCCGCCTGCGAGCTTCACCGGCACGCTGCGCGACTACCAGCGCGAGGGGTTGGGGTGGCTGCATTTCCTGCGCAGCTTCGGCTTCGGCGGCTGCCTGGCCGACGACATGGGTCTTGGCAAGACGGTGCAGGTACTGGCGTTGCTCGCGGCCCGTCAGACCGAAGGCGCCGGGCCGTCGCTCGTGGTAGTGCCGCGTTCGCTCGTGTTCAACTGGGTGCAGGAAGCCGAGCGGTTTGCGCCGACGCTGCGGCTGCTGGTGCATCAGGGGCCGGCGCGTGAGCGCGACACGTCGCACTTTCGTGAGTACGACGTCGTGATCACCACGTACGGCACGCTACGTCGCGATGCGCCGGTGATGCGCGAGATGGAGTTCGATTATCTCGTGCTCGACGAGGCACAGGCGATCAAGAACTCCGCGACGGCATCGGCAAAGGCGGCACGCCTGGTTCGTACGAAACATCGCATCGCGATGAGCGGCACACCCATCGAAAACAGTATCCGCGAGCTGTGGAGTCTGCTCGACTTCCTCAATCCCGGACTGCTCGGCAAGGCGTCGGTCTTCGCCGCACATCTCGAGCAACTCGAGCGTCGCGATCCGATGGTGCCCGATCTCCCCGATGCCGATGCCAGCGACGGGGATGAGCCCGACGCGGCGGCACACGAAACGGAATCCGCAGAGACGAGCGCGGCGCCGACGGATGCACGCGGCAACGAGGCCGTCCCCGCAGACGGGGAGACCGAGCGGGTGGATGCCACCATGGTGGGCGCGGGCGAAACGAGTGATACGCGCGAAGCTTCCCGTGCACTGCTTGCCCGCGCCGTACGCCCGTACATCCTGCGTCGCACCAAGGCGCAGGTGGCCCCGGAACTGCCCGAGCGTCTCGAGCAGACGTTGCTGGTGGAGCTGTCGACCAAGGAGCGCGCGCGCTACGACGAATTGCGCGATCACTATCGGACGTCATTGTTCAGGCAGATCGGTCCCGGCGCGATCGGTGCACATCGCATGCATGTGCTCGAAGCGTTGCTGCGTCTGCGTCAGGCCGCCTGTCATCCGGGGTTGATCGATCCGAGCCGCCGCGATGAGCCCAGCAGCAAGGTGGAGCTGCTCGTGTCGCGCGTGAGTGATGCGGTGGCGGAAGGACACAAGGTGCTGGTGTTCTCGCAATTCACGACGCTGCTCGGCATCGTGCGCGATCGTTTCGATCGCGACGGCATCGCGTACGCGTACCTCGACGGCGACACCACCGACCGGCAGCGCGTGGTGACACGCTTTCAGGAAGATCCGGCATGCCCGGTGTTCCTGATCTCGCTCAAGGCCGGTGGAGTGGGGCTCAATCTTACGGCGGCCGATTATGTCTACCTGCTCGATCCGTGGTGGAACCCTGCCGTGGAAGCGCAGGCCATCGATCGCGCGCACCGTATCGGGCAAACACGACGGGTGTTCGCCGCACGGCTCATCGCCCGTGACACCGTTGAAGAAAAGGTGCTCGCTCTGCAGGAGCAGAAGCGCGACCTGGCCGATGCCATCATTCGCGCCGATGCCTCGGTGTTGTCGTCGCTGGGGCGCGAAGAGCTGGAGCTGTTGCTGAGTTGAACCGTCGTTACCCTCAATCCTGAAAGCCGGAGCACCATGTCGAAGGAATTTCCCGATCATCACGACGCCGAGCTCGTGTTGCGTTTGTACGAACTTCGCCGCGATGACGTCATGCGCGAGTCACGCCGTGCGCTGGTCACCACGTTCCTGCCCACGAGCTTCGAAGAGGTGCTGGCGGTGACCAAGGCGGAGCACCCACTCAACGATGCGTTCCGGCAGTGTTCGAGCTACTGGGAGATGACGTACGCCATGGCACGCCACGGGGTCATGCACGCGGACTTCATGCTTGAGAGCAACGGCGAAGGCCTATTGCTCTTCTCGCGCATCGAACCCTGGCTGGTGGAGTATCGCGCCCAGGTAAACCCGATGGGCTTCCGCAACGCAGAATGGGTGGCGACGCACAGCGAGATGGGTCGCCTGATCGCGGAGCGCTTCCGCAAGCGCGTGCAGGCCGCACGCGCCGCCGCTTCACCCTGAGGTCGCTCGCCGCGCTCCGGTTCAGCGGATCGCCGGAACTGACCACTCCGAGCACAGAGAGGCGCAGGGGCTGCGGGGAAAAGCCGAAAGCCGGCAGGTAACAGCGCGAAGCGGTTACGAATCAGTCGTGCAGCCGTGTACCCGGTACCGCGTCATCGCCAATGGCCGCTCCAGCTCCCGTTCGGCTCGTCTCGAGCGTCAAACGCGTTCCAGAGCGTGGATCGACCATCGGCGAGCGGCACTCGCCGCCGGCGCTCGGCGCCGTGAGCTGCGCGCCGCCCGGTCCTTTGCTGCTCCTGTCATCCGCTACGCCGTCTCAAGCGTGTTGATGAGCCCTCCGCTCGCCAGGCGGACGTTGTCGAAAGAGGAATCGACGTGGGAGGTGGTCAGCACCCGGTGTAGTCGCCGCGACACGGTGGTGTGTGGCGCTGTCGTGACGTACACTGCGCGTACCCGCCCGCCGACCCGGAGCCGACTGGATGCTGGACCATCCGCACGTGACCCACAGCGACCGGCAGGAGACTGCCGTGATCGCCTTCACGATTCCTCGCAGTGAGATCCGGAACGTCATGGGTCCGGGTATTGCCGAGTTGATGGCCGTCGTCACGGCGCTGGGCGTCGGGCCGACGGGTCCATGGTATTCGTACCATCGACGTCTCGACCCGGAGCTTTTTGATTTCGAGATCGGGGTGCCCGTGTCGTCTCCGGTCACGCCATCGGGTCGCGTGCTAGCAGGAAGTCTTCCCTCTGCGAAGGTGGCGCGGGCAGTCTATCTGGGTCCGTATGAAGGGCTAGGGGCGGCGTGGAGCGAGTTCGGGGCGTGGATAACGGAGCATGGTGATGCCGGGAGAGGGGATATCTGGGAGCGTTACCTCGTGGGCCCGGAGTCAGGGCCTGACGGCACAGCGTATCGCACCGAGCTGAACCGACCTCTGCTCGACTGATGGCACGTCGCGGAGGCCCCCCGCCCCCCAGCTCCACGATGCGGGACCGGCTTGGCGCGCTCCGGCACGTCGCCCCGCTGTTCGGACTCGTCTGGCGCACCGACCGGCTCCTGACATGCGCGAGTATCGGCATGCGCTTCGTGCGCGCGCTGCTTCCCGTGCTCTCGCTGTACATCGGGAAGCTGATCATCGACGAAGTCATCGCCCGGACATCTCTGGCCAATGCGCCGACGTCGCTCGCCGACTGGTATGCCGGCGGTCATCTCGATCGCGCGGTGTGGTTGCTGACGGCGGAGTTCGCACTGGCGCTGGCGGCCGACTTGCTCGGTCGCGCCGGAGCGCTCTTCGACATGATGCTCGGCGCGCGCTTTTCGATTGCGACCAGTGCGCGGCTGATGGAGCATGCCGCGTCGCTCGATCTCGAACAGTTCGAGGACAGCGATCTCCAGGATCGTCTCGAGCGCGCACGCTCGCAGGCATCGGCCGGGCTTGGGGTGATGGGGCAGGTGTTCGGGCAGGTCCAGAACCTGATCACCATTGCAAGCTTCGGCGCTGGGCTGGCCTTTTATGCGCCAGGGCTGATCTTGCTGCTATTCGTGGCGCTAGTGCCGGCCTTCCTGGGCGAGGCACACTTCAACGCCCGCGACTATCGGCTGCAGTGGTCACGTGCACAGGAGCGCCGACAGCTGGAGTACCTGCGGCAGACCGGTACGAGCGTCGATACGGCGAAGGAAGTGAAGAGTTTTGGCCTGAACGCGTTCCTTGTTGAGCGATTCCGCGCGCTGTCGCTGGACTTTTATCGGGTGAATCGGACGCTCGCCACCAAGCGCGCTGGCTGGATGGCGGCGCTTACCGCGATCGGCACGGTCGGGTACTACAGCGCGTACGCGTTCATCGCCTATCGCACGCTCACCGGCCGGTTCACGATCGGCGACCTCACCTTTCTGGCCGGATCGTTCCGTCGTCTGAGTACGCAGTTGGAGGCACTGCTGGTCGGCTTTTCGTACACGGCCAGCCAGGCGTTGTATCTCGACGACCTGTTTTCGTTTTTCGCGATTCAGTCGCGGATACACTCGCCTCCGGACGCGCGACCCTTTCCGCGACCCATCGCCTCGGGGATGGTGTTCGAGGGAGTCGGATTCCGCTATCCGGGCACCGACAGCTGGGCGGTTCGTCAGCTGAGCTTCGAGCTGCGCGCGGGAGAGACTTTGGCGCTGGTCGGGGAGAACGGTGCGGGGAAGACGACGCTCGTCAAACTTGCGGCGCGGCTGTACGATCCAACCGAAGGGCGTATTCTGCTGGACGGTCGGGATCTGCGTGACTACGATCTGCACGATGTGCGCGCGAACATCGGGGTGATCTTTCAGGATTTCGTGCGCTATAGCCTCACGGCCGGGGAGAACATCGCGGTGGGTCGCATCGAGGCGCGGGGCGACGCCGCGCGCATCGCCGAGGCGGCCCGTCGCAGCTTGGCGGACGACGTGATCGAGAAGCTGCCCGGCAAATTCGATCAGCTCATCGGCAAGCGCTTTCGTACCGGCATCGAGCTGTCGGGTGGAGAATGGCAGAAACTCGCCATCGCGCGCGCCTACATGCGCGACGCCCAGCTCCTCATTCTGGACGAGCCCACCGCCGCCTTGGATGCGCGCGCCGAGTTCGAGCTGTTTCGACGCTTCAACGAGCTCGGCCATGGCAAGACGAGCATGCTGATTTCGCATCGGTTCTCCAGCGTACGCATGGCGGACCGCATTCTGGTATTGGTGGACGGCGCCGTCGAGGCAATGGGCACGCACGAAGAGCTGCAGGCACAAGGCGGTCGGTATGCTGAGCTGTTCGAGTTACAGGCAGCGGGCTATCGGTAACGTTCGGCGATCCTCTTGCGGTGCCGAGATCCGGAGGCGAAGCTAACGGTATCCTCATTCGGAGAATGTGTGCGCGCTCGAATTCTGCTGCTGGCGTCGCTGGTGTCGTTACCGCTGCTGGCGGCGCGTTCGTCTTCGCGCTCCGCCCATGCCGGATCGATACGTGCGGTCGTATCGATTACTGTGGATGCCCGTTGCGCGGGTCCGCGCAGTACCCGCGTCAGCATAAGTCCGTGGAACGCCGCTGTACGCCAGGGGGACGAGGTGAACTGGGTGCTGAACAGCGGCGCCAATACCGATAGCATGATGATCATGCCCAAGGATCCGGCAGCATGGCTGTTCGACGCACCGCCGCCGTATGTCGGACGCAAAAGCAGTCCGGGACAGGGACGGCGCATGAAGGGCAACGCGCGCGGGCGCTACCGCTATGACATCGGACTGATCTGTCGCTCGGGGAATACGCGCGACACGATTGTCATCGACCCCGACATCATCGTCGATTAAGCGATCGGACATCCCGTGTCGACAACGCCACCTACCTGCCACCCGCAGCGCGTAGGACCGTACCACATCATCCAGCTGCTGGGTGAGGGCGGTATGGGCGTGGTCTATGAAGCAGAAGAGACAGCGCCGGTTCGTCGGCGTGTCGCTCTCAAGCTGGTTCGTGAGGGACTCGACACGCGCGAAGTACTCGCGCGCTTCGACGCGGAGCGACGCGCCCTCGCAGTGATGAATCATCCCGGCATCGCCAAAGTGTTGCACGCCGGCTCGACCGAAACCGGGCAGCCGTATTTCGCGATGGAGCTGGTGCACGGGCTACCGATCACCACGTATTGTGATAGTCGTCGGCTTACGCTTCGTGAGCGGCTCCGGTTATTTATCGCCACCTGCGAAGCGGTGCAGCACGCGCACCAGAAAGGCGTGATTCATCGCGACATCAAGCCATCAAATGTGCTGGTGACGGATGAGGACGGGCACGCGCAACCAAAGGTGATCGACTTCGGCATCGCGAAGGCGCTCGGGCCGTTATCTCCCGATCTCACGATGTTCACGATGTCCGGGATGGCGATCGGGACCGTCGCATACATGAGTCCGGAGCAGGCGGATCCCGCCGGGATCGACGTGGATACCCGCGCCGACCTCTATTCGATGGGTGTGTTGCTGTACGAGCTGCTCGTCGGACATCTGCCGCTCGATCCGTCGGCAGTGGGACTGTACGCGTTTCTGGCGCACCTGGTCTCCGGTAACGCGAATCCGCCGTCCCCGAGTCTCGGGATGGTAACGCTCGAACGTGAGCGCGAATTGATCGCGCAGCTGCGTGGCACGAATGTCCGGCATCTGCGCCGCGACCTTCGCGGTGACCTGGACTGGATCGTGATGAAGGCGATGCACCCCGACCGCACGCATCGTTACGAAACCGCCAACGCGTTCGCTGCGGACATCCGCCGGCATCTCGCGGACGAGCCGATCATGGCGCGACCGCCCAGCACCCGCTATCGCGTCGGGAAGTTCGTGAAGCGGCATCGGTTCGGTGTCCTCGCCTCTACGGCCATCGCGGTCACCGTGGTCACAAGCGCGATCGTCGCCACGGTGGGACTCGTGCGCGCCACGAAGGCCGAGCAGCGTGCCGCGCAGGAGGCGCTCGCCGCACGCGAGGTGACCAGCTTTCTGGTGGATCTGTTTCGCGTATCAGACCCGGGCGAGGCACGTGGCAACACCCTGACGGCGCGTGAGATTCTCGAACGCGGTACGCGCCGCGTATCCACGGAGCTGGCGGGCCAGCCGGAGCTGCAAACGCGCATCATGCAAACCATGGGCACGGTCCATCTGGCACTCGGCCAGTTCGAGCCGGCGCGAACGCTCCTGAACGAGGTACTGCAGGTCCGGGAGCGCGAAGTCGGCCCCGATGATCCGCTGGTAGGGGAAACGTTGGAGGCGCTGGGCACACTGGCGAGCTCGCGCGGCGAACACGACGAAGCCGACCGGTATTTCCAGCGGGCGTTGTCCATTCGGCAGGCCGCGTTCGGTCCCGAGCAGGTGGACGTTGCCACCACGCTCAGCTCGATTGCGGCACTGCGATGGCGACAGGGACGCGCCGCCGAGGCGGAGTCTCTTTACCGGCGGGTGCTTGTCCTCGACGCCAAGGTGCGCCGACCCGACGACACGCGGATCGCGCGCGATATGCGTGGACTGGCGGCCGTGTATTTGTCGCAGAAGCGGTATGTTGAAGCGGAGTCCGTGTGGAAGGCCACGCTGGCGCTGCAGGAGCGCACCCTTGGCAGCGATCACCCCGACGTGGGGAGCACGCTGAACAACCTGGGCGGTTTGTATTGGATGACCGGCCGTTTCGCCGACGCCCTGCCGTATTACCGTCGCGCCCGTCCGATTCTTGAAGAGGCGTTGGGTCCGCAGCACCCGAGCACGGCCAGTGTGATCAACAATATGGCCGAGGTGCACTGGAAGCTGAGGCAGTATCGCGAGGCGGATTCGCTATTTCGCCAGGCGCTGATCGTGAAGGAGCGCGTGTTGGCGGCGGAAAATCCCAGCATCGCCATTACGCTCAATGGACTGGCCGGACTGCGTTGCGACGAGGGTCGGTATGCGGAGTCGGAGCAGCTGTATAAGCGCGCATTGCGGCTGCGCGAAAAAGCGTTGGGCACCCAGCACACCGACGTCGGTGAAACCCTCCGCGATTATGCCGTGATGCTCAAGCGCGCGGGACGTGCTGGAGAAGCGGCGTTGCTCGAGACACGCGCCAGCGCCATTCGCTAAACCGGCAGTCGCTCCTCCGCCTCACGGGGGTTCGTGGGGCGCTCGTCCGGCACGGGCCCGAGCAGAATCGCTATCCATTTCAGGTTCGCACTGTTCTCCATGATGATCTTGGCAGATGCTGTGATGGGCACCGCGAGAAACAGCCCGATCGGCCCCCACATCCATCCCCAGAAGATCAGCGAGAAGAGGGCGACGAGCGTTGAGAGTCCGAGGCGACGTCCGACGATGATGGGATCGAGAATGCTGCCAAGAACGAGATTGACCACGATGAACACCACGCCGAGCGCAGAGGCAGGGCCGACGCCGAGCTGGAGCAGGGCGACCGAGACGGCGGGAACGGCGGCGATGATCGAGCCGAAGGTGGGGATGTAGTTCAGCACGAATGCCAGGAAACCCCAAAAGAGCGCGAAGTCGACACCAATCACGGCCGCGCCGGCGCCGATGAGTCCACCCGTGCACAGGCTGACCAGGGTCTTGAGACCGAGATAGTGTTGCACGTCGCTCAGCACGCGTCCGAGGTGCAGGTAATCGCTGCGGCGGTTGCCGAACGCCTTGGTGAGTTTGTCGGACAGGCCGACGGACTCGACCAGCGTGAACACGATGTACAGCACGATCAGGAAGGCGACGGCAAAAATGCCGGTGAGGCGTCGCGCCAGATTCGCGACGAAGACGAACAGTCGCTCCGGGTTGGCGAGTTCACGCAGCGGTGAGTCGGCCACTTCGTAGCCCCACGACTCGAAGCGAGCGGCTGCCAGCGTTTCGAGCTCCTGTAGTCGCGTGAAGTACGAGGGGGCCACGATACGCAGCTCGCCGATCGCCTCGACGATCACGGTGGCCACCGCCGCGAGCACCGCGGCGTCGAGGAGTACCGTGGCAAAGATCGCCAGCGGGGCGGGAGCCCCCCGCCTCCGCATCCATTGTAACGCGGGAAGGCTGACGATCGCGATGAAGAAGGCGAGGGCGAGGGGCGCGAGCACTGGTGCTGCGGCCCGCATCCCGGCGATCACGATAACGATCGCCGCCGCGATCAGCAGGGCGCGGAACGACTTGTTCACAACCAACCTCGAGGCAGGCCAACCGCGCAAAACACGGTGTCACATGCGTGGTCACGGAAAATTTCGCTACAGTTATGTGATGGAAATCTACAAGCAGTTCACCTTCGAAGCGGCGCACCGGCTGCCACATGTGCCCGAGGGGCACAAGTGCGCGCGGCTGCACGGGCATTCGTTCCACGTCAGCGTGCACCTGCGCGGCCCGCTCGCGGAACCGGAGGGATGGGTGATGGACTTCGCCGAGCTGAAAGCGGTGGTAAAGCCGATCATCGACGAACTGGATCATTACTACCTCAACGAGGTACCCGGCCTTGAGAACCCCACGAGCGAAGTGCTGGCGCGCTGGCTGTGGGCACGGATCGCGCCGCACCTGTCGATGCTGAGCGAGATTGGCGTGCGGGAGACGTGCACCTCCGGGTGCGTATATCGGGGCGAGGGCGTTTAGCCCGGTGCGGTCATGAAGGTACCCTCCTGGTCGCGACGGTTCATCCATTGGATCGGGCGGCGATGCATCGGCTGGTTCTACCGCGAGGTGATGGTCCTTGGTGGTGCGCATATACCGGTCAGCGGGGCGGTGCTGCTCGTGGGCAATCACCCCAACGATCTCCCCGACGTGTTGTTCGGTCTCCGGACGTCACCGCGCCATGTGCGCTACCTGGCGACGATCTCGGTGGTGTCGAACTGGTTTGCCCGCAAGACCTACGAGGCCATGGAGGTGATCACGGTGGCGCGGGTACGCGATGCCCGCAAGCTACGGGCAACGGGGGTGGATATGCTCACCGTGAACCGAGCCGCAGCGGGGCTGGTGACCCAAGCGATGGCAGAGGGTGGCGTGGTAGGTGTGTTCCCACAGGGGGGTGTGAGCGACGTCGTCAACATCGGACCATTGCGAGCTGGTGTATCGCAAATGGCGCTTGACAGTCTCGATGATGTATCGGTTGGTGACATAGTTGTCGTACCTTTCGGCATTCAGTACGAGGCGGCCAGGCGGCCGCGCTCCGACGTGCTGGTTGTGGTGGGTGCACCCATTTCGCTCGTCGCGTGGCGCGCCGCGCAGCGCGCGGCTGGAGAAGACGCCGGGCCCGCCGCGCTCAGCCATCGTCTGCGGCTGGCGCTGCTGGAAGTGACGCGCAACGCTCCAAACTGGGACGCCGCCGACGTGCGCGACGAGCTGATCGCCGCCGTGGCCGCGCTGATCGCCACCAACGACGAGCCGCTGCTCGCCCGCTGCGCCGCTTTGGTCCATCCGGCGCAAGCGGTCGCGACCGACCATGCCTCGGATGCGCCGACGGCGTACACGCATCGGGTGCAGGGGGCATCGCACGTACTGGCGCAGGCGGTGCATGCAGCAGGAGGGATCGGCGCCTCGGCGCGCGACCACGCCCGCCTGCTGGCTGCGCTGGGCATGCCGGCCAACACGATGCCGCTCTCGCCGATGCGCACGGCGGTGCTCGCCCTGCCGGCCTTTGCGGGCTGGGTCATTCACCTCCCCGTCTTCACTGTCGTCTGGAGACTGGCGCTTCGGCTGTCGAAGACCCGAGCGGACCTTGTGGCCCGGGCGTTTGTGCCGGGGATCCAGCTGATCTTGCTCTGGTACGTCATTGTGGGAATCGTGACAGCGGCGTTTCTGGCCTTGGCCGATTACTCTCCCATCTGGATCGTGCTGCTACCGGTGGTGCTGGTGGCGGCGTCGCCTCGGCTGGCTGACGCTGCCATCGCGTGGGTGGACGCCATGCAGGGGCACCGACTTGCCTGGCGTGTACGTCGCCTGCCAGCGGCACAGCGGGAATTGCTTCGTTCGACTGCCAGCGCGCTCTGCGCCGACTGGCAGTCTCACCATATCGGTCGGGACGTGGGTACTGTGGGCCTCAATCACGAGCAGGTGTCGGCATGACGTTGTTGGCGGTGGGCAACGCAGGCGTGGACTTCGGCGCCTCCGAGATTTTCCGCGACATCACGTTCACGGTGGCCGACGGCGATCGCTGGGCGGTCGTGGGGCGCAACGGCACGGGCAAGACGACGCTGGTTCGCCTGATTACCGGTGAGCTGCAGCCGTCGCGCGGAAGCATCGCGCGGATGCCGGGGCTGCGCGTGGCGCTCATGGATCAGCATCGTCGCTTTCCCGATGGGATGACGTTGTGGGAGATCGTTGCCGACGCATTCGGAGATCTGCGCGTGCTGGAGCAGTCGCTGGCGAAGCAGGCCGCCGACCTCGAGCATGATCACGGCGAGGAGGCGATGGAAAAGTATGGCCGCGACCTCGAACGCTTTGAACGCGAGGGGGGCTATCAGATGGCCGCGAAGGTCGATGCGGTGCTCATGGGCGTGGGCTTCGATCCTGAGGCGGCCCGGGCGACGAGCATCGGCACACTCAGCGGCGGCGAACGTGGACGTGTAGCGCTCGCGAGGCAGCTTGCGACGCCGGCGGAGATCCTGCTGCTCGACGAGCCGACCAACCATCTGGATCTCGAGACCACCGCGTGGCTGGAGCAGTATCTGAAGGACTCCGATCGCACCGTGATCTGCATCAGCCACGATCGCGCCTTTCTGGCGGCAATGGCCGATCACGTGCTGCATTTCGAGGGCGGTACCGCGTTCGGCTATGCCGGCAGCTACGACTCGTTCATCCAGCAACGTGAAGAGCGGCGGCTCACGCAGCAACGCCAGTTCGACAAGCAGCAGTCGAAGATCGCCTCGGAATCCGACTACATCGCGCGCAACCTCGCCGGCCAGAACACCAAGCAAGCCAAGGGGCGTCGCAAGCTGCTCGCGCGCATGCCGCGTCTGTCGGCGCCGATCGGCTCCGATTCCGTGATGGCGCTACGCCTGAATGCGGGCAACCGGAGTGGAGATCGGGTGATCGAAGCGGAGCACGTGACCGTGGCGGTGGAGACGCCCGACGGGACACGCGTGCTCGTGAAGGACGCGAACGTCGTGCTGGAGCGCGGGGAAGTGGTGGCGCTGGTCGGACCGAATGGCGCAGGAAAGAGCACGCTCATCAAGACGCTCGTGGAGGAGCATCCGGCGCATGCGGGGCGCGTGAAGATGGGGCCGAGCACCACGGTGGCCTACTATCGCCAGGATCTCGCGCATCTGCCGCTCGACACCACCATCTACGAATCGATTGCAACCGAGCGTCCGCTCTGGGAACGTCGACAGGTGCAGGGTCACCTCGGCCGCTTCGGCTTTAGCGGCGACGAGGTGCAGCGCACCGTCGGGACACTGTCGGGCGGTGAGCGTGCGCGTGTGGCGCTGGCGTTGCTGACGCTCAGTACGAACAACCTGCTCATTCTTGACGAACCCACCAATCATCTCGACGTCGAAAGCATCGAGGCGATGGAAGATGCCATCGAGGAGTACGAGGGGAGCGTGTTGATCGTCAGTCACGATCGCGCGGTGCTGCGCGGTCTGGCTACGCAGGTGTGGGAAGTGCGCGATCAGCAGCTCCGGATCTTCCCGGGAAGTTTTGTGGAGTGGGAAGCTTTGCGGGCGACGAACAAGGCCAGAAGCGAGAAGGATGCGCGCGAGGCGTCGGCCCGCGAGGCGGAGAAGAACGCCAGGCACCGCGAGACGCAGCGTGAGAAGGACCGCAAGGCCGACCGCGACCAAGTGCATCAGGCAAAGAAGTCGGGTGCGCCGCCGGCAACCGGAGATGCGAAGAAGATGCTGCGCGCGGCGGAGAAGTCGCTGTCGGACGCGGAGCTGCGGGTGTCGGTGCTGGAAGGGCGGGTGTCCGAGCTCACGACCCGACTGGACGACCAGTCGCTGTATGACACGCCGGCTGGCGTCCAGAAGGCGGCGGCGCTTGGCACGTCGCTCGACGATGCGCGGGACTCGTTGGATGACGCGGTGCACGACTGGACTGCGGCTGCGGAGCGCCTGCAAGGGCTCAAGATCGGGACTGCGGTGTAGCGGCACGCATGATTATTCAACGAATCGCTGTACTGTGCGCCTTAGTGGCTCCGGCGCTGGCCGCGCCGGCCTTGTCGGCGCACGGCCAAGAGGCGGTGCGGGATACCGTGCCTCCGGTGCCGGCGCGCGGTGCGCTTTCGGCGTTGCTCGCCAGCGCAAGTCGGAAGAACGCGCTGCCGCCGAACCTGATCGGTTATTCCGCGCGCGTGGAATCGGAAATTTCGGTTCTCGCGCGCCGTGAAGAAGGGATGGAAGGGGTAGTGTTGGTGGAGCAAGTCGCCAGCACCCTCACCTGGAACCGCGCGGGGTTTTACGACCAGCACATCGTCGGGTATCGCGCACAGCAGACTAACGCGACGTTATCGATGCTGTCGCTTTTCGAGACGGGGTGGCTGAATCCGACGCTTTACGGGAACCGACTGCGGGTGCGGACGCGTCGCAGCAACTCACCGGCGTCGCGACGGCGGGGCAGCACGCGGAGCGACGGCGCAGACACACTGCCAGCCGTTCATCCACTGTCGGCCGATCGCGAGCGATACTATCGCTATAGCGGCGGTGATACGGTGGTCACGCTGCGTACGGCGGAACGGGTGATTTCTATTGCTCGCGTGCGCGTCCAGCCTCGCGGCGACGTGCAGGGAAAGATCGTGCTCTTCGATGGCGAGATGGATCTCGATGCGTCGACCGGCGTCCTGGTGCGTTTGCGTGGCTACTATGTTCGGTCGAACGTCGGACGCAATCCGCTTGTTGCTGCGATTTCCGAGACCGTCGCCTTCGTGGAATATGAGAATGCCGAACGGGTCGGTGAATTCTGGTTGCCGGCGCGGCAGCGTATCGAGTTGCAGGCGACGCTCCCTTTCTTGGGCGAGGCGCGCGCCGTGATTCGCATCGTCTCGCGTTTTGCTGACATGCGCGTGAACGAGACGTCGCTCGATGCGGCCACGCTGGCAGCGGCGGATTCGTTGCGGGCGCGCTCGCGCCGAACGCTCACCTACGCCACGGGTGATTCGCTCGATCGGTTTAGCACGTGGAACGCGGCATTTGGCGGACTGTCGCAGGACATGCACGCCGACGACTTCAACGACATCGGTCCGGATCGATGGCGCACCACCGGTACGCCGCGCTTTGATTTCGGGACGTTACGCGCGAGCGACGCCTTCCACTACAACCGTGTTGAAGGAGTGTTTACCGGTGTGGGAGGCAAGCTGTCCTTTCGTGACGTGGCTCCCGGAGTGGTGGCCCGCGTC
This sequence comes from Gemmatimonadales bacterium, assembly GCA_038250435.1. GTDB lineage: Bacteria > Gemmatimonadota > Gemmatimonadetes > Gemmatimonadales > Gemmatimonadaceae > Gemmatimonas. The sequence continues at coordinate 133,927 of JBBSCJ010000002.1, read as the reverse complement.
ACTGCGGGTTGGGCGTGGGGTGAAAGTACCGTTCGTGGCCGCGCGAGCGTGGCGCGCACTCGCCAGGGGCTCACCCTCGAAGCGCGCGCCGGTCGCTCGTTGGACAACACCAATGATTTTCGCGTCCCGTTCGACTCGGGGAACACGCCCACTGCATTGTTCGGCTCGGTCGATCCGTACGATTACGTCGATCGAAACAGCGCGACGCTTGCGGCGGCGCGTTCCATCCGTAATCGCGCGCTGCTGGTGCGCGCGGAGGTCGGCGTAGCCGACGACCGCTTTCGCGTGGCGACCCAGGAGCGTTCTCCTTTTGGTGGCACGGCGTTTCGCGACAACCGCGGGATCGACGCCGGCGGTTACGTGCGCACCGCAGCGCTGTTGGAGTGGCATCCGGATTTCAGTGCGGAGTTCGCGGAACCGGGGGTCGGTGCCCGCGTGGCGTATGAGCGCGGTGACGGTACACTCAACTGGCAACGGGCGGAGCTGCGGGTTACGGCGCGTCGGCCGATAGGCCCGTTCCTTGCCATTGCTCGCGGCGATGTCGGTGAGGTGTTCGGGGCGCGCATTCCCCCCCAGCAATTGTTCGAGCTCGGACGTTTTCAGAATCTTCCGGGCTTTGCCGACAAGGAATTCGCCGGTTCGCGTGCAGCCGTGCTGCGGGCGCAGCTCCAGTATACGAGTGCGTTTTTCCGTCGGCCGATCCGCTTTCGCCAATACGTGCTCCCCGCCCTCGCGCCAGGACTGTCTGTGGGCGTGCAAAGCGGCTGGGCCGAGGCGCCTACCCAAGCCGCACGGCAATCGATCGACCGTCTTGGCGTGCTCGAACCGGCCGTGCGTGCGTCGCGGCCTCCCGTATCGCGCCCGACCGATGGCATCCGCGCCAGCGTCACCGCCGGATTGCGGTTCTTTTCCGGTGGCGTCTTCGTCGGTGCAACCCGAGCGGTCGACCAGGCAGCGCCGTGGCGGACGCTTATCGCGCTCGGCCAGCAGTGGTGACAGTCGGCCCCCACCTCGACCTGGCTTCACCCGCACCCGGGACTCGCGTGATGCGTATGCTCGAGCAGCTCATTCCCGCTCGACGCAACTTTGACGGCGCCGATCTGATCTTTACGCTGAACGCGGCGGCGCAGAAGCGGTCGGCGGCGGGCGAAGCGGTGATCAACGCGACGGTCGGAGCGCTGCTCGACGACGACGGTCGGCTGGTGGTGCTGCGTACGGTTATGGAGCAGTACCGACAGCTCTCACCGTTGGAAATCTCGCCGTACGCACCGATCACCGGCGACCCGGCGTACCTGTTGGCGCTTACCCAGCGTCACTGGCCCGAGCTTTCCGGTTACGGTGTCGGTGTCGCCACTCCCGGGGGCACCGGGGCGCTGGCGCTGAGCCTACGCAACCTGCTCGAGCCGGGGCAGACGTTACTCACGGCTGCGCCGTTCTGGGGCCCATACGCTACGCTCGCCGTCGAGAATGGCGTGCAGCTGGCCACGGTGCCGTATCCTGACATCGGCGGAGCGTTGGACGTGGCGGCATGGCGAACAGCAGCGCTGTCGATTCTGCAGGCGCAGCGTCGGCTGGTGCTCTGGCTCAACGACCCATGCCACAATCCCACCGGCCGCAGCCTCTCGGCGCCCAACCGTTTCGCGCTGCTGTCGCTCATCAAAGAGCTGTCGGCGCACGGTGCCGTGACGCTGATTCTCGACCTCGCATACCTCGACTACGCGCGTGACCCGCAGGCGGTGCGGGACGCGTTGGATGCGTATCGGGCTTTTGGTGAACGGACTACCGGCCCGGACAGCGGGCCCGGCGCGCGGGTGTTGGTGGGAGCGGCACTGAGTCTGAGCAAAGCCTTCACCTTATATGGCGCGCGAGCCGGCGCATTGGTGTTTCCGTGGTCGCGCGAGGCCGCGTTGGCTGCGGCGCTCGCCATCAGCTGCCGCGGCACGTTCTCGAACTGCGCGCGCGCGCCTATGAGCGTCATGGTGCGCGTGAGCCGGGATGTCGTCATACAAGCCGCGTTGGCGGATGAGCAGGCGTACTGGAGTGGCGTGCTCGCCACCCGCGTGGCGGCACTCCATCGTGCGCTTCAATCCGAAGGGTTGGAGGGTGCCACCTGGGACGGGGGCTTTTTTGTGACCCTTACGGTTCCGGAGCCCTTTGCCGTCTGCGAACGGCTGCAGGCGCAGGGTGTGTTCGTGGTGCCGATGCGAGAAGGACTGCGAGTCGGAGTGTGCGGGCTCAAAACGGCCGACGCGCCGCGGTTCGCGGCGGCGCTGCGGCTCTCGCTGCCGCCCGCAAACGCGAACGCGAACGCTTCCACCACTCCATGAAGATTCTGCTGATTGGGGCAAACGGTCAGGTGGGATGGGAGCTGCGTCACACGCTCGCGCCGCTGGGGTATGCCGCGCCGACGACTCGCGCCGTCGTGCGTGAACTCAAGCCGAACTGGGTTGTGAACGCGGCTGCGTACACGGCCGTCGATGCCGCCGAAACTGATGTCGCGGCAGCCACTTGGCTCAACGCTGCAGTGCCGCGCATTCTCGCCGAGGAGGCAGCGTCGTGCGGCGCGTGGATGGTGCATTTCTCCACGGATTACGTGTTTGACGGAACGGCCACGCGGCCCTACGACGAAGAGGACGCGCCGAATCCGCTCGGAGTATATGGACGCACCAAAGTTGCCGGCGACGGTGCGGTGCGCGCCGCGTGTGCACAGCATCTCATCTTCCGGGTGTCGTGGGTATACGGCACGCGCGGGAAGAACTTTCTGCGCACTATGCTGCGACTGGCGCAGGAGCGCGACGAGCTTCGGGTGGTCAGTGATCAGGTCGGCGTGCCCACCTGGAGCCGCGCCATTGCGGACGCGACGGCGCAGGTGATTGCCCGCAATCCCCAGCCGTCGCAAGCGGGTACATATCACCTCGCCGGGAGTGGCCGCTGCTCGTGGCACGCCTTCGCTGACGCGATCGTGCAGCATGCGCGACAGCACGAGGAGCGGTTCGGAGTGGTGCGCGCGCGGCAGGTGCACGCAATCAGTAGTGCAGAGTATCCCACGCCGGCTGCGCGCCCGGCGTATTCGGTGCTCGATGCATCACGATTGTCGCACACGTTCAACGTGACGCTGCCGACGTCCGCGGCGCAGTTGGACGCGTGCCTTGCCACACTTGGCGGCTAAAAGGCGCCGCCGAGGAGAATGGCGTTGGCGAAGAGCGGAAGCGTCCCCCGGAGCTGATCGCGGTACACCGGATCCTGCGCGAAGAGAATGACGCGTCCGCGTCCGGCGCGCTCTGTCCACAGGTAGGGCGAGCCAGCGATTCTCGCCGGCATTTCCGGCCAGAAGAAACCGGAAAGTCGAACGCGCGCGGCGGGCGCAAAGCGCATCACGGCCTCGCCGGCCGCAAGGTCTCGCGGCACGGTGAACACGCGATCACCGTTGGCGAACACAGGGATCTCGCGCGAGGAAATACCAGCGAGGAGCGGCGACAGGGTGTCGACGGTGGCGCGCGCCATGACTCCGGGGAGGCTCGAGGAGAGTGGCGCACCGCCGGTGCTGTCGGCTCGCAGGGTGTCGCGCATCACGCGGGTGCGCACCAATCCCACACGTTCCTGCGCAAGCCAGGCGCTGGCCGCGTCGATGGTCACCAGTATGCCACCCTGGCGCACCCACTCCACGAGTCGCGTACGTCCGACATCGCCGAGCGCGCGGTCGAGCGGACCGGCACTAACCGAAGGTATTACCAACACGGTGAACTGCGACAGGTCGCCGTCGGTCACGAATGCGGCATCGATCAACGTGGACGGGTAACCGATACGCTGATCGAGTGCGTACCAGCTGAAGCCGAATGACGTGCCATTGATCGGCGCCCCGCCGAGCAGCGCTACCGCAGGACGCGGTACCGGTACGACAGAGTTGCTCCCCAGATCGGTACCTTCGTCAACGCCGGCAGAGGCAATGGCGGCGACCTCCGCCCCCGCTGCCGATGCATGTCGGGCCACGACATCATGCACGTCAGCGCGATTGGGCGCCACCCGCACGAGGAACGCTCCGTGAGGGAACGTCGTGCCGCGCGACGTGAAGCTGTTTGGCGCGTACGACACGCGTACTGAATCGGCGAGCAGCGATGCGAGCAGGCGAATCGACGCTTCACTACCGGGGGCGAACGCGTAGCCGTAGTTGGCGCGCGCAGGTGCGGTGAAAGGCACGCGCGCAATCGATAGCACACGCTCGGTGTTGGTCGGCACCGCCGGGGCGGTATACGCGTCCACGCGCCACGCCAAAGGGAGCGACCACGCTGTCAGGTCGTAGAAACGATCGGGCTGTCCGGTGCGACGAAGTTCGAGTTCGAAGGCGATGAATGCCGAATCGAGCGCCGCGTCGGGCTCGAGCAGCGCCTTGGCGAGGTGCCCCTGCGGCTGCGCCAGATCGACCACGTAACTGCCGCCGCGCACCGTGGCCGCCGCCGCCGTACGTGCGCCGTAGGCGAGAGCGCCAGGCACAACGCTGTTCCCGCTAAGCCGTAGCACATCAATGCCATTGTCCAGCAGCTTCTGCGCGAGTGAATCCGCGCGCCCTTGCGAATCGCGCGCGATGACGATTGCGCGTATCGGGCCGCGCGCATGCACCGTGATGGCGTTTGCGCGCGCGGCCGCGTAGTCGCGTACGAGCTCCGTACGTCGACGGGCCGACGTCTGCACCGTGGCCCATTCTGCGGTATAGTGCTCCCACGCTGCCTGTTTGAGGGTGCGGATGGTTCCGTCGCCGCGGCGCACCGCGCCGCCGCCGCTGGAGGCCGACTCGAACAGCATGCCGATCGCGCCCGTAAGCATCGGCCACCCCTCCCCGTAGCCCGGGTAGAACGAATCGTAGCCTTCACGACGGAAATAGCTCCAGCCGTGCTCGTCGAAGGCGGACCCATGCGCGGCCGCGAAGATGTCGAACCACTTGGGCAGATGCTTCGGATTGTTCCGGTTGTCCGGTTCGCGCGGCGGGGCAAAATAGAACGTCGAGCTCGTGCCCATCTCATGCAGATCCACGGCCACGTGGGGCCACCATTGCAGGAAGCTGCGCACGCGACCGCGCGACTCCGGGTGCGACTGCGTATACCAGTCGCGATTGAGGTCGAAGTAATAGTGCGAAGTGCGCGGGCCGGGCCACGAGCCGACGTTGTTGAGCGCGCTGGCATCGGTGGGGGAGCCTCGGGCGCTGCCGGTCCGCTCTACATCGTGCGTGTGGCGCTCGCGCCCATCGGGATTCTGATTGGGATCGATGAGCACCACCGTGCTGTCCAGCGCGAGCCGGGTGTCGGCGTCGGTGCCGGCGGCGAGCTGGTACAGCAGCCCCAATCCCGCCTCGACTCCGGAGGCTTCACCACCGTGCACCGAGTGCGCCAGCCACACAATGCTCGGAAGTCGCACCACGGCCGCGTCGATCTCGGCGCCACCGGCCCCGCGTGGGTCGGCTACCCGCCTCGCATCGCGCCGGATCTCGGCCATGCGCGCAAGATTCGCTTCACTGCTGATCGTGAGGAGGAGCATCTCGCGCCCTTCGAACGAACGGGCGACCGTGTCCACTCTCACGCGCCCGCTGGCGGCGGCCACCCGTTCGATGTAGCGCATCATCGCGCGGTGCGTGGTGAAGCGCTCGCCCAATTCGTAGCCGAGTACCGCCTGCGGCGTGGGAACGGCCGCGTTATAGGTGGCACCGGGTTGGGTAAACGTGTGCTGTGCCTGCGCGGAGCGTGCGGACGCGGGAACAGTGAGAGCCGTCGCGAGCGCGACGGAGCGCCAGAGGGACGCGGACATGCGGTCGATCCTGCAAAAAGGGATGAGTTGGGTCATGTCGAACAGGCAGACGGATCGCACGCCGTTCGAACTATCGACGAAGTCACAGTCTGCCCTCGAAATCCCGGAACCGCCACTGGCGGGCGACGTCTGGCGCGCGTGCCTGCACTTGCCTGCACTTGGCGTTTGACCACAGGTCAGTGTCCCGACCGTAGCAGCAAGAACTACGGGAGGCATGAAATCCGTCCACCACGGCCGTGCCACCTTACACGAACATTCCCAGGGCCTCACCCATGCGCACCGGGCGCTCGGCCTTCCAACTGGTGTCGAAGGTCATGCTCTGCCTCGGGAAAAGCAGTATGACGGTGGAGCCCAAAAGAAAGCGCCCCATCTCATCGCCCTGCTTCAGAGCAATGGACCCGGTGCGGTACTCCCACTCGCGCACAACGCCGGGACGAGGCGGATTCACGATGCCATGCCAGACGGTAGACATGCTGCCAACGATGGTGGCGCCCACGAGCACCAAGACGAACGGGCCTCGAGCTCCTTCAAAGACGCAGACGACACGCTCGTTGCGCGCGAACAGCCCCGGGATGCCCCGCGCCGTAGTGGGGTTTACGGAAAACAGGTCGCCCGGCACGTGGACCATGCGCAGGAGGCGTCCGTCGCACGGCATGTGAATGCGATGGTAATCCCGTGGGCTCAGATATAGCGTGACGAAGCGGCCATCGGTGAACTGCAGCGCGAGGGCAGCATCGCCGCCCACGAGCGCGCTGGTGGAATACTGATGTCCCTTGGCCTGCAAAAGCTGGTCGACATGAATCGGGCCACACTGGCTGATCGCACCGTCAATCGGGCAGATGAGGTCGGCAGCGGCGATCGGACGGGCTCCGGGCTTCAGCGCTCGTGCGAAGAACTCGTTGAACGACGTATAGGTGCGGATATCGGATTGTGCGGCCTCATCCATATTCACGCCGTATTGCCCCACAAACCACCGGATGAGCGAAGCGGTGAATGCGCCGCCACGCGCCGCTGCGATTCTCCCGGCGAGCGATGTCAGAGCCTGCTTCGGCAGGAGATATTGAGGCAACACGGACAGTCGGGACATGGCATCGCCGGGTACAAGGAACGCGGACACTCTCGGAGTAAGTGTAACCACGACCACGCTCAGGCTGCCGACCTCAGCGCACGAGCACGTATTGTGCATAACGCTTACGTATGCTCGAACCGCGTCACAGTGGCGCTTGGTGAACTGGCATCACCATCCTTGTTTGGAGGTAACATGCACATTGGATCCTGGCGAACCCTGCAGGGGCTAGGCGTGGCGTTGGCTTTTGGCGCGCTGACCGCTTGCGCTGGAGATAGCGACAAGATGACCGACACGACCGCTGCCGTCATGGCTGACAAGGACGCGATGGGAACCGGTACAGCGATGGGAGACAAGATGACGGGCCGCTGGACCACGTCGCTCACGTCGATGAGCGGCACGAACGTGACCGGAACGGCGTCAGCGATGCCCGGCACCACGGCGAACACCACGATGGCTGAGGTTACCATCGCGGGAGCGCCGGCGAATGGCACGCATCCCTGGCACATCCACGCGGGCACCTGTGCCTCCGGCGGCGACATCGTCGGACCGGCCGCAGACTATCCGCCGCTGACCGCCGATGCAAACGGAGCTGCCACGTCGACTGCGACCATAAACGTTGCCCCACCGACTTCGGGCGACTATCACGTCAATGTGCATCTTTCGCCAAGTGACCTGGGCACGATCGTGGCCTGTGGCGACCTGCGCATGGACGCCATGTAAACGGCAGCCGCACGGCAGCCAGAATGCAGGCGCGCGCGTGAGGGGCAGGGCGTATCAGGGCACGCAGACGATCGCGTGCAGTGGTGCTCCTGCCCTTCGTGCATGCGCGCCGACTGCGGCGCGATCTGTGTGCGCCGTGGCTACACCATCTTGCGTTTCCACGCGCCGCGGCGGAACAGGATCGCGCTCGCGCGCGCGAGGGCGGTGTACGCAATCGGCACCGCCATGAAGACGCCGTGCTCTTCACGTTGAAGTGAATGGGACAGCCACCACGCCAACGGAATCTGCACGATCCAGAATGCGAAGAAGTTGATCCACGTCGGTGTCCGCGTGTCGCCCGCGCCATTGAAGGCTTGTTCGAGCACCATGCCCAGCGCGTACACGGGGAAACCCAGGCCGATCACGCGCACGCCATAAACCGCCACTCGTGCCACGTCCGGGGCGTCGGTGAACAGCCCCACCAGCTGCGGCGCGAACGCCAGAAAGAGCACGCCGAAGGCTCCGAGCATGAGCATATTCAACTTGACCGCCGTCCAGACCGCGCGTTCTGCGCGCGTCGGCAGCTTCGCCCCAAGCGATTGCCCGACCATGGTGGCGGCTGCCGCGCCGATGCCAAAAGCCGGCATGAGGGCGAAAATCACGATGCGTATGGCGATTGTATAGCCCGCCATCGCGCTGGTACCGAATTGCGACACGAGCCGTACGAGAGCGATCCAACTCATCGATCCCATCGCGACCTGGACCGTGCCCCAACCGGAAAGCTGCGCGATGCTCCGCATGGTGGCGGTCTCAATCCGTACATGGCGCGCCCGTATCGCCAAGTGTCCGGTTCCACGCGCGAGCAGGAACAGCGTATAGAGCAACCCAAGGCCGCGACCGCTCGTGGTGGCAATCGCCGCCCCGGTCAATCCGAGCTCGGGGAACGGACCGAGTCCGAAGATCAGCGCCGGATCGAGCAGGCAGTTGACGCCGTTGCCAAGGATCAGCACACGCATCGCGACGGCGGCGTCGCCCGCGCCGCGAAAGACCGCATTCACGAGGAAGAGCAGAAAGGCCGTCGCGCTCCCACTCAAAGTGACCCGAGCGTACATCGTGCCACCTTCCAGCACCGCAGCATCGGCGCCCATGAGTGTGAGTAACTCACGCGCCCAGATCGAACCGGCGATGCAGAGGAGGGTGGCGACGAAGCCTCCAAGCAGGAGTACTTGTACAGCCGCTCGCGCTGCCCCGTCGGCGTCTTTCTCGCCGACCCGCCGCGCCACCGTGGCTGAGGCCCCGATGCTGAGACCGAACGCAATCGCGTAGATCAGAATCATCAGCGACTCGGTCAATCCGACAGTGGCGACGGCCGCCGCCCCCAGGCGTCCGACGAAAAACACGTCGACCACCGCGAAAATGCTTTCCATCGACATTTCGATCACCATCGGCAACGCCAGCAGCACGATCGCGCGTCTGATGGTACCGGCGGTGCAGTCCTGCGACGTGCCGCGCAGCGCATCACGCACGTCCTGCCACAGACCGGTAGGCACCTCTACATCTTCGGGTGGGGCGTCGTCGTGGTTTGTCGGGATATTCTGAGGAGGTGCGCGCATGAGATCCCGGGGTTACGAGCTGACCGACCCGACAAATATGGCGCGGTCACCGGCAGATTCTTGTAAATTCCCCACCTGTTCGCCGAGCCCGGCGGCGGACGCCCCGCGCGATTGCCTGCGGGGCCCCGTCGCGGGCATCGGACCGTCCTTTCCTGCTCGTCTCCGAGTCTTGTCGTGGCCAACATTCTGCAGCGTCTCCCAGTCGGCGAAAAAGTCGGCATAGCATTTTCCGGTGGACTCGACACCAGCGCGGCGCTCCATTGGATGCGCGCGAAGGGAGCGGTGCCGTACGCGTACACGGCCAATCTGGGTCAGCCTGACGAGACGGATTACGACGAGATTCCGCGCAAGGCGATGGGCTACGGAGCGGAGAAGGCGCGGCTGATCGAATGCCGGTCGCCGCTGGTCGCGGAGGGACTCGCCGCGCTTCAGTGTGGCGCCTTCCACATCACCACCGCCGGGCAGACGTATTTCAACACCACGCCGCTCGGTCGCGCGGTCACGGGCACGATGCTAGTCGCGGCGATGCGCGAAGATGACGTCAACATCTGGGGCGACGGCAGCACGTTCAAAGGCAACGACATCGAACGGTTCTATCGGTACGGATTGCTCACCAATCCGGCACTGCGCGTCTACAAGCCCTGGCTCGATCAGGAGTTCATCGACGAGCTGGGAGGTCGCACCGAGATGTCCGCGTATCTCGTGGCCAACGGCTTCGACTACAAGATGAGCACCGAAAAGGCGTACTCCACCGACTCGAACATCCTTGGCGCCACGCACGAAGCCAAGGACCTTGAGTTCCTGCACACGGGAATGCACCTTGTGCATCCGATCATGGGCGTGGCGTTCTGGCGCGACGACGTCGAGGTGCAGCGGGAGATGGTCACGGTCCGCTTCGAGGAAGGGATGCCGGTGGCGATCAACGGCCACACGTACGGATCGGCGCTGGAGCTGTTTCTCGAAACCAACGCCATCGGAGGACGCCATGGCCTGGGCATGACCGACCAGATCGAGAATCGCATTATTGAAGCGAAGAGCCGCGGCATTTACGAAGCGCCGGGTCTCGCGCTGCTGTACATCGCGTACGAGCGGCTCGTGACCGGCATTCACAACGAAGACACGATCGAGCAGTACCGCATAAACGGCAAGAAGCTCGGGCGCCTGCTGTATCAGGGACGCTGGCTCGATCCGCAGTCGCTGATGCTGCGTGAATCCGCGCAGCGGTGGGTGGCGCGCGCGGTCACGGGTGAGGTCACGATCGAGTTGCGTCGCGGTAACGATTACTCGATCATGGACACGGCAAGCCCCAATCTCACGTACAGGCCGGAGCGTCTGACGATGGAGCGCGGCGAAGCCTTCTTCACGCCGCTCGACCGCATCGGCCAGCTCACCATGCGTAACCTGGACATCATGGATACGCGAGAGAAGCTCGAGGGGTACGCGAAGATCGGGCTGTTGCACAGCAGCACGGCCGCCGGGGTGCCGCAGCTTCCCAGTGGCGAGTCGTGAACAGCCCCCTGACTGCTGTGTACTGATCACGCAGTGGAATTCGCCGCTGACGGGCGCCGTTCCGACCATGGCAACGCAGCACCAGGATGGTGGATCGGCCGCCGCCGTCTGCAGATTTACCCACCGACACTCACGGAGACAGCAATCATGACGCGTACCATGCACATTGCCCTCGCGACCGCCGCGCTCGCCCTCCTGCCACAACTCATGCAGGCGCAGGGTGATGAAACGTCGCGCAGCGCTGCGGGCGGGATCACGGTGAAAGGTTGGCTGGGGAAGGTGGACGGCAAGGAAGCCGCAGCCGGGATGACGGTGGACAGCGCCAGATTCGTAACAATGGGGCCGGGGTTTCACGTGACCACCGGACCAGCGATCACCTACTGGAACAGCACCGACAAGATGAGCGGGGACTACACTGTGAAGGCGACGTTCAGCGAGCGCGAGTTCATGGCGCTCAACTCGCATCCGCATCCGTACGGACTGGTGATCGCCGGCAACGACATGGGCACTGGGAACGAGAGCTATCTCTATTGCGCCGCGTACGGTAACGGCAACTTCATCGTGCGAGGCTTCGGCCCGAAGCCGTTTCAGATGAACGGTCCGCGCCCGGTAGCCAATGAGGCCGTGAACAAGGCCGAAGCGAAGGGGAAGCCGGTCACGCAGGAAATTGCCATGAGCGTGAAGGGGAACATGGTCTCTTGTGCGATCAACGGCACGGTGGTCGCCAGCTATGCGAAGTCGGAGGTGCTCGGTGAGGGCAAGCTCAAGACCACCGATGGCATGTACGGTATGCGTTTTGGCCACAACACCGATGCGCACATCGCCGGACTCACCGTTACCAAAAACTGACGCAGCATCGCGAGGAGGCGATCAGGCGGTTGGGGCGCTGCGGCCGACGCAGTATTTTTCGTCACCCTCGTTCTCTGTGGCAACTCTCCTTCGTCTTTCAGGTGCTTTCCATGCGTTTTTCGCCACTCCTTGCTGTTGCGTCTGCCGTCGTTGCGCTCGGCGCCTGCGCCGCTGGTGATCGTCCTGCCACCGGTGACACGACGGCCGCACAGACCGTGTCCGCTGCAAGCGTCGAGATGGCGGTGCGCGTCGCCTCACCGGCTGACGGCGACACGGTTTCGCTTCCGTTTACCTTGCGCCTCGAAGCGACCGGCGTGGAAGTGCTGGCGGTGAATGGGATCAATGAGCCTGGAAAGGGACATCACCATCTCGTGATCGACGCCGACGCACCCTCCGATACGCTACCGCTCGCCCCGGCGCCGATCGTGATCCACCTTGGCAACGGCGCCACCGAGCGCGTGATCGACTCGCTGACGCCTGGTCCCCACCGCATCATCGCGATCTTTGCCGGCGGTACGCACGTGCCGCAGACCGGCGTGACGCGTGACACGATCACCGTTGTCGTCCGCTAGCATCCCGCGCACGCGGCTGGTGCTGACGTGCGCCTTGGCGGCGTGTTCGCTCATGGGGTGCGAGCAGCCAGCGCCGCCTGACACTCCGTTGGGGACACCGACACGCGCCGGTGCCCTCGATGGCGCGATGGCGGCTCGTGCGCGCTTCCCCGAAAGCGCCGGGCCGGAACGCGTGGTGCCAGCCCCGACAGTCCTGGCGCAGCTTTCCGGCGACTCGGTACTTCTTCGGGTCGTTGTGGAAGCTGGAGCACAGCTCAACGCGCTCGCCCCGCCTGAACTTGAGCTGGTGTCGGGAGAGCGCCTGCGCTTTACGTCTCCGACGGTGACCGACGACAGCGCCTACTTCGTGGGAGCGGTGCAGGCGAGTGCGGCACGGTCTGCGTTGCCGATGCGGGGTGTCCTGCGCACCAGCTTCTGTCGAGCCACCGAGAAGTTGTGCCGTACGGCTGCGCGGGCGTTGACGATCACGGCGGACGGAGCGGTGCAGTGAATCGCACGGACTAACCCCGAGAAACGGGCTCGTACTTCACGGCCTGCACGCGGAAGTCCACCGGGTACGCCACCGGGCGCTGCACCTGTCCCGGGATTGCGGAGCGGGCTCGGCCGCGCCACGACCGTCGCGCCTGGCCATGGCGTCGTGCGCGATCTCAGCGGCGATGTGATCGTCGCTCCCACCGATGAGCGCCTGCTGGAGGTCGCGGGCGCCCGCAAGATCTGTCGTGGACAGCTCCACCCACACCGGTCTCGCGACTGCGGCCTGTGTTGACGGTCGTCTTGCAACCATCCACGCGTTGGACAAATCAGTCAGTGCGCGCTGGCGCGTTCGAGAATGGTGTGCATTCCCGTACGCCGCGCAAGGTAGACCACCCCGCGGCCGCCGAAGCCCACAATGGTACGCCCTTCCGGGATCTGTACACGACTGGTGACCTCTCCGTTAGCGTTAATGACATCGTAAACGGGACCGCCCGCCGGTTGCGGCCTGGTCTGGATGGTCTGGATCCAGATGTTGCCGTCCTGATCGGCTCGCGACGACGTCGCGAAGAACGGCGGCTGATAGTCCGGCAGCTCGCCGGGCGAGACATAATCAACCTTCGTGGTGATCTGCGGCAATCCGGTCGATGCCGCGCCCACGCCCACCGCGAACCGTTCCGTCCCGATCACTGTCGGCGCGGCGGCACCGGAACCGCCCGCCCCGCCCGCCATAGCGTTGGCGGAATCCGTCTTTGCACGCAGCACCTTGACCGAATCCATGAGTGCGACTTTGTCTTCATCGCTCAGGCGCTTCCAGTCGAAGGGCATCTTGGGCGTGGATGCCCTGGTGCCGTCGGCGAGCATCCAGTCTACGTGGTAGTCCCGTCCGCGGATCAGCGCGATGTGCCCGTCGGAGGTAACCGCCCATTCATCGACCGTCGGCAGCGGGTTCACCTGGATGGTGATCTGCAGATTGCCGTCATCGCTGCGCACCATGTTGGTTCTGGTTGGCGGGAGGCGCACTACACCGACGGTGTCCACGGCGCGCGTCTCCACGCTGACGCGCACGATCGCTATGCTGTCGGCGACTGACGGGGGCTGCGGCATCGTCATCCCCCGGGGGCCGGCACTGCCAAGCACCGCGTCGCGCATCAGGCTCGTCGTGTTCGGCATACTGCGATACACCAGATATCCGTTGCTGTAGAACGCGCCTGTCCCGAGGTTCGCGGCGGCGAGCATCGGGGCGTCCTGTGAGCGAGGGACCGACATCACGCGGACGATCTCGCCGTTGCCGTCGAGAACCAGCATCGACAACGCCGCCGCATCCACGAAGAGGGTGGAGTCACCTCGGTAGGCGATGAGGGCACCTGAGCGCGGCCCGTACGCCCTGGCGGTGCTGCTGGTGGAGTCGGCGACCACCTTTATCGTGTTGAATGCCGAGTCGAGCAGCAGTACGCGGCGACTCGAGACATCGTTCACCAGCAGGCGCCCACCAGGGAGCGCACGGATGTTGGTCACGATTCCCAACGTATCTCTGGAGCTGGCCTGAACGGCGCCGAGCTTCTGGATGGGGGGACGCGACTGCGCCGCAGCTGGCAGGGCCGTGAAGGCCGTGAGCGAGAACAGGCGCAGGAGTATGGATCGCATGGGAATCAACGGTTGGAAGTTCATGGACGTAGCAGTGAAGCACGCACGGGAGATCACTGACGGATGATGGTGGTTTGCGTCGCGCCGCCAGCCGTGCCGCCAGCCGCGCCAACGGAGGACGGCGTGCCGCCGGGGATGGCCGTCCCGCCGCCGCCGGCTGTACCGGAGCGGATCGATTTGAGGAAGCGGTCGTCGAGGGCGCTTGCCACGAACGGGGGCAGCTGGCGGCGCTGTTGATCGGTGAGCAGGAGCTTCACCACCGCTGCGTAGCCACGCAGCACGTCGATGCTGGTTTCGCGCGCCTCGACGTAGCGCGCATACACCGCATCGTGATTGTAGCGCTCGGGGAGTGCGGCAAACGCTTTCGCGATCGGTGACCAGATCGCATCGAGACGAACGGTGTAGCGACGGTTCATCGTGGCCAGACTGTCGGCCTGTGCCGACGACAGCTTGAGCGTGTCCTGATCGCGCAGGATGATCGCCATCGGGTTCGGCACGCCACCGTTGCCGAACTGCGACTTGACCAGCGATTCGGCAACCTTTGTTCCGCGCGTGGTGCGCCCGCGGTCGAGTGACTGCGTGAGCACCTGGCGTTCGCGGGTCGGACCGATATCGTAGCGTAGCATCGCCGTGATGCTTACCGGGGCGCGCAAGCTGTTGAACTGCGGATTGGTGGCGCCGAAACGCTGATTCACCTCGTAGCGGTACTGATTGGCGGAAGGATCGAAGCCGCGGACGAACAACAGCGACGGATCGAGCACTGGCGGCTGTCCCCAGCCACGCAGCTTCTTCTCACCGTGCAAGAGCAGGTCGGCGCCAGCCAGCGGATTCGTGATGTTGAACGACAGCGTCGCGCGCTGCGGGAGGCCGAGCTTGAGCGGGTTGAACGCGATGGAGAGATTGGCGGTACTGGTCCACGGCCCCTGGCAACTGTTGCGCGCGGCGAGCGTGCCGAGTTGGCGTTGCAGACACTGACGCGCCACACGCGAACCGTTGTCCAGCAATGCCTGTATCCCGGTGGCCACCGCCGGATCCGCTGCCGCCGGATTGAAAACGAACGCGCGATCGTTGGCGAAGCCGTCACCGTTCACGTCGCTGCCAATGCCGGGGGTGAACGGGGAGCCTGAGCGGAATTGCCCGAACCAGCCGATGCGCAGGAGATCCCACGCGTTGTAGTTCAGGCTATAGACGAGCTGATGCCGCGAGTCCAACGCTGAACGCGACGAATTGATGGCCAACGGATTGCCGGCCGTGCTCTGGAAGCCGCGGAACTGCTCGCGCACGTTCCCATAGGTATAGGCCGTGCTCCAGTTGAACTTCGTACTGAACGTCGTGGGGGCGAGCCGTACACTGAACTGGGCACTGCGCGATTGCAGATCGCTTCGCTGCTCGCTGACGCGCTGGAACGCGCTGGCCACACGTCCGTCGCCTGCGGCAATGCCACCGGTTAGCGGTACGATGCTTCCGGGCGATACGAATACCGGCCGACCGTCTTCATTTGCCAGCGTGAACTGCTCGGTGCCGGCAAAATTGCGATCGACGAAGCTACTCTGGTTTGTATTCCGCGAGTAGGTCGCATCGAACGAAGCCAAAAATCGGTTTCGGAGCACCGGCCCCGACCAGTTCAGGTTCGAGCGCAACGAGCGGGGCGCCGCGTAGTCCCTCGAAAACAGCGTGACGTTTGGCGCACCGTTGGCAAACACAGTGCCGCTACTGCCATCGGCGCAGCGAGCCGGGATCCGGGACGGGTCGCTATACGCCGTCCAGTCGGGCACCGGCGTAGCGCCTCCTCCGCAGGCCAGCTGCTGAATGGCGCCCGGAAGCCCGGTGTTGTCCAGGGCGGAGCCGATCAGTGTCGCCTGCGGCACGTTCTGGAAGACGCCGACGCCACCGCGCACCACGGCACGAGGACCGCGGAAGGCGCCGTCGAAGGCGCCGATCTGCGCGCCGGTTCCGTACTGCCACGAAAAGCCGAGGCGGGGACTCACGAAGAGGCCGTCCGGCGCCTCGTCATTGCGCACACCGAGGAGCTGCTCCACGCTCCTGTTGCGGACCGGAGCATCGAGAAAACGGTGGGCGTCAATCCGCACACCGTACTGGAGCTGCAGGCGGTTGGTGCGACGGTAGGAGTCGCCGAGTGACACGGCACCGATAAGGGCACTCGCGCGGCGCTCGCGCGGTGACAGCGTGCGCGTAAACGACACCGGGATCCCCGCCTCGAGGTCGGCGAGCGAGTTGTAGCTGAAGGTGCCGAGCCGGTTGAAGGTCTGGTCCTGCAGCGACCCCTCGCGGCGCAGCTCAGTTCCGAGTTTGAGACGATGGGTGTTGTCGGCGCTGAACCATGAGAGCGTGTTTATCGCCATGACGCTGGTGGCCTGCTGACTGGCGTTCAGAAACGTATTACCGCCAAAGGTGAGATTCTGCACGCCGTTCGTGCCATCGGCGAAGGTGGAGTTCACGCGCACGCGTCCGGCGGGAAGGTCGATGTACGGATCACCGGTGGTGGTGCTGGCGCTGATGCCCGCCGATGTCTCGGTGAGAATGCCGATGTCGCGTAGCGTGAAGTAGCCGCTGTGGCGGGCTTGAATGCCGCCGTTGAGCGACGTACGGTCACCACCTGTGGTCGGGAATGCCGTGGTGAGCGGGGTGGCGGGGTTCTGCCGATTCCATGCACCGTTGAAGGTGATGTTGAATGCCGCGCCGCTGTTGCTGCTTGGGGGCGTGAAGTCGATGGTGCCGAACACCGAGCCCTGATCCCCAAGGCGGCTCCCGGGCAGGCTGCCGTCGAGCACCGGCACCTGCGCGTTCTGCAAGATGCCGAGCAGTCGTTGCACCGAATCGGCGGCGACGCCTGCTGCCTGCAGTCCCGTTGGCGAGGTCGTGAGGAGCGTCTGCAGGTCGTTGCTGCGACGCCCGAGCTGAAAGGACGCGTTATAGAACGCTTTGTCGATCACCAGCGGACCGGAGACCCCGCCCCCGAGCGAGCCGTTGCGGTATTCCTGCCCGGTGGCACGGCCGGTCGCGTCGGTGAACTGCAGCGCTGGTGAATCGCCCACAAGACTGAGCCCACGTCCGAAGAAGTTCGAGCCCGGGCGGGTGCGCAGGCTGAACTGACCGCCGCTGAACCCGCCGCGCGACACGTCGTACGGTGAAGTGATCAGTCCGCTCAGTACACTTGCATCACGCGGCAATCCGGCGCCGCCAAAAAGCACACCATTCAAGGTGGCGTTGTTCTGGTCCGCTCCCAGACCAAACGCGGAAAAGCCGTTGGCGCCGCCGTCCTGCCCCGGCACCAGTTGCACGCCGGGAAGCGATGCCGCCAACGCCGCGAGATCGCCCAGCTGATCGGGGGGAAGCACGTTCGTTTCAATCGTGCGCCCGGTGTCACCGACGTTCTGCTGCACGTCGTTACGCGACACCTTCTCTCGCGCGGCGCGCACGTGGACAGCATCGAGCACCGCTCCCACTTTGGAAAGCCGCGCATCGGCCAACAATACGTCTTCGTCGGCGATGCGTCGGACTTCAAACCGTTTCGCCGCAAACCCCAGTGCACCCAAGGTCACGAGGTAGTCGCCATCGCCCCCCGGGAAGGTCACGGTAAAGCGTCCGCTGCGGTCGGTGCGCACGGTGCGGTTCACATTGCCGGAGATCGATGTGACCACCACGGTCACGTTCTCCAGCGGCTCGCTATCGGCGCCGGTAACGCGTCCACGGATCACGTCCACCTGTTGCGCGAACACGTGGAGAGGTGCTGCGGCGACCAGCGCGCACAGCAGCAGAGCGAACATTCCCAAACGATGCACGGGCACGATGGCGGGGGATTGAAGACGGAACGGCGATCGCGCAGGCTACGCCGTCGTAGATCACCCCGTTACGACACGACCTGCCGGCAAACGGTTGCCGGCAGGTCGACGCTCCCCACTCCCGCGCCGCCACCGCGCTGCCACCGCGCCGCCGCGGTCAGAACTCTCCGATAAACCCGATCTCGGGCTCGAGATGGTAGCCGAGCTTCTTCTCGACCAGCGCCTGCGCGTGCGTGATCAGCGCGCGGACGTCGGCAGCAGTGGCGCGCCCGAGATTCACGAGAATGTTCGCGTGATTATGCGAGATCTGTACATCGCCCACCCGGAACCCCTTGAGTCCGCACTGGTCTATCAGGCGACCGGCTCCGACTCCGTCAATCTTCTTGAAGATCGATCCAGCGCTCGGATGAATTTCCAGCCACGGATGGCGTGAGCCCCGCCAGGAGAGATTGTCCTGCAGCACGCGGTGCAACGCCGCCGGGTCTCCTGCGGAGAGCTGAAAGGTGGCGGAGAGCACGACGTCACGCCGGTGATGGAAAACGGTGTCGTCGTACCCGAACCGGATGTAGTCGGCATCGACCACCTGCCGGTCCCCTTCCTCACGCAGGATCTCGCAGTTCGCGAACACCTCGGCGATGAACATCGTCCGCGCCCGCTCCGGCGCCGGAGACAGGAAATGCAGGTTCTGCCAGAGCGCTCCTCCGACTGTGCTCGGAATGCCGATGTAGTGCTCGAGTCCCGACCACCCCGCCCGTACCGAGTCCAGCACCAGCGATTGCATCACCGCGCCACTCTCCGACCAGAGCACCCCGGCTTCGGAAATGGTGCGTGCCATGGCCCGGTTGCGAATCACCATGCCGCGAAATCCCCGGTCGCCGATCAGGACGTTGGCCCCGAGCCCAAGCACGAACCACGGTAGCTGCCGATCGCGCGCCGCGGTAATCGCGGCGGCAAGATCGTTGGCGGAGGTGGCTTCGTAAAAGAGGTCGGCGGGACCGCCGATCCTGAAGGTGGTAAACGCGGCCAGCGGTTCGTGAACGCGCAGGCGGCTGGGGTCGAGCGTCGGAAAATCAGGCACAGGCATACGTTGAAGATCGAGACGCGGGGCAGCTGCCGAAAGCCCCGTACATTCCTTTGCGAGACGCTGCCACGATCCGCACAGGATCCGGCATCACGTCGGCGGGGTATGTCTCCAGGCTCAGCAGCAACACGGTGGTTGTGCGCGCATGTCTGCCCGCGGACCTTCGCGTGCTCTTTTCTGTCCCGCTCCCCACCCGCATGCCTGCCATGTTTTCCGTGCTCACTCAGGCGCCTGTCTCCGCCGCCCGATGGCGGCTCGCCGCCGCCCTGCTTCTGGCGGCGCCGGCAGTCGTCCCCGCCCTTGTGGAGGCCCAATCCCGCGCGGAGCTGGCCAAGGTGATCCGACGGAAGGTGCTTCCCAACGGCCTTGAAGTGGTGGTGGTGGAGAATCACGGAGTGCCGATCGCCACGTTGGAGATCAACGTGCGAAACGGCGCCTTTACGCAGACGCCGGAGTACGCCGGGCTGGCGCACATGTACGAGCATATGTTCTTCAAGGCCAACCGGGACCTGCCCAACGCCGAAGCGTTCAACGAACGCGCGGCGGAGCTGGGAGCCGTGTTCAATGGCACAACGCAGGAAGAGCGGGTGAACTACTACCTCACGCTCCCCGCCGATTCTGTTGCGGGCGGACTGCACTTTCTGGCCAGCGCGCTCATCAACCCCGCCTTTCGCGAAGATGAACTCAAACGCGAGAAGGAAGTCGTGTTGGGCGAATACGATCGCAACGAGGGGCAGCCGCGATTCCATTGGCAGCAGCGGGCGAACGAACAGCTGTATCCGGGGCAGTTCAGCCGGAAGAACACGATCGGTGATCGCAAGGTGATCGCTGCGGTTACCACGGCGCAGATGCGCGAGATCCAGCGCAAATATTATGTGCCCAATAATTCGGTATTGATCGTTACCGGCGATGTCATCCCCGACAGCGTGTTCGCGATGGCGGCTCGCACCTTCGGAGCGTGGCCACGCGGCGCCGATCCGTTCGTCGCTGATCCGATCCCGCCTATTCCCGCACTCGACGGCAACAAGGCCGCCATCAGCGAAGAGCCGACCAACGCGGTGGCCGTGTTGATACAGTGGCAGGGACCGAGTGTGGGGAAGGATCCCGGCGCGACCTTCGCTGCCGATGTGTTCAGCGATGTCGTCAATACGCCGGGCTCCACCTTTCAGAAGAACCTGGTGGATAGTGGACTGTGGATCGCCGTGGGGGTGAACTACTACACGCTCAATCAGGTCGGGCCGATCTCAGTAAGCGGAGAGACGACGCCGGAGAAATTCCGCGCCGCGATGGCCGCACTCGAACGCGAGATCGCGCGCTTCAACGACCCGACGTACATCACCGCGCGCGAGCTGAAAGCGGTCAAGGCGCAGCGCGCCGTTTCGAGCGCCTTCAGCATCGAGAAAGCCTCGGAGGTCGCGCACACGATCGGCTTCTGGTGGAGCGTCGCCAATCTCGAATACTTCATGGGGTACATCGATCAAATGGCCCAACAGCGTATCACGGATCTCATGCGATATACCGGCACGTACATCAGCGGGAAGCCGCGTGTGACGAATGTGCTGCTCTCCGCCGAAGCGCGGCGGGCGATCGCCCTGAGCGAGAAGGAGCTGCTCACGCCCGCCACCCAGCCGGGGATACGCCAGTGAAGATGATCCTGCACCAAACCCGCCTGGCCGCCGCCGCGGCGCTCGTCCTCATGCCCGCTTCAGCCGTCGCGCAGGATACGCTCACCAGCCGGTTCGAAGTGAGCGGCATCCCCGTGATTCTGCGTCGGGTAAGCGCGAACAACGTGGTCGCCGCCAACTTGTATCTGCTGGGCGGCACCCGGCAACTCACTCCGGCCACGCAAGGGGTCGAGATGCTGCTGCTCGAAGCCAGTGAGCGCGGCACCCGAAAGTATCCGCGCGAAGTACTGCGCACGAAGATGGCCCAGCTCGGCAGTGCGATCGGCGTGAGTGCGGGTGTCGACTGGACCACGATGGCGTTGCGGGCAACCAGCGCGGGGCTCGACAGCACCTGGGCGATTCTCGCCGACCGCGTCATGGCCCCCCGTCTCGAGCCCGCCGATGTCGATCTGGTGCGCGAGCAATTCGTGACGGTCACCCGCCAGCGCAAGGACAGCCCCGACGCGCTGCTCGATTACCTCGCCGACAGCATTGCGTTCGTCGGACACCCGTACGGCCTCGAACCGGTCGGCACCGAGCAGACCCTGGGCGCGATCACGGTCGCGAAGCTGCAGGCGTATCACGCCGAACAGATCGTCACGTCGCGCATGCTGCTGGTGGTGGTCGGCAACGTCTCGCGCGCCAAAGTGGAGCGATTGGTTCGCGAATCGATCGGGCGCTTGCCGCGCGGCACTTATGCGTGGAAGCTCCCGGAACCACCGGCCAACCTTCCCGGTGCCTATGTGATCGAGCGCCGGGCGCTTCCCACCAACTACCTGCGGGGGTATTTCCACGGTCCGCTCGCCACCAGCAAGGATTATGCGGCGTTGCGTCTCGCTTCGGCGGTGCTGTCCGGTCGGTTGTTTGCCGAGGTGCGTGAACGGCGCAACCTCACGTACTCCGTGAGCGCACCCTTCGTGGAGCGCGCCTTCGCCGTGGGCGGATTGTATGTCACCACCACGCAGCCCGACGAAGTGCTGGCGATCATGCAGCAGCAGATCCGTTCGCTGAGCGAGGGGACGATCACCGACGATGGCCTCGAGCGACTCGTGCAGCAGTTCATCGTGACGTACTTCCTGGACAACGAAACGAACGCCGACCAGGCCGACATTCTCGCGCGGGCGGAGCTGTACCAAGGCGACTACCGCCGTGCCGGGTCGTTCGTCGACGACCTGCGCGCCGTGACACCCGAGGAGATCCGCCGAGCGGTCGCTACCTACATGACGAACGTGCGCTGGGCGTATGTCGGTGACCCCGCCAAGGTCACGCCCGCGCGGCTGATGCGCTTTTGAGCTTCAGCACGCTCTCCATCGATCTTGCCTACAAGCGTTACGCCGACATCGGCGCGGCGCTTCTCGATTGCGACAGGCAGCCGGAGGGTGAGCGGTGGACGATCCGACTGCTCGATGTGCCGCTCTGCGGTGATCCAACGGTGGGCGCGCTCGTCGAATGGATGGTCGCGGTCGTACGCGATCACGACATCCGCGTGGTGTGCGTCGACGGACCGCTGGGATGGAAATGGGAAGGGGCGGCGGCCCCGTTCTGTCGCGTGAGTGAACGCGCGGTGCGCACCCCGGGAAAGACGGGGCTTCCCCCGGATGGCGTGAAGCCGGCCAACTATCTGCCGTTCACCCGCTTCTCCATCGCGCTGTTCGAGGCGCTCACCACTACTCATGGTTGGCCGCTCGCCGGACAACACGGCAAACCGAGTGCGCCACGGCCGTCGGCGCGGGTGCCAGTGGTCACGGAAACCTTCCCGACTGCGGCGTGGCGTGCCCTCGGGCTGACGCCGCTCGCCGGCAAGGGCAAGTGCACGACGGCCGACGTCTTTGCGGCGTGTACACGGCTGGCGGCGCGACTGCCGCTCACACTTCCGGAGCCAGTGACGCACGATCAGCTACAAGCTGTGGTCGGCGGGCTCGCCGGCGCGTGGCTGGCGGCCGATCGCGCGAGTCGTGTCCACTTCGCCGGTGATGCCCCATTCCGTCTCGACGGATGCTGGCGCGAAGGATATATCATGGTGCCCGCCTGAATCCTCCTTTCGATCGAACCATCATGCCTGATCCGTACTCCCGCCGCGACTTCGTCGGTGACAGCGCGAAGCTCGCTCTCGGTGCCATGATGGTGCCGCGCGTCATGCGCGCCGGACCCCCCGTGCCCGGCGCGGCACGGGCACCGCTCAACATCGCGTGCGTCGGCATCGGCGGTATGGGTATGAGCAACATGAGCCAGGTGCTCTCGGAGCGCATCGTGGCCGTCTGCGACGTCGACTTCGCGTACGTCGAGCGTGCGTTAAACAGTCGAGTCCAGCCTCGACAGGGCGAACCGACGCCGCAAAATCTGCAATTGGCCGAGGCGTACAGGAACGCGGCGAAGTACACCGATTTCCGCGAGATGCTCGCCAGGCAGACGGATATCGACGCGGTGATGATAGCCACCCCCGATCATCTGCACGCCACGATCGCCCTCGCCTGCATGGCGGCGGGCAAGCATGTGTACGTGCAGAAACCGCTCGCGTATTCGGTGCACGAGGTGCGGCTGCTGGCCAAGGCCGCAGCGGCCAATCCGAAACTTGCGACGCAAATGGGCAATCAGGGGCACTCGATGGATGGTTCGCACCGCATCAACGAGATCATCGCATCGGGGGTGCTGGGCAAGGTGCGCGACGTGTACGTATGGACCGACCGCCCGGTGCGTTACTGGGCCCAGGGAATCCCTCGGCCGCGCCCGGCGAACCCGACCGCGTCAACGACATCACCGAATCCGCGTCCGCAGTGGAACATGGGCACCGTGGACAATGCGGTCCGGGCCGCGATGGCCGCGAACGATCAGACGCCGCCAGAGCACTTCAACTGGGATCTGTTTCTCGGACCGGCGCCCGACATTCCGTATCACCCGGCGTATCATCCGTTCGCGTGGCGCGGCTGGCTGGATTTCGGTGTCGGCGCAATCGGCGACATGGGCGCGCATCTCATCGATCAGCCGTTCACCGCCCTCAGCCTCACCTATCCCACGAGCATCACGGCGTCGTCGACTCCATGGGGTGGTGGTGCACAGAATCCGGCCACCTACCCGATGGCGACCACGGTGCAGTTCGCGTATCCCGCGGTCGGGCAGCGGGGCGCGGTGAAGCTGCACTGGTACGACGGCGGACTGATGCCGCCGCGTCCTGACATGCTTCCCGACGAGGTGCCGTTGAACAATCCCGGCAGCGATGGCGGTGGCGGCATGTTCGTTGGCGAAGAGGGGATCATGCTGTATGAAACGTACGGCAGCCAGCCACGCATCTTCCCGGAGGCGGTGGCCAGGAAGGCCGAGACGGTACCGGTGACGTGGCCGCGTATCACCGTGTCGCATGAGCAGAACTGGGTGGCAGCGGCCAAGGGGGAGACGACGGCCAGTTCACCCTTCTCGCAGGCTGCGCCGCTCACGGAAACGATGTTGCTGGGTATCGTGGCACTGCGCGCCGGGCAGGGGCGCAAGCTCTACTACGATGGCGAAGCCATGACGATCACGAACCTTCCCGAAGCAAATCAATATCTCACCCGCGTATATCGGAAAGGATGGGAGCTGTGACCAGAGGAGCCACGTTGATGCCATGGACCGCAGTGGCCATGCTGGCCGTCGCTGTCGCCCCGTGTCTTGCGCAGGAGTCGGCGGCGCAGGGTAAGGCGAGCGCCGCAGACGCACCGTTCGCCGTATCGGCGGCAGCACCGCGTTACTTCGACCGTGCGCTCGCGCAACGCGCCGCCGAAGAACATCTCACCCGGCTGATCGCGCTCAACACGCAAAACCCACCGGGGAACGAGCGACTCCCTGCGCTGTATCTCGATTCGGTGTTCGCGCTGCTGCCGGGCGTGGAGCGGCACGTGATCGACGTGGGCGACGGGCGCGCCAACTTCGTGGCCCGGTTGCGCGCGACGAAGCCCACCAAGCGTCCCGTGATGATCATGGGGCACATGGATGTGGTAGGGGTGGACTCGGCCAAGTGGATCACGCCGCCGTTTACCGCCACCCTGCGCCGGGACGCCGCGTCGGGTGTGGCGTATCTGCACGGACGAGGCGCCATCGATGACAAGGGGATGCTGGCCACGGCGACGGCGGCCATGCAGCAGCTCGCGCCGCAGCGCGACCGTCTCGACCGCGACGTGATCTTTCTTGCGACTGCGGCCGAAGAGGGTGGCCCGGAAGTCGGGATCGGACGCATGATCGAGTTGCATTTCGATCTCATCAGGGACGCGGAGTTTGCACTGAACGAAGGGGGGCGTGTACGCGTGGCCGAGGGGCGTGTGGCATCGGTGAACATCCAGACCACCGAGAAGCTGTCGTACAACGTGGCGGCTACGGCTACGGGAACGAGCGGCCACGGATCGGTACCGCTCCCCGATAACGTGTTGGCGGCACTTGCCCGTGCGGTACAACGGGTGCACGCGTGGAGGTCGCCGGTAAAGTTGAACGAAACCACGCGACTGTACTTCGCACGACTCGCCGGAATCGAACCGGACGACGCAATGCGTACCGCGATGCAGCAGGTCTCGGCGCCGCAGGCGACCGCCGAACAGATCACCGCTGCCGCCGATGTGTTGTCGAACGAGCCGCTGCACAATGCTGTGCTGCGTACCGGTCTGTCGCTCACGCTGATCAACGGCGGCATCAGGAACAACGTGATCCCGAGCGACGCGTCGGCCAACTTCAACGTGCGGGTGCTCCCGAACGACGACGTACGTGAGGTCGTGCAGTCGATCAATCGCGTCGCCGATGAATCCCGTGTCACGTTTGCGCTCGTCGGTGAACCAGCGGTCGCCCCGCCGGTGTCGTCCGTCTCGACGGCGCTCTATCAGGCCATGGAAGCTGCCGCACTGACCATGGTTCCCACGACCACGGTGATCCCGTTCATGAGCACCGGTGCGACTGATGGCGCCGCGCTGCGCGCAAAGGGGATTCCGACGTACGGCATCCTGCCGATGCCGATGATCATGGAAGATGAACTGCGGATGCATGGTGACAACGAACGCGTGCCGCTTGCTGCACTCGGATGGGCCACCGAATTCCTCTTTCGCACGCTGCAGTCCGTTACGGCGAGGTAGTCGCCGATCTGCGACTCCGCTCCGCCGCTGCGGCCTTCCGGGCGCACGTCGTGCATAAGGGACGTTTTCACACTCCACCCTCGCGCCCATGAGCCCTGCTCCGGTACAGTATCCGACACTCGAGCTCCGCGCTCCGGATGGCGCGTACGCCTGCGTGCACCTCGACGGCGGACATGTCACGTCCTGGATTCCGGCGGGGAGCACCACCGATCGCCTGTTTCTCAGCCGCCACGCCGAGTTCGGCCACGGCGTCTCCATTCGCGGCGGGA
Organism: Gemmatimonadales bacterium; assembly: GCA_038250435.1. Taxonomy (GTDB): domain Bacteria; phylum Gemmatimonadota; class Gemmatimonadetes; order Gemmatimonadales; family Gemmatimonadaceae; genus Gemmatimonas. Next base: position 107,798 of record JBBSCJ010000002.1, on the reverse strand, counting down.
TTCCCGTGATTTTCCCGCAGTTCGGCCCTTATGGGGCAGGGCGCCATCACGGCTTCGCGCGGCTCAGCCGCTGGACGGTACTGCGACAGGTTGAAGAGTCCGGCGGCGCGCGTCTCCTGCTCGAGCTCAACGATAGCGACGAAACACGGGCACGCTGGCCCTTTGTCTTCCACGCCGAGCTGTCGATCATGGTCGGGGGTGCGGCCCTGACCGTCGAGCTCACGGTCGTCAACACCGACGGCAGTCCATTCAGCTTCACCGCCGCCCTGCATCCGTATTTCGCGGTCGCCGACATCGCCGGAGCAGAAGTACGCGGATTGTCGGGCACGCGATACATCGACGCATTGCAGGGCGGCAAGGAAGAGCGCGAGACCGCTGCTGGCGTTCGTGTCGCGGGTGCCGTCGACCGCATCTATCTCGCCACAGCTGATGTGCTCGAACTGCGGGAGCCACAGCGAACGTTGCGCATCGAGAAGCGCGGATTCCCGGAGATCGTTATCTGGAATCCGGGCGCTGAGGTCACGGATACCAAACCGGATTTCGCGCCGGGCGACGAGCGCCTCATGCTGTGTGTGGAGGCTGCCGTCGTGCGGCCGTCTGTCACCCTGAACCCGGGCGAGCAGTGGGTGGGCACGCAGATCATGACCGCGCTCTCCTGAGATCCTCTCCCACGGGCATGGCCTCTGCATGCCAAAGTCGGCATGCTCAAACTGCTGAAATCCACCTTCTCAAACTTCGTTGATGATCGCTGCGCCTCAATGGCTGCAGCACTCGCGTACTACACCGCCTTCTCCTTGCCGCCGTTGCTCGTGCTCATCCTCGTGATTCTTGGCGCGACGATGGATCCGGACGCGGTTCGCTCAGCCATCCAATCGCAAATGGCAAAGCTGATGGGTCCGCAGGGTGCGCAACAGGTACACACTATCCTCGAGCAGGCGCAACGCCCGCAGGGCGGACTGTTGCCCACGATACTCGGCCTGCTAGGGCTGGCATTTGGTGCGACCGGCGTATTCGGACAGCTGCAGCAAGCGCTCAATACCGCCTGGAAGGTGGCGCCCGATCCGAGTCAGGGCGGGGTCAAGAACTTTATCGGCAAGCGCCTGTTCTCATTCACCTTCGTGATCGCGATTGCGTTCCTGCTGCTCGTGTCGCTTACGCTCAGCGCGCTCATCTCCGCCTTCGGCGATGCGTTAAGTCGTCTCACCAATGGAGCGCTTTCGCAGGCGGTGCTGGTGCCGCTGGATCTGGTGCTCTCCTTCGCGCTCTTCACCGGCATCTTCGCGGTGACCTTCAAGTATCTCCCCGATGCGATCATTCGCTGGAAGGACGTGCTATCCGGCGCCGTGGGCACCGCGCTCCTGTTCCTGCTGGGCAAATTCCTTATCGGATTCTATCTGGGGCGCAGCAATCCGGGCGAAGCGTACGGTGCGGCCGGATCACTCGCGGTGCTGCTGGTGTGGCTCTACTACTCCTCCATGATCCTGCTGCTCGGCGCCGAATTCACCAAGGTGTGGGCCGATGCACGCGGACGTGGAATCAGACCCGAGCGCGGCGCCATCAGCACGGTGAATGAGCCGGTGCCGGGCGAAGCCTAAAGCGGATTTCGCCGCCCTCGTGACCCGCGGCCGATGGCCGCGCGTTCGAGGTCTTCGGGTGAAGGTGCTTCAACGCCGAGGTCCATGTCCGCCTCGTCGTTGCGGATGTCTTTTGCGCCGCTGTCCACGGTATCCACGCGCGCACCGCGGGGATGGATGTCCACCGCCTCCATCCCGTCGCCACTGCTGATGGCGATCTGATCGAGTACTGATACGTCAACCCGTGCACCGGGGACATCGAGCGCGTCCACCGCATCGGCATCGTCGAAGTTCTCGTCAGAATATTCATCGACGACAAAACCGTCGTCGTCACGAATCTCATCGCCCGGTTGATCCGCGTGAACCTGTGGAGTTTTTCTCGCTGCCATGGTCCCTCCGATTGGTGACTGGTGCGTGTCGGCGTGCTTACAGACCGGTGAAAGCTTCCGGCATGCCCTTGTCCGTGCGCTCGCCCTCGCCTGCTTTGCCGTTGCGCGTACCGCTCCGCGTCGAAGCCTGATCCGACCGTGCACGATGCTCGAGAGGCATTTCCCGATCCTGAATCGGTCCGGGCATCTTTCCGTCGGAAGAGGTGATATCCGCGTGCCAGTCGTAGTTCCCCTCCGCCATCTGTTTAAATCGTTCGAGCGCCTGGCGTACCTGCCGATCGGGCGAGCGACCGAACATGCGCGCGACCAGATCGCCAAGCTTTCCGGCCGGCGGCTGTACCTCCAGCGTCACGAAGACGTCTGTTCCGCCCGCCGGAGATTCACGAAACGTCACCGTTCCGTTGTTCGGCACATCGGCCGGTTCAATCGCGCGCCACGCGATCCACTCATCCTCGCGTTCATCCACGATTTCCGCGTCCCAGCCGACTGTACTGCCGATCGGGCCCTTCGCCACCCAATGCGAGCGCGTGGCGGACAACACGTCGACTCGCTCGAGATGCTCCATAAAGCGTGGAAGCTTTGAAAAGTCGCGCCAGATTGCAAACAGCTCTGCCGGCGGTCGATCAATCTCGATGCTGTGACGCACGTCCACGGCCTTGGCCCTGTCAAGCGCTGCCGGCTCGCCGGAGTCGCGCCGCTCCCTGGTCGATACCCCCATCGCCGAAAAGGCGTGACAATGACCGCTGAGTCCGCGGTAAAGCAACTCCGCGCCCATCAACGCGAGCCCGGCGCCACGTAGGCCGCGCTTGCGCAGACCAACCACGGCGAGCGCGCCGCCGGCGACGGTCGAGAATATCCGTTCAACCGAGCCGACATTGACCCGGTTCGTCATCCCCATCCGCGTCATCGCGCGCCGCCGCCGCCGTTCGTCTTTCCGGTTTCGATCCGCGATCCGAGTTTGCTGAGATCCCATCGTTTCCTCCTTACTCCGCAATGCGGTGACCCGCCGAGGTCAGGAATGCCCCAGTCGTTCCAGGCACGTGCCACGCTCGCCACGCTTGCCGAAGCTGCCGGCAGCACCGTTACGGAGTTTTCCGCATGGCGTCGTGTGTACCGTCCATCGTACCCGTCACGTCACCGTCGAGCATCCGATCGTCGATCACGATGGCCTCGACCCGCTGGCCGCTCGTACCGCTCAGCACCACCGTGTAGGCGTGGCCGGCTTCGAGACGCATTTCCTTGCGAAAGAGCTGGCGTCCGTTGTCGCTGGTGCGCACGATCAGCGTCGTGCTGACAGGATCCACATCCCGAAATCCGGCTTCGGTCGTCGGGTTGACATCGTCAAAGATCGGATCGGTGTTTCCCTGCATGAGCACGTCGACTTCCCCGGCTCCCTGCACGCCATGAATCACGCGGAGACGCGCCTTACCGGTCTCGGTCGCGAGTTCATCCTTCAGCACGCGCAAGCGCACGCCACCATCGTTCTCCGGGAGCGCCACCACGGTATAGCGCGAACCGTCGATGAGAATCTCGTTGTTCGACGCGATGGTCGTGTCACGTCCACCGCCGACCACGCGGAATCTTGCGAAGGTATTGTCGAGCTCGGAGTAGGGCGTAACAGCCTTGTAGTTGACGCCGCTGAAAAGGGCACGATCGTCCACGCTCACTGTGGCCTGCGACATGTTCGGCAGTGCGTTGATCATCCGTACCATCGACACGTCGCGTTTCTCAGCCATTTCGGATGACGGAGAAGACAGACTGCCGTCGGCCGTGGTCGTTTGCACAGCGGCCTCCTCCTTGTCACCGCAGGCCGCAAGACCGGCAACAGGCAGAAGCAGGGCAACCCACGTGCCTTTCCAGGAAAATCGGGACGAGTTATTCATGGCGACTCCGGAGCAAATGATGAGATGGGGCACTTGGCACGCACGGCATTCGGCGCGTGCATGGTGCAGACCACGAACAAACGGATGGTGTAGCACGTGAAGTTCACGTCGTGCCGTACCAACCCCTTATTGCACGCTGCGTGCCCTCGTCGGCGCGGTGTGCGCCAGGCCACGAAATCTGCTATCCGGCCCGTTGGGCGAGTATCGCGCGGATCCCGTCGAGCGAGCCGCCCGCAGCGCGGACGGCCACCATCACATGATAAATGAGATCGGCGGCCTCTTCGTGTGCGCGCTCCACGTCCAGCTCCACGCAAGCGGTCGCAAGCTCCACGGCTTCTTCGCCGAGCTTCTTCAGCCGGAGATTGCGGTCGGACAGAAGTTTGCGCGTGTAGCTTGGCGACGCTCCAGCCTGATCATTCATCCGCGCACTGATCGTCGCATCAAGGCGCGTAAACACTTCAGCGGCCTCGGCAACAGGGTGAAAGCACGATGTGGTCTCGTGGTGACAGGCCGGTCCGGCCGGGTGCACCAGCGCGAGCACGGCGTCGGCGTCGCAATCGGCTGTAAGCGAGAGGACACGCTGCACGTTGCCACTCGTCGCGCCCTTGTGCCAGAGACCGCGGCTGCGCGACCGATAGTGCATCTCGCCGGTACGCAGTGTAGCCGCCAGCGCTTCCCGATCCGCGTACGCGGTCATCAGCACGACACCGGTGTTCGCATCCTGCGTGACCACAGCGACGAGGCCGCCACCCTTGGCAAAGTCCAGTGCGTCGAGATCGATGAGTGGCGTTGCGGCGGTCATGCCGAAGCTCCGGTGCGGGGATCCTGCAGCAATTCTCGCGTCGGTGATGCAAGCAGCGCATTGGTCGCGATCACGTCGCCACCGAATGCGGTATCGCGTCCCTGCCAATCGGTGAACACGCCGCCCGCTTCGGTGATGAGCGGATACACTGCTGCGGCATCCCAGGGGTTCACGACGTCATCCACCATGATCTCAGCGCGGCCGGTAGCCACCAGCAGGTAGCCGTAACAGTCACCCCAGGTGCGCGCCACGGCCGTCTCAGCGGCCATTGCACGCCAGCGGTTACCGCGGGCGGGGCGCTCGGGAAAACGACTGTCGGTGGTGAGTGCGGTGGCGTCGGAGAGCGCAGCCACCGAGGACACGTACGTGCGTGCGCCATTCCACCAGCATCCCTCGCCCCTCGCCGCCGCGACGGTTTCCTGCACCACCGGAAAGCAGGCCGCACCGGCGAGAATCGTCTCTCCTTCGCAGCAGGCGATCAGCGTGCCCCAAAGCGGCACGCCGCGCACAAACGCCTTAGTGCCGTCGATCGGATCCAGAATCCAGCGGCGTGTGGCGCCGACGTTCTCCGCTTGCAACTCCTCGCCAAATAATCCGTCGTGCGGAAAGCGTTGCGCGATCCACGCGCGCGCGGCGCGCTCCGCTTCGCGATCGGCGATCGTCACGGGTGAGCCATCATTCTTCCACTCCACTGCCACTTCGGCGCGATACCACCGCATCGCCACGGCGGCGGCGTACTCCGCGACCTCCGCAGCGGCGTGCAGCAGCGATGCCGGCGACTCCGTCCGACGGCTCATGACACCTCCGCGAGACGGCGAACCAGCAACCCGCTCTCCTGCATCGTCCGCTTGAGCTCTCGCACCGTGGTGACCCCGTCGTGAAGGATTCCGGCCACGAGTACGGCGTCGGCGTTGCCCGTCGCCACCGCCTCCACCAGATGCTGTGCCGTCCCTGCACCACCGGACGCGATCACCGGTACCGAGACGGCATCCGCCACCGCGCGCGTGAGTGCGAGATCGTAGCCGCGGCGGGCGCCGTCGCGGTCGATGGAGGTGAGCAGTACTTCGCCGGCGCCGCGCGCCACGCACTCCTGTGCCCACGCGACGGCCTCGAGTGACGTCTCTTCACGCCCCCCCTTCACCCACACCTTGTAGACGCCCTCGGCATTGCGCTTCGCGTCGATGCTGGCCACCACGCATTGCGCCCCGAAGCGATCTGCGGCTTCGGTGAGGACGTCGGGGCGCGCGACGGCCGCCGAATTGAGCGACACCTTGTCGGCGCCGGCGCGCAGCGCGCGCGCGACGTCGTCGGCCGTACGCACGCCACCACCGATGGTGAGCGGAATGAACAGTCGTTCGGCCGTGTGCCGTGCGACATCGAGCAGTGTTGCCCGCTCTTCCGCGCTGGCGGAAATATCGAGAAAAGTGATCTCGTCGGCGCCTTCCAACTCGTAGCGCTGCGACAGCGTGACCGGGTCACCCACGTCACGGAGCCCGACGAACTGCACACCCTTGACGACGCGCGCGCCCTTGACGTCGAGGCACACGATGACGCGTCTGGTCAGCATGCGCGATCAGTCCGTGATCTCGAGACGAACCGAGCCCTTGGTGCTGAACACCGCTCCCGTTTCGCCGAGGGCATCACGCAGCGCCATCCCCAGCGCCTTGATCCCCGCTTCCACCACGTGATGCCGGTCGCGTCCGCGCAACACGCGTACGTGGAGTGTGGTGCGTGCGTTGTCCGCGAAGGAGCGCATGAAATGATCGTACAACGGCGACGGCAGCGGTCCGCGATAGTATGGACGCCCGCCGATGTCGAGCACGACCTGCACGAGCGCATCATCCATCGGCACGGTGCGTTCGCCGTAGCGTGCACATCCCGCTGGCGCATACGCGGCGATAGCCTGCCCGAGCACGATGGCGACATCCTCAATGAGGTGATGACGCAGGTCGCCGGTCGCCTGAACGTCGATGTCCACTCCGCTGTAGCGGGCAAACGTCACCAGCATGTGATCGAGGAAGTCGTTGCCCGTGGATACCGTGGCTGTGCCGGTGCCCGCCGTGACGGCAAGACGGATCTGGGTTTCCTTGGATTCGCGAATCACGACGGTCATGCGCCGAACTCCTCTGCAAGACGGCGCGGATCGAGCGCGCCCGTGTAAAGTGCCATCCCTAAGACTGCGCCAGCCAGGTTCCGGTTTTCGAGGGCACGCATGTCGTCGAGTGACGTCACGCCACCAGAGGCGAACACCGGCCAGACGCTCGCCTCCGCCACCGCCTCCATGAGCGGCAGGTCCGTGCCCGCCATACGTCCTTCCATATGCACGGCTGTGACCAACACACCGGCCAGAGGCAACCGCGCCAGTTCCTCCACGAAGTCGATCACGTCCAGACGCGACGTTTCCGCCCATCCGCGGGTGACCACTTTTCGCTCGCGGACATCGGCCGCGATGATCAGGCGCCCCGGAAACGCGTGTGCCATCTCGGTGCGCCAGCTTTCGTCCTCGATGGCCCGCGTGCCGATCACCACCCACGACGCCCCGTCTTCGAGGAGGCGCTCGATCGCGGCTTCGTCGCGCACCCCGCCTCCGACTTGTACCGGCACGGTGCTCTCACGGAGGATGTCGCGGATGACTTCCTGATTGTCCCCACGCCCGGTGGCCGCATCGAGGTCCACCACATGCAGCCGCGTGAAGCCCGCTTGCACCCAATCGCGTCCAACGGACGCCGGGTCATCGAGTCGCACGCGCTCCTCGTCGTAGTCACCGCCCACGAGCTGCACGCATTTCCCGCTTCGGAGATCTACTGCCGGAATCGCGATCATGACGTGGCGCGACCTGCCCCGCGCTGAGCGGCGACAAAGGTGAGGAACGCCCGAATGAAGCGTACCCCCGGCGTGCTCGATTTCTCCGGATGAAACTGCGTGCCGATCACCTGCCCGCGCCGCACCGAAGCCGGGAAGCGATCGCCTTCGTGTTCACTCCACGCGGTCACGGCGTCGAGGCTTTCCGGCGTTGGACGACAGACAAAGCTATTGGCGAAATAGGCCATGTGCAGCGCCGCGTCTTCCAGCAGCGGCTCCGTGACCTCGGTAAGCGCGTTCCAACCGATCTGTGGCAAGCGCTGCGCGTGAATTCTGGAGACCACGCCCGGCACGATACCCAGCCCTTCCCCCGGACCCTCGTCGCTGCGCTCGAACAGGAGTTGCATACCCAGGCAGATGCCCAGCGTCGGCAGGCCGTTGAGCAGCGCCTCGCGCATGACCTCGCGTCCGGGCGCCAGTTGCACCGCCGCCGGCGCAAAGGCGCCGACCCCCGGAAGCACCAGTGCGTCGCATCTCCGCACAGCCTCGGCCGGGTCGGTGTCGATGCGCACCGTGGCGCCACCCGCCTCGAACGCCTTCACCAGAGAGTGCAGATTGCCGGCGCCGTAATCGAACACGACAATCGTGAGTGGTTGCGCCATCACCGGGTTGCCTCCCGCACGCTCGTACCGTTCACCTCGTCCATCGCGTCATCGAACGATTCCAGAAAGCGCTCCATCATCGACCACGGACCGACGCTGATACGCAGCGTGTCGCCAACGTGCGGCAGCGCCGGAAATGGACGCGCCGCCACGCCGCGCGCGCGGAGCGCCTGACCCACGGCCACACACTGCGGCACGGCGACGCACACGAAATTCGCCTGTGATGGCAGCGGCACAAACCCACGGGCGCGCAGCGCCTCGGCGAGTCGCTCGCGCAGCGTCACCGCCAAGGCGACATGTTGGTCGATCCAGGGGCGATCCTGCTGCAGCGCCGCCACCGCCACGCGCTCGGCCATCGCGTTCAGCTTGTACGGGCCGCGCGACTTCTCCACCTCCATCGCCAGCGCCGGCGCGCCCACGGCGAAGCCGATACGCAGTCCCGCCAAGCCAAAAGCCTTGGACATCGTGCGGATGATCAGCAGTCGATCGCTGCTGGCCAGCAGGTCGGTGGCCGACACCCCGGCGAACTCGGCATACGCCTCGTCGATGAACACGACGCCCGGTGCGTCGGCCAGCGCCCGTTCGATCGTCTCACGAGCGACCAGTGCTCCGGTCGGGTTGTTCGGCGAGCAGAGATACAGAATTTTTGGCCTGGCCGCGAGCAGCGCATCGAGATCGGGCTGGTGCGACGGGAGTTCGATCGCTCCGGCGTAGTTGAGCGCATTCATCCGCGCAAAGATGGGGATCATGGCAAATGATGGCTCAGGACTCGCCACCACGTCGCCCGGTTCGCCGAAGGCGCGCATGGCACTGTCGAGGATATCGTCGGAGCCGCAGCCGGTAACCACCATATCCGGCGTAACCCCCATGTAGGTCGCCAGCTCCTGCTTGAGTTCGGCAGCGTACAGTGTCGGGTAGCGTGTGATGCCGGCCACGGGCATCTCGCGCAGTGCCCGTTCAGCGGCAGGCGGCATTCCCCACAGATTGGTGTTGTCCGTCAGGTCGAGCGCGACGGGTGTGCGCTTCGGGTCGTACAGCGGCACGGCGTCGTACGCGGTCCGCGCAATCGCGAGACGGTTCATCAGCGCGCCTCCGTTGCCGCTGAAGAGGACACCGATGCCAACGATGCCAACGGCGAGGACGCCGCCGAGATCCATGCACGAGCCGCCGCCGCGTGCGCCGGCAGCCCTTCGGCGTCGGCGAAGACGCCGACATCTTCGGCGAGTCGCGAAGCGGCCTCCGGTGTGATTTCCTGCCACGTGGTCCAGCGGATGAAATCAAGGGTGGACAGCCCCGAGTAGCAGCGTCCCGCACCCGCCGTCGGCAACACGTGGTTGGCTCCGGTCATATAGTCGCCGAACGCCACCGCGCTGCTCGCGCCCACGAAGATGGTGCCTGCACGGCGCAGGGCGCCCAGCGTACGCTCCCGGACGGCATCGCGCACCACCAGCAGCAGATGTTCGGCCGCCCATTCATTGGCAAAGGCGATCGCCTCGTCATAGCTGACAGCCGTGAGAATCGCCCCGCGTGTGGCGAGCGCTTCGCGCACGATCGCTTCACGAGGCGTGGCTGCCGTGAGGGTAGCCAGCTCCTGCTCGATCCGTTCGGCGAGCAATGCGCTGGCAATCTCGTCGCCAACCAGCACGGCGATCACCGCCGCTTCGGGGTCATGCTCCGCCTGCGCCAGTAACTCACGTGCGAGGGTTGCGGGATCGGCACTGTCATCGGCAAGCACGAGCAATTCGCTGGGGCCGGCCGGCGAATCGATCCCCACGCTGGCGACTAACTGCAGCTTCGCTTCGGCGACGTAGGCATTTCCCGGACCCATGATGCGATCAACTTGCGGCACGGTCGCCGTGCCAAGGGCCATGGCGGCTATGGCACCGGCCCCGCCAATGGCAAAAACCCGGTCGGCACCGGCCAGCGCGGCTGCCGCGAGCACCACCGGCGACGGAAAACCGTCGGATGTCGGTGGAGAGCACACGATCACTTCGCCCACCCCTGCCACCCGCGCGGGAATGACGCCCATGAGCAACGAGCTCGGGTATGCGGCGCGTCCACCGGGGGCGTAGATCCCTACGCGCCGCAACGGATCGGGACGCCGGCACACCACGATCCCCGGTTCGGGCGACACGCGCGACTCGGTCGGTCTGAAGGCTCGGTGTACGGCAGTGATATTGCGCGCGCTCCGCTCGAGTGCGCGCCGGAGCATCGGGTCGAGCGCTTCGAGTGCCTCGGACCACCGCGATCTCGGAACTTCTATTGACGGCAGCGCCACGCCATCAAAGTCGCGTGCGAACGCGGTAAGGGCGCTGTTCCCTTCGGCACGGACGCGCTCGATAATCGCGGTCGTTCGGGCACGAACGGTAGGGTCTGCGGCGAACGAGCGATCCACCACCGCGCGACGTGACTCCGCCCGGAGCCCAGCGATGGCGCCACGGGCGCGCAGCGACAGCATCGGTGTCTGCCCGACGCCATTCATGGCACGAGCCGTTCGATACGGGTCACGAGAATGCCCTCACCGCCGAGGACGCGCAGCTGCGAGATTGTGCGATACACGGCGTCGGCAGCGACCACGGCGTGGACGGCGACATATTTCCCGTGGTCAGCGATGTCGATAACAGTTGGCCCGTTGAGACCCGGAAGCACGGCCCGCACCTGATCGAGGGTGGCGCGTGGGACGTTGGCCATCAGGTATCGCTGACCGCGGGCGCGAATGACCGAGCCGAGTGCGGTGACCAGCTCCTCCAAGGCGACAGCGCGCGTGGCGTCGCCATTGCGCGGACCCTTGATGGCGGTGATCAGCTGTGCGCTGGAGAGCATCACCGTCTCGACTTCACGGAGACCGTTCACTCGAAGCGTCGAACCCGTGGAGGTCAGATCGACCACGATGTCGGCAATCCCGAGATGCGGCGCGATTTCGGCGGCTCCGGACACCGGCACGATTTCCACGTTGCACCCACGTTCGGCAAAGAACCGTTTGGCAATCCGCGGAAAAACGGTGGCCACGCGAGCCGGCGCGCGTCCCGCGCCTGCGCCGGCGGCAATGTCGGCGATCGACGTGATGCCGGCGTCATCCTTGGCGGCGACCACGAGGCGACATTTACCGAAGCCCAGATCCAGGTGCGACACCAGCGGGCGTTCCGACTCCCTCACGAGATCCATGCCGGTCACGCCGACGTCAGCGGCGCCATCGGCGACAAATTCGGGAATGTCCTGCGCCCGCACGAAGATCGCCTCGAACTCGCCACCGAGGGAGGCGGTGAGCGCGCGCTCGCCCGAGGAGCGAACCTCGAGGCCCGCGTCGTTGAACAGCTCGCGGGTGTCTTCGCTCAGGCGCCCTTTATTGGGAAGGGCAATACGCAGCATGGTTAATGAAGACCGAAACCGGGGACATGAAAAAAGCCCGTCCTGATGGACGGGCCGAGGATCGCGTGTGGTGCAGGAAGTCAGCGGCTGCGGCCGGTTACCCTTGCGTAAACACCGCGCCCCGACCCGAAGGGCCGCGGCCATGGCGCGCATGATGGTATCCGAGGGCTGACATGATACTGGTGAGGCTAGCTGCCCCATGCGTCGGCGTCAAGGTTCCGTGTGGTTGTGAGAGCTGGAACATACTCGGCCCTTGGCGCGAGAACCGCTTGTGAATAAGTTCACAATGCTCACAGGGCCCTGTGAGCACAGGATCGTCTTCCTGTGGAAGGAAAAATTTTCGAAGGCTTTGGAGGCTTTTCGACATGCGGTTTCTCGGTTTAGCGGTAGTGACGAGCGCGGCGATCCTGCTTGGCGCGTGCAACAAAGACAAGGCCGAATCGATGGATAAGGGGGACACCGCCTCGGCGATGGGCGCTCCGGCAGAAGTACCCGCGATGGACAAGGGCGAGATGGCAGCCATGGCGCCTGTGACCGGCATGATGCACGAAGTGAAGATGATCGGCGACGGTACGGGTTACCGCTTCGATCCGGCCGACATCACCGTCAAGCAGGGCGACGGCATCAAGTTCATCATGGTCAACGGTGGCCCGCACAACGTGGCCTTCGATCCCGCGACGCTCTCTGCGGCAGCCAAGACGCAGCTGGCGGCCAACATGCCGGAGGTGTCGGGTGAGCTGTCCGGCAAGCTGCTCGTAAGCGCCGACGAGAGCTACACGATCTCGTTTGCTGGCGTCCCGGCTGGCACGTACGATTATTATTGCACGCCGCACCTTGCTTTGAACATGAAGGGCAAGATCACCGTTCAGTAAGCTGGTTGAGTCGGCTTCGGTACGCATCCGGAGTGCCGCGTCCCGTGGGGGCTGACGTCGAACGTCAGCCCCCGCGTCGTTTCACGCTCGTCACGCTTGGGGTTTCACCTCTTCGCGTGCATGCTTCATCCATGCCTCCTCTGGTACCGGCCGACCCGGATAGCGCCGGCGCTCACCTCGCCACCGACGCAGATCGGCGTGCCGACAGGCAGGGTCATTCATCCGGTCATGAATCCGGCGACGAATCCGGCGAGGCGCATCGTGACGGTATTGAACGCCGCGAGCGATCGCGAGGCTGGGCGTCGCGGCGCGCGCTGTGGTTGCGCGCACGCACCCGCAATGCGGCGCGGCATCGATTGACCATCGCCGTCATTGGCGTCTTGACGATGCTGGTCTGCCTGGTACTCTATGCGCTCGTACCGCGGCGCATTGACCATGCGCTCACGACACAGCTCTCCGCTCTGCCGGCGCTCCGCGACACCGTGCCGCTGCTGCAGGGTCGCGACTCCGCGATCGCGATGCAAGCGCGTGCCGCCGCTGCGCTGGCCAGTGCGGCGATCACGACCCGCGCGAGCACCGCCCCGGCTCCCGGGCTCGATACAATGCTCGATACCGCGCTCGATACCGCTACCGCTTCGGCCGCACCGGTCGGTGCCGTACCAGAGGGCTTTGTCGGCGTGAATCCGGTGCGGCTCACGCGGCCGGTAATGGCGCGACGCACGCCGCGAGACCGCGCAGAAGCCGACAGCCTGAATGCCGAATTGCCGAAGCTGCGGCAGCAGCTTGCACAGATACGCCAGGCACCGTTGGTGGAAGGGTACCGCGCGCTGGCGGAGAGTCGTTCGCTGCGCGGTGACGAACGGACCGTGCCCATCATGGACTCCATCGAGCAGGTGCACCGGGAACGCGAAGCGTACGCCACCCTCGGCGGTCCCGACTCGCCGTACGCCGCACTGACGGCGCGCCTGACGCGGCTCGGAGAGCGGCTCGTCGGCATCGCGGAGTCGGCTGAAATGCGCATGGCGCAAAGCCTCGCGCAAAGCGTTGCGCAACGTCTCGCGCCGCTGCGGGTGACCCCTGAGAGCGAGTCGTTCGCGACCGAGGCGGTCCCATTGCGCGCACCGGGAATCCTCACCGACACGCTACTGCAGCAGCTCCGACGGAACGCCGAAGCGGCCCGGGCACGCGCCGACTCCCTTCTCGACGCGGCACGCGCGTTCAACGACCGCTTGCAGCAGCAACATGACGCCATTCGGGCGCGGTTGGTGATCAACGTTCCGCCACTGGCGATGCTCGGCGTGTCGGTGGTATTCGGTCTTGTCGTGGCACTTCTCACGGTGCTGCTGCGCGAGCTCCGTCGACCGACGGCGGGTGACGCGCAGGAGTTGGCGGCACTTACCCGGTCGCGCGTCATCGTTCACACGCGGTCGCTGGTCCGACAGATGCCGACCCGTCGCCGAAGCGACGCGCTCATCCCTGCCATTCTGCAACAACACCGGGACGATGCCTGGTCGTTACTGCATCTGACCCTCACAGGGATCGGTGATACCTCGCGCAGCGTGCAAGTGATGGCGGATGAACCGGCATTGGCTGGCGCCGTCGCGCTCAATCTCGCGGGTGTCTCGGCCAGGGAGTCGCGGGCCACGGTGCTCGTGGATGCCGTACGTGGTGCGAGTGCACTGGTATCGTTGCTCCCCGCCGACGTCATCACCAGCACGACGGAGAAACGCGCGCCGCGTAGCGGCGGCACACCACTGGAGCGCACCGTTGAGCCCGACCGGAGCAGTCGATGGGAGCGGCCGCGCTTCATCACCGTTGGGCGCGACGCCACCGTGGACCTGCTGCTGCCGCGCCGCGTCGGTTACCGCGATGGCGCCGTCGACGCCGGAGCGAATACCGCCGGTATCGTTGACGCGCACGTGCAACGGCTGCTCGCGCGCTACGATCTCGCCGTCTTCGTCACCGACCGCGATCTTTCGGGTGAGCTACCGGCGAACAGCGATTTGATTCTGTGCGCGCGGTTGGGCGCCACGCCCCTCGCCTGGCTCACCGAGGCCACGCACACCGCCCGGCAACAGCAGCGCCGCATTCGGGCTGTCGTCCTGTGGAGCGCGGAGGCGCCTGTGTAACAGTCGCCGTCGCGCTGCTGATTTCCCCCCGGTATTGTCACAGCCGATTGGCGCGCCGCAGCGGCAGTGGCTAGTCTGCAACAGATGTGGGCAGATACACTGTTGGCGCTTGAACGAGGACATCTCCTGCGCCTGGCGATCTGGGCGGGCTTCTGCGTGTTTCTCGGCACGATATTCCTGACCTGGCTCGCGGTGCGGCGCGTGCGTGCCCCGATGCTCCAGCACTTCGCCATTCAGACGGCCGCCTGGGGTGCCGTCAATGCGGCGATCGTGCTCTGGGCCTGGCGGGGGCTCGGGTTCCGCGACTTCGCCGGTGCGCAGCGGCTGTTGCATGTGCTCTGGTTGAACACGGGTCTCGACGTGGGGTACGTCGCGGTCGGCGTCACGCTCGCCATAACGGCCTGGCGATGGGGACGGCGGACCGGTGCGGTGGGCGCAGGGCTCGGCGTCCTTGTTCAGGGACTGGCGCTGACCTTGCTCGACGTGCGGCTGATCCTGGCGATCGGGCCAATGCAATGACGATCTCGCACCACCCGCTGCATCCGGCCTCTGCGATCGCGGCCTTCGTTGTCTCCAGCTCGAGGTAGCCATGGAACCCATCATCCCCGACCTGCGCACTGCGGCCAGATCCGATGCCTACGCGCAGCTGCTCGACCTGCAGACCGTGCTGCTGGACGGGAGCGACGATGTCATCGCCGCGATGGCCACCACGAGCGCGCTGCTGCATCACGCCTTCGGGCACCTGTGGACCGGCTTCTATCGCGTCGTGGAGCCGGGAAAACTCCTGCGCGTGGGGCCGTATCAAGGCTCACTGGGCTGCCTCGACATCGCGTATGGCCGAGGAGTCTGCGGCACGGCCGCCGCTGAGGAACGCACGGTGGTAGTGGAAGACGTGCACGCGTTTCCCGGCCACATCACCTGTGATCCACGCTCCCGCAGTGAGATCGTCGTACCGGTGTTCGACGACTTGGGCGCTCTGCTCGCCGTGCTCGACATCGATTCGGCCGTACCGTCGGCCTTCAACGAGGACGACCGTGCAGGACTCGAATGCTTGGTGGCCTGGTTCGCCCGTACGACGTATGTTCCTGTCCTTGCCTGACCTTCAGCCGCCCCGCACATGACCGGCTATTCCGATCGGATCAATCACGCGTTCGCCTTCGCGGCCAAGCATCACGATCAACAGGTGCGCAAGGGAACCCGCCTGCCGTATCTCACGCATCCGGCAAACGTCGCGGTGATCCTCACGCGGTATGACTGCGCGGAGGACACCGTCGTTGCCGGTATCCTGCACGACGTGGTGGGCGATTGCGTGCGTGACGGGTGGACGCGCGAAACACTCGAGGAGCGCATCGGGAGCAAGTTCGGCAACAGCGTGCTCGATACGGTGCTCGCGGTGACGGAACGTCGGATCGACGACGACGGTGTGGAGCTCTCGTGGGAGGATCGGAAGGCGGACTACATCTCGCGCCTGTCGCTCGCCGGCGAAGAAGCGTTATGGGTCTGTGCCGCCGACAAGGCGCACAACGCGAACTCCATTCTTTCCGACCTGCGGCGCACCGCCTTCCCGGAGACGGTGTGGGGGCGCTTTTCTGCGGGACGCGCAGGGACGGTACGCTGGTACCGCCAAGTGTCGGCGAAGCTGCGCGAGATTGGATTTCACGCGCCGATCGTGGACGAACTGGCGGAAGCGGCCGAAGGACTCGACCGCGCGTAATCCCTGAACCGAGCGCGATCAGAGCGTGTCGATATTCGATACGAAAAGTGGCACGGAGCGCCTGGTCCGAAGACTGATGAACCGCCTACCGCCTACCGCCTACCGCCGATCGCCGCTGTATGAGCGGTTCCACCGCTGCTCGCGCGACTTCGCCGAAGATGGAACGTGATGCGGAGGTGATGCAGAGGTACACGGACTACGCAGCGCGCGCAGGAGTCAGGAGATCGCCGTGACAGCTCAGACGGGCGCGAGCGCGCCATAGGTTCGCTCGACGTACGTTTCGAGGATCTCCAGAAACTCCGCTACGATCCGGTCGCCCTTGAGTGTGGTGAACAGCTTGCCATCGACGTACACCGGCGCCTTGGGCTCCTCGAAGGTGCCGGGGAGCGAGATGCCGATGTTGGCGTGCTTCGACTCGCCGGGCCCATTTACGACGCACCCCATCACCGCTACCGTCATCTCTTCCACACCCGGGCGCGTGGCGCGCCAGGCGGGCATCTGTTCGCGAAGGTAGCCCTGAATGTCTTCGGCCATATGCTGGAAGAAGGTGCTCGTGGTGCGGCCGCATCCCGGACAGGCCGTGACCTGCGGGGCGAAGGAGCGCAGCCCCAGCGACTGCAGAATCTGTTGCGCGACAAACACTTCTTCCCGGCGGTCGCCATTGGGCTTGGGAGTGAGCGACACACGAATGGTGTCGCCGATGCCTTCGGAGAGCAGGATGGCCAGCGCCGCGCTTGACGCGACAATGCCCTTGGCGCCCATCCCGGCCTCCGTGAGCCCGAGGTGCAAGGGATAGTCGCACCGCGCGGCCAGCCGTCGATAGCACTCCACCAGATCGGGCACCACCGAGATCTTGGCACTCACGATGATCTTGTCGTGCGCCAGCCCCACCTCCTCCGCCAGCGCCGCCGAACGCAGGGCGCTTTCGAGCATCGCGTCCATGTAGACGTCCTTCGCCTGGCGCGGCGCCGGAAGGGTGGCATTGGCGTCCATCATGTCGGTAAGCAGCAGCTGGTCGAGCGAGCCCCAGTTAACGCCGATGCGTACCGGCTTGTCGTGGTCGACGGCGGCCTGCACGATCGTCGTGAAGTTCGTGTCACGGTGTTTCGTGCCGACGTTACCGGGGTTGATCCGGTATTTATCCAGGGTGGCGGCACACGCCGGGTACTTAGTGAGGAGCAGGTGCCCGTTGTAGTGAAAGTCACCGATGAGTGGGACATCGAGCCCGCGATCGATCAACCGTTGCCGGACCTCCGGAACGGCGCGTGCAGCCTCATCGTTGTTCACGGTGATGCGCACCTTCTGCGACCCGGCCTCGTACAGCTCGGCCACCTGATTCGCCGTGGCTTCGGCGTCGGCGGTGTCGGTGTTCGTCATCGACTGCACCACCACGGGGGCAGAGGATCCGACGGGGACACCGCGCACCGAAACGGTGACCGTGGGGCGGCGCGTGGAAAAGCGGGGCACGAAGGGCACGATTGAACCTTGAGGAAGGAGACGCCGTAAGGTAGCGCGGTCATCCTCTTCTCCCCAAGTTCTTCCTATGTCAGACCGTCACGATCCCGCCTCCCCGCCTTCTGAAGCCCCCCGTACCGGTGATGTCACGTCGGTGGCGGCTCCAAACGTCAAGCGGTCCTTCCTGCGACGCAATTGGGGGAAACTGCTGGTCCTCGGATCGGTGGCGCTGCCGATCACGGTGTTGGCGGTCTGGAGCCTGATCGCGCTCAACTGGACGTACTCCAGTGGCAAGCGGGCCGGCTACGTGCAGAAGATTTCCCGCAAGGGCTACGTCTGCAAAACGTGGGAAGGCACACTGTATACCGACCTCGCACGCGGTTTTCGCTCAGACAGCTTTGCGTTCTCCGTGCGGAGCGATTCCGTCGCTCATCTGATCGAATCGATGAGCGGCAAGCGAGTTGCAGTGCTCTACGAGCAGCACATAGGCGTGCCAACATCGTGCTTCGGAGAAACCGAATACTTCGTCAGCGGAGTCGAGGTTCTTCCGGAATAAATGGTGACGCCGAGGGCTGGGCCTCTGCGCAGCCCTACAGCTGCAGGTACACTTTTTCAGGAGTTCGCGCATGACACGTTCCTTTCGGTTGGCGGGCTTTGCGCTCGCGCTGGCCCTGCCGGCTGCCATGCCCGCGCAGACCACCCGCCCGGTGTCGATCGGAGCGAGCGGTGGCTTGTCGGTACCGACCGGTGATCTCGGTGATCGGTTCGAGTCAGGCTTCTCACTTGCCGGTCACGTGTACTTCAAGCCGGCGTCGTTCACGTCGCTGCGCTTCCGCGGTGATGTCACCTTCGACCGGTTCTCCGGCAAGGGTCCCCAGTCTGATGCAGTAAACAGGCCATTCCGCAGCCTTGGCGTGGTAGCCAACGCAGTCTACGACTTTCCCATGCAGAATACCGCCTCGGTGATTCGTCCGTACGTCATCGGCGGACTCGGACTGTTCAACACGAACGGGTCGGCGAATAACTTCGACGGAGACAGCGAGTCCGGTATCGGCGTTCAGGTTGGCGGTGGGCTGCAGTTCCGGCTCTCCGGCTTTACCACGTTTCTCGAAGCGAAGTTCGTCAATGTCTTCGCCGATTCGAACCGCAGCTACATCCCCATCACGTTCGGCGTGCGCTTCTGATCGCGTCAGCCTGATGGACCACGCGCCCCGCGATGCAGGTGCATCGCGGGGCGCGAGTGTGTGGTACGACGTCGCCGGGAGTTTCGCGATTGACTCAGCGGCCCAGTGGAATGGACAGACCGGCGTACAGCGCGATTACGCGGTTGGTGACGCCACGCGCTGCCGCCAGGTCCGTGAGGCCGAGGCTGTAGCGTGCACCCAGTGTGAAGGTGCGCGTGGCGCTGATAAAATCGATTCCGCCGCCGATGACGCCGGCTGCCTCGAAGCGGTTGAAGCGGCCGAACCCCAGATCAGGATCATTCTCGAGGTCATCGCAATCGAGCGAGGTGCTGATCCCTCCCCCGGAACCGCTGACGCTGCAAGAGATCTGGTAGCCGACACTGACGCCGGCGGCCAGATGCGGCTTCACGGTACCGGTGGTCGGGAATTCGTAGCGAAGCAGAATGGGCGCTTCGATGTAGCTATTCTTGAAGGTGACCACGCCGAGCTCCTCCTCGAGCGTCGCGCCTTTCATCGAGAAAAGGCCGTTCACTTCCAGGGACAACGACCTGGAGAGCGGCTTCACCAGCGTGATGCCGCTGAGACTGCCGAAGCGCGCATCGAACATTTGCGTGGTATCGCCGCCAAAGTCGGCGAAGTTGACGCCGCCCAGGATGCCGATCCTGGTGGGTGCCGTCTGCGCATAGGCGCCGGACATGGCGAGGGCCGACAGCGCCGACGCGAACAACGCCTGTTTCATGGACAGCTGACCTCCAGAAGCTGATGCATCGATTGGAACGTCAAGCCGAACGCTCGAAGTCCCGCGGAAGAAGCGGCGACGGCTAAAGTGCCGCCGCGCTGAACGGCGCGCCATATGCCGACCAACGCAGGACAACGTCAGCCGCCGTACGTCATCGGCAGGTCGGCCGTCTACCGTTGCTGTAGCGGACACTCCGCTTTCTCTGCATCATTCACCGACATGACCTCTCCCATCATCATCATCGGCGGCGGTGTAGCCGGCTTGGTGTGCGCCCTCGAACTGCAGCGCGCCGGTCGTCGTGCCATGCTGCTCGAGTCGGCGCCGCAGGCGGGCGGACGGGTGCGCACCACCGTGGCAGATGGGGTCACCCTCGATCACGGTTTCCAGGTGCTGTTCACGGCGTACCCCACGCTGCGGGAGTATCTGGATCTCGAGGCGCTGACCTTGCGCCGGTTCCTGCCGGCTGCCCGCATCGTGCGAGACGGCCGTGCGTCGTTGATCGGCGATGCCCTGCGCGATCCGTCGCTGCTGCTCGACACCATATTTGCCCGCGCCGTCCCCTTGGGTGACAAGCTCCGCCTGTTAGCGTTACGGCGCTTTGCGCAGCAACTCTCGGTGGACGAGTGCTTCACCGTGCGCTTCGCCCAGGTGAGCACGCGCGCTTTCCTCGCGTCGCGCGGCTTCAGTGCCGAGGTCATCAACGGATTTTTTGCCCCGTTTTATGGGGGCATCCTTCTCGATCGCACCCTGGAGACCAGCGCGTCCATTCTGCTGTTCACCTTCAAGATGCTCGCCGCCGGCGATACGGCGGTGCCGGCGGGCGGCATCGGCGCGCTCACGCAGCAAATGGCGTCTGCCCTGCTGCCGGGCGTGTTACGTACCGATACCGCGGTGTCGCGACTGCTCGTGGAGCACGATCGGATCGCGGGGGTAAAGCTGACCAGCGGCGAGTCGTTGCTCGCGCCGCATGTGGTGCTGGCTACCAATGCCCCCACTGCCGCAGCGCTGGCAGCCACCGCGGGCGTATCGATTGCCACTCCCGCCGGAGCCCGCGGTTGCACCACGCTGTACTTCACCGCGCCGACCGCGCCGCTGCCGGGAAAGGCCCTCTGGCTTAACGCCGATCCAAGGGCGGTGATCAGTCATGCCGTCACCCTTACCGAGGTGGCGCCGGAGTACGCACCACCAGGTTGCGCTCTGCTCGCGGCCACGGCGGTCGGTGACGCCGCTGACCTTCCCGATCCGGAATTGGAAGCAGCCACGCGTCGCGAATTGCGCGCGATGGCATCGGCGGCAGGACACCCGACCGCCGGCACGCTTACGCATGTGAGCACCTGGCGCGTACCGTACGCACAATTTGCACAGCCACCAGGCTGGCGGGAACAACGCCCCACGATCGCGTGTGGGATGCACGGACTCTGGCGTGCCAGCGAAGTGCTGCACTCCAGTTCGCTCGAAGGTGCTGCGCGTGGCGGACAAAGCGCCGCGCGGGCCCTTCTTCAATCCACCTGATCCGGTTCCGTACGCCTCGTTTCCTGTCATCAGCCGTGCTGGCACTGCTCGTTCCGGCCGCGCTCAGCGCCCAATCGCTGCAAAAACAGCCGCGAGACCCTGCGGAGCGCGGACAGAATGTCGGCTTCGACGTGAAGCGCTACTTTGCCGATGTCGACGAGTTCAACGGCACCCGCGTCCTTCCCACAGGGCGGCTCACGATCGGGTACGCCTTTTAGGAGTCGTGCGCACTACACTCCGAGCAACGGCGCGGCGAACGCCAGCCGCTCGATGATGGCATGCGCGCCGGCGGCACGCAGGCGCTCGGCCGGCACCAGGCCGCAGAATCCGATGACGGTCATCCCCGCTGCACGTGCTCCCTGCACGCCGAGCGGGCTGTCTTCGATCACGATGGTCCGTACAGGCTCGAAGCGCAGCGCGCGCGCGGCGTGCAGAAACAGATCGGGAGCGGGCTTGGGCTTCCCGACATCGACCGACGAGAAGCGCCGCCCGTCAAAGCGCGCGAGCAGCCCGGTTTTGCCGAGCGTGGTGCGCATCTTCTCGTGCTCGCCGTTCGACGCCACGCCATACGGCACCGCTGCCGTATCGAGCGCATCCAGCAGCGCCACGATCCCTTCAACCGGCTCGAGGTCGCGCTGCAGCGCTACGGTGACGTCGGCAGAAAACCGCGTGAGCAGGTCATCCGGCGGCTGGTGACCCAGCATGTCCGCGGCGATCTCCACGCATCGCGGCATGGAGTGCCCCATGAAAATGCCGAGCGATTGCGCCGTGGTCATCGGAACGCCGATGTCGGTGAGCAGCCGTGCCCAGACACCGTTCGAGATGCGCTCGCTGTCCACCAGCACGCCGTCGCAATCGAAGATGACGCCGTCGCATGCCGGGAGAAGCGGCGGTACAGACAACGCCGCCCTGGCCAGCGCTTTCATCGACGAGGCAGCTCGTTGCCGATGGCAGGATCGATCGGCTTGAGGCTCGCGCGTGCCTGCATCATCTGCGCCGTTACGGCGACCGGGCCGGTGCCACCATCAATGTTGCGCGCGGCGAGCGAGGCGTCGGCACCGAGCGCGTCGATGGCGTCGTGTCCAAAGAGCACGTGCGCCGCGCTGATGGCGCCCGGAGGAAGCGCGTCGAGTTCAACGCCCGCCTCCTCTGCCTGGCGCACAAGTGATCCCACGGCGCCGTGCGCCTCGCGGAAGGTGGCACCTTTTCTCACCAGATAGTCGGCGAGATCAGTGGCCATCATCGCACTCGAAACAGCCGCGCGCATCCGTTCACGATTGAAGCGCAGCTCCAACACCGCACCGGCCATCGCCGGCAGCACGAGCATCAGCAGATCGACCGCGCTGAACAGCGCGCGCTTGTCATCCTGCAGATCCTTGCTGTAGCCACTCGGCAAGCCCTTGATGGTGCCGAGCAACGCGACCAGGTCACCGAGCACGCGGGCGCCAGAGCCGCGCGCCAGTTCGAAGACGTCGGGATTCCGCTTTTGCGGCATCATGCTGCTGCCGGTGGAGAAGCCGTCGCCGAACTTCACGAAGCCGAATTCTCCTGAGCCGTAGATGATGAGGTCTTCGGCGAGGCGCGAGCAGTGCAGGGCGGTCATGGTACAGGCAAAGAGCGTTTCGGCAACGAAATCACGATCGCCGGTGGCGTCGATGCTGTTTTGCGAGATTGCGTCGAAGCCCAGCGATTCCTTGAGCAGTACGCGGGACACAGGGAACGCCGAGCCGGCAATGGCGCCCGAACCGAGTGGCATCACGGCGGCCGCCCGTTTCGCGTTCGTCAGGCGCGTGCGGTCGCGATGCAGCGGCCAGAAATGGGAGAGCAGCCAGTGCGATCCGCTTACCGGCTGCGCACGCTGCAGGTGCGTATAAGCGGGCAGGATGGCGTCGGTGAGCGTTTCCGCCTGCGTGAGCAACGCCTGTTGCAGCTCGCGGATCGCGGCATCGAGACGGGTGCAGGCGTCCATCGTCCACAAGCGCGAGGCGGTGGCCACCTGATCGTTGCGCGAGCGGCCGGTGTGCAGCTTGGAGGCGACCGTACCGGCCTCCTCGTGCAGCAGACGATCGATCATGGTGTGGATGTCCTCGTCGGTCGCCACCGGTTGTGCCCCGTTTGCGAGGCGCGTTCCGACGCGGGCGAGCCCGTGTTGGAGCACATCGCTCTCCTCGCGCGTGAGTACACCGGCGTGACCCAGCGCCAGCGCCCAGGCGGTGGAGAGGCGCACGTCGTGCGGCCACAAACGGAAGTCGGTGGCGATGGAGCGGTTGATCGCTTCGAGCAGCGGCGATGGTCCGCCCGCGAACCGTCCGCCCCAGAGCTTGTGGGTACCGCTGTCAGAAGTGCTCACGGAAAAGTCGTGTCGGGTAGCGGGAAAAGATGCTGCTGCAAAGTTAGCGCGCGTCAGGACTGCAGGTATACGCGGAGCTTCCTGAGCACGCGCTCGCGGCCGGCGGTGGAGCGACAGATGATCAGTACCGTGTCGTCGCCGGCAATGGTGCCGGCCACATCGGGCCACTCCAGTCGGTCGAGCGCCTCCGCCACCGGCTGAGCACCGGACTTGATGGTGCGGGCCACCACGAAGGTCTGTACGCCTTCCACATGGGTCAGCAGCTGCGGCAGCATGCGCGCCAGCTGCGACTGGTCGCGGATGCCGGCGCCGTTGGCAGGGAAGCTGTAGCGCACCTGCCCGTTGCGGTCGGGGATGCGGGCGAGGCGAAGTTCGCGAAGGTCGCGCGAGAGCGTGGACTGCGTGACGTCCCACCCCTGCCGCGCGAGCTGTCGTCGGAGCTCCTCCTGGCTGGCGATCGCCTTCGCGGTGATCGTCCGGCGGATGGCCTCATGGCGCTCGGGCTTCTCGGACACGGGGGTCTCCTGCGGCGCGGGTCACCGACGCGACCCGTTCCTGATTGACAGTGTGTCGATGCAAAATTATGCATTAATAGTGCATACTCTACCGGATTTCCCGCAACCGCCCGCTTCGCCACACGCCGCCGGTGTGGTCACCGCATCCACTCCCCGGGACTCGCGTATTCCTGTGGGCGTGCTGGGGGCCAGCGGCTACGTGGGACGCGAGTTGTGTGCGCTCATTCTGGCGCACCCCGCGCTGTCGCTCGTGTTCGCCACCGCCAATGCGCAGCGCGGCACCACCTTGCGGGTGCGGGCGAGCGGGCGCGTCCATGCGGTGCCCTTGGTTGGAGCTGACGAGGTGAATCTCGCCGATGCCGCCTTGGTGTTCGCGGCGCTTCCGCATGGCGCCTCGGCGGAGTGGGTAGGCAGGGTGATGGCGGCGGGATCGCGCGTGGTCGACCTGTCGAGCGACCTGCGACCCGGACATGGTGGCTCCACGCACGCGCTCCCTGAGGGCGTGCCGGCGGATGCGCCGTATGGGTTGCCGGAGCTGTTCCGTGAGCCGATTCGCGGGGCGCGCGTGGTGGCCAACCCCGGCTGCTACGCCACAAGCATTCTCGTGGCCCTCGCGCCACTGGCGCGTGCCGGGCTCATCGCGCGCGGGGCCACGGTGAATATCTCGGCGGCGAGTGGCGTGAGCGGTGCCGGTGCGTCGCCCAGGCTCGAGCTGCTCTTTGCCGAAGTCACCGAGGATTTCCGCGCGTATGACGTGGGCAATTCGCACCGTCATCTGTTCGAGATGCGCGCAAGCCTCGCGCAGCTGGGCGCCGAGTGCGAGCTGTTGTTCACGCCGCACCTGCTGCCGGTGGACCGTGGCATCCTGAGCACGATCACGGTGCCGTTATCGCGCGCGCTGGCGGATGCGATGGCGCCTTTTCGCGACGCCTATGCAGAGGAGCCGTTTGTGGAGCTCACCGACCAGCTGCCGTCGCTCCACGACGTGCAACAGCGCAACGTGGTGCGTATCGGGGTGCGTATGCCCACCGGACTCAGTTCGCCCACGCTGCTCGTATTCAGCGCGATCGACAATCTGGTGAAGGGGGCGGCGGGGCAGGCGGTGCAGAACGCCAACCTGATGCTGGGCTTGGCGGAAACCGCGGGATTGCCGCAGTGAACGCGCCCCGGGATCGTCTCGCCCCGGTACCGGCGCCGCTGGTCGGACCCATGGTGGTGAAGTTGGGCGGACGCACGCAGAACGATCCCGCGCTCGCCGGTGCGTTGGCGGCGCTCTGGCGCGCAACGGGCGGACAGCTGGTGATTGTGCACGGTGGCGGCGACCAGATCAGCGCCTTCCAACGTTTGCGTGGAGAGGAGCCGGTGTTTGTGGGCGGTCGTCGCGTTACCACCGACACCGCGCTCGAGCTCGTGCGCATGGTGCTGTCGGGGCTTGCCAACAAGCAGCTGGTTTCCGCGTTGGTGGCCGCTGGCGCGCCGGCGGTAGGCATTTCCGGTGAAGACGCCGCGTTGCTGCGCGCCGCACCCATCGACGTGCGCACGTTTGGCCTCTCCGGCACACCTGCCACGGTGAATCCCGGCGTGGTGCATGCGCTGCTCGCTGCCGGTTACCTCCCCGTTATCTCGCCGGTGGCGGCGCGGGAAACTGTGCAGGAACGTGGGGCGTACAATGTGAACGGCGACGATGCGGCGGCCGCGATCGCGGCGGCGCTGCGCGCGGTGGAGCTGTTTCTGCTCGCCGACGTGGCCGGTGTGCTCGACGAAAGCCAGGAACGGCTGCCGCGGCTGTCGTTGGCGGATGCCCGGGCGCTGGTGGCATCCGGTGTGGCTGGCGGCGGGATGGCCGCCAAGTTGGATGCGTGCGCGCAGGCGCTCGCCGGCGGTGTTGTCCGGGTGCGGATCGGAGATCTCGCCGCACTCACCGTTCCCGAGGCGGGAACCGCGATCGTTGCGCGCGTGGACGCACCGACTGTTGTCTCTACCCGGTAGTTGCCCATGACCATCACGATGACCTCGTCCGTCGCTTCGCCTGTGCTGACGTCAGCCGCCACCGCACACCCAACCGCGCTCACCGCTCCGCCGGCGCTCCCCGACATCCCCAGCATCCTCGGCACGTACAAGCGACAGGCGCCGCTTTTCGTGCGTGGCGACGGTGTGTACCTCATCGACGACACCGGCGCGCGCTACCTCGATCTTGTTGCGGGTATCGCCGTCACGTCGCTCGGACACAACGACGCCGGCGTGATGAACGCCTTACAGGAGTCCATCGCGACAGGACTCATCCATACCTCGAACCTGTACCGCACCGCCCCGGGCGAAGCGCTGGCCGAATGGTTCGTGGCGCATTCGTTTGCGTCGAGCGTATTCTTTGCCAACTCCGGCGCGGAAGCGAACGAAGGCGCGTTCAAGTTCGCGCGCCGGTGGGCCGGGACCACCGGGCACGCGAACAAGCGCGAAATCGTTGCCGTGCGCGGATCATTTCACGGACGCATGCCCGGAACGCTGGCGGCGACCGACCGCCCGGCGTACCGGCTGCCCTTCGGTCCGCTCATGGGCGGTGTGTCGATCGTGGAGCGCGACCTTGCGGAGCTTGCGACGGCGCTCGATCCGGAGACCGTGGCGGCGGTGATCGTCGAGCCGATCCAGGGTGAAGGTGGTGTGCGCGTGCTGGAGCCGGAGTTCCTGCGTGCGCTGCGTACGCTCACCAGCGAGCGTCAGGTGCTGCTCATTCTCGACGAGATTCAGTGCGGCCTGGGCCGCACGGGTTCCTTTTTCGCGTACGAACAGCTGGGTATCGAGCCTGACTTGCTCACCATCGCCAAGCCGTTGGCGAACGGACTGCCCATCGGTGCCATTCTCGTGAACGATCGCGTCGCGCGGGTCATGCAGCCCGGCGATCACGGGACCACCTTTGGCGGCGGCCCGATGCTGGCGCATGTGGCGCATCACGTCGTGCAGCGGCTCAGCGACCCGGCGTTGCTGACGCATGTGCGTGAGACGGGTGCGTGGTTTGGCGAGCAGCTGCAGGGGATCGCCGACCGTACGGGCAAGGTGCGCGCTATTCGCGGACAGGGGCTGATGTGGGGAATGGATGTGCATGAGCCGGCGGCCGCGATCATTGCGCGCGCGTTCGCGAACCGCGTGTTGCTGGTCAGTGCCGGAGAGTACACGCTGCGGTTTCTGCCGCCACTGGTGATCACCAAGGACGAACTCGCGCCGGCGCTCGTGACGCTCGAAGCGGCGATCGCCGCTGGCTGAACGGTGCGTGTGTGAGCATGTCACGTCGGCGCAAATGCATTTTTGCCCTAGTGCAATCGCGGGAGATGCACAATATTGTCGTCGCCGTCACGTGCCTCCGTGAATGGTGCGGACACGTCACGCGGTGACTTGGCGTGACGTGTCCGCGATGCGCACGAAGCGTACGCGCAGTCGTTGCTGGTGCATCCCTGTCCTGGCACGCCGATCCGGCGACGTGCTCGAGGCCGGACGGGGCCAGCGTCCGTTCAGCGCGTGTTCAGCGCGTGAGGTGCGCCGCGCTTAACTTTCCCGACATGACTACCGCTCTCCCTCGCCAAGCCGGGCCCGCGCCGGTGTCGCCGGTCGCGGCCGTGTGCGCGCCGCTGACGGTCGCCGGGGTGTTCATCGCGCTCATGTGCACGCCGTCTCTCCTTCGCGCGCAATCCTCCGCTGTTGCTCCCGCTCCCGCCGCGTCGGCCGCACGAGCCAAGACGTCGCTCGTCGTACAGATCACCGTAGACCAGTTCCGTCCGGACTATTTCGATCGCTTCGGCGCGCAGTTCACCGGTGGACTGGCGCGACTGATGCGGCAGGGCGCCTACTTCACCAACGCCACGCACGATCACGCGACCACCGAAACGGCCCCCGGTCACGCCACGCTCTGGTCGGGGCGACACCCAGCCCATACCGGTATCGTGCTCAACGAGCTCGGTGTTGCGGATCCGCAGTCGCCGCTGCTCGTCGGGCGCGGCGGTGGCGCATCGCCGTATCGGTTCCGCGGGTCGGCGCTCTTCGACTGGATCCGCGCCGACGATCAGTTCAGCCGCGCGCTCTCCGTGTCACGAAAGGACCGTGGCGCCATCCTGCCGCTCGGTCGCGCGAAACAGCAGGTGTACTGGTACTCCAACGAGGGGCGTTTCACGACCAGTCGCTATTACGCGGACACCTTGCCGTCGTGGGTACAACGCTTCAATGCGCGCGACATCACGGCACCGTACCTTGGCGCCTCGTGGACGCTGCTGCTCGCCGAGTCGAGCTATCCCGAGAAGGATTCCGTGCCCATCGAGAGCGGGGGCCGCAACTTCACGTTTCCACATCAGCTCGAGGCGGACGCGCGTACCGGCACATCCAACTTCACTGCGTTTCCGTGGATGGATGAAGTGACTGTCGATCTGGCCCTCGACGGGGTGACGGCGCTCGAGCTGGGGAAGGGGCCGACCACCGACGTGCTTGCCGTGTCGCTCTCCACGCTGGATGCCGTGGGACACAACTTCGGCCCTGACTCCCGCGAGGTACACGACCAGGTGTTGCGTGTGGATCGCGCGCTTGGCCGCCTGATAGACTCGCTGTTCATCCTGCGCGACTCGGCACGTATCGTATTCGCCTTCGGCTCCGATCACGGCGTGGCGCCGTATCCGGAGCGCACATTCTCCGGCAGCAATCCTGATCGCGGACGTGTGGA
This sequence comes from Gemmatimonadales bacterium, assembly GCA_038250435.1. Classification (GTDB taxonomy): domain Bacteria; phylum Gemmatimonadota; class Gemmatimonadetes; order Gemmatimonadales; family Gemmatimonadaceae; genus Gemmatimonas. The sequence goes on along the minus strand of JBBSCJ010000002.1, from coordinate 79,148 downwards.
CACGCGCCCGATACTCGATGCGGCGCGCACTGTGCTGGCCGCTCGTGGTGTCGAAGGGGATGCGCTCACCCTGCAGTCCGGTCTCGTGCGCCTCGACCGTCGTCGGCTCGCTGCGAGCGGCGTGCCGTACGACTCTACCATCACCGCACTGCGTACCGCGTTCCTGGCGCTGCCGGGGATGATGCGCGTCGATCGCGTGAGGACGCTGGCTGCCGCCGCAGCACGGGGTGACGTCCTCGCGCGCCGGTGGCACAACGCCGTGCCGCAGGACATGCAGGTGGTGCTGACACTGACGCTCAAGCCCTTCTATTACTGGTTCACCACCCGTTATGCCACGCACGGTACGCCGCATGACTACGACGCGCGCATCCCGGTACTGTTTATGGGTCCCGGCATTCCGGCGGGGCGGTACGCGCGCGCCGTGCGCTCCGTGGACGTCGCGCCGACGCTGGCCGAATACCTGAGGATCGATGCGATCGAGCCTGTGGACGGTCGGGTGCTACCGGAAGTCGTACGCCCCGCGTTCAGGCGCTGAGGCCAATGGGCATTGAACGGGCGTTCGACGAACTGCGCTTCGGTGGCGCGCGCACGCTCAACCTGCGTGGGTTGCAGCCAACGGCGTCGCAGGCGGCGAGTCTCACCGAACAGTGGCTGCGCCAGCACCAGGTGCAGGGGACTGACGAAGCGCTCGTAATTACCGGACGAGGCAACAACAGCCTCGACGGGTATTCTCCCGTGCGCGAAGCGATTGCGCGGTTGCTCCCGTCGCTGCGCCGGCGTAACGTCATCTCCGGCTATCAAGAGCACACCCCCGGCTCGTTCGTGGTGACCTTCGCGCCGGTTCGCGCACTGTTCGAAGCGCCGAAGCGCCGCCGTGAGAAGCCGGCACAGGCGACGGCGCAACCGCCCTCGATCCGCGCACTCGACCAGGAAACGCTCAAGCTGCTGCGTGAGCTCGCCGCCACGGCTCTGTCGGTGCTTGGCGTGCGAGCGCCGACGCGGCTGCAACTCGAGGATGAAATGAGCCGGCAGTTCCAGGCGCTCTCCGCTGCGCTCCCCGACAATGGGGATCGCGAAGCACTCTTGCAGCAGGCGATCCTGCTGGCCGCCGAAGAATACGAAGGCGGATAATCTCAGACGTGCGGATTTCCCATGAGTCGCGTCGTTCAATGCGTACGGTCGCGCCAACAGCCGAAGGAGCCCTTCCGACGATGAGCGCCCCCAATGCGGCGCCTGTGCACCAGGCGAACGACCCGCGCTACGCGCGCCAGTTGGCGTTGCGCGGCTTCGGTCCTGCCGCGCAGGCGCGGCTCGTCGCGTCGCGCGTACTCGTAGTTGGCGTGGGCGGCTTGGGCTCTCCAGCGGTGAGCTACCTGGCCGCTGCCGGGGTCGGCGCGCTGACACTCGTGGACCGTGACAACGTCGATCTGTCGAACCTGCATCGCCAACTGCTGTACGGTACTCCGGATGTCGGCGCGCCCAAGCTCCACGTGGCCCGCGAACGTCTCGCGGCGCTCAATCCACTCGTCCAGCTCACGACGCACGAAACCCGACTGACTGCGGCCAACGCGCGCGCACTGGTGGCCGGCCACGACGTGGTGATCGATGCGACGGACAACTTCCCCACCCGGTATGCGCTAAATGACGCCTGTCTCGCCGAAAGGGTGCCGTTCGTGTACGGCAGTGTCGCGCGCTTCGAGGGACAGGTCAGCGTGTTCGCGGCACCGGGTGGGCCCTGCTACCGCTGCCTCTTCCCCGAAATGCCGGCGCCCGGAAGTGTCCCCACGTGCGCTGAAGAGGGGGTGTTGGGTCTGGTGCCCGGTATCATTGGGCTACATCAGGCGCTCGAGGCGATCAAGCTGCTCACGGGCATCGGCACGCCGCTCATCGGTCAGCTCCTGCTGGTGGATCTGCTGGAGAACGACCTCCAACGCATTCATGTACCGCCGCGAGAAAACTGCGCCTCCTGTGGAACACCATCAAAACCGCAGAACAACATTCTCAGATCAGTCTCTCCTATGCCCATTCAGCAACTCTCACCGTCGGACGTTGCCGCTCGGCTCGCCTTGCCCGACGCCCCGGTGCTCGTGGACGTGCGTGAGGGATGGGAATACGAGCGCGTACATGTGCCCGGGAGCATTCACTTGCCGCTGAACGAACTGCCGCAGCGTTTTGGGGAGCTCGATCCCATGAAGGAGTACGCGCTGCTCTGTCATCATGGGATGCGGAGCGAGATGGCTGCCGGATTTCTGCAACAGCGCGGATTTACACGTCTGATAAACGTCGACGGCGGAATTGATAGCTGGAGCGCGACGGAAGACCCTTCACTGCATCGATACTGATCTGCTGATGGCTCGCCTATGCGCAGAAAAATGAAGCTCGGGGCTGCTATGGCTACCGCCGCCCTTGCCGCCGGACTCTGGCGAGCGGCGGTACGGCGACGTATCGAATCAGCTCATGCACGCCGTCTGGCCTCGGGCTCGGACGGCGTCGTACTCGGTGCCGAAGGGTTCGAGCTCCAAGGGGAGGGCGCGCGGGCAGCCCTGCTTCTGCACGGCTTCAACGACACCCCGCAATCCATGCGCTATCTGGCTGCGCAGCTGCTGGCACAGGGATATACCGTGGCTGTGCCTCGGCTCCCCGGCCATGGGTGCGATCTGGCCAGCATGGCCATGGCGTCGCGCGCCGCCGCGTGGCAGTCCACGGTGGCCGAGGCGTACGCCACGCTGCGCGCTGCGCATGCCGATGTCCTGGTCTGTGGGCAGAGTATGGGTGGTGCGTTGGCGGTGCTTCTGGCTGAACGCCATCCGGACATCCCGGCGCTGGTGCTGCTCGCGCCGTACCTCGGCATGCCGCCATGGCTGCAGTGGAAGGTGATGGGCGCGTGGATCGCGCACGGACTGTTCCCGTATCGGCTAAGCGTCGGCAACGAGCGCTCGATTCACGATCCGGTGGCGCGCGCGCAAAGCCTGGGGCCCGGCGTCGTCACGGCACGCACGCTCACCGAATTGCGGCGTGTCGCCGAGGCGGCCGAAGCGGCGTTGCCTTCCGTGGTTGTCCCCACGCTGTACCTGCAGTCGCGCGCGGATAACCGTATCCGTCCTACCGATGCAAGGCGCGCCTTCGCCCGGATCGGCAGCACCGAGAAGGAGCAACGGTGGCTGACCGGGTGTGGCCACATCATTTCGTCGGATTACTGTCGTGAGGATGTGGCGCTGGCGGTGATCGGGTGGGGTGACCGCTTTTTGGGGAAGTCGGCAACGCAGGGGTGATACGGGCACAGACAAGCCATACATTGTCTTCGATTCTCTTTTTCCTTCAACAACGAACAGCATGCGAATCTGCGTAGTCGCCGAAACGGCGCCGCGTGAACATCGTGTAGCGCTGGTTCCCGATAGCGTGGCGAAGCTGGTGAAGGCCGGGCACGAAGTCGTGGTGCAGGCGGGCGCCGGTGCCGCCGCCTTTCATAACGATGCAAGCTACGTGGCGGCGGGGGCCACGATTGCCCCAACCGGCGCCGACGCGCACGCCGGGGCGCAGGTGATCGTGCGGGTGCAGCGCCCTGATGCGGTGGAGATCGCGCTCATTCCTGAAGGGGCGACGCTCGTGGCCATGATGGCCCCCGCAACGGCCACTCCGGCGGTCGAATTGCTGCGCGCCCGCCGGGTGTCGGTCCTCGCGCTCGAACTGGTTCCGCGCATCACCCGGGCGCAGAGCATGGACGTGCTGTCATCGCAGGCCACGGTGGCCGGCTACAAGGCCGTGCTTCTGGCGGCGGGGATGATGCCGCGCTTCCTGCCGATGCTCACCACGGCAGCCGGTTCGATCACCCCCGCGAAAGCGTTCGTGATCGGTGCGGGCGTCGCCGGGCTCCAGGCGCTCGCCACGGCGCGACGTCTCGGTGCGGTGACCAGCGGCTTCGACGTCCGGCCGGCGGCGGCCGAGCAGGTGAAGTCGCTCGGCGCCACATTCGTACAGTCCGAAGTGGTGACCGCGGCGGCTGAAGACCAGCGGGGGTACGCGAAGGCGCAAAGTGATGACGAAGCCGCACGCACGCTGGCCACCATTGCAAAACACATCAAGGATCAGGACATGGTGATCACCACGGCGGCGATTCCCGGTCGCGCGGCCCCGCGGCTGATCACCGCAGCGATGGTGCACAGCATGCGCCCCGGCTCGGTCATCATCGACCTGGCCGCAGAAACGGGAGGTAACTGCGAGCTTACCGTGCTCGGCGAAACCGTGAATGCCGAGGGCGTCATGGTGGTCGGCGCGGCAAACCTGCCCGCGACCATGCCGACCCACGCGAGCCAGATGTACAGCCGGAACATGCTCACGCTGTTGCAGCATCTCGCCAAAGACGGCACGCTTACCGTGGATCTGAACGACGAGATCACGGGCGCGATGACGCTCACCCACGACGGACAGGGGCGCACATGAGCGGGACTGGATTCATACAGCTCTACGTTTTCATTCTCGCCGGATTTGTCGGCTTCCTCGTGATCTCCCGCGTGCCGCCGCTGCTGCATACGCCGCTCATGGCCGCGACGAATGCGATCTCGGGCATCTCGCTGGTGGGCTCGATCGTGCTCGCCGGCGGTCAGTACGGCAAACTGCCAACCATTCTCGGCGTTATTGCCGTGGCGTGTGCGATGACGAACGTGGTTGGTGGGTTCATCATCACCGACCGCATGCTCAACATGTTCAAACGTGGCGACAAGCCGAACGCCCCAAATGACGCCAAGCAGGGCGGGAGCGCCTGATGCAGGAGATCATTTCGCAGGTCACGTACCTCGCCGCATCGGTCCTGTTCATCCTCGGCCTGCGCAGCCTCACGCGTCCCGACGAAGCGCGCCGCGGCATGCAGCTCGCCGCCCTCGGCATGTTGCTGGCCATCATCGGCACGATGCTGCACCAGGAGATTCTCACGTACACGTGGATCGTGACGGGTCTGATCATCGGCACGCTCGTCGGCTATCCGTTGGGCAAGTTCGTGCCGATGACCGCGATGCCGCAGCGTATTGCCTTTTCGCACATGTTTGGCGCGCTCGCCGCCACGCTGGTGGGTATCGGCGAGTTCTATCACATGTTTCAGGGTGATCACGCCACGAATCCCGATCCGGCCGACGTGCGCTTCAAGATGGCCGCTATCGGCTTCGAAGTACTTTTTGGTGCACTCACGGTGTCCGGCTCTTTTATGGCGTTCGGCAAGCTGCAGGAGTTCATCACCGGCCGCCCCGTGACGTACAAGGGGCAGAATCTGGTGAACGCGCTGCTCTTTGTCGCGTCGATCGGCTGCTTCGCCTGGCTGATCTACGAGCCAAGCAACGTGATCGCCTTCTACACCATGGTGGCGTTGTCCTTTGCCATTGGATTCATGCTCGTGCTGCCGATCGGCGGTGCCGACATGCCGGTGGTGGTGTCGTTGCTCAACTCGTACGCCGGCCTGGCGGCGGCGGCCACCGGCTTCGCCATCGGCAACAACGTGCTCATCATCGCCGGCGCGCTCGACGGCGCGTCCGGGTTCATCCTGTCGATCGTCATGTCGAAGGCGATGAATCGCTCGTTCGGTAACGTGCTCTTCGGCGCCTTCGGATCGGGTGGCGGCGTCGCCAGCAAGAAGACGGCGGAGGGATTGACGGCGAAGAGCATTACGGCCGAAGACGCCGCCGTGCTCCTTGGCTATGCCAGCAAGGTGGTGGTGGTGCCGGGTTACGGCATGGCCGTCGCGCAGGCGCAGCATGTGGTGCGCGAGCTTGCCGAGCTGATCGAGAAGAAGGGGGGCGAAGTCAAGTACGCCATCCATCCGGTAGCGGGGCGCATGCCCGGGCATATGAACGTGCTGCTCGCCGAAGCGAATGTGCCGTACGACCGCATGTACGACATGGACGAGATCAACGACAGCTTCCCCGAAGTGGATGTGGCGATCGTGATCGGTGCCAACGACGTGGTGAATCCAGCAGCCAAGACTGACCCGGGAAGCCCGATTTACGGCATGCCGATTTTGCGTGTGAACGAGGCTAAAACGGTTATCGTGCTCAAGCGCTCGATGAACACAGGCTTTGCGGGCATCGAGAACGAGCTGTTTTTTGATGACAAGACCAGTATGCTCTTCGGCGACGCGAAGGCGAGTCTCACCAAGCTCGTGAGCGAGGTCAAACAGCTGTAAGGCACGGTGACGCGCCCTGTGCGCGAGGCTAACTTAGGAGAGTGCCGGTGGAGATCACGGGCACGCAGACCATTTTCGTTTTGCGTCGTTTCGGAGTCGTCGATGCCCGAGTTCGGAAGCTGGGGAACCGACTGGTGGAAGCCGGTTCTGTTCGTTGCCGTCGCTGGTCACATTACCAACGTGTGCGTCACGCTGTTTCTGCACCGCGCCCAGACTCATCGGGGCGTCAGCTTTCACGGCATCGTGGAACTGCCCATGCGCGTGTGGCTGTGGCTGACTACCGCCACCCGCACCAAAGAATGGGTAGCCTGTCACCGGAAGCACCACGCGTTTGCCGACCGTGAAGGGGATCCGCATAGCCCGGTCGTCGAGGGGCTGCGCAACATCCTGCTCAAGGGCGCATTCTATTATCGGCAGACAGTGCGTCAGCCGGCAGTGCTCGAAAAGTACGGAAAGGGAACGCCGGATGACTGGATCGAGCGTCATCTGCTGGATAAGCGCAGCAGCCTGGGGATCGTGCTGATGCTTGGCATCGACCTCTGGTTGTTCGGCTGGTTCGTGGGCCCGGTAGTGTGGGGCATTCAGATGATCTGGATTCCGTTCTGGGCTGCTGGGGTGATCAATGGGATTGGCCATGCGCTCGGCTATCGCAACCATGACGTGAAAGATGAAAGTCGCAACATTTCACCCCTCGGGATCATCATTGCCGGTGAAGAGTTGCACAACAATCATCACGCCGATCCGCACTCTGCTAAATTTTCGCACCGGGCTTTCGAGTTCGACATCGGCTGGATGTACATCAAGCTGCTGTCGCTCTTCGGGCTCGCTCATGTGAAGTATGCACGTCAAGGCGCCCATGTGCGCGTCGCGGAGTAATCGACATGGCCGATGTAGCCTGCACTCGCTGCGGTGAGACACGTGAAGGATTCGAGCGACCACCCTTCCCGGGCGCTATCGGCGCGCGCGTCGTTGCCGGGATCTGCCGGGAATGCTGGGGCGCGTGGCTTAAGCAGCAGACGATGTTGATCAATCATTACGGGCTCAATGTCATGGACCCGCAGGCGCGCACGTTTCTCACGCGCAACATGGAGGCGTTTCTGTTCAAGACCGGTCAGGGTGAAGCGGTAGATACCGCCAAGGAAGGCACCGTCAGCTGGTAGGGCGGTCCTTCCTTCTTCCGTCACGCGAAACGCCCCGCCCGGGCTACCGAGTCGGGGCGTTCTTCGTGGTGGTCGAGCGGTCTAATTCACGCCGGCAATGTATTTCGCCAGTCGTCCACAGCTCGCGCAGGTGAGTGTGACGTGTGAATTGGGCGATGGGGGGTGATTCGAGGGATCCCGGTCGATCTGTCCCTCACACGAGGGACAGCTGAGTGGAAGTCCAGTGCGGTCAGCCGCTATCAGGTGCAGTGCCTGCGCTGGGTTGTACGTGTTCGGTCGTGGCTTACGCATTCGGCCTCCTCCGCGTCAAGTACGCCGCCCATCGTGCTGCTGCGGGCGGGCTCGGATAAGCTATACACGCCAGATTCCTGATGGCACCGCTTCAATCGAATTTTCATCTTAGTAAAGAACTAATATCAGTCCCATGGTGCCGGTCGGCGCCAAAGGCGGCGTCCCATCCTCCAGGAGCGCTTGACCGAGAGCTCGGCGTCCGAACCCGGCGGAAAAAGCTCGGGGTCGGCGAACTCGTCCATCATATCGGTGGCCTTGGCTGACGCCTCGTCGGCCCAGTGGACGATTTCCGCCTCGATCGTCATCGGAACGACCGGACTGCCGAACTCCAGCGCTCCGTGGTGCGACAGGATGCAGTGCAGGATCTCGTCGCGCTGGGCCACGGTGATCGCGAGACCCGAGGTGGCCAGCTTGCGGTCGAACATCAACGCGCCGAGTGTCACGTGACCTAACAGCGTCCCCGTGGTCGTATGGGCAAAACCTTCGGGGTTGATGGCATAGGCCTCCACCTTGCCGATGTCGTGCAGCATCGCGCCGGCCACCGCGAGATCCGCGTTGGCCTTTCGCACGGTGGTGGCGATGGTGCGCGCGATCTTGGTCACCTCGAACACATGGAGCAGCAGCCCGCCGAGCTGGGCATGATGCCCATTGACGGCGCCCGGAGTTCGCTCGAATCGCACCCGGAAATCATCGTCGGCGAAGAACAGGTCGACCACGGCACGCACGCTGGGGGCCGCAATGCCGGTGCGCAGTCGATCGAAAGCGTCCCAGAGCCTTTCGCTGTCCAGATCGATGCGCGGCAAGAATTCTGACGGGTCAAACTGATCGGCGGGGAGCACGCGCAGCGGCGCCGTAAGCTGCAGCTGTCTGCGCCGGTGCGTCTCGTCCCCGAAGAAGGCGATGTCGCCGATCACCTGGACCACCCTCCCTTTCTCGGCGCCGGCGCACCAATCGAGCTTCTCCGACCAGATGGGCGCGGTGTCGATGCTCCCACTGCCGTTGCCAAGGGTAAGGATCACAAAAGGCATCCCTGCCTTGGTAATCTTCTCGGCGCGCTCACGCACCAGAAACTCATGCTGAACGCGGTCGCCCAGCCCAGCCGCACGCAAATCGTATCGGGACATGCTGCAAACTCGTGAGGCGCTGCCGCTTAGGGAAGGTGACGAGAACTTCGGGGTGTTCACCGTATCGCGAACGGATGACACTTGCGCGCAGCGCCCGGTTAAGAGAGGCTTGTTCATCATGTCCATCATCACCCGTTCTGATCTGGCTCTGACCGAGACCACGGCTGTGGATTCATCGGCCTGCGAGGCGCATGAGCCTGCGCTCGACGAACGCAGTGCGGCTGCCCTGCGCCTGTGGGTAATCCTTTCGCGCGCGCATGCCGCCATCGCCGCACACGCGGTGGCCGACGTGGGACGACATGGGCTCACGTTGGCGGAATTCGGCATCCTCGAAGCGCTGTATCATCGCGGGCCCATGCTGCTGGGTGAGGTGCAGCGTCGAATTCTGGTTTCCAGCGGCGGCATCACCTTTCTGGTCGACCGGCTCGTAGGTAAAGGGCTGGTAGTGCGTCGGCAGTGCCACGCCGACCGCCGCGCGCGCTACGCGGCGCTGACCGCCGAGGGGACAGCCATGGTTCAGCGGATTTTCCCCGATCATGCCGCCGCCATTGCCGAAGCAATGACCGCCCTCTCGCCGGCCGAGCAGCATGCGACCGCCGACCTCCTTCGGACCCTCGGCGTTCACGCGGCAAAGCAGGACCGCTGAGAACACCCACTTGCCCCGACTGCCGGTCCATGACAAATTCTCACCACTGAGAGTTTTTCGCGGCATTCACTAACGGGCGAGCATTCCTATGCAGTGGTCTTTGGATCCGGCGCACAGCCAAATTCAGTTCTCCGTGAAGCACATGGGCATCTCCACCGTGCGTGGGACGTTTCCGCAATTCTCCGGCACCATCGAGGAGAATGAGGGGACCGTTAACGCTATTACCGTCGAGATCGAAATGTCTTCGCTCAACACCGGCAGTAATCAGCGCGACGAGCACCTCAAGAGCCCCGAATTCTTCGACACCGCCACGCATCCGACGGCGACCTTCGCGCTTACCACGTTTACTCGCGCCGGAGACGACGTCACGGCAATCGGAGCACTCACGATTCGCGGCGTGACCAAGCCGGTCACACTTAAAGGCGCAGTGGGCGGACCCGCCAAGGATCCTTGGGGGAACGAGAAGGTGTCGGCCGTGCTCGAGACCCTGATCTCGCGCAAGGAATGGGGACTGGTGTGGAACGTGGCGCTCGAAGCCGGTGGTGTGCTGGTGAGCGACGACGTGAAGCTGCACATCGACGTCCAGGCACAGGCCGCGGCCGTCGTGGCTGCCTGACCCGTTTGCCTCAGGTCACGTAAATCACGTCACCGTCGCCATCGATGCCCAACTCCTGATGGAGTCCGCACACCCCGCAGACCAGCGTCGCGTGCCATTCCTCGCCGAACTCCTCGCGCAACGCTGGCGCGGACGGGCGCACATTGAGCTTCCGGTACGTATACTCGAGGCACGACGTGCAAGCATGGGCCCGCGCGATGCGTTCGGCGCGCTCCTGGGGAATAGACACGGTGATGGCGCCGGGTGGCGGCTACCGTTCGCCGTCGCCCAGTGACTTTGGCACGCTCGGATAGCCCAGCCCGGTGGAGCCCGGTGACCGCGTTCCCGGGGCACGGGGTGCCGCACTGTCGTCGTTGCTGCGCGTGGTCGCGTTCAGCAACTCACGCAATCCGCCCAGCGCTCCCATTACACCGCTCGCTTCGGCGGGCAAGAAGATCGTGGAGCCTTTGCCCTGGGTCAGCAGCGGCAACGCTTCGAGATATTTGAGCCCCAGCAGATACATGGCGCCTTGCCCCTCGGGGAGCGCCGCAGAGATGCGGGTGATGGCTTCTGCCTCGGCTGCCGCAACGGCGAGACGCGCTTCCGCGATCCCCTGCGCGCGGAGCACGTTGGCATCACGCTCGCCCTCCGCTTTACGGACCTGCGATTCGCGCTGCCCTTCCGACTCGAGAATGGCCGCCCGTTTTCCTGCCTCAGCGTTCGTGACCGCCGCGCGGCGTTCGCGCTCGGCGCGCATCTGCAACTCCATGCTCTGCTGAATGTCGCGCGGCGGCTCGATGCTCTGCAACTCCACGCGTGTCACGTCCACGCCCCATCCGATAGACGCCTCCTCGATCACCTCGCGCATCCGTTGATTGATGATGTCGCGGCTGCCGAGTGTCTGGTCGAGCTCCATCTCTCCCACGATGTTGCGGAGGGTCGTCCGCGTGAGGGTCTCCAGTGCGTACGGCAGATTCTGGATCGAGTACGTGGCCTTTTGCGGATCGGCCACGCGATAGTACAGCACCGCATCGATGTCGATGGTCACGTTGTCCTTCGTGATCACCGGCTGGCTTGGAAAGTTGAGCACCTGCTCACGCAGGTCGATGCGTGTCGTGGCGCTCTGAATGAGCTTCTGCACGCCGGTAGCGCCCATCTCGAGATAGCGGACGTCGATGGAGCGAGGGCGCTCGACGAATGGGATGAGCAGATTCAACCCCGAGCGTGCAATGCGATCGAAGCGGCCGAGCCGTTCGATGACCATGACTTCGGCTTGCCCGATGATCCGGATCGACCCGGCAAGGATCGCGATGATGATGAACGCGGCAACGATGAGATAGATCATGGTCTCGATGGTAAGGAACGGCGTCGTTCAGTGTTTCCAGTCAGCGATGAAGAGGTTCGTGTCCCCTTCTTTGGCCCCGTTGCGATTGGACGCGAAGATCAGTTTCGTTCCGTCGGGGCTGAACATGGGGAATCCGTCGAACTCCGGGTTGAACGTGATTTGCTCGAGCCCGGTGCCGTCAAGACCCACCACGTATAAGTCGAAATTCCTGCTGCGGGGATTCTTGTGGTTGGAGGAAAAAATGATGCGCGTGCCATCCGGCGTCCAACTCGGCCCGAAGTTCGCTCCGCCGAGGGTGGTGATCTGCCGTTGATCGCTGCCATCGGCGTTCATCACATACAGCTCCATCCGGTTCGGACGGATCATGCGTCGGCCGAGCAGGTCCCTGTACGTTTGCAGCTCTGCCGGATCGGTTGGATGCCATGCGCGATACACGATTTTCGTGCCATCAGGCGACCACCATGGTCCGCCGTCGTAGCCCGGCGTGGTGGTCAGCCGGGTCACATCTGATCCATCGACATTCATGGTATAGATGTCGAGGTCGCCGTCCTTCAGCGACGTGAACACGAGGCGCTTCCCGTTGGGGGAGAGCACGCCTTCGGCAGTGTACACGCCGTAATTCGTGAGACGTTTCAGCTCCTTGCCATCGCGACCGACCGTGTAGATGTCGTATGGATCGATGCCCCACACGTACCCCGCCGACGGATCAGGGCGCACGGGGCAGGCGCTGTCCGCGGCATGTGTCGAGGCGAAGAACAGTCGCGCATTTCCCGGGAGGAACCAGCCGCACGTGGTCTTGCCGCCTACCGACACCTTGGTGAGGGCGCTGCCGTTCACACGCATGACGTACTGCTGATCGCAGCTTCGCCCATTCCGCGTGGACTGAAAGGTGATCCACTGGCCGTCGGCGCTGAAGTAGGCTTCGGCATTTTCGCCGCCGTTCGTGAGCTGCTGCATGCTGGCCAGATGTGTCTCGCCGCTGTCGGCGGCACTCCGCCTGTTGGATGGGGCCGGGGCGGCGTCAGGGGATGCCGACGGACGACAGGCGCTTGCGAGAAGCAGCGTCGCCACAACGGCTGGGCGGACAGAATCGTGCATGGAATTCAGGGGGAAAAGGAACATGGGCTGAACCGTAGAGAGGTTCAGCCCATGCGGCAATACATTGACGTCAACGAACGCGGATTACATCCCGCTGCGCCGCGCCACGCCGGACTTGACGGGAGGCCGCGCCGCAGCGGCGGTAAACACCTCGCGTTGCGTTCCGGACTGGCGCAGGATTTCCATGGCGGCGCGCAGCTGGTTGTCATCCTTCAGGGAGCGCCGACGGACCAGCGTATCCCCGAAGGCCACCTTCGCCACGCGTTCCTCGATCGCGCGATCGATGTCACCGGTGCCGGCGTCGTACACGGCTTTGTCGATCTTCACGGTGTCTGCCGTGAGCCGGATATACAACTCTTCGCGCCAGGCCGGATCGACAACGAAGTCGGGCTTGACCTTCCCCTTCTGCGCCTCGGCAATCACGTAGACGTGGTTGAGGTACTTCTGGAAGTGCGGCAGCAGGGCACGACGGAGTGTCTGTTCAGCGGTCGAAAGTGTATCGGGTGCCACGATCACATCGGGGGTGATCGCGCCACCACCATACAGCGTGCGTCCCGACGCCGACTTGAACGTCGGGCGTGCCTTGCGTACCGAATCCGTCTCCATCGAGTCGGAAAGGACTTCCACGAACTGCCCCTCGGCGTTCACCTTGCGTTCCTTCTGGATGGAGCGACCCGACGGAGTGAACCACTTGCCCGTCGTGATCTTGAGCGCGTAACCGCCGTCGAGGTTGTATACGGACTGCACCAACCCCTTCCCGAACGACGTCGTGCCAAGCACCAGCGCGCGGTCGTAATCCTGCAACGCGCCGGCCACGATCTCCGAGGCGGAGGCGGAGCCACCATCTACCAGCACCACCAGCGGGATATCGGGGGCGAGCGGATCCTGCTGGGCGACGAACTTCTGGAAGTCGCCGCGTCCACGCACCGAGAGAAGCTCCTTGCCCTTCGGGAGGAACAGGTTCGACATCGCGAACGCCTCATCGAGAATGCCGCCGGGATTGCCCCGCAGATCGATCACGATACCCTTCGCCCCGCGCTTGGACAGGGCAATGATGGAGTTGGCGATATCCTCGGTGGTCTGCTCGGAGAAGCGTTGCAGCGGTATATAGCCGGTGCGCTCATCGAGCATCATCGTGAACGGTACCGCCGGCACCTGAATCTCGGCGCGCTTGAAACTGAGCTTCACCGGCTGCGGCACCCCGATGCGTCCGAAGGTCACCGTGACCGGGGTTCCAACCGGGCCGAGCAGCTTGTTCTGCACCTGTTGGGTGTTGAAGCCGCGCGCGTTGACCGTGTCGATGATGATGATCTTGTCCCCTTCCTGAACGCCGCCGGATTCAGCGGGGGAGTTGGGGAAGACCTTGTTCACGGTGACGTACTCGCCAACCCGGGAAATCTCCATGCCGATGCCGGCATAGCGACCATTGGTGTTGCGCGAGAATTCCTCGAGCTGCTTGGGGGTGAACAGTTCGGTGTACGGGTCGTTGAGCTCTTTTACCAGTCCGCGCGCCGCCTTCTCGTAGAGCTGCGTCGCATCGAGGGTGTCTACGTACCGCAGGGCGACGAAGGTCAGCACCTGGTCGAGGAGTTGGGCACCACCGCGTGTCTGACGCGCCTGCAGCGTAAAACCGCCGGCAAGCAGGGGGATGAGCACGAGGCTGGCCAAGGCGGCCTTGCGAGTACGGGTCATGCGGCGGCTCTCGATGAGGGACCGAAAAAACTATCCATGTTTGGTACGCGGCGGAGGAGAGGCAGTTCCGATCCGGACGGAACTGCATTGTTTTTACGTTTCTTCGCGGGGACGGGCGCCGAGCACGTAATCCACGTGCCAGACTCGGTCATACTGCCTGACGGCGATATCCCGTACCAATCCTGCGCTGAGAAGCATCTCGTGCGCTGGTTGAAGGACGCGTTGCAGGTGCGAAGGGTATCGTTGAGTCAACGGGAGCTGTTCGGCGAGGCGTTCCAGGGGCACACGCCAGGACAGTCGGCCATCGGAGCGTGCGACTTCGAGCATCCTGTACAAGCGTCGCGCCACGGGAGACGAAAGCGCGTGATAGCGCGTGGCCGACAGCGTCACGGTGTGCCGAGCGGCGAGATTGGCGCGCACGGTGCTCGACAGAGTGACGCGCGCGTCACCCGGTTCGCCGGCGGAGAGATTGCCGAACAGGTGCAACTGTTCGCGGTCGGCGACGCGCCGTCGCTGAACCGACACGGCGCTCAACACGGTAAAGCTGGTGTCGCTCGTTCCTGAAACCGCTGACCAGTAGGCACCCGTAGACTCGAGGGTCGTGCGTTCGAGTCGGGCGAGTGCGCCGCGTAGCTGCTCGTACGTGCGGCCGTCTGCCCGGCGTCCCATCGAGCGGAGGAAGGCGTGCAGCGTGAAGGTGATCGCCCCATCGGCGGGTGACCCCGACTCGTGATAGCGGTGCAGCAGCTCGACGTATACGTCCTGATCGAACGTCCCCGGGAGGCGATCGCCGGGGGACGGGATGACGCGCCAACGCCCGCCGCTCTCGGTAGAGAACGTCACGGGCGTATCGTCTGCGGAATCACTCAGACGAAAAAGCGGGAGTTCCTCGAGCGATTTGTCGAGGACCACCCCGCGTACGGCTGGGCGGCGACGAGCAGCAACGGTCATCGGAGTCGAAAGCTGTTCGCTCGGCGCGACGGACGCCAGTCTCCATGACCATCTGTCTGCTTTCCTCCTGAGTGCACACGTCCCGTGTTGCAGGGAGAGGTTGAATTCCCCGCGGACATCTGCGGCAGCCTTCCTGGATCCGGCCTGTCGTTAGTCTGCCAGCAACTCTTCGATCGACTCTGCTGCGGCTTCCAGCACCCGCTCCAACCCGTCCATCGTGTGATCGCCCATGTGTCCGATCCGGAAGGTGGTGGCCTTGAGCCTGCCGTAGCCACCTCCAATTACGAAGCCGCGCCGGGCCACGGCCTTCACGATGTCGTCACCCGTAAGGCGTGCGGGGAGCGCGATCGCCGTCACGGTGTGGCTGCGCGCCTCCTCCGGCGCATAGACACAGAACGCCTCACCCGTGCGCGCCCGCAATTCGTGCAACCACGAGTACAGCTGTTCCGCCATCTCCGTGTGGCGCTCCCATCGACGTTCGATGGTTTCGCGGGCAATGCGGACACCCTGCACCTCGGTGGCGTACAACAGCGACAGCGCTGGCGTATTGGGTGTCTGATTCTTGTGGATGTACTGCTCGAACTCGGTGAGGTCGAAATACAGACCGCGCTGGGCAGCGCGGGACGCTTCGCTGATGAACCGCTCTGACGCCACACCAAAGGCGAGCCCCGGCGGAAGCGCCAGCGCCTTCTGGGAGCCGGTGAGTACGAAGTCGAGGTCCCACGCGTCAGTCTCCACCGGCACGCCGGCCAGACCGGTCACCGAGTCGACCAGCAGCGCGGCCTCGTAGCGATGTGCGAGCGCGGCGAGCTCCGGCAGCGCCGTCAGCACGCCGGTGCTCGTTTCCGAGTGCACCACGGTCACGGCCGCATACTGGCGCGCGGCCAGCGCCGCCTCGACCGCTTCCAGCGAAACGGGTTGATGCCACTCACCACCCACAATCTTTGCGTCGCGCCCGCAGGCGGCGGCGATACTGGCGAACCGCTCGCTGAAGGCGCCGTTCACCATGCACAAAACCGGGCCGGGGCGCGCGCAGCGGATCGCGGCTTCCATGAGCCCGGTGGCCGATGAAGTCGAGACGTACACCGGGCGCGCGGTTCTGAAGATCGGCTTGAGCGACTCCTGAATGCGCGCAAACAGTGCCTCGAAGCGCGCGCCGCGATGTGGCAGCATCGGACCGAGCATCGCCTCGAGCACTTCGCGACGTACCTCGGTTGGCCCAGGAAGAAAAAACGTACCGAACGGCGGATTCGCCTGCGCGCTCATACGCGCGTGACGCGGGCCGATGGCTCGAAGAGCAGGGCGCGCAACAGCGTGAAGTCCGACGCCTCCGCGTCGGCAACAGCAATAACCTGTTCACGCCGCGCCACACCGGTGTACGCGATGAACGTGTCCACGACGCCCCGCACTGCCGCATCGGTGGAGCCGTCGCCGACCATCACTACCGGCCCCGGCAATTGCAGACGATGCACCACGGTCGGCTTGCCCACCTGTGTGGCGAGGAGCTGTTCGCCGTCGAGCAGGCTGAAGGTGCCGTCGGCATCGGTCGTGAGTGACACGGCATGCACATTTTCGGCGCGCACCCCGAGCTGCATGGCGAAGGGGACGATCGCGGTGCGCAGTCCGCCGCTCAGCAGGTGCACCTGACAGCGTGCCGTGCGCAGTTCCGCGATCAGCTCGCGCGCACCAGGCTGCATGGCCGACTGGTACTCGTGTGCGAGCGCGATCAGCTCGAGTCCGGTGGGACGGATGGCTGCCAGCCGGCGTGTATAGATCTCCTCGATGGGGATCTTTCCCTCCATTGCCCGCTCGGTGAGCTCGGCGCTTTCCCGCG
Organism: Gemmatimonadales bacterium; assembly: GCA_038250435.1. Classification (GTDB taxonomy): domain Bacteria; phylum Gemmatimonadota; class Gemmatimonadetes; order Gemmatimonadales; family Gemmatimonadaceae; genus Gemmatimonas. Next base: position 62,243 of record JBBSCJ010000002.1, on the reverse strand, counting down.
CCTCCGCCTCGCCGCGAAGCGAGGCCAGCCAGTCGATGCCTTCGATCCCGCTGAGCGTGGAATCCACGTCGAAGATGATCGACTTGAATCGGGGACGCTGCGTAGCAGTCATGAGCACACTTTCCATTACAGCACGTTTCCTTGGGCGAGCAACCCCTGCGGGTCGAACTCCCGTTTGAGGGCGCGCATCACGCGCAATTGTGCAGCGGAGGCCTGCAGAGGGAGCCACCGTCGCTTGAGCTTGCCGATGCCATGTTCAGCCGCCACCGTACCGCCCATGGCGATCACCTCACGCAAGGTCGCTTCCACCACGCGTTCGATGTGTTGTAATTCCGTGGCGTCGCGGGCGATGAAGTTCTGATGCGGATGCCCGTTCCCGGCGTGCCCATACGCGATGCCGCGAGGAATGCCCGCCTCGTCGGCGAAGCGTCGCGCCATCGTCAGCGCCTCCTGCAGCCGTGAATATGGCACCGCCCAGTCGGTGGAGACCTTGCGTCCGCCCAATGTGCGGTAGGCGGCGCCGCGCTCGTTCATGGTGGCCGGCACCGCGTGGCGCATCCGGCGGGCTTCACGCAACGATGAATCGGAGTCGTAGACCCGTATGTCGCTCTCCATCGCGTGATGTCGTTCGGCCAGCGCCAGCCACGCCTCCAGTGGCAACTCGTCGTCGGCGAGCCCCTCATTGGCGCCCGTCTCCTCCACATACACCATCGCCGTGGCCTCGGATGCCCAGCCGACCGACCCCTCCGTCGCGCGCGCGATGTCGAGAGCGCCCTGATCGAAGAATTCCAGGCAGCGAGGATGGACCCGCACATCGCGGCGCGCCGTCACGACGAAGGCGAGCGCATCGGCTTCGTGCCGGAACGGAATGGCGAGCCCCAATATCTGCGCCGGCAGCGCGTACAGCGCGAGTTCCGCCTCCACCACAACGCCCAGCGTGCCTTCGCTACCGACAAACCAGTCCACCGGATCGTGCGCCACCGGATAACCCACCGTGTTTTTCTCAAGGGCCGGGCGTCGCAGCTCCAGCTGTTCGCCACTCGCCAGCAGCACCGTCAGGGCGCGCACGTGCGGACGCGTTGCACCGTAGCGCAGCGAGCGCGCTCCCGAGGCGTTGCAGGCGATGGCCCCACCGATCGTCGACTCTTCCTCGCTCGTCGGGTCCGGGGTGAAGAGCAGCCCCGCCGCCTCGGCAGCTCGACGTACATCGCCCACGATGGCCCCGGCCTGCACCCGTATGGTGCGGCTGTCGGTATCCACTGCGCGGATGGCGCTGAGTGCCCGCAGCGACATCAGCACGCCATGGTCGGTGATCGACGCGCCGGTGGTACTCGATTGCGCCCCAGCTGCCGTGACAGGCGTTCCGGAGGCACTCGCCTCACGCAGCACCTCAACCACTTCCTCGCCGCTGGTCGGCCGCACGACGCCCGCCGGGAGCATCTCCAGCCCGGACGCATCACGCGCATAGGCCTTCCGCACGTCTGCATCGGTGCTCACCGTGGCTCCGGGGGTGGACATCGTGTCAGTCGGCTCGGAAGTGCACCACACTCGCCGACACGACGTCGGGGAGTTCGAGCAGCGCGCGCCGCGTCTCCTCGCTCACTTCGCCATCGACGGAGATCGCGGCGAGAGCATCACCACCCTGCGCCAGTCGTGCCTGGTGGTATTCGGCGATGTTCACCCGCTGTTCGCCAAGCAGCGTGCCGACCCGACCGATCACGCCGGGGACGTCGTGATTGCTCAGAATGAGCAGCGTCTGCCGCGGGTTCACGTCTACATGGAACGAGCCGATGCGTGTTAAGCGTGGCGTGCTTCCTTCGGGGGCCGCACCGCACACCGCGAGCTGCTGCATGCCACCGGACAGCGCCACTTCCACCGCACGCGGATGACCGATTTCCGTGGACTCACCCACCGACAGTTCAATGCCGCGCGCTTCAGCGAGGCTGCGCGCGTTGATCAGGTTGAGGCGGTCGGATTCGATGACGCCTTCGAGCAGCCCGATCGCCGCCGAAGCGAGTAACGGACCGGCTCCGTGGGCGAGATCCGGCCCGATGCGCAGCGCGAGTCGGCGGACCGCGCGCATCCCTTGATCGGCGAGTACGGCGCGGGCGACGGCGGCGGCACGACGCGCCACGAGCATGGCGGCATGCAGGTCCGACCACTCTCCGGTTCCGGCCGCCACGTTGATGGAGCGCGACAGATCGTTGCGCAGCAGCGCATCGCGCACCGCGAGACAGACATCGCGTGACACGTTGCGCTGCGCTTCGACGGTGTTGGCGCCAAGATGCGGAGTGAGCACCAGGTTGGCGGCACGACGAAACGGGTGATCAGCCGCCAGCGGCTCGACGGTGAATACGTCGAGCACCGCCCCCCGCAGTTGGTCGCCGTCGAGCGCGGCGAGCAGGGCCGCTTCGTCCACGATGCCCCCACGCGCCATGTTTACGACGACCGAGCGCGACGGCAGGCGCCCGAGTTCACGCTTGCCGATCATGCCCCGTGTTTCATCGGTAAGCGGAACGTGCACGGTGAGGATGTTCGCGTCGGCAATGAGCGTGTCGAGAGAAGGCGCGCGCCGCACGCGCAACGCGGTGAATCGTTCGTCGGCGATGTACGGATCGAAGGCGATGACCGTCATGCCGAACGCATGGGCCCGCATCGCGACCTCGCTGCCGATACGCCCGAGCCCGACGATGCCGAGCGTTTTCCCCTTGAGTTCGCGTCCCATGAATTGGGCACGGTCCCACTTGCCCTCGGCCATGGTGATGGCGGCCTTCGGCAGCTGGCGCAGCATACCGATCACCGCGCCGAAGAACAGTTCGGCTACGGCAACGGTGTTGCCGGCAGGCGCGTTGATGACGGCGATGCCGAGCGCGGTGGCGATATCGAGGGCGATGTTGTCCACGCCGACCCCGGCGCGGCCGACCACGCGTAGCCGCGTCGCCTGCTGCAGCAGCTCCGCCGAAATACGTGTGGCACTGCGGCCCACGATCGCGTCGTAATCGCCGATGCGCTTGAGCAACTCATCTTTGGGGAGGGTGGGGAGCTCGTCTACCTGAAGCTCTGGCTCCGCCGAGAGGAGGGCCACGCCCTCTGGATCGACTTCGTCGGTGACGAGAACGCGATACGGCATGCGAATACGGGGTTGGTGCAGATGTCCGGGAAGCACAGCGGTACCGCCGACCACGGGGGCCTGTGGTCTCGCCGGCACGAAGAATTGGGGGCGGACTAGCTCCCGAATCCGTTTTGGCCGAGCGTACTGAGCAGGGACTGGCGAAGCGCGACCAGCAGATGGTCGTGCGAGACCGGTGAATCGTCACGGACGTGCAGCTCGATCCCATCGGCCACGGCGACTCGTCGCCATGCCGCCACGCCACTGTCGTCGCGTGACGCGGCCGGATGCTGATGCAACGATAGCGCCGGGGCGAGGGAGCTCGCCACGCGACGCTCCAACGCGTCTCCGGTGACCTCCCGCATCTCCGCCTTTATCACGTCGAGCGTCTGCCCTTCACGTTGGCGGATCTTGATCGACAGCAGCTGCAGCAGATGCCGATAGCCGTACGTGGCCGCTGTTCCGGCCCCCTCAGGGCGATCGAGCAGCCCGTTCGCTACATAAAAGCGCACGGCGCGGGCACTGGGCATGGCACGCGCCGATGCATTGGTGGGCTTCATGCCCGCCGCGTCCACAAGCGCTGCGGCGTGCGCCGCCAACCCGCGGGCATTCCACGGGGCATGACGCGCATGCGCGCGAAGGAGTGGAACAGGAGACTCGGCCATGAACGGGAGAATATACCGGTGGACCGAGGACGACGGCGAGGGTTTACGCGATCGATTCTTCGGTGCGCCGTCGCCCCGACACGCCTCGTGTGCACGGATCTCGCGACACGATCGCCTCGCCAGACCGTCCGTGTGATACTCCCCAGTATCACCCACCACCACCGAACGGCCTGACGAGGTCGATCGGTGGTGCTACCCGATACGACCGGCTACGTCGCTCACCCGAATCAGGCGAAGTCCGCGGCGGTCAAGGCGGTACGTACACCCACCGCTGCCGCATGCTGCGCGATGATCGCCAGATCGACCGGCTTTTCGAGAAAGTGCAGGGCGCCGAGACGGAGGGAGGCCTGACGGTTCGAATCGTCGGGGTAGGCGGTGAGCACCAACACCATGGCGTCGGGAGAGAGCATGCCGGCCAGCGCCATCACCTGCAGGCCGCCATCGCGTTTTCCACCGAGTCGCAGATCGGTCACGATGAGGTCGAATCGCTCGATGCGCAGCCGTTCGAGCGCGTCAGGGAGGAGTTCGGCGGCGGTCACGACATTGCCGTCGACCTCAAACAGCTCGACGAGAATATCGCGAATGGACTGCTCGTCTTCGACGACGAGAACCGATTTGACTGCCTGAACGATTTGGGTCATGACAGTCTGACCGGCGAGAATCACGCCATCTTCGGGGCAGCGACGTAACGCACTTTCTAGACGTCTCTTAGGGCGGCAAGCCGTCACGTTCCTGCTGCCCGTTGCTGTCCGAAATCCGTCCGGGTGCCATGTGCTGTCTGCTTATCAGGCGGCGAGATGCCGTGGCTCCGGCTGTCGGTGGCGACCGGAAAGACGACGTCAGTCCATTCCGTATCGCTTGAGCTTCTCCAGCAGTGTCGAGCGCGCGATGCCGAGCGCTTTCGCGGCGTGTGTCCGGTTGCCGTTGGTGGCCGCCAGCGCGGCGCGGATGGCATCGCGCTCGGCCGCCTCGAGTGACCGTGACGCCTTCGCACTTCCCGGTGGTCGGTGGTGGGCGCTATCGCTTGCGTTGGTGGCAAGCCCAAGGTGCAGGGGTTCGATCAACCCGTCCTGCGCCAGGATTGCGGCGCGCCAGATCGTATTTTTGAGTTCGCGGATGTTGCCGGGCCAGCGGTAGGCGAGGAGCGCGTCCTCCGCTTCGCGTCCCAGCGCTGCTCCCTTGGGGAGCATCGCATGCGCCATGGGGAGAATCTCATCCACTCGAGCGCGCAACGGTGGCAGCGTGAGCGTGAGGACCTGCAGGCGGTAGTACAGGTCGGCTCGGAAGCGTCGCTCGGCCACCGCTTCGGAGAGCGACTCATGGGTAGCCACGACCATGCGGGCAGACGAGCGGAGGGTGGTGGTCCCGCCCAATCTCCTGAAACTGCGCTCCTCGAGCACCTTGAGGAGCCGAGGCTGCACTTCCGCCCCCAGTTCAGCGATCTCGTCGAGGAATACGGTACCCTCTCCCGCCACTTCCAACAGCCCGCGCTTGGCCTGCCGTGCGTCGGTGAAGGCGCCTCGTTCGTGACCGAACAATTCGCTTTCAAAAAAGGTTGCAGAAAGCGACGCGCAATTTATCTCGACAAACGGGGAGGAGGCGCGCTGGGACCGATCGTGTATCTGCCTTGCCACGAAACCTTTACCCGTTCCCGTCTCGCCCTGCAGCAACACCGGGGCATCGGGGTTGCCGGCGGCGAGGTCGATCAATTCTTCGAGCGTGGGCGCCATCCGCGGCATGTGCGCGCCGGCTCTGGTTCGGGCCCGAAGCAGCTGCACTTCCTGACGTAACCTCCCACGCTCGGCTGCCCGGATAACGGCAACGCTGAGCGTCTCCAGATTCACGGGCTTCTCGAGCAGATCGGCCGCGCCGTTCTGCATCGCCTGAACCGCAGTCGAGACATCGGCAAAGCCGGTCAGCACGATGACGGCAAGCTGAGGATCGTCAGCGAGGAGTGCTTGCAGCGCGCGCAGCCCGTGGGCGTCGGGGAGGCGCAGGTCCAGCAGGACCACGTCGGGGGCATGTTCGGAGGCCATACGTCGCCCTTCGGTGGCCGTCGCGGCGCTGCGGGCCGTGTAGCCGAATGTCTCGAAGAATTCGACCAACGTCGTGCGGATCGACTCCTCGTCGTCGATCACCAGGATCGACAGTGTCATCGTGCGCACCGCATGGACATCGTCCGCCTGGTCACGAGGCGGCTGTGGCGGCCATGGGGGCCGTGGCGGGCAACGTCAGCGTGAGTGTCGTACCCTGCTCGGGAACGCTGTCGATGGCAATGGTACCACCGTGTTCGTCCACGATGCGCTGACAGAGCGCGAGGCCGATCCCCGTTCCACCCGCCTTGGTGGAATAGAAAAATTCGAAGACATGCGGGAGCACCTCCGGCGGAATCGCGGGGCCTCCATTCGTGAGGCGGCAGCGCCAACCCCCGGTGGGCAACGCCTGCGAGAGCAGGGAGATCTCTGAGCCATCCGGGGCGGCGTCGGCAGCGTTGACGAGGATATTCCGATAGACCTGACCGAGCTGCTCGACATCGAGCAGGCAGCGAACAGCGGACGCGGCGCGGACGCGGCGCAGGCGAAGTCCACGCCCCTCGAGCCGGGCCCGCTCCAGCTCGAGAATTTCATCCCAGACCGCCTCGGGGTCACCCGGCATGAGGTGCGCCGCGTTCGGGCGTCCGAACTCGAGCAGCGAGGTCACCATTTTGTTGAGTCGTTCGACTTCGCGCAGAATTCGCCCGACGTTCCTCGCCACCATCGGATCATCGCGCACGCGGTACTGAAGGAGTTGCGCCGCAGAGGAGATCCCGAAAAGCGGATTGCGGAGCTCGTGCGCCACGCCGGCGGCCACTTCGCCGATAGCCTCGAGTCGGCGCTTCTGCTCCACACGACGCACCAGCCAGGCGCGTTCGATCGCCACAGCGGTTTGTGCCGCGATCACGGCGAGCACCCGCTCGGCCTCCTCGAGCGCCTGCTCCGACTCGATGGGAGCCGCGCACAACGTGATGGCCCCGAGCACCCCTTCGGCACTCACCAGCGGTGCGGAGATCTCCAGGCCGATCGCTGCATCCTCACAAACGACATGGCCGGTAGCCAGCGCATCCAGCCACGGGCGAAGCAGTCGCTGCTCCAGCTGGCGCGACGTGTGATCTTCGTAGCCCTGCCGGTGCGTGATGCGGAATTCGGCGGTGTCGTCATCGGCAAGGGCGATCACGAAGCCGGTGGAGGGGACTGCCCGACGCAGCTGCAGGGCAACCTCCTCGTATACGCGATCGAGCGAGATCGCCTCGGCGAGCGCGATGCCGGTGTTGATCAAGGCCTCGCGCGAGCGGTGACTCGGGGTGATGTCCACGGTGGTGAAGACGAACCCGGACACCTCATGATCGTCGTGCAGGGCGGTCACCTGCATCAGGAAGACGCGCTCCTCTTCCGGGGAGCTGCAGGGGAATTCCCAGCGCACCACCGGTACCTGTTTACCCCGCAGGATGGTCATCGCCCGTTCGATCTGCACGCGGGCGGCATCATCCCCCATGCTTTCGAAGATCGAGCGGCCGATCACCGCCTGCTCAGTGGCGATACCGGGCGCTCCGTTGTCCGCCGCAAATTGCGACCAGCTGCTGTTCGCCGCCGTAATCCGTCCGTGCAGGTCGACTGACCACACCGTCATCGGCAGCGCATCGAGCAGCCGCCTGGCGAACGGCGGCTGCTCGCTGGGGGACGTCACCGGCGTTTCGCGCCCTTCTTCGCCGTTTTCGCCGCCTTCGCGACTTTCTTCGGGGCGGCTTTCCGGGGCGCCGCCTTCTTCACGGCCTTCCCGGTGGTGGTTTTCTTCGTTGCCGCCTTCCGGGGCGCCGCTTTTTTTGCTACCGACTTACTCGGCGCCGCCTTTTTCACGGGGGCTTTCTTCGGCACCGGCTTTCCTGCCGCCTTCCTGGCGACGGGGGCCTTCACCGCCGCGCCTTTTCTGGCCGGCGCGTTGGCTGCCGCTTTGGCCGCCGCTTTTGGTGCCGTCTTCGACGGCGCTTTGGTCGGAGCCTTCGGTGCCGTCTTCGCCGGCGCTTTGGTCGGAGCCTTCGGTGCCGTCTTCGCCGGCGCTTTGGTCGGAGCCTTCAGTGCCGTCTTCGCCGGCGCTTTAACCGGAGCCTTCGGGGCCGCCTTTATCGGCAGCTTGACCGGAGCCTCTACGGGCTTCGCTGCGGGCGCCTTGACGGACTTGACGGCCTTAACGGCCTTGGGCGAGGCGGCGTCGAGATCGTCGAGATCGGGTTCAAGGTTGTCAGCACCATCCTGCTCGTCGTTCAGATCGTCCGTGTCCTCGTCGAGATCGTCCGACAAGTCCTCGCCGATTCCTTCCCCGTCCTCGTCCTCGTCCCCGTTGTTTTCGGCGAGATCAATAACGGGTGCGGTCTTGACGGTCTTCGCCTTCGGCGCAGGACGCGGTGCGCCCGGATTCTTGGGCGGACGGCCCGGGCCGCGACGCACCATCGGACGGCCGAATAGATCGTCGTCTTCGTCCTCCTCGTCGACGTCTTCCTCGACCTCCTCGCTCTCCTCGTCGTCGTCGTCCTCATCATCGTCGTCGGCGCTATCCCACAACGAGTCGCCTTCGTCGTTGTTGGAGATCCCGTACCCGTCGTCGTCGTCCTCGTCGTAAGACGAGCCGCCGTAGCCCCCCAGATCTTCCATTTCGTTATCCATAAAATGGAGTGTCTCAGACATCTCGTCGCCACGCGGCATGACCGCCTCCTCTCCTCGGAAAAGTTCGTACCCGCTCGCGTGCCATACCGAATCATTTTTGCACACGCTTTGCTAGACGACCTAGTACATGGAAATGGTCCGGGAGTCAAGCGACCGCTCGTTAATCGCCGGGCAGTGAGGCGAGGACCGGGCGTCCTCTCCACGGTTCTGCATCGCACCCGGCGGTTCGCTCAGAACTGATAGGCGCCAAACACGAAGATGACGATTTGCCAGAGCTTGATTGATCGTCACGGGTTTTCACGCGATTGTTACACGCAAGCCCGCCTCGGGGCGACGCCGACCGAGAATCGGGTGTTCGTGGACCGAGGCTGTCCCGTTGCACCTTCGTTGGTGCATTGGGGCATTTCTGTCGGTCCGGGGTATGCCCACGTTCGCCGGGTTCGTCCCGTCATTCATCACTTTTGCTGCCGTTCCGATGCTCGTCGCGCTGCGCGACACCGATCGTACCGCGCGGCCATCGTATTCGTCGCAGGGGAGTTTGCATATGATTTACACAAGCAGACGCAGCTTTCTGTTAACCGCCGCGCCGCTCGCATTATTTCCGAGCACCGCACTCGCCGCATTGAACGCCTGCTCCGGAGAGGCCGCCATGTCCGATACCGCTGAAGGCCCCTTGCAGAATGGGCAGGTGACCGTCCGTAAGCTCGATAAGCCGCACGCGGAGTGGAAGACGGTGCTCAGCAACAGCGAGTACGACGTGCTCTTCAACGAAGCGACGGAGCGGGCTGGCAGCAGCCCTCTGGACAGCGAGAAGCGCGCCGGAACCTTTGTGTGCGCGGCCTGCCATCTGCCCCTGTTCGAGTCCAAGGCGAAGTTCGACAGCGGAACAGGATGGCCGAGTTTCTATCAGTCCATCGCCGGGCATGTCGAGACGAAGCGGGACTTCAAGCTCATCTGGCCACGCACCGAGTATCATTGCGCGCGCTGCGGCGGTCATCAGGGGCACATTTTTGACGACGGACCAAAGCCCACCGGAAGCAGGTACTGCAATAACGGCATTGCCCTGCGATTCGTGCAGGCAAGCGAGAAACTTCCGGAATTGAGAGGCTGACCGATGCGACTTTTTGGCGTTCCCTTTGCCCTATCCCTCGCGATCCTCAGCTGCGGCCCGGGCGACGCTGACGCGCGTACCGACGGCGCGTCGGTAGAGACGGCCGCAACGGCCACATCGACGGAAGCTGCTGCCAGCACGGTACCCGTCGCGGCAGTCGACACGGCAATTTTCGCCGGCGGCTGCTTCTGGTGCATGGAACCGCCCTTTGACAAGCTTGATGGCGTGCTTTCCACCACCAGCGGGTACACCTCGGGTTCGGTGGTGAACCCCACGTACGAGCAAGTGTCGGCCGGCAGCACAGGACACACCGAAGCGATGCGGGTAGTGTTTGATCCTTCGCGCGTGACGTATGAGCGCCTGTTGCAGGTATTCTGGCGCAACATCGACCCTTTCGCGCGCAACCAGCAATTCTGCGATCGCGGTAATCAATACCGAAGCGGGATTTATCCGCGTAACGCGTCGCAGAAAGCCGCTGCCGAGGCATCGCTTCGCACCATCGTCGCGCGCTTCTCCTCGCAGCCAGTCGCCACCGAAATTGTGGCGGCGACGCCCTTTTATACGGCCGAGGAGTACCATCAGGATTACTACACGAAAAATCCGCTGCGATACAAGTTCTACCGGGCCAACTGCGGGCGCGATTCACGGCTCGCGGAGGTATGGGGAGACGAAGCCGGCAAATGACCGCGCGGCATCACCGGCGGTTGGTGCTGCTCGGCGGCGGCCACGCGCACATCGAGGTGCTGCGGCAGGCCGCACGGCGGCGATTTCCTGGCGGCGAGATCCTGGTGATCTCGCCGTCGGCGCATTCGTATTACACCGGCATGATCCCGGGTTTTGTGCGAGGCTCCTACACGGAGTCCGCGCTGTCGCTCGATGTCGACTGGCTCACGCGTGCTGCGGGGGGCACGTTTCAGGAAGGATCTGCGGCGGCCGTGGCGACTGATGGGCGATCGGTGACGCTCGAGAACGGTGATGTGCTTGAGTGCGATCTGGTGTCGGCTGATGTCGGCAGCGACGCGTCCGGCCTGCGCGACACCCCGGGCGCCGCCGACCACGCCTTCACAGCTCGCCCGATCCATCGCGCGCGAGCCCTTGTCCGGGTAATGGAGCAGGCGATTGCTCGTGCGCACGACGGTCGCGCCTCCGACGACGCGGTGGCGATTGTCGGAGGCGGAGGTGGGGCGGTAGAGATTGCGTTTGCCATTCGCGCTCGCGCCGACGCTGCGGGCGTCTCGCTTCCGGTAACCCTGATTGAAGCCCGATCAGAGCTGCTTCCCGAGTTCGAATCCGCGATGCGCGAATCGGCGGGCCTTGCGTTAAGAGCCCGATCGATTGCGGTACTCACGAAGGCGAAGGCGACGTCGGTCACGGCGGCGGAGGTGCGACTCGCCGATGGACGACGAGTGCCGTCGACGGTGACCGTCTGGCTTGGGGGGGCGGCGCCGGTCGCCCTCACGCGGAACAGCGGTTTGCCGAAGGATGCTCAGCACTTCTGGCTGGTGGATTCGACGTTGCGCTCGATTGGCGGTGCTCCCGTATGGGGGGCGGGAGATTGCATTGCCCTGCGAGACTTTCCGTGGGTGCCCAAGGCGGGTGTCTACGCCGTTCGCGAAGGGCCGGTGCTCGCCGAGAATCTGCGAGCGGCACTGGCGGGCGCCCCTGACCACGGCGCGACGAGTTACCACCCGCAGCAGAGCTACCTCTCCATTCTCGATACGGCCGATGGTCGCGCGATCATGCGATGGAAGGGGCACGTGCATTGCGGCCGCGCGGCGTTCTGGCTCAAGTCGTACATCGACTCGCAGTTCGTTCGCCGTTATCAGCCGCAGGCCGTACATGCATGACGAACTGAGGCCCGGCGTCGACCGACCGCGAGGTGCACAGTACGTTTGGGCGATCCTGATAATTCTGTTGCTGGCGATTGCCGGCTCCCTTTACCTGCGCTCGGGAGAAAAGCGACCCGGTTCGGGCATGGAGGCGCGGACGAGCAGCCGTGGCCTCGTGGGTGACGGCTCTCCGTACCAGAGCCACCGGTCGGAGCGCCGGCCGGCAGAGGTACGGTAACTCGCCGCTGGCCGCCGGTGTCAGGCTCGTGCAAGCGGCATCCACTCGCGCGGAATCTGGCCGTCCGGAGAGGGATGAGCTCCCAACATCACGGGAGAGTGATCCAACCAGAGCAATCCAGCGTTTACGAGATGTATGGCGGGAACAGCCCGTCATTTTCCCTGATAGTGGAGATCGACCCCATGTCGCGCCGCCTGATATTTACTGCCCTGACCCTCGCCGCGTTGACGGCCCCCCTCACACCGGCGCTCGCGCAGTCCGCTGGCGCGCCGGACAAGAAGAAGGAGGCCATGCAGGGCGCAAAAGATGGCAAAATGGACGGCAAAATGGACGGCAAAATGGACGACAAGATGGGCGACAAGATGAGCGACGGCGAAGGCTTGACGGCGGCGTTCCGCGGCGCAGGCTCGTATCCAGCGTCGGGCTCGTACGCGCTCGCCACTGCGCAGGGTGGGCTGAGCCTTACCACCTCCAAGGACTACTCCCACGATGCAAAGGCGCCGGACGTGTATGTGGTGCTCTCGAAAGGCACGAAGGTCGCCGCAGGCTCTTCGCTGTATCTCGGCAAGGTCAAGTCACCCAAGGGCTCACAGGCGTTCGTCATCCCCGCCGGTGCGCGCACAGCAGGCTACGATACCGTGGTGCTCTGGTGCAAGAAGTTCAGCCTTCTGGTCGGCAGCGCCCCACTCAATGCTGCGGCGCTGGCGAAGCTGAGCGGTGGCGCGGCGCACGACGCGGCGCATGATGCGACGCACGACGCGACGATCGAGGCCGCTGCTCGGCGGTGAACGCGTCGAAGCACGTAAACAGCACGGCGCGCATTCTGCGCATCGTGCGCGAGGAATCGCTGCGACAGCGACTCCGGGCGCGCGATGAGCAGGCGCTGGTGGAACTCATCGACCAGGCTTTGCCATGGATGCTCGGCGTGGCCGAAGGCATTCTGCACGATGTGGCCGAAGCGGAAGAGGTCGCCATGGATGCGTTCCGCAAGCTGTGGGATCGTATTGAAACCGTAGCCGATAACGGCTCAGGGCTCATGCCATGGTTGCTCCGGGCAACGCGCAACCGTGCCATTGATCGGTTGCGCGCGCGAGCCCGGCGCATCGACGGCGCAGCCGCTGCGGCGGTGGATCTCGACGAGATTCCCGGCGTTGATGCCGCGCCGGTAGACGAAGCTGGCATGCCGGGATGGCCGGTACACGGCGCCGTGCACCGCGCGCTGTACGACCTGCCTGAAGATCAACGCATTGCGGTACGACTGGCGTTCTTTGCCGGACTCACGCATTCGGAGATCGCGGAATCCTTGGGCATCCCGGTCGGCACGGTCAAAAGCCGACTGCGGATTGCCTTCGACAAGTTGCGCGTTTCACTCGCGCCGATCAGGGACTGGATTCTATGAGCACACACGACTGGTTCATTGAACATCGCACCGCCTTCGCCACCGGCGCGCTCGACGGCACCGAGCGTGAGAGCTTTGCCGAACATGTGACCCGCTGCGCGGAGTGCCGCGAGGCTGTGGACGTGATCGAGCAGGAGCTGCGCTGGTTACCCATGGGCTTGCGCGCGGTGGCCGTGCGGCCAGGGCTGCGCGCATCGATTGCCCGCGCCCTGGTCGACCCGCCGGTTATCACACCAAAGCGCGGTATACGGATGCCGCTGGCGCTGGCGGCGACATTTTTCATTGCCGTGGCCGGCGTGTATGACGCGGCCGGCGCCCGTAGTGATCTCACTCGCGTGCGCGCGGATGCACAGGCGCGCGTCGCTGAAGTGGCGAGGCTCCGCGATACGATCTCGGTGATGCGACAAGCGTCGCGAGTACTGCAAGCGGCGATTTCGGTGGATGGGCGCAACGGCGGTCTGCTGATTTTTGCCGATAACTCGTCACATCGCTGGAACGTGGTGATGCACGGTCTGCCTGCCGCCCCAACCGGGCAGGCATATCAGTTCTGGTTCATTACCGTTGACGGCATGGTGCGGAGTGTCACGCTGTCCGCTGACCCGGCGCGTCCGGCATTTGCCACGCTTGAAATGCCGCCAACGGGCGCAGCCGTGATGGGTGCTTCGCTGACACTCGAGTCATCGGATGCGCGGTCACCCGAACCGCGTGGACGAGAGCTTGCGCATCTGATGCTCTGATGCGCGCCCTGTTGCTGTCGGCGCTCGCACTGCGCTCGCCGCTTGGGAAGGTTCTTCCGGAGGTCGACGGTGCAAGGTCGGGTGTCGGACAGTGAACCGCAGCCGATCGCGGTTGTAGGTGTAGTGCAGGATTCTGAGCAAACCCGCGGCTGGGTGGTCGCGGACTATCACTTCTCTCACGTGGAATTCCGCCAATGCAACGTTTCCCTGGTCTGCCTGCGGTTTGCGCAAATCAAGGCCACTCTGATGGGATGTCCGGCAAGCGCTCCGGCACTTCCGTGCGCGCGCTGCTTGCGGCGTTCGTGATATTCACCGCCGCGTGTTCGTCGGCTGAGCCGCCCACCGCTCCCGACGCGGTGCCCGTTGCACCCGAGGTCGCGCCTCAACCAACGACATCCGGCAGCGTCGGCACATTCCGGCGTACCGGATATTCCGTAACCGGACGCGCCACGCTCACGATCACCAATGGCGTCGCGCAACTCGACTTCTCCGACGACTTCACCATCGGATCAGCTCCCGGACCGTTCGTTTACATCAACACCACAAACAATCCCAACACCGGTCGGCCGCTACGCGTGGCTCCATTGCGCAGCGGACGGGGAGCCCAGTCGTACACGTTCCAGGTGCCGGCCGGTGTGCAATACGGCTGGGTGCTCATCTGGTGTGATCCGTTCAACGTCCCAATGGCCGAAGCGGCTATTCCTCTCACGCCCTGAAGGAGCGAACTCTCATGCGACTTTTGTTAATCGGTCTTGTAGCCAGCGGCGTCGTGCTCGCGACGCCCGCTCGCCCCACCCGCTCGGTAGAACCCGTATCACGCTCGGCACCTGAGTGGACAAATGCGACGTGGCTCAACGCTCGTGCGCCGATCACGCTGTCGTCCCTCGAGGGGCGCGTAGTGCTGCTCAACTTCTGGACGTATGCCTGCTACAACTGCACGAACACCGTGCCCGCGCTGGTGCGCATCGATCAGCGCTACCGCGACCGCGGACTGTCGGTGCTGGGGATCCATTCGCCTGAGTTTCCGCCGCACGGCGGTGAGCACGACACGACGAATGTTCGCAAGGCGCTCACGCGTCAGAGCATCACCTACCCGGTCGCGATGGACAACGATCACGCGACGTGGAACAAATATGGGATCCGGTATTGGCCCAGCTTCGTGCTGATCGACAAGCGAGGAAAGGTCCGCTACGAAGGCTACGGCGAGGTTCACGTAGGCGACAAGTCGAATGCCCAGTGGGAGCGTCGCATCGAGGCGCTGCTCGCGGAGTGAAGTACGCGGCAGCAGTGGTCATGCTGCTGGCGCTGAACGGTTGCGCGAGTCCGGATGGCGTTGTGGCGCGTCACGAGTTTCTGCATGTGGAGCGCGTGACGGTCGAGGGCGGGGACTCGCTCACCGTGGTGGCGGCACCGGGCGCGCGCGTCAACGCCCGACTGCCCCCCTCGCTCGATGTGGGCGGGGTGGTGGTGCGGTTCAGTTCAAGCGAGCAGACCCCCGACAGCGCGTACTTTACCGCTAACACGGTGGCGTTCGTGCCCGACGCCGCCGAGGGAACGCTGTACGCGAGCGTGTGCCCCCGGGATCAATCGGTATGCCGGATCGTTGAGCTGCCGGTGCCGTTGCGATAACGGCCGGGCATCAGCGAAATGCAGGGCTGTATGCAGCCGAATGACAATGTGCGGGTCGTACGGTCGTGCTGCGCTGCGCGGTCCGGGTGGAGTCTTGCGACAAACTCCCTCCCTGCTGCGTCGCATATACTCACACCGGAGCGCGTGGCGTGCGGCATGCGATGAGCCGGCTCTGGTCCAGCGGATACGCCTCGCGCCGCCGCCCCCGCGCCAAGCCCCCGGTTGCGAATCAGGTGGGCGAGCACGGAAAGCTGGCGCGGAGTCAAGCCGTGCGCAGCGAGCGTGGCCTCGAAGCGCCGCGACAGCATGTGTCCTACGAGAAGACCGGGTCGCCGAAGAAACGGTCGGGGTTGACCTTCGGGACGGGGCATTGCTGAATCACGGCGAGTAGGATTGCGCAGAGTAAAAGCAGGCTTACAGTTTCAAGCATCGGTTGCCGGATGGTAGTGCGGCGGTCCTCAAGGTCGGGGCTCGCGTGGCGCCCGGCCTGGTCCTCCGCCGTGTCAACCAGCTGTTCCAGCACCGCGCGGCACGCCATGAATCCTCTTACGTTCGCACCGATTCGCCTTGTCGGCCGCCTCACCAGCCCACCCCGTCCGCGACCGGGGAGCAGGAACAGCCTGCTCACCGCCGGAACGGTGGAGCGCTACACGCGCGACATCCCGTCCTGCCGGGTCATTCGACTGGCCCCGGGCAAATTGCGCCGAACCGTGGCACTGCTCAGCGTCATTTTCGCGGGTGCGACGCTCTTGGCCGCGCCGGCGTCCGCTCAGTCACCTGCAGCCGCTCAGACTGCTGTGGTTGTGCCAGCAGCCCCGGCCACTATGCCGACCTTCTCGATGACGGATCAGTTCGACCGATTGGTTACCAGCGAAGCGATCATGGGTGCGCCCGTGCTCTTCCTCGTAGCCGCCCGAGATGGCGCGGATGGTGCCATGCGCTGGGAGGAGGCGCTGCGCGGTCCGGCGCGCACACGTGGGGTGCGGGTCGTCAGCGTCGCGGACCTCAAGGGCGCCCCGCGCCTGCTGCGTGGGGTGATTCGGGGAGGCTTTCCGAAGGACACCGTCCGCTCGATCCTGATGGATTTCAGTGGGCAGCTCGGACGCGCGCTCCGTGGCAAGCGGTCGTCGCTCGTCGCCGTCGTGTACGGCGCCGATGGGCGCCTGCGGCGCGCGGTCGAGCTGCCGACCGGCGGCACGGACGCCACGCTCGCCGAGTTGTTGCTGACGAGTGCGCGGTGATGCACGGAGTCGTCTGGAGCGAACGGCGACCGTGGCCGCGACTACCTGCTGCCCACGCCAACTCTCGGGTACTCGCTCATGTCGATGCGTGTCTTCGACGTGCTGTTTACCGACTTGATCGTCATGCGGCCCGTGTCGCCGCTCTTGCGGTCGGTGCTGATCACCTCGAGCAAGGTGCCGGTCGGATACGACCCCGGCATGACGCCGCGCATCTGCCGTATAGAGGCACTCGTTCCCATCAGGTGACCTGACGGCAGGTCGGCATCGCGTGTCACCCAGACTTCCGCGACGCCGTCCTCGTTCTCACCCTTGTAGCCTTCGGCGCTGTAGCCGGCGATCGTACGCGTGCCGAGCGATGCAAAGGTCATGGGCCTGGCAGTCGGCGAGGCGACTGTCGTAGCGGGATCGCTACCGGTCGCTGGCTCTGTCAAACCGTCGCCGTAATGCTTCGCGTTCTTCCATCCATAGGCCATGGACATCTTCTGCTTATCCGATGTGATAAGCATGACCATCGACTCGTTCTTGAGATCGAAGATGGCGAACAGGTCGCCGTCACCCTTCTTCGTGTCTTCGGGGACGAGCCTGGTACCGGAGTATTTTCCGTCGGAGTTGAGCAGCATCGTGACAAGCAGCTTCTCGTTGGACGACTTGCCCTTCGGCATGCGCTCGATCTCGTAAATGAGTGACGCGTCAAAATCGTAGAATGGCTCCGTGGGCGCGTTCGGAAGCAGTGCAAAGCCGCCAGCCTTTTCGCCACCGCCCTCGCTATCTCCGGCGGCGCCGAACATCGAGTCGAACGAGCGATCGACGAGCTTCGCGGCAACCTCGTCAATCTTCTGATTGACCTTCCGATTGGCTTTCTGCTCGACCGCATCTGCTGCGCGCTTCTTGAGACTACCGAGCATGCCTTGCGCCGACATCGAGGCGCCAGTCATGCAGCTCGCGATCACCAGCGCGGCTGCCGCACCAGCGAGCGTACGCGTCGATCTCCGGGGGCGAGCGATGGAGAAGTTTCGGGGAGCGAGCATGCGATCCTCGGCGTGGGGGTTGTTCGAAGCTGCCGTTTCGTGAAATGGGTGGCAAGCGGTCCGATGCGCTACGAGGCTTCCCGCGCATAAGTACTCCCAACCGGCATTTGTTGAATCAGGATGATAACGGTCGTGTAACGGCGGTAGAGAATACCGCGTGCGACGAACAACTTAACGCGTTCGCTTTTCTCTCACCATAGAGGTTTCCAGTGTTTCACGCTCGACAACTGCTGCTCGCCGCCGCCCTGTCCGTCGCGGCAACAGTACCCGCCGCCGCTCAACCGAGACTCGCTGTAGTCAGCGTCGGCAACGATGGAGGCTTCGTGTACGGGGGTCCTCCGAACAACGCGTTCAGCCGGGTCACCACCTCACTCAACACGGCGTTTGGTGGAGCCGCAAACGTGACGGTATTCTCCAGCGCCAACAGCACCTTTGCAGGTTTCGATGCACTGTGGATCGATCTGCGCAACTCAACGGGCAGGATCTCCTCGTCGGAAGCTACGAATTTGGGCCAGTTCATCGCATCCGGCAGACGCGTGGTCTTCATGGGCGAGAACCAGGGTTTCAACGGATGGAACAACTCATTCCTCTCGGTGCTGGGCGTGGGCGGATCTGCGTCTCCGAACAATCTCAGCGGCGTGCTCACCGTTCAGACCGTACATCCCCTGACGCAAGGGCTCACCGGGCTGCGAACCTCTTCGGCCGGACAGGCCATCGGTGGAACGTCCCTGTTCAGCTCGAACGTCGCTACGTTGTGGGGAGGGCAGCAAAATGTGCTCACCTATCTGGACGCGAGCAACCTGGATCAGGCGAGATGGCTCGTACCGTTTGGGGGGGGTAGGCTGAGCGATGAGGGGATATTTGCCAACAACATCAGCGCATGGTTAGCCGCACCGTCGACGCTCACCGCACCGTCTACTGTGGTGCCCGAGCCCTCAACCTATGCGATGCTGGGCTTGGGGCTCGCGGCGCTCGGCGCGATTTCACGTCGTAAGCGCCAAGCGGCGTAATCGGCGCGCGACAGAGAAGTTCACCGCCTGCACCAGCGAGATCCGGACGCGCCGGTGCAGGCGCGTCGCGTTGGCGCGCTCTCCGCACATGACCTGGTGCGGGCGCGGCGGACTCTCCAAATCCGTTTTCGCAACTCGGCGGGAACCGCGAACGCGTGCTGCGAGTCTGTAGGAATATGACGAATAACCGAGCAACCACCGTTCGCCTCGCGCGGGCCGCGTCCATGTGGCGATGGACGGGCGCGGACCGCCCGCCGTTCGCCGAGACGCCCACGGCGGGCAGGAACTCCGTATGGGATTATCCTCGACCGCCGGCACTGGTGCATGACACTCGCGAAATCGTTGTGCGTGTGGGCGGCGTGGAGATTGTGCGCACCACGGGCGCGCTTCGCATGCTGGAAACGGCCAGTCCGCCCACTTATTACCTGCCGTTCTCCGACGCCGTCGCGGGGGCCTTCGTGCCGGCCGGGGGATCCTCCCATTGTGAATGGAAGGGCGTCGCGCGCTACTGGACGGTCGTGGCGGGCGGGGTGCGGCTCGAGCGCGCCGCCTGGTCGTACGAGGCGCCGCTTGCTCCCTTCGACGGTCTGAAGGGCTTTCTCTCGCTGTATGCCTCGCCGGCGGAGTGCTTCGTGGACGGCGAGCGCGCCCGCCCGCAGGACAGCGGATTTTATGGGGGTTGGGTGACAGACGAACTCGCAGGGCCGTGGAAAGGACAAGCCGGCACCGAAGGCTGGTAGCGCCCCGCTTTCGTTCAGATTTTCCTCGCAACGGTCCTGCAACGACACCGCAACAGCTTGCGTTTACGTGTGCGGTACCTCTTTGCGCACCTGAGTGTACGTGAGCGCCGCGAACATGCCGGTGCCGCCGATCACGTTACCGGCGAGCGCCGGCGCAATCCCGCGCAACGTCACCTGTCCCAGCGAAAGTTCGCTGTGAAGCAGCAGCACGAACAGTTCCGTTGACCCAGCGACTCCGTGCGACATGCCTCCGAGCCCGATCACGTACGTGAGCATCACGATGACGAGCACTTCGCCGGCACCGGTCATGCGCGGTATGATCCACACCAGCGACGCGATCAGGAAGCCCGCCGGTATTCCCCATGTCAGCTGTTGCATCGCTGTCGCTTTGGCATAGTGACGCGCCACGTCGAGCAAACCCTCGAACTGCGCCGTCGGCAGGATCTGCACATGCGCCAACACCGCTGCGGCGAGGAGGCAGCCGAGCATGTTGGCCATGACGGTGTTCCCGGCGAATAGCTGTATGCGCCCGAGAATCACGATCAGGAAGCCGACCGTATAACCAAGGTTTGAGACTGCCGGCGCCCACCGGGCGTCGGGCAGCGCGGCGACGAGAATGCCCCTGGCGAGCACCAACACGGCATCAGCATGCCGGACGAGGCACGAGAAGTCGTCTTTCCGCGCGGCGTCCCCGTCACGAGGCTCGACGCGAAGCACGAGTCCAGGAAAGACATGGGATCGGGATACGCACGTGGCGATTCTCCGCGCCCTCAAGCATTGGACACGGTGTCCACGAAGGCAGAAGCGGGATCATGCAACGAGGCCGGGATCCTCAAGGAGCAGGCCCGTCAAGCCAAGCCGTTGGACGAAGGCGAAAATCTCCTGCGAGGCGCGTAGGGCGAACAGATGCGACCGAACGCCGCCAGCGACGATCATCGCGCGACAGGACTACCCCGGCGGGACATTGCCGTTGGGCGGCCCTGTCGATTCGACTTGCTGTTCAGCAGCAGCTGCGGTGTCTCGGCACCGTTCGCCGAGAGCACGACGCAACGGGCGCGTTGGAAGACTTCCTTGACCTGCTCGTCGAAGTACACCACGCCTGTCGCACGTCCGGCATCGTTCGCTTCGATCTTGCGCACGTACGCGGTGAGGCGCAGTTCGCAGCGACCACTCGCCACTGCCTGCCGCAGTGTGACCGCCACGGAACCACCTTTCGCACCGTACTCGCAGCCGAAGCCGAGACAGGCGCCGCAGTTCTGACAGGGGACCCGATTGCCATACGGGCGACTCAGAATCGCCATCGGCGAGGGGAACGGATGCAGGCCGAGTTTTCGTGCGCCCGTGTCGAACAGCACGCCCGACGACTGGACGGGGAGAGGCGGCAACGGTTACGGCGCAGAGCGTCGCGGCTCGAACGGATTTGCGTGTGGTCACCGGAAAGCCCGAGGACCCGCTCGGCGCGCGTGTACCACGGCTTCAGGTCGTCGTAGCTGAGTGGCCAGTCCACGAACCCTGAACCCGGGATTTCGCCCCAGGTGGTGCGCTCGTTGAAGTCCACCGGGCGCAGACGCCAGAAGTTGGCCGTCCAGTGCGTCGGCGATCCGCCGACGGTCTACGCATACATGAGTCCGCCGGAGCAATCGCCGGCGGCGCGGACGGTCGGGGTTGTCGCATTCGGACGGAACGACCGGGGCAGCTTCTTGAAGTCGTTCGTGAGCTCGCCCTGAAGGAAGATCCGCGCGTCGTCGTGCGTGAAATCCCTCTCCGTCCGGTGCGGGCCTGCTTCGAGCACCAGCACATGCACCCCCGCGCGCCGGAGCTCCCAGGCCACCGAACCCCCGGCGGCTCCGGAGCCGATCACGATTACGTCGACGACATCGGTGGGGCGAAAGGTTCTGGTGGGTGTTCCCGACGGCTTCGGTAGAATGACCAGCGGGAATACACGCGCGCGGTCGGCGGGCTTGGTCGCGCTGGCCTGCGCGTCGTAGAAGCCATAGGGCGGCTGCCAAGCGGGCTGATGCCCAAGGCCCATCGTCTTCCGACCGGACATCCCGGCATTGCCGCCGTGCGCGGGATCGCTGGAAAAGCCGAAGCGGACGCCGGTGAGAATCGCATCGAACCACGGCTCACGCTGCAGCGTTTGCAACCGCGCATCCTGCTGGGGAGCTGACAGAGTGCCAAACGCCGCGCCGGCATGGGCCTTGGCGGCGGCGGCCTTGATAGCGAGAAGGCCTCCCACCACCGGCGGCTTGAGGTCGCGCAGGAAATCGGCCAGCACGTGATCCATGCAGCGGGCGACGTTGGCCTGGGTCGCACCGGCGAGCCCGCTGACCGCAGGCATGAGGCGGTCGGCGACGGCCATGAGCAAGCGCAACTGCTGCGGCGTGAACGCGCCGTCGGCACCGCATTGCGGCACTCGGAATCGCGGCACGCGGCGTTGCGGCGAGCGCGTGATGCACGCCGGCGAGCGTTTCCCAACCCAGCGACAGGAACAGGGCACCGACCGCGGCACTCCCGGTCGACGTAAGGAAATGACGCGGGAAAAGTCGGCGGCCATCGGCGTGTGGGCTGAGAGTTATCAGACCAAGGGAACCGTACGTTGCACCCGATTCCCCGGTATCGCAAACCGCGCCGCACAGCTCACCGTGTGCAGCGGCATATGTTTCGCGGATCGGTGCGGACGTACCAGCGCTTCACCAGTCGCCATTCTTCCCTCGTACTTCTGATGAAAATTGAAATCTGGTCCGACATCGCCTGCCCGTGGTGCTACATCGGCAAGCGCCGATTTGAACAGGCGCTGACGCAGTTCCCGCATCGTGACACACTCGAGATCGTTTGGCGAAGCTTCGAGCTCGACACCACGGCCCCTCCCCGTCAGACGACGTCTACCGTTGAGCTGTTGGCCACCAAGTACCGGATGTCGATCCCGAAGGCACAGGCGATGATGGACCATATGGCGGCGACAGGCGCCTTGGAGGGGCTTGAGTTCCGGTTCGATCGCTCGATCTCCGGCAATACGTTCGACGCCCATCGGCTCATCCATTTCGCCGCCACAGTCGGACAGCGAGCCGCGATGGTGGAGCGGCTGTTCGCGGCCTACTTTACCGACGGTGAGGCGATGGGCGACCACGACACCCTCGTGCGTCTGGCGGCCGACATCGGATTGGATTCGATGGCCGTTCGCGAGATGCTGTCCAGCACGGCCCATGCGGGCGACGTGCGTGGTGACGAGGCGCGCGCGCAGCAGTTCGGCGTGACCGGCGTTCCGTTCTTCGCCATCGACGAGCGCTACGGCATCAGCGGCGCTCAGCCGGCAGCGACGATCGTCGAGGCGCTCACGCAGGCCTGGAATGAAGCGGCGGCGGACTGATCACTCGACCCGTTGGCATTGCGGCGGCGCGCTCGGCGCGAAGGCGGAAATCAGTGCTCGCCGGACGATCCGTTGCGGGTGGCAGTGGTGCCGCGCGGGAGCGTCGCGCATTCTTCCAGCAGCCTGCAGGTTCCGCGCAGTTGCCTTCCGCGAAGGACGTCTCCAAAGATGAAAGTGGTTGTCACCGGCGCTGCCGGTATGGTCGGCAGCAACATCGTGCATGGACTGAACGCGATCGGCGTCGATGACGTGATTGCCGTGGATGATCTGACCGACGGCCAGAAGTACCGCAACCTGGCCGGTACGCAGATCAGCGACTATTTCGATAAGGCCGATTTCTACGCGCGTTTTGCCCGCGGGGAGCTCGGTCAGGTCGATGCCGTGCTGCATCAGGGCGCCTGTTCCGACACTATGGAGCACAACGGCCGCTTCATGCTCGACAACAATTACCGCTGTTCGAAGGATCTGCTGGATGCCTGTCAGGCTCAGGGCACGCGGCTGCTGTATGCTTCGTCAGCGGCCACCTACGGCGGCAGCGCGTCGTTTCGCGAAGCGCCTGAGTTCGAGCGGCCACTCAATGTGTACGGCTACTCCAAGCTCCTGTTCGACAACGTCGTGCGCCGCATGCTGCCGACCGCCGGCCCGCAGGTGGTGGGCTTCCGCTATTTCAACGTGTACGGCCCGCGGGAGCAGCACAAAGCACGCATGGCTTCGGTGGCGTTTCATCATTTCCACCAATTTCGTGAGAGCGGCAAGGTGCGCCTCTTCGGTGAGTACGGCGGCTACGCGGCAGGCGAGCAGGCGCGCGACTTCGTGTTCGTCGACGACGTGGTTGCGGTCAACCTGTGGTTCCTCGAACATCCCGACCGGAGCGGTATCTTCAACCTCGGCACCGGGCGCGCCCAACCCTTCAACGATGTCGCGGTTTCGACGATCAACGCCGTCCGTGCGCTGCGTGGCGACGTCGCGTTATCCATTGAAGCGCTGATCGCGCAGGGTCAACTCGAATACATCGCCTTTCCCGACGCTCTCGAGGGCAAGTACCAGTGCTATACGCAGGCTGATCTCACGCAGCTGCGGGACACCGGCTGTACTCATCCCTTTGCCGATGTCCGTTCGGGCATTGCGAAGTACGTGACTTGGCTGGCGGCGCAACCGGCGGCATAGCCGGTGGCTATGCAATACGTAATCTTGCAATTGAAAGAAAGCGGATATATCTTTCACATGATGCCTGCCTACACATCGCTCCGCGCCTCGCCGGATCCGGCAGCGGTCGTCGCCAAAGCCGCCCTCGCGGCCGCCGAACGCCTGGCGCTCTCCAGCCGGCATCTGGCCTCGGTCATCGGCGTCAGCGAAGCCTCGGTGTCCCGCATGCAGCACGAGCGCGGCGTTGATCCGGCCAGCAAGGAAGGCGAGCTCGCCCTGATGTTCGTCCGGCTCTTCCGGTCGCTCGACGCGCTCGTCGGGGGCGACGATGCCAAGGCGCGTGCTTGGTTGCATGCCATGAATGATCATCTTCCCGGCGTACCCGCCGAACGTATCCGAACTGTCGAGGGGCTGGTGGATGTCGTCCAATATCTGGATGCAATGCGCGGGCGACTCTGAGCGTCGCGAACTGCGGCTGGTCGCGTGGCGCGTGGTGGAGTCGCAGCATGAGGTGTCGACGCGCAAGCTGGTAAGTTCGGCCGCCGAGCAGGAGCTGCTCGAAGAGCTGATCGATCGCGTGAAGCCGCCGGTAGCGGTGGGCGTACGCCTGCACTACCTGCTCTTCACGCCTTTCCGGTATCCACCGCTGCGCCATGGCTCGCGCTTCGGCGGGCGGCACGAACGCGGCGTCTGGTACGGCTCGGAGCAACAGCGTACGGCGTTTGCCGAGGTGGCCTACTACCGCTTGCTTTTTCTCGAGGGCACGCAGGCGCTGCTGGAGCCCGTCAGCACGGCTCTCACGAGCTTCACGGTGCGCATGCGCAGCTCGAACAGCATCGACCTCGCGGCCGCGCCGTTCACGGACCATACCGCCGCGATCTCCTCGCCCTCCTCCTATCAGACGTCGCAGGCACTTGGCCGCGCCATGCGAGACGCCGAGGTTGCGCTGTTCAGATTCCCCTCGGCGCGCGACGCCGATGGAGGCACAAACATCGGCGCGTTCTCGCCTGCGGTCTTTCATCAGGCCACGCCGCAGCGCTTCGAACGCTGGCATTGCACCGCCACGCGACGCGCGGTGGACTTTACACGCGGCGACCTGACACGGGCGCGCGAGACTCACCTGTTCGAGCGCGGACAGTTCGTGGTGAACGATCGGCTTCCATGGCCGACGCCGTGATCTCGGGATCGTGCGCGTCGTTCGCGCTGCTGGCTACGGCCTGATCACCGAGGGGTTGTCGCCCCGCTACGCGACGCGGGGAATACCGGGCACCATCCCGCGCGTGATCACGGCGGACAGCGCGAGGTGCACCTGAGGCTCGAGGAGGCGTCCGGTCTGGGTATGCAGGTACGCGAGCGTCCCGTCGGCCGTCATCGGCTCGCGGTATGCGCGTTTGGAGGTGAGTGCGTCGAAAGCGTCGGCTGCCGTCAGGATTCGTCCACCGATGGTGATCTCCAGCGCTGCCCGCCCGAAGGGATAGCCCTGTCCGTCCCAGTGCTCGTGGTGGTCGCGGATGAACAGCAGCGCATCGCCGAGATGACTCAGCGGCAGCAGGATGTCGAGCCCGATCCGGACATGTTCCTTCACGTGCGCAAACTCTTCGTGCGTGAGTGGCCCGGGCTTGTTGAGTACGGCCTCGCGGATGCCGATCTTGCCCACGTCATGCAGCCGACCAGCGGTGTGCACCTGCTCGACCGTCGCGTCGGGGAGCCCCAGCTCGATCGCCATCGCCGCCGCGATCTCGGCAACCCGATGCGAGTGGCCACGCAGGTACAGGTCTTTGGCTTCCATGGCGTTGATGAGCGTTTCGGCGACGCTCACCGTCATGTCGCGGAGCGCCCACTTTTCCCGCTCGAGCTGGAATGTCCGAAGGGCGACTTCCTCACGAATCAACCGATCGACGTTCCGTCGCTCGACGTTCCGAACGCGGCGCATCATCGCCCGCTCCACCGCCGATTGCAAGTCGAGCAGCTCCACCGGCTTGGTCAGGTAATCGAACGCGCCTCCTGACAGCGCTTCGGTGGCGCTGGCGGCATCGTTCACGGCGGTCAGCATGATGATGCCAAGATCGGCATCGATCGCCAGCGCCCGCGAGACGAGCTCGTGCCCCGAAATCCCCGGCATTCGCAGATCGCAAAGCAGCAACGAGAAGCGACTGGTGGCCAGCACCTCCAGCGCGGCATTGCCCGACTCTGCGACCTCAACCTCGAAGCCGCGCGTGCGCAGGAATCGACTGAGCGCGAGGCGAATGGTCGCTTCGTCATCCACCACGAGAATCCGCCGCATGGCATCCTGCGCCAAGGCTGCGCCTGCCGCTTCGATAACGGAAACGGGATCGGAAGACCGGCTATTGTTCATGAGGGTACCGGGGGCTCACTCGGCGCGTTGCGCAGGGAGCACGATGGTGACCGTGGAGCCGACATCCTGTGCGGACTCCACCTCGATCGTTCCTCCGTGCGCCTGAATGATACCGTAACTGACGCTGAGGCCGAGTCCTGTGCCCGCGCCGGCAGCTTTGGTCGTGAAGAATGGTTCGAAGATGCGCCGCCGGACCTCCGGCGCCATCCCCCGACCGGTATCTTTGGCCACCATTGTGACCAACTCACCATTCGCCTTGGTGCGAATCTCGAGTGTGCGCGGGTCGCAGTCGGCCATGGCCTGTTCGGCGTTCCCGATGATGTTGAGCAGTACCAGCTGCAATTTCTGGAGGTCGCCGAGCACGTGCGGTTGCGTCGGGTCGAGGTGCAAGTGCACTTGCACTCCCGCGCTGCGCAACGGGTAGGCCCTCAGGCGCAGCGTATGTTCGATCATCGCATTCACGTCCACGGGACCGCTCGCCCGTTCGGCGCTCCGCGAGAAGAGGAGCAAATCCCGAATCACGCCCGTCGCCCGGTCGCTCTCCTGCTTGATGAGCTGCACGGATTCACGCTGCTCGCTGTTGAGCGTATCCTCGAGCAGTAACTGGGCAAAGGCGGAGATGCCGGCGAGGGGGTTATTGATCTCGTGCGCCATGCCAGCGACGAGTTCGCCGAGCGCAACCATCTTTTCCGTGTGCCGAAGCTGCTCCTCGAGGCGCCGATCCAGTGTCACGTTTCGCACACTCACCACCTGTCCGAGCAACGCGCCATCGTGTCCGGTCAGGGGGCTGATGGTGACCGCCGCCGGAAACTCGCTTCCATCACGTCGCCGGTGCAGGTGTTGCGAGAGACCGACGCTCGGCTCGAGCACGCCGCTGGCATCGTTGAAGCGCTGCTCCACCCCTTCGTTTGCGACGAGCTGTTCGAAACGCATCTCCATCAAGGCGATCTGGCTCCAGCCATATTCCTGCGCTGCGGCAGGATTGGCGTAGCGGACGCCCACGCGATCGAGAATGAAGATGGGATGGTCGATGATGGTGAGCGCGGTGGCCAGCAGCTGTTCCCGCTCGCGGGCGAGCCGTTCCTCTTCGTCGAGCATGAGCGCGTCGAGTGCGAGCGCCAGGGAGCCGGACAACTGCTCGAGGGTGACACGATCGCGGCGGCGCAACGGGGCGCGAAGCGGCGCGGTTACCAGAAGCATGCCGATACTGCGTTCACGCGCCGCGAGCGGCACGATGAAGCCCCAATCGTTGGGGAGGTCATTGGCGAGACCGGCAGGAGCGAGGTCGCGCAGCGACGTCACCTCGACCGGCCGTCCATCGGGCGCGATGCTCGCCAGGCCGCCGGTTCCTGCCGGGCGATGCCCACGCAACAGATCGAGGGTTCCGCTGGCGGCGACGTATTCGATGACGCCGTCACGGGTGCGCGCCACGCCGATGGCTTTACCGATGGATGGCACGAAGCGGTCGAGCACATGGAGCAGTTCGGTCGCGCCTTCGGCGAGATCGGCTGCGTGCAGCGTCACGCGCGCGAGTTCGGCCGCGCCTTCTGCACGCCGCCGCTGGAACTCCTGCAAGGAGAACAGCCGGGACGTTTCCACTGCCGTGCCCGCGTGCCGTGCGAGAATCGAGAGCAATTCGAGATCCTGCAGATCGAAGGTCTTACCCTTGTCAGAGATCAGGCGAACGACGCCGGCGCTGCGTTTTCCGAACCGCACGGCGGCGCACAATTCGGTGGTGGTTTGCGCGGTCGGGACACCGATCAGGCATGGCATGCCAAGTCGGGAAACACCCGTGCGCGCGGTCTCCGTTGCGAGCAGCAGCTCGCTTTCGGCAAGAGCGGTCAGTAAGACCGGCTGGCCATGCACGAGGCGCAGCACGCGCCGTATGCTCTCGCGGGTGACAGCCAGGATGTCACAGCTGGCGGCGGGAATCACGAGGTGCACGGCGTTCGCCAGCGCGAGCGGGAGGTTCTCCTCGCTGTTCATCTGCGTGAGCTGCTGCTGCGCACGGGAAAGCAGGGCGAGTCGCTCCGCGCGTTCCCCGAGGGCGGCGTTCAGCTGTAAGGCATGCGCCGCGTCTTCGGCGTAGCGGCGCGCCTCGGCGGCGGCGCGTTCCGCTTCCGTGACCAGCTCCGCGGCACCCCGCACCGCGTCGGTGAGTCGTGTCGTGAGTGCCGCAGTGGTGAGTGTGCCGCCCGACAGATCGTGAACCAGCTGCGTGAGCGTGAGCAGCAATGCGTTGCCCGAGCTCATCGCCACGTCCGTGGCCATCGGCGACGCATTCAGTTCGGTTGCCGCGCCTCTGCGGCCGCGCGGTCGATTTCTGCCCGATGCATCTCGTAATCGGGGAGCTTGGTGGCGAGTTCGGCGTTGAGGGCGGTGAGCAGCCGTTGATCGAAGCGCTTCGCCGCCGGATTGTCACCGGTCATGCGCGCCGCGCGCCCGCCCAGGAGAAGCCCAAGCAAGTTCGAAGGGCTCTGGCGGAGAATGGTGTCCGCCTGCGCCCTCGCGATCTCCGGGACGTTGGTGACTTCGGCGATGCGCCCGAAGTGATATCGCTCGTCGAGGGTGGGAGTGGCGAGCATCTCGTGCGACGCCATCGCCATCGGTGCGAAAAACGCGACCGAGTCCACCTTGCCGATCTCGGCGTACTCCATGATACGGGTGTACAGCCGATTGGCGGCTTCGCTGGGGGAGAGGTTGGCGATGTTCGGCGCCGGTCCACCGGCGAGCGGCGGTCCTTGAGCGGCCGAGGCCGGGCCGTCGATGGCCTGTGTCGGGAGTGAGTTGGCGGAGCCGTCGATACCGGATCCCTTCGCGGCGCCAAAGTTCTTGCCGGCCGCCATCGCCACCAGGGCCAGCAACGCGACAAAGGCGACACCCCACGGGAGAATCGCGGCCGCTCCGGCGGTGGCGGCGGGTGCGCCGACTACCGGAAGACCCTGGCCCAACGGAGTGCCACAGCGGTGACAGAAGCGCGCGCCGCCGGAGAGCGCGGCGCCACAGGCGGCGCAGAATCCGGCGCCTCCAACGACGCCTGAAGCGCCGCCGACGGGTGGGGCTCCGAGCCCCGAATGAGTCGAGGAAGTCATGATTCCTGTAAATTACTACAATTCCGAACGGCTGTACTCTCCCCAGTCCGAATTCATGCCCATTCAGAATCGCTCCCTCGTTCCGGCCTCGCTCACCGGCGCCACGGCCGTCGATATTCTGGACCTCGCCGAAGCTCATCAGGTGCGCTTCCTCCGCTTGCAGTTCACGGAAATTCTCGGCGTCGTCAAGAACGTCGAGATCCCGTCGTCGCAATTCAGGAAGGCGCTGACTGGCGACATCATGTTCGACGGGTCCAGCATCGAAGGGTTCGTGCGGGTGGAGGAGTCGGATATGCTGTTGGCGCCGGACCTCGGCACGTTTCAGATCTTCCCGTAGGGCGATCCATCGCCGCGTGTGGGACGCATCATCTGCGACGCGAACAGGCCCGACGGTACCCCTTTTGCCGGCGACCCGCGCGGGTGCTCAACCGACAGCTCGCGCGTGCCGCAGAGATGGGGTATGTAATGAACGCAGGATATGGAGCAGAGTTCTTCCTGTTCAAGCCGACGCCCGACGGGCGACCGGCCACCGATACGCACCACGTGGGCGGCTACTTCGACCTCGCGCCGATGGACCTGGGTGAAGATGCGCGGCGGGCCATCGTGGACGCGCTCGAACAGATGGGCTTTGAAGTGGAAGCGGCGCACCACGAAGTGGCGCACGGACAGCATGAGATCGACTTCCGTTACGCCGATGCCCTGCGCACCGCCGACAATATTGCCACCTTTCGATTCGTGGTGAAGCAAGTGGCTCGGCAGTTCGGGTTGATTGCGTCGTGTATGCCCAAGCCGGTGTTCGGGCAACATGGCAGCGGCATGCACGCGCATCAGTCGCTGTTCACGCAAGGGCAGAATGTGTTCTGGGATCCGCAGCGGGAGTGGGAGCTGAGCACGGTTGCGCTGCACTACATCGGCGGACTGCTGAAGCACGCGCGCGCGATGTGCGCCGTGACGAATCCGCTGGTGAACTCGTACAAGCGACTCGTGCCGGGCTTTGAAGCGCCGGTCAAGGTGGCGTGGAGCATGCGCAACCGTTCTCCGATGATCCGGGTGCCTGAACGTCGGGGCTCGGGAACGCGCGTGGAGCTGCGCCCGCCGGACCCGAGTGGAAATCCGTATCTGGCACTCACGGTGATGCTCGCAGCGGGACTCGATGGCATCTGCACCGAAGCCGATTGACGCGAGCCGGTAAACACGAACATCTGGGAAATGTCGTTCCGCGAGCGTCGCCGCCTGCGCGTAGACGATCTTCCGCACGATCTCAACGAAGCGTGCGACGAGCTCGAGAAGAATGACGTGGTGATGGCGGCGCTGGGCGAACACATCGCGCAGCACTTCCTCGCGGCCACGCGTGCCGAGTGGCGGGAAGACAACCAGCAGGTAAGTGCGTGGGAGCTCGAGCGGTATCTCGCGCGCTTCTAACCCCGCTCAGGCGATTCGCGTACGGCATGGTCTGTGCGAAATCCATCGTTCACTTCTTTCGGAGAGATCCATGCGCGCATCGCTGATGGTCGGCATTCTGCTTCTTCTCGCTGGTGGCTTCGTGCTCGTGCGCGGATTTTCCGTAACGACGGATCGCAAAGTGTTCGACGTGGGCCCGCTGGAGGCATCGGTGGAAGAGAAGCGTGCTGTTCCGACGTGGCTTGGCGGGGTGGCTGTCGCGGCGGGGCTGGTACTCATCATCGCCGGTGCCGCCGGACCCAAGCGCGCATGACGCCAGTACCCGGAACGATACGGCTGCATGTTTCTGCAACGCTCCGGGTCGCACCGTGCTGGGCGATGCCGCGCGCCGAGGGCGGTGTGTTCGGCTCGGATTGACCTGAATGAATCGTGTGCAGCGATCCCTGCGGTGGTGCGATAGCTTTCCGCCATGAGCATACCTCTGGGGATCGTGACCATCTCTGACCGCGCGTCGAGCGGCGCGTACGTCGACCGGTCGGGGCCGGCGATTGCGTCGGTGTTCGAACGATGGATCGACACGGCATGGCATGCGGAGTACCGGCTGGTTCCCGATGAACAGCCCCTCATCGAGGCCGCGCTGCGTGCCCTTGCCGACGAAGCCGGCTGTCCGCTGATCGTGACCACTGGTGGCACCGGCCCGGCCCCGCGCGACGTGACTCCTGAAGCGACGTTGGCCGTGTGCGATCGGCTGATGCCGGGATTCGGAGAGCAGATGCGTGCGGTCTCGGTGCGCACCGTGCCCACGGCCATCCTCTCCCGCCAGATCGCCGGGACCCGCGGCTCCTCGCTCATCGTGAATCTTCCAGGAAAGCCGACGGCGATCGAGGAGTGTCTGGGCGCAATCTGGGCGGCCGTTCCATATTGCATCGAATTGATCGGCGGCCCGCGTCTGACCTGCAGCGCGGCCGCGCCCGCTCCGTTTCGCCCGTAACGGCACCTGCTCATGAGCCTTTCGCCAGACCTTCTCAGAATTCTCGTGTGCCCACAGAGCAAGGCACCGCTCGAGCATCATGCCGGCCCGCCGGAGGTGTTGATCTGCCGGGAGAGCCGTCTCGTCTACCAGGTGCAGGATGGCATCCCGGTCATGCTCATTGATGAAGCGGAGCCGCTGGACGAGACGAAGTACCCCGCCGCGCTGTGACCGATCGGTCGTGGAGTGCGGCGACCCGGGTCGTTCGCGCTGGACTGCCGAGTGCGACCGCCGGCGCGCCGTATCTTCCGGGGCCGGTCTTTGCGGCGCCCTTTCACACCCCTGGTGACCCCGCTGCCGCGCCATTCGCGTACGGACGCTTCGATAATCCCACGTGGCAGCAGTACGAACGTGCACTTGAAACGCTCGAAGGCGGGCCGTGCGTGCTCTTCCCCAGCGGTATGGCGGCAACCGCAGCGCTGCTTGCCACGCAGCTGCGTCCGGGGCAGAAGCTGGTCATGCCGGCGGAGTGCTACTACACCACGCGCCTGATCGCCACGCAGGATTTCCCCGGCGCGTGGTTCGCGTCGCAGAACATCGAGGTGGTGTTGGCACCCACCACGGGCGATGGGCTGTACGCGGCACTCGACGGTGCGGCGTTGCTGTGGCTGGAGTCGCCGACGAATCCTCAGCTGGACGTGTGCGACATCGCGGCGCTCGCCGACCGGGCGCACGCGGGCGGTGCGCTCGTGGTAGTGGACAACACCACCGCGACGCCGCTGCTCCAGCAGCCGCTGGCACTGGGCGCCGACTTCGCGGTGGTCTCCGATACGAAGGCGATGACGGGGCACGCCGATCTGGTGCTTGGGCATGTGGCCATCCGCGACAGGTCGCAGGCGGAGGCGATCCGCACGTGGCGGGCGCGCATGGGCGTCATTCCGGGACCGATGGAAGCGTGGCTCGCGCATCGTTCGCTGGCGACGCTTGACGTGCGGTTGGCGCGTCAGTGCGAGACGGCGATGGAAGTTGCGACGATGCTCGCGGTACACCCGAAGGTGAGCGGCGTACGTTACCCGGGCTTGCCGCAGGACGCGTCGCATGTCGTCGCGCGTCGGCAGATGAGCCGCTTCGGTGGCGTCGTGAGCTTCGAACTCGCGAGCGCCGATGCCGCCACGCGCTTCTTCGCCGCGTCTCGGCTGGTGTACGAGGCCACGAGTTTCGGCGGCATTCACACCAGCGCGGAGCGGCGTGCGCGCTGGGGCGGCGACGCCGTCGGGGAAGGATTCGTGCGACTGAGCATCGGGCTCGAGGATGCGCGCGATCTGCTGGCCGACCTCGGCGCGGCACTGGAATCGGTATAAACGGGAACGGAGACGCAGTGAACGGTTCGTCGTCGGAGTCCCGCTCGCGCGTGATCGCGCTGGTGGGTTTGTGTCTCACGATCGGCCTGGCGATCGGTGCGTGGGCATTTCTCGATCGCGCTTCGACCACTGGCGTGGAGCGACTGGCGCGCATCGATCGCGCGCGCACGCTGTGCACCGCGAAATGGGGACAGGCACGCTCGCCGACGGACACGGCACGCATCGACAGATTCGCTCTTCCTGACACCATCGATCGGGAGTCTGAGCGCCGTATCGACGTGTGCGCTGACCTGCGTGGACCCACGATACCGAACGCGCTGCCGAATCCGCGCGAGATGTCGGGAGAGCCGATGCCGAGGGGGCTGCGGTAGAGCGACCGGGAACAGCACGCAGCAGGAACTGCCGAGTTCCTGCGGGCACGATCGATGAACGCCTCGCGTTTATGGCGCATGCTGCGCTTTGCGTCCATCACTCCCGTACTGCGCACGACCGATGTCGGTCGGAGCATGCGGTGGTACAGCGACATCCTGGGCTTTATCGCCGAGCCGCGGCCGGCGGAGGCTCCTCACCAATCGTGTCTGCTGGCCCGCGACGGGGCGCGGCTGATGTTGCGACGAGCGCCTGCGCCCGTGACGGCGATGCCCCGAGCGCTGCGCGAAGGCGACTGGGATGTCTATCTGCAACTCGACGGGGGTGAACTCGCTGCGTTACTCGATGCTGCGCGTTGCCGCACGCCGCTGGTCCGGGGCCCCGAGGTCATGCCCGGCGGCGTGGTGGAGTTTGAGCTCGAAGATCCCGACGGTCACCGGGTTTGTGTCGCCGAAGCGCTGGCGGACGTGAGCGCCTTTCCGCCGGCGGTGCCCTGATCGCTCGCGTCGAGTTCGCGCCGCCGGGCGCGCGCGGCGTGGCAGACCTGTTTGTACCAGTGCGCTGACGACTTGAGAGTGCGTTGTTGCGTGGCGTAGTTCACGTGCACGAGACCAAAGCGCGGACGATATCCCGACGCCCACTCGAAGTTGTCGTAAAAGCTCCACGCGTGATAGCTGCGCACGTCCGCCCCCGCCCGGATCGCATCCGCGACGGAGTGCAGATGCGCTCGATGATAGGCGACGCGCGATTCGTCGGGAACGGCGCCGTCGCTGTCCGGTTCATCGGCGAACGCGCACCCGCTCTCGCACACATGCAGCGGAATCCCGGGATATTCCGCGTTCAGCGTTGTCAGCACGTCGTGCAGCGCGCGTGGCCAGATTTCCCATCCCATTTCGGTGCGTTCGCCGACGTTTCGGCCGAACGAGGAGTGAATCTGTCCAGCGGAACCGCCGCTGGCGCTGAAGTCGGCGTGACCGCCGCTGGCGCGCTCGTCCGAGCGGATGCCGAACAGGATAAACGGCAGGTCGGGACGATCGGTGCCTGCGCTGAGCACGAGCCGGTAATAGCAGTTGACACCCACGAAATCGAGTGGCGTGCGGATGCTCTCCATATCGCCCGGCCGGATGTTCATGTACGGCTCGGGAACGCCTGCCATGAATTCCTCAGGATACGCACCGGTGTGCAGCGGTCCCAGAAAGAGATGGTTGAAGATCGCGTCGGCGAAGCGCGCCGCATGTTGGTCGGCAGGTGAATCCGTGGCGGCCTCGCACGGCGCCATCGCGAACACCGTCCCCACTTTGAGATCGGGGCGCTGCGCCTTGATCGCGCGGAAACCCAGTGCGTGCGCTCGCGTGATTACATGCACCGCGCTCAGGAAATCGCGCAGGCTCTGTCGGCCGGGCGCGTAGCGGCCGAGCAGGTACCCGCGTGAGGCGAAAATGAACGGCTCGTTGAAGAGCGCCCACTCCTTCACGCGATCGCCCAGCTTATCGGTCACGATCGCCGCGTACTCGGCGAACCGTTCGGCCGTGCCGCGGGCTGCCCATCCACCGCGGTCCTCGAGCGCTTGCGGCAGATCCCAATGATAAAGCGTAGGGAAGGGAAGAATGTCGGATTCGAGCAGCTGGTCGACGAGCGCGTCGTAGAACGCGAGGCCTTTGACATTCACCGCGCCCTGTCCGGTGGGCTGGATGCGAGGCCAGGCGATGGAAAAGCGGTAGCTGTCCACGCCCACGTCGCGCAGCAGTGCGATGTCTTCGTCGCGGCGATAATAGTGTTCGCAGGCAACGCTGGCGTTCTCGCCGCGCTCGATCGCACCAGGCTTCTCGGCGAACGTCTCCCAGATCGACTTGCCGCGACCGTCGGCCTCCAGCGCACCCTCGATCTGGTAAGCCGATGTGGCGACGCCGAAACGGAAATGTTCGGGGAAGAGCGCCGCCAAGGTGTTGAATTGCTCCATGTCCTGCACGTCCTCGCCAGCCTCATGCCAGCGCGATGGAACGGCCTGACGCTCAGCTCACGCAGCAAGCGCCGTGGGTGCGGCCGTTCTGGTGTCGTCGAAATGTGTCGTTCGCGTGAATCGGCTCACCGTGATCATTGTACAGACGTTGATCAGGAGGGCGATAAAGCCGACGTTGATGTCGGTGATGCTGCGTGGCCACGTGGGAAGCAGGGCCGGCAGCGAAAGCTCTCCGAGAGTCACCACGGCCACGGTGACCTCTCCCATGATGATACCCGCGATCGCCCCTGATGCACTCACGCCCCACGACGTAGTTGTGCGCGGCAACAGTGAGGCAAGCAGCGCCGGAAACAGCTGTGTCACCATGCTATAGGCCATGAGCAACAACGTGACGATCGTTGCACCGCCGAGAAAGGTGAAAAAGAGCGCGACGGCGGCAAGGACCGGCACCCAAAGCCGTGCCTGAGTGGACGATTGCACTTTCGTCGCATCCCGCGGCGTCATGAGGCGCGAGAGCATCGTGGCGATGCTCATCAGGATGAGCGAGCCGGGTACGAGAGCCGTGAGCAGTCCAGCGGCGCCCACGAGACCGACAATCCAGGGACCGAAGGTCTGTTTGGTCACGCGCAGCAGCGCCAGATCAACGTCGCTGCCGGTGAGTCCGGGAACCGAGAGCACGGCCGCGAAACCTACGAAGAACACGAAGAGCAGCACGAGTTGGTACAGCGGCATCAACACGGCGTTTCGCCGGAAGACCCCTGCATGCTTTGCGGTAAACACCGAGCCGAAGGTGTGCGGCCACATGTAGAAACCGCACACCGTCATCACGACGGTGCTGGCGAACCAGCTGGGCGAGAGTCCCGTAGTGGGGAGCACGAGGAAGTCAGGGCGTTCGCGCTCGAGCCGGGTGAACATCTCCCCGATCCCGCCGTGCAGGATTGAGGGGAGGGCAATACCGAGTCCGACCGCCGTTATGAGCACGAGTGCGTCCTTGATCGCGGCGGCGGCGGCGGATCCGTGCACTCCCGCCAGCATCACGTACACCACGGTGGCGATCGTCCCGATCCAGATCGCCGCCGTGGCGCTGATTGCATCGTAGGACACCTCGGAGACGATGAGGCCGAGTCCCCTGAACTGCAGCACCAGGTAGGGCATGAGCGCGGCGATGCTCACGGCCGCGACAACGCGTCCGAGACCCTCGCTGTCGTACGCCCGCGCAAAGAACTCCGGTTGCGACAGCACCTTCCACTCCGTGGCGCGCCGCCAGATGGCCGGCAGCAGCCAATACGACATGATGTACGCCAGTGCCCCGTACGCGATGATGTAGAAAGCCGGTGCGCCGCGACCGTAGGCCCAGCCACTGCCGCCGAGGAAGGTGAAGGTGGTGTAGATCTCCCCTGCCATCAGCATGAACACGAGGATCGTGCCGAAGCCGCGACTGCCAACGCTCCACTGCTCGAGCGACGAGGCGCCGCGGGCGCCGCGCAAGCACAGCGCGAGAGTGACGAAAAGCGTGAGCGCCAGAATCGAGAGCGAAATGATCACGGTAAGGGGGCCGCATCCCGCCGCGTCTCGGCCTGCGCGTCAAGGCGCGAATCGAGCCGCGAGTCCAGCGCGCCGATAAGCGCCATGACGAGTGATGTGACGAGCAGCCACATCACCAGCCAGCCAAGCAGAAACGGCATGCCGAGCAGCCGGGGCTCGGCGCGGTTGGCAAGCCACGGCGCGGCGACGATCGCGATGACGGGCACCAGCGCCAGCAACCGATACGGACGCGTCATCACGCGGGGTCGGCGAGCAGGTCGAGGATGGCCGCAGTGAAGTAGCGCAGCCCCAGGTCGAGGGCGCGTTCGTCGATCTGAAAGCGGGGATGATGATGCGGAAATTCAATCCCTGCACCGACGTTTCCCGCGCCGATGAAAGCGAAGACTCCGGGCGCCTTCTGTTGATAGGCGGAGAAATCTTCGCCCCCCATCGTGGGTCGAAGATCGGTGAGTGTGTCCGTGCCGAAGGTGCGCGTGACCACCTGCACGAGTCGCTCGGTGAGCGCGGGGTCGTTCACCACCGGACGATAGCCGCGTTCGTAGCTGAAGGAGTAGCTCGCGCCGTGAGCGTCGGTGATTCCCTTGATGATGCGCTCCATGATTACCGGCACGCGCGAGCGCAGCGCCGCATCGAAGGTGCGCACTGTGCCTGCGAGGTAGGCGCTGGTGGGGATCACGTTAAAGGCGGAGCCGGCGATGAATTGCGTGACCGACACGACGATCGGTTCGAGCGGATCGACCACGCGCGAGGCGATGTGCTGCAGCGCCGTGACCAGCTGCGCGCCCACCGCAATCGGATCTAC
Organism: Gemmatimonadales bacterium; assembly: GCA_038250435.1. GTDB lineage: Bacteria > Gemmatimonadota > Gemmatimonadetes > Gemmatimonadales > Gemmatimonadaceae > Gemmatimonas. The sequence continues at coordinate 24,438 of JBBSCJ010000002.1, read as the reverse complement.
CGTCTCCTGCGGCACGGCGGCATGTCCACCCTTGCCGATGACGGAGCACTGGAACGTGTCGGGCGCGGCCATGGCCGGCCCGGAGACAAGCCCGATGAGCCCGAAGGGGAGCGTGGACCACAGATGCAAGCCGATCACCTGCCGCACGCCGTTCATCACGCCGCACGCCACCAGCTCGTCGGCACCACCGGGTGCAAGTTCTTCCGCGTGCTGAAAGATGAAGCGGACCTCGCCGCGCAGATGCTCCCGATGCGCCGTGAGCAGCGTCGCGAGGCCGAGCGCAATGGCGGCATGTCCGTCATGACCGCATGCGTGCATCGCGCCGGGGGTGCGCGACCGATACGCTACCTCGTTCTCCTCGAGAATCGGGAGGGCATCGATGTCGGCACGCACCGCGATCACCGGCCCGGGCAGCGCACCGACAAGGCGGGCCAGCACGCTGGTAGGCGTGGGACGCGTGATCTCGAGCCCGTGAAGCGCGTCGAGCTGTTGATGAATGAACCCCGCCGTTTCATGCTCCTTGAACGCCACTTCGGGGTGCTGGTGCAGGTGACGGCGCCACGCGATCACCTGGGGCGCGAGCTCATGCGCCTCGGCAAGTAGCTGGTCGGCGTGGAGCGGCGCGGTGGAACGGTCGGGAGTGGCAACGGGTGTCATCTGGCCTCTGCATCGGGTGTGCGTGGTGCCCATATTGATGTAACTCATTGCACCGAAATCGCGTAGGTTCCGCTATGCCAGTTATCCCCGACACCGAACAGCCGCAAGCACCTCCCGCACCTCCTGCGCCGCCCACGGATGTCCGCTTAGGGGAGGTTCTCGTCGATTTCACGCCGCCCGGTCGCGCCTTGAACCGGGCAGACGTCGAAGCGCTCAAGCTCAAACGTTCTGAATTGTCTCGGCAGCTGATCTCGGTACAGGAGCGCCGGGACGAGGTGGCCAAGGAGATCCGTCGTGCGTCCGAGGGGCCGGCGCGTACCGGGCTGGAGCAGCGGATCACCGTGCTCGACCAGCGCATCATGCAAATCGAGCAGGATATCGCTTTCAACGGTCGTGAACTGGCGCGCGCTCCGCTCGAGCTCGCCGCTGGAACCAGCGATTCTCCGGGTTTCGCGATGGATGCGCTGGGGAGTGCACAGATCACCGCGATCTCCATCGTGTTCACGTTGGCCGTGCTGATGCCTATGGCCATCGCGGCGGGCAAGGCGTTGCTGCGCCGCACGAATCAGCCCAAGCCGGCACCGCAGATTCTTGAGAGCGCGCAGCGCCTTGAGCGCATGGAGCAGGCGGTAGACGCGATATCCATCGAGATCGAGCGTATCTCTGAGGGGCAGCGATTCGTGACGCAGTTGCTCTCCAAGGCCCACGAACGGCAGGCCATTCCGCCGTCAGTAGATTCACCGCGCTGACGCTCCCGTGCTCGGCCGTGACGCACCGGCGGGCACGTCGCGTGCGTTACCGCAGCGTGTGTCCGACTCATTCCCGGTTCCCGTTGACGAGAGCGCACTCGCGCTGGTCGTTGCTCTGATGGCCCTGCTGCTCGCGTGGCTGTTGTCCCAGCGTCAGGTGAAGACGCAGCGCACATCATCTCCGGTGTGCGCCGAAGCCGGCTGGCTGCTTATGCAGGTGGAGCGCTCCGCTACGCCGCCGATCGATGCGCTGGCACTGTTGTATAGACGCGATATCCGCCAACTGCGCGCGGCGCACGATCATCTGCAGCAACGCGGCTACATCGTGGCGTTCCTGCTGCCGCTGCAGGGCCGCCGCGCCGAATCCGCGCTCACCCCTGAAGGACGCGTTGTGCTGGATGCGCTCGTGCAACGACGCGGTGGCGTGGAAGAGCTGTTGCGCTGATCAGCTTCAGGCGGGCATGTCGTCGGCTGTGCGATCGTTGAGCAACACCGCAGTCGACGACAGTGTGGCGATGGGCGTACCCGGACGCGTGGTGATCCCACGTATGCGATCGTAGTTGAGGCGAAAGAGAGCGACGGCGGCGGGCAGGTCGTGTTCGGTGCGCATACGGAAAGAGATCCAGCCGGAGTGCGGCAGTGTATGATGCGCCTCGGCGCGTCCGGCGGCGACCAGATCGCGGCGCATGCGGACGGACAGGAGCAGGTCGGCGACGCCTCCCACATGTACGTGACCGATCTCGCGCCTGCCCACGCGAAACTCCACCCCGCCGGAGCGGTGCGGCATCGCGATGACGCCGTCCCAGCTGCGGAGTACGCTGGCAAGCCTTTCCCCAAAGTCGATGCTGCCCATCTGTACTCCGCAGGCAAGTCGTGAACCGCGCCTATGGCGGTTGCAGCGTGCGGTGCCGACGCGCGAGCGTCCGGGCAAGCGGGTTTGACGGGACGAATCCTGTCGCGGTACTCGACCGCCGGCGATCGTGTGAAGATACGGATGGGACAGCTTGCACCAGATGACGCAGATGGCATGCGCTACGGATACCATTACGGATATGGATGCAAATGCGCAGATACCAACGGCGGACGGCGCGCGGTGGCGGGCAACGCTCGCGCGCGACCGCAGGCACGACGGCGCGTTCGTGTTTGCGGTGACGTCCACGAGGATCTACTGTCGCCCGTCGTGCCCGTCGCGACGGCCACGCGTGGACCGGGTGCGCTTTTACGAAACGGTGCAACAGGCGGCGGCGGACGGATTTCGCGCGTGCAAGCGGTGCGACCCTGACAGGGGTGCGCGTAATGCCGATGCGGAGCTAGTGGAAACGGCGATGCGGCTGCTGCTGGGGCAAGACCGCTTCACGTTGCCGACGCTTGCGCATACGCTCGGCACGTCGCGCACGCAGCTGTTGCGTGCCTTCACCCGCATCGTGGGATGTACTCCGGCGGCCTGGCAGCGAGGCGAACGGGCCACTCGTTTACGCGCGTCGCTGGTTGAAGGCGTCGGGGTGTCTGCGGCGAGTTTTGATGCGGGCTTTCCCTCCTTGCCGGCGGCGTACGCGGCAGCCGCTTCACATCTTGGTATGACCCCGGGCTTGCTCAAGCGCGGTGCACCCGGGGTGACGGTGTTCTACACCATCGTACCCTGCGTACTGGGGCAGATGCTGATGGCGATGACGACGCGCGGCATATGTCGCGTGGTATTGGATGATTCGCGCGACGTACTGGAGGCGTTGGTGCGGCGGGAGTTTCATGCGGCCACGCTGGTGCACGATGACGCACTGCTGCGTGAGGTGGCGGCGGCGGGCGTGGCGCGGGCGGCTGGTGTCGCGAACGGTCCGGATGGCGGCACAGATGGCGGTCCGGCGAACAGCGCGGCGAGTACGGAAGGGGTACCGCTCGACCTCACGGGGACCGCGTTTCAGCAGCGCGTGTGGCGGGAACTCCAGCGGATCCCGCGCGGCGAGACGATCACGTACGGCGAGGTGGCCGAGCGGATCGGCAGTCCGGGTGCGGTGCGTGCGGTGGGAACGGCGTGCGGGGCGAATTTAGTCGCGCTGTTGGTGCCCTGCCATCGGGTGGTGCGGGGGGATGGCGGGTTGGGAGGGTATCGATGGGGGGTGGAGCGAAAGGCACGGTTGTTGGCGGGGGAACGGGAGGGGGAGGGCGCGCATCAGCATGGTCGGTGAAGCGCGCCGTGGTAGAGGATCCAGTAATCAATGAGCGAACGGTCTTGCCTCCTTTCAGCGCTGTGTCCGAGCTTCTGCCGCTGTCACGCGGAAATACCAACGCGCTCGTGTGGTGGCTCCTGACGCTTTCGTGTGAGTGAATCCGGGACGAAACGCCCAATCCGCCGGGCGTTTCCCTGCGCGCTCCGTAAACCACGTTCACCCAACCGAAAGCGCGAACAGCCCGTTATTGTACTTGTGTCTGAGACGCTCCTTCGTCGACGCGAAAACGAATATCTCTTCACAGGCGTGCGCTCGCCATTCAGAACAACCGACTTCTTCTTCATTATCATGCCATCGCTTCCACCCATGATTGTGCTGCGCGTATGTGCCACAAACGTTCGCGCACGAACCGCTGTCTGCACGCGCTCCGGATGCCTCATGAGCCAGTGTACCTCCGATCGCAGTCGTTGCACACGCCACGCATCGCCGTTCCATACGCGCGGACAGGTATCAGCGGGCCTGGCAACGCGCCAGTGGGTCGTCTTTCCCACCAGCGACCGTACGGGTCAACCGCAGCGTGCGGTGACCCCATGATGCGGCGGAAGACGACAGGCGATGCGATCATATGCGCGCTGCTGGCGCTGGCCGTGCTCCCATGGTCCGCTCGGTCTGTGCGCGCCCAAGGCGTGTGTATGCCGTCGGCCCGCAGCAACGAAGGGCGCCTGCTCGCATTCTCTGCCATTCCGCTCGCGTTTGCGGCGGCGTTGCCGACACCAGCGCTTGAACCCGGCAAGATCGCCATCGGACTTGAGCTCTCGGGGATTCCAGGGCCGTCGGCGTCGATTCAGCGAAGCGACGAGTGCTTCACGGAGAAAGGGGAGAATACGCAGCTCAGTCGCGTGCTGCCTCGGCCGCGTATCGCCGTGGGATTACCCGGTGGCGTGACCGCCGAAGTCAGCTATCTCCCCCCGGTGACCGTTGCCGATGCGACGCCATCGCTGTTGGGCGTGGCGCTCGGCTACAACATACCGGCACCGGCGGCGGTTGCAGCCTTGCTGCGTGCCCACGCCACGATTGGCTATGTGGACGGATCGGTCACCTGCGCGCGCAGCGCGCTGCAGGACGATCCGACGCGGCCATGCTTTGGCACAGAACCGTCGAATGACCGGTATTCCCCCAATGTCTACGGGTTGGAATTCCTGGTTGGTACGCAGCTGAGCCCGCGCGTGCGAGCCTCTCTAGGTGCAGGGGCGTCACATTTGCGACCACGCTTTCGCGTTGGATTTCGTAGCGGACTCGGCCTGCTCGACAACACGCGCGTGGAGCAGAATTTCACCCGCGCGACTGCCAGCGCGAACATCGCAACGGCGATCACGAAACGCGTCGACGTTGGTGTGCAGCTGTATGCTGTGGCTCGCGACGGCGCTACTGTTCGACTCACGACGCAGTGGCGACTCCGATAATGTCGCGCGCGGCGCGGCGCGTACTGCTGCTCGTCGCGCTGACCGTTCACGCGCCGACGTTCACGACGTCGAGTGCCTGGGCGCAGCCGGGTTCGTGGCCACTTCATGAGGGCACGGCGCAATTCTCAGCCGATTACACGTTCGGCAGCTTTCGTGGCACCACCACGGCGATGCGTGGAGTGGTGAGCGGAGCAACCGTGGCGTTGGCGCGCGGGAGCATCGAGGTCAGCCTGGATTCGCTCATGACTGGCAATGGCCTGCGCGACAAACACATGCGTGAGGCGCTCGAAACGGATGCTTATCCAGTGGCGCGCTTTACCGCCGACTCCATTCGTGCGATCACGACCTCCGCTCCGGATTCCGCGCAGATATTTGGCTCGTTTACCGTACGAGGCGTGACGCGAGCGGTGATCGCGCGCGCCCGGGTGCGTAGTGTGGCCGGGCCGGGTACCGAGCGTGCGGCGTGGCTTGTCGACGCGGCGTTTCCCGTTACCCTCTCCGAGTACGGCATCGCCAAGGGCCTCTCGCGTTTTTTGGGAAGAGTACGCGTTGGACCGATCGTGATGGTATTGATTTCGGCGCGATTCGCGCCACCGCCCGCGCCTCGGCTTAGCGCCCGCATCCGCGGATAACGCACTTTCGAATGGCGGTGCAATGGGACGTTGTGGACGGTGGTGTTCGGATAGGTGGCGTTTTTGGGGAAATGGAGTACTCCGCGCACCCTGTCGGGGGCAGCAGCGTGCGGTTCGTCGGAACAAACCGTCGCCGACCAGCAGTACCCGAAGCCCGAGATCACGAGTCAGCGCAAGTTTTCGTCGCTCTCCGGCTGGGCTGTCGAGCCCCTGCGGCGCACGACTTCGGGCGAAGCGATCAGCGTGCGCCGGCGACGATCTGCAGGCGCACGGCCGGAGGCAATGCGCCTGCCGCATCCGGAGGCGCAACCCACACAATCGCCACGTCATGCCGACCGGCCGCGAGTTCATGAAAAAGCACAACCGTGGTGTTCTGCCACGGCACGAGCTGTCCGTTGGCGTCGAGCACGCGCCACGCACCGCGCGAGTTCCCGGGGACGGTCACCGAGGGTTCGAGCAGCACCGCAGTACGCACGTTGCTGCGCACGTCGGCCCGCTGCATCCAACTGCGGTGAACGAGCGCCGAGGCGTCGGGGAGCACGCCGATCTCGCGCTCAGAAGGGCGCCACGGTGACGACAATGCCGCATACGTGACAGCGCTTACGTCCCCGCGCAGCGTGTGACGTACGGTGTGACGCGTCGGAGGTGCTGCTTGAGCGCGTACAAAGCGTGGCGTCAACACCACGATCGCCGTCAGCGCCATCGACACAGCTATCGCGGTCGCGAGCGGTGATGCGAGCAGACGTGGCGTGGTCGCCACCAATCTGCTGACACCGGTGAAACGGGTGGCCAGGTAGCTGCGAATTCGCAGGTGCCTGGTGCCGGCATGAAGGCGAAGGACGATGCGCATGCCGAAGCGTATCGGCAGTTGCCGTGCCGGAGTTGAGCGAACGGGCCGACCGAAGCGCTCGTTGTGCCCGCGCTGTAACAGCGAAGTGACTGGAAGTGCCCTACGGCGCCGTCACACTGATCGTAAGCGGCAATGAATACGCGCCGGGCCCGTCGGTAGCGAAGCGCCAGAAGACCCGAAAGCACAATCGACGCTGCGCGTTATTCACCGGTGCCGTCGACAGAAAGAGCAGCCTCGGCGCGGCCTGCTGTGCGGCAACCGGACTCACACTCAGCGGCGTTGTCGCCACACCGGTACATACCGACGGGTTGGCGGAGATGCCGAGGTGCACATCAGAGGCCAGCTTGAGTCCCGGTGCCGTGAACTGCGGCGCGTTCACCAGCGTCACACTCACACCACTATTGGACAGCACTTGCAGGAGCGGACCGACCACCACGAGACCGGTGTCGCCGGCAATCGTGAAAATCTGGGCAGTCGCCGGCGCACCGCCAGCGATGTCGGTACTACCAGTGCTGAGTGACAGCTGTGCCACCTGGACTATGCGCAGCGTGGCCGAGAGTGTGACTGTGCACGAGCGCGTCTGCCCGCCGCCGACATTACCGACCGAACACGCGGTCTGTGCGGACAACGGCGGAACGAACAGCGCGGCGAGAATCGCGATGTGTATCACGACGTAAACGACAGCGCGACGCACCGCAGCTTGCGCAGCCGTCATTTCGTGATCGGATGTCATGGCACACGCACCAGCGTAAACGTACCGGATGTCGTTGCCGCTCCGCTGCGGTCATCGTCGAGCCATGTACCGCTGATGCTGTCGCCACGCACGCGGCCGATGTGTCGAACCACCGCGCCATCGAGTAACGCTTCAAAGTCGAGCGTGTGGCTCGTGCCGCGCCCGTTCACCAGCCCGGTCACGCGCTCGACGACCCCAAGCACATCGGCGCGGCGCAAGTCGAGCGAGCCCTCGAACCGCTCGCCACTGCGGCTGGTGATGCGCAGCGCCCCGTCGAGCTGCACCGTGGTGGGTACGCGCTGCGTCCCAAGGTAGCGCCACTGTTCATTCACGACTTCGGGTGCGGTGGTCTGACCCACACATGCGGACAGCAGCAGCGCCAGCGCCGCTGTCGCAAGCACGGCAACCCGCCCTCGTGAGCGTTGCCCGGATGGCCGCGCGCGCACGCTCACCGGTTCTCCGTCGGCACGATGCGCGTTGCAGGCGGCGCGCGAAACAGCCGCACGCTGCGCAGTCCCAGCAGTACACGCACCGTCTGCCGATCCCGCTGGCCGTCAAGCCGGAACGTCGGTGAACCGCCCAGCACCGACATCGGCTCACGCGCGGCTGACCCATCGACGTCGAGTCGATAATCTCCGGGCGGAAGCGCGTCAAAGAGCGCGCGTCCGTCGGCCGCTACGCGAGCGAGGTGTCGACGTCCGGCCGCGTCGACGGCCGCCACGGTGACGCCGGCGAACGAGCCGGAAGCAGCGCGCACGATAGTGTCCGATACTATCTCAAGGCGCACTTCGATCGATCCGACCGGTAACACGGCAATATCCTGCCTGCCGTCGCGCGCACCAGCCCGGGCCGCGCGCGCCAGCCCCGGCGCCACCAGAAGTCCGAACGGCAGCGAGCGTTCGTCGATATCCGCAAGACCACCGCCGGTGCGCGTCAGTCGATACACACCGCCGCGATCGGTGACCACCACTTCGCTTCCCACCCGCACAACCACGCCCGGCAATCCGCGCTCGCCGCCATCACGTACACCATTGCCGTTGAGATCTTCGAACACGACGCCCGTTCCACGACTTCCTCGAAAAAACCCGGGTGCCCCAAAGGAGCGTTCCACGCGCAGCGCCGTGCTCCACACACCGCGTCGCGCCTGACGCACCAACGGATTCGACTCCACATCGAGGCGGAGATTCGTCTCCAACGGCAGCGTCGCCACCAGCCCCACGCGTCTGGTGATCACGCCGGCGCCGGTGGAGAGACTCCTCGTTCGGCCAATCGCCGCGCTCGCCTGTACCCGCCCGTTCACAAAAGGCAGCGCGAGCTGCTCGACGCGCAACATGAGCTCATGCTGTCCGTCGGACAAGGCATCGGCGCCCAGCCGCCGCTGTAACGAGGAGTGCGCGTCGAGGATACCGATGCGCAGCGGGAGCAGCAACTGCGTGGTCCACACCAGCTGCCCTTCCTGGAGACGCGAACGCTCGGTCTCGCTGAAGGCAAGGTCTCGTGCCAACAGCGTATAGGTGGTGCTCGACGTTGCAGTAATGCCAGCAATGCGACTCGACCCGAATGCACCGAACGCGGTCGACCGCGTCCCCAACCGGGCGCGCGCATCACCGCTGGAGGCATCGCTGATACGGGCCTCGAGACCGACACTCCCGTCACGACCGACGCGCCACTGCGGGATGATCGCCACGCCGCGAGTCTCGAGCTGTGCATCGTTGCTGCCCACATCGTCCGCATAGTATCCCACGTAACCGAGTCGAAGCGCGCCGATTGCCTGGGCACCCGTGAGGGTGACATCGGTCTGCGCGCGCGCGAAGGCGCGACTGCCGCCGGGCGCGTGCGCGGCGTGAAGACGCCAGTCGTTTCTTGTAGAACGCTGACCAAACTCGGCGGCCGCTCCCACGCCCGCGCCATCCTGCCACCGACGCCACGCGACCTCTCCCCGCGCAGTCCGGCCGGCATCGAGCGTGCGTTCGGCGCCAACGGCGAACGCATCGAGCTGAGCACGCAGGAGCAGCGGATCCCGCAGATGACTCACGGTGCTGGACCAGGCGACGCCACGCCGCCGCGTTCGCAGTGTGGCACCGGCGAGAACGCCGGCGAATCGCGTGCGACTGCCGGCCGCCTCGAAGCCGACGGGGCCAACGTCGAGGGTGAACGGCCGGGCGGCCAGAGCGGACAGCTGCCACGCGCTATCGCCATACGTACCCGATACCCCGCGTCCGTTGCGCAACAAACCCGCCACATCACCGAGATCGGCTGACGCGTTACCGCCCTCGAGCGACCAGCGGGGATGGGCTAGCGCGAGCGAGGGAAAGAGCAGGCCGCCGCCCACGCGGGCCACACCCGGTGATCCGAATACCGCGCGTTGCGTCCACGCGGCGTGCATGCTGACACCCGCCGCCACTGGCCCGGAGAGCGTCAGTCCCCAGCTATTCGTGGTCGGCGTGCCGGGTTGTTGCAGTGCGTTGAAGCTCACGCCGAGTACCGGACCGTAGGGATTGCTCCGCGCAGAGGGCAGGACTTCGACGGGCACGTGCAGCACGCGTTGCAGGGCGTCCGCCGAAGCGGAATCGTCGTGAGCTCGCTTCGCACGGACGCTGACCATGGCCGAACCCGGGACATACTGACGAGGCGCGGTGAGTTCGACGTCGCGCGTCTCCGTGGTGGCAGGGGCGACGATCAGTTGCGCGGGACCATGCAGCCAAGCGCGCCACTGCTCAGGCGGCGACACTGAGATCAGTACGGTATCGGGGACGTTGCCGGCGTTTGCCAGAACGAGGCGTACACTCGTCCGTCGGCCCTGCACCGCGTGAATCATCGGCGCGGAAGCGCGCACGCTGAGAGCATGCACGGGAAGCACGACCACGTCGACAGGGACAACGATCCGGGAGCTGACGTCGCCGGTGGTCCCCACAAACGTCACCTCCGCCATCCGTAGTCGACCGGCCATGGCCTGACTCGGTACGGAAACGGAGAGCAGGACCCGGCCGTCGCCGGCGCGAACACGTCCGGCGTCCGGACCAGCCACCGTGGCACCTTCGGTACGAGTCACCCGGAAGAGCACCGAGTCCGTTACGTGCAGTTCGCGTGGTACGGGTACGCTCACCAGGTGTACCGTACGCGGTGCGGCCGATACCGTCACTGCCGGCGCGATACGTGAATCAACGCTATCGACGAGAATAGTCGTCCGCGTCGAGGCTCCGATGCGGTCCCGGCGGTTGAGCGCGGAGATGCTGCGGGCCGACTGCTGCGCCTCGAGGGCGGCGCTCGTGAGCGCCGAGTAGGCGATGATCAGCCATACGGCGAAACGCCTGCGCGCCGTGCCTTGCGCCTGTGCTGGCAAACTCACGGTCGCGACACTGACAGCGTGAGCGCGATCGTGCCGGTCATCACGGCAGGTGCCGGATCGGCAAGGTCGAGGCGCACGCGCAGCCAGAGCGTGCCCGACCAGGGATCGTTGAGCACGAAAGGCACCACGGTGCGTGATTCAACATTGGCATCCACGAGCGTGAGCGTATTCCACGCACCGGTCGGACCGCCGCGCCACTGAATGTCTCCGCACGCCTTCGCGCCACTGACACCGGTGCATCGGACCCGTACCGTGGTAGTCCGGGTCGAGTTCTGCGCGATGCGATCAACGGTGAACGGCACGGCGATCGAATCGGTCACCGGCCCGGGCGCGCTCGACGGCCGGACGGTGAAGTTGCCGAGTGTCGGTGTGGGGAACAGCAACGGTGCCGTCGACAGCCTGAAGTCGGTGCTTTGCGCCGACGCGCTGCTGGCTGCGCACGCGCCCATCGCGCACAACAGCACCGCCATGCGGCGTGACACCTCCAGTGAGCGCGTCAGCATTCAACGAACCTCATACTCCATCTGTCCTGCGACGAGCTCGCTGCCACCGAAGTCCAGCAGCGCGAGCAGCACGTAACGTCCCCTGGGAAGCATGGGAACGGCTGCGCCAATTCTCCGGTGCTGGCCGGATAAAACCGGGAACGCATCAAGGGCCGTGCGATGCACGACCGAGTTGTCGGCGCGACGCACCTCGATGGCACCCTTTACCACGAGCTGCACATCACCGGCGTTGCGGAAGGACAGCGACAGGGAATCATTTTTTGCGCCGGCCAGCGTCATGGCCTCGATCAAGCCATCGCGCCTGGCGGTGGACGCTTCTCCGAACACTTTCACGCCCGTCCGCACGATGTAGCTCAGTTCGCGATCGCCCGCCCGCTGCGCCGTTCTGTTCTCCAGAAACACGATGGACCAGCAGTTGCTCGCAATGGATGCGGAGCCCGTGAACGAGATGCGCATGTTGGCTGATTCGCCCGGCTCGAGTACGAGCGAGCGTGGAAACACCTCCAGGCCGGCTGCACAGCTGCGCGGATGCGTTCCGGCGGGGCGGAATCGATTGATGCCGGTCTCATCACGGTCCCAATCTTCAATCGTCACGACCGCCTGCACGCGTTCGGTGGCTTCATTGCGCACACGCAGGGTGCGGACTTCGGCTGCGGATGTCGACGCGACACGTAGTTCGAGTTCATCGACCGTCAGCTGCGCATGAGCGGGCTGGGCGGAGACGACGGACACGAGAGCCGCAATACGCAACCATCGCCGCCGCTGATGTGCGTGGGGCACGCAAGATTGTGTGGGGGCGACGAAGGGTAGCATGTGAGGCGGGAGGGTGGGCACAACCGATTGCTCAAGTTCTGCCATGAGATGCCGATACTGGCGGCCGGATGTTCAAACAGTGACACCTGCATGACGCATATCGCTCTCAGCGGTAACGCCCGAGGCACGGGCGCGCAGGAGGTGACGTTCCGTGCCAGCAGTGTGAGGCGCGAAGCATAACGGGGAGCCCGCGCGTTGCGCGGACTCCCCGTTATCGGGTACTGCCGTACAGCACCGGTGTTTACCACGCGTACGACGTTACGGCGCCGTGACGCTGAGGTTGAGCGGCAGCGCGTACGTTCCCGGCGCGTCGGACGCGTACCTCCAAACAATGTTGAAGCACAGCTGCTGACGCGGCGAGAGTCCCGCGAGCCCGCTGAAGATGCTTACCGCGGACGTGGTGACCGCCGCAAAAGTACCGGCAGTGCCACAGCCTGCGGCACTCGTGACCACGGCGTAGCGCACATCGCCAGCTGCCTTGGCGGCATTGCCACTACCGGTGAACAGCGCGCTGGCCGAGGCGAGCGTCACCGCGTACGTGCGATTGGCGCGGGCTTCGAATCGCGGTCCATCAATGAGCTGCCCGTCGTCGAAGTTGGCAGCAGTGATCGCGCCAAGATTGGTGGCGGCATTTTCCAGCGTGAGATTGACCAGCGTGGGCACCGATGCGTTGAGCGTGTGCACGCAGTTGGTGCCGATCGTGCAGGTGGGGCCGGACAGCGGCTGTGCGCCGGCATCCGGTACGACGACGAAGGCAAGCGCAAACAGGCTGGCGGCGAATGCGGAACGACGGATCATGCGAGGCATCTCCAATGGTGGTAACACGGGTAGAGGCAGGGAATTCAATGAGTTTCCGCGAAACGCTCAAGTGCTTGAGGCGTGCGGCCGATATTACTCATCGAATTGGTGACCGTGTGCGTCCGGAAGACGCGAAAGCCGCGTCCGAAGTAACGGACGCGGCGATGTTTCGCGTAGCGTGACAGTCGTGCCAGCAGCGTGACGCCGCGTCACGTTGCGGCGTGTCGGCCTCCGGCCAGCGCTCGAGCGGCCGCGCTCGCGGCTAGCCCCGTCGGACGCGTAGCGTACCCGAGGCTGCGCTGTAGCTGGCGTCGAGCGGGGTGAGTCCCCGCGGAGCGGGTCCCTCGACCCGCTGACCGACAAAGTCGAATACCGAGCCGTGGCAGGGGCAGAGGAGACGTCCCCGATCGACGATCGACACGCCGCATCCGGCGTGCGGACACTCGACGGAGAAGGCGCGAAAGGTGTCCGCCGTAACGCGCACCACGATCACGCGCGCGGAAAGCAGCACCGCCGCGCTGTCGTCCGACGCCAGTGACGGGACGCGGGCGAGCGTGATGACCACGTCCCGACCATCCACCACAAACGCGTCGCTGGCGGCTGGCGCTGCGAGCGGGCCGGTGGCTGCGGTCGCGTCTCCGGACGCGCCCCCGCAGGCGCACAACACCGGCAGCACCAGCAACGCGGCACCGCCCTGCAGGAACTCTCGCCGCGATGCGCGGCGCGGTGTAAGGGGTTGCTCGTCGTGCAATGTCATTTGATGCTCGGTGTGCGTCGTGACGGTGGAAGGGGCGCGTTGGCTGGAATACGCTCGCGCGCCGCCGCTGCGGTCGTGATCCGGCGACATCTGCAATGTCGGGCGCGACGCGCGAAGCGGAACGCTCGCGTGCGAGGCGTGACGAGGCGGTGACACAAGCGTGACCGTCCCGTATCCGCGTCGTGGCGCACGGCCAGCTACGTACCAGTGTGTGCGTTGCCACATACGCGCTTCCACTGCGACTGGCGCGCCGCTTGGTGCGTAAAGTCCACTTCTCCATCGAGGTTGCCATACCCATGCGATTCCCCTCCCCGCGCGCGTCCCGCGCACTTTTTGCGTCCTGCGGTCTCCTGCTCACGGCGTGCAGCGACGACGATGGGGTGACCGGCACCCCGGCCATCGCTCCCGTCGTACTCGCCAACCGGTCGGTGACACCGGCCCTCGTGAGATCGCTCGTGCCCGGCGTCGACATCTTCAGCCTGATCAGCAGCGACGACCTGCTTCCGGGTTCGCCCGGATTCGTGTTTGGCGGCTCGGCCGATGGCGCCGGTTTCACGCGCAACACCGACGGCTCGTTCTCCGCGCTTGTCAATCACGAAGATAACTTCGCCGTGTCGCGCATTCGTTTCGATGCGGCCCTCAGGCCGATCTCGGGCGATTACGTGGTGAACTCGACAGCTGGGCGCTATCGCCTCTGTTCAGCGACGCTCGCCACCCCTGAGATTCACGGCTTCGGCCCCGTGTTCATCACGGCGGGTGAGAGCAACGAAGAGTCCGAGATTCTCGCGGTCGACCCGCAGGGCGCGGCCAACACGCCGCGGTTTCTCGCAGGCTTCGGTCGCTGGAACACTGAAAATGCGGTGCCGCTCCCCGTCGCGGCGTTCCCCAACCGTACCGTTGTCATCATCGGTGACGACGATTCGGGAGTGGAAGGCGGTCAGGTCGCGATGTATGTGTCCACCCAGGTCGGCGATCTCGAGAACGGCAATCTCTATGCGTTGGCCCGCACGGACAACAACACGCGCGAGCGCGACATGGTGGTCGGAGAGTCGTATCCCGTGCAGTTTCGTCAGATCCAGAATCAGCGCACGCTGACCGGTCGACAGGTCAACCAGGCGACGGCCGCGTTCAATGCCATCCGCTTCGGTCGCACGGAAGATGTCGACTACCGCAAGGGTTCGGCGGCCAACGCGCGCGAAATTTATTTCACGGTCACCGGTCAGAACAACACTGGGACCAACGCCGACTTCAGTCGCACAAGGAAGGGCCGCGTATACCGCTTGCGTCTCGACGCCAGCAACCCGCTGCAGGGAACGCTCGAAGTGCTGATGGACGGCGACGACACCAACGGACCGGCCCGCCTGTTCCAGAACCCCGACAACATCTTCGTCGGCACCAACTACGTTTACGTGCAGGAAGACGACAACGGCTACGGCGACGAAACGCATGACGGCTACATCTACCAATACAACATCGCGACGCGCGCAGTGCGCCCGGTGCTCGAACTGGATCACCGCCGTACGCAGAGCGACGCCGCGCTGTACAACGCGGTTGGCGCACGTCCGGCCGGTCGGGGCGGGTGGGAATACGGCGCCATGATCGACGTGTCCTCCGAGCTGGGCCAGGACAATACGTTCATTCTTGCGCTGCAGCCGCACTCGTGGCGTGCGGAGAAGTATCGGAATGCCGATGGTGGCACGCTGCGTACGGGAGAGAATCAGGCCAGCATGCTGGTCGTGGTGCGGGGACTGCCACGCTAACTGTACGTCAATCCATTGACCTGACAAACGGACGGTCGACCCGGCGCACCTCATGCGCCGGGCCGACCGTCCGATTCGCGGATACTGAGAGCAATCGCATGACGTTGCAGACGAATCGATTCGCGGCGATGGCCCTCGTCGCCATCACCGGCGCCGTGGCCTGTCAGCCTGCCGAGCGCGTGACGCCCGCGCTCGGACTGGCGCCCTCCGCGACCGAGTTGCGCGCCACGCAGGTGGTGTCTGTCTGGCGAGCCGGGCTGGACACGCTCGCGTGGCGCGTGGCGCAGCTCGACAGCGCGGCCCGGGCTCTCAAAACACCTGCGTCGGTCGCGTACGCGCGCGTGGCCTTCGCCGAGTCGCGACGTGCCTTCAAGCGGGTGGAGATCGGGCTCGAGTACTACGCGCCGTCGACCACGCGCGCGATGAACGGCCCGGCGTTGCCGGAGGTCGAAGAGACGGAAGGACCCGAGGTCGTGTTCGATCCGATGGGCTTTCAGGTGATCGAGGAGCTGCTCTTCGATCACGACCCATGTACGCACAAGGAATCGCTTGAGCAGGAGATCGCGGTATTGCAGGCCACGGTGACGCGCGCGCGTACGATGATGGGCGCACAGCATGCCAGCGACGATCGCGTCTGGGACGCCGCCAAACTGGAGGTAGCGCGCATCGTGTCGCTGGGGATCACCGGATTCGACTCGCCCGTTGCCGGGCAGTCGCTCCCCGAGGCGGACGCGGCCCTCGACGGGATCGCGCGCGCATTGGCGCCGTATCGGACGGGTGACCACGCGTGGACGCGATTTGATTCGCTGTTGGCGGGCGCGAGCCGAATGCTGGCGGCTGCACCAGATCGCGACAGCTTCGACTATCTGGGCTTCGTCACGCGCTACGCCAATCCGCTGGCGCATGCCATGCATGAGGCGAGAACGGCTCTGGCGATCACCGTGCCCGTGGAACGACGCGGGTTTGCGATGCAGGCCGTCACCCTCTTTGATCGACACGCCTTCGATGTGCTGGCCTTCGCGCCGATCGATGTGAAAGAGGAACCGGAGTCTCGCGCGACGTTGGGGCGGCAACTCTTTCACGACACACGACTCTCCGGCACGCGCAAGGTCGCCTGCAGCAGCTGCCATATGCCCGAGCGCGCCTTTACCGATGGCCTGCCGAAGTCGATGGGCCGCACCGGCCAGCCGCTGCCGCGCAACACGCCGACGATCATCAACATCGGATTGCAGGTGGGTTCGTTCTCGGACCTGCGTACGATATTTCTGGAAGATCAGGTGACGGCGGTCGTCGAGAATGCGGACGAGATGCACGCTAAACTCGTCGACGTGGCGACGATTCTGCGGCGGGATGCCGGCCTGGCGGACGCGTTCCGTGCCGCCTTCCCCGGCAGCGGGGCGGTGTCGGACTCCTTGGTCACGGGCGCTCGCATCCGAAAGGCGCTCGCGGCGTACATGCGGAGTCTGACCAGACTCGATTCGCCGTTCGATCGTGCGCTGCGCGGTGACAGCACCGCACTCGATCGCGTCGAGCGGGAAGGGCTCAACGTTTTCGTCGGAAAAGGGAAGTGCGCCACCTGCCACTTCCTGCCGCTCACCAACGGTACCGTGCCGCCCATGTACCAGAAGTCGGAATTGGAGGTTCTTGGTACGCCGACACGACCCGACACGACGCGCGCCCGCGTCGATCCGGACGAGGGACGTTTCCGCATCACGCGGTCGGCGCCGCATCGCTACGCGTTTCGCACGCCCTCGCTACGCAATGTCGCGCTCACCGCACCCTACATGCACAACGGCGCTTTCCCGACGCTCGAATCGGTCGTGGACTTCTATAACCGCGGCGGCGGCGCCGGGGTTGGTATCGCGCTCGAGTATCAGACACTCCCGCCGGATCGTTTACGGCTGAGCGCCAGCGAACAGCGCGCGCTCGTGCGCTTCATGCGGACGCTGACGGACACCACCGGCACTCAGCGCCGGTAGCGTGCTACGCACCCTTGTGCGGCTGAGTTGCCCACTTGGCCCCGTTGATTAATCTTATTTAATGCGCGGGTCACGGGTCGGTCGGGCCGTTCTGACGGTAATCGGAGTCTGGTCGACTGTCGTGCTGAACGACAGCGGTTTCGCGCACGCCTGTTCCACCGGCTTGGCTCACGAGCCTCGTGCCCGTGTTGCCGCTGAAACGACGCCCATCGTCCGCCTTGCGGACACGCACGCGCACCATGCGGCATCGTCCATGCCGGCCGTCGATGAGACGTCGAGCAACGCGCCGCATCATCCCGCCGATCACGTACCAGCCGACTGCAGCTGTATCGGTCACTGCTGCGTCACGGATCTGACCACGATTCCGCACGTGGCGGATGCTTCCCTGGTCCTGATCCCGAGCATCACCACCGTGCCCCCCGGCCGTCCGGCGCACGACGTGGTCGCCGCGTGGGTGGATTTCGTGTTGCCGTTCAGTACCGCGCCGCCGAGAAACATGGTCTGAGCGACGGAGAATCGCACCGTCGATCGGGCCATCCGGAACCCATTCTCGACGGTGCGTCTTCGTGATTCCGCCACATCTGCGCGGACGCATGGCGCGCACGCCATCCGCCCAACCCCGTGTCCAAGACTCTATTCACGTCGCGCGCCTTTTCAGGCGTGCTGTCGCCGTTGTCGCTGCTGTCGCCGTTGTCGACATTGTTGCTGCTGGCCGCGTCGCTGCTGGCGACCTCCGGTTTGTCGGCGCAGCGGACGACACGCGCCGATTCGGCATCCAGAACTGACTCGACCGTTCGTGCGAAGACGCTCAACCCGGTCGTGACCACTGCCACGCGTGATCCCCGCGAGCTGCGCAAACTGCCCGTGTCGATCACGGTCATTGATACTACCACACTGAATCGCACCAGCACCGTCTCACTCACGGAGGCGCTCCGCACCGTCCCCGGCGTCATCGCCGGAAATCTGTTTGGCGGCGATGACGTCCGCCTCTCCATCCGCGGGTCCGGCGCCCGCGGCGGCTTTGGCGTTCGTGGCGTGGGCATCCTCCTCGACGGTGTTCCGATCACCGATCCCGATGGTCAGACGCGCCTCGACCAACTCGACCTCGGTTCGGCCCGTTCCATCGAAATTGTGCGCGGTCCGGGGAGTGCGTTATACGGAGGCACCGCGTCGGGTGGCGTCATCAATGTGATTACCAAGAGCGGCCGTGAGATACAGGGCCTCTCGGTGCGCGCGACCGGCGGCGGTTTCGGCTTTGACTCAGTGAACTTACGAAAGATCGATCTCTCCGCCGGCGGTGCCCGCGGCGCGTTTGACGTCTATCTGCAAGCCAGCAACACCGCCCTCGCCGGTATCCGCGTACAGGGCCGGAACGACACCCGGCGCGCCAATGCCCGCATCAACTGGACGCGTCCGGAGAACGGCCAGGCGGCACCGGCGGCCCGCGCTACCAGCGTTGGTCTCGACGTGTCGTACTCGGATCTCGACATGCAGATCCCCGGCTCACTCACCAGCGCTGGCTGGCGCGAGACGCCGTCGTCGGCCGACCCGCTCAACGTGACCGGTCAGTTCGCCCGCCGCGAGCAACGCTGGCGTGCGGGCGTGCGGGCCTCAAAGGGTTTGGGTACACGCGCGGGAACGCTCGACGCCTTCGTGTTCGGCACGGCACGCACGCTTGATCACCCCATTTTTCGTGTCATCGACCAGAATACGCATCGCGTGCAGGGTGGCTTGCGTCACGCCATCAGCGTCGTGCACGGCAGCGGGGCATCGGCCACGACGTGGCGCTTCAACACGGGCCTCGATGTCGACAACTCATACGGCGATTCACGCCAGTGGACCAACGTGGCGGGTACGCAGGGACGCGCCACGCCGTGCGTGAACGACCGCGCCCGCAACATCGTGTCGGTGCCTTGCACCAATCAATATGTCGTCCTGCCCGGCATCGGCAGCTACACGCAGGTGGACGTGACACGAGGCAAGCTCAACCTCACGGCGGGCGGGCGCTACGATCGCATCACCTACGATATCGAGGACCGCATCCGCCCCGAGCTTTCCGTCAAGCCGTCCTTCGACCAGCTGTCGCCGCGGGTCGCGTTGCGCTACGAGATTCGCCCCGGCACCAGCGTGTACACCAGCGTGGCGCGCGGCTTCGAAGTGCCGACGAACAGCGAACTCACCGCCAGCCCCGACACGATCCGCGGCGTGAACACCGAGCTGCGTCCGTCGTCGCTCATCAACTACGAGGTGGGCGCAAAGGCGCTGCTCGCCAGTCGGGTATTCCTCGACGTCGCGATCTATCGCACCAACGTGTCCGGCGAGTTCCTGTCGCGTACCGTGGTCATCCCCGGCGTGCAGTTCCCGCGCACCCTTTTCGAGAACACCGGTCAGACGCGCCGCACTGGCCTCGAACTCGGCGCCACGACATTGGTCACGTCGTGGATGGATCTGATCTCGTCGTACACATTTACCGAGTACGTGTTGACGCGCTTCACCGGCACCGTGATCGACCCGCTCGGGCGGTCGGTCGCGCGCGATTTCGCCGGCAAGCTCATTCCCGGTGTTCCGCAGCATCGCGGCGCCACGGAGATCCGTTTGCGTCCCACCTCCAGGCTTGGCCTTTCGATCTGGGGAGAGCTCCAGGGCCGCACGTTCGTGGATAACGACAATACCGTGAGCGGTATCGTCAACACCCAGGTCACCACGGGCGGTCGCGCGTCGGTGGTGCCGGTGGCGTTCACGGCGGTGCCGGCGTACGGCCTCGCCCATGCGACCGTCAGCTACAAACTCCCCGACGTGCGCGGCGCACGCTCGGGTGCCTCACGCGCTGAGCTGTTTGTGAACGTCGACAATCTGCTGGACCGGCGCTACGTGTCGGCGCTGACCCCCAACGCCGGCAACGGACGTTTCTACTTCCCCGGTGCGGGCCGAGTGATCAACGCCGGACTCACGCTGTCCACCGGAGGTCGCTGACCGTGCGCCGACTTGCTCTGACAATCACCGCCGCAGGCGTCGCGTGCAGTGCCGCCTGCAGCGGGAACAGTGCCGACAACGCGCGTCGCGCCGAGAACGCCGCCTCGGAAGCCTCCGCTGCGCCGGCGCTCGTGGTGTTCGCCTCCGAAGCCCCGCTGTCCGCCGTCACGGAGGTGGGGGCGGCGCCGGTTCTGGCGCTTGCCGCGACGGGCGAGCGAGCCACGGCGTGGGTGTCGGCCCCCGGCGGCGGGACCGAGGGGCGACTGTACGTGAGCGTGGCGACCAGCGGCAACGCCTTCGCGTCCCCGGTGGAGTTGCGCGACCCACTCGGCCCCATTGAACCGCATGGAGAAGCGCCTCCCAAACTCGCATGGGGGAAGAGTCGTGATGGCCAGCTTACGCTTGGTGCGCTGTACGTGGTCGGCAAGATTGTCCCCGGGAAACGCTTTCCGGCCAGTGCGCTGCGATTCGTGCAGAGCACCGATCGGGGCACCACCTGGACCGCACCGGTGACGGTCACCGACGACAGCACGAGTACGGCCGGGTCCGTGGAGAAGGACTTCGGTTCGCATAACTTTCATGCGCTCCACGGTGCGCCCGACGGCACTTTTTACGCGGCGTGGCTGGACGGCCGCGACGGGAAGTCCGCCGTGTACACCTCGCATTCGCTGGACGGTGGACGCCGCTGGGCCACCAACACGCGCGTGGTACCTCCTGGTATGCCGATCACCGAGGCCTGCCCGTGCTGCCGCACCGCGATCGCCGCCGACGCCGCCGGCACCGTTTATCTCGCATGGCGGGCTGTGATTCCGCAGGCTGGTGCAGCCGGTGCAACGGCCCCGTCGCCCGTCGCTCCGGGCGCCGCGAATTTGCACGTACATGGCGCCACCGACGCCGTCACCACCATTCGTGATATTGTCGTGGCTCGCAGCGCCGACCGCGGCGTCACATGGAGTGCGCCGGTGCGCGTCCACCGCGACGACTGGGTGTTCGACGGCTGCCCGCACGCGGGTCCGTCGTTGGTGATGGATGCCGCCCAGGCGCTCCATGTCGCGTGGTGGACCGGCAAGCCCGGTGCCGCCGGAGTCTTCTATTCGCGCTCCATCGATCACGCGGCCACATTTGCGGCGCCGGTGCCTCTTGGGGTAGCCGACCAGTCGCGCCCGGCTCACGTACAACTTGCCGTCTCGTCGCGAGAGGGTGCGCCACCGCTCGTGGTGGCCACGTGGGACGACGGCACGCGGCGTGTGCCGCAGATTGTGCTGCGCAGCTCCTCCAACGGTGGCCACCGCTTCGGCGCTGCCGTCCCGGTAAGCACACCCGGCCAAGCGGCATCGTTTCCGGTGCTCGGACTCGACGATCGTGGCGACTCCACGCGGGTGGTCATCGCGTGGTCGCAGCAGGACAGCACCGTTGCGGCGGCCGCCGAGAAGGCACGTCCGAACATGCGCGACCCGAAAGCACGAATGCCGCTGCCGTCGGTGGGAAACACGCACGTCGTGGTGCGCACCGGCACGATCCCGCGTGCTGTCTTGGCGGTGACGGCGAGCGTCGCGACCGAGGCGTTTCGCCCCATACGGGTTGGCGATATGGCACCTCGGTACGCCATGCTGGTGGTCGCCGGCGCACGGACCGGCGATTCCTTGCGCGTGGGCGACCACGTCGGCGCGGGGCTCACGCTCGTGAACGTGTGGGCCACGTGGTGCACCTCGTGCCGAGAGGAGATGGCAGCCCTCGACGCGCTACATCGGACTTTCACGACGAGGGGCTTGACGGTCGTGTCGGTGAGCGTGGACAAGGGTGATGTGACCCGGGTGCAGCAGTTTGCGAAAAGCCATCAGCTGGCGATGTCGATCGCTCACGATCCGCGAGGTACGGTGCAGGAGCTGTTCGGGGGAATCGGTGTGCCGGAGACCTATCTCATCGACGCCAGCGGTCGGGTGCTCTGGAAGACCTCCGGGAGCGTGCGCCGTGTACTCGCAGAGGCGCGCGCCGCGATCATGCGTGCGCTACCAGCGGCCGCAATCGCCACGGGCGGTGCGCACTAACGGCCGCGCCTTCACATCTCGATACGCACCGGCACTCGCCGCACCAGGTCCTCGTGCCGATCGTGCAAGAACGGACGCCAGCAACCCGGTATTGTACGTGGACGGCACTGTTCGGCGACGCCGCTGCGTGCCGCCCCGGTGCGAGCACACCATATAGCGCGACACTTTCGAATTGTGCCCGCTGGCAGACGGCGTCGCGTAGCTCGCCTTCCTGCCGCATGCAGAGCTTCCGCACTACCCGCCTCGATGCGGGATTGCGAACAAAGTGGCGTGCCTGAATGCGGTGTATCCGAAGGACGCCAACGGCATAGGCGCACAGCGCGCCCGCCGCTTCCATTGCAACACCGTTGCCCCACTGTTGAATGGCAATCCAATACCCCAGCTCTGCGCTGGAATGCGCAGGCGTCACGGTGAGGCTAACCGTACCGAGCAGAGCGCCGGTTGCTCCAGACGTAACGGCGAACGCGCCGCTCCGGCTGGCGACCCATTGCTCACGGTGACCGGTGATCCACATGTCTGCGGCACCATCCGAGTGCGGATGCGGGACAGGCAGCGCGGTGTCGGCCACTTCGCGCGCGCCCGTCAGGAGCCGCACGCCCACCGCGTCCGATCGTGCGAAGGGGCGAAGCCGCAGTCGCTCGATCTCGAGTATGGGTTGGCGATCGGGAAACATGAACGGCTGCGATGGGTGAGAAGCCAACGCTGGAAAGGTTGCCGGCCGGTGCCGATTTCTATCGGCCTCAACCAGTCTTTCGTGCGATACTCGATAGTTCTCCATGTGATGCCGTAACTTGCCCCTTTCCGCACAGGTTCCCGTAGCGCGCGTATCGGCTGTGGATGACGGTGGCCGTGTTTGCAGCGTAAGCGACGCGTGTTATCGTTTCAGGTTACCGGCTCACACACCAATCCACTCGATGATCATGCCCCACGCTCCGACCGCTCTCGTCACCGGCGCTTCTCGTGGCATCGGTCGCGCCATCGCGCTGCGTCTTGCATCATCACATCGCGTGCTCGCTGTAGCCCGCGATCGTGAACGCCTCGACGAACTCGTCGCGACCATTGCACACGCGGGCGGCGAGGCTGAGGCGATCGTCATGGACCTCACCGATTCCGACGGTATCGCGCGCGCGCTCGCGGGGCGCGAGGTCGATGTGGCGGTGAACAATGCTGGTGTCGGTGTGCTCAAGCCGCTGCTCGAACTCAGCGCGGCTGAATGGCAGCGAATGATGGACGTGAATGTGAGCGCGCTCTTCCATGTCACGCGTGCGCTGCTTCCAGGCATGGTGGCGCGTGGTCGTGGACACGTGGTCATCATCGGGTCGATCGCCGGGCGCAGCGCCTTCGTGGGCGGCGCGGGTTATGCCACTACGAAACACGCGGTGATGGGCTTCGCCGAAAACCTGATGCTCGAAGTGCGCGACGACGGCGTGAAGGTGTCAGTGGTGAGCCCGGGGTCGGTGGACACCGAATTCTCGGGACGTGGCGAGCCGAAATCGGGCGGTCGATTGCTTGCCGACGATGTCGCGGCCGCGGTGATGAGTGTCGTGGATACGCCCCCTGAAGTGCTGCTGCATCGGGTAGAGGTGCGCATTTTGTCGCCTAAACGCCCGCGCGAGGCGTAAGGGCAGGTGATCAAACGGAAGCGCTGTACGGCGGATCGACGCGGAAAAGCGCTGGCGCTTCCCCGAAGCGCCTTCACGCAAAGACAGAGTGGCGAGTTCACGTAATTCAGGCACGGCGACCAAGGCGGGCGCGCCAGAGCAGGCCGACGGCGAGCACGGCCGCGCTGATTCCCACGGCGACGTGGACGACATCGAGGGAATCGTGATCGGTGTAGCTCTGGTAGACAATACCCAGCGCATATCCGCTACCGAGCAGGAGCAATAGCGCACCAACGGCAGGAAGAAGCTTCATGGCTGACGACCGCGCGTGAGAGACAAATTATTCGTTGCGCGGCTTATGCTGCAGGATTGGCGGCGCGTTGCGCCCGCACCAGCAGCCCGTCGAGCGCCGCACCGTCGAGCCGGCGGCCGTTGAGCGCGACACCGTGTATGCATGTCGTGCTGCGAATGTCGGCGGGTGGGTCAATGGTGTGAGCCCGGCCTGCACCAGCAGCACCGGCTCCTCGTGCACACTGTTGCCGAACATCACGAGCGGGAAGGGAAAGGCCGCGTCGGTACCGGCGAGAATACCGGTGCCGCCACTTACC
>JBBSCJ010000001.1:0-485776 GCA_038250435.1 Gemmatimonadales bacterium | reverse complement strand
TGTCTTTTGGTTCTGCCCCTTGTGGGGGTTGTGGGGCTGGTGCCCTACCCCGCCGCTGCCGTTGCGGTACACGTTGGTGGAGAGCTGGTTGGCGACGGGTCCATAGAGGTGCGCGCTGTTGCGCCGCTCGATCGGGCCGGTCCGAATGAGCTGAGCTTCCTCGCCAGTGCGCGCTATCTGGCGTGGTTTGTCGGATCGCGGGCCGGGGTGGTGTTGGTATCTCCCGAGTTTGCCAATGTCGTGGGCACGCCATCTACGCGCATCGTCGTGGCGAAGCCGATTGATGCCTTGGTCACGCTGCTTGCGCATTTTCACCGCCGCCCGACGCGGACCGTCGGGGTCCATCCCACCGCCGTCGTTGCCGCTAACGCGATCATCGGCGTGGATGTCGGCATCGCGGCCAATGCCGTCATCGATGACGGTGTCCGCATCGGGAGCGGCAGCTGGATCGGCGCGAACGCGGTGATCGGTGCCGGATCGGTGCTTGGATGCGACGTACAGGTATTCCCGAATGCTACGGTTTATCCGTACGTGGAGATCGGCGACCGTGTGGTGCTGCATGCCGGATCACAGGTTGGTCGCGAAGGATTCGGTTTCATCCCGAAGCCGACCGGTGTCGTGCGGATTCCGCACGTGGGGCGCTGCATCCTGGAGCACGACGTGGAGATCGGCGCGAACAGCTGCGTCGATCGTGGCAGTGTCGATGACACGATTATCGGTGCCGGTACGAAAATCGACAGTCTGTGTCACATTGCACATAACGTACGCGTGGGGCGATTCTGTTTTTTCGCTGCGCAGGTGGGCATCGCGGGATCGACACGCGTTGGTGACGGTGTGCAACTGGGTGGGCAGGCGGGCGTGAACGGCCATATCGTGATCGGCAGCAAGGTGACCATCGCCGGACAGGCGGGTGTGTTCGGCGACGTGCCTGACGGCCAAACCTGGTCGGGGCACCCGGCGCGCGCGCATCAGGAGCAGCTGCGTCAGTATGCGGCGTTGGCGAGGTTGGCAAAGCTTCTGCGCCCCTTGGAAAAGCTGCTGTCGCGCAGAGAGACGTCATGAATCCGCGCGTCTCAATACCGGCGGGGTCAACTCATGCGTCGTCGGCCGGAGAACGGCGTACGATCGCTGCGCCCGTTGTCGTTACCGGGACGGGTCTGCATCTCGGACGGCCGTGCCGACTGGAGTTTCGGCCGGCACCCACGGGTGGCGGAGTTTTTTTCCGGCGCGTGGACGTGCCGGGAGCGAAGTCCGTGCCGGCACGCGTCGAAGCGGCGGTCGAGGCGGAGCGTCGCACACAGCTGGGTACGGGAGCGGAAGCGTTGCATACCGTCGAACATGTGCTGGCGGCGGTCGGTGCGCTTGCGCTCGACGATCTCGAAATCTGCATGGACGGCCCCGAGCCGCCCATCATGGACGGCAGTGCCGCACCGTTTTACGAGGCCCTCTGTTCTGCGGGCATCGTGTCGAATGGCGGTCGTGCGGAGTGGCTGGTCGTGCGGAAGTCGATCCGCGTGGTCGACGGCGAGTCGGTGTACGAGGCGCATCCCTGTAGCGGGCTGTCGCTGGACGTGACCATCGACTTTCCGCATCCACTGGTGGGCGTACAACGGGGGGTGTACCAGGTGGGTGCGGAGCTGTTCGGGCAGGAACTGGCCCCCGCACGTACCTTCGGGTTTCTGCACGAAGTAGACGCGCTGCGGTCGAAGGGATTGATTCAGGGAGCGTCCACGGCGAACGCCGTGGTGCTCGACGCCGGGCAGGTGGTCGATAACACCCTGCGCTGGCCCGATGAGTTCGTGCGACACAAGGCGCTTGACTGCGTCGGCGACCTGGTGCTCGCCGGTGCGCGTCTCCGCGCGCATATCGTCGCTCACAAACCGAGTCACCGGGGCACTGTCGCCCTGGTTCGAGCCCTCGTGCAACACGCTGTCCGGGAGCCTGCTGTGTATACCGTTGAAGACATCATGCAGGTATTGCCACACCGATACCCGTTCCTCCTCGTCGATCGGATTCTCGAGATCGAAGAAGGGAAGCGGATCGTGGGGCTCAAGAATGTGACGATCAATGAGCCGTTTTTCCAGGGACATTTCCCGGGACATCCCATTATGCCGGGGGTGCTCATCATCGAATCGATGGCGCAGGTGGGCGGGATGCTGCTCATGCGGACCATCGCTGATCCTTCGAGCAAAGTCGTGTACTTCATGTCGTTGGATAACGTGAAGTTCCGTCGGCCGGTCAAGCCGGGCGATCAGCTGCGACTGGAGCTGGAGGTGCTGAAGATTCGCGGCACGATGTGCAAGATGCGCGGGGTGGCGACAGTAGACGGACAGGTGGCCACCGAGGCCGAGATGGCAGCGATCGTTCGCGATCGATGACTGCGCGTATTCATGCAACGGCCCTGATCGACGCCAAGGCCGAACTGGGTGAGGACGTCGACATCGGTCCGTGGGCAATTGTCGGTCCGGGCTGCATCGTGGGCGATGGCGGAGCCATCGCGGCACGAGCGACGCTCGAACGGAACGTCCGGCTGGCGCCGCGCGTCAGCATCGGGGTTGGCGCGATTCTGGGAGGCGATCCGCAGGACCTCAAGTATCGTGGTGAGGAAACCTGGGTGGACATCGGTGAAGAGTCATCGGTGCGCGAGTATGCGACGATCAATCGTGGCACGGCGCATTCGATCACCACCAGTGTCGGCCGCAACTGCTTCCTCATGAGCTACGTGCATCTGGCGCACGACTGCCAGGTGGGCGATCACGTGATCATCTCGAATGGTACGCAGCTCGCCGGCCATGTCATTGTGGAAGACCGGGCGACGATTTCGGGGCTGTGCGCGGTGCACCAGTTTGCACGGATCGGCCGGCACTCCTTCATCGGCGGCTGTTCGCGCGTGGCGCAGGATGTGCCGCCGTTCGTCCGGGCTGTAGGGAATCCGATCAAGCTGTTCGGACTCAATTCCGTTGGACTCCAGCGCGGTGGCATCGAGGAGTCAGTGCTCC
This sequence comes from Gemmatimonadales bacterium, assembly GCA_038250435.1. Classification (GTDB taxonomy): domain Bacteria; phylum Gemmatimonadota; class Gemmatimonadetes; order Gemmatimonadales; family Gemmatimonadaceae; genus Gemmatimonas. Next base: position 482,777 of record JBBSCJ010000001.1, on the reverse strand, counting down.
GGGAGCTGAAAAAGGCGTACCGGCTTTGCTTCCGTTCCGATCTCAACCTCGCACAGGGGCTTGAGCGCGCGCGCGGAGAGCTGACGATGATCCCCGAGGTTGAGCACTTTCTGGATTTCATCGGCGCGAGCAAGCGCGGGGTGGGTTTCTGAGCGCCTATACATCACATCCGGATGCCCTGCGTTTCTCGCAGCATGACGCGCCGCGCATTGGCGTAGTGGGGGCCGGCGGACTTGGACAACATCACGTGCGCATCCTGCGCGACCTGTGCGGTGACCGGTTCGTCGGCTTCGTGGACGAAATTCCCGGTCGCGCATCGCAGGTCGCTTCGCAACTCGGCGTCACGATCTACCCGTCGCTGGACGAGCTGCTTGACGAGGTGGATGCCGTCTCCATCGTGGTCCCGACGACTGCGCATCACGCCGTCGCCTCGGCGGCGCTGGCGCGGGGGCGGCATGTCTTTGTCGAGAAGCCGTTTACCGTGACGCTGGCGGAGGCCGATGATCTGCTCGCCCAGGCGAAGGCGGCAGGGGTGCTCTTGCAGGTAGGCCATGTGGAGCGCTTCAATCGCGCCGTCCGCGCCGCCATGCCGTATGTCGATGCGCCGCGGTTCATCGAGAGTGACCGGCTTGCGCCATTCAACCCGCGCGGATCTGATGTCGCGGTGGTGCTCGACCTGATGATTCATGATCTGGATCTCGTGCATACGCTGGTGGGGAAGCGCGTCGCCGATGTGCAGGCGATGGGGATGCCGGTGCTCACGCCGCAGATCGATATCGCCAACGCGCGCCTGACCTTCTCCAACGGGGCGGTAGCGAATATCACGGCCAGTCGCGTGTCGCGCGAACGGCTTCGGAAGCTGCGGATCTTTCAGCAGAGCGGATACCTCTCGCTCGATCTGGCGGCCGGTACGGGTGAGTATTTCCGGTTGCGCGGCGACTTCGATCCGCTGCAGTTGGCCCGCGCCCCGCGTGCACTCGAGGACTTCGTGGAACGTGTGCCCCTCGAGGCCCCTGAGGGAGAACCGCTGGTGCTGGAGCTCGGGCAGTTTCTCGGCGCGATCGCCGGCCGCAATCCGGTTGCGGTGACCGGTGAAGAGGGGCGTGAGGCGCTCGAGGCGGCGCTGCGCATCGTGACGGCGATCGATCAGGCGCGCGCGGTCATGCGGGAGAACGGAGCAGCCGGTGCGTGAGGTGCTGTTTGTCGTCGGCGAGGCGTCCGGCGATCTGCATGCGGGCAAGGTGGCGGAGCTGTTGCGCGAGCGGGCTCCGCACATCCGGATGGCAGGGGTGGGTGGTGGGCACATGCGCGCTGCTGGTGTCGAGATCCTCGAGGACGTGCGTCACCTGGCCGTCATGGGCTTTGCTGAGGTGGTGCGCCATGTGCCGAAGCATTGGGCGTTGCTGCGCCGTCTGCGCGCGCGCATCGAGAGTGGCCGCGTGGGGTTGGTGGTATTGCTCGACTACCCGGGATTCAACCTCAAGGTGGCTGAGGTGGCGCGGGCCGCCGGCATTCCGGTGCTGTATTACATCACACCGCAGGTGTGGGCGTGGGGCGCGGGTCGCCTGCCAAAGCTGGCGCGCGTCGTAACGAAAGCGGCGTCCATTCTGCCCTTTGAGGAGGCGTTGCTACGGCGGCATGGCGTGGACGCCACGTTCGTCGGCCATCCGCTGCTCGATCGCGCACAGGATCTCCCGACACAGGCGGCGGCGCGCCTGCAACTCGGGCTTACGTCGACCGGCCCCATCCTGGCCGTTTTTCCCGGAAGCCGGCGAGCCGAACTGGCGCGGCATCTGGCACCCTTCGTCACGATCGGACGCGAACTGCAGCAGCGCATGCCCGGTCTGCAGGTCGTGGTAAGTGTCGCACCAACGGTGCAGATCTCGGCGGAGGAGTGTCCTTTTCCGCGGGTGCACGGTGCGTCTTTCACCGTGTTGCGCGCGGCAACCGCCGGATTGCTCAAGAGCGGCACAACCACACTCGAAGCGGCAGTGGCCGGATTGCCGCATGTGATCGGCTATCGTACCAGTGCGATTACCTACGCCATCGCCCGTCGCGTGGTGAAGATCCCGCACATCGGCCTCGTGAACGTGGTGGCCCAGCGGGAGGTCTCACAGGAATTTGTGCAGGAAGCGTTGCAGCCGCAGGCGGTGGCTGATGCCCTGGTCCCGTTGCTCGACGACGCAAGCCCGTCGCGTGCCTCCTCCGTGGCGGGGCTGGCGCACGTGCGCAGCCTGTTGGGGGAGGCGGGAGCCTCGGGACGTGTCGCGGAGATGATCGTCTCCCTGCTCACCCCGGTCTGATGGCGTGGACGGCGGAGCGCCATGTGCCGCCTCGCGAGCCGGTGCACGTTGCTCCGTCGGCGCAGCCGCTCGCGTTCCGCACCCGCGCCGCGATCGTGCTCGGTCGGTGGCTCTTGCACGCCCTCGGCGCAACGTGGCGTGTGCGCGTGCACGGCCGGCAGCCGCTGCTCGATCGCACGGCGGCTGACCCGCGGGTGGTGTACACCCTGTGGCATGGGCAGATGTTGCCGATTCTGTGGGCGCACCGGCAGCGTACCGGCGTGATGATCAGTGAGCACAAGGACGGTGAGATCATCGCGCAGATCGTGGGCGCGTTCGGGTTCTTCGGGGTGCGCGGGTCGACGTCGCGTGGCGCCGCGCGCGTGTTGATGGAAGCGGTCCGCGCGCTTCACGACGGGGCGGACATCGCTATTACCCCCGATGGCCCGCGTGGGCCGCGTCACCGCTTCGCGCAAGGCGCGCTGGTGCTCGCGCATCGCGCCGGTGCCCCCGTGGTCCCGATCGTCGCACACGTCGCGCGGGCGTGGCGCCTCGGTAGCTGGGATGGTTTCGAGATTCCCAAACCGTTTGCCCGCATCACGATCCTGTACGACACCTCCACCACGGTGAACGACGTGGACGCGCGTGCCGCCGCAGCGCGCACGGGGGAGTTCGCGTCGCGGATGCAACAGGCGCTCGACCGCGCGGCCGCACTCGCCGCGACCGACTGAGATGCCCACGTGAATGCGCGACTCGCCACCTTCGCGTGGTACGTCTGGGAATCCGATGCGTTTTCGGCCCGACTGACGCGGGCGCTGCTCTCGCCACTCGAAGCGCTGTTCGGCGCCGTGGTGCGTCGTCGCAACGCGGCGTTCGATCGGCAGCAGTCGACGGCGTCATCGCGTGCGACGCTTCCGGCGATTTCCGTGGGCAACCTTACCGTGGGTGGTACCGGGAAGACGCCGATCGCGTCGTGGCTGGCTTCGCAGCTGCGCGCCGGCGGCGCGAGGCCCGCGCTCATCTTGCGCGGGTACGGCGACGACGAGTGGTTGGTGCATACGCTGCTCACTCCCAACGTGCCGGTCGTGGTGAGCGCCGATCGCTCCGCCGGACTCGCGACGGCGCGTACACGGGGCGCTGACTGCGCCGTCCTTGACGACGCGTTCCAGCATCGACAGGTGCGGCGCGCGGCCGATGTCGTTCTCGTCAGCGTGGATCGATGGCGCGAAGACGTACGACTACTTCCCGCCGGCCCCTTTCGCGAACCGCTCTCCGCCCTTCGCCGGGCCGCTGTGGTGATTCTCACCAGCAAAGCCGCGTCAGCTGAACGCGCGCGCGCCGTGGAGTTGGTCATCGAACAGGCCGCTCCAGGCATTCCGGTCGTCCACGTGCGCTTGCATCCCGGGCATGTGCGGCTGGCCGTCTCGCTGCCTGCCGTGGGGCACGCGGGCGTCGCAGGCAACGCCGGGGACGCTGCGGCGTCAGGGAAAGTGCTGGCGGCCCCGCTCGGCCCGTCGGGGCTCACGCATGATGTCGCCTGGCTGGCGGGAAAGCGGTTCGTGTCGGTAAGCGCGATCGGCGACCCACGCGCCTTCGAAGAGCAGCTCAGGCGGGTCGGAGCGAAGCTGGAGCCGCCTATTCGCTTTCCCGATCATCACCGGTACACGGTTGCCGACGCGAAGCGGATTGCGCGAGCCGCGTCCGGCAGCGACGGCGTGATCTGCACCCTCAAGGACGCGGTGAAGCTGAAGTCGCTCTGGCCTCGCGCCGCGCCGCCGCTCTGGTATGTTTCACAGACGGTCGTGATCGAGAGAGGCGCTGAGGCGTTGAACCGTGTGCTAACACGGCTGCTGTCAGCGCGGATCACGCCCGCACCCACCGCCGGCTGAGTCCGGCCCACCAACCCCAAGTCGAAATGGCCATCGACCTCCTCCGCCTGCCGACGGACAGCATCGTCCGACCGGACAAGGATCGGTTTCTGGACGAAGAGAATCCGTTCGAAGCGATGATGTCCCGCTTCGACCGCGCTGCCGAACTGCTCGATCTCGAGCCCGGGATCTATAAGATCCTGAGAAATCCTGAGAAGCAGCTGATCGTTTCCGTGCCCGTCCAGCTCGACAACGGCGACGTGGAAGTGTTCACCGGGTACCGCGTGCTGTACAACACGTCGCGCGGACCGGCCAAGGGTGGTATTCGCTTCGACCCGAATGTCACGCTTGAAGAGGTGAAGGCGCTCGCCGCATGGATGACGTGGAAGTGCGCGGTGGTCAACCTTCCCTTTGGCGGCTCCAAGGGTGGGGTGGTATGCGATCCGTCGTCGATGAGCGTGGGCGAGTTGGAGCGCGTCACCCGTCGCTATACGAAGGGGATCATATCCCTGCTCGGTCCGGACACGGACGTCCCGGCCCCGGACGTCAACACCAACGAGCGGGTGATGGCGTGGGTGATGGACACGTACTCGATGCACGTCGGTCGGACCGAAAACGCCGTCGTCACGGGCAAGCCCGTAGAGATGGGTGGATCGCTCGGTCGACGCGAGGCGACCGGACGTGGCTGCATGCTGGTGACGCGGGAAGCCATGGAACATCTCGGGCGACCCATGCAGGGGGCGACGGTGGCGGTGCAGGGTTTTGGGAACGTGGGCTCCACGGCGGCGAAACTGCTGGCCGCAGAAGGATGCCGGATTGTCGGTATCAGCGATCGCGCCGGCGCGTTCTACAACGCCAACGGTCTCGACGTCGATGCGGCCATGACTTATGTCCAGAAGCACCGCTCGCTTGACGGCTTTACCGGTGGTGATGCGATTCCGGCCGACGAACTGCTGACGCTGGAGGTGGATGTCCTGGTGCCGGCCGCGCTCGAGAATGTGATCACGACGAAGAACGCGTCCCGGATCCGCGCCAAGGTGATCTGCGAAGGCGCAAATGGTCCCACCACGGCGGCGGCCGATGCGATCCTCGATGACAAAGGGGTGTTTGTCATTCCCGACATTCTCGCGAATGCCGGCGGTGTGACCGTGTCGTACTTCGAGTGGGTGCAGGACCGCATGGGCTACTTCTGGCAGGAGGACGACGTGAACCAGCGACTCGCCGGAATCATGACGCGCAGCTTCCAGGATGTTCTGCAGCTCTCGAAGCAGCACAACGTGAACATGCGCACGGCAGCGTACATGGTCTCGATCAGCCGAGTGGCCACCGTGCACCGCCTCCGCGGGATTTACGCGTGACACGATGTCCGGTCAGCGACCGGGCTGGCAGACGGTGATCCGTCATCCATGCGTGTTGCGCTGATCGTCATCGGCCGGCCTCGCGGCGCGGGTCTGGCCGATGCCATCCGGGAATATGAAGCGCGCATTGCGCGCTATTGGCCGCTGGACGTCGTGGAGGTGAAGGAAGAGTCGGCACGGGCGCTCACGCCTCTGGCGGTGCGAGAGCGGGAGGCCGCGCGGATGCTCGAGCGGCTTCCCGCCGACGCTCGCCTCGTGCTTTGCGATCCGGGGGGCGACTCGCTGGAATCCGTCCCTTTTGCCAAGTTGCTGCAGGGATTGCGTGACGAAGCGCGGAGCGTGGCGTTCGTCATCGGCGGCGCCTACGGTGTCGGCGACGCGATTCGCCTGCGCGCCTGGCGGCGGTTATCGCTTGCCCCGTGGACGCTCCCGCACGAGCTTGCGCGCTTGGTATTGGTGGAACAGCTCTACCGGGCCGGGACCATCGTCCGTGGCGAACCTTATCATAAGTGACGTGCGTGAGCGACCGTGACAGATCGTGAAGCAATGACGGTGACCGAGGGACGCGTGGCGGTCCGCAGCGTGCCACTGGGCGGGAGCGCGCTGTCGCGCGCCGTTCAGCGCGGTAGCGTGGGAGCGTCCTGGTATGCGCCGCGCCCGCAGAACGCGGCGGCATGGAGCGCCCATGTCGGCGCGGTTCGCGCATCCATGGGGGAAACCGACTGGCTCACCCCGCTTGCACCGGCGATTGCCGCCACGGGCTTGGCTGCGGATCGCCTGACGCGCGCTGCGGCCCAGGGAGCCGTAATTACCACCGGGCAGCAGCCGGGACTGTTTGGCGGACCGGCGTACACCTTCAGCAAAGCGCTCAGCGCGCTGGCCATGGCCGATGAACTCGAGCAGCGCACCGGCATCTCGATCGCGCCGCTCTTCTGGGCAGCGACCGATGACGCCGACTGGATGGAAGCGGCGGTCACCCATGTGGCGACGTCGGCGGGATTACAGACGCTCTCACTCACCGGTTCGGCCACCGACGGCATCGCCATGGCCGACGTCATGCTGGGTGAACTTCGTGAGGCGCGGGAGACGCTGGCCGCCGCCTGCGGGTCGGCCGCGCAATCGGAGGTGCTCACCCTCGTGGACAGCGCGTACGTCCCGCACGCGACCATCGGGGCGTCATACGTTCAGCTGCTGCGTGCCCTGCTCGAGCCGCTCGGCATCGCCGTGCTCGACGCCGCGCATGCGGCGGTCCGCACGGCGGCGGACCCGTTTCTGCGACGTGCGCTCGTACGCGCGGGCGATTTATCGGCGGCGCTGACGCAACGCGGACGCGAGATCTCCGACGCCGGCTTCGCGCCGCAGGTGGATGTCGTGGATTCCCTGTCCCTTGTCTTTCGGACGTCGCTCGTGCAGCGGGACGCGCAGATGGTGCGTGCCCGCGAACGGGTGCCGATCACCGACGCCGCGCGCGTCGCTCGCGAGGCCGACGTCGGTGCATTGGGAGCGAACGTGCTGCTGCGTCCGGTGCTCGAGCGGAGCCTGCTTCCCACGGTGTGTTATCTCGCAGGTCCCGGTGAACTGGCGTACTTCGCGCAGGTCGCACCAATTGCCAGCGCGCTAGGCGCCAGCATTCCGCTCGTCGCCCCCCGCTGGTCGGGGGAGATCGTCGAGGCCGATGCCGAGCGCGCGATCGACCGGTTGGGGATCAGCGAGGCGATGTTGTCCGATCCGCATGCCGCCGAGCTGGCGGTGGCGCGTCGCCTCATGAGCGACGACGTGAACGACAGCCTCGAGCGGCTGCGGGTCATGCTGGAGACACAGCTGCTGTCGCTCAAGGAGAATGTCGGTGGAGCAGACGGTGTCGTCGCCGACAGCGTGGTGGATGGCCTGCAGCGGGACCTGGGGCATCGGCTCGATCGATTCGAGCGACGGGCTCTTGCCGGCGTGAAGCGTCGCGAGGTGCAGGCGATGCGCGATGTGGCCGCGGCACGGGCGAAGCTCCGACCGCTTGGACAATCGCCGGAACGGGTGCTCAACCTGGTCCCGATGCTGGCGCGCTACGGCGTGGAGATACTTGAGCAGATGCGCGACGGCGCGCGTCAACATGCACAGCGCCTCGTGCACGGCGATACGGATCGGCATGAGTGAGTCGTCTGACGGACGCGCAGCGTTCGTCGTCGGGGCGGGCATCCTCATCAGTCGTGTCGTCGGACTGCTGCGCAACACGGCCTTTGCCTACTACCTCGGCGCCGGGGCGGCGGCGGACGCGTACAATGTCGCGTTCAGGATTCCGAACGCCGTGCGCAATCTGCTCGGCGAAGGCACGCTCTCGGCGGCATTCGTGCCGGTATATAGCACACTGCTCGCGCGGGGAGACGCACGCGCGTCGCGGGCGCTGAGTAATGCGGTGCTGGGCTTGCTGTTCGTCGCGGTAGCGGTACTCACGCTGGTCGGCATACTGGCGGCGCCGCGGCTCACGGCACTTCTCGCTCCGGGTTTCGATGCCGATGCACAAGCGCTGACCACACGCCTCACCCGCGTGCTCTTTCCCATGACCGGTGTCATGGTCTTGAGCGGGTGGTGCCTCGGTGTGCAGAATTCCCATCGGCGCTTCTTCTGGTCGTACGCCAGTGCGGCACTCTGGTCGATTGCGCAGATTGCGTTGCTGCTGATTGGCGGGCCGCGTGCCGACAGCGCGACCACGCTGGTCTGGTGGCTGGCCTGGGCCACGTTGGGCGGCGCCGTGTTGCAAGTGCTTGGGCAACTTCCGGAAGTCCTGCGGCTCGCGGGACCGATCCGACCCTCGCTCGATCGATTCGCCGAAGGGGTCATGCCCACGCTGCAGAATATTCTTCCGGTGGTGACGGCGCTCGGGGTCGTCCAGATCTCGTCGTTCGTCGACGTGGGGATTGCGTCGTTCCTGCCGGAAGGGGCTGTTAGCAACATGCATTACGCGAACACACTGGCGCTGCTGCCGGTGTCACTGTTCGGCGTATCGGTCGCCGCGGCGTCGCTACCGGAGTTCGCGCGGGAGTCCGGGCTGTCCTCGCTCGATGCGCTGCTGGAGCGGCTGCGCGGGGGGTGGCAACGGATCCTGTTCTACATCGTGCCGAGCGCGGTGGCGTTCATCGCGCTTGGTGACTACTGCGTAGGCATCCTGTATCGTGCCGGCAGGTTTGGTGCGGCGGAGCAGCAGGTGGTGTATCTCATCCTTGCCGCGATGGCGGTCGGACTGGTGAGCTTCGCCTCGGTCCGGCTCCTCGTGTCGGTGTATTACGCCTTGCAGGATTACCGGACGCCGTTGCGTGCGTCGATAGCCAGCATCTTCGTCTCGGCGGCCGCGGCCATTGCGATTGCGGTCCCGTACCGCGAATCGCCGTATGCGACCGCTGGTATCGCGCTCGGGTCGGCGTTGGGGTCATACACGAACTTCGCGATTCTCGTACGTGGACTGCAGCGACGACTCGGCCCGTTGTATACGGCGAGCATGTGGCACGCGTCCCGTCGCATCGTGTTGGCCGCGCTGGCGGCCGCCGCGGTTGGCATCGGACTGCGCATGGCGCAGGTCGCGCTGCTGCCCGACGTGCATCCACGAACCGTGGGTATTCCCATTCTCGCCGCGTTTGGCGTCACGTACGTGGTCGCTGCCTGGTTCATGGGGTCGCGGGAAGCCGCGCGCTGGCTGCGACGCACGCCACGCCCGTGATGATGGATTCGGAATCACTGCGCGTCGGCGACGCCACGCCGCTGCCTGACGACGAGTGGACGCGCGCCGCGATCGGGCGCGGCATGCCGGACGCCGTGGCGCACAAGCTGCCGCATCTTCCGGATTCCCCCGGCGTCTACCTGTGGAAGGATGTCGAGGGGGGCGTCCTGTACGTGGGCAAGGCGAAGCGGCTCCGTTCGCGTGTGCGGAGCTACTGGGCCCAGGATCACCTGACCAGTCCGAAGACCCGTGGGCTGCTGCGCAAGGTGCATGATGTGGACACCATCGTAGTGCCGACGGAAGGGCACGCGCTCATCCTCGAAGCGACGCTGATCAAGGAATACCGTCCGCGCTTCAACATCGCCCTGCGTGACGACAAGTCGTATCCGTACATCAAGGTGACGGTGCAGGAGCCGTTTCCCCGCGTCATCGTGACGCGTCGTCTGGCCGACGACGGCGCTCGCTATTTCGGCCCGTACACCGACGTGGGTGCCATGCGCCGCGCACTCAACGTAGTGAAGCGCATCTTCACCGTACGCTCATGCCACTACGCGCTGCCGCGTGAGACGCCGGAGCGGCCGTGTCTCGATTATTTCATCAAGCGGTGTCAGGCGCCGTGCGTGGGTTATCAGTCCACGGCGGACTACCGTGCCATGATCGACGAGGTGCTCTGGTTCCTCGAGGGACGAACCAAAGACGTCGTGCGACATGTGCGTGAGCGTATGATCGAGGCGTCGGAGCGATTGGACTTCGAGCGCGCCGGGGAGCTGCGTGACGCGCTCAGGCATCTCGAAAAGATGGAAGAGCCCACCGTCGTGCTCGAAGTGGAAGGCGGCGATCGCGATGTCGTCGGTTACGCGCGCGACGGCGAGGACGCCTGCGTGGTCGTGATGCGCATTCGCGGCGGAAAGCTGCTGGCGCGCGATCATCGGTTGGTGGAGCATGCTGAAGGAGAAGAAGATGGTGCCGTCCTCGGCGCCTGTCTCGCGCAGTGGTACCGCGTGGCAGAAGCGCGGGCGGCCGACCTGATGGTACCCTTCGACTTCGATGATCGCGAAGCACTCGAGCTGTCGCTCGAGGGCACGCGCATTCGCATCCCGCAGCGGGGGCCGCGTCGTGCCCTTGTCGACTTAGCCGACCAGAATGCCCGCCATCTGCTGGAAGAATTCAAGCTGGCCACACTGGAAGCGGAGGAGCGCGCCGCCGATCCGGTCTACGAACTGCAACGCGAACTGGGATTGCCGCGTCTGCCGCGGTCGCTGGTCTGTTTCGACGTTTCGCACGCGCAGGGGACTGACGTCGTGGCGAGTGCCGTCTGGTTCGAGAACGCACGTCCCAAGCGTGCGGAGTATCGCAAGTTCAAGATCGCGGGCTTCGAAGGGAACGACGACTTCAGGTCGATGCACGAAGTGGTGACGCGGTTCTTCATGCGTCGCGTGGCGGAGGAGAAGCCGTTGCCCGACCTCGCCGTCATTGACGGCGGCAAGGGGCAGCTGAGCGCTGCGAAGGCCGCGTTCGATGCGATGGGGCTGACACAGGTGGCGCTGATCTCCCTGGCCAAGCGCGACGAAGAGATCTTTCTGACCGGACGCAGTGATCCGGTGCGGCTTCCGCGACGTTCACCCGCGCTGCGGATGCTGCAACAGGCGCGCGATGAGGCGCACCGCTTTGCGGTGAACTTTCAGCGGCAGAAGCGCGCCGCGCGTACGATTACGTCGGAGCTGCTGAAGATTCCCGGTATCGGTCCGAACAAACGGCGTGCGCTGCTGAACACCTTCGGCAGCGTACAGGGTGTTCGTGACGCCAGCCTCGAACAGATCGCGGCGGTTCCCGGCTTCAGCACCAACTCCGCGCGACGGGTTCATCAGGCGCTGGGCATTGCCGTTCCTGACCTCCCCCCCGTTTCCCCACCAGTCTCTGCCATCGATATGCCCGCTGTGACCTCCGCATCCGCCGCCGCGCCAGCGTTGTCCACCGAAACCGGGACGCCGTCTCACAGTGCGGATACCGCGGGCACCGCGTGACGTCCGCCTCGTGGACACTCGCGTGCAGTGCGTGCGATACGCCGGCCGCGCTCGAGCGGGCCTCGATTTGCGGGGCGTGCGGGCAACCGCTGTTCGCGCGCTACGTACCGATCCCCAAGGGTACGACGCTCGCACCCCGCTGGGACATGTGGCGCTATTCCCCGTTTCTGCCGTCGCTCGGCGGCGAAGCGCCGGTCACACTGGGAGAAGGACTCACGCCGCTCATCGAGTCCGTGACGTTGGCGTCGGCGGTGGGGGTGGCCCGGTTGTGGGTCAAGGATGAGTCGCAGAATCCCACGGCGTCGTTCAAGGCGCGTGGCATGAGCGCCGCCGTGACCCGGGCACGAGGGCAGGGGGTACCGGGATTGGTCGTTCCGACCGCTGGCAACGCCGGTGCCGCGCTTGCGGCTTACGCGGCGGCGGCGGCGATGCCGGTTCGCGTCTATGCGCCACGCACCACGCCACGCCCCATTCTCGACACCATCGAAGCCATGGGCGCCGAGCTCATCCGCATCGATGGACATATCGGGGACGCTGGGAAGTTGGCGGTCGCGTACGCGGCGGAGTCGGGTTGCTTCAATGTGTCCACCCTGCGTGAACCGTACCGCGTGGAGGGGATGAAGACGATGGGGCTCGAGCTCGCCGAGCAGCTGGGGTGGCACCTTCCGGATGTGATCGTATATCCGACCGGCGGGGGAGAGGGAACGATCGGCATCTACAAAGCCATAGATGAGCTGCTCGCCGGCGGATGGCTTCCCGAGGGGGCAACGCAGCCCAGATATGTGGTAGCGCAGGCGGAAGGCTGTGCGCCTGTTGCGCGCGCCTTTTCCGCGCACGCGGAACGCGCTGACCCATGGGTGGACCCGGTGACCTACGCGAGCGGGCTGCGTGTTCCTGCGCCGTTCGGCGATCGGCTGCTCCTTCGCGTGCTCAAGGACACGCGCGGCGTGGCGGGAACCGCGTCCGAGGAGTCGATCCGCGAGTGGACCTCCAGGCTGGCAACGGCCACCGGCATCGATGCGGCTCCGGAGGGCGGATGTGCCCTGTCGGTGTTGCGTGATGCCGTACTCGCTGACAAAATCGATGCGGCCAGCGAGGTAGTGCTGTTCAACACCGGTAGCGGTGCATCCTATCGGGCGTAGCCGCGCCCGGGCGAATGGCACCGGTCGGCGGAACGTGACGCAGGTCCGATGGGCAGGATCTTACATTTCGCAGCACGGGTATATCTCGCAGACTCTCCAGGAGAACGGCATGCAGGCTCTGATGTGGATACGCGTCGCCGGAGCGACAGTCCTTACCGCGATGGCGCCGATGGCGGCGACAGCGGCGGCACAAGAATGCGACATCAACGATCGCAGCCCTTTCCAGATCGTTGGTGCGCGCAAGTATGTCCTGTTCGCCGCCAGTCCGCGTACGCCCGACGAAATACCGCGTAACCTTCGTAACGCGATCCGCGTGCTGACGGATAGCCCGGAAAAGATCAAGAATGAGCCGGGACGTCTGTTCCTGCTCGTTCGCGCGTACAATCAGTGGCTGAAGCAGGAAAACGCGGAGTTCGTGATGAAGCGCGGTGATGTCGGATTCACCCAGAACCCTTCCGGCTCTCACAACGTGCTGCTGTCGCTCGACTCTGCGGCAACGGCACTCGTAGCGATGATGCCGCACTGCAGTTCGACGATCCGTCCGTTCCGCGATCAGTTCGCGGTAACGCTGCTCAACAGGGCAGTCGAAGCGTTCGGCGCCGAGCAGACGGATTCGGCCAAGTACTTTTCGAAGCTTTCGCTGCAGATCGCCAGCACCGACCCGCGTCCGTGGAACTTGCTCTCCGCCATTTACCAGCGCGAAGAGAAGATCGACAGTGCTGTTCTGGCGATGCAAAAAGTGATCGACCTCTCAGGCAGCGACTCGGCCTATGCCAAGGTCAAGCAGCAGAGTCGCTACAACATGGCGATCATCACGCTGAACGGCGCCGAGTCCGAAGGCGACAGCACGGCACAAATGGCTGAGATCGCCAAAGCGCGTGCGTTGCTCGAGTCATTCCTGAAGGATGATCCAGGCGAGCCCGACGCGTCGCAGGCGCTGGCGCGCGCGTTACGCCTGGCGGGTGACACGACGGCGGTTGTCGGACTGCTGCACGAGATGGTGGAAGCCCCGGACAAGTTTGAGGCTGATCAGCTGTTCGAGGCGGGCTCGAACGCCGCCATCGGGAAGAGGGACGAAGACGCTACCAAGCTCTTCGAGAGCGGACTGAAGAAGAACCCGTATCATCGACTGGCGCTGCTCAACTTTTCCAGCGTGCTCTTCGCGCCGGCTACGGCCACTCGTATGACCGAGATCGTAACCAGGCTGATGTTGCTCGATCCCAACTTTGCTGGAGGTTGGCGTCTGATGGCGGGCAGCTTTCAGCTGAAGGCGCGCGCCGAAACTGATCCGGCGAAGAAGAAAGCGTACGGCGATTCAACGCTCGTGTATCTCACCAAGCAGGATAAGACGAATCCGGACGTGGAGGTGACCCTCGCCTCGAAGTCCGGGGAGAGCTACCAGCTGCAGGGAATTGTCAACAATCGCGGCGAAGCGTCGAGGTCGTGGACGATGCACATCGAGTTCCTCGACACGACCGGCGCGGTGGTGGCGACGAAGGACGTCGCGATCGGACCGGTCGAAGCCAATGACCAGACCAGTTTTTCGGTAAAGGTGAATGCCCCGAAGGCTGTGGCTTTCCGATATGCGCCGCTGAAATAGCGTCGGCTCACGGCCGAAGTCCATGATATTTATTGACTTCGGCCGCTCCAGTTCGTAAGTTTTCTCATGTGGGCGGCGACGCAACGGTTGTCGCCCACATTTTTCCGGGGGAAGGCCTTTGGGCCTGGTCCCCCGTTTTCGTCCCGGGTCATGGTTCGCGTCACGCGTGTACAGCCGGGGAGCATCGCCGACCAACTCGGCATCGTTCCCGGCACTGAACTCCTCGCCGTCAACGAACGGCCGTTGGAAGACTTCCTCGACTGGGAGTTCCTGACGGCCGACGATGCGTTTGTCGTGTCTGCGCGTTTGCCCGACGGCGAAGCGCTCGAGTTCGATATCGAACGTGAAGATGGGGAGCCGATGGGTGTGGAGCTCGCGCCGCCCACCGTGCGCCGCTGCGCGAACCGCTGCGAGTTCTGTTTCATCGAAGGACTGCCGAAAGGGTTGCGTAAAGGGCTGTATGTCCGCGACGATGACTACCGCCTATCGTTCGCGTACGGGAATTTTGCCACGCTGTCCAACGTGAAAGAGCGCGACATCGCGCGCATTCTTGAGTATCGCCTGTCGCCGCTGTACGTGTCCGTGCACGCGACGCCGTGGGAAGCACGCAAGGTATTGCTCAACAACCCGCGCGTCCCCGACATCGTCGATCAGCTCACCCGACTGGCGGCGGGAGGCATCCAGTTCCACGGCCAGATGGTCATCGTGCCCGGACTCAACGACGGCGCGGTGCTGGAGCAGTCGCTCTCGGATCTGTACAGCCTCGACGATGCCGTGATGTCCGTGGCACTCGTGCCGGTGGGCGTCACCCAGTTCTCGCACCTGTACAACGGGAAGCCGATGGATGCGGCGAACGCGCGGATCCTGCTCGATGTCGTGCATCGCTGGGCAGATCGTGCGCTCGCCGAGCGCGGAGACCGCTGGGTGTTCGGTTCGGATGAGCTGTATCTGTTGGCCGAAGAGCCATTACCGGACATGGAACACTACGGCGAATTCTCCCAGATCGAAAATGGGGTTGGCGCGGTGACGTCGTTGCGCGCGCGCGTGCGTGACGGGTTGACACAGCTCCCGCGCCTCGATGGTCGCCGGATCGGCATCGTCACCGGCGTATCCATGGCCCCCTTGATGCCGGAATTGCTGTCGCAGTTGCATCACACCACGGGGGCGATCTTCGAGATCATCCCTATGGAAAATTCCCTGTTTGGCCCCACCACGACGACGGCGGGATTGTTGGTGGGCGCGGATATCCGTCGCGCCCTGGCCGACCGTCACGACCTGGACATGGCGCTGATTCCCGCTGAATGCATCAACGACGATGGACTGTTCCTCGACGAGGAATCGTTTGTGGCCGTGCGTGAGTCGCTCCCCATGCCTGTGTATCCGTCGTACGATTTTATAGACGCGCTCGTCCCCGAAGGGAACGCGGCGTACCAGCCAGCCGCATGAGCCTTCCAGTCGTAGCAATCGTCGGTCGCCCCAATGTGGGCAAGTCGCACCTGTTCAATCGCATCATCGGCGAAGCCAGTGCGATCGTGAGTGAAGAGGCGGGGACCACCCGTGACCGGCATTTCGGACGCGCGGATTGGGCCGGTCACCATTTCTGGCTCGTCGATACCGGAGGCCTTGTCGAGGACTCGAGCATGCTCATGGACACCGAGATTCGTCGGCAGGTCATGCATGCGATCGATGAAGCCGACCTGCTCATGCTGGTGGTGGACGCGAAGGTTGGCGTCCACCCATCCGACTCACGTATCGTCGATCTGCTGCGGCAGTCGCGGAAGCCGTTCGTGATCGTGGCCAACAAGGTGGATGTGCCCGAGAGCACCGACTGGTATGAATTTTTTCGGCTGGGGGCAGGCGATGTCTTCCCGGTATCGGCGCAGAACGGGAAGGGGTCGGGTGATCTGCTCGACGCCATGGTCGAACGCATCCCCGAGTCGCCTCAGGACACCAGCGAAGCAATCCGTATCGCGGTCGTGGGGCGTCCGAACGTCGGCAAATCCTCGTTCGTGAACCGGCTGCTTGGTGAAGAGCGGCTTGTGGTCCATGACGAATCCGGCACGACGCGCGACTCGATCGACGCGCCGATGCGCTACAAGGATCGTGATCTGGTGTTCGTCGATACGGCCGGCCTGCGTCGCCAGTCGAAGATCGACGACGGCGTGGAGTTCTACGCGGCGCTCCGCACGCGCCGGGCGATCGATTCGTCGGATGTCTGCATACTGATGATCGACGCGACCGAAGGACTGCAGAATCAGGATCTCAAGATCGCCACGTTGGCATGGGAAGCCGGCCGCGGCCTGATCCTCGTGATGAACAAGTGGGACCTCTACGCGGACAAAACCGACAAGAGTTCCCAGAAGTTCAAAAAGGATGTGATCGACAAGGCGCCGTACCTGCAGTGGGTGCCGTTCTTGTTCACATCGGCGATCACGGGCCAGCGCGTGACCAAGGTGCTCGATGTGGTGATGGCGGTTCAGGAACAGCGCGCGCGCCGCATCAGCACGTCACAGGTGAACGATGCGCTCGAGGAAGTGGTGCAGAAGCTGCAGCCGCCACAGGCCGCCGGTCGTGAGGTGAAGCTCAATTACGCGACGCAGGTGGAAGTGGAACCGCCGACGTTCGCTTTTTTCGGCAACCATCCCGAACTCATTCCCGAGAATTACATCCGCTATCTTCACAATCAGCTGCGGGAGAAGTGGGGCTTTATCGGGTCGCCGGTCCGTATCCTGATGCGGAGAAAGAGCGGGTGATCGCCGCCGACGCGGCTTTGCCGGTGTCCACGCTGATGGCAGCGCTGCTTGCGGCGTACGTCATCGGCTCGATTCCCACGGCGTACCTGGCGGGACGTGCCAATGGTCTCGATCTCCGCACAGTGGGCTCAGGCAATCTTGGCGCGACGAATGTCTTTCGCACACTGGGTTGGCGATGGGGATTGCTCGTGTATGCCGTCGATCTCCTCAAGGGCGTAGTTCCGGTGCTGAGCATTCCGGGCGTTCTGGGAGTGGCTGCAGGGTGGCCGTGGGGGGTCATCATGGGCGTGACGGCCATTCTCGGGCATGTGCGTCCGCTGTTCCTCATGGGGAAAGGTGGCGGCAAGGGTGTCGCGACGGCGAGCGGCGTGTTCATCGCGCTTGCCCCGCTTCCTGCGCTCAGCGCCGTTGCGGTCTTCATCGCCGTCGTGGCCGTGACGCGCTACGTGTCATTGGGATCGCTCGTTGCCGCCGTCGTATTGCCGACCGCGCTCCTCGTGCAGGATCGCGCCGTCTCGCCGCTCGTGATCACGTCGGTGATCGTCGGCGCATTTGTTTTCTGGACGCATCGTGCCAACATCGAGCGGCTGCGTCGCGGCGAAGAGAGCCGGATCGGCCGGTCGGCGCGAGGGTCCGCATGACCGGGGAGCGTCGTGCTTTCGAGCGTGACCCGATCACCTGCGCGGTCATCGGCGGCGGCGCTTGGGGCACGGCTATCGCCGATCGTCTCGCTCGCAACGGACACACCGCCACGTTGTGGGCTCGGGAAACCGATGTGGTAACGTCGGTGAATGCGTGCCATGAGAATCCGCGCTTTCTCAACGGCATCACGTTGCACCGTGCCCTGCGGGCCACCGACGACTTGGGACTCGCGCTCCGGAATGCCGCGTTGGTGATCTACGCAGCGCCGTCGCACGTCCTGCGACCGGTCGTCGAGGCGTGCGCCGGTGCCATTCAAGATGGCGCAGTCCTGGCAGTGGCCACAAAAGGTATTGAACGCGAGACGCTGGCGCTGATGACCGATGTCGTCGCGGAGTACGGCCGGGGACATGATGTCGTGGCCGTGAGCGGACCGAGCTTCGCGATGGAAGTCGCACAGGGGCAGCCAACGGCGGTCGTCGCGGCGAGCAGCTCGCTCGGGGCGGCCACGCTGGTGCAGCGCAGTCTGAGTGCAGAGGCCTTCCGCGTCTACACCAGCGACGATGTCACCGGTGTAGAGCTTGGCGGTGCCATCAAGAACGTCATGGCCGTGGCCACCGGGATACTCGACGGGTTGGGGCTTGGCTACAATCCGCGCGCGGCGCTCATGACCCGCGGACTCGCGGAGATGACGCGGCTTGGCGTCGCGCTCGGCGCCCGCCCCGAAACGTTTGCCGGTCTCGCGGGGCTTGGTGATCTCGTGCTTACTTGCACCGGAGCGTTGTCACGTAATCGCGCGGTGGGCGTGGCGATCGGGCAGGGGCGCTCCCTTGAGCAGGCGCTGGAAGGGAAGGATAGTATCGCCGAGGGCGTGCTGAATGCGCAGAGCGCCAGGGCGCTCGCGAATCGCGCCGGAATCGAGATGCCCATTATCGATGCGACGCACCGTATCCTGTTCGATGGGCAGTCGCCGCGTGAAGCGGTGGCGGAGCTGATGGCACGTGCCCCTCGCGCGGAGCGGGACTGAGTGGGAGCCAACGGACGGAGCGAGCCGGTACAGGAGTTCTACTCCATTGGTGAGGTGTGTGAGCTTACCGATCTCAAGCCGCATGTCCTGCGGTACTGGGAGAGCCAATTCAAGCTGCTCAACCCGGCGAAGAACCGTAGCGGCAATCGCGTGTACGCCCGCCGGGAAGTCGAGCTGATTCTGTTGGTGAAGCATCTGCTGTACACGGAGAAGTACACCATCGACGGCGCACGCCAGAAACTGGATGAGCACCGCAAGGGAGGGGTTTTGCGACCGGTGGCGCGACGTGCGCTCGAAGTGCAAACGCTCGAGTCGCTTGAACGCGACCTGCTCGAGATACAGGCGCTTCTCGATGATCAACCGGGATGAGCGTCATGCGTAGCCCGCCGCCTTTCCGCCATCCGTTCACGACAGCCCAGGCCCATGCGTATTCTTCTGAGTAACGATGACGGTATTCTCGCCAAAGGGCTGGGTGTACTCGAGCAGGCGTGCGAGCCCCTCGGCGAGCTTTCCATTGTCGCACCCGATCGCGAGCAGAGTGCCACGAGTCACTCGCTCACGTTGCACCATCCCTTGCGGCCGGTGCGTCTCGGCGAACGGCGCTGGCAGGTGGATGGTACACCCACCGACTGCGTCATGTTGGCCTGCGAGGCCCTGCTCGAGAGTCGACCGGACTTCGTTGTAAGCGGCATTAACCATGGCCCGAACATGGGCGAGGACGTGCTGTACTCGGGGACGGTAGCCGCCGCGATGGAAGGTATCGCCCTTGGCATCCCCTCGATCGCGGTGTCGTTCGGTGGCAGCGTACTGCGCGCCGACGCGCTGCTCGATACACACGTCGGACCATTGCGATCACTGCTGCAGCACCTGATGACGTTGCCCGCCCTGCCGCGCGATACACTTCTCAATGTTAATCTGCCGGCGGTCGCCGGACCGGAGATCAAGGGGATCAAGCTCACGCGTCTTGGCCGGCGCGTATTCAGCGATTCGATCACGCGCATGAAAGATCCGTGGGGACGCGATATCCTCTGGATCGGAGGCGGCTCGGTCGCGTGGAGCGGGCCCGACGATTCCGACTTCCGCGCGGTGCATGACGGCTATATCTCGGTCACGCCGCTTCACCTCGACCTGACGCATCGGGAATTTCTCGCTACGGCGGCGGACTGGTGGCGGGAACCATAGAGCCGGAGTTTCGCGGCGCGCGAAGGCGGCTCGTGGAGGCGTTGCAGGACAAGGGGATCAAGGATCTCGCTGTTCTGCGGGCCATCGATCAGGTGCCGCGCCATCTTTTCGTGCCACCGACCGTACGTCATCGAGCATACGACGATTCAGCGCTTCCAATCGGCAGCGGCCAGACCATTTCCCAGCCGTACGTGCATGCGCGTGCTCTCGAGTACCTCACACTTAGCGGCCGGGAACGCGTGCTCGAGATCGGAACCGGCTCCGCGTATCAGACCGCGCTGCTGGCGCAGTTGGCCGACCAGGTGTTCTCGGTCGAGCGCCATCCGGCGTTGCTCGATCGCGCCCGGCTTCTGCTCCGGCAAGCCAATGTACGCAACGTGTCGCTGCTTCTCGGCGACGGCACTCTGGGGTGGCGGGAGTACGGGCCCTACGATGCGATCGTCGTGAGCGCCGGCGCGCCGCACATTCCACCTGCGCTGAAAGAGCAGCTGGCGGATGGTGGTCGACTGCTCATTCCTCTCGGCGACAGGGAGGAACAGGTTCTGGTGGCCTTTACGAAACGGGGCGAACAGCTCGATCGGCGTGACATCGCTCCCGTCCGCTTCGTCCCCTTGATTGGAGCCGGTGGTTGGCCGGCCTAACGTCGATTCATCCCAGGTAATTGCGCGCGCCGGGGTGGATACGCATTTTCGCTCCCACGCATTGCCACTGCGATCATGACCATTCCTGCCCCTACCCACGGCCACGTGTCGGATGAACTGCTTGCAGCTGGACCGTATGCGGGGCCGCGTCCGATCATCGCGGGCGGACGAGCAACGGATGCGGAGGGAACCGCGCCGGTTCGAGCGCGTCCGTATGTCCCGGCGGAGTGGCGCGCGCGGCTTTCCGTAGCGCTACCAGTCGCGGGCTCTGCGTTGACAGCTGAAGCCGAAGACCGCGCGGATGTCGGGCAGGCAGCGGGCGTATACGACGCGGCGACGTCCGATGACCTCCCGTGGATCGACGCATTCCTCTCCTCCACGCCGCCGACGGGCACCGCAGCAGTACTGTCCGCGATTGACACGATCACCGGGAATCCCAACCTGAACGTGCTGCTTCTGGACGACATCGGAGTTTCTGCCGACAACGTGCCGGAAGCTACGGTGCCGGAAGTCACCTTCGGCGACGGCCAGCCTGAGGCGCCGTTGGCAGCGTCAGCACAGCTGACCCATGAGGTACCGTACGATCTGTCGTCTGAAGTGATGTCTGGCGTAACTTCGGAGTTGACTTCCGAACTGACTCCGGAGCCGATGGCCGTGATCATGTCTACCCCGAACTCGGACCTGATCGGCGTGACATCGGCGGTCACGTCGGAACCGCAGCCCGGTACCGTTGACGAGACGACCGGTGAGATGGCGGCAGCGGGCACATTGGACGGAGAGCAGGAAAGCCCGGTCGAGGCGTGGCCGCTCGAGGATGCCGGCGCCCAGATGCGAGGCTTGGCTGACGATCTCCGCATTCGTGACGCACTCGGTGAGGATCCGGACAGCTCACCGCTGTTCGACGCTCCGCCGCACGTTGCTCCGCTCCCCATGTGGGGCGACGACGACATGCTGGACATTATGCCAGTGAACCGCGATACGTACTCGGCCTCCCCTGCGCCGGGGGAGGCGGTAAGGGGACGCGACGATGCTTGGGCGGATCGTGCTCGGCGCGAGCAGGATGGAGCGGATAGCCTGGCGGATCGAGACGCGCGGGAGAACTCTCAGGAAGCCGCAGCCAAGACGCTCGAGGGGCTGGCTCGCCGGGTTCGCGAGGGTGAACTCCTGATCCCCGGATACGATGCGCGACTTGGGGATGCTGCCGCTCTTGCAGCCGCACTCGCGGCGTTGCTTGGCGTTCGCCGCTGATGTCGCTGGCGGTTCGCCGCTATCGAGTGGCGGGACGCGTCCAAGGCGTCGGCTTTCGCTGGTACGTGCGGGAACGGGCCCGAGCACTTCGCCTCAAAGGATGGGTCCGTAACGAATCGGACGGAGTCGTTACCGTGCTTGTGTCGGGAGATGCCAACGTGCTCGATGCTTTCGAGGCTGCATTACATGACGGGCCACAAGGTGCTGTGGTGAAATCAGTTGAACGACAGGATCTCACGGCGTTCGACGGCGCGGGCCTGACCGCCCCTTTCCAGATTACCCGGTAGATCGACTGATGGCATCGCCGAGAACATGCGGGTGAGCCCGCCCCCCACGAGCGAGCGGAGTCTCGAGGCCCGGATACGGGCCGCAGTTCGTGAGATCCCGGATTTCCCCGCAGCCGGTATCCAGTTCAAGGATATTACGCCCGTCTTGGCCGACCCGCTTCTCATGCGTGACGTCATCGCGGCGATGTCTTCACCATTTGTGGCTGCCGACATCACGCACGTTGTCGCTATGGAGAGTCGTGGCTTCATCTTTGGCATGCCCGTCGCCCTGACACTGCAAGCGGCGTTCGCGCCGGCGCGAAAGCCGGGAAAGCTTCCGTGGCGTACGGAGCGGGAAGCCTATGTGCTCGAGTATCGGCGCGACGTGTTGGAGATGCATGCCGATGCCATTCCTTCAGGCGCACGTGTGCTGGTGGTTGACGATGTGTTGGCCACCGGAGGCACGGCGGCCGCGACCTGTCGCCTGATTGAACGTCTCGGCGGCACAGTGCAGGGGATCGCCCTGCTGGGCGAACTGGGCTTTCTCGAGGGAAGAGCGCTTCTGCCGGGTCGGGTGGTACATAGCCTGGTCCGCTTCTAGAACCCATGCATCGCAAAGTCGTGGCGCGCTTGTCCGCTCGCGTGCCCACCGACAGATTTGCGCAGTCGCTACTTGTGGCGACATCTGCCCCCGTAGCTCAGTTGGATAGAGCAGCAGTTTCCTAAACTGTTGGCCGGCGGTTCGAATCCGCCCGGGGGTACCTGGAGTCCTGTCCGCGTCGCGTCGAGATTGCTGAGGCGCGGGCGTGTCATGCCGACGCGGCTACCCCGTGTAGCAAAATGCGCTATCTTACTCCACTTCGATCGCAATCTGATCTTTCGGCGCGCTGACCCCATGTCAGGTCGCTTGACCTCTTCTATCGCAGGCTCTCCATGGCGCAGGTGACACGAACGAACGCCCCCCCTGTACGGGTTGCTGACGATCCGATGGAATCGGTCTCGAACTGGTTCCAGCAAAACAGCAAGCCGCTGATGTACGGGGTCGGGGCTATCGTGGTAGCGGGCGCTTCAATCCTCATGTACCGTAGCACCACGGCCTCCACGCGCGAAAAGGCATCGAGTGCGCTGTACGCCGCCCAGACTCCGTTGTCACAAGGCGATCTCGCTGCGGCGGCTACCGAGCTGGAAAAGGTGTCGACGCGCTTCAGCAGTACGGCATCGGGTCAGCAGGCCGCGCTGGTGTTGGCGCAGGTGCTGTACGAGCAGAAGAAGTACAGCGAAGGGATCCAGGCGTTGGAGAAGGCCCGAGGGAGCGCCTCGGCCGACTTCACGTCGTCGATCGAATCGATGATCGCCACCGGATATGAATTCCAGGGGAAGCACGAACTCGCGGCCGGGCAGTACGAGAAGGCGGCCACCGCCGCCAAGTTTCCGTCGGAAAAGGGCGCGTATCAGGCTTCGCAGGCGCGCAGTCTGATGAGTGCCGGAAAGGCCGCCGAGGCACGTACGGTGTGGGAGGTGCTGGCTCAGGACGAAAGCCAGCCGTACTATCAGGAAGCCAATGTACGGTTGGGCGAACTTGCCGCCGCAGGCAAATAAGAGTCAGCGATCGAACGTCGTCCGACAGACGACAAACGGCGCTACCAAACGGTAGCGCCGTTTGTTGTTGGGTTCGTGAGAGAGTACCTCGACGTGCCACCAGGATGTCACTGGAGCGCCATCTTCCGCCCACTCTTCGTCGGAAGATATGCGCATAATATATGTTATGTAAACCAAAGTACGTGGACAACTGTGGGTAAGTCCAAGTAGCCGTTTCTCCGCCGGCGTTTAAAAGTCCGCTAAGTCATTGCCGCAATGGCGCTTATACTAGGCCGCCTAACGCGATCATGCGACACGCGCTCACTTTTCTTAAAACTGTACACCAGTCCACATTCAAAACTGTGCAAAATGCTCACAGCCTTTACGCGCTACGGATCTTGGCGATGTGCAGCAGCGAAAGAGTCCGCGATCCTGCGAATGCCGCTTAGAGCTGAGCAATCCGGCCGCGGAAAACCACGCGACCCTCGCCCTTCAGGGTGGGCTGAAACCCGTGGCTTTCGCCGGGCAGTACGTCCAGTTGAACCACCAGATCCCGGCCGGAGGACGTCCGAATGACCACGTCAGGAAGGGCCGCCAGTCCCCAGTGGGCCAACAACACGGCGGTGGCGACGGCGCCGGTGCCGCACGCCAGCGTCTCGCCTTCAACGCCCCGCTCGAACGTCCGGTAACGCCAGCGCCCTCCCGCCATGGACGAGACCCAGTTGACGTTCGCTCCATTAGGCCCGCTGGCCGGATGACCGCGAAGCGTCGGCCCTCGTGAGGCCACCGCAATTCGGTCCGCGTCGTCGCAAAGGATGACGAGATGCGGGATACCGGCGACGGTGAAGCCGATGCGCTCCTCGCCGTCGAGCCGCTTGATGGGCATGGTGGACTGAATCTCCGTGACCGGCTGCAGCGCGATCTCTGGCTGCCCTTTTACGAGGCGACTCCGGATCTGCCCGGCGCCGGTCATCAGCACCATGCCCTCCGACTGCGCCATCCCGAGTTCAACGGCCATCGCGGTCGAGCAGAGCGTGGCGTTACCGCACAGATCGGCGGATGACCCGTCATTGTTGAAGTACAGGATTCGCGCGTCAGCGCTCGGTGACGCCGGTTCAAGAATCACGATACCATCCGCGCCTATCCCATTGTATCTGTTGCAGATAGCGCGAATTGTCTCAGGTTGCGTGAGAAGTGCAACAGGCACTTCTCTGCCGTCAAAGAACACAAAATCGTTCCCCGACCCTGTCATCTTGGCGAAGGGGAGATCACGCAGCGCCTCCGGTAGCGGCGACCGCTGAGAAATCATACGCGCCCCATGATGCCCCACCACCGAAGCCGCCACACCATCCAGATCGCTTCACGTACGATGCGCTTCGACATCTTCGATTCTCCCTCGGTCCGATCGTGGAAGACGATCGGAATCTCGGCGATTCGGAAGTCCTGCTTCCAGGCGCGGAAGCTCATCTCGATCTGAAAGGCGTAGCCATTCGAGCGGACTTCGTGGAGCGGAATCGCCAGCAGGACGTGCCGGCGGAAGCACTTGAACCCGCCCGTGGCGTCTCCCAAGCGAAGACCCGTCACGGCCCGCGCGTAGATGTTCGCGCTGTACGACAGGATCAGACGCGTCATCGGCCAGTTCACGACGGTCACCTTCCCGTCGCGATAGCGCGAGCCGAGTACGAGGTCGGCATCGCGAACCGCCGCGAGAAACTCCGGCAGGTGCGCGGGATCGTGCGAGAAGTCCGCGTCCATCTCGAAGATGAACTCGTAGTCCCGTTCCAGCGCCCACGCGAAGCCGGCCAGATAGGCCTTCCCGAGTCCTTGCTTCCCTGCCCGGTGCAGGACGTGGACGCGCGGATCGGCCGCTACCAGTTCGTCCGCCAGCTGGCCGGTGCCATCGGGGGAGTTGTCGTCGACGACCAGCACTTCGAACCGTGGATCCTGCGCGAGGATCTGCGGGACGATGCGCGTGACGTTGTCTTTCTCATTGTACGTCGGCACGATCACGAGGGCGCGTTCGCCGAAAGAAAGAGTGCCTCGTGCCGGTGTGGCAATTCTGGTCATCGCCGCCCTATGACGCGCGAGCCGCGCGACGATCCATTACCCAGCCGCCGATCAGCAGGAGAGTGGCGACCGCCAGTGCGAGCTGCGTGAGCCGCTTGCCGGTCTGGTATGGCTCGCTGTTGAATCGTAACGTCACATTTTTCGCGTCAGCCGGAAGTTCGACGCCGATCAGTGTGAGATTCGCGCGAGCGATTACTGCTGGTTTTCCATCGACTTCAGCACGCCACCCGGGATAGTAGTTCTCGGAAACGACGAGTGCGCTGCCGGATGGGGCCGCCCCTTCCAGCGTGAGATCAATGGCCCCGGGGTCGTAGCGAGTGACCTTCACGCCAAAAGTGACCGGGTTGGGAAGCGGTGAGTCGACCGGCTTGGCATTCACCGTACTGCCCGTGTCGAAAATGGCGACGCGCTTCACGTCGAAGAGCGGGTTGAGCACCGTGGCTTTAGTCGTTTGATCGTCAAGCTTGACCATCAGTGGAGCGATCCAGGCCGCGGGATGATCTCCGGGCAGCTGATACAGATACGTCATGGTACCAGCCGCGTTTCGCACCGGTCCGGCCACGAGCATGGCGCCTTGGAACGGCACACCGGGCGAGTTGGTGTAAAAGTAGCGCGCGTTGGTCAGCGACCAGAAATTGGGGTTGGCAACGGATTGCAAGCCCTCTTCCTTGCCGTACAACTCCTGGAAACGGCCGAGTTCGTTACCATGATATCCAAGCACCCCGCGGATGTCGTGCGCCATCAGGGCATCACCCGCGACGAACGGATCGTGGGGGGCCATGTTTTCACTGAGCGCGAGGGCGATCACGCGCCCGGGCTGCGGCTGCGCCTTGAGATACCGGATGATGTCGTCTTCTGCGTAGAGCTCTGCAGCCGGGGCCGAGAATTTCCAGTAGTTCCGCTCGACGCTCCAAAGGTCGAGGGTGACCACTCCAAGCAGCAGCCATCCAGCCATCGATGTTTTCAGTGCCCGGCGGGCGATGGCGAGCATCACGCCGGCCATGACGACGACCACGGCGGCTGAGCGCCACGCGCCCAGGATGACGTTACGCGAGTTGGCTTCGATGGCGTCGCCGCGCACGTCACCCAGAATCGAAAGTCCGAGGTTGGTGAGTGCGCCCATGCTGGCGAAAGCGGCGACGATCAGAGCGAATGCACTCCAGCCGAGCGCATATCGCGTGGAAGCTCGCCCCGCTAATACCCGCTCCGCCCCGAAGGCAGCGAGCACAGCGAACGAAAAGGCGGACACATACAAAATCGTGCTCGGCGCTCGAAAGAACCTGGAGCCCGGCACCACGGCATACACGAGCTGATAAAACGGCGTGTTGCCGCCCCATGCCCAGAGCAGCGACACGATCAGCGCCCCCAGCCAGAACCACGCATGTGCGCGATGTCGGTTGATCAGCCCACCACCGAAGGCGAAGAGGGCCAGCATGAGCACCGCCGCTCCCACATACTCACTGTGGAAATGAATGCCGTTTCGACCCCAGTAATGCTCCAGAATGCCCGAGAACTGCGGGAGGTACATGTTGATGGTCTCCTCGAGCGGAAAGGAGTAGCTCGTGGCGTACTCGTAGCCTTTGCCCCCCGCCCTTGGAGACCATGGGACATATTCGGCGACCGGCAGGTACTGCACCGCGCCGATGATGCCGCCCAGCACCACCGCCCCGAGCGCAAAGCCAAGTCGGAGAAACCGAGGGCCAGCGGAAGCGCTATCGGTCGTGTCCGCGGCAGTCGCGCGCGGACGCAGCGCCAGCCAAAGCGCGAAGGCACCCGCGGCAAGCAGCATGTACTGCAACAGCTGGGGATGGGGAGACAACACCCCCAGCCCGACGATGAGCGCCAGCGCGCCCCATGCTGCTCTTCTGCCATCGCGCACCCCGCGAATCAGCGCCCAAAGCGCTGCCGGCAGCAGGGTGCTCACGAACAGCTTGCCGTCATGACCAGGAGAGGCGTACGACGCGACCGCGCCGCTGAGCAGATAGGCCACCGCTCCGATCAGCGCGCTCTGAAAGCGTACTCCAGCGGCCTTGAGGAAGCCAAACGTGAACAACCCGGCAAGAACCATGTGCACGACGAATCCCCACGTCATGGCGACGTCGGTGGGGAGCACGAGGCGCAGCAGGAAGGTAGGGTAGAAAATGTCGCCGTGCATCGCGGCGATGTACGGCATGCCTCCGAACTGGTACGGATTCCACTGCGGAAATCCGAGTCCATCACGCAGAGATCGCGCGGCAAAATCGCGAAAGGAGTAACCGGCGATATACTGGTCGGAGTTCGGATTGACGAGGAAGGCACCGCCCAATGCAGGCCACGCCAACAGGAGCGTGGCGAAGAAGCTGACGATAGCCGCCCACGCCAGTGAAAAGCGTGGGAGAATGTCGGCTGGAGTCGTCGCGTCAGTTCGAGCCATCGAGTGCACTGGAGAGGTAAGCGGTGAGCACGATCATGGTGATCGGCTCAACCGGCGCGCCGAAGCGCGGTTCGTTGAGCGGCGGGCAGCAAAAGCAAGCTGACCAGCCCGGGAAGTACTTCGAGCACCGTCAGCCACACACGGGAGGTGGCGGCCAGCAGCAGGGCATCCCCGCGACCTGCCGCTCCAATAGCAACCAGAAGGGTTACCAGTGAGGCCTCCCGAACCCCAAGCCCGCCAGGGGAGAACAATACCAGATACCCAATAATGTATGAAGCCGAGAAAGCTGCGACCATGAGCATCGGATCGCTACTGACCTGAGGCGTAACACCGCGGGAAAAAAGAGCGAACGCCGTTCCATAGCCTATCCAGGAGAGGGCGTTGATCAGCGTCGCCGTCCACAGCGTGGCGGTCGGGAGTTGACGCGAAACCGCCGGCATGCGTCGCCAGCGCGCGAGTACGCCAAGCACCCGTGGAAGCAGCAGCGGCAGTAAAAGCACACCGATCACGAAGGCCGCCGATCCGACGTAGGCCGCCGCTTGAAAACCGGGGCGGATTGCATCGAGCCCGCTGGCGCCCGCGAGCACCGTGATACCGAATCCGGCTCCGAGATTGAGCGCGGTGCCGAGCAGCGCTGCGCCTGTTGCGGCAACGCCGGAGACCCCCTCGCGCTGCGAGAGCAGTCCCAAGGCGCCCACCGACCAGAACTTCCCGGGAATCCAACGTCCCAGATTCGCGATCGTCCAGATCCGCGCGGCCGACCCATACCGCAGCTCGCCCCCGAATCCGCCGAGCAGCATGCGCCAGCTTTGAATGAGCGCGGCATACGTGAGCAACACGATGGCACTCGCCGTGGCAATCCACCCCCAGTGAAGAACCAACGTGGCCGGAGCCGCCTGCACTTCCGCCCAGTGACGACGCAGCTCCCAGGCGATGAATGCAAATGTGACCAGCAGCAGCGTCCGGCGCACGAGTGGCCGCGCGAGGATTCGACGCACGCGCATCACGGCCTCGTTCACTGCGGTGCTCCGAGGTCCGCGTACAACGCCAGGTAGCGCGCCGCGACCACGTCGGGGGCGAAGCGAGTCAGGATCGCTTCGCGCGCCAGCGCTCCCTGTTTCGCCGCGAGCTCCACATTCGCGCTGAGTGTGCCGAGTGCCAGGGCCAGCGCCCCGACATCACCAACCGGTACAAGTGTCCCACCGTGTTCTTGTCGGACGACGTCCACCAGTCCGCCATCGGCGTAAGCGACGACCGGGGCGCCGCACAGCTGTGCCTCCACTGCGACGAGTCCCAGCCCCTCCCCGCGGGAAGGCATGGCCACAGCGGCCGCTCGCTGATACAGCGGGACGAGCATCGGCTGGCTCAATGCTCCGTGCCATCGTAGTCGCGACGTGATGCCGAGCGCGTCGGCCTGCCCGCGGAGCTTCGCGCCGTCCGTGCCGTCGCCCACAATGTCCAACGAGATGTCCTGCAGTGCCGCAGTTTCCATCGCGTCGAGCAGATCGGCGAGGCCTTTTTGCGCGTTCAACCGTCCCACGAATAACAGATCGCGGCGTGGAGTCGCGTGCGTCGGAAGAGTGAAGTGTCGGACGTCTACCGGCATCGGCGCTACCTCGACGGGCACGGCGGGCGCGATCCGTCGCGACGAGTCCGCAAGCCACGTCGAGACGGCGGTGCATCGGGCGGCGCGCCCCAACACGGCACGCATGACGCCATGCGCGATCGGCATTGAGGCCGCCAGTCGTATATCGGAGCCGTGCATCGTGATGATCATGGGCGGATCACTGGAGCGGAGCGCTCGCCAGAGTGCGAGTCCCGAAGGAAACCACCAGTGCACATGCACCACGTCGTACGGGGCGCCAGCGCGCACGGCGGCATCGAGCTGCCCGCGAACGGCCGTGCGAAATGCACGCAACAGGCCGATGAAGGCCAGACGGGCACGCCATGCGCCGCGTACGGCCTCCGCCATCTTGCCGGTATAGGCGAGGGTCATGTCGCGGTCACTCGCGTATCGCACGCGGCGAATCACGACACCTTCCAGTCGGCTCGTCTCGGCGAGTCCGGCGGCACCGGGTGCGAGCACCTCCACCTCCGCACCGTGGGCCTGCAGCGCCACGGCGAGGCGCAGGACGAACGAGCCGGCCGCGTCTCCTTCGAAGCGCGGTGCGTTATGCGTGACGAACAGCACGCGAGGATGGCGCGTCAGCGGCGCCGAGCCTGCCCGTTCATCCGCCATCGTCCAACGGGCTGCTCTCGCCGCCGACACGCGCATCCGCCGTGCGCGTACGCGCCGCAATGTCATCGAGCTCGCGGCGTAACTCGCGAACCTCGGCGCGCTGTTGCGCGATCTGCTCACCGAGTAATCCGGTCGCGAAGAAGATCGAGCCCAACATCAGGCACGTCTGAATGAGCGTCCACACCCAGCGCTGGCCCATACCGGTGAACGCCAGCCACCCGAGCGCCCCGAGACCGGCGAGCGCGCCGACAGCGAACAGCGCCACACCCATCATGCCGAAAGCGAGGAGCGGCTTCTGCCCGAAGCGCAGCTCAAACCATACCGCGAGCATGTCCAGCACGCCGATGGGAATGCGCGAGAGGCCGAACTTCGATTTGCCGGAATGCCTCGCGTACAGCGGGATGGGCACTTCAGTGACCGTATAGCCCTGCGCCGCCGCCATCACGATCATGTAGCGGTGGAAGTCGGGGCGCATCGGCAACGCGGCCATGATCTCCCGACGATAGGCCTTGACGTTGTTCAGGTCAC
This sequence comes from Gemmatimonadales bacterium, assembly GCA_038250435.1. Classification (GTDB taxonomy): domain Bacteria; phylum Gemmatimonadota; class Gemmatimonadetes; order Gemmatimonadales; family Gemmatimonadaceae; genus Gemmatimonas. Next base: position 452,216 of record JBBSCJ010000001.1, on the reverse strand, counting down.
GCACCGGCACGTGAAAGAGGGTGCGGCTCAGGCGGTTGTAAATGCGCGACACGAACGCTTTCTCGTACTTTCCCTGCTTGAAGCCGGTAACCATGTCCGAGGTGCCAGCCAGAATCGGATGAACGAGGCTCGGGATATCCTCGGGCTTGAACTGCAGGTCGGCCGGATAAAAGACCAGCACGTCGCCGCGGGCGTTCAGGTACCCGGAACGCAGCGCTTCGGCGATGCCGCGCTGGGCCCGGTGTCGCACTGCCCGGAGAAACGGAAAGCGCGCCTGTAACGCCTGCAGCAGTTCCCAGCTTTCATCGTGCGAGCCGTCATCGATGACGATCACCTCGTAGCGCGCGCGTTCGGTGCGGATCATGGCGTCACACAGCTCGACGAAGAGCGCGAGATTCCCTGCTTCGTCTTTCGCGGGGACCAGCACACTTACGTCGACGACCGTCGCAGGCGACGGTCGTGGCGAGGAACGAGTGGGTCGGGCAGTCACAGCCATTCAACAACGTAGCGAGCGGCCAAGCACGGGGTCAGACCCGTTTGCGCATGCGCGCCGGCAGGACGCCCAACTGGTCGCGATATTTGGCCACGGTGCGCCGGGCGATTTGCACGCCCGTCTGCTGGAGAATCTCCACGATGGCCTGATCGGTGAGCGGATTCTTCGAATCTTCGGCGGCGACCAGCTTCTGAATCTGATCCTTGATGCCGCGCGCGGACACGTCGTCACCATCGCTGGTGGAGAGTCCCGACGAGAAGAAGAACTTGAGCGGCAACACACCACGGGGGGTCTGCACGAACTTCTCGTTGGTCACGCGGCTCACCGTGCTCTCGTGCATTCCCACCGATTCGGCAACCTCGCGCAACGTGAGCGGCTTGAGCGCCTGCACGCCGCGCTCGAAGAAGTCACGCTGCCGATCCACGATGTAGTGCATCACCTTGAGCATCGTCTGACGACGCTGCTCGATGGCCTGGATCATCCAGTTCGCGGAGTTCAGCTTGCTGGCGATAAAATCCTTGCTCTCGGTGTCGAACTTCTTCTTGTCGCGCGCGATTTCCTGGTACGCCCGCGAGAGCTTGAGGCGCGGCAGGTTGCCATCGTTCAAAAAGATGTGGTACGCCTGATCGATCTTGTCCATGACCAGGTCGGGGATGATGTAGTTGTCGCCGCCCGAGCTGAATCGCAGTCCCGGCTTCGGATCGAGCTTGGCGATTTCATCGGCAGCGCCCTGCACATCCTGCGCACTGATGCCGAAGCGCTTGGACAGCTCACTCCAGCGATGCGCGATGAGTTCCTCGAAGGCTTCTTCGACGAGGCGGTACGCCAGTGCGTCGCGCAGGCCGACGGAACGCAGCTGCAACAACAGGCACTCGCGCAGGTCTCGCGCGCCGACGCCCGGTGGATCGAGCTCCTGGATGATTTGCAGCATGGCGAGCATCTCGTCGATGCTGAACGGCGCGACGTCGACGTCGGAGTCGCGCTCCTCCGTCTCCCGAACGAGCAGCTCATTCACGCCACGCAGGATCTCCTCCATGGGGCACGCGAGATAGCCATCATCGGAGATGTTGCCGACAAATTCGTCGGCCAGAAACGCCTGACGGGCGGACAGCTCGAGCAGTGAGAGCTGCTCGGTGAGGTGATCGGATAGGTGGCGGGTATCGACCGTGACCGGCTCGTACCACTCGCGCTGCTCATGCTCCTCGCGCTGGCCGCCGGTCTCGAAGCCATCGAGGAGAACGGCTTCCCAGTCCACGTCGTCATCGCCTGTCTTCTCCGGCTCCGTCTCCGGCGTCGTTTCAGGTTCGGCGAGGTCCTGGGCTTCGGTGCTCTCCTCCGCGTCCGGTGATTCGTCGTCCTCGTCTTCCGGCTCGACGAGCTCGAGAAACGGATTCGTGAGCAGCTCCTGCTTCAGGTGCTGCTGCAGATCGAGCAGCGGCATGTAAAGCAAATCCATCGCCTGATACAGGCGCGGATTGACTTTGAGCTCCTGGCGAAGTCCGGCATGCTGCTGCAGACCTGTTCTCATGGACGTACAACCCCCTCATCGGCTTCGGCGAAGCGTGCGCGGAGTCGCGCGGTCAGCGTCGGCCCCAGGTAAATCTCCGCAACAGTATCATCGAATACGAGTTCACGAACTGTACCGGACACCTTCACCTGCCCATCGAACATGATATAGGCGCGATCGACGATATCCAGCGTCTGTTCCACGTTGTGGTCACTGATGAGTACGCCTATGCCACTATGGCGGAGTCCCGCCACAATTGTCTGAATATCATGAACCGCTATCGGGTCGACGCCCGCGAACGGTTCGTCGAGCATCATGAACTTCGGTTCAGTGACGAGCGCCCGGGTGATTTCGAGGCGACGTCGCTCACCACCGGAGAGCTGCAAGGCCTTGCTCTTCCGAAGGTGCTTGATGCTCAGCTCGTCGAGCAGCGTTTCCAGACGCGTCTGCCGTTCGGCAGCGCTGAGCGGCAATGTTTCCAGAATCGCCAGAATGTTCTCTTCGACCGTCAGCTTCCGGAAGATGGACGGCTCTTGTGAAAGATAGCCAAGTCCCTGGCGGGCGCGCTGATACATGGGCATGCTGGTGATGTCTTTTCCATCGAGCTCGATGCGACCGGTCTGTGGTGCGATCAGCCCGACCAGCATGTAGAACGTGGTGGTTTTCCCGGCGCCGTTCGGGCCGAGCAACCCGACGATTTCCCCCTGAGCGACCTGCAGAGCCACATCGTGCACGACTCGACGACCGCGGTAGACCTTCGAAAGTCCCGTCCCCATGAGGATCGACGGGCGGTCCACGACGGGCGTGATGGGCGGCGTCGCGGTCCGAAGGACACGCTGGTGCTCGCCCGTGGTGCGCATCTGTCGTGTCAGTTCGGCACGATTCGCGGCGAGCGTTGTCCACAGCGAGGGCACCACGCGTACGGCGGACTCTGGTCCAGCGAGCCCGCTTGCGGGAAGCTCGATGACGCCCTCCGCAGCCAAACGCGGCAGCAGCGCCGCCGCCAGATGGCTGCGGACTTCGTCACGTAACAGCCGTTCACCGTCGACATGATTCTCCATGTACCGTGTGGCGATGGCATGGATTGCCGCCACGCCACCCTTGTCTGCCGCTTCGACGACCGCGCGAAACGCCAGCATCAGCGAACGGTCACCCCGTACGATACGATCGATAAGCGCGGGCACTTCCGGCGCGATCGGAGACGAGAACTCGCGAGGGTCAGTCATGGAGGCGACGGGAAGCAGGGGACACCGCAGTCGGCTGGAACGGGGCGACCGGTAACGGCTGCGGTGGCTCGCGCGGCGAAGGTGGCCGTGTCGCTGGTGGCGGTGGCCGGCGTACTCTCCGACCGGTACTGTCCGCCAGGCTGTCCGGCACCGGTTCCAGATACAGGCCCGATGCGCCGGAATCCACCCGCACGTCACGGATCGCGCCGCTATCAAAGGTGAGATAAATGCGTACCCCCCGCACGTAATTGAGTGCGGGGGGCGAACCGGGGCCCTCTTTTGACGCCATCTGAAACAAGGACGTCGCGTTGCCCAAGGCGCTGATCTCGCGCACCTTTGCCCCGGTGCTGGTATCGCCCTGAGCGCGCGTGGTATCAAACAGGGCAAACACGGAGTCGCCGCGCAGCATGTCCCGATCTTCCGAGCGGATCTTCAGGGTATCCGGAATCCCGAGGGCAATGGCGTTGCCGATCGCCCGGACTTCCTCGACGCGCTGGTTCGGGAGGCGGATGCGGAGCGAGTCCGCCTCGACGTTCTGCTGCGTGGTGCGTGCCCGTGCACGACCCGAGCCGAAGGCAAAGGCTTCGTGCAGCTTCTGCTCCTGCAGGCGCATGTCGATTCGCTCCGCCTGCACTACCAGATCCTCGTTGGTCGCCGTCGCCGTATGCTTCGCCAAAACGCGTTCCAGCTGACGATTCCGATTGTACATGTCAATCGTGTCGCCGGTCAGCACGAATGCCTGTGTAGTGTCGGTATTGCTGATGCGCGCCGAGCGAACCAGCCGCGCACGCTCGGTAAACTTGTCAAACGAGGACGAATCGGCGCGTCCGTTGATTTCTTCGCGCGTGATCACCACGTTGCCCCACGCCAACAGAATGGAGTCCGCCCGATCCTCGAACATGTTGGCAACGATCGTGACCGCCGGACGTGGTCTTCCGGCGCTGTCCTTCTCGACGAGACGCGCCGTGGGACGATTGGGTGCGATCATGCGCGACGGCACCGTGCCGATGGCGCGAAAGTACTCGACGCTCGATCCGGTGAGCGTGCTCCCCGACTCGAGTTGCGTGATGACGACGTTGCCATCAGCGATCAGCCGACCTTCGGAGGTGAAATACGTAGCGCGATCAGAGGTGAGTCGCACGCGCCCCGGCTCGTCGTACCGCACCGCACCGTAAAGGTTCACGACGCCGGCCGAAGAAAACTGTTCGGCGCTATCGGCACGGATCCGGTTGTTCTCGCCTTGGCATCGGCCAATGAAGCCTCCGCCGATGAAGACGTTGGAGATGGTCTCACTGATGCGGTTATAGAGCAACCGCGTCTCGGGTGGCGACTCGGAAAAATCGAGCACGCAGTTTTTCGACACCCCGGCGGCGGCGCGCCGGGGTCGCCTCGTCGCGGCCGAGTCGCGCGCGAGGCTGTCGGCCACGAGGGTCGCACGCGCCACGGAGTCGCGCACTACCGAGTCGCGCGCGGCCGTCTTCACCGAATCGGCGCGCGCGCGGTCCGCAGCGTCGCCCGCTGGGTCGGTGGCCTCCGCAGGCGCGGCGGGCGTTGGCGCGGTCGCCCGTCCTCGTCCCGATCCTCGACATGCGCCCACCAGCGCCGAGAGCACCAGAGCGCCGACGAGCGCCGACGAGCGGAGAGACCAGCAGGAGACGCGCGCCATTACTGCGCCGGAAGAGCAACGGGGGTGACGCCTTTGCAGGCGCGAATGCAGCGGAAGTTCGTGAGCTGAGGGTCGGACTCGAGGCCGATCCCCGAGAGCTGACGAGACGGCTCGGTGAGGACAAAGCTGCTGTCGGTGAGGATCTGGTTGCGCAGCTGATCATACACCAGATGCGGCGACGTGAGGCGCTTCCCGTCTTCGCGTACGACGACCACGTCACCAGAAGCTTCCAGGCGGGACAGGCGTGAGTTGTAGCGACCGGCGCGCGACGTGAGAAGACCGTCTTTCTCGCCCATGGCCGTGTAGAATGTCACCTGCACGCCGCGCAGCTCCATGCGCGAACCATCATCGTACACGTACGCGGTGTCGCTGAGCAGCTCACCCTTGTTGATACCGCGATCGTGCATGATGGACGTGAGACCGAAGATCACCTGGTCGGCTGAATCGGGAATGAGACCGGCTTTGGCCACGGCTTTGACGGGTGTGGTTTTCGCCTCCCACGGGCATTGTGCGGCCAGCAGTACCGCTGCGGTGAGCACGACGAGTACCACCCGGGTCGGGCGCGAGGAAGCCATCGGTATCACGCCGCCCCCGCGCGCAAGAGGTCGTGCAGATGCACGACGCCCACGAAATGGTGGTGCTCGGTGACCACCGGCATGGCCATGATTCCGTGTGTTTCCATGCGATGCACTACGGCACTCCCCAGTTCGTGATCGTAGGCCAGTCGTGGTGTGCTCGTCATGACGTCGACCACGGGGGCCGCCAGCACGTCCTGCTCATGTTCGAGCAGGCGTGTAAGGTCTCCGGCGGTGACGACCCCGATTACGTGATCCTGTTCCACCACCACCGCGATCCCGCGGCGACCGGCGAGCAGCACGACCGCTTCACGCATCGTCGCGGACCGGCGAAGCACAGGCAGTCGTTCCTGCTCCATGACATCGCGCACGCGCGTAAGCAGACGGCGCCCGAGCGCCCCCCCGGGATGCAGTCTGGCAAAGTCGGCAGCCTGAAACCCTTTTTCCTGCAGCAACGCCACGGCCAGCGCGTCGCCCAGGGCCAGCGTAACGGTGGTGCTCGTGGTCGGTGCCAGATCGTGCGGGCACGCCTCTTCGCGAACGCCGAGATCGAGCGTGACGTCGGCGTGCCGTGCCAGGCGCGATCCGCGCTCGGAGGTCATGGCGATCATGTGGACACCAAGTCGCGCGAGCGCCTCGATGAGGCCCAACAGTTCGTCACTCTCTCCACTTTTCGAGATCAGAATCGCGACGTCGTCGCTCCCGACGATGCCCAGATCGCCGTGTACGCTTTCGACGGGATGGAGGAACATGGCCGGTGTGCCCGTCGACGTGAACGTCGCGGCCATTTTTCGCGCGATGAGTCCCGACTTGCCGACGCCGGCGATGATGACGCGTCCGCGGCACTGCGCGAGCAGCTCCACGGCACGGACGAAGTCATCGCCGAGATTCTCAGCCGACTGCCGGAGCGCCTCTGCTTCGAGGGACAGCACCCGTCGGCCGCGTGCGATGATCTCGACGCTCACCGGAACACCGCGTGCGAGTCGTCCGGCTCTTCGCGTCGTTGTGCGACGTACGCTTCGACCGCGTCCATCCACTCACCGCGCGCGTCGAGCAAGGCTTCGGCAAATTCCCGCACGGCGCCGAATCCCCCTCGTGCGCGCAGGTGCAGTTGCGCCGTACGTTGCACTTCGGCGACGGCGTTTCCCACCGCCACCGGGAGTCCGACTGCACGCAGGACCGCCAGGTCCGGGATATCGTCGCCCAGGAAGGCGATCTCCCGGAGATCACAATCGAACTGCGTCGCGAGCCGGCGGAGCGCGGGGAGCTTGCGGGCATGCGGATCCTGCACCACCGCATCAACGTGCAGCTCCCGGGCACGCTGTGCCACGCTGTCGGAGACCCGTGCGGTGATGATCACCACCTTCAGACCACATTGACGCAGCAATTGCACACCCAGCCCGTCCTGAATGTCGTAGCGCTTCAGCTCGAATGGCGTCACCCTGGCCCCCCCTGTCGTCGCACCCAGATAGACGCCACCGTCCGTGAGTACGCCGTCTACATCGAGTCCGACCATGCGAACCCGCCGCGCCAGCGCGGGCTCGATGCGCGGGGCGTGCACGAGCAGAGTCGGCAGGGTGTTCGGAGGCTCGCTCATGACCGATGCACGCGGTCCCAGACGTCGACCGCGCGCAGGATCAGGTCCTGCAGCGCATCGATTGGCAGCATGTTCGGGCCGTCGCTTGGCGCGTGATCCGGGTCGGGATGCGTTTCGATGAACAGGCCCTGCGCCCCAGCTGCCACGGCGGCAAGCGTAAGTGTCGGAACGAACTCCCGCGCGCCACCACTGCTGCCGCCGACTCCCTGTCCGGGACGTTGCACGCTGTGCGTGGCATCGAAGATGATCGGCACTTCGCACGCCTCACGCATGCGCGCGAAGTTGCGCATGTCCACCACCAGGTCGCCGTAGCCGAAGAAGTTGCCGCGCTCGGTCACCGCCTGCGCCCCTGCTTCGAGACCGGCGAGCGTCGCACCGGCTTCAATTTTCCGTACGGCGCCACGCATCCCCTCGGGGCGCATCCATTGCCCTTTCTTCACATTCACCGACTTGCCCGTCGCACCGGCAGCGAGGAGCAGATCGGTCTGCCGACAGAGAAAGGCCGGAATCTGCAGCACGTCCACGACGCTGGCCGCGATGGCGCATTGCGCGGCCTCGTGCACGTCGGTGAGGATCGGCAGTCCGGTGGCGGTGCGCACCCGTTCGAGTGCCGCCAGTCCGGCTTCCAGCCCCGGACCACGCACGCCCTCGATGTTGGAGCGATTGGCTTTGTCGAAGCTTGCTTTGTAGATAACGCCCCCCGGCACGTGCTCCGCAAGTCGTGCGAGTGCTTCACCCACGCGCAGGTTCAGTGCGTCGTCTTCGAGTTGACACGGTCCGGCGATCAGAAAAAGCCGGGTGTCGGGAAAGAGAGTCGCGACGTCCCTCATGTCAGACCGACGCCTGTTCGAGTGGTGCATTGGCGGGCGCTGACGCATATGCTGCGCGGGCATGATCATGACGCGCTGCCGCCGCCACGAATCCGGCGAACAACGGATGTGGACGCAACGGTCGTGACTGCAGCTCCGGGTGGAACTGACAGCCGATAAACCACGGATGCGACGGCAGTTCGATCATTTCCACCAGCGATTCATCGGGAGACAGGCCACTGAGGCGCATGCCGTGTTCAATGAAGGTGTCGCGATACCGGTTGGACACTTCGTAGCGATGCCGATGCCGCTCGTTCACTTCCGGCAAACCGTAGATCTCCGCCGCTCGCGAGCCCCGCTGCAGGCGGCAGGGGTAGGCGCCGAGCCGCATCGTGCCGCCCTTGTCGGTGACCTCGCGTTGCGAGTCCATCAGCGAGATCACGGGATCGTGACAGTCGGGGGCAAACTCGCTTGAGTGACTATCCTCGAGTCGTAGCACGTTGCGCGCGAACTCGATGATGGCGACCTGCATCCCCAGGCAGATACCGAAGAAGGGGAGCTGCATCTCGCGCGCAGCCCGGATCGCCTCCACCATGCCATCCACGCCGCGCACGCCGAAGCCCCCCGGCACGAGCAGGCCGTCGAAGTCCGAGAGAATGGCGTGGGCCTTCTCCATTGACGTGAATCGGTCGCTGGAGATCCAGGCGAGGTCCACGCCGACATCGTTGGCGATGCCGCCATGAATGAGGGCTTCGTGCACACTCTTGTAGCTGTCGATGTAGTCGGTGTACTTGCCGACGACGCAGAGGCTGACGCGGGCGCGGGGCCGCGTGATCCGCTGCACCATCGCCCGCCAGGCGCTGAGGTCGGGCGTGGGAGCGGACAGTCGTAACCGCTCCATCACGCGTTCGGCGAAACCCTGCTGCTCAAACGACAGCGGAATCTCATAGATCGTCGGCACGTCGGCGCTTTCGATCACCGCGCCGAAGTCGACGTTGCAGAAGAGCGCGATCTTGCGCTTCACGTCATCCTGCAACGGCTTCTCGCTGCGACAGATGAGGAAGTCGGGCTGGATACCGATCTCCATCAACTCCCGTACGGAATGTTGGGTGGGCTTCGTCTTCACTTCACCCGCTGCGGCAATGTACGGGACCAGCGTGAGGTGCACGAAGATGGCGTTCTCCTTGCCCACTTCCCGGCGGAACTGGCGGATTGCTTCGAGAAACGGCAGCGACTCGATGTCGCCCACCGTACCGCCCACCTCGACGAGCACCACGTCGTTGCCAGGGGCGATGCGCTTGATGGCGCCCTTGATTTCGTCGGTGATATGCGGAATCACCTGCACCGTGCTGCCGAGATACTCACCGCGTCGTTCCTTGGTGATCACGTTGGAGTAGATGCGCCCCGTGGTGATGTTGTTCGTCTGCGACAGCGGTCGGTCGAGGAATCGCTCGTAATGACCCAGATCGAGATCCGTTTCCGCGCCATCATCCGTCACGAACACTTCACCGTGTTGAAACGGCGACATCGTCCCAGGGTCGACATTGAGGTACGGATCGAGCTTCATCATCGTGACGCGGAATCCGCGCTCGACGAGTAAGCGTCCGAGGGACGCCGCGGCAATCCCCTTGCCCAGCGACGAGACGACCCCGCCGGTGACGAAGATGTACTTGGGGGAGGTAGCCTGACCGGCTACAGCGTGCACGTTGGACATCAGCGGGTTCCCGTCGGTTGCAGCATCGTCTGTACTTCGCTCCAGCGCGCATTGGCGCGCGCCAGATCGTCTTCGGTATCAATGCCGCCTTCGGCGGCGGGAATATCGGCCACACCAATCGCCAGGCCGTGCGCCAGCGGGCGCAGCTGCTCCAATCGTTCCACCAGTTCGAGCACGTGAAGAGGCCACTGCACCCACTGCATCAGCGCGGCGCGGGTGTACGCGTAGACGCCGACATGCTGTCGAATGATCGGTACGAGCAACGTCTCGTCGGTCGCATCACGCAGAAACGGGATCGGTGCGCGTGAAAAATAGAGCGCGAGCCCCTCATCGGTACACACGACTTTCACGACGTTCGGTTGCCGCAGCTCGTGAAGCGCGAGGGGCACGGCGGCGGTACCGATCGGCGCTACCCCACTGGTGACCACCTTCACGGCTCCGGCGAGCGCCTCCCGTGACACGAAGGGCTCATCTCCCTGTACGTTAAGGACAACATCGTAGTGCGCAAACTCCGGTCGGCTGGCCACTTCGGCCACTCGATCAGTGCCACTGGGATGCTCCGGCGAGGTGAGCACAGCGGGGATACCCCGCCGCGAGCAGACATCAAGGACGTCCTGGGCGTCGGTCGCCACGACACAGCGGTCGGCGACGTCAAGGGTCATCACCCGCTCGAAGACCCGGACCACCAGTGGTTCGCCCCCGAGAAGGCGAAGCGGTTTGCGGGAAAGTCTGGTCGCGCCGAGACGCGCCGGGATCACCGCGAGGACGGACATGGACCAGTTTGCCGGGGCGATGTTGTAGCAAAATTCACGCCAGTTAAGATACGCTCTTCGGCGCCTGAAGGCAAACGCGCCGCTCTTTTGAACTTCTGGCCAGTGGGCATGCCGAACACATGGTGGTGGGTTGGATTCAACGCGATGGTGCTGGCCCTGTTGGCGATCGATCTGGGGATCTTCAACCGGAAAGCGCACGCCGTCACGGTACGCGAGGCGCTCGGGTGGAGCGCCGTCTGGATTTCACTGGCCATAGGCTTCGGACTGTGGATCGGCTCCACGATGGGCCGGCAGTCGATGCTCGAGTTCTATGCCGGATATCTCGTGGAACAGGCCCTGTCGGTCGACAACCTGTTCGTCTTCATCCTGATCTTCGGCTACTTCAAGATTCCAGCGGCGCTGCAGCACCGGGTGCTTTTCTGGGGCATTCTGGGCGCCCTCGTGATGCGCGGCGTGATGATCGGAGCCGGCGCGCTGCTCATCGAGCGCTTTCAGTGGGTCATCTACGTCTTCGGCGCGTTTCTTGTCTTCACCGGCGTCCGAATGGCGTTCTCGGGTGAAAGCGAAATCGCGCCTGAGTCGAATCCGGTGATCCGCTTCGTCCGACGCCTCCTTCCCATCACCAGCCGGTTTCACGGGGAGCGGTTCTTCATCCGCGAAGCGGTCCCCGGCGGAACGGGGCAGCGACTGGTCGCGACGCCGCTGCTCGTCGTACTCGCGCTGGTCGAAACCACCGACGTCGTCTTCGCGGTCGACTCCATTCCGGCCATCTTCGGCGTGACGCGCAATCCGTTTCTCGTCTACACCTCGAACGTGCTCGCGATACTCGGGTTGCGCTCGATGTACTTTGTACTCGCCGGCGTGATCGGCAAGTTTCATCTGCTCAAGTACGGACTGGCCCTCGTCCTGTCGTTCGTCGGGGTGAAGATGCTCGTATCCGGCGTCTACCACATCGGCATCGGCGTCTCACTGGGCGTGGTCGCCGCACTGCTGCTGGGAAGCGTCCTGTTGTCGCTGCTCATCCCTCCCCCACGGGCGGCGGAACATGCGCCGGACGCGGTTGACGCCGTCGCGACGGCTGCGGCGGCACAGGCTGCGGTGGCGACGGCTGCGGTGGCACAGGGGGCGGCGGCCAGCGGCGTACCCGCAGATCGCGCCGACGAGCGCGACCACTGACCGCTCAGTGCGTCGTTGCCCTCGCGGCGCGGGCCATCGCCAGGAAGTTCACGAGCAGGAGCTTGCCGTGCTCCGTGAGGATCGACTCCGGATGGAACTGCACACCCCACACTGGATGCGAGCGATGTTGCATCGCGTGAATCTCGGTGGGATCATCTTCCGCCACCGCCGTGACTTCGAGCGCGGAAGGGAGGGTGGCTTGCTCCACGATGAGCGAGTGGTAGCGCATCACGCCAAAGGGAGAGGGGACATGCTCGAAGAGGGCGGTGCCGTCGTGTACGATGCGTGACATCTTGCCGTGCATCACCCGTGACGCGCGCTTCACGACGCCGCCGTACGCTTCTCCGATGGCCTGATGTCCGAGACAGACGCCGAGCAGCGGAATGTCAGCGCCGTAGCGCCGGATGACGTCCACGGAGATGCCCGCGTCGCTTGGCGCGCAGGGGCCCGGAGACACCACGATCGCCTCCGGCCGCATGGTGGCGATGTCCTCCACGCTGATCGCATCGTTACGGTACACCGCGAGCTCCTCACCGAGTTCGCCGAAATACTGGACCAGATTGTACGTGAACGAGTCGTAGTTGTCGATGACGAGAATCATGGCGAGCCGCGTTCAGGGGCGTGGGTGGAACTGCCGGTGCACACTCCGAAGATACTCACGATCCACATGCGTGTAGATCTGCGTGGTCGCGATGTCCGCGTGCCCCAGCATCTCCTGCACCGCCCGGAGATCGGCGCCGCCCTCCAGCAAATGCGTGGCGAAGGAATGCCGGAGCGTGTGCGGCGAGACGCGTTTGTCGATCCCGGCCATGGTGACGTACTTGCGGAGGATTTTCCAGGCGCCCATCCGGCTCAGCGGCCTCCCTTGCCCATTCAGAAAGAGAAGGCCTTTGCCTTGCCCGCGCTCCAGAACCGGGCGCAATTCGCGCATGTACACCGCCAGCGCACCGATCGCCGACCGGCCGATGGGCACCAGCCGTTCCTTGCTCCCCTTGCCGAGCACGCGTACGAGACTTTCATCGAGCAGCACGTCCTTGGACGACATGCTGATCCATTCGGAGACGCGCAGCCCGGCACCGTACGCGAGTTCGAGCATGGCGCGGTCGCGAAAGGCCAGATTCTCGTCAAGTTGCGGCGCGGCCAGAAGCTTGAGGACTTCTTCCACGCTGAGAACCTCCGGAAGGGTGCGCCACCGCTGCGGCGTGTCGAGGCGTTCGGTCGGGTCGTGCGTGACCAACCCTTCCGCCAGCATGAGGCGAAACCAGGTGCGCAATCCCGAGATGTTGCGGCGAATCGAGCTGCCGGCGAGACCGAGATCCTTCAGGTAATAAATGAACTCGCGCAGGGCGGCCGGGGTGATCAGTGCGGCGTCGGGAATCCCCTGCTCCCGCATGAAGACAGCGCAGCGGATCACATCACGTCGATAGGCGTCGACCGTGCGCGGAGAAGCGCCCTCTTCGAGCGTGAGCGCGTCCTCGAAGGCTTGTAGATGAAAGGCGGTGCGAAGCACGCGTTCTTCACTCCCCATCGCGGGCGTTGCCGGATCGCTCACCGGCTGCGCCGCCTTCTTGCCCAAAGCACCGCGACGGCCATGAGCGCGACCACCAACGCTGCCAAGCCGACGAGGCGTTGCTGATCGGCGATGCGTGCCAGTAACGCATCGGCATTGGCACCGGCACGGAACGCCAGCACGCAAATCAGCCCATACCACGCGCCGGACGCCAGCGACATCGCCAGCAGCGCACGTACCGCGCCGATACCGAGTGCCCCAGCCACGGGCGGTACGAGGGCTCGCACGGCCGGGAGAAACCGGCTCACCACGACCGCCGCCATGCCCTGACGCGCAAAGCGATCGGCGAACCGTTGCGTGGCATCGGCAGGAAAGAGCGCGGGAAACCGCTGCATGAGGTATGGGAGTCCATACCGATGTCCAAGCCCGTACATCGCCATCGCCCCGCCAATGTTCCCCGCCATCGTGGCCCCCCACACGCCCACTACGGTGCCGTTCCCTCGCGCCGCGACGAAGGCGCCCAAGGCCACGACGGTGTCAGCCGGCAGTGGCGGAAAGATATTCTCCGCGAATGCCGCCAAGGCGATCGCGCCGTACAGCAGCGGATCCGGAAGCGTGGCGAGCCACGCGAGGAGATCGCTCATGCGGAATGGGCGAGAACGTGCGTACCGGCCAGTCGGCGATCAGCCGGCAGCCGGCGCCGCCGACACCGCTGCATGGACGGGTGTCTCGCGGATGACGATCGCGGTCGCGATCACCGCGAGCCCCTCGCCGCGGCCGATGGCATCCATTCCTTCATTCGTCTTTCCCTTCACGAAGACATCACCCGCGTCCACGTGCAGAACCATGGCCAGTCGCGCCCGAATGGCCGCGCGGTGCGGGCCGATCTTCGGCAATTGCGCCACGACCGTGACATCCACGTTGCCGACACGCCACCCGCTCGCATGCAAACGTGAAATCGCGGCCCCGAGCATCTCGATGGAATCACGCCCCCGGTTCTCTGCAGCGGTGTCCGGAAACATCTCGCCGATGTCACCGAGCGCTGCCGCGCCGAGGACGGCATCGGTGATCGCATGGCAAATGGCGTCACCGTCGGAATGACCGGCACAGTGCACCTCCGCTGGAATATCGACGCCACCCAGACGCATCGGCCCGCCATTCCCGAAGCGATGGGAATCGTAGCCGATGCCGACGCGCATTCCCACGTTCATACGGCCACGGTGACGCCGGCGCCTTCACTGGCGGGGATGATGGAATAGTCCTGTCGGCGACGCGCGGGTACGAAGCCCGCGTCGCGGATGAGACCGTCCATCTCTTCCGTGGTCGTCCGATGCGTGGTGTTCGCCGCAGAGACCACATTTTCCTCGATCATCAGCGAGCCAAAGTCGTTGCATCCGTAGCGGAGCGCCATCTGCCCGACCTTCATGCCCATCGTGACCCAGCTCGACTGCAGATTCGGTACGTTGTCGAGCACGATGCGGGAGATGGCCACCGTGCGCAGGTAGGTGATCGCGTCGGTCTTCGGCATGTGCGACATCGATGGCGTGTTCTCGGGCTGCAGTGGCCACGTGATGAACGCCGTGAAACCGCCCGTGCGCGCCTGCAGGTCGCGGACGCGCTGCAGGTGCTCGAGCCGCTCGGCCAGCGTTTCGCCGATGCCGTACATCATCGTCACTGACGTCTTCATGCCTTCCTGGTGCGCGAGCTCCATGATCTCGAGCCATCGATCGGCACCGGCCTTCTTCGGCGCCGCGATATCGCGCACGCGCTGCACGAGGATCTCGCCGCCGCCGCCCGGAATGGAATCAAGGCCAGCCGCCTTCAATGCACGGATCACGTCGCGTGCGTCCATGCGGAAGCGGGTGGAGAAGAAGTCCACCTCACTCGGCGAGAATCCATGAATATGGATCGGGTGATGGCGCTTGATGTAGCGCATCAGGTCGAGATACCACTCGAACGGGATGTACGGATTGTGTCCCCCCTGAATCAGGATCTGCACGCCACCGAGCGCCTTTGTCTCGTCGATCTTCTCACCGATCTGCTCGAAGGAGAGCGTGTACCCTTCCTGATGCTTCGGACGGCGATAAAACGCGCAAAAGCCGCAATCCGCGACGCAGACGTTGGTATAGTTGATGTTGCGATCCACGATGTACGTCACGACGCCCGCAGGGTGCAGTGACTCACGAATGCGGTCCGCCTCCTGTCCTAGCTCCAGCAGCGGCGCGTTGGTATAGAAATCGAGCAAGTCACGCATGGGCGTCACCATCATTGGTCAGCATGTCTTACGCGGCCGGGAGAAAGGCGAGCGTCCCGTTGGGGACACGGCCCGCGAGCACGAGGCGGCGAAAGAACTCGGTGAGTCCCGCGAGATGCGGGTAGGAAAGCCGGTAGTCGAGACCGGAGAAATACTCCGCGCAGGTTTCGCGCGGGACACCACTGGCGATCGCCGCTTGCGCAGCGAGCAGGTCGATGTGCTGCAGTCCCCAATCGCGAGAGGCCAGCAATGCCCCATGCGCGGCCATCGCCTCCTGCACCGCCGTGGTTCGCTGCGCCACCCACACGGCAAAGACGAACGGGAGCCCGGTCCACTGCTTCCACACCTGGCCGAGATCTTCGCGGAACGGATACCGCTGCGCCCAGCGATCGCCCCGTCGCGCCCCATCGTACAGGCGCAGCGCAGCGTCGCCGATCACGAGTCGCGCATCATGTGGCTCATCATCGAACCGACCCACGTCCACGAGCTCGGCGTCGCCCGGCACGAACTCAGGACGGCAGCGCCAGACGTGCTCGAAAAGCAGCTCCAGCAGCGCGGCGGATGTCATGGAGCTGCGGCTCACCAGGACGCGCTTTCCGCCAAGCTGCTCCGGCGCGACGCGGCTGAACAACATCACACTCCGTACCGGTCCATCGCTGGTTATCGCGAGTTCCGGCAGTAACAAATACCGCGTGGCGTCACGCGCATACTCCACGGCGGATACCACGCTCACGTCGAGCGATCCCGCTGACATGCGCCGATTGAGTTCGGTGGGTATGCCGTTCACGAGCTCACCGTGGAGCGAGACGATACCCCGGTCGATGGCACCATAGACCGGGTAGCAGTTGATATAGGGAATCCGCCCGATGCGCAGCATGTCGCCCTCAGCCGGCAGCCGTGGCGGCCGCGGCGGCCGTGGCCAGTTCGGCATCGGGATACTCGCCTGCTGCAAACTCGCGCAACACCCGATAGAACGAGTCACGCTCCGCCGCGCGCTTTCCGGCGCCTCGGATAAGATCGAGCAGCTGCGGCAGCGTCATTCCCTGGGGTGTCTGAGCACCCACCGCGTGATAGATCTTCTCTCGCACCACGGTGCCTTCGATATCGTTCACACCGAAATGCAGGGCGATCTGCGTCACCGCAGGGGTAACCATGATCCAATGCGACTTGATGTGCTCGAAGTTGTCGAGAAAGAGCCGACCCACGGCGAGATTGCGCAGATCGTCGAACCCGGTGGACGCTGTTCCCTGCCGCCCGAGCTGCGCACCGAGTTCATTGTCGTCGGGATGATAGGCGAGCGGAATGTACGCGAGAAATCCGCCGGTCTCGTCCTGCAGGTCGCGAAGCATCACCAGATGCTCCATGCGGTCCTCCATGGTCTCCACATGCCCGTAGAGCATCGTGCAGTTCGAACGAATTCCGAGCCGATGCGCCGTGCGGTGCACGTCGATATAATCGGCGCCGCCGAGTTTCCTGTCGGCAATGACGTCGCGTACGGCGGCGCTGAACGTCTCCGCGCCACCGCCCGGCAACGTATCGAGCCCCGCGGCGCGCAGCTGGATGAGCACGTCCTCGCGTGACATCTTCTCGATGCGCGCGATGTGCGCAATCTCGACGGCCGTGAGCGCCTTGATGTGCACCTGCGGATGCCGCTGCTTGAGCGCGCGGAACATCTCCGTGTAATACGCGAGCCCCGCCTGCATATCGAGTCCCCCCACGATATGAAACTCGCGGGTGAGTGTGCCGTCGGCCCGATCGGACTCGGCGAGCACCTGCTCGATCGAGTAGCGGTAGGCGCCTTCTTCCTTGGGGAGCCGCGCGTAGCCGCAGAACACGCATGTCTTGCGCAAGACGCAGACGTTCGTGGGGTTGATGTGCTGGTTGGCCGCGAACGTCACCAGATCGCCATGGCGCGCGCGATTGGCGGCGTCCGCCATCGCGCCCACCCCGAGAAGATCGGGGGAGCGGAAGAGTGTCAGGCCGTCTTCGAAAGACAGGCGCACGCCCACACGCAGCTTCTCGCCTATGGGACGAAGGGCTGGATCGCGCAGACGCGCAGGGTCGAACGGAATGGGAGCAGGCATCATGGCGTACTCGGGCTGGTGCGCGAACCATTCGCACACACCTTCTCCTCGATCAACGCCGCAACCGGTCTACTCGTGCCACCGTCGGAGTGCTATCGAGGCGTTGTGACCACCGAAGCCGGAGCTGTTGGAGATCGCGATGTTCACGGCCCGCGGCTTGGGCGTGTTGGGCGTGTAATCGAGATCACACTCGGGATCCGGCGCTTCATAATTAATGGTGGGTGGGACCATACTGTCGCGCATCGCCAGCGCACAGGCGATAAACTCCACCGAACCCGCAGCACCCAGCATATGCCCGGTGGCGGCTTTCGTAGAGCTGATCGAGAGCACGTGAGCATGATCCCCGAACACGGCCTTGATCGCCTTCGACTCGTTCGGGTCGTTGAGTGGCGTGGAGGTCCCGTGGGCATTCACGTAATCGACATCGGTGGGCGTGATTCCCGCGTCATGCAGGGCACCGCGCATGGCGCGCTGCAGCCCTTCATGCGCGTCGGGTTGACCCGTCAGGTGATAGGCATCGCCGGTTGCCCGATAGCCGATCACTTCGCCATAGATCCGGACCCCACGACGTCGGGCATGCTCAAGCTCCTCGAGCACGACGACGCCCGAACCCTCACCCATCACAAAGCCGTCTCGCCCCAGGTCGAACGGACGCGACGCGGTCGCGGGCGAATCGTTGCGCGTGGAGAGCGCCCCCATGTTCGCAAAGCCACCGATCGACATCGGCGTGACCGCCGCCTCTGAGCCACCCGCCACCATCACGTCGGCATCTCCGTATTGAATGATGCGGAACGCGTCACCGATCGCATGGGCACTGGAGGCGCAGGCTGAGACGGTGGCGTAATTCGGTCCTTTGGCCTGAAGGCGCATCGACACGAGCCCGGCCGCGATGTCGCCGATGAACATCGGAATGAAGAACGGCGAGATCTTGCGGGGCCCAAGGGTGCGATATATGTCATGCTGGTCTTCGAAGCTTCGAATACCACCAATCCCGCTGCCAATGATCACACCCATGCTCTCCGGCGTCACCGACCCGGGCGTAATTGCCGCATCAGCGACCGCCTGCATGGACGCTGCCATGGCATAGTGCGAGTAGACATCGGCGCGCTTCGCCTCTTTCCGATCCATGTACGCGAGTGGGTCGAACTGCTTGACCTCGCACGCAAAGCGGACCGAGTACTCGGTGGCGTCGAACTTCGTGATGTCTGCGCCACCGGACACACCGGAAAGCAAAGACTGCCAGGTCGTCGCCACGTCGTTTCCGACCGGCGTAACGGCACCGAGACCCGTAACGACGACCCGACGACGCATCAGCCTGTGACCTTCGCCTCGAGGTAAGACACCGCATCACCTACGGTACGCAGCTTCTCGGCATCCTCGTCGGGAATGTCGATGTTGAATTCCTTCTCGAACTCCATGACCAGTTCGACAATGTCGAGCGAGTCGGCGCCGAGGTCTTCGATGAAGCGCGCTTCCGGCGTGAGCTTCTCGCGCTCGACTCCGAGCTCCTTTTCGATGATATCCTTGATCTTCGACGCGTGATCCGACATGAGAACGGTTCCTCTGGGTTGTTAAAGAAGTGAGAGACGGGAACTTAGCCAGTGCGCAGCGCGGCGGGGAAGGTGTCCCACGCGATCCGTGAAACCATCCCGCCGCAGTTACATGACCATGCCGCCGTCTACAACAAAAACCTGTCCAGTAACGTAGCTGGTCAGGTCGGAAGCGAGCACAACCACCATGCTCGCGATGTCCTCGGGGGTTCCGAGGCGTTCGAGCGGAATGCCGGCACCGAGCGTCGCGCGTGCCTCCGGTGTCATCGCCGACGTCATGTCGGTCTCGATGAAGCCGGGAGCGATGACGTTGGCCAGTACGTTCCGAGAGGCAAGCTCCCTGGCGATCGACTTGGTCATGCCGATCAGTCCGGCCTTGCTCGCCGCGTAGTTCACCTGTCCCTTGTTCCCAGTCAGCCCGACGACGCTGGCGACGTTGATGATGCGGCCCCACCGTCGCTTCATCATCCCGCGGGCCGCCGCCCGGCAGGTAACGAAGGCGCCACGAAGATTGGCGTTGATAACGGCGTCCCAGTCTTCGTCCTTGATGCGCAACATCAGATTGTCGCGCGTCAGCCCCGCATTGTTCACGAGGATGTCGAGTTGCCCGAAATCTCGCTCCACGGCGGCAATCAGCGCGGTGGCGTGCGCCGTGTCCGAGAGGTCGCCGGCATAGCCGCGCGCGGTCACGCCGCACTCGGTCATAATCTCCTGCGCCACGGCCTCCGCTCGGGCAACATCGCGTCCGGTGACTGCGACCCGCGCTCCGGCCCGCGCAAGCGCGCTGGCGATGGCGCGCCCGATGCCGCGCGTCGATCCTGTGACGAGAGCGACCCGTGACGACAGGTCAATGCGAAGGCCGTCGCCGGCGGTTGCAACAGTGTCAGGCATAGGATCTCAGACGTGGTGTGACGCGCGTTCCAGCAGCTTCTCGACGTCGGCAACGGTACCGCATGCGGCCGTCCTGACCGACGGAGCGATCCGACGCGCCAGTCCGGACAGCACGCTACCGGTGCCGATTTCCACGAAGGTGGCATCGGGGTAACGCAGAGACAGTTCACGCATGACCTTCGTCCACCGCACCGGCGCGGTGAGCTGCTCGATGAGCAGCGTACGGGCGCGCGTTGCGGTAGTCACCGCCTCCGCGTTCACGTTCGCGACAATGGGCATCGCGGGATCGTGCCATGCAGCCGAGTGCAACGCGTCAGCGAGCCCCTGTACAGCCGGACGCATCAGCGGTGAATGGAACGCTCCGCTCACGGGCAACGGCAGGCAGCGCTTCGCCCCAGCCTCCTTGGCGAGCTCCATCGCGCGCTCGACACCAGCCACTTCGCCCGAGATGACCACCTGTTCATCGCTGTTGTAGTTCGCAGGCACGACGAGTCCGCGTTCGGCGGTCGCGACCGCGCAAATCTCCTCGATCGGTCGCGCGAGCCCCCCGAGCACCGCCGCCATGGCACCGGGACGCGCGACTCCGGTTTCGTACATGAGTGTTCCACGACGGCGCACGATTCGCGCCGCGTCTTCGAGCGACAGCGTGCCTGCGGTATGGTGCGCGGAAAACTCGCCGAGCGAATGGCCGGCCGCCGCGCGCACGTTGCCGCCGATGGCATCACGGACGACGGCCCACACTGCCGCACTGTGCGCCAGTAGCGCGGGCTGCGCGTTGAGCGTGCGGGTGAGTTCATCAGCTGGTCCTTCGAAGGCCAGCGTCGAGATTGCCGCACCGACCGCATCATCGACCCGTTGGAAAGCTCTCCGCGCTGCGGGGAACGCCTCATAGAGCTCTTTCCCCATCCCGACTTTCTGCGATCCCTGACCGGGAAGTAGCAGGACGTATTCCATGGCCATCTCTGTGGCGAGAGGAAACGTGGTGGCGCTCAGAAACGCACCACCAACGAACCCCAGGTAAAGCCCGCGCCAAAAGCGGCGAAGAGCACAATCGAACCCTCCTTTACTCGTCCCTGCTCGATGGCATCGTTGAGCGCGATCGGAATCGACGCCGCAGACGTATTGCCGAAGCGATCGATGTTGACGAAGACGCGATCCATGCCGATGCCGGCGTGCTTGGCCGTCGCCTCGATAATGCGGATGTTGGCCTGATGCGGAATGAGCAGGTCGACATCGGCCGACGTGATCCGTGCCGCGTCGAGCGCGCGATCGGTCGCCTCGGCCATCGATCGTACGGCGTATTTGAACACTTCCCGTCCTGCCATCCGGACATACTGTCGTCTCTGGTCGTACACTGCCGGCGAATACGGCTCGGCGGCCCCGCCGGCAGGACGCCAGAGCAATTCCGCCAGCGCGCCATCCGATCGCATGAACGACGAGAGGATGCCCTTTTCCTTTTGGGCGCTCTTCGTTCGACGCAGCACCGTCGCGCCGGCACCATCCGCGAAAAGAATGCACGTGTTCCGATCGGTCCAGTCGACGATCGTGCTCAGCTTGTCCGCACCGATCACCAGCACCGTGTCCGCACCACCGCTCGCGATGAGAGAGTCCCCGACGATCGCGCTATACAACCATCCGGAGCAGGCCGCCGCCACATCGAACGCCGCTGCGCGGGTGCATCCCAGCACTTGCTGCACTTCGACGGCGGTGGCAGGAAGCAGATGATCGGGCGACGCCGTTCCGAGGATGATTGCGTCGATTTCCCCTGGCTGTACGCCAGCCTTTGCCATTGCTTGACGAGACGCCTCGGCGGAGAGCGAGGTGATCGACTCACCGTCTTTCGCGATGTGACGCTGGCGGATGCCTGTGCGCTCGATGATCCACTTGTCGTTGGTATCAATCCCCATCGCCGCGATGTCCGCGTTCGTCACGATCTGCTTCGGCACGGCATGGCCGGTTCCGGCAATATACGAGTGTGGACGTTTCACGCGACGGCTCCGGGAAGTTCATCGATCCGCGCCGGCATGGACTCCGCGAGGCGACGCCCGATCTCCCCGGTCATCCCCGACTCGTATGCACGCAGCGCTACCGTGATGGCATTCTGAATGGCGCGCGGCGAGGATTTGCCGTGCGAGATAATCGAGACGCCGCGCACGCCGAGCAGCGGTGCGCCACCCTGTTCGTCCGGATCGAGCTCAGTAAGGGCCCGCGCAACCTTCCGCGGATCGATGTCGGTCACGCGCGCAACCATGCCCAGCAACATGGGCGTGATGCTCTCATAGAACTTGAGCAACACGTTACCAGTGAATCCGTCGCACACCACCACATCGATGGCGCCGCGGTCGCATTTCCCGCGGGGAATATCCCGCCCCTCGATGTTGCCGAGAAAGTTGAGCCCTGCGCCGAGCAGGCGCTGGTGCGCATCTTTCACAGCGGCATTGCCTTTTTCCGACTCTTCGCCCACGGAGAGCAGGCCGACTGCCGGATTCTCGCGACCGAGCAGCGCACGGGCGTAAACGGTACCGATGCGGGCGAACTGCACGAGCTCTTCGGGGGAACAGTCGACATTGGCCCCGGAGTCCAGCACGAGCACCGGATGGGATGCCGTAGGAAAGAGCGTGCCGATCGCGGGGCGCGTGAGACCGGTGTGCAGCTTGAGCACCATCAGCGACGCGGCCATCTGCGCACCGGTGTTCCCGGCCGAGATGAAGCAATCGGATTCGCCGGAGGCAACCCGCTTGAGGCCCACGACCATCGAGCTGTTGGTCTTGCGCCGGAGTGCGACGGACGGACGATCCGACATCTCGATGACGTCGGGGGCTTCGATGATTGCCAGTCTGTGCCGGAGTCCGCGCAGGTCGGCGAGCTCGCCACCCAGGAGGGTATCGAGCTCCGCTTGAATGACGCTTGTTCGGCCGACCAGATCGACCTGGTGCTCCACCGGGAGCGCTCCAACAGCAAGCAAGGCGCCCGCGATGGGGGCTCTGGGGGCGTAGTCCCCCCCCATGGCATCCACTGCGATGCGCGCCAAGTTTACGCTTCCTGAGCGGTTACTCGCTGCTCACCGGCGTAGAAGCCACAATCCGCGCAGACACGGTGCGGACGCTTCATCGTGCCGCACTGCGGGCACGTCTGGATGACGATGGCGGGCGCGGTTTTGTGCGTGTTGCGGGCGCGCTTCCGCCGCTTGGATGTGCGGCGCTTCGGTACGGCCATGGGACTCTGACCTGAACGTTCGGGACAAGAAAATCCGTCAGGCGTCGGCGATGCGCTCGTCGCGCAACCCGGCCCAACGGGGATCAGTGGCGGGAGGACAGGTGCAATCCCCCGTGTTACGATCGATACCACAGGTGACGCACAACCCTTTGCAGTCTTCGCGGCAGAGCGCGAATGCCGGAACGGCCAACAGCCACTCCTCGCGCACCGCTGGACGTACATCGAGCTCGCGTTCGCCCGCAGAAATCGGAACGACATCATCTTCTTCCGCGTCATCAATGCCCGATTGCGCGAAGAGCAAATGCAGGTCGTCAGCTACTGCCACGGTAACTTCGGTCAGGCAACGCCTGCACTCCGTTACCGCAGCTCCTTCAAACCGCCCGCTCAGGTAGAAGCGGGCATGTCCGGCTCCAGAAAGCCGACCGGTTACGTGCACGCCGTTTCCGGACGGGCGAGAGTCGGCGGCTTCCCATACGGAGTCCGACGCCTCGATCACGCCATCGACGGGTTCCGCACGAGCCTCAAGACTCCGGATGTCAAAGCACAGCATAGCCTTGTAACATAGAGCAGCCACGTGGCATGCACAAGGGCTCCGGGAATCCTCCCACACGCCGTAACCGACGCCAAGTTGCGCCCCGACGCGGAGTTAGACGTATGCCTGGCTCAGCTGCCCGGAACGTCGCACGCGGCAAAGAAGAAGCTCGCCTCAATGGTCGCATTTTCGTCGGAATCGGAAGCGTGAATGGCGTTCCGCCCCTTCGACTCGGCGTACAGCTGGCGCACCGTGCCTTCCGCCGCTTCGGCCGGGTCGGTCGCGCCGATCACAGTGCGCAGCGTGGCGACCGCGTCGTCGCGCTCGAGTACGAGCGGCATGCACGGACCGCTCGTCATGAAGTCCACGAGCTCTCCGAAAAAGCCCCGTTCACGGTGCACGCCGTAGAAGTCGCCGGCCTGCGCCTTGCTCAGGTGCATGACGCGCGCCGCCCGAATGGTGAAGCCCGCCGTCTCGAGGAGGGCGATGATGCGTCCGGCCTTGCCGTTTGCGAAGGCGTCGGGCTTGATGATAGTAAGAGTGCGACGACCAGCCATAGTCAGGATCCGATCACGGTGCGAAACGATGCACCCGCGCGCGAGGCAACCGACCAGTCGGTTCCTGCACCACGGGCACCCGATCGACGTTTTGGTTGATTATCAGGGACGCCTCCTTCGCGATCGGCTGCTCCGTCGCGACACAGAGGACCTGACGGGTCATGTTATCGCGCACGGGGCGCCGGGCCGAGGCAGGCGGCCGGAGGGCGACAGTCCCCCGGCGCGCGGAAGATAATGCCTGCGCAGATCCGGCACGCGTTCACGCGCGGATAACCTGCGGATTATACGGTGTGCTTGGTCGGTCACCGGCAGTTGCCAGCGCTTACAGGCGGGCCTTGATCAAGTCGACAAAGTCGACCGGACGGGTGGCGACGCCCATACCGGCAGCCTTGAACGACTCGATCTTCTCGGCGGCCGTGCCCTCCGAGCCGGAGATGATCGCACCCGCGTGGCCCATGCGGCGACCCGGCGGTGCCGTCTGGCCGGCGATGAAGCCGACGACCGGCTTCTTCATGTGCGCCTTGATGAAGGCGGCGGCTTCCTGCTCATCAGTTCCACCGATCTCACCCATCATCGCAATCGCGTTCGTTTGCGGATCGGCCTCGAAGGCGGCGAGGCAGTCGATGAAGTTGGTGCCGTTGATCGGATCACCGCCGATGCCGACGCACGAACTCTGGCCGATGCCGGCCTTCGTCAGCTGGTTGACGATCTCGTAAGTGAGCGTGCCGGATCGGCTGACGACGCCTACGTTTCCCGGCATGCAGATGCGGCCGGGGATGATGCCGACCTTCGACTGGCCCGGGGTGATGAGTCCCGGGCAGTTCGGGCCGATGAGACGCGCCCCGTGTTCCTGTACGTACGGGTAGACCGTCGTCATGTCGAGCACCGGTACCCCTTCCGTAATGCACACAATCAGCTTTACGCCGGCGGCGGCCGCTTCCATGATTGCATCCGCCGCGAACATCGGCGGCACATAGATCACCGAGGTATTCGCGCCGGTCGCCTGCACGGCGTCGTACACCGTATCGAAGATCGGCACCGTGCCTTCAAACGTCTGCCCGCCCTTTCCGGGCGTCACACCGGCCACGACCTTCGTGCCGTACTCGATCATCTGCCTGGCGTGGAACGAGCCGTCGCGTCCCGTGATCCCCTGCACCAGCAGCTTCGTGTCGTTGTCGATGAATATGCTCACGCGGCAGCTCCGGTCGTGGCCAGTTCGACGGCACGTTGCACGGCGGCATCCATATCGTTGGAGGCGGAGAAGCCGTTGTCCTGCAGGATCTTCACGGCGATTTCCTCATTGGTCCCGGTGAGACGAATCACGATGGGCACCTTGAGCGGATTGGCCCGGGTCGCCGTCACGATGCCGTTGGCCACATCGTCGGTTCGCGTGATGCCGCCGAAGATGTTGAACAGAATGCACTTCACATTCGGATCGGACGTGATGATACGCAGCGCGTTCACCACCTTCTCCGGATTCGACGAACCACCGATGTCGAGGAAGTTGGCCGGGTCGCCTCCGTAATACTTCACGAGGTCCATCGTGGCCATCGCGAGTCCGGCGCCGTTCACGACGCAGCCGACGTTGCCGTCAAGCTTGATAAACGTGAGGTTGGCGTTGCGGGCTTCAACTTCGCTCGGGGCTTCCGAGGATTCATCGCGCAGCGCCGCAATTTCAGGACGTCGATCGAGTTCGTTGTCGTCGATCACCATCTTGCCATCCACCGCGATCAGCTCACCCGCAGGGGTCAACACGAGCGGGTTGATCTCCGCGAGCGAGCAGCCGGCGTTCATGAACGCCACATACAGCTGCTGCATGATCTTCGACGCCTGACGCGCCAGCTTCACGTCGGCATACAGAAAAAAGCCCAGGCGCATCGCTTCGAACGGCAGCAGTCCGTACCGCGTGTCCACCGGATGATACAGGATCTTGTCCGGCGTCGTCGCGGCCACTTCTTCGATATCGATGCCGCCTGCGGCACTGACCATGAAGACAGGCTTCTTGGTGGCACGATCCACGATGATGCCGACATACGCTTCCGAATCGATATCGGCAGCGACGGTAACGAGCACCTTCTCGACGGTGAGCTCCTTGATCGTCATGCCCAGGATGGCGGTGGCTTTTTCCTTCGCCACTGCCGGCGTCGGACAGAACTTCACGCCACCCGCCTTGCCGCGACCACCGGCGTGCACCTGGGCCTTTACCATGACCGCCGTACCGTATTTGGTCGCCAGCGCCTCTGCCTGTTCCGGCGTCGTGGCGATCTCGCCGGGCGGTATCGGCACACCGGCCGCTCGCAACAGCTCTTTCGCCTGATACTCGTGTAAATTCACGCGTTCTCCGAATCGGGGAATAACTGCAGTTCACTGTCTAAGGGCCGTGCGTTGCGCCAGCACGATGCTGGCAGCAGGCGCGTCCGTACGTGCACCCCACCGTGAACCGTCGGTGCGGTACACGGCCGCAACTACGGCGGCGGTCTCCTCAGTACTCGCCCGAGGCTATCGAAGGCGCCGCCAAAGCGAACCCAGTCTCCCCGGGCCAGCGCCTGTCGCATCACTTCATACAACCGGCCAGCCAAGGCATCCGGTGGCTCTAGAGGCAGCGGTGTCAGTGGGCGAAGGCGTGTGCGGCCGGAACCTCCGAGAGCCGCCATCGCACCATCCAGCGTCGTCCCGATGCCGACCCGGGTGCCGTCCGTTACGCCGATCAGCGGGAGACTGATGCCGCCGTCACCGCGGCTCCACTGCAAACTGCCGAAAAGCAATGTTCCTTGGTCCGACGCGATCACCTGCAGCCGTCCCGGACGCATTCTCGGCTCCCGACCTGGAACGCCGGCGTTGTCCGCACGCACGCTGTCGAGCGCGCCGGTCAGGCGTTCGGCCATCGCGCTCCAGCGTTGACGCGGGGCAACCGTGGGGTCCCACCATGTCGCGCGCTCCATCCCACCGGTGGCGGTGATGACGCCGTCAAGCTGATCACCGACGTCGAGCAACGGCACACTCCACGCGAGCGCAAGACTGTCGGTGACGCCGATCAGATGGGGTGCCGGAGGGCCGCCGATCAACGCGCTGTCAGGGAGGTGCCGAAGGATGGCCCCTTCCACTCGGGATCCGTACCGAGCGAAGGTGCGAATCTGGGCAATGGCCTTGTCGGTGGCCGGCGGTAGCTGTGCGATGAGCGCCTGCGGGAGCAAGTCACGCGCGCCATCCCCGCCGTTGAACAACGTGGGGACGCGCGCCATCCAGCTGCGTGTGAGCGCATCGGGGCGATGGGCCGGGACCAGCAAGACCCGGCCCGTGTGCGCGCTTACGACCGCCGTCGCGGCCAGACGGAAATAGCTATAGATCCCGTCGGAGAACTGCCATCGCTGGCTCAGCGGGTATCGATCGGACGCGCTGTACAAATGCAGCGTCCAATACAAACGTCCGTTGTGGACGAGCGGCTGGATCTCGGAACCGTGCGCGAAGACGGGTGCCAGTCTCTGCACCCGCTCCCGCACATCACGGTGCGTCACGATGAGCGTGCTGCCGTCATACAGCGTGTCGGCGGCGAGCAGTGAGGGATCGCGCAACGCCCACGCGTGCGCCACCCGCGCCCGCCACGACGAGACGGGCGCGCCGCCGATGGCGGGATCGCGCGAGGCATCGATCAGACGATAACCGGACAACCCGGGAGCAACCAACGGCTCGTTCGCACCGTCCGACACGTCCAGCTCATCGGCACTCAGCGCGTCAACGCCGCCGAGCCGCAGGCGACGTTCTCGCAGCTCCGAACGGGTCAGATCGACGACGAACGGCTCCCACGCATCCCGCGCGTCGATCGTACGACGCATGCGCACCGCATGCGGACGCCCATCGATGATACTCCACCCCGGTGTGACGTTGTCGCTCACCGACCCTGGTGCCGGTGATGTCGTCGCAACTGTCGCGATCGATGAGGCCGGCGCGCGGGCTGTCGCCGGCACACCCAGCATGGCGCGATCCCAAAGCGCCTGTCGTTGGGCCACGCGAGCGCTGTTCAGGCGCAAGCGGGTACCGGAAGCACTGTCTGCGTGCACGATGCGGATGCCATCGACTTCGAAGGCGCGGCGACTTACGAGAGTGCGCATGGCGACGTAATCCGCATCGCGGCGCGCGGGATCACCAAGCACGCTGCCGCGCGCCAGGAGCGCGGGCGCCGCGTGGCGAAGTCCGAGCGCCGCCACGAGGACCACGCTCAGCGTGATGAACGCGAGACGCAACTGCCCCATCCAGCCGGCGCGTAGAATGAGCAGGGCGGCGAGCGCGCTGCCGATCGACAGCACAAAGTCGACGTGCAGTGTGACCCGATGGTCAACCCGCATGAACAGCCCGTCGGGCCCACTGCCGTACTGCAGCAGATCGAAGGCGTCGAGCCGATAGCTCCACGCCAGCAGCAACAGCACCAGCGATCCCAGTGCGGTGAGGTGGCGACGCACATGGGTGGACGCCGTGATCCGCCGTCCCTCCACGCGTAAACTGCGCGTAAGCGCGTACAGCACCACGACGAGCGCCGTGATGGAGACGACTGCGACGAGCGTCCACAGGTACAGCGTTTCCTCGAGCGGCAACCAGTAGACGTAAAAGCCGAGATCCCGATTCAGGATCCCTTCGATCTCACCAAACGGTAATCCGTGACGTACCAGCGCCAGATCAGTCCAGTTGGTCAGCGGGGTCGCGAGCACGGCGCCAACGAGCAGCGACAGGACAAGGACTACCCACAACAGCCGCCGTCCGGAGACCATCGCCGTGAGCTCGATGTTCGCCACGCGTGACGGCACCGCCACCGCGATAATGGTGCGTCGCACGGCATGCAGGTTGACGAAAGCGAAGACCGAGCCGAGCATCCATGCCCCGCCCTGCAAGATCACCGAATCGATCACGCGCTCCCAGAAGAGACCGGGTGCGTCCATCGCCGTGAACCAGGCGAGATCGGCGACGAGCGACGTGACCGCACGCCCCACAAGGAGGAACCCGGCAGCGATCGCGAGACCACTCAGAAGCCAGCCGCGCGCGCCCATCGTCAGGAGCTCCTCTCGGGATTCAGAGCGCGACCCCCTGCAAGCGGAGCCATCCTTCCATCTCCGACCGGATGGCCTCGAGGCGCTCGGGCGTCGACGCTTCGAATCGCGCGACAATCACCGGCTGGGTATTGGACGCCCGCAGCAGTCCCCAGCCATCGCCGAACAGCACGCGCACGCCGTCCACATCGATCACGTCGTGGAGCGCCTTGAAGTGCGCGGACGCTCTGGCGATGAGATCGAACTTGAGCGACTCTTCCGTATCGATGCGAATCTCGGGAGTAGAAAAGAACGGCGGTACGTCAGCCAGCAACTCGTGCACCCGCTGGCCGGAATCGGCAATGATCCGCAGCAGCCGTGCGGCCGCATAGAGTGCGTCGTCATGGCCATAAAAGCCTTCCGCGAAGAACATATGTCCGGACATCTCGCCGGCGATCGGTGCGCGCATCGCCTGCATCTTGTCCTTGATGAGGGAGTGTCCGGTCTTCCACATCACCGGCACCCCTCCCGCCTGCTCGATGCCGTCGGATAACGCTTGCGAGCACTTCACATCGAAAATGATCGGCTGTCCGCGACCGGTGCGCGCGAGTACGTCCCGCGCATACAGAATCAGGATGTGATCACCCCAGATGATCGTGCCGTTGCCATCGACGACGCCGAGACGGTCGGCGTCGCCGTCGAACGCCACGCCGATCTCTGCGCCGGTCGCTTTCACGGCCGCGATGCAGTCCTCGAGATTCTCCGGGACCGTGGGATCGGGATGATGGTTGGGAAAGGTGCCGTCGCTCTCGGTGAACAGGCCGATCGCCTCGATGCCCAGGGCCTCCATGAGCTGCGGTGCCACCAGTGCGCCTGCGCCATTGCCGCAATCGTACACCACCCGCAGCCGCGAGCCGTCCGCGCGCGTGAGACGGCCGATGCGCTGCACGATGTCCCGGACATACCGGTCGATCACCGCGACATGCCGCACGGTGCCCGAGCCCGACGCGAACTCCCCTCCCACGATGAGCGCGTACAGCTTCTGGATCGCCTCACCGTGCAGCGATCCGGTACCCACGCACATCTTGAAACCGTTGTACTCGGCAGGATTGTGCGATCCGGTGATCTGGATGCCTCCCACCACGTCTTCATGGTGCAGCGCCCAGTAGAGCAACGGGGTCGGCACGACGCCCACGTCCACGACGTTCACGCCACTCTCCGTAAGCCCGCGCACCAGCGCATCGCGAAGGGCGTCTCCGCTGGGGCGATTGTCACGGCCGACCGCGACGGCTCCGACAATCGATCGTGACGTCAGATATGCCGCGTATCCGCGTCCGAGACCGTACGCGACCTCCGTGGTGAGGTCCTCGCCCACGATACCGCGCACGTCGTACTGACGAAAGATGGTCGCGCTGATGGTCATGCCGGAAATGGGGAGAGACGTAGGCGGAATGCGCTCACAGGAATGATCACCTTGCAGTCGTAGCGGCTTGCAACCGTCGACCGGCCGACGGCTGGGGTGCGGGCGTTCGGTCGGTTTCTATCGTCGGGAGCGCGCGACGCGCCATCCGAATCACTGGCGTGGGGTACAGGCCGAGGATCAGCAACGCCAGCGTTGTACCGGCGATGAGCGACTGGGCCATGGGTGAGACCCATGGCAACGCGTGTCCTTCCACTGGCGGGCGCATGAACATTGTGGAGATCACGAGTAAATAGTACGCGGCCGAGACGACGCTCGTGAGAACGAGCACCACGGCCAGTACCGTCTGAGGCGCGGGAGCCTGCAGTGCGGCCTGCAGAATGTACCACTTGGCAAAGAAGCCCATGCCCCCAACGAGCGGCATACCCAGAAAAGCGAGCACGTATACCGCCATTGCCGTGGCCATCCATGGGCGCACGATCCAGAGACCGGCCAGATCATCGAGCGTAACGGCTCGATCGCGTCCGGCACCGACAATGATCAGCACACCGAAGGCGCCCATAGTTGCGAGGGTGTAGGACACTGTGTAAAACACCACCGCCGTCGTGCCCGCCGTCGAGGCGACCACGATGGCCACCAGCAGGTACCCCGTATGCGCGATACTGGAGTAGGCGAGCATGCGCACGAGGTTGCGCTGCGAGAGCGCGAGGACATTTCCGACGACCATCGTCGCTACGGCCAACCACCACACGGCCGAATGCCAGCGTGGTGCAGCGCCAACAAAGGCCTCCAACATCACGCGCCCGAACGACGCGAATGCGGCCGTCTTGACGACGGCGGCCATGAACGCCGTCACCGGCAGCGGCGCGCCGTCATACACGTCTGGCGTCCAGAGATGAAACGGCGCCGCCGCCACTTTGAAGGCGAAGCCGACGAGCAGCAGCGCGATACCCACGATGAACATCGGGCCGAGGGCCGGATTGGCCGCCACCCACGTGCCGATGCCCGCGAGGCGCGTGCTACCGGTGGCGCCGAAGATGAGTGCCATGCCGTACAGCAGGAACCCCGTGCTCACCGAACCCAGCAGAAAATATTTCACCGATGCTTCGGCGCCACGGCCGCTCCGCCGATTCACCCCCGCCAGCACATACACGGCCAGCGACATCAACTCGATTCCGATGAAGACAAACATCATGTCCCGCGCGGCCGCGAGCACCATCATGCCCACGGCCGCGAGCAACATGAGCACCGGAACCTCCGGGCTGTACGCGCCGCTGCGCTGATGATCTGCCTCGACGAGGACGAGCGAGAGCGCGGTTCCGAGCAGGACCACGAGATCGATGGCCCAACGGAAGCCGTCGCCGGCGATACGCAGATCGTCCGTGCCACTTACCGAATCGCCCCACGCGATGATCACCACCACCGCCGTGATCGCGCACAGAACGATCCCGAAGCGCACCAGTGTGGAAGTCTTCTCGGCGCCCTCCGCAACGCCCGGAGAGTTCCGCTGTGGATTCCATACGCTGGCCAGCAACATCACCAGCGCTCCGGCCGACATCAACAATTCCGGCGCCAGGGCGCGGAACAGTTGACCCGATTGAATTACGCCACCCATGGTCAGGGAGCCTCTGAGACTGATGGCAGGATCACCGCCGCGTTCGGACTGAAGCGTACCGCCTCGATGACATCCTGCGATGCACGCGCAGCGCGTTGCAAGATCGCTTGCGGTGCAAAGCCGAGGTAGAGAATTGCCACGGCAAAACCCGACATGACCAACCGTTCGCGAGAGGTGAGGTCCGTGAGCGTCCGATTGGCCGGCTCGTCGAGCGTGTCGAAGAGGATCCGCTGCAGCGCGCGCAGTCCGTACATCGCAGCGAAGACGACCCCACTCGTGGCGATGACGGCCATGACGGGTCGCTCCGCATACGTGCCGATGAGCACCAGGAACTCGCCGATGAAACCGTTGGTGCCGGGCAATCCGATTGTGGAGAGCATCACGAGCGTGAGCATGACGGCAAAGACCGGTACGACCCGCGCGATACCGCCAAAGGCCGCCATGTCTGTCGTGCCACGCCGATCCTCGAGCATACCGACCAGAAGGAAGAGCGCGCTGGTGGTGATGCCGCTGTTCACGATGCTGATCACCGCTCCCTGCACGCTTTGCTGCGTGAGGGCGAAGCAGCCAAGCATGATGAAGCCGAGGTGACTGATGGAGCTGTACGACACCATGCGCTTCATGTCACGCTGGGCCAGTGCCAGCAGAGCGCCGTAGACGATCGCTATGAGCGACAGGACGAGGATGACGGTGCGGATCGTCTCGTGCGCCGCCGCCGCCGGAAAAAGCGGAATGGCGAATCGGAGAACGGCGTAGGCGCCCACCTTGAGGCCGAGCGTCACCGCCACCAGCGTGGGTGCGGCGCCCTGCGCATCAGGCAGCCAGGTGTGGAACGGCACCAGCGCCGACTTCACGCCGAAAGCCAGGAAGAATGCGCCGAACATCAGGAACTGCGTGCGCGGCGTGAGCGTCACGCGGCGCAGATCGTCGAGATGGAAGGTCGTGCCACCGCCCAGATTCCACAGCGCGGCGATCGCCACCAGCATGAGCAGCGAACCGACCAGTGTGAACAGCACGTACCGCAGGCTGGCACGCGACTGCTCCGCTGCCCCCCACACGCCCACGAGAAAGTATGTGGGGATCAGCATCAACTCCCACGCCAGATAGAACAGCAGGAGATCGAGTGAGACAAAGACGCCGACCAACCCGGTGGTAAGCAGCAGCACAAACGCGCCGAAGGCTGGCGTCCGCAGCCGCACATTGTTCCATGAACCAAGCAGCGCCGCCGGCATGAGCAGCGCCGTCATCACCACCATTGGCAGCGAGATACCGTCCACACCAACGCTGAAGCGGGCGCCAATGTCACTGAGCCACGGCCAGTCGACGCTGGCCTGCCACCCTCGCACCGCCGGATCGTAGACCCCCCAGAGCGCGAGGCTGAGCAGCGCCTCGACGAACAGTGCAGCCAGCGTGAGCACGCGTGCATCGGGGCCACCGCTCGGCGCTTCGGCTTCGCTTTCATTTCGCGAAATGTCACGTCCACCGAAACGCACCACGACAGCCGCGAGCACGGGCCAGAGCAACATCGCGGGCAATACCCACTGCGCCACGCCCAGAGAAAGAAGGAAATCGCGCATCGGTCAGCTCAGCGTAAGGGCCGCGAGCAGCGCCAGCGCGCCCGCCGCGAGGAGCCACGCATACTTGCCGACGTCCCCGTCCTGGATCCGGGTCCCCACGAATTCCGCTGATCGGGATAACAATCGACCCGAGGCACTGAAAAAGCGCTCGACGCCCACATCGACCCCGCGCGCCAGCAGCACACTCGCGAAGGCGTTCATGGGTCGCACGACAAATGCATCGACGAAGCGGTCGATATGGAAGGCCCGCGCCAGCACGGAGGTGTCGACAGGAGAGTCGACCTTGTTCGTCACCTGCGCGCGATAGCGGAACCAAGCGAACAGGATACCCGCGAGCGCCACGCCGACGGCGATGGCGACCAGCATCAGTTCCGTGGCGTGGTCCAAATGACCGGTACCGGTCAGGCGGAGCGCGCTCGGTGCCGTCACCGGCGCCAGCCAATCTTCGAGGACACCGACCGGGCCGAGTGGCAGCAGCGCGGGCAGATTGAGCCAGCCGCCCACCAACGTGAGCATGCCCAGCGCGAGCACGGGCGCGGTCATGATGGCCGGTGCCTCGTGCAGCGCAGACGTCTCCGTGTCGCCCGTGCGGTTGGCGCCGAAGAACGTGAGGAGCAGGAGGCGCGTCATATAGATCGCGGTGAGCACGGCGGTGATCACGCCCAGCCCATAGGCACCGTACAACAGCGTGCTCCCCGGAATGCCGAGCAGCGACGCGTTCGCGAGCGGCGAACCCTGTGCACGCGTGAAGACGCCGGCGAGGATTTCATCCTTGGAAAAAAACCCGGCAAGCGGGGGGACGCCGGCGATGGCCAACGTGGCGATGGTCATCGCCACCGCAGTGGCCGGCATGAATCGCGCGAGCCCGCCCATGTTGCGCATGTCCTGAGGATCCGCGTCACGGTGCGTGTGATGATACGCGTGCTGGAGCGCATGGATGACCGAGCCCGCCCCAAGAAACAGCAGCGCCTTGAAGAAGGCGTGTGTCACCAGGTGGAAGACGCCGGCCGCGTACGCGCCACTGCCCACGGCGACGAACATGTAGCCCAACTGCGAAACCGTCGAGTACGCCAGGACCTTCTTGATGTCCCATTGCCTGAGCGCGATGCTCGCCGCGAAGATGGCCGTCAGCGCGCCAATGGCGGTAACCAGCAGCGAAGCCTCGGGGGCGCCGGAAAAGATCGGTGCCGCGCGCGCCACGAGATACACCCCGGCGGTGACCATGGTCGCCGCATGAATGAGCGCAGAGACGGGCGTGGGGCCCGCCATGGCATCGGGGAGCCAGATATAGAGCGGCAGCTGGGCACTTTTCCCGACGCAACCCACGAACAGAAATAGCGCAATGGCCAACACGACAGACGTGCCGGCCATGCCGCCCAACGTCGCATGCGCGCCGACGAAATCGAGCCGTTCGGTGGTGACCCAGATAAGAAACATCGCCACCAGAAAGCCGAAATCCCCGACGCGATTCACGATGAACGCTTTCTTGCCCGCATTGGCGTTGGCCTTCCCGTCGAACCAGAAGCCGATCAGGAGGTACGACGCCAGCCCCACGCCTTCCCAACCCACGAACAGCACGGGATAGCTGGAGCCGAGCACTAACACCAGCATGAAGGCCACGAACAGGTTGAGGTACGCGAAATACCGCGCATATCCCGGATCGGCACGCATGTAGCCGATGGAGAAAACGTGAATGAGCGAACCCACGCCCGTGATCACCAGCACCATTAACATCGAGAGCTGATCGAGCTGAAACGCCCAATCGATCACCAGTGTGCCGACCATCATCCAACTGGCAAAACGCGCGATGAAAGGCGTGGGTAAGTCACCGGCCCCGATCATCGCCATGAACATTGCCAGCGCGAGCGCGAACGCCGCGATCACGACCCCCGGACCCACGATCGACACCAGAAGGTTGCCGGCGGTGGTCGGCTCCGCCACGCCGCCGCGTAGTCCACGCGATCGCGACGTGATGGCGACGCTGCCGTTAATGACCGCGCCCAGCAGCGGCAGTACGGGCAACAACCACATCAGTCCGGCTATGCTGCCGGCCAACGGATGCCGATCGGTACCGCTGGTCGTGGCAGACTGCGCCAGCGCGAGCAGAAATGAGGGAGCAATGCTCGGCATCATCCGCGGAGCAGCCGGAGCGAGGAGAGATTCACGGTGCCGAAATGACGGACCACGGAGATAATGATGGCCAACCCGACCGCCGCTTCCGCCGCCGCGATGCTCATGACCATGATCACGAATACGTGTCCGGTGACACCATGGAGCTTTGCGAGCGCGATAAAGCTCAGGTTTACCGCGTTCAGCATCAGCTCGGCACACATGAAGAGAATAATCGCGTTCTGACGCGTCAGCACACCGACCACTCCGATGGCGAACAGGATCGCCGAAACGATCAGGGCCTCGGCGATCATGCGCGCACCCGCTTCTTGGCCAGCAACACCGCGCCGACCACGGCGACGAGCAGGACGAGGCTCGTTAACTCGAAGGCCACGAGATAATCCGTAAAGAGCGACTTTGCCACGGGCAGCACCGCATTGTCAGCCGGAGGATCGAGGGAAACGCGCGGCAGGTGCTGGCGCTGCACGACCAGCAGGTTCGCCACCAAGGCGAGACCAACGACCCCAGCGCCGAGGCGGGCGCCCAGCGAACGGATATCGGAAATCTCCGCACGACCCAGGTTGAGGAGCATGACCACGAACACGAACACCACCATGATCGCGCCCGCGTACACCAGCACCTGAATGACGCCAACGAAGGGCGCGTCCAACATGACGTACAGACCGGCAAGCGCGAACATGACGTTCACCAACCACAGCGCGGCCGGCACGGGATTTTTCCTTGTTACGAACAGCAGTGCCGATGCGATGGCGAGCAGCGAAAACAGGTAGAACTGAAATTGGTAGAAGCCGTTCATTCGCCCTTCGGGTCGGCGGGGTCCCACAACTCGCTCACCGGGTGCGTCTGCGCCATGAGTCGTTCCAGATCGTAGACAAACGACGCCCGGTCGAACTCGGCGTTCTCATAGTGCCGCCCTAAATGAATCGCTTCCTCGGGACAGACTTCCTGGCAGTAGCCGCAGAAAATGCAGCGGAATTCATCGATCTCGAAGACGAGCGGATAACGGTTACCGTGCTCATCCTCGCCAGGCGTAAGCTTGATGCAGTTTGCCGGACAGACCGTGGGACAGAGTCCGCAGGCGACGCACTTCGCCTTGCCGTCCTCCGTGGTGAGCATCCGGTGCGTGCCACGCCAGCGCGGGGACAGATCCCACTTCGTCTCGGGATACTGCATCGTGACCTTGTGCGGGTCGACGAGATGCTTGAGCGTCGTCACCATGCCGCGCAGCGTCGCGCGAACGTAGCTCACGCGCTCGAGTGGCCGATGCATGACCTTCACGCCAATGGTCATCCGTCGCGTCCCTCAGTGATCGATGGCGTCGGGAGTGTGTCGGCCGTCAACGTCGGCGAGGTGACGCGGACAGGCTGCTCCGCCGCCAGACGCGTCCGCGACAGATCCAGTCCGCGGGCGCGCAGGCGCGCGAGATCGGTTGGCGCAACGCGCGCACTCGACGGGCTGATGAGCTTTCCGCGATCCAGCCATGCCAGCAGGATCGCGATGATCACGACATTCATCGCCAGCAGGGCAAGCGAGAACATCGGGCCCCGAGACATACCGAGCGCATCGAGACCGAGCGTGGCCGCCGCAATCACGATGATATAACCGAGCGCTACCGGGAGCATCACGCTCCACCCCAGTGACATGAGCTGATCGTAGCGGAAGCGCGGAACGGTCCAGCGCACCCACATGAAGACGAACAGGAAGAAGCCGGTTTTGGCGGCGAACATGGCCAGCGTGGAGAGCGTCTTGAGCACGGTGAACGGCGCAACGTTGTCCCACGGGGTGAAAGGAATGTCCCAACCACCGAAGAATAACGTGGCGGTGAGTCCGCTCACCGTGGCCATGTTCGCATATTCGGCAATGAAGAACATGGAGAACTTCATGCCGCTGTACTCGGTATGATAACCCGCGACGAGCTCCGACTCGGCTTCCGGCAAGTCGAACGGTAAGCGGTTGGTCTCTGCGAAGGCGGCGACGAGAAACGTGAACCACGCGACGGTTAACGACAGCACATTCCAGCCCATGTTCGACTGCTGCTGCACGATCGCGGTCAGTGAGACATTCCCCGCGAGCAGAATGACGGGAATGGTGGACATCCCCATCGCGATCTCGTACGAAATCATCTGCGCGCTCGATCGAAGTCCCCCCAGGAGCGCGTACTTGTTGTTTGACGACCAGCCGGCGAGCACGATGCCGTACACGCCGAGCGACGAGATCGCGAGGATGAAGAGGAAGCCAACCGGCAACGGTGCAACGGCCATGTCGATCAGCCCCCACGGCGTCGGGAGCGGTGCCGCCAGCGGCAAAACCGCCCAGGTGAGCATCGCAGGAATGAACGCCAACGCCGGTGCGATCAGGAACAGCGTCTGATCAGCCTGTGCCGGATTGGTCTCTTCCTTCATGAAATTCTTGAGTCCGTCAGCGACCGGCTGCAGGAGGCCACCAGGACCGGCGCGGTTCGGGCCTCGGCGATCCTGGAACCATGCGGCAACCTTTCGTTCGGCAAGGGTAAGCAGCGCGACACCGACCAGATACACCACGAACACCACGAGAATCTTGATGACGCTGGCGAGCACGAACGTGCCGATGGCCGCCGGGATTTCCTGCGGATTGGCGCGCGGGAACAATGCGTTCCATCCGACCGCCGACAAGAGCGGCTGCATGCCCGACGCCGAGAGCGCAGACACCATCAGCGGGCCGCCTCGGCGCTGCGCAACGGCGCGCCCTCACGTACAGGCATGCCGCGCATGCCGAGCGCATCGTACGACATGTCAGCGAAGGATGCGTGCGTCGCCGCGAGCGCCTCAAACACGTCCGAGGGAAGGTAGAACTGCCCGGTCCCGCCAACGGCCGCCAGCAAATCGGCCAGAATGTACCAGGTAGGACGCGCCACACCCGGTGCCGCCTTCGCCTGCAGGAAGCGCTGCACCCGTCCCCGCAAATTCGTGAGCGTCCCCTCTTCCTCGAGGATGTTCGTGGCCGGCAGCACCACGGCAGCACGCGCCTCGAGCACTGTCGGCAACGCGGTACCGATGTATACGATGACAGATGCGCCGTCGATCTCCGACGTGTCCATGTCGTCGAGCCCGTCGCCAACCACCAGCAGCGCATCGCCCGACTTGAGCGCAGCACCAAGGGTAGTCGATTCGCGAAAGCCAAGCAATCGTGCTGCCGTGGCGTTGGCCGCGCGCTCTTCGCGGAGCGCCAGGTCCTCGACGCCCGGGAGCGGAGCCGCCGCGCCACGCGCTACCCGAAAGACGCCAGCCCCGTGAACGTGCGTGATGATACGCGCAAGAAGGAACAGCGATTCATTTGACAGATTCGGCGATGCGAGTACCGTGAGTCGCTTTCCGGCCATCAGCGCCATTGCGCTCTGAATGGCCACTTCCCATTCGGAAATTACCAAACCCGCTGTTGTGCGAACGAGCGGCTGATCGGCGCGATCGCGGCGATTGAACTCGCGATACCCCATTCGCCCCACGTCGCACAGGTAGTACTGGTTCACGGCGTCATTCGGGCGGGGTCGCATGCGCACTACCACGTTGTCACGCGTTTCCGCCACCGCGTTGCACCCCTGGCTGCATCCGGTGCACACCGTGGGCGCGCGATCCAACTCCCACGCGCGTGCCTTGTTCAGAAAATCCTTGGACAACAGTGCGCCAACCGGGCATAGATCCACCACGTTGCCGGCCCACGGATTGGTGAGGTCTTCTCCTTCCGCCTTGCCGATGAAGGCGCGATCGCCGCGCTCGGACACATTGAGAACCGGCTCGTGTGCGACGTCGTCCATGAACCGCACGCACCGCGTGCACAGGATGCAGCGATTCGGCACGTACAGCACATCGCCGCCGAAGTCCTCCACCGGGTTGAAGCGCTTGGGCTCGCGGTAGCGCGAATCCGCGCGTCCTTCGGCGAACGTGTAGTCCTGCAGCTCACACTCGCCGGACTGATCGCAGATGGGGCAATCGAGTGGATGATTGATGAGCAGGAATTCGAGCACGCCCTTCCGTGCTTCGAGTGCCTTGGGTGAATGTACGTGTACCACCTGCCCTTCCATCGCCGTCGTCGCACACGCCGGTGCGAGCTTCGGCATCTTTTCGACTTCCACGAGACACATGCGGCAGACGCCAGCTACCGGAAGTCCGGGATGGTAGCAGTAGTGCGGAATGAGCACGCCTGCCGTCTTGGCCGCTTCCAGAATGGACATCCCCTCCGGCACCTGTATCGGGCGACCTTCGATCTGCAGTGAGATCGTTTTCACGTCGGCCATCGCGTCCTCAGGCCGCTGAGGCGCGGAGCGCCCCGGCAACGGTGACCATCGAGCGATTCGCCGCGATCTTCGCCTCGAACTCGTGGCGGAATTTCTTGAGCCCTGACATGACCGGCGTCGCACATGAGTCACTCAGCACGCAGATGGTCTTGCCGCTCATCCCCTCGGAAATCGACACGAGCGTATCCAGGTCTTCGGTGGTACCGTCGCCATCGCGGATCCGCTCCATGATACGCGTGATCCAGGCCGTGCCTTCACGGCACTGCGAGCACTGGGCGCAGCTCTCGTGCGCATAGAAGCGCGTCAGGCGCGCAATCTGCCGCACCATGTCCTGACGATCATCAAACACGATCACGCCGCCGGAGCCGAGCATGGTACCAGCGGCCACGAACCCTTCGTAGTCCATGACGGCGCCCTCCGCTTCCTCCCGGGTAAGGATGGGCACGGAGGAGCCACCCGGAATGACCGCCTTGATCTCACGACCGGCCAGCGGTCCGCCGCAGAGGTCGTACAGAAAATCCTTGAAGGGAAATCCCAGCGCTACCTCGTAGTTGCCCGGGCGCGTGATGTTGCCGCACACCGAGAAGAGCTTCGTACCGATGCTTTTCGTATTGTCCGGCCGCCCGTACTGCCTGTACCACTCTGCACCGTTCTTGATGATGTATGGGATGGTGGCGAGCGTTTCCACGTTATTGATCGTGGTGGGCTTGCCGAACAGGCCGGCCACCGCGGGAAACGGCGGCTTGATACGCGGGTTGCCGCGACGACCCTCGAGCGAGTTCATCAGCGCGGTTTCTTCACCGCAGATGTACGCACCGGCACCACGGTGCACGTGCACGTCCACCCGCTTCCCGGAACCCATCGCATTCGCACCCAGTATGCCGGCAGCGTAGGCGTCTTCCACCGCCCGGGTCACGTGCGCGAGCGGCTCCGTAAACTCCCCCCGAATATAGATGTATGCCGTTTCCGCATAGATCGCGTGTGCGGCCAGCGCGACCCCTTCCACGAGTCCGTGGGGGGTCCAGCGCATGATCTCACGATCCTTGAACGTCCCCGGCTCCGACTCGTCGGCATTGCAGCAGAGATAGTGCGTCTTGCCGTCGGGCTTCATGAACGACCACTTCATCCCGGTGGGGAAGCCGGCGCCGCCACGCCCGCGCAGCCCGGAATCCTTCACGAGTGCCTGAAGCTCCTGCGGATCGGTGGTAAGCGCTTGTTGCAGTGCGTCGTAGCCTCCGCGCGCGCGCCATCCGTCAATCGTCCGAGCTTCAGCGTCACCGAAGTAGCGGGATAGAATCGGGGTTTCGCGTGGGTGCGACTGGTGCGGGTAACCCATTATGTCAGCTCCGAGAGAATGCGTGGCACCGAATCGGGCGTCACAGATTCCACAAAGGCGTTGTTGATCATGATCGGGGTCGCGAAACCGCACGCGCCGAGGCACTCGACCTCGACCACAGTGAACCGGCCGTCGGGACTCATGAGGCCGAGATCGCTGCACTGCGTTTGCTCGAGCAGCGCCTTCACCACGTCCTCGGCACCACAGACGTTGCACGGCGTGGTGGTGCACACCTGGATGAAGTGGCGTCCCACCGGATGCTGGTGATACATCGTGTAGAAGCTGACCACGCCCTTCACATAGGCTGGCGTGAGTTCGAGCAGTTGCGCGACTTCCGCGAGGCCGCCCTCACTCACCCAGCCACGCGCATCCTGCAACATCCACAGTGCGGGAAGAAGTACCGCCTGTTTGGTAGGATAGCGCGCCATGATGGTTTCGATCGCCGCGCGGGTGTCCCCGGTAAAAACGGGAACGTGCGGGACGTGGTGCGAGGTGCCGTGCGGCGCCGCTGCCACGAGCGCGCCACCGCTGGCTGAAGGGCCGTGGCTCACCGGTCGATCTCTCCCATCACGATATCGATGCTGGCGTTGATGGCAATCACGTCCGACAACAGATGCCCTTCCACCATCTTCGGGATCGCCGACAGGTTGACGAACGAAGGGGGACGGATGCGCCAGCGTACCGGCTTCGATGTGCCGTCGCTCACCATGTAATAGCCCTTCTCGCCCTTGGGACTTTCGACCGGCACGTAGCACTCGCCAGCCGGCGGACGCGGTCCTTCCATCACCAGCTTGAAGTGATGGATCATCGATTCCATCTCACTCGTGGCCTTCCGCTTTGGCGGCAGAATGAGACGAGGATCGTCGATGTTCACCGGTCCGCCGGGGAGACGCTGCAGCGCTTGTTCGAGAATGCGGACGCTCTGCCGCATCTCCTCGACGCGCACCAGAAAGCGGTCGTATACGTCGCCCTGCGAGCCAATCACGACGTCGAAGTCGTAGGTCTCGTAATCGAGATAGGGAAAATCCTTGCGTACGTCGTACGCGACACCCGAGGCGCGCAGCATCGGCCCGGACAACCCCGCATTTACCGCTTCCGCAGCGCTCATCGCCCCGAGGCCGACGGTGCGGCCCGCCCAGATGGCGTTCGTTTCCAGCATGCGCACCGATTCATCGAGCGTCTTCGGGAAACCCTTGAGAAAGGCGCGAAGGCCGTCAAGCCAGCCATCCGGCAGATCCGCCGCCATGCCGCCGACACGCGTGGCCGTCGTGGTGAGGCGCGCGCCAACCCATCCTTCAAGCAGATTATAGACGTTCTCCCGCTCTTGGTACAGCCACAGGAACGGCGTGAACGCGCCGAGATCCACCGAGGTGGTGCCCAGCCAAACCACATGCGAGATGATGCGCGACAGCTCCATGAGGATCACGCGCAGCACCGTACACCGCTCGGTCATCCCGACGCCGAAAAGCCGTTCCGCGCCGAGGACGAACGCCACGTTGTTGCCGGGCGAATTCAGGTAATCTTCGCGATCGGTCCAGGGGATGATCTGGTTGTACTGCCGGTACTCTCCGATCTTCTCGAAGCCACAATGCAGATAGCCGATGTGCGGAATGCAGCGCACCACCGTTTCCCCGTCGAGCTCCAGCACCAGTCGCAGCACGCCGTGCGTGGCCGGATGCTGCGGGCCGATGTTGATCAGCATGTGATCGGCATTCATCTCCGGCTCATGCGCGAGCACGGGAGCCTCGGCGACAAGCGCCCGCCCGCCCTGCACCGTGAGCGGCGCGCGCAGCGGCATGCCCTGCGCGTCCACTCCCGTCGTGCCCAGCGCGACTTCGATCGTGCGTCGTGTCGTGGTCACTCGCCCATTTCCCGGCCATCAGGATCTGCGCGCTCGACCGCCAGCCGACGCTTCATGTCTGCCGGCAGCGAATCGAAGGCGTCCGCGATCGAGAGCTCCTCCATCGAGTAGCGCGCCTCAGGATCGGCGGCCAGCGCCTGCTTCAGCTGCTCGGCGCGACTGAAGCGCCCGCGCAGCGGAAAATCCTTGCGCAGCGGAAATCCTTCACGATACGACTCCCACATGAGGATGCGGCGCAGGTCGGGATGTCCGTCGAAGTGTATGCCGAACATGTCGAAGCACTCGCGCTCGAGCCAGTCGGCACCGCGGTAGATGTCCACGATCGAGGCGACGACCAACCGCGCTCGCTTGGACAGCTCCACCTTGAGACGCAGGAATTGACGATGCTGCAACGCACGCAGATGCCAGACGACTTCGATCGGACGGGCCGCATCGCGATAC
Source organism: Gemmatimonadales bacterium (assembly GCA_038250435.1). Taxonomy (GTDB): domain Bacteria; phylum Gemmatimonadota; class Gemmatimonadetes; order Gemmatimonadales; family Gemmatimonadaceae; genus Gemmatimonas. Next base: position 408,418 of record JBBSCJ010000001.1, on the reverse strand, counting down.
TCCACGGCGGTGATGTCCACGAGGTAGTCGTATCGCTCGGCGGGTTCCTCGTGCAACCAGCGCACGATCGGGTGCAGCGCATCGGCCCGCACAAAGACGGTGGTCTCGCCCCAGGTGATCTCGGTGCGCAGAATTGCATCGCCGAAACGAGCGGCAAGTGTCGCGGCACTCGGATTCACCGGACCGCCGCGATGCTGGATATTGACAGGCGTGATCGGCGAGCCGTTGGCGTCGGCGGCAACGGCCGCATGCACCATGGGTACGAGGTTCGACGGCAGTGGCGTGCTGACAACCGCCGGTGTCGTCACGGCGCCGACCGGGTCTGGTGTACGGAATTGCCGAACGGCTCGGACAATTCGTCAATTCGCGACGGCGGGATATACAGCTGACTGTCGGGATCCGGCTCGATTTCCACGTGGCGGGCTTTGTCACGAAGCCGATCCTGCATCACCTTCTTCTGCAGCATGATGATGCCGTGCATCAGCGCCTCGGGGCGCGGTGGGCATCCTGGCACGTACACGTCCACGGGAATGATCGTGTCGATCCCCTGCACGACCGCGTAATTGTCGAACATGCCGCCCGTGGACGCACAGGCCCCCATCGAGATGACCCACTTGGGCTGGGGCATCTGTTGATAGATGCGCCGGATGACGGGAGCGAGCTTAAGTGGCACACGCCCCGCACAAATGAGCACATCGGCCTGACGTGGCGAGTAGCTGAGGCGCTCCATGCCGAATCGCGCCAAGTCGAAGCGACTCGCCGCCGTGGCCATGAATTCGATGGCGCAGCAGGCGGTACCGAAAGGCATCGGCCACAACGATCCCGCGCGCGCCCAGTTCACCAGAAAGTCGAGTCGCGTGGTGATCCATCCGTCTTGTGACGGTGGATCGACCTGTACCATCCCGGAGGTGGCGGCAGGAATCAGTCCCACGTCAACGCTCCCTTCTTCCACACGTAGACAAAGCCGACTACGAGGATGGACGCGAACACGAGCATCTCGCCGAGGCCGAAGAACGATAGCTGTCCTGCGGGACAGGCGTTGTTGATCATCGGCACCGCGCAGGATAGCTGGCGGTAATGCACGGCCCACGGGATCATGAAGACCGTTTCGATGTCGAAGACGATGAAGAGCATGGCCACGAGGTAAAACTTGACCGAGAAGCGATCACGCGCGTCGCCGAGGGGACTCATCCCCGACTCGTAGGGCTGCGATTTCACCGCCGTTGGCTGCGCACGCACGGTGAGGTGCGCGATGCCCAGAATCAGCACGGCGTTGACTATCACAAAGCCCAGGAGCAACAGGACCGGCAGGTAGTTTCGAAGCATCGTTGGTGCCGCAGGACCACACCGATATTCCGTGGTGGGCACTTCGTGAAAGAATTCACAAGTTGGAGATGGGAAGTTATCCAGCGGACCGGCAAGGCTCAACGGGATGAGGCGTGCAACTCGCGTGAAGTAACCGTTGAACGGCTGTTTCCCGCGCGGAGTTGCCTTGAGGTCATGTTGCGAGTGAACAATCAAACAATGCGGGCCGTGGCACCGCCTGCTCCTCGTCCGCTATGTTTCGCTCTCAGCGCGAGTCAGGAAGCGGACTGGACGGTCCGCTGTTACGCGTCCACCTTTCATCGTCGCGACTCATGGGGCTCTGCTCTGACCGCTGGATTACGCGCATGGCGCGCGCGCACGGCATGATCGAACCGTTCGAGGATCGGCAGGTGCGCCAGGGAGTCATTTCGTATGGCGTGAGCTCGTACGGGTACGACATGCGCGTCGCTCGTGAGTTCAAGATTTTTACGAACGTGCTCAATTCGATCGTGGATCCCAAGGCATTTGATCCGCGCAGCTTCGTGGAATTCGAAGGGGACGTCTGTATTGTGCCCCCGAACTCCTTTGCGCTCGCGCGCAGCGTTGAATACTTCCGCATCCCGCGTAATGTACTCACGCTCACGGTCGGCAAGAGTACGTATGCTCGCTGCGGCATCATCACCAACGTCACGCCCTTCGAGCCCGAATGGGAGGGATTCGTGACGCTCGAGATTTCCAACACCACGCCGCTCCCGGCCAAGATCTACGCCAACGAGGGGATCGCGCAGGTCGTGTTCTTTACCGGTGATGAAGACCCCGAGGTGAGCTACGCCGACAAGAAGGGTAAGTATCAGGGGCAGCACGGCGTCACACTGCCACGGCTGTAGTCGGGGCGTCAGGCGCCGGCGTAGATGTAGCGGCAGCCCCGTTCCTGGGCCTGTTGGAGGGTCACGATCATTGCCGGTACGATCTCCACGCCGGGCAGCAAATTCGCCCGGGCCTCGTCGGCGAACGTGGTGCGGGCCTGTGCATCGCTGCGCGCCGATTCACCAAGAAAACGTTGGCCGGCCGCGCGCAGCGAGTTGTTGCACACCAGCAATGTCACGCCCCGCGAGCGCAGCTGCGCGACCAGCGTTGTCTGCGCGTTGCGCATGCCGGGCATCTGCAGGGTGGCGCCAATCTCGTACCTGCCCCACAGCGCATCGTTGAACAGGAGTCCGATGGATTTGCCGTTGAAGCCAAGGACCACGGAACTCGCGTCGTCGGTGAGACCGTACTCCGTGCGCTGCGTGTCGAGATACGTCTGTGCCCAGCGCAACGCCAGCGCCCCCGTCGGCTCGTGCGCATGAATGATCACCCGATTGGTGCCGTGCAGACGGGCCATCCATGGCTCGTCGGCGTCCGTGCGGCGCGGCGCAGCCCCCTGCGCGTGTGCGAGGGAGGCGTCGACCACCGTGAATGCGGCCGCCGCCGCGATCAGACGCGCGAGAAAGGAGCGCCGAGCGGTGGGCGAGGCGACGTGGGGGGGGCGAGGGGAGGTTCCGGATAGGACGTCCCCGGTGGGCGGTGTGTCCGACGTCGTCATAGCCTGTTCAACGCAAAGGGGATGAGGGAATTGGCTGAACCCGACGCGGGAGCACTGGCCGCACTGCGGGCTGCGGGACGCCGGCGCGCGCAGCGGCGGCCGTGCGATACGCCACGTCGCGCGGCGGATCGCCCTTCGGCCAGTCGCGTTCTTTTCCGGGATGATCCTGACGCGGCTGCGTCAGCACGAACGCCGCGATATCCGCTGCATCCTGTTCGCTGAGGGAGGCGGCCCGGTCGTACGGCATGTTGTGTCGCAGGAACGTCGCCAGCGTAAATTGACGCGCCATCCCGGCACCGATGGCGTAACTGTCGATTCCCCAGACCGCGGGCGCGATCGCCGTTCCCTCACCGACGCTGCCGTGACAGCGCGCGCACTGGGAGGCGTAACCGGACTCGCCATGCGCGGGGTTGCCCGCAAGCAGCACCGCCACGGCCGTCTCCGGACGCGCTCGCTCCCGCACGGTGTGCAGGTAGGCGAGCATATCACGCATCTCCTGACTGTCTTCCGGAAGCGTCCGACCGGCGAGGCTGCGCGCGATGCATTCGTTGACGCGGCGCGCCAGCGACTCCTCTCCTCCCCGGCGCGAACGGTGTTGCGGGTAGCGGCGCGCTACACCCGCCCACGACAGCGCCGTCGGACGCGTGCCATTGTCGAGGTGACAGCTCACACAGCGTAAGGCGTTTCCGCTGTGCTCCGGCAGTGAATCCCGAAAAGCGGTCATCAGGGCGAGGCCGCGATCGGCGTCGCCAGCGCGGCCAGTCGTACGAACGCTACCGATCGCGCCGATCCGCCCGTTGCCACGCTTGGCGTCACGCCGCTGCCAGGCGAACAGCGCCGTCAGGACCAGCAACAGACCGATAAACCCCGAAGCACGTCGCATGTATCCAAACTACCTGAGGCAGCCGTGTCGCGCCGCACCAGTCGCGCGGCGTTATCCCGCCGCAACCGCACGCGGCTCCTGCCGCTTCACAGCCGCGACCAGATAATCGCGGTTCATCCGTTTGATCGTGTCGATGCTGATCTCCTTCGGGCACGCCTCCTGACATTCCCCGACGAGGGTGCAGTGACCGAACCCTTCGAGATCCATCTGCTCGACCATGGCGATGGTCCGACGCTCCCGTTCGGGCTGCCCCTGCGGCAGCAATCCGAGATGGGTGAGCTTGGCACCGGTAAAGAGCGATGCGGAGGCGTTCGGGCAGGCGGCCACGCACGCACCGCAGCCGATGCAGGCGGCGGCATCCATCGCCTCTTCCACGACTTCCTTGCCGATCAGGATTTCGTTCGCGTCACGAGCACCGCCGGTATTCACCGATACGTATCCGCCCGCCTGAATGATGCGGTCGAACGCGCCGCGATGCACGACCAGATCCTTGACGATCGGGAATGCGGTCGCTCGCCACGGCTCCACGGTGATGACATCGCCGTCGGTAAAGGCGCGCATGTGCAGCTGGCACGTCGCGGCCCCTTTCCACGGTCCATGCGCCTGCCCGTTGATCATCATGGCGCACGATCCACAGATCCCTTCGCGGCAGTCGTGCGAGAACGCGACGGGATCCTGCCCCGCGATCGTGAGCTGTTCGTTCAGCATGTCGATCATCTCGAGGAACGACTGGTCCTCACTCACGTCATCGAGGGTGTAGGTCTCGAGCTTGCCCGGAGCCTGCGCTCCCGGCTGCCGCCAGACCTTGAGCGTCAGCTTCATTACTTGTAACTCCGCGTAGAGAAATTCACGTTCTCGTACACCAGTGGTTCTTTGTTGAGGATCGGCGCCTGCCCGTCCCCGGCATGCTCCCACGCGGCGACGTAGGCGAACTCCGCATCGTTGCGCAACGCTTCGCCGTCTTCCTGATATTCCACCCGGAAATGCCCACCACACGACTCTTCACGATGTAACGCGTCGTGGCACATCAACGCACCGAGCTCGATAAAATCGGCCACTCGGCCAGCCTTCTCCAGCGACTGGTTAAGCGTGGCGGCGCTCCCCGGCACGCGCACGTTGTTCCAGAATCCTTCCTTGAGCGCCGAGATCCGCTGCAGCGCCGTGATGAGCCCGTCGCGCGTGCGCTCCATGCCGCAGTAATCCCACATGATCTTGCCGAGCTCTTTGTGAAACGAGTCGACGGTTCGCTCGCCGTTGATGGTCAACAACCTTGTCTGCTGTGCCGCGACGGTCGCTTCGGCGGTACGAAACGCAGGATGAGTGTTGTCCACCACCTCGAGCTTCGTGCTGGCGATGTAATCGCCAATTGTGTACGGGAGCACGAAATAACCGTCGGCCAATCCCTGCATCAGCGCGGACGCTCCAAGGCGATTCGCGCCGTGATCGGAAAAGTTCGCTTCACCGGCCACGTGCAAGCCCGGTACGGTACTCATGAGATTATAGTCCACCCACAGACCGCCCATGGTATAGTGCACGGCCGGGTAGATGCGCATCGGACGCTCGTACGGATTTTCATCAGTAATGCGTCGGTACATGTCGAACAGGTTGCCGTAGCGCTCCGCGATGGTCTTCTGACCAAGACGTGTGATTGCATCGGCGAAATCGAGGTACACCCCGAGTCCGCCCGGGCCGACGCCACGGCCGTCATCGCACGCCTCCTTGGCGGCGCGGGACGCGATGTCCCGCGGAGCGAGATTCCCGAAGCTGGGATACTTTCGCTCAAGGAAATAATCGCGCTCGGTTTCGGGAATCGCCGACGGTTCGCGATGGTCGCCTTGCCTGAGCGGCACCCAGACGCGGCCGTCATTGCGGAGTGACTCCGACATGAGCGTCAGCTTCGACTGATGTTCACCGCTCACCGGAATGCACGTCGGATGGATCTGCGTAAAGCACGGGTTGGCGAACGCCGCACCGCGCTTGTGCGCACGCCAGATGGCCGTGGTGTTTGAGTACATCGCGTTCGTACTCAGATAGAACACATTGCCGTATCCGCCGGTCGCGAGCACGACGGCGTCGGCGGCATGCGAGGTGATCGTTCCGGTGGTGAGGTTGCGGGTCACGATACCACGCGCATGACCGTTCACGACGACCAGGTCGAGCATCTCTTCGTGGGTGTGCATCTGGACGCCGCCGAGTGCCACCTGTCGCTCGAGCGCCTGATAGGCGCCCAGCAAGAGCTGCTGTCCGGTCTGGCCACGGGCGTAGAACGTCCGGGATACCTGCGCACCACCGAACGAACGGTTCGCCAGCAGCCCACCGTATTCGCGGGCGAAGGGCACCCCCTGCGCGACGCACTGGTCGATGATGTTTACCGATACCTGTGCCAAGCGATAGACGTTGGCTTCACGGGCCCGGAAGTCGCCCCCTTTGATCGTGTCGTAGAACAGGCGACGGATGGAGTCGCCGTCGTTCTGATAATTCTTCGCCGCGTTGATGCCGCCCTGGGCGGCGATGGAATGTGCCCGACGCGGTGAATCGTGGAAGACGAAGTTGGACACCTTGTAACCGAGCTCCGCCAGCGTGGCCGCTGCGGCTCCACCGGCAAGACCCGCCCCGACCACGATGACGTGGTGGCGACGCTTGTTGGACGGATTCACGAGCTTCATCGCAAAGCGATGCTGGTCCCACTTATCGTCGAGGGGACCGCCGGGAATCTTGGCGTTCAGGTCGAGCATGTCAGTTGGTCTCCGACGACGGGGTGACGGCTGAAGCCGCCACAGGCACCTCGTCAAGCGCTGCGGTTGGCTGGAAGGCGCCGAGCAGTGCGCCGATCGGAATAAGCATGAAGCCGGCGGTGACGAGGATGGCGAGGAACAGCGCCACGCGCCGCTTGAGCGGCTGTGTGGAGGGCCGCGCGATGCCGATGGTGCGCACGACGGCCCACGAGCCGTGGAACAGGTGCAGGCCAAGCGCGGCCATCGCCAACACGTAGAACGCGGCCACCAAGGGATTGCTCAGCCCGATGCGCACGTTATTGTACGGATCGAGGTGGGTGAAATCGGGATGCAGCGTGCCCGTGGTGAAGTGCAGGATATGAAAGACGATAAATACCAGGAGCAGCACGCCACCCCAGCGGATGGTGCGCGCCGCAAACGTCGTGACCTGCGGTTTGCGCACCGTGTAACCGTCCGGACGCGCGGCCCGAGACAGCATCGTGAGTTGATACGCGGCCACGGCATGCAGCACCACGGCCGCGATGAGCGCGAGGCGAATGCCCCACAGCAGCGGCAGACTGGTGCGAAGCAGCGTGGCGTAATCGTGCATCGCGCCCTGCCCTTTGAACATGAGCAGGTTGCCGGTCATGTGACCGAGCACGAAAAGGATGCCGATGATCCCCGTCAGCGCCATCACGATCTTCTTGCCGATCGTGCTGTGCCAGAAACGTGTAATTCCGAACATAGGCGGGATGGAAGAAAAAATCGGCGCGATCACGTGAGTGAGCGCGCCGGTTCGTTGAATCTAGAGGGAGATCACCGACATGGGCTCGCGCACAGCCTGGGCGGAGCGCTCGAGCGCTTCACGCTCCTCATCGGTCAGGGCAATTTCGAGAATCTTCTCGAGTCCGTTTCGCCCGAGCTTGCAGGGCACGCCGAGGAAGAGGTCGGAGAGGCCATACTCGCCTTGCAGCCACGCGGCGCACGGCAGGATACGCTTGCGGTCGTGCACGATCGCCTCGACCATCTCCACCGCGCCGGAGGAGGGCGCATAGTACGCGGAACCGGTTTTGAGATACTTTACGATTTCCGCACCACCGTCGCGCGCGCGCTGCACGATCGCGTCGAGCTGCGCGCGCGGCATGAGCTGCGTGACCGGGATACCACTCACGGTAGTATACGAGATCAACGGCACCATCGTGTCGCCATGACCACCGAGCACCATCGCCTGAATGTCACGTACGGACACGTCGAGCGCTTCGGCGATGAAGGAGCGATAGCGCGCCGTATCGAGCACGCCGGCCATGCCGATCACGCGTTCACGCGGAAACCCGGTCACCTGCTTGGTCACGTAACACATCACATCGAGCGGATTCGATACCACGATCACAATCGCGTCAGGCGACGTGGCCCTGATCTGCTCCGCCACGGACTTGACGATCGCTGCATTCGTGTTGAGCAGGTCGTCGCGCGTCATTCCCGGCTTGCGTGCAATGCCCGCCGTGATCACGACGATGTCCGAGGCTGCCGTCGCATCGTAATCATTGGAGCCGATGACGCGCGTGTCAAACCCCTCTACAGGGGCTGATTCCCATTGATCAAGGGCTTTTCCTTGCGGAACGCCCTCGATGACGTCGACCATCACGACCGTACGCCCGAGTGATTTTTCGGCGATACGCTGTGCCGTCGTCGCACCCACGTTCCCCGCGCCAACAACGGTGATCTTATTGACCATGTTCTGTCCGTTCCCCGAACCGCTGTCTCAGCGAAATTGAAAGACGAGTGAAGCGCTTCGCCAGCTGAATGCGTCGGCGCCGGTTGCGCGGACGCTCGCTGCACATGATGGGTGCTTCAAGAACTATAGAGTGCTACGCCAACGCGAGCAACACGCCGTGCCGCTGCTGGACGAGAGCGCAGAGACCGGACCGCTGCGTCCGAAAGCCGTGGTCTCAGCCTCCCACCTCGCTGAGCGCGCGCAATCCACCCACACGCATCTGGAGGAGCTCGTGCGCTTTCGGCTTCTCGGCCAGCGCTCTGGCGAAAAGCGGGGCGAGCGGTTCACCGCGGCGGAGGGCGTCGCGGAGCACGACCTCGTGGTCGCCGAACAGGCAGGTGCGCAGGCGGCCATCGGCCGTGAGGCGCACGCGGTTGCAGCTGTCGCAATAGGTGTGCGACATCGGTGTAATGACGCCGATCGTACCGGGCGCGTCGACATACCGGTAGTACACCGCCGGGCCGTTGCCGCGCGCCGGTCCGGCATCCGAGTGCAACGGTCCCGCTGCTTCGAGGCGGTTGAGAATTTCTGCACTCGGCACCACGTGATCCCACGTCAGCTCACGTAGTTCGCCCACCGGCATCAGCTCGATAAAGCGGACGTGCCAAGGATGCACGCGGGTGAGCGCCGCGAACGCCGCCACTTCGTCATCGTTGATGCCGCGCATGACAACGACGTTGATCTTGATCGGCCCCAGCCCTGCGGCCTGAGCGGCGGTGGCTGAGCGGACGAGATCAAATTTCAGGTCCCGGCGCGCAATCGCCACCACGCGATCGGCGCGGAGTGAATCGGCACTGATGTTCACGCGGTCGAGCCCGGCCTCTGCAAGCGTCGAGGACATCTCGGGAAGTTTCACGCCGTTGGTCGAGAGCGCGATGTCCTCCACACCGGGGATCTCGCGGAGCATCCGGACGAGCGTGGGGAGTTGCGGCCTGATCGTCGGTTCGCCGCCGGTAATGCGCAAACGTCGCAAGCCGAGCGGCGCCAGCTGTCGTACGACTTCGGCGATCTCTTCGTACCGCAGGATCTCCTGCTTCGGCAGCCACGGAAGCCCATCAAGCGGCATGCAATACTGGCAGCGGAAATTGCATCGATCGGTCACCGAAATGCGCAGGTATTCGATGCGACGACCGAATTGATCACGCGAGGTGCCAGGCGCGACGTCATCCACCATCGGCGCGGCATTCACGCGGCGTCCACGCGACGGGTCGGATCAATCCATACCCGCTCGCCATCCCGATAATGCTCGCGCTTCCAGATCGGTACGCGTTGCTTCAGCGTCTCGATGATGTAACGGGCCGCATCCATCGCGGGACCGCGATGCGCGTGGGCCGCGACGATGACGACGCTCGCCTCGCGAATCGCCAACGTTCCCACGCGGTGCTCGACTGCCACACGCAGCCCGGCACGCTGTGCGCACGCTTCCTCCGCAATGGCCCGGAGTTCCGAGGCGGCCATGGGCTCGTAGGCCTCGTAATCCATCCCGCTCACGGCGCGGCCCTCGTTGAGTTCACGAACGGTTCCCACGAAGACGGAGATCGCCCCGACTCCGTCGTCTTCGATCCGGTGCATCAGGGCGGCCACGTCGATTGGTGCTGTGACGATCGCGGTGTGCTGCACACCGGCATGAGAGCGTTCAGCCACCGGCCACCGGCGGGATCACCGCGATTTCGTCACCGACGTTGATGGCGGTATGCACGGTTACCCACGCGCGGTTCACGGCAACCAGCGGAACGGTGGGCAACACGGACCCACCGGGAAGGGTGCGCATGGCCTGCACCACCTCGTTCAGGGTGCACGGCATGCATACGGGCACGTCGATGCGACGGGCTCCAAAGGCATCGGCATACGATGCAAACAACAGAACAGGAACGCTCATGACCGCAAGATAACCGTCCGGCGCGCTTTTCGGTTCCCGTTTAAGCGAGACGTCGCTCCTGCACGGACGCCATGAAGAGCAGCGGCCCGCTCGCGTACGCGCGAAGGAGCGCGAACATGCTCAGGCCTCGTACAGCTCCTCCGCCTCGTCGTCCTCGAGTGAATCTTCGTCAACGCCGGCGACCATCGCACGCAACTCCTTGCTGGGCTTGAATACCGGGACGGGGCGCGCGGACACTTCGACCGGCGAACCCGTGCGCGGATTGCGCGCCATGCGCGTTTTCCGCTGACGGATTTTGAAGGTGCCAAAGCCGCGCACTTCGATATTCTTCTGCTCCTGCAGAGCCTCCTTGATCGCGTCAAGAAAAGCATCAACCACGCGCGCGCAATCTTTTTTGGAAATGGTCGGTCCGGCCGTCAACGCGATACGCGCGGTGACGTTTTCAACCAGATCGGCTTTGGTCATAGGCTCTACCCAGGGAGTCGGCGTGCCGGCGATGAGGGAAATCCGGCGCGTGTCGAAGGTCCTACGAAGGACCAATCCTATGACCTTAGTGCTTATCAGTCAAGCGGTTGGAGCACTTCACCCGCGATGGGTTCTCAATGCCGCCAGAAACGTGTCGAATAAGGGTACGGCGTCATGAGGCCCCGGAGCGGCCTCCGGATGATACTGTACGGCAAATACCGGCAGGGTGCGGTGCCGCAGCCCCTCCACGGTGCCATCGTTGAGGTTGATGTGCGTGACGGCCAGTTCCGGCGCGCCAGCGACACCATCCGCGTCGCCCACAACGGCAAAGCCGTGATTCTGCGAGGTGATCAGCACTTGACCCGTGGCGAGGTCCTTGACCGGTTGATTTCCGCCGCGATGACCGAACGCCATCTTCTCCGTGCGTCCGCCAAAACTCAGCCCGAGCAGTTGGTGCCCAAGGCAGATCCCGAACATGGGCAACGAGGTACCGGCAATTTCCCGGATGGCGGTCGGCGCGTACGTCACGGCAGCCGGGTCGCCGGGGCCATTCGAGAGAAAGACCCCGTCGGGGTTCATTGCGAGCACATCGCCGGCCGTGGTGGTCGCAGGCACGACGGTCACCCGACAGTCGTGGGCTTCGAGCAGTCGCAGGATATTGCGCTTGATCCCGAAATCGTAGGCGACCACATGGTACGGGGCGCCTGGCGGGCCGTAGCTGTACGAGTCACGGGTGGACACCACAGATGCAAGATCGAGCCCTTCCATACTCGGGCAGCTCTCGAGAAGCGAAAGCGCATCACGCGAAGGCGTCTCCCCCACGCCAACGACTCCTTTCATTACGCCGATTTCGCGAAGGTGCCGCGTGAGGCGACGGGTATCGACGTCCGTGAGCGCCGGCACCTGGTGGGCGGCAAGCCACTCGGTCAGACCGCCGGTCGCCCGCCAGCTGGAATACGTTGGTGACAGCTCGCGCACGATGATGCCCGCTACCTGGGCGCGCGTCGACTCCGGATCTTCGGCGTTGATACCATAATTGCCGATCTGGGGGGCGGTCATCACTACGATCTGTCCCCGATAGGACGGATCGGTGAAGACTTCCTGATATCCCGTCATGTTTGTGGTGAACACCACCTCTGCCACGGTCGGCAGCGTCGGCCCCACCAGCCGGCCGGGAAAAAGGGTCCCGTCCTCGAGGAGGAGGAACCCTTTGGGCGCCAAGGCGTGCACGCTCCTTACGGTTGCGGTGGAGGAACGGGCGATCCGGCGGGCTGCGGTGTGAGCGGTGCGGCCGGAGCAGGCGTGTTACCGGACTGCGGAGCGGTCGGAGCCGGAACGGCCAACTGATCGAGCACCGACTTTGGCGCCGCAGCGCGCAACGACATCAGCTGCAGGATGAACGCGAGCCCGAGGAAGATTCCGCCACCCCACCAGCTGGTTTTCGTGAGCAGATTGCCCGCTTGCCGCGTGCCCATGATGGAGTCCGACGACGAACTGGCGCCACCGAAGTTCGCGGCGAGCCCGCCGCCCTTCCCCGACTGGAGCAGCACGGCGGCCGCGAGCACGAGTGCGTCGATGATGAGCAGCGTAAGCAGAAACGTGTACATGTCGTGAAGCCGGAGTCGAATAACCGTGACGCCGCAACGCGGCGATAGCCCTGAAAAATCGCCGGTCGGGCGTACAGAGGCAAGTCCTTCAGGGTACAACAGTTGAGGGAATCTTCGGCTCAGCTGCGCACGATGCTCGCCCAGCTGTCTGCGTCGAGCGACGCGCCGCCCACCAGCAGACCGTCCACTTCGGGCGCGGCCAGCAAGGTGGCGGCATTGCCGCGATTGACGGAGCCGCCGTACAGAATGGGAATGCCGGCGGCCGCCCTGGCGCCCACACGCGTCGTCAGCGCCTGACGCAGCACGCCATGAATCTCGCTGGCATCTTCCGAGGTGGCGGTCCGGCCCGTGCCGATCGCCCACACCGGTTCATACGCGAGCATGATGTTCGCGATTTGCGTATCCTCGAGTCCGGCGAGCCCCGCAGTAAGCTGTCGCTCCACCACCGAGGTCGCGCTGGCAGCCTCCCGTTCCGTCAGCGTTTCTCCAACGCACAGCATCGGTATCAGACGAGCCTGAACGACAAGGGCCATTTTCCTGGTCGTGTCCTCGTCGGTCTCACCGAACAGCTGACGGCGCTCTGAATGACCCACGAGGATCACGCGGGCACCCGCATCGCGCGCGATCAGCACCGCGTTCTCGCCGGTGTAGGCACCATGGGCCTCCTGGTGCACATTCTGCACACCCAACCAGATGTCCGGCCGGTCGCGCAGCCCGTCAGCGAGCGTCGTGAAGGTAAGCGCTGACGGAAAGAAGATCAGCGTCCGGTCATGCTGTTTCGGTGCTTGCGGCAGGAAGCGTTGCAGGAACGCGTTCGCGTCGGTTGGTCCGTGATTGAGCTTCCAGTTCGCGGCGATGACAGGCTTGAGATACATGTGTGGGCCCTGATGGTCGGTGAGCAGAAAGCAGCGAGCGGGGAGCCGAAAGCGAAAAGCGAGGAGCGCAACGTTGCGCGCGAGTCCGTCTATCGCGCGAGTGCGGCGACACCGGGCAACGTCTTGCCCTCGAGAAATTCAAGCGATGCGCCACCCCCGGTAGACACGTGCGACATGCGCGATTCCAGTCCGGCTTCGGCAACGGCCGCGGCCGAATCGCCGCCGCCGATAATCGTGGTGGCACCGCGATCGGTGGCCGACGCCATCGCCTCTGCGATGGCGCGTGTTCCCGCATCGAACGGCGGCGTTTCAAAGACGCCCATTGGGCCGTTCCACAGCACGGTTTTTGCCGAGCCGATCAGGGCTCGGTACTGCGCGATGCTCGCCGGGCCGATGTCGAACATCGCTTCGCCAGCCGGAATCGCCTCTCGGCCGACGGCGCGCGCCGTATCGGCAGCATCCATCGCCGGAGCAATCATCGCGTCAACCGGCAACACCAGTGTCCCGGTGGCGTGCGCCAAGAGCGCCGTCGCCATCGCGAGCCGATCCGCCTCCACCAGCGACGTCCCCGTTTCGAGGCCCATCGCGCGGAAGAATGTGCACGCCATCGCGCCGCCGATCAGCAGATGATCGACCTTGGGCAGCAAGGCGTCTACGACATCGATCTTCCCCGAGATCTTCGATCCGCCAAGAATCGCGATAAATGGACGATCGGGCGCGGCAAGCGCATGTCCCAGATACGCCAACTCTTTGTCCATGAGCAGTCCCGCGACTGCCGGGCGACAGTACTTCGCCACGCCCGCCGTGCTCGCGTGTGCACGATGAGCGGCACCAAACGCGTCATTGATGAACAGATCGCCAAGCTCCGCGAGCTGACGCGAGAGTGCCTCGTCGTTCTGCTCTTCGCCGGCGAGAAATCTGGTGTTCTCGAGCAGCAGCGTAGCGCCGTGCTCAAGGGCGTGCGTGGCAGCGACCGCCCTGGCACCGACTGTCTCCCCCAGAAACGTCACGGGACGTCCGAGCACGGTACGCAGCCGTTCGGCGACGGGCGCCAGCGAATACCTGGCATCCGGCACGCCCGTGGGACGGCCGAGGTGCGAAAGCAGGATGACTCTCGCCCCCGCATCGAGCAGCATGGTGATCGTAGGCAGTGCCGCAACAATGCGTGTGTCGTCGGAGACGGCACCGTGCTCATCGAGTGGCACGTTGAAGTCGACGCGCACCAGGGCGCGCTTGCCGGCGAGGTCGGTGGGAGCCAGATCCCGAATGGTCGGAGTCGTCATGGTCAGGTATGCGCGAGCCCCGGCACGTCGGCGCCGGGGCTCGCGACTGGAGTCGATGTGGAAGGATGGCGTATCGGCGTCGCGCGCAGCGCTGATGCGGCTAGAGCTGCGCACCTACGAATCGCAGCAGGTCGACGCAACGCGAGGAGTAGCCCCACTCGTTATCATACCAGCCGGAAATCTTGACGAGCGTACCGTCGATGACGATCGTGCTCAGCGCATCGAGCGTGCAGGAGAATGGGTTGCCGACATAATCGATGGAGACCAACGGCACTTCGCTGTAATCCACGATGCCGGTGAGCGCGCCCGCCGCCGCCGCCTTGAACGCCGCATTCACGTCGGCTTTCGTTACCGGTCGCTCGACGACACAGGTGAGGTCGGTGAGCGACACATCGGGTGTCGGCACGCGCACTGCGATGCCGTCGATCTTTCCCTTGACTTCCGGGATCACGAGGGCCGTGGCCTTGGCCGCACCGGTGGTGGTCGGAATCATGGACAGCGCTGCGGCGCGCGCGCGACGCAGATCCTTGTGCGGCAGGTCGAGAATCGACTGATCGTTCGTGTAGCTGTGGATGGTGACCATCGAGCCGTGCACGAAGCCGAAGTTATCGCGGATGATCTTGACCATCGGCACGAGACAGTTGGTCGTGCACGATGCATTCGAGATGATGTGATGTGACGCCGGATCATACTTGTCGCTATTCACACCCATCACGATGGTGATGTCTTCGTTGGTCGCCGGAGCGGAAATGATCACCTTTTTTGCGCCTGCGTCGAGGTGCTTCCGCGCGTCGGCAGCGGCGGTGAAACGGCCAGTGGCTTCGAGCACGATGTCCACGCCCAGCTCTCCCCACGGCAACCTGGCGGGATCGCGCTCGGCAAAAATACGCACCCGATGGCCGTTTACCGTAATGCCGTCTTCGTCGTGGTCCACGCTGCCGTCGTAGCGCCCGTGCACCGAATCGTATTCGAACAGGTGCGCCAGGGTAGTGGTATCGGTGAGGTCGTTGATGGCAACGAAGTCGAGGTCTGCGACGCCCTGCTGCTTGGCGGCGCGAAGTACCTGTCGGCCGATGCGGCCGAAGCCGTTGATGCCTACGCGAATAGCCATTCGTATCAGTTCCGGTCGGAGTCGAAATCAGGATCGGCACGGTCGCCAGGTTCCGGCGCCCGTCCGAAGCTCATACAGCTGATGATGCGGGTGCCGCCGTCGGCAAGTGCCCGGGCGGCGGCATTGAGCGTCGCGGCCGTGGTGACCACGTCGTCGACGAGAACCACATGCGTTCCACGCAGTCGCGCATGCGACCGGAGGGGGGCCACAAACGCCTGTGATACGTTGCTCGCCCTCTCCGACGGTGTCAACTGCACTTGCGACTTGGTCGCGCGATTGCGCGCGAGAACGTCCGTCCACACGGGAAGCTTCCATGTGGCACCGATCGCGCGCGCCAGCCGTTCAGCTTGATTGTAACCACGCTCGCGTAGTCTGGAGGCAGAGAGTGGTATGGGCACCAGCGCCGCCCGCTCGGTCACCACGTCGTCGGGAAACGCCATTCTGGCCATACGGGCCCCCATCGGAGCGGCGACCGCGTGCCAGCCGTCGTACTTGAGGGCGTGCACGAGCGCCCCACCGGTGCCCTCGTCCATCCGACAGACCGAGCGCACCGCCCGGATCTGCGGATCGAGACGCAAGCACCATCGGCACGGTGGAAGCGCGTCGACAGCTACAGCGCCCGCCGACGCCGTAGGGAGTGGCGCCTGCGCGGACAGCCGCGGATGACCGCAACGGTCGCACTGCGGCCATGACAGCGGAACCACCCGCACCAGACAGGAAGCACACACGATGCCATTGCGGTCGGCGCGGTGCGGCGTCCGGCAGATCGCGCAAGCGGGGGGGAGCAACAGATCGACCATCCCCTGCCACCACGATACGGTCGCTCCCGGTAGGGTCACGGACGCGTTTCTCCCAAGGCATCCCACATCGCCTGACGCGAGGGCTCGCGATCAAACCAGCAGCAGAAGGCCGCCGCCCCCTGCTCGACGAGCATGCGGAGCCCGTCTTCCGCGCGAAGCTCGCGATCGAGGCAAGCGCGTACCCATGGCGTGCCGCCACGTCGATACACTAAATCGAAGACGGCAGTGCCGGGCGCGAGCAGGGCCGGCTCGATCGGCATGCTCGCATCGGTCAATCCGATAGGTGTCGCGTTGATGACCAGCGCCGCGTCGGCAATGAGTGCGCGTGTTGCCGCGCGCTGTCGCGTCTCATCATTGTTCTCGGCCAGGTGTCGGACATCGGCGTCCACGCTTACCTGCTCAAGGAGTGTCGCTGCACGCTCGCGGGTACGGGCGGCGATCGTGATGTCGTGACATCCGAGCATATCAAGGGCAAGCAGCACCGCCCCTGCTGACCCGCCGGCGCCGAGTAGCACGACGCGGGCGCCCGCGATGCCATCGGGGCAAAGCGTGCGGATGGTGGCCATGACCCCGTCGACATCGGTGTTGTGCCCCACCAACTGGCCGTCGTCGTGCCAGAACGTGTTGACCGCCCCCACCCGCTTTGCCGTATCGCTGAGGCGCGCGCCATGCGCCGCAACGGCGGCTTTGTGAGGCATGGTGACGTTGCCACCCGCGCCATCACGGCCGAGCGCACCTAGCACGTCACTCAACGCGTCAGGCGTGACATCGACGGCCTCGTATCGGACATCGAGCCCGGCTGCCGAGAGCGCCCCGAGCTGCAGCACGGGAGAGAGCGAATGCCGAATGGGATGGCCCAGAACCACCAGACGCCGGGGGGCCATGCGCGCACGCATGAATCAGCTCGCCGGCGGTGAGCGATCGGCGATGACGCGATCGAGGATCAGAGCGATCTCCTGCTCCAGCTCCTGGAACGTGGCGCGATAGACGGTCAGGTCACCGCCGAACGGATCATTCACCGGACGTGGTTCCCCACCCGTGTACGCGGTAAGCAATCCGGCGCGCGATCCACCTCCGAGTGCTTCAGCCCTTTCGAGGTGGTGAGGACCCATCGTCAGAATGATGTCCGCGTCGGCCACGATCTCGGGCGACAGCGGTCGCGCACGATGATCGCCGAGATCGATACCGTGTTCCAACGCCACGAGCAGTGCGCCGTCCGAAGCGGGGGCATCCGGCCATGCACTGGTGCCGGCACTGCTTACACGAATGTCCGTGAGTTGCCGTTCGGTAATGCCGCGCCGCGCGATTGCTTCAGCGAGTGGGCTGCGACAGGTATTTCCGGTGCAGATGAAGAGCAGATGCATCAACGTGTGCTCCACGGCGGGGTCAGGTATCGCCGACGACTTCAGCAACGCACTCGCGCAGCTGACTGGCCAACAGTACGCCCGGTCGGATCACACGAGGGCGCCGACCCGAACAGTCCACCACGGTCGATGGTTGCGACGGGGACAGACGGCCGCCGTCGAGTACGTGCAGGAGCCCGCGATGAATTTCATCGGGCCACTGCGCTGCAATTTCGGCCGCCGTCATCGCCGGCGGTACCCCGGGCCGGTTTGCGCTGGTGCTGGTGATGGGCTCACCGTATGCAGCGAGCAGCCGTTGGAGTCCGACATGCGGCGTCCAACGAACGGCGACGCCACCCTCGGGTCCGCGAAGCCGGGCCGGAACGCGCCGATCGCCCCCGCGCAAGACCAAGGTCAGCGGGCCGGGCCAGAAGCGCGCCGCCAACTGTGCGGCATACGCCGGCAGGTGCAGATCCAGACGGGCGATTTGCGAGGGATCACCGATGAGCAGCAGAAAGGGTTTTCCCGGCGGGCGGCCCTTCATACGAACGAGTGACTCCACCGACGCGTGATCGACCGCCGTGCCGAAGCCGTACACCGTCTCGGTGGGGTAGGCGAGCACCCGGTGCTCGTCGAGATGCCGAATCACCTCACGCACGGCGCCTTCGATTTCCGCTGGTGACCAGAATGGTACGGCGAGCGGCGACCGGCTCATGGGTGCCCCGACATCAGTCCGTGAGCAGACTGAGCGCATCGGCGCGCGCAAAGTCGGCATCCTCGGTGATTTTGAGCGCGCGCTCGCTGCCGCGCACGACGACCACGGGCAGGCCGAGCCGTTCGAGCAACGCGGCGTCGTCGGTCGCGCCAACGCGGTCACGCCGCGCGGCGATGTGGGCCGCCTCGAGCATCTCGCGCGGGAACGCCTGCGGGGTCTGTGCGCGCCATAACCGCGCACGATCGACCGTGCGTACGATACGTCCGCGGTCATCCACTTCCTTGAGCGTGTCGACCACGGGTAGCGCCGCAATGGCGCCATGCCCTTTGCGGGCTTCGGCAATCACGCGGTCGATCGTATCGTCGGTAACCAGTGGACGCGCCGCGTCGTGCACGACGGCTATCACGATCTCTTCAGGCAGGTCCTCCAGTCCATTGACGACGCTTTCGTGGCGCTCGCGTCCACCTACGGACACCAGCAGGCGATCGACGTCACATTGAAAAAGCCACGGTGGCGGATCGGCGGCGTACGCCTTGGGCAGTACCACGACAACGATGCCGACATCCGGGCGCGCCATGAATGCCTGCACGCTGTGCAGCAGCGCGGGCTTACCGGCAACCCACCTAAACTGCTTGAGCTCGGCGCTGCCGGAACGCGAACCGGATCCACCGGCAACGATCACCACGCCTACATCGCGCCTCTCGTGCGCAGTCCCCGTCGCTGACTCACTGCGCGACGCCACTACAGGCGGAGGAATGATGCGTCGTCTCGGGGCGGCGAGGTCTTCGGGCCTATCCGTGTCGCTCATGCGGGTGCCTCCTGGCCAACCGTTCGTTGCAGCACGTCAGCGAGGGTCTTCACGCCGACGAGTCGCATGCCCTCAGGCACCCGCCGGGGAATTGCCCGATCGGATAGATAGGCCAGGTTCATGCCGAGCTTGGCCGCTTCGGCCAAGCGGCGCTCGACCTGTGAAACCGGACGCACTTCGCCGCCGAGTCCGAGCTCTCCGAGAAAGATGGCGCGCCCGGGGAGCGCCCTGTCCACCACACTCGAGGCAAGTGCCGCGACCACGGCCAGATCGACACTGGGTTCCTGCACCCGCATGCCGCCCACGACGTTGCAGAAGACATCGAGTTGCGCGCAGGAGAAGCCGCCGCGCTTGTCGAGCACGGCCAACAGCAGCGACAGGCGGCGGGAATCGATGCCGCTCGCTACGCGTTGCGGCATACCGAAGCCTGCCTTGGCGGCAAGGGCTTGCACCTCCACGAGCACCGGGCGCGATCCTTCCATGAGCGCGCACACGGCGCTGCCGCTGGCGACAGCACTCCGATCGCCAACGAACAGCGCCGACGGGTTCTCCACCGGTAGCAATCCGGTGCTCACCATCCGAAATACCCCGATCTCATCCACCGACCCGAAACGATTCTTGGTGGCGCGCAATACGCGATGCTCGAGCGTCCCGTCGCCCTCGAAATACAGCACGGTATCCACGATGTGCTCGAGCGTTTTCGGTCCGGCGATCCCGCCGCCTTTCGTTACGTGACCGACGACGAACACGGTGGTTCCCGTGTCCTTCGCAAAGCGCATCAGCCGCGCGGCGCACTCGCGTACCTGTCCGACGTTTCCCGGCGCACCTTCCAGCAATTCGGTGTGCACGGTCTGGATGGAGTCGACGATCAGGATGCGCACTTGCCGGCCATCGGCGTCGGGCATCGCAGCGGTGGCCAGAATCGTCTCCAACGACGTTTCCGTAAGCAGGGCGACCTGCGACGCATCTTCGGCAAGGCGATCGGCGCGCAGGCGCACCTGCAGTGCACTCTCTTCACCGGAGACATACAGCGTGGCGTGTCCCTCAGCCTCGAGACGGGCTGCGACCTGCAGCAGCAGCGTGCTCTTGCCGATACCCGGTTCGCCGCCTACGAGCACCATGCTTCCCGGCACGATGCCGCCGCCCAGCACGAAGTCGAACTCGTTGAGCTGAGTACGCCAGCGTGGGGACGCTGCACTCGTCACGTTGCCCAGCGTTACCGTGGTGCCGGCCACGCCGCCGGCCGCGCGCGCGGCTGTGCGCCTGCTGGTGGGTGCAGCGGCCGAGCGTGCTTCTTCGGCGAGGGTGTTCCACGCGTCGCAGCTTTCGCAACGACCGGCCCACTTCGGAAATTCCGCTCCGCACTCCGTGCAGCGATAGACCGTTCTGACACGCGCCATCAGGCGGCCGTCCGGCGCGCGCGGCAATTCGCGTTCAGAATGGTGTCCCGCCGAAGTCGTCGGCTCCCTTCACCAGCTTTGGGCCGCCGAACTCGTGTGGCTGCTCGCGTCCCGAGAAGTTGTCGAAGCGGGTGTACTGCTTATGGAAGAACAGGCGCGCACTGCCGATCGGGCCATTGCGCTGTTTCCCGATGATGATCTCCGCCCGCCCTTCAAGCGACGGGTCCTTGAGACGACCGTTTTCGTCGCGCTCCGCGTACACTTCCTGGCGAAAGATGAACATGATCACGTCGGCATCCTGCTCGATCGCGCCCGACTCACGCAGATCGGAGAGTTGCGGTCGACCTTTGTCGTCGCCGGTGCGTTGCTCGGGTGCCCGCGAGAGCTGCGACAGCGCCACTACCGGCACCCCCAACTCTTTGGCGAGCGACTTGAGGCCACGCGAGATCTGCGACACCTCCTGCTGACGGTTCTCCACGCCGGCGGGTCCACTCATGAGCTGCAGATAGTCCACGATGATGAGTCCGAGGTCGTGATCGGATTTGAGCCGACGGGCCTTGGCACGCATGTCGAGCAGGGTGATGCCTGGCGTGTCGTCGATGAAGATGGGCGCATGACTCAGGATACCCGCCGCCTGTGCCAGGCGCGGCATCGATTCATCGAGCGCCCTACCGCCCTTACGCAGCGCCTGCGCGTCGATGAGCGCTTCTGACGCCAGCATACGCTGCACCAGCGACTCCTTGCTCATCTCGAGCGAGAAAAACGCCACCGGGACTTTGGCAGTGATCGCGGCATGCTGCGCGATATTGAGCGTGAAGGCCGTCTTGCCCATCGACGGGCGCGCCGCCACAATGATCAGGTCCGCCGGCTGAAATCCCGACGTCAGGTGATCGAGTTCCATGAAGCCTGTTGGGACACCGGTGATCGCCGACTCGCGCTGGGCCAGCAACTCCAACTTTTCCATTGCCGGCCAGAGCAATTCCTTGATGCGCGAAAAACCACTGCGCTCCTTCGACTGGCCAAGCCCGAAGATGCGGGACTCGGCGCTGTCGAGCAGATCCGACGCCATCGTCCGCCCCTCGAACGCTTCGGTCACGATCTCCGTCGAGACTTCGATGAGTCGGCGGATCAGCGCCTTTTCCCTGACGATGCGCGCGTGATACTCCACGTTCGCCACCGTGGGCACCGCGTCGAGCAGGAAGCCGAGATATTCGCGGCCGCCGGCATGGTCGAGCTCACCGCGTCGCTCCAGTTCGTCCGCAAGGGTGAGCGGATCCACCACGCTCCCCCGCTCGGTGATCGCAAACATCGCGCGGAACAGCCGACGGTGCCCCTCGCGATAGAACATCGTGTCATCCACGTGCTCTGCGGCCCGCAGGACCGCGTCGGCATCGAGCAGCATCGCCCCGAGCACTGCCTGTTCCGCCTCCTCGGACCACGGCGGTCGACGTTCCTTGTACGGGTCGCGAGCGACCGGTGCGACTGGTGGGGTGGTGAGAGCCAGACCGGTCATGTTACGGCGTCTCCGCGCGAGGAGCTTCGCGCGATGCATCGAGCGTGCGACGAAGCAGCTTGATGTCTTCCCACGCGGGGCGTTTCCACGATTCGTTGCGAAGGAGCGCCGCAGGATGATACGTCACGATCAGCGGCCGTTGCTGAAAGGAATGCACGGTGCCGCGCAGTCCACTGATGCTCTCGGTGGTTTGCAATAACGTCTGCGCGGCAAGCCGTCCCAGCGCGAGAATGACACGTGGCTGCACCAACGCGATCTGGCGCAACAGGTAGGGCATGCACGCGGTGATCTCCTCAGGGAGCGGCTCACGCAACGGATCATGGGCGCCGGGTGGGCGATGCTTTACCAGACTGGTGACGAAGACATCGGTGCGCGCGAGCTGTACCGCGCCAAGAATTTTCGTGAACAGCTCGGCGGCCTCGCCGCGACGGAGCAGTCCCTCTTCGTCATCGAACAAGCCGGGAGCGTCGCCGATGCACAACACACGGGCCTGCGCCGGGCCTGCGCCGGGAGCGGCACGCGATCCGGTTTCATGCAGCGCGCACCGGGTACAGTCGTGCACGCGCGAGGCGAGCGACGGGAGTGATGGCAGCGACGAGATCTCCGTCACTCCCTGCTGGGCGCTCGACGAGGGCAACCCGGCGGACGCCGGTGCCGTCTGCGGTGCCGTCTCCGGTGCCCCGCGCAATGCCCCGCGCCAGTCGGTGCTCGTCGTGGCGTCAAAGCGTGCGTCGGGCGCGGGCGGTGGCGGCAAGGGAGCGGAGAACGGCGCTTCCGGTGTCATCGCCGCCGAACCACTGGTTTCCGCTGTCGGACCCTTCAGTCGCCCCTCGGCTGTCCCGCCGCGCGCGCCCAGCATTGCCATGAGTTCGTCCAGTGGCAGATGGTCGAGCACCAGTTCCGACTCGCCGAGTTCGCGCCGTTGTTCGAGGTATCGGCGCAGACGATCCTTAGCGTCCATGGAGCAGCGCCTCCACGCGCGTGAGGATAGCGTCAGCGACGTCGCGCTTCGATTGCAGCGGCAGCGCGCATTCGACGCCGTTGCGATCGATGAGCGTGACGCGGTTGGTGTCGACGGCAAAGCCGGCACCGGCTTCGGTGGCATCGTTGATCACCACGAGATCGAGATCCTTGTCGCGCAACTTCCGACGTCCTTCGTCCAGCGCCTCTCCCGTTTCGAGGGCGAATCCCACGATCACTGCCCCCGTGCGGCGTAACGAGCGGGTGGACAGCAGTATATCCGTGGTGGGCGCGAGTGCGATTGCATCGGGTGCGTGTGCCTTTTTGAGCTTGTGATCGGCGGGGGCTGCCGCGGTGAAATCAGCCGGCGCGGCGGCCATGATCAGCACGTCGTGGGCGGGAAGGGCCGCCGCCACGGCATCGTGCATCTCGCGTGTGGTCTCCACCTGAATCAAGGTGGGACCAACCGGAGGGCGGACCTCGAGCGGCCCTGCCACCAGTGTGACTTCCGCACCACGGCGCCATGCGGCACTGGCGATCTCGACACCCATTCGTCCGCTTGAGCGGTTTGAGAGAAAGCGCACCGGATCGACCGGCTCGCGGGTGGGACCGGCGGTGACCAGCACCCGTTTGCCCACCAGCGATCCGGCCTCGAGCGGTGCCATGGAGCGCTCCAGTAATCGTGCGCAGTGCGCCACGATCGTTTCGGGTTCAGGCATTCGTCCCGGACCACTTCCCTCGCCGACGGCAAGATTGCCCCGCTCGGGTTCGAGCACGTGATATCCGATGTCGCGAGCCGCTCGGGCATTGTGTTGCACTTGCGCGTGCATCCACATCCGGTCGTTCATCGCCGGCACCAGCAGCACCGGCGCCTCCGTGGCCAGCAGGCAGGCGGAGAGCAATTCGTCGGCGTGACCGCCAACGGCGCGCGCCAGGAAGTCCGCCGTGGCCGGCGCGACAACCACCAGCTTGGCGGCGCGAGCCAGCTTGATGTGATCAAGCGCGTGTCCCGGCGCGATCAGCGCCGTATGCACGGGCCGCCCCGTCAGCCCCTCGAACGTGACCGCCCCGATGAACTCCGACGCGGAGCGTGTGAGCACGACGTCCACCTCCGCTCCCGTCTGCGTAAGCTGACGTGCCAGCCACGCCGCCTTATACGAGGCGATGCCGCCGGTCACGCCAAGCAGGATGCGCTGTCGATCGAATGGACGCACGAGTCACGCGGGGACGCAGGGGGGCGAAAAGGCGCCGCGCCGGGACGGTCGGTCACGGCGCGGCGCAGGTCCATCACAGCGAGGTGAACTCAGACCGGGCGACGGCGCGGCACCACGCGATACTCGATTTCGCCATTCGTCAGCTCTTCGAGGGCCCGCGTTGTGAGCTTCTTCTCGTGCAGCGAACGATCGCGCGGGAAGTCGTTGAGCACGCGCGCAAACTTCGCCGCGATGAGCACGCTGAGATACTTGTTGGCGGCGTGCGTGGAAACATCCTTCGGGGTGAATACCTGCATGCGTCAGTCGTCCTGGCTGAAATCGTGAATTTCGTGCTCGAGCTGGGCGATCAGCGCCTCGACTTGTGCCTCGACCTCGTTGACGCGGTCGTGGCGCAGCCCTTCAGCATCGATGATGGAGCTCACCTGATCCACCGCTCGCTCGAGGTCATCGTTCACCACCACGTAATGGTAGCGCCCGACCTCCCCGAGTTCCGCGCGCGCGTTGCGAAGACGGACGAGCAACCGCTCGCGACTCTCGCTCTTCCGGCCGGATAACCGCGATTTCAGCACTTCACCCGACGGTGGTAGAACGAAAATCAGCACCGTGTCGGGGAACGCCGCATGAAACTGCCGCGCTCCTTGAACGTCGATGTCCATCAGCACATGACAACCCGTGGCAAGCACCCGCTGCACTTCGGAGCGGAGTGTCCCGTAAAAGCTGCCATGCACCTCGGCCCATTCCGCGAACTCTCCAGCCAACTGCGCCGTCGAGAACGCCTCGGGACCGATGAAGCGATAGTCGCGGCCGTCCACTTCACCAACCCGCGGGGGACGCGTCGTACAACTAACAGAATAACCCACATCCGGGCGCCGCTCCAGCAGGCGCCGCGCAATAGTGGTTTTTCCACCCCCCGAGGGAGCGGACAAGATGACCGGAAAGGTGCTCACTCGAGATTCTCGACTTGCTCACGCAGTCGTTCCAGTTCTTCCTTCACCCCGACGACTTCGTGCAGGATCGCCGCATCGGCACCTTTGCTGCCCGTAGTGTTCGCCTCGCGCAGCATTTCCTGCAACAGAAAGCCCAGTCGCTTCCCCACCGGCTCACGGCTCGATTCGTCCAAAAGGGCACGGAACGCCGTTATGTGTGATTCGAAGCGGTCCAGCTCCTCGCTCACATCCATCCGGTCAGCCAAGATCGCAATCTCCTGCGCCAGGCGTATTTCATCAACCGCCAGCCCCTCGGTGAGTTCGCGCACCGCCACGCGAAGGCGGTCACGCTGCGCGACCAGGCGCGCCGGAGCTCGCCCAGCAATCCTCCCAAGCGCCCCGCCAAGTAGCTCGAGACGATGCCGTAACACGGAGACCAGACGCGCCCCTTCCTCTTCCCGGGCACGGCTCAGTGCCTCGAGCGCCAGATCGACGATGGCTACCAGCTCGACCGACGTGGCGGACGCGTCATCGTCACGCGGCGCGCCCATGACGTCCGGCATCCTCAGCACGGTGGCCAAGTCGACGCCGCCGGTGAGTCCGTGGCGGTCGTGCAGTTCGCGTAGCTCGGCGACGACGGCCGCGAATCGCGCTTCGTCGATGGCGACGGTCGTGTCCAGTTCCCGCTCGGCGCGCGCCGAGAGCGTCACATGCCCTCGGCTCACGCGCAGCCGCACTGCTTCACGCACCTCGGTCTCCCACCTGCTGAACGCCCCGGGAAGCTTGATGCTCGGCGAGAAGAACCGATGGTTCACGGTGCGCACATCGACGACGACCCGGGAGGTGCCGACTCGTCCTTCCGCTTGGCCGAAGCCAGTCATGGAGCGTATCACAGCGGCAATGAAACGCTGCGGCACAGGCGCGTCAATCGGTTGCGCGAGCATGATCGTCGTGATTGTCCGGATCTGCTCAATTCCAGAACTCCCAGCGCACGCCATACACCTGCACGGCTTGGGGCAAGGCGATCCCGGGGATCTGTTCGGAGACGGCGCCGGTAAGGTTGCGGATCTGGTAGAAGAGCGTTGCCCGCTGAATACGGATTTCGATAACGCCGGTCACGACCTGTGCACGCAGCGTCGTTCGCACGACCACCGCAGACGCATCGGTTGCATCGAACAGCAACGATACGGGATCGCGGAGTTCATGCACGCCGCGCGCGTTGAAACTGAACTCGCCCCGGGGGAACTTGCGAAGCCAGTTGGTCACCAACGCCAGTTCGGTGCGCACCTGCAGTTGCGGACGACCGACTTGCTGACCGCCCCAGCGCACCCCTTGCACGTCGAGCCGCAGGTCCTTGTACAGCCGGCCTTGTGCCGAAAAGAGCACGCCATCGGTCGCGAGTGCCCCAATCCGGGCCGGCGGAGTTCCGAGCAATTCCGGAGAGCGGAAAGTGGTCGCATCGGCACGCACGATACCGCCACCGAGCCATAGCGACTTGAGGCGTACCGCCGCTTCGGCGCGGACGGTATTGCCATTCAGCCGTCCCGTCGCCGCATCCACCGCACGGGTACTGTGCGCGCCCGTGAGTGCCAGCCACGAAAATGGCAGGACGCGCGCGAACAGATCGAGTCGACGCGTGGAGTCCGTCCGCTGGTCCTCGGCATAGGCGCCCAGCGACAGACGAGGTGACCCCAATTGCGCGCGTAACGCGGGCGAATGCAACGATCGGCCGTTGATCGGACGCACGCGATCGGTTACGGACGCCTGCCACCATCGCGCGCGATATCCAACCGCGACCACCTGTTGCGTACGTGCGCGAACCGTGTCGCTCTCGACCAGCGTATCCGCATCCGTGTCACCAGCTGTTCCGCCGCCAGTGAACGGCGCGGCGATTCCCTCCAGGCGCGTGCGCACGACCCCGATGAGCGCTTGCGACCACAAGCCCGAAGCGGTATCACCGTACGCCACGCGGAGGTATCCCTCGCGCCGGGAGCCCTTGTAGGCTGGGAGATTCCGGAAGTCCGCTCGAGCGGTGTGCGGATCGCGGTCGCGCGCGACCGCATTGGCGAAGAGGTCGACGCTCAATCGGTTGGCCGACCATCCCACTCGTGCCATGAACGCCTGCACAATGCCATCACTGCTCGCCGCCTGCGTACCACCGGGGGAAAAGTTATCCACCCGTCCGGACTGTGTCGCCACCTGCTGCCCGCCAAGTTGCAGCGCGACGCCGTTGCGCCAACGCCGACCGAGCAAGCCGCGAAAAGCGTTCGTATTCAGGTCGCCCGTGAAGATGTCCACCCTGCTGTACGGCGTGGTGCGCACGACAGTCCACGTGCGCATCCACACGCGCACTTCCCCGGCCGCGCGTTCGATCACCAGCTCATCGAGCGTCCACAGCTGAATGTCGGTGAGGTCAAGGGCGCCGCCGTTACGCGTCTCGATAGCGTCCATCTCGACACCATCCAGAAACGCGCGGATGCGTTGAAAGTCTCCCTGAAAAGACGCGGCATGCAGACCGGCCGCCCACCCGGATCGGAAGCTCGTGACACCCGGAACCCGGTCGAGGAGGTCCGCCAGATTTATCGCTCCCGACGACAGGATCTCGTCTCTCGAGAAGCGCAAACGGTCGGTCACCTCGTGCGAGGCAGGCAGCTCGAACGACAGGATCGGCGCCTGAATTGTATCGGCCGCTGCCCGTACACGGAGGCTGTCGTTACGCACACTGTCCGCGCCGGCAGGAACGGGTACCGGCACAGCCACGCGCACGGTGTCCTTTCGCACGCTGTCGGGACGCACCTGCGCGCCGGACGCGCCGGACGCGCCGGCGAAGCCTGCAACGCACAAGAACCGCCACGCGCTGCAAGCAACGCTACGCCGACTCACCGACGCGCGCGCGCTCGCACGAGCTCCACGAACGTCCCCACTGGCGTACCGGTCGGCCCCTTCGGAATCCACCCCAGATCGGATTGCGAATACGCCGTACCGGCCACATCGAGGTGTACCCACGGATACCCGTCGACGAATTCCCTGAGGAAAAGCGCGGCCGTGATTGCGCCGGCGGCGCGACCACCCGTGTTCCTGACATCGGCGACGTCGGACTTGATCTGCTCCTTGTACTCATCCCACAGCGGCAGCGGCCACCCTGGCTCGCCTGCGGCGGTGCCGGCGGCGAGGATCTCATGCACGACCGACTGGTCATCGCCGAAGACACCCACGGCGTTGTGTCCCAGCCCGATGACGACGGCACCGGTGAGCGTCGCTGCATCCACCACCAGCGCGGGATTGTATCGCTTCGCAAACACCAGCAGATCGGCCAACACGAGCCGCCCTTCGGCGTCGGTGTTGATGATCTCGATGCTCTTGCCATTCGACGCATGCACCACGTCTCCCGGCTTGACGGCCGTCCCCGACGGCATGTTGGTGGTGGAGCCGATGATGCCCACGACATTGATTGGCAGCTTCAGGCGACCGATCGCCTCCATAGCCCCCATGACGCCAGCCGCGCCCATCATGTCGAACTTCATCCACTCCATCTCGGGCGCCGGCTTGATGGAAATTCCGCCGGTATCAAAGCAGAGCCCCTTGCCCACCAGCACTATCGGCGGCGCCCCCGCAACGCCGCCGCGATGCTCCAGAGCGACTAGCCGCGGCTCCTCCGGCGTCCCCTGCGCAACGCACAAGAATGCGCCCATGTTGGCCTGCTGCATCTCGGCGCGTCCCCACACCGTGATTGCCATGTCATGGCGGCTGGCAATCTCCTGTCCCACCTGTACGAAGGTATCGGGCGTGCAGACATTGCCAGGCATCTGTCCCAGTCGTTTGGCGATCGCCTGTCCTTCCGCGACGGCCACCCCGGCAGCGAAGGCGTCACGAGCGCCATCTCGGTCGGCAAGCAGCACCGTGATGTCGGTTAGGGGCGCGCGCCGATCCTTTTCGGCGGGAGGAGTCTGAAGATCGGGGTAGCTCCAGCTGCCTGCGGCGGAGCCGAGCACCACTCCCTCGATGGCGTCATCGGTGGCGTCGGGGAGAGTGATGTGCATCGCGCCCGTCCCCAACTTCGCAGCCTGTCTCGCGGCAAAGGCCGCCGCGCGGCGGGCCGACGCGCGAGTAAGCGGCACACTGCCGCGCCCTACCAGCAAAACCCGCTGTACACCCGCGTCACCACCGACAAACAGCACGACTTCGTCGCGACTACCACGGAAATCGCGGCGAGCGAGCGTGCGCGCAATCGCTCCGCCAAGCGGCGCATCGACGGACGCGAGCAAATCGGACAGGGCCGGGTCTTGCGGCAGGACGATCGCGAGAAGCGGTGTCTCGAGCGACGCCGGAGCGGCATGGCTGGCATGAAAGGACAAAGGCATGGATACGTCGAAAGCGGGGAGTCAACAACGGCACAGTTATGCAACGGTGCGGACGGCGGCGACCGAAACAATCCAGTAACCGGGCAAGGCCGGAAGCTAGGCGCCGGACAGTCGGCCGGGCAAGGCGACCGAGTCGTCGTGATCGCGTATGTCGCAACCCGGGATTGCCGCTGCTACCGGTACAGTCTTCCACGTGCGGGCCAATACATGAGTGTATCCGCCGGACTCGGCACCGGTCCATTACAGATGCGGTGTGTCGAGCGAGCAACAGGCGTGCCCGGCGTGCCCGTGCAAACCTTGCGGCCCCGCTCAGGAACGCGAAAACGTCCGCCGCTCTTTTCGAGCGACGGACGTACGGGGATCTTCGCGAACTGGGGCGGGTGGAGTCGAACCACCAACCGCTCGATTAACAGTCGAGTGCTCTGCCATTGAGCTACACCCCATCGTGGCCACCTGCCCAAACGAAAATACCCAACACGTTCGAACAATGATCAGGTGATTGCCAAGGGCGATCGCCGCACAACATGCCTAGACCGAGGGTCGAACTCGGAAGCCCTTGCGGGCGGGGGATTTTGAGTCCCCTGCGTCTGCCAATTCCGCCATCCAGGCGCACAGGTTTTGTGCTTGCGGAATGGTACTCAAGATCGTTCCACCACGCCACCGGAAATGTGCAATCGTGCCGGGGGGCGACGCCTGCTTGGCCCCCTGCGACCGCATCAGTATGGCGGCGTCCCTTGTGGCCGCAAACGGCGAACCGGCGGAGGAGATCCCTTGGCCGGATCCCGCTCGAGGCGGCGTCGTTGCAGCTCCTGCATGCCCCGCCGCAATTCGTCCTGCAGGGCGAAATAGCGGGCGCGCTGCAGCGGCGAAAGAATTACCGAAAGCTCACGCTGCTCGCTCTCCATCACATCCAGTTTGCGGCGCTCGAGTTGCGGGATGCGATCGAGCAGTTCGCCCACCCGTTCCTCGTTCGCGCGCTCGCCGACGGACATCTCGCGCCGCAGCGCCATACGCGTGGCGACTTCCTCCCGACGCAGCGTACGACGCAGCTGCTCCGTACGTGACGCGATCCCGCGTAACCGTTCAAACTGTTCACCATTGAGCTGTAGGCGGTCGCGCACGATCAGGTTCAACCGCTGCTGGAAGCGCTGTTCCATCACCGACTGCTGCTCGTCACCCAACCGCCGGTCTCGGACCGGATCACCACGCTGGCTGCGCTGGCTCCCAGGCGGTCCGCCCTGTGCCGCGCCACTCGCGGGCGTGACGACAAGCACGAAAAGCATCAACGCCAAGCGCGCGCCGCTTCGACCAATCCGAACCGCTGCCTTGCTCATCGGGAACTTCCTCCCGGAGCCGTCGCAGGCAACGCGGTCACGGGCGACAATGACGGTAACGGCTCGGCCGAACTGGTCCCGTCCCAGCGTTCCAACCGATCCAGGACGCGTTGGAGCTCGTCGTCGGTGTAGTCGCCGAGGTCTCCGTACGAAACCGCGACGGTACGTACGGTCGCAGTGGAGGTGCCGCCAGTAGCCGAGGTGCCGCCCTCCTTCACCACGACCGTGCTCACGGCGACCGTGAGCGATTCGGATGTGTCTACCGGCGAGGGCGCCGAATCGCGACCGCCTATCCGGTCGACTACGCTCGCCACGGTCTTCACCGATGCCTGTTCCCGAGTCAGCAGCAGACTCGCGCCGCCAAACGCTATCACGCCTATCGCCGCAGCCACCTGCCACACCGATGCGGTCCGGACACGCGCTGGCGGTGCCGAGGCACCATTGATCTGCCGCCGTACACTCCGTGCCTGCGTGATGGAGAGTACGCGGTCCGGCGTCCCGACTGGCGCCGGAAGTGCGGCGAGGATCCGCGCGACATCGATGGGCCGTCCCGCTGGGCGCAGCGCACGCACAGTGCGAAGCAGCGCGACATCTTCGACGCACGCGGCACACGACAACAGGTGCGTTTCGACGGCAGCAAGGACCGGCGGCTTGAGTGACTCGGCGACGTAGTCGGGAAGCAGATCCTGCATCGTGGGAAAACGGCACTCAGTCATCCAGAAACTCCTTCACCGCGCGTATGGCGTTGTGATAATGCACCCGAGCTGCACCTTCGGACGAATCGAGTATTTCTGCGATGTCCTTGTAGCTGCGTCCTTCTTGTACCCGCAAAGTGAAGACCTCGCGTTGCATCCGCGTGAGCCGCTGCATGGCGAGGACGACCCGCTGCGCTGTTTCGTCGGCCACGATGGCGTCGAGCGCGTCGTAGCCCCCGGCGCCGTGTTCGTCTTCGACCTCCACGTCGTCCCGTCGCCGGGCCGCCGCGCGCCGACGGTCGATAAGCAGGCGACGCAGAATCGTAAAGAGCCACGTGCGCAACGCGCTGTCGGCGCGGAACGACGTCAGTGCCGAAAAGGCCCGAATAAAGGTGTCCTGGACCAGTTCATCCACCTCGTCGTGCGCCCCCAGCTTCGTCGCATAGCGCGCCAAAGCCTGAGCGTGCCGCTGCACGATCTCCGTGGCTGCCCGCTCATCGCCTGCCTTCCATCGTTCGATGAACGCGCCGTCGAGCGACGCGTCGTCCTGCTGTTCGGCATGGATCATACGCTCCCACCCGTGAGACGACGGTTGGTCCCCGGCGTTAAGGCGCCTGAGTACCGGCGGCTGCAGCGGCAGTTGACTCCGTTCCCCCACACGGTGACTTTCGGGATCATGCCCAGCTCGACCCGTCGAGACCCCGAGATTATCGCGCATCGCGGCGCATCACGCGAATATCGGGAAAATACCCTGCGGGCATTCGCGCGCGCCATCGAGCTGGGAGCGGACGGTATCGAGCTTGACGTGCACGGCACGGCCGACGGGGTGGTGGTCGTGCATCATGATTCGACAGTGCAGCTGCAAGGAGCGCGCGGCTCCTCGCTCATAACGCTTCGCGAGCAGCCTTTCTCTGTTATCGCGGCCGGTCACCTCGCATCCGGCGATCCCATGCCAACTCTCGATGACGTGCTGGAGATGGTCGGCGATCGAGCCACCGTGTACGTGGAGGTCAAGGCGCAGGGCATCGAGCGGGAGCTTTGCGCCTGTCTCGATCGCCACGCTCAAGTACGCTCGGCCGTGCATGCCTTTGACCATCGCATCCCGGTGCGCATCCGTGACAGGCGTCCTGCCACCCCCATCGGTGTTCTCAGTGATTCGTATTCACTGGCGATGGCAGAGGTTGTTCGCGCCGCGCGTCCAGCCGCCCTCTGGCAGCAGTCACGACTCATCGATGCCGCACTCGTCCGCATAGCGCACAAACATGGAGCACGCGTTATCGCCTGGACGGAGAACGATCCGGCACATGCTCGCGCTTTGGTCGCACTGGGTGTCGATGCGATTTGCACCGACACCCCTGGCGAGATGCGCAACTGGCTTGCTACCTGAGGTCGAGCGGCGCCGTGTCGCTGTCCCTCAGATCATTGGATCGGCCGGGGGTGGAGGCGAGCTACCCGATGGCGTGCTCGGTCCAGCTGCGCGTTCCGGCGCCTCTTCCGCTGCGGCGGCGTCCTTGGCGGCTGCCAACTCGATTTCCAGCCGCTTGGCTTCACTGTCTCTGGCGCGGAGCGCCGTGATCAGGCGTGCCCGCGCGTCGGTGTCGAGAGCCCCGCCCGCCTCAACCGCGCGGAACTCCGCGTACCCCAATGCTTCAGCCGCCTTGTCGGCCTGCTCCCGGGCGCGGTAGGCCTCAACACGGAGCTTGCCCTCGTCGAAGACGTCCTGGGCGGCTTTGCCCGCCTTGTCGATTCCCTGCTTGACTTTGTCCCATATCGCCATGGCGCGTGTCCTCCGAAGGAGATGAAAGTCTGCCCTCGCCCGTACGGCAGGAACGGGTCCGGAGTTACCGAGGACGTTACGGAGACGAAAAAGCCTCCGCTCGAGCGGAGGCTTGAATCGTTGCATTCCCGGTGATTACGCCTGAACAGTTTCCTCAGTCTCGGCTTCGACGTACTCGACCGGAAGCACGTTCACCTTGTACGCTTTTTTGCTTTTGTGGGCGAACTGAACGACGCCATCCACCAAGGAGTAGATGGTGTAATCTGTACCCATACCGACGTTGGCGCCCGGATGCCACTTGGTGCCGCACTGCCGCAGAATGATGTTGCCGGCTACAACGAACTCACCGCCGTACTTCTTGATTCCCCGGTATTTCGGATTGGAATCGCGGCCGTTCCGTGATGAGCCGACGCCTTTCTTATGTGCCATTTCCTAACTCCTGAAAGGAGACGCGCTGCACGCGCGCCGCCGGCGCTCAGCCGAGGGTGATGTCCTTGATGCGAACTTCCGTGAACTTCTGCCGATGACCCTGCTTGCGGGCGTAATTCTTACGGCGCTTGAATTTGAAAACGATGATCTTGTCATCGAGACCGTGCTTCACGATCTCGGCGGTCACCTGCGCGCCAGAGAGCGTGGGCACGCCCATGCGGATTGCGCCACCATCGGAGCCAAGAAGGACATCGTTGAACTCGACGGCCGTGCCGGCTTCACCAAGCAGCGAAGGGATCCGAAGGGTTTTGCCCGGCTCGGCACGGAACTGCTTGCCGCCGGTGCGAATGATCGCGTAGCTCATAGCTGTTTCTGATGTTTGGGCGTACAAAACGTAGCCTTAAAGGTTATCCGGCTTCGCTTTAGCTGTCAAGCGGGCTGGCAGTTATGCCAGAGCGTATTGCTGTGTGACGTCGCGCTGGGCGCCACGCGTGACGAGCTTGATCTCGTCAGGCTTCAGCAGTGGGTCATCTCGCAACTCGAGAGAGAAGCCGGCCAGTTTCTCCAGACGCTTCACGAAATCGTGCTCCTGTTCGAGCAGGTGCAGCGCGACCTCCGGGTGCAGCCGGAGTGTCACCGGTTCCTTCCGTCCGTCGGCGGCCATTCGGCGCACGGCCCGCTCGGTACGCCGGACGATCGTCTCCGGACTGAACACCCTACCCGTGCCGCCGCACGTGGGACACGAATCCGTCATGCTCTGCCAATGACTCTGGCGCACCCGCTGGCGCGTCATCTCCACCAACCCGAGGTCAGACACGGCAAACGCCTTTGTGCGCGCCCGATCCCGGCCGAGGTGCGCCCGAAGTTCACTGAGCACCTTGTCGCGGTTGCCCTGCGTCTCCATATCGATGAAGTCGCAGACGATAATGCCACCGACGTCGCGCAACCGTAGTTGCCGCGCGATCTCTCGCGCCGCCTCCGAGTTGGTCTTGTAGATGGTCTTCTCGGGGTCCCGCTTGCCGGTGTAGCGGCCGGAGTTGACGTCGATCGACACCAGCGCTTCGGTGGGCTCGATGATCAGGTACCCGCCGCTCGGCAGGTCGCAGCGCCGTTTGGACAGGTCACGGATTTCGGTCTCGATCTCGAACTTGTCGAATAGCGGGACATTTTCCTCGTACAGCTTCACCCGCTCGACCAGCTCCGGCGCGATCCCCTGCAAATACTCGGTGATCTCGTTGAACACCTGCTTGGAGTCCACCGTCACGCCTTCCACCTTCGCGCTGAACAGGTCACGCACGAGCCCTCGCGTGACGTTCGTCTCGCGGTGCACGAGGGCCGGCGCGCGCGTGAACTGCGTTTTCCGCTTGATCCGTTTCCAATTGTTGATGAGCGTGTTCAGCTCGCGCTCGAAGGTTTCCCTGGTCGCGTCTTCCGAGACCGTACGGACGATCACGCCGCCGACATCATCGGGGAGGATCTCCTGCATCATCGCGCGCAGGCGCTGGCGTTCCGGGCGCTCATCGATCTTGCGACTTACGCCGACTTTTGACGCAAACGGCATGTAGACAATGAAGCGCCCGGCCAGCGACACCTGCGCGGTGACACGTGGTCCCTTGGTGCTGATCGGCTCCTTGCTGATCTGAACGAGGATCTCCTGACCGCGCTTGAGCAGATCCTGGATCGGGCGGACCTCGCGTCGGCCGCGTCGGCCACCTGCACCCCCGCCGCCGTGATCATCCCCGGCGTCGTCGTCGTCATCGTCATCATCGTCGACACCGGCGCCTTCTTCCACCACCACATCAGCGGCGTGCAAAAACGCGGATTTTTCGGTGCCGATGTTCACGAAGGCGGCCTGAATACCGGGGAGTACCGCCTCGACCTTGCCCAGATAGACATCGCCAACCATGCGACGCGCATCGGGCCGATCGACCAGCAACTCCACCAATTGGCCGTCCTCGAGAATGGCGACGCGCGTTTCACGCGGCGTCGCATTCACCAGGATCTCTCGCTTCATTCTGTCGTGCCACGCGCCCGGACGGTGGCGACTCCACTGGGTCGGGGCGGCGACGAACACGGTGATACCGCAGAAAAGGCCGATCGCGTCGGAATGAGGGCGACACCGACCATGTCACAGGGCACCCCCGGCAACGCGACCGATCGATCAGAATATCACGCCCAGAAACAGCGAGCCATCCCGCGCTGCCGAGCGGCGGAAGGCGCATGCCTTGGAACAACGTGATCCCTGCGATCTCCACACCCGTGCGTCATCGCACAAGCGCGTCGTGAGGCGGGACGTATGGAGGGCGTCGGACGATCGCGCGCTGGCGTCGGCCGGCCCCCTCACAAACGCAAACGGCCCGCGAATCGCACGGGCCGCCGGCGCCGGAAGCGACAGCTAGGAACCTACAGTCGAGATGCCGCACCCACACAACCTTGCAGCATCTGCAGAAGTGTACACGCGGGCGATCAGGTCCCGCAATGCAGCTTGCGCATTCAGTAGGCTACGCGAGCTCTTTCAGGAGGTGGCGGCCGATGACCAAGCGCTGGATCTCACTGGTGCCCTCCCCGATCTCACCAATCTTGGCATCCCGGAAAAAGCGTTCGACCGGATAATCTTTGGTGTAGCCATAGCCGCCGTGAATCTGGATCGCCTTGGTCGTTGCCCGCATGGCGACTTCGGAACAGAACAGTTTGGCCATGGCGGCTTCCTTGCCGAACGGCTTGCCGTTCTGGGAGAGCCACGCGGCGTGATACATCAGGTGACGTCCCGCCTCAATTTCGGTGGCCATGTCCGACAGCTGGAACTGGATGCCCTGAAACGTGGCGATGGCCTGCCCGAACTGCTTACGCACCGACGCATACCTGAGCGCCTCATCGAGGGCGCCTTGGGCGATGCCAAGCGACAGCGCGGCAATGCCGATGCGTCCGGCATCGAGCGTTTTCATGAAGTTGACGAAGCCTAACCCTTCGGTCCCCAACAGATTCTCCGCCGGCACTTCCACGTTGTCGAACAGCAGCTCCCGGGTATCGGAAGCGCGCCATCCGAGCTTGTTCTCCTTTTTCCCCGCCGTGAAGCCCCTCATCGGTACCAACGAGTCGTCGTGGCCCATCCCGAGCGCACGGCAGTACGCCGCGTCCACGCTCTCTTTCGTCATGATGAACGATGAGATTCCCTTCGTGCCTTTGGACGGGTCGGTCACCGCCGTCACCACGAAGATCTCGCCAACACCGGCGTGCGTGATGAACCGCTTCGAACCGTTCAGCAGGTAGTAACCGTCTTTTTTCTCTGCAGTCGTGCGCGTTCCACCAGCATCACTGCCGGCGCTTTCCTCGGTCAGGCCGAAGCCGCCGAGCACCGTGCCGGAAGCCAGCAGCGGCACGAAACGCTCGATCTGCTCGGGGGTGCCGAAGTTCACGATCGGCGACGTGCCAAGTGTGGTGTGGGCACTGATCGTGATGGAGTGCGAGGCGCAGACCTTGGCCAGCTCTTCGATGGCAATCATGAAGCTGATCGTGTCGAAGCCGGCCCCACCGACGTCTTCGGACCACGGAATCCCGAGGAGTCCGAGTTCGCCCATGGCCTTCACATTTTCCCACGGGAAGGTGGAGTCTTCGTCATGCTGTGCGGCCACCGGCGCAACCTGCTCGCGAGCAAACGTACGCACCAGGTCGCGCACGGCGATGTGCTGTTCGGAAAAATAGAGACTGTCGTCCATAAATTACGGCAGGGGTCAGATGCGACTGAGGTGGGACCGCAAGCGCACCGGGGAGTCCGGATCGGATGTCGGCGACGCCTTGGGGGAACCGAGGCATCGATCACACGCACCACAATGCGCGCGCGCTCCGGCATCCCCGAAATAGCGTAGGACGAACGCCCTTCGGCAATAGCGGGTTTGGGCGTAACGCTGCATGGCATCCAGTCGCTCCATGTCGGATCGACGTCGGCGTTCGAGCGCCTCCCACTTCACGGGCAGATCGCCGGTCGCGCGCGCATGCGGGTGTACCCGCAGTCCAGACCGGGTTCGCGTCCACACAACGAACTGTCGGGATGCGAGGCGTTCAAGGATCGGGACGAGAGCACTGGCCCCACCAAGCGCCCGGGGGAGGGTGTCGAC
This sequence comes from Gemmatimonadales bacterium, assembly GCA_038250435.1. Taxonomy (GTDB): domain Bacteria; phylum Gemmatimonadota; class Gemmatimonadetes; order Gemmatimonadales; family Gemmatimonadaceae; genus Gemmatimonas. The sequence continues at coordinate 370,547 of JBBSCJ010000001.1, read as the reverse complement.
GTGCACGAGGGCGCCGCGCTCGAGCAGCGGGCCAGCGGCACGCCACAGAGCCCGGAGGCACTCCCGCTCAACATTCTGCGGCCCGGTCAGCTCTTTCGTGATGCGCGCCGGAGTCGCGAGCAGGCGAACCCACAGCGCACCAGGGACCGCGGGCTCCACGGAGCACGCGCCGGCGGCACTCAGGATCCGCACGGCCGCGCCGGTACGGTGCGGACCCACGTTCGACGGCAACAGCGCGGCAAGGTCGTCGATCGTGACCGGAGCCACGCCCTGTGCATCGGTGTGCGTCAGCAGCACCTTCCAGATTCTTTCCACCACACGGCGCTCCGGATGCGCGTTTGCGATGAAGAATTCGTGCGTGAAGCGATCCGGGTACGAATGCAGCAGCACGCAGGTGCTCGCCTTGCCGTCGCGACCTGCCCGGCCCGCCTCCTGATAGTACGATTCGAGTGTGCCGGGCATGGCATGATGCACCACGAGGCGCACATCCGGTTTGTCGATACCCATGCCGAACGCACTCGTCGCGACGATCACGCGCACCCGTCCGTCCATGAACGCCTCCTGCGCCTTTTGCCGGAGTGCGTCGTCGAGCCCACCGTGATACGCAATGGCCTTTACCCGCGCCCGCACGAGCATCGACGTGACGCGCTCGACCGCCTTTCGTGTCGGCGCATACACGATCGCCGTGCCTGGCTCCTCACGCAGCCAACGCACGGCCGTTCGATCTTTCTCCTGCTGTGTGCGCATCGCCGCCACGTGATACGTGAGATTGATGCGGTCGAAGCCGGCCACCACCACCTCAGCATCGGTAAGCGCGAGCTGCCGCACGATGTCGCGTCGCACCTCCGGAGTCGCGGTCGCGGTCAGTGCGACCGTCTGCGGCGTCGCCATGCGCGCGCGGATGGCGCCGATGCGACGGTAGCTCGGTCGGAAATCGTGTCCCCATTCGCTGATGCAGTGCGCTTCATCCACGGCAAGCAAGGCCACGCCGATCTCCGCGAGCTGCTGCAAGGTCCGTCCCGCCTCCATGCGCTCCGGAGCGAGATACAGCATGCGGAGTGAGCCATCACGCGCCCGGGCCATGCGCTCCGCTACCTCCTGAGACCCAAGCGTGGAGTTGATGAACGCCGCCGAGATTCCGCGGCGGACCAGCGCGTCTACCTGATCCTTCATGAGCGAAATCAGCGGGGAGACGACGACGGTCAGTCCCTTCCGCATGAGAGCGGGGACCTGAAAACACAACGATTTGCCGCCACCGGTGGGAAGCACGACCAGTGCGTCCCGCCCTGAAAGCACCGCCTCCACCGCACGGAGCTGCGGCGCACGGAAGTCCGGATACCCAAAGTGTTCAAGCAGCGTTGCGCGCGCCTGATCGAGTGTACCATACCGGTCGGGTAGCGCTGGGCGCTGCGGTGCGGAGGACATGCGCGCAAGCAAGGCGACGATGCGCGCGCATGCGACATCGATTCATTGCCGGTGGTGTGGTTACACGGCCCGGAGAAAATGTCCACGGGTGAATTCGTTGTTCAGCAAACGACGTGCGGCGGCGAGTTCCACCGGACCGTCGGCCGCCAGCGCACCGAGCACGTCGCGATAGGCACGCACAATGGCCTGGACCGGATCTCCGGGCACGTTGAAGACCATCTGAAAGCCACGAATCCCCTGCGCCCACAGCGCGGGAAGAAATTCACTCGCCTCGATCGGCCTGGAATGCAGCAATCGGTTGCGGCAGGCCGAGTCCGTTGCGACCGCGAACGTGTAACCGGCCGGATCGGTCAGCGTGACGTTGGGGTGCTTCTGCACGCAAAGATCCCGACACGTGGCCGGTTCGCGATCGAACGCGGCGGAGAGTACGCAGTGCTCGATGGTCATGCCTTCGGGACGTCCATACACCAGGACATCAAAGCCACGGCCGCTCCACGGTGCCGTCAGCTGCGCGAGCTCCTGGATGGTCAGTTCAACGGACGCGACCAAGCGGGTCGCACCGAGTTCAAAGAGCAGCGCCGCTGTATGCGGATTGAACACATTGGTGGCGTAATCCGCGATGATATCGCGCCCGGCTCCGCCGTACTCGGCGACGAGCCCGAGATGTCCCGACAGCATCGGCAAGTCGAGGGCGAGCCACTTCTCCAGCCGCCGCCGCTCTTGCGGCCGCACGATCGTGGGCGTCCGCCATCGGAGTGTGATACCGGCCGCACGCAATTCCTCGCGCAACGCCTGCACACGGGCGAGCGGCGGCGTCGGGTGACGAATGAACGGATCGAGTACGATCTCGGTGGCACCGCCGGCCGCTGCCGCGCGCGCGCTGTCCAGATCTGCCACGATCACGCGCAGCGCGACTGCGGGTGCGGAGACGCGCACATCCGATGACACGGCGACCGCCTCCACCACGCTGCTGATCATCGCGTCGCGAAGCGCGCTGTCACTCATGCGTGCCCATCCCAGCTGCGCGTCGAGCTGCGCGATCGCGTCCTGCCGGATGCGATTGAGCTCACTTACGGGAAGGAACATCCCGTCCCCGAGGCCGATCACGTCGATTGATCCCAGCTTGAAGGCGGTACCACCGAGACGACCGAGCTGCTCGCGCAATTGCGACACGTCGAGTGCGCGCTTGCTTGCCGGTGCGAGCGGCACCTCGCCGCGCACGGTCACCTCGACGTCACCGGCCCTCCAGTTCGTCTTGAGCGGTCCGCCGGGATGGCCGAAGACGCGCACGTCCACGCGTGTGAGTCCCACACGGTCGGGAACGGGAAACGATGCGAAGGACGCTTGTGCCTGCTGCAGCAACGTCGTGTCGCTGGTGCGCACCACACGCCAGCCGACCGGTACGACGGCTCGCGTGCCCGACATCCGCACACTGATCGCCTGCCGGTGCACGCCGTCGCGCACATGAACAGTGCGCACCGATGTGACGCTGCCACCCAGTGTCGTCGATGCGGAGGGCTCCGGCGATTCGAATCCGAGTCCGTCGCCGACGGCCAGTGGTCGTGTCAGCTCGACCGTGATGTCCCGCCCATCGTGGCCGATTACCGTACCGATGGGCAATCCACGATTGTCGGGCTGGGTGCGGGTGATGTACTCGCGCCCCTGCCGTCCGCCGTACATCCCTCCCGTGTTGCCTCGACTGAAGATCTGGACCAGCGGCTCCACCTCCTCCGCCGACGGCAGGCGCCCCGTTTCGCCGCGAGCCAACTCGTCGAGCCAACCCCGGTACGCCTTGGTCACGGCGGCCACGTATTCGGGCTTCTTCTTGCGCCCCTCTACCTTGAGACAACCCACGCCCAGCTGCGCGAGTTGTTCGAGGTGATCATGGGCGGCGAGATCCTTGGCTGAAATGAGGTAGCCGCTGTCGAGCGTGACCCCCGTGGCGGCATCGTGCAGCGTATACTCCTTGCGACACGATTGCGCGCACGAGCCGCGGTTCGCGGACCGCTCGGAGATCATGCCCGACATGAAGCACTGTCCGGAATACGAGATACACAGCGCGCCGTGCACGAAGGTCTCGAGGCCGAGTTCCGGTTCGGCGGCACGGATGGCCCGGATGTCGTCGAGCGTGTTCTCGCGCGCGAGGACGACGCGCTCCACACCCAACCGGCGCATCACCCGGGCTCCGCTTTCGTCGTGCACCGTCATCTGCGTGGAGCCATGCACCTCGAGGGTCGGATACACCTGCTGGATAAGCCGCACCACGCCCAGATCCTGCACGATGGCGGCATCGATACCCCGGTCCACGCATTCGCCAAGATAAATGAGCGCGTCGACCAGCTCCGACGGCTTGATGAGGACGTTGAACGTGAGGTAGACCCGGGCCTTTCGCGCATGGGCCATCACGCACGCCTGTGCCAACTCGTCGAGCGAGAGCTGGGCGCCCTCGTCACGGGCGTTGTACAGCGACGCCCCCAGATACACCGCGTTCGCGCCGTTGGCGAGCGCCGCGCGCACGGCATCGAGGGTGCCGGCGGGGGCGAGCAGTTCGGGGACGTGGAGGGGGGGCATTCAAGGAAATATAATCAAGGCGGCCGCGCATCAGCGCCGCCGGCTTGCAACCACTCGCCTCAATCCCGCCTGCTACGCCTTGCGAGGACCCAGAAATCGTAGCAGCACCGCCACTGCGACGCACGCGATGCCCAGCCATCGTGCGGGGTCGTTTCCGGTCCGCAGGGCGTACAGGAATGCGCCGATGCCCGCGGCGATGAACGCCACGCGAATGCGGAGCATCATGCGACCGACGGCAACCCGGCGGCGCGCGCTTCGCTCTCAGGAACGTCGAGCATCATGCGCAACAGTGCGGTGGAGTACACCTTTCCCTGTGCATCCATCTTGAGCGACAGGGTGCCGCCGCCGTCGAGGGCGCCGTGCAGCAGGAAGTTCAACGCGCCCAGATTCGGCAGTTCGAAACGGACGACGTCTCCGGTGAGCTGGCCGGTGAAGTGCGCGGCCACACGGTCGCGCGTGACGTACCGGTCGAGAATGGGATACCACTCCGGACGCAGAGCGATGAGCCCGACGTTTGCGGTGTCGCCTTTGTCACCGCTTCGGGCGTGAGCGATGTCGAGAAGTCGGATATGCATGACGCCTACTCCATGATGCGGACAGCGGTGGACACGGCGCGCTTGTCGAGCAGTGCGGGCCAGTAGGCCACGATCTCTTCAACCTTCGGCCGGCCGCCCGCAAAACCGGTGACGCTGGGCGGACCATTGAGCACGAGCGGCGCGATCTCACGAGTGAAGCGCTCGACGGCCGCGCGATCACTCCCCCGGACACCGATGCGCAGCTGCACTTCCGGCGCCTCCCGTCCGTCACCCGCGAGGGCGCCGTGGGTGGACGTGGCACCGACGAACTCGGTGAGCACCTGGTCGAAGCTGAGCCCGAGATTGTGGAGCCGCTCGCGCAGGATGCGATCGGCCAGCTGCGCTTTTTCCATGGCATCTGGCCACGAGTAGACCAACGACCCGACCGCTTTGAAGCCGGCACGATAGGCGATTGATACCTTGAGAAACGGCGTGGGGGGTCCACCGGTGATGCCATGCACGCGCACACGGTTTTCACCTGCGTCTTCCAAGCGTATGCTGGTGAAGTCCGCGACCACATCGGGCGTGATGTACGCATGCGGATCGCCCATCTCGTACACGAGCTGTTCGGTCACGCTCGGCACGCTCACCCGGCCGCCGGTATTCGCATGCTTGGTAATGACGAACGTACCGTCTTCGCTCGCCTCCGCGATAGGATAGCCGACGTTGGCGAGATCGGGAATGTCCCGCCAGTTGTGCAGACAGTTTCCGCCGGAACACTGTGCGCCGCACTCGAGAATGTGCCCCGCCACGATGCCCGCCGCGAGGCGATGCCAGTCGTCTGCCGCCCAGCCGAACTCGTGACGCAGCGGCGCCATGGTGAGCGCGGTATCAGTACTGCGACCGGTCACCACCACGTTTGCGCCACGCGCCAGCGCTTCGACTATCGGCGTGGAACCGATGTACGCATTGGCCGAGAGCACGCGATCGCGCACCGTGGCGAGCGGTTCTCCCGTGTCCATGTTCCTGAGCTCATGACCATCGGCCATGAGCTCGTCGAGCCGGTGAAGAATGTCATCACCCGTCACCACGCCGATGCGGATTTTGCCACGCACGCTGTGCTTGTTCGCGGCATCCAGCACCGCCTCGGCGCACGCGACCGGGTTTACGCCGCCGGCATTCGCGATCACCTTGACGCCACGTTCGGCCACGGCTTCGAAGACGCTCTCCATCGCGCCAATGAAGTCGCGCGCATAACCCATGCGGGGATCGCGCTCCTTCTGCTTCTGCACGATCGACATCGTGACTTCTGCGAGGTAGTCGAGCATGAGGTAGTCGACCTGACCGCCTTCCACTTGCCGGCGCGGTGCCTCGAGCCAATCACCCCAGAAACCCTGTCCACTCGCAACGCGCACGAGGCGTGAACTGTTACTCATCTAATTCTCCGAGCCGGTAAACGGCGCGCCGAAAGTCGGCATGGGAGGCAGCACGAACGCACCCAGGTGCGGTCCCGCGTTCTGCACGGCTGCCCGGAAGGCGAGAGCCAGCATCGTGCGTGTATTTTCAGGATAGAGGATCGTGTCCACAAAGCCGCGCGCCGCCGCATAGCGTGCGTCGAGTTGCGCTTCGTAGTCGGCGCGCATCGCCGCGACTGCGGCTGTCACTTCGGGAGCAGGTGCCACGCCCGCCTTCTTCGCCGCATCGAGTGCGGGGCCATGCACCGCCATCACCGCGGCCTCGCCTTCCATGACGGCCATGCGTCCGGTGGGCCAGCTGAAGACGAAATCCGGATCGAAGCCCTGACCCGCCATCGCGTAGTAGCCGGCACCGCTCGCATGATTTACGGTGAGCACGATTTTGGGCACGCGCGCGCACGCCATCGCTTCGACGAAGCGCGCCCCGGCGCGGATGATCCCTTCATGCTCGGCGTCAGGGCCAACCATGAATCCCGATACGTCCTGTACGAAGAGCAGCGGAATGCCCTGCCGGTCACATCGCTCGATGAAGAACGCGACTTTCTCGGCGCTTTCCGCGTAAATGATTCCGCCGAACCGCGGACGCTCACCGGCACGTCCCCTGATGAGCCCACGCTGGTTGGCGATGACTCCGACGGCAATCCCTTCGATGCGCGCATCACCACAGATCATCTCCTTGGCAAGCTGCGGCTGGAACTCATCGAGTTCGCCGCCATCGAGTAGCGCGCGTAGCACACCGTGCATGTCGTAGGACATCCGATGGTCGGCGGGCAGCAGGTCATAGAGCTTCTCCGGCGCGTCGGCAGGCGGTGTAAACGTGGTGAGCGGGCGAACGCGAGGCTGTGGCAACCGGGACACGAGTTCCCGAATCTTCCTGAGACAGCTCGCATCGTCGTCGAGCGCATAGTGCGCGACGCCCGACACCTCCGTGTGTGTGATCGCGCCGCCCAGCGCCTCGCCGTCGACGGTTTGTCCGGTCGCGCCTTTCACAAGGTTGGGTCCGCCAAGTCCCATGAAGGATGTGCCCTTCACCATCAGGATGACGTCGCTCAACGCGGGAAGGTAGGCGCCGCCGGCCACGCACTGCCCCATCACCGCCGCGATCTGCGGAATGCGCAGATAGCGCCGCATGATGGAGTTGTAGTAGAAGATCCGCGCAGCGCCGTACTGACCCGGGAAGACCCCGCCCTGATACGGCAGGTTCACGCCGGCTGAGTCCACCAGGTACACAATCGGAATCCGGCAGCGCATGGCGACTTCCTGCGCACGCAGGATTTTTGTGATCGTCTCGGGCCACCACGATCCTGCCTTTACGGTAGCGTCATTCGCCACGATCACGATTTCGCGGCCGTCGATCACGGCGATGCCGGTGATCACACCGGCGCCCGGCGCTTGCCCGTCATACTGGTCGTACGCGACCAGCAGGCCGATCTCGAGAAACGGAGTGCCGGTATCGCAGAGGTGCTCGACCCGTTCACGCGCTGTGAGTTTCCCCTGCTTGTGCTGCTTATCGATCTTGTCCGGTCCGCCGCCCGTCCGGAGGCGGATTTCCAGCGCGCGAACCTCTTCAGCGAGCTGGCGCAGCCGTCCGCTCACGCGTCCTGCTGCTGACGGGCCGCAAACCATTCGCGGATGTAATCCACCAACTCCTGCGTGCTCGTGCCCGGGCCGAAAAGGCGCGCGATGCCGCGCTCCTGCAGCGACTCCATATCTTCCTTCGGGATAATGCCGCCGCCGGTAAGCAGGATGTCGTCCCGTCCCTGCTCGACGAGCAAGTCACGGACGCGCGGAAAGAGCGTCATGTGCGCCCCGCTCAGGATCGACAGCCCGACGACGTCCACGTCTTCCTGGACAGCAGCGGTGGCGATCATCTCAGGGGTCTGATGTAATCCGGTATAAATCACTTCCATGCCGGCGTCACGAAGCGCGGCAGCCACAACTTTGGCGCCACGGTCGTGGCCATCAAGGCCAGGTTTTGCCACCAGCACGCGAATCGGTCGGGTCATCGGGATGAAAGCGGGGAGGGACCTTGATCAAGTGCCGCCCGATTACCGCCAGCGCGTGGCTCGGGCCAACCTCGTAAGGTAATCACGGATCCTTGCGTGCCACCAGCAGCATTTCGCCGGATTTGCGAGTGAGCGGGCGTGCTGTCCAGGAATCGAATGCTTGTTCGACAACCAACCCCACCTCTCGTAACCGCGAGGCGAGCTCGGAGGCCGTGTACAGGCGGATGCGGTGCGTCCGCGCTCCCTCCCCTTCCACACCGCGCCAGGTAGACGTGATCTCCAGGAATCCCGAGAGTGGATCGAAGCTTCGCTCCTGCCCGAAAATTGTGCCGTCGGCAGTACTCCACCAATCGCGTGTGAGAAATCGCGCCATGACACCGTCCCGACTGCCGCCGTGCCAGATAAGCGTGCCGCCCGGCTTCAGCACGCGGGCAAACTCGGCAAGCACCACCAGGTCGTCGCCGGGTGCGTCGAAAAAGCCGAACGACGTGAACAGATTGACCACGGCATCGAACTGGCCTGTCCAACGGGCGGGAAGGGTGCGCATGTCGCCGCGAGTGTAGCGGAGCGTCTTGCCGGTGCCGCGCGTCCGCGCTACCTCGAGCAGCGGCTCGGAGTAATCGAGCGCGTCCACGTTGAATCCGGCCTCGGCGAGCAGATGCGCATGACGTCCCTGTCCGCAGGGGCAGTCGAGAATGCGCGCGGCAGAGGGGAGTTCGAGCACCTCCAGCAGGCGGGCAACCTCCTGGCGATCCTGGACGGCGTCAAAGAGCGGTTCGTACTCATGGAGATACTGCGCGTCGAAGTGCGTCTGCCACCAGGGACTGTTCGTCTTCATCGACACACGCTAGATACCCCCTCGATGCCGCACAAGCGTCGACCGTCCACACACGGGGCGGTCGGGGCCCCGTATCCTGCGTGAAGGGAAGCCGCTGCTCCATGCACACCATCCGAATTATCTATGCCAGCGAAGGCCGTCCAGGCCTGCGGCAGCCAGACCTCGTGGACATCATGGCCCAGGCAGCCGGCGCCAACCGCAAACTCGCCATCACGGGGATGCTGTGCTACGGCTCAGGCCAGTTTCTGCAAGCGCTTGAAGGTGAGCGGCACGTGGTCAATACGCTGTACCACTATATCGTGACGGACCCGCGTCACACCGACTGCCAGCTGTTGTCAGTGGAAGACATCTCCGAGCGGCTCTTCGGTGAATGGTCGATGAAGGTCGTGAACTGGACTGATATCGCCACGGCTCGCGCCATGGATATGCTGGTGAAGCATTCCGGCGCCGGTGATTTCGACCCGGCGCGGATGAACGGCCGGCAAGCGACCGCGTTTCTGGCGGACATCGCGGAAATGGAACGCCGTTTGGCGGACTGACCGTTCGCCGTCGCTTAAAAGAATACCGGTTCGCGGTAGGCCCCGAACACGTCTTCGAGAGCGGAACGAATCTCGTACAGGGTGCAGTAGGCGCGCGCGCAGTCGAGAATGCGCGGCACGACGTTCTCCGCACCACGGGCGGCCGCGCGAAGCGCTTCGAGCCGTGCAGTCACCAGCGCCTGATCGCGCGTCGCCCGCAGCTTCCCGAGGCGTTCGCGCTGGTCGCGATCGGCCTCTTCGCCAATCCGCAAAATCGGAATCGAGAGTTCGGGTTCATCGGTCACGAACTCGTTCACGCCGACCACCAGTTTGCGGCCCTGTTCGATCTCCCACTGCTGCCGAGCGGCGCTTTCGGCAATGCGCTGCTGGAACCATCCGTCCTCGAGCCCCTGCACCACACCGCCGATCTCGCGGATCTCCTCGAAGAGCGCTGCGGCCTCGCGCTCCATCTGATCGGTGAGTGCCTCGACGTAATACGACCCGCCGAGCGGATCCATGACATTGGGTACGCCGGTTTCGTAGGCGAGAATCTGCTGGCTGCGCAGCGCCACCTGCACCGCTGATTCGGTTGGGAGCGAAAGCGTCTCGTCCATCGAGTTGGTGTGCAGCGACTGCGTACCGCCCAGCACCGCAGCCAGTCCCTGATAGGCGACGCGCACGACGTTGTTCATGGGCTGCTGCGCGGTGAGCGTCACGCCGGCGGTCTGTGAATGGAAGCGCATCATCCACGACCGCGGATTCTTCGCGCCGAACCGTTCCTTCATGTGTCGCGCCCAGATGCGGCGCGCCGCGCGCAGCTTGGCGATCTCCTCGAAAAAGTCGTTGTGAATGTCCCAGAAGAACGAGAGACGCGGGGCGAAGTCATCGACGGCAAGTCCGCGCGCCACACCACGCTCGACGTAAGTGAATCCGTTGGCCAGCGTAAAGGCCAGTTCCTGCGCGGCGGTCGATCCGGCCTCGCGGATGTGATAGCCGGAGATGGAGATGGTATTCCAGTTTGGCGTATGCTCGGCGCACCACTCGAAGCCGTCCACGATGAGGCGCAGGGCGGGTTCGATCGGGAAGCACCACGCATGCTGCGCCATATACTCCTTGAGGATGTCGTTTTGTACGGTCCCCTGGAGCTGGTCGGCGCTCACGCCCTGCTTCTCCGCCGCCGCGATGTAAAAGCACAGCAGAATGATCGCCGGGCCGTTGATCGTCATGGAGGTGGAGACCTTGTCGAGCGGAATGCCTTCGAACAACGCCTCCATGTCGGCCAGCGACGAGATGGCGACGCCGCACTTGCCCACTTCGCCCTCGGAGCGCGGATGATCCGAGTCGTAACCCATCAGCGTGGGGAAGTCGAACGCGACTGACAAGCCGGTCTGCCCTTGTGACAGCAGGAACTTGTACCGCTGGTTGGTCTCTCGCGCGGTACCGAATCCGGCGAACTGACGCATCGTCCAGAGCTTGCCGCGGTAGCCGGTGGGGTGAACGCCGCGTGTGAACGGCCACTGCCCGGGAAGCTCGAACGCGGTACCGGCGGAGTCCGCGAGATCGAGCGCCGTATAAAGAGGCGGCACGTCGGAGGCGGAATTCGTGAAGGCGATGTCCCGCTTCCGGCCGCTGTCGTACTGCTGCCGCCACTGCTCGACTTCGCCGCGGAGGCGATCGAGCTCGTCCTGCTGCTGTCGGACCACCTCTTCGAGGTCGCGAATCGATGTCATGCGTTCACCCATCCTGAAACGGCGCGTGTATGGCGCCGGTGAGAAGTGCTCCGCTTCGCGCGCGGAGCGAGTCGGCTACGGCAAACGGGGCGATCGTTCCGGCTTCCATCGGGAGGAGCCGCTCGTCCAGCCAGGCCATCGTGGCGCGGTCGGTCCAGAGACGCTGCCGTACCTGCCCTTCGACGATCTCCATCACGCGCTCGCGCAACCGCAGTCGGCGGCGCATGCCGAGCTCCCCGCTCTGTTCAAGGTAGCGAAAGTGGCGATCAAGGGCATCAACGATGTCGTCGAGTCCCTGGTTTTGCGCCGCTACGGATCGCAGCACGGGCGGTGTCCACGACTCGGGGATCTTCTGCAGGGCGGCCGCCCGCGCGGGATTCATCGCCTCACGCAAGGCATCCCGATCGGCGACGGTGCGCAGATCCACGCCATGGTGCGCGGGGAGATGCCGGTGGGCCGCACCCGCCCGTAAGCCGAGCATCAGTTCGATATCGTTGCGCAGTCGGTCGGCGCCGGGACGGTCGGCCTTGTTCACCGTGAAGACGTCGGCGATCTCCATCACGCCGGCCTTAAGCGTCTGGATCGAGTCGCCGGACTCGGGCACCAGCACGACGAGCGTGGTGTCAGCAGCCCGCGCTACGTCGAGTTCGCTCTGGCCCACGCCAACCGTCTCCAGAAGGATCACGTCCATGCCGAAGCCGTCGAGGACGTCGCACACCTCGCGAGTGGCCGTCGCGAGTCCTCCCAGCGAGCCACGGGTAGCCATGGAGCGAATGAACACCCCAGGGTCGAGGGCCACGTCTTCCATGCGGATGCGGTCACCGAGGAGCGCGCCTCCCGTGAACGGCGAGGTCGGATCGACCGCCACGATGCCTACCCGGAGCCCGGCCGCACGATACCGCTTCGCCAAGAGCGTCGTCAGTGTGCTCTTGCCTGCTCCCGGCGGACCGGTAATGCCGATACGGCGGGCGCGACCCAGCGACGGATGCAGCGTAGCGAGCAGCGTGTCGAATCCGGCGCGATGGTTCTCCACGATGCTCACCGCACGCGCAAGTGCGGCCGGCTTTCCCGCCCGGAACTGCTCCAGCAGACGCGACAGCGCGTCGGCATTACTCGGTATTGTCATCGTGCTCATCGCGAATGTCTCCCACCAGCTCCTCCAGCAAATCTTCAAGAGTGACGAGCCCCAGTAACCTCGGGCCGTCCTGAACAATGGCCAACTGACGCCGCGCCCGCAGCAACTCGAAAAGCAGTTCGTTGGCACGCTTGTCCGGCGCCGCTCGTGTGACGGGACGCAGCGGCGGGAGCTGCTCGCCAGCGCGCGTGAACACGTCGAACACGTGGATCATCCCGATGATCTCATCGGGAGACCCGCGATACACCGGCACGCGGCTGTACCCCGACTGCGCCACCTGCGCAGCGAGCGCCTTCGGAGACAATGCATCGCTGAGTGTGAAGAGCTCGGGGCGCGGCGTCATCACATCGCTCACGGTTTTGTCACCGAACTGCACGACCCCGGAGATGATCGCCATCTCTTCGGTACTGCGCATGCCATCGAAGGCGCCGTCGCGCAACAGCTCTTCGAGTCCGTCTCGTGCTTCCTCGGCTGGACCGGGCGCGTCGCGTGAAGTCACGAGGCGCCGGATCGCATCCGCGATGCGCTGGAACGGTGTGACCACCAGATCCACCACGCGCAGTATGGGTACCAGCGTCGGGACCAGCGCCGCGGCCCAGCGTCGACCGATAGCGCGAGCCAGCATCTGCCCGAACACCACGACCAGCAGCAGGTACGCGATGACGTCGAAGGCGAACGCCCAGCTGCGGGCCCCGTTGGCCATGGCAAGCAACGACCCGGTCGCGAACACGATCAGCATGATTCCGGTGCCCGCCGCGTGCAACAGGCGAGTGGGTCTTTCCAGATAGCGCGACATCATGCCACTCCCGCCGCGACGATGCTCGATCCAGTGCCGAAGCCATAACCGACTTACCGCCCGTACGGCGGTAGCCGCCGTGGTGAGCACGGCTACGAGTAGTACCGACATCACGATCAGGAACGTAGACATCAGCTCGGTCCGGCATTGCCGTCGGCGACGGGCGAGCGCTCGAGGAATACGCGTTCGATCTTACGCCTCACCACGCGTTCCACAATCACGCGGAACGGGCCGATGGTGAGTGGCTCGCCCGCGCGCGGTACCCGCCCGACCAACTCGAGAATCAATCCGCCCACCGTGGATACGTCATCGCGCACGAAGTCGTAGCCGAGCGCCTCGGAGAGATCGTCGAGCGTCAAGCGTCCCGAGACCCAGTAGCGCGTGTCGGCTTCGTTCTCCACCAACCGTTCCTCGTCGTCGTACTCATCGCGGATCTCCCCAACGAGTTCCTCGAGGACATCCTCGATGGTGACGATGCCAGCGGTCCCGCCGTACTCGTCGGCGACGACAGCGATGTGCCGCTTGGCAGCACGGAACTCCCGCAGCAGATCGGCGATGCGCTTGGACGGCGGAATGAACGACGGCTCCCGGATGAGTGACTGCCATCCCGCCTCCGGTTCTTCGTCGGCGAGCACCGCCGTCAGCAGATCCTTTGCGTACAGGATGCCGACGATCTCATCGATGGTCTCCTCATACACCGGTACCCGCGAATGCTGCGCGCTGCGCACGCGGTCCAGCACTTCCGACCACGGCGACTCGTACTCGATACCGATGATGTCCACGCGCGGCACCATCACTTCTTCCGCGGTGGTCTCGCCAAACTCGAACACGCCCAGCAGTAGTTCGCGTTCCTCGCGCGAAACGTCCGCTTCACTCGTGATGACTTCACGGAACTGTGCGGCGGCCTCCTCGCGTCGTTCGATCGTCGCGTCGGCCTCCGAGACGACTTCCGCAAAAATGGAATCCATCCAGGTGCCGATGCGCACCACCGGCGCCAGCAGCCGCTCGACGGTGGTCGTGAACCAGCCAAGACGTTCCTCCGCGTCGTCGGCGAGCGCGTCACCGACGACGCGCGCCGTACTCTCTGCGACCGTGACGGTCACGAGACCGAGCAGCACCAATAGCGCAATGGTGAACGGTGTGGCACGGCCGGTCAGCCCGAGCGCCGTCGCCAAGGCACTCCCCGACACCAGATGCCCGAGCACTCGCGCGAGCGCCAGCGCGCGGTGCGTCCGTTCCCGCGGCGAGGTGGCGCGCGAGACCGCTGGGAGCGGTGCCAGGAATGCTGTTCGCTCGTCGCCACTCAATGTTCGTGGCGACTCCGACAACACGGCCCCGTCGGCTACTGCGGCAAGCGCGGCCACGGCTGCTCCACCCGCCGCGAGCGCCCACGCGACTGCACTCATGCGAGCGGGGTGGAAGGCAACCAGAAGCGTCGCAACAGCTGCTCCTGGCGTCGCCACATCGGCGACGTCACACGGGTTTCGTCGTCGGGATGCTCCCAGCCGCACGCGTGCAGTGTGCCGTGCACGACCAGGCGCGCAAGTTCTTCACGGATCCCCACGCCATGCTCCCGCGCTTGCGTTCTCGCGACGTCGGGACAGATGTAGATGTCACCGATGACCACTTCTCCCGGATCGGCCCCGAGCGCAAAAGTGATCACGTCGGTGGCTCCGCGGTGTCCAAGATGCCGGCGGTTGAGCGTCGACATGGCACGCGTGGAGACAAATGTAATCGACAGGAGGGCTCGCGGTACGCGCAACGCGCCCAGCGTGCGCCGCGACAGCTCGACCAGTCGCGGTGAGGCGACCGGGATTCTTGCGCCGTCCGTCTGGACTGACACGGTGCGTTCCGTCGCCGGGCGTGCCGATACCGGTCTTCGGGAAGTACTCATCCGCCGGCGGCATCCTCGTTGTACGCGCGGATGATGTCGCGCACGAGGCGGTGCCGCACGACATCGGCGTCGGTAAAATAATGAAAGGCGATCCCCTCGATGCCGTGCAGAATGCGCTCGATCTGCATGAGCCCTGAATCCTCGCGGCGCGGCAGATCCACCTGTGTCTTGTCGCCGGTGATCACGATCTTGGAGCTGACGCCGAGACGGGTGAGGAACATCTTCATCTGCGAGCCGGTCGCATTCTGTGCTTCGTCGAGTATGACGAAGGAATCGCCAAGCGTCCGGCCGCGCATGAACGCCAGCGGTGCGACCTCGATGGTCCGGGTCTCAAGCAGCTTCTGGATCCGTTCGACAGGAATGAGATCGTCGAGCGCGTCGTACAGCGGGCGCAGATACGGGTCGATTTTCGCTTGCATGTCACCCGGGAGAAACCCGAGGTTCTCACCCGCTTCCACGGCTGGGCGCGCCAGTACGATGCGCCGCACGCGCTTTCGCATGAGCGCATCGACCGCAGCAGCAACGGCGAGATACGTCTTGCCGGTACCGGCCGGACCGATACCGACCACGATGTCGTGCTCGGCGATCTGTTTGAGGTACTCCGCCTGACCCGGTGTTTTGGGCTGGACGCCACGGCGCGCGCCCGGCAACACGAGCGAACCGCTCGTGGCGCCGGGTGCATCCACAGGACGCTCGACGAGTGACAACCGAAGCACGTCGTCGGCCGTCATCGTTTTTCCCTCGCGCACGAGCATCACCAACGCGGTCGCGATCGCCTCGGCGCGTCCGACCGCATCGCGGTCGCCGCTGATGGTGAGACTATCGCCCCGCAACGCCACGCGTGCGCCGGTCGTTTTCCCCAGCTCGATCAGGTTGGCGTCGTTTACGCCGGCCAGCATCTGCAGGTCGGCGCCTTCGACGGAGACTCGAGCGGTCATCTGCTCTCCACCACGTTCCATACCCTTCTCTCCGTTACGGTCTGTCACACGGAAACTCCGCTGACGGACAGGTGCAATTGAGCGAGATCGGACGCGGAGACAGATACCGGCGCTCCTTCGAAGAGGGAACGGGCGGCGGTCGTCTTCGGGAACGCGATCACCTCCCGCAGCGACGTGGCGCCCGAGAGGAGCATGGCAATACGATCGAAGCCGAAAGCAATACCACCATGCGGCGGCGCACCGGCACGCAACGCTTCGAGCAGAAAGCCGAAGCGGCCCTCCTGTTCAGCAGGATCGCCGATCCCGAGCAGTGAGAACATGCGTGACTGCGTGGCCGGGTCACTTGTACGGATACTGCCGCCACCAAGCTCTGTACCGTTCAACACGACGTCGTATGCCAGCGCCCGCCACTTCGCCGGAGCATCAGGGTGCTCACGCATGTCGTCCGGATGCGGTGCGGTGAACGGATGATGCACGGCGGCGAGCGCTCCCGTGTTCGCGTCTTCCTCGAACATCGGGAAGTCGACCACCCACAGAAAGCATTGCGTGGTGTCATTGATGAGATTTAACCGCCGCGCACATTCCTGACGCACCCGATCGAGTGCGGGGTTGGCGACGCGATCCGGCGCCGCCACGAAAAGTGCGAGATCGCCATCGTTGAGCGCGAACGTCTCGCGAGCGTCATCGGTAAGGAACTTGGCCAACGGTCCGTCGTACGCCCCGTCGGCGCGACGCAGGCGCAACAGTCCTCCCGCCCCTGCGCTCCGGGCCAGCGCTTCGAGTTCGTCGACTTGCTTGCGGCTCCACGCCGCGCCGCCGGGGAGCACAAGTCCGCGGATGCGCGCACCAGACTCCAGCGCGTTCCTGGTGACCACAAAGTCCAGCATGGCGAACGTGCGGCTGTAGTCGCGCAGCGCGAGATCGTAGCGCAGATCGGGGCGATCGCAGCCGTACTGCTCCATCGCCTCCGCGTAGCTCATGCGCTGAAATGACGCCGGCGCTTCACGGTCTGCCTCGCTCCACAGCGCGCCAATGAGCCCCTCGGCCAGTGTCAGAATGTCCGCCTGTTCGATGAACGACGCTTCGATATCGATCTGGGTAAACTCCGGCTGACGATCGGCGCGAAGGTCCTCGTCACGGAAGCATCGCGCGATCTGGAAATACCGATCGAAGCCGCTGCACATGAACACCTGCTTGTAAATCTGCGGCGATTGTGGCAGCGCGTAAAACTCACCGGGGTGCACCCGGCTCGGCACCAAATAGTCGCGCGCGCCTTCCGGTGTGGGCTTCGTAAGAATCGGCGTCTCCAACTCCAGATAGCCCCGGTCGCTGAGATAACGCCGGGAGACCTGCAGCAGGCGATGACGCAGTACCAGGTTGTCCTGCAGCTCCGGCCGGCGCAGGTCAAGGTAGCGGTGACGCAAGCGTAATTCTTCGGCGGCCATCTTCTCGCCACGTCCGCGAGCGACGGGAAGTGCAGGCGTCACAGCCGGCCCCACCACACGAAGCGAATGGACGCGCACCTCCACTTCGCCGGTGAGCATATCAGGGTTGCGGCGATCCGACTCGCGAGCGATGACCTCGCCTTCGCACAAGACCACCGATTCCACGCCTATGGCCGCAGCGAGTGTCAGCGTGTCCGCGTTGCTCCACGCCGGGCCGAATGCCAGCTGCACCAGACCCGTGCGATCACGCAGGTCGATAAAGACCAGTCCACCGAGATCACGGCTCCGATGCACCCAGCCCCCCAGGCGTACCGTACGCCCCACATCGTCGCGGCGAAGCAAGCCGCAAGTATCGGTGCGAAGCGAAGTAGCAAGCACGGACTTTTCAGGCGAAAACGACATCTCGAGCAGAACTCCCGACAGGGCGGCACGAAGAGCGCACCGGAGCCCCGACGGGCTCACGCGGCGCAAACGGTGAAAGCTAAACGGTTTAGGTCCCTGCCGGTAGCAAAGTGGCGACCCGTTTCGCTTGACCCGCCACCAGCGGGGCCGTTACTCTCCGCGATGGATCACGCACTGTCGCAGGAGAATCTGCTCGACCTCGAGCCCGAGGCGGCGCTGGCGCGGCTCCGGACCTGGTTCACGAATCGTGACGAGCCGGTCTACCGGGCCCCGCAGGTCTTCGGCCGCCTCTGGCAGCGTCCTGTGGGGACGTTCGACGAGATCACCGAGTTGCCCAAAGCACTGCGCGAGGCGCTCGCCGCCGATTTTGTGATCAGCCGTCTCTCGCTTGCTGAACGACAGATGTCCACCGACGGCACGGAGAAGTTTCTTTTCCGCATGCACGACGGGCAGCTGATCGAGACGGTGAGCATTCCCGACGGCGACCGGCTGACCTTCTGCATCTCATCGCAGGCGGGGTGTGCGCTTCAATGTGCGTTTTGCGCCACGGGTGCGATGGGTTTCCAGAGGAATCTGACCCCGGCGGAGATTGCCGGACAGGTACGGGAGCTGCGGATGCTGCCGACGCCGCTCATCCCCACTAATATCGTGTTCATGGGCATGGGTGAACCGATGATGAATTTTCAGGCGGTGAGCGCGACGCTATCGCTGCTGAATGATCCGCGGGCGCTCGGCATCGGCGCCCGTCACATCACCATCTCCACGGTTGGTGTCCTGCCGGGCATCATGGCTTTGGCGGAAAGGCCCGAGCAGTTCCGGCTGGCGATTTCGATTCACGCTCCCAGCGACGCGCTTCGCAAGTCGCTCATGCCGGTGAACACGAAGTATCCGCTGGCGGAGGTCATCGACGCCGCCAAGCGCTTCGACCGGCGCGTCACCTTCGAATATGTCCTGCTCGGTGGTGTGAACGATCAGCCGGAGCACGCCGCCCAGCTGGCACAACTCGCGCGCAAGTGCCGGGCGTTCGTGAATCTGATTCCGCTCCATCCGGGCGGATCGATGGGCTTTACGCCGTCCTCTGGCAACGTGATCGCGTCCTTCGCGCGCGCCTTGCGGGCTCGGAACGTCGAGACCGCCGTGCGCCGTAGCCGCGGACTCGATATTGCCGCAGCCTGCGGGCAGCTACGGACGGAGCGGCTGGGTCGGCGCCTTCCAATCGCTGCCGACGTACACGCTGAGATCCACGAAGCGTAAGGAATCAGGGCGCGATTCCGCGCTCGTCGTAGCGCCCATCGCGCGGCGCATGCGTTCCGCCCACTCGCCATGTCCGGTATGCGACATCACCACGGTTTGCAAGCGCGGATGTCGCGAGTCGGTGTCGTAGTCCACCACGTCATAGCCCAGATCGCGCAACAACAACGTCGCGCGGCGGGCGAGCCCGTTGGTATTCGTCGCGTTTACGACGCGCACGCGAATCCGAACGTGGTCCGGCGCACGCGCGTCCTGATCAGTGGGATGCGGACCCGACGCGGCAACGCGCGCTTCCTCGGCGTTCTTCGCTTCACCGTGCTCCCGGGATCGCGTCGCCCACCACGCCACAACGCTACCGAGGAGCATCACGCCCATGAGCACCGGAATCATCCGACTGCGTCGGCGGCGCGTTGGTTCATCGTCAAGGGGTGTCGGAAATCCGGGAAGTCCGTAAGTCATCCGTTAACACACCGCATTCCAGAGGGTGACGGTCTCGACTTCCAGTCCATTCCCTTCGCGGATGGCCCGCTCGAGCCGCATCCGTACCACCTGCCGGAACACGGCGTCGAACGACTCGGGTACCCGTGCCGCGAGAAATGCGCGATCGGCCTGCATGAATGATCGACCTGGTTCAAGAAAGTCGGCCATATAAAGTGCACGCCCGGTGCGACCCCACACGGCCTGTCCAACGGTGTGCCAACGGATGGCCTCGAGGACCGGCGTGCGCGTTTCCCCTTCGGCCTCCAGACGCAGCGCCGACGCTGGACCGTGGAGGAGCCCCCACGGACGAGCGCTGTCTCCGGTAAGCGCGCGTAGCAGCGGCTCCTCCGCGTCACGCAGACTGTCGTGCCACGCCCCAGCGTCTACCCAGCACTGCCGTTCGTGGGCGTCGATCTTCAAGGCCTCCGCCCAGATGTGCAATAGCGTTACGACACGCACGGTATGCGCGCGCCGCTTCTCCGACACGACGGCCCACCGCGGAAGTTGTACCAGCGGCTGGTCACCGGGCGCGGTGTGCATCAGATCGTGTCGATGGCGCGCCGCAGCTCGGCGGTCAGGGCCACCGCTTCCGCAACGGAACGACCGGCCGCGCGCACGATCGCACTGCCCACAATCACGCCGTCGCCGAGGCGCGCCGCCGCGATGGCCTGATCGGGCGTCGAGATGCCGAAGCCGATGCAGATCGGCAGCGTCGTAGCCGAGCGTAGCCGCGCAACGGTCGTCGGGAGGTCATCGGGTAATGCGTCGCGCTCGCCGGTCACGCCGAGCCGGCTGATCAAGTACACAAATCCGCCGCCGTGGCGACCGATCTCCGCCATACGTTCGACGGGCGTGGTGGGAGCGACCAGCCGCACGAAGTCGATGCCGTTCGAACCGAACCACGCCTCACGCGGTGGGTCGGCACCAACCGGCAGGTCGGTGATCAGGACGCCGTCGACACCGGCAGCCTTGGCACGTGCCAGCACGTCGTGGCCCGCGGCGATGATGGGGTTGAGATAGCTGAAGAGCACGATCGGGACGTTCACATCGGCTTCGGCGATGATCGCCAACGTACCGTCGAGAGTCATTCCCTGGTCGATGGCCGACTGTGAACTCCCTTGAATTACCGGTCCATCCGCCAGCGGATCGGAAAACGGCACCCCGACTTCGATGACGTCTGCACCGGCCTCCGCAATGCCTCGAAGCAGCGCGACCGATTCTGCGGGTGACGGGTGGCCGGCGGTGATGTAGCACACCAGCGCGCGACGTTTTTCGGCGGCGAGGGTCGTGAAACGTGCGGCCAGGGCCGATTCCGTCGGCCTGGCGGCTTCAGATGAAGTAGTCACCAATGCTGATACCATATCGAAGTGGGTCCTCAGTGCGGAGAATCGTGCGCACAAACGTACCGACCGCCGTGCGCGCGGTCAGGTCGTAGAGAGTGGAATCGCTGGTGGTGCTGCCAAGGGAGTCCGCCACGATCCGGACAAGCGGACGAGACAGCGTGGACGCGTCCGGGTTGGCCGCCATGACCAGCGCCAGTTCGAATGTATCGAGCAGGACAAGCGTGCCGACCGGATAAATGCCGGTGAGGTTGATGAACGCTTTTACGATCAGCGGTTCGAAGCCGAGGCGCGCGTTGTCGCGCATCCCGCGCAGCACATCGGCTGGCGACCACGGTTGCGCTTGATACACACGCGTGCTTGTGGCTGCGTCAAAGCCATCGGCGATCGCGATGATCTTGCTAAACAAGGACAGCACACGGGGGCGCTG
Organism: Gemmatimonadales bacterium; assembly: GCA_038250435.1. GTDB lineage: Bacteria > Gemmatimonadota > Gemmatimonadetes > Gemmatimonadales > Gemmatimonadaceae > Gemmatimonas. The sequence goes on along the minus strand of JBBSCJ010000001.1, from coordinate 349,358 downwards.
CACTGTCGGGTATCCCGACAGGTCCATTCGCATGTGATGCTCGTAAGCGGCCGTCATCGCACGCCACGGCCGCCCTGCTCCGCTGGGCATCGCGAAGAGTGCGAGCACTCCCTTCCAGGCGTGCCCTTGCATGATCAGGCGTTCGTCGTCCGAAAGCACACCTCGCTTGTTGAGCACCTCGAGCGGCACGCGGGCTTTACCGATGTCATGCAGCAGCGCGGCGAGGCCGAGGTCGAGCAGTTGCGGCTTGGCAAGCCCGAGACGTCGTCCGAGCGACACCGAGAGGATACACACATTCACGCTGTGCACGAACGTGTACTCGTCGAACTCGCGCAGCGTGGTCAGTCCCATCAGCGAAGCGCCGTCGGTGAAGATCAGGTCCACGATCCCCTGCACGGCGCGCTTGACCTTTCGCAACCCGGCGCTGCGCCCGAGACGCGACGAGGTGATAACGTCCCGCGTGGCATCGAGCGAACGCAGGTACGTCACACGTGCCCGTTCTTTGCTGTCGAGTTCGTTATCGCTTCGCTCCTGATTCTCCGAAGGCTCGAGGAAGTCGAAGCAGCGCACGGCGGCCACCGCGCAGCGCTCCGCGAGCCGACGAAGGCGATCATCCTCGCGAATATCGGGCGCCTGTGCTGTCAGGAGCGACAACAGGGTCACCCAGTCGCGCGGCTGCGGTGTAGTTACCACCTCCACGCCGCCGACTCCTGCCCGCGCGAAGAGCTCGAGCAGGAACGCCACTGCGGCGTAGGTATCGAGCGTGAGCCGCAGCCGAGTGTCGTTGACGAACAAGTAGTCGCCGATGCGACGGCTCACACAGTGCCCGTCGGCGCGCACGACCCGCTCCCAGGCAAGCTCCAGTTCGGCGATCGCCTTCTGTACGGCAGTGTTCTCTTCCGGATAGAGCCGCACCGTACGTGCCGCGCTGTGCAGCGCCACTGCAAATCCGCGCGCGACCCGTTGCGCCTGCGAGTCGCCGGCGGCAGACTCAAGCGTCGAGGACGTCATGGCGTCAGCCACACGCGGGGCCGTCACACGCCACCACGCAGCGCGCGAGCCACGGCGCTCCGGATGACGACATCCTTGACGTCTGCAGATTTCTGGAGCGCCGCGACGGCCGCCGTGGTGCCGATGAGTCCCAGCGCGCGGGCGGCGCAGGCTCGTATTTCAGCAGGTTCCTTTGAGCCGATGAGCCCTCGGCTGTTCAACAATTCGTCCAGTTCACGCACGCCGGCCTCGCCACACATGCTGCCGTACGCTTCGAACAGCGCCATCTTCTCGGTAAGGTCGGCGCTACGGAGCCCGCGTCGCTGAAGCGCTGTGCGCAGTCGCGGCAGCGCCGAAGCATGGCGACGGATGCTGATCGCGCGATAACAGGCTACCCGCACTTCCCGGTCGTCGTCGTCGATCGCGCGTTCGAGCGCCTGCAGCGCACCCGCGGTGCCGATTTCGCTGAGCGCGAAGACGACCTCCGCTCGGAGCGTCGGGTCGGCATCGCGCATCAGTCGGCCCAGCACGGGCACCGTAGCGGGTGACTGCAGCTGCGCTGCAGCTCGGAGCGCGCCGCGGCGAACCGACGGGTCATCGGTGTCCAGCAAGCGCGACAGCTCTGCGGTGTTGGCGCCGGCGAGACGGAGTGAGGCGCGTTCCACCGCCGCGCGCGCCGGTGATTGCTTCGCCGTGCCGAGCCACCGCAGCAAGGGCTCCATCGCCACCGGACGCAACTCGGCAAAGAGGCCGTCGAGCAATTCCGGCGCGCTTACGCGAGCGGTTTCCTCGAACGAGTGGAGCAGCTGCGTAATGACCGCAGGAGCACTGAGCTGCTCTGGCAGTGTCTGCAACCGGTCACGGATTTCGTCCGGAAGGGTACCTCCTCGACGCGCGATCACGCTCTCGCGCAGAATGAAGGCGACCGATTCGTAATGCGCAGCGAACAGAAACTCGCCGAGCAGTTCGTCAAGCACGCCGACCGCTTCGAGGCGTGACGCGGTGTCCACCGGCATCTCGATGATGTCGAAGAGACTTGCGAGCACGGCGCCAGACTGATCGTTGGCGTACTCGCGCCGCAGTTCGTCTTGCAGGTGGCGCAACTCCGGCGGCTCAAGGAAGTAGAGGGAGCTGTCGAAGTCCTCCATGCGCACCATGTCCGGTGGCGGCCCATCGCCGAGCGCCGAAGCGTCACTGAGTGCGGCGCCAAGCGGAGCCGTATTGGCCTGCACCACCGCGGTGCCCGTCCGTTCCTGATCGAGAAAGGGGAGGTCCGATACCCCGGCGTATTCTACATGCCGATAGTCGAGTGTGGAAAGGTCGGCGATCCAGAGCAGCGTGACCAAGTCATCGTCATCGGGCGACGACGTGCGGGTGCGCTGCAGGAGTGTCAGCAGGGCATCGAGATCAGCATCTTCAAAGCCGGGGTGGAAGTGTAACGACCGCAGACCGTCGCGGTACAACAGCCACGGCAACCCGTCGACCCCGCGCTCGCTGTCCCGGTAGACGGCGTGTTCGCCCCACAGGAATGAAGTTTCCTGGACCTGGATGTCGAGCGGCGCGGCGAACGTCCACACTTTTGAAAATGCGACGCGCGTCTGGTCGAGAGACTGTGCGCGCATGGCATTGTTTGGCAAGTAGAGCTGAGTGGCACGGAGCGCCTTCGCGAAGGCGCGTAGAGCGTCCTCGATCACCGACAGCTGTTGCGCCGGGGTATGCGCTACCGCCGGAACCAGCGTCATACCTCAGGAAGCGTGTACTGGCTGATCGTCGCCACATCCTTGTCGCCGCGACCGCTCACGCAGAGCAGCACCGGTTCATCTTTTGCCCACCGGCCGGCTTCGCGTTCCATCCACGCAACGGCGTGCGCCGTCTCAAGGGCCGGAATGATTCCTTCGAGCCGACTGAGCAGGGCCACACCGCGCAGCGCTTCCGTGTCGGTGACCGACACATATTCGGCCCGGCCGGAGTCGTGCAGCCACGCGTGCTCGGGACCTACACCGGGATAATCAAGACCGGCGGAAATGGAATGGGCGGGGTGTACTTGCCCGTTCGCGTCCTGCAAGAGATAGCTCAACGCGCCGTGCAGCACGCCGGGCGTACCCTTGGTGATCGAAGCGCTGTGACGATCGGTAGACAGTCCCTCGCCGGCGGCTTCGACACCGACCAGCTCCACGTCGGCGTCACCGACAAAGCCGGCAAAGATCCCCATCGCATTGGAGCCGCCACCAACGCACGCGATGACCGACTTGGGCAGGCGCCCCGCGCGCTCGAGCATCTGCGCGCGTGATTCCACTCCGATGACCGACTGGAAATCCCGCACCATGCGAGGGTATGGCGCCGGGCCGACGACCGAACCGATGATGTAGTGACTGTCCGTCACGTTGGTGACCCAGTCACGGATCGCCTCGCTGGTAGCATCCTTGAGGGTACGCGTGCCGGAGAGCACCGGCACGACCGTGGCGCCCATGAGCTGCATGCGAAAGACGTTGAGCTGCTGGCGCCGCATGTCCTCTTCACCCATATACACCACGCACTGGAGACCGAACCGCGCGCAAATCGTAGCCGTGGCTACGCCATGCTGTCCCGCTCCCGTTTCGGCGATGATGCGGCGCTTCCCCATGCGGACGGCGAGGAGTGCCTGCCCGACGGTGTTGTTGATCTTGTGGGCGCCCGTATGATTCAGGTCCTCGCGCTTCATCCACACCGGCGCGCCGATGCGCGCGGAAAGTCGCGGGGCGAACGACATGGCCGTCGGACGGCCGACGTACTCGTGCAGCAGTCCATCCCGCTCCGCACGAAAGGCAGGATCGCGCTGGGCTTCGTCAAATGCGATCTCCAGCGCGTCAAGCGCGGGGATCAGCGTTTCGGGAACGTAGCGCCCACCAAACGGTCCGAAGCGGTCCGTGGTGGTCTCCCTGACCAGCGTGCTGTCTGCCATCGTTATGCCTGCATCCCCGCGGCGCGCGTCGCCGCTGATACGAACCGTTCCACTTGCGCTGGATCCTTCACACCAGGCGCCTGCTCCACTCCTGAAGATACGTCGACGACGGAGGGTTTCAGCAGATCTATCGCCTCTGCCACATTTGTCGCGCGCAGACCACCGGCAAGAATCAGCTGGAAGGCCGCCTGCCCCTCTCGAAGAGCGTCGAGGGCGTCGCGCAGTCCGGACCAATCCAACCGTACACCCGTTCCACCCAGGATCCCGACCACTTTACTGTCGATGACCAGCGCTCCCGCAGCGGCGGCGAGTGAGGCTGCCTCGGCGGGCAGCACCTGTCCCTCGATCCGAACCACTGGCCATATCTTGGCGCCGGTGGCTTCTCGCACCCGAGTAATCATCGCCGGAGTCGCCGTACCGTGCAATTGGACAACGTCCAGCTTGAGCTCTCTGGTGATGACGATGATCTCCCGCTCCTGTTGTGTTCCGAAGACGGCCACGCGTTGCACACTGTGACGTTGCGGGCCCAGCACGGCATGGGCCTGAGCCACTGTAAGCATTCGTAGTCCTCCTGCGAGGATCACACCCAGGTACGCGGCACCGGCCGCTTCGGCGTGCCGGGCATCCTGCTGTCGCGTAAGCCCGCAGATCTTGACCGACGCACCGTCGCTCACCGCCGCAGATCCCCCAGGCGCGCGCTGCGTGACCGCTCGAGCTGCGCCAACGTTCTCACAGCCGCTGCCGCATCTCCGGACGCCGAGATCGCACTTCCCACCAAGACGGCGTCGGCACCGGCCAGCGCCGCCGGGATGACGTCAGCGACCGTGCGCATGCCGCTTTCGGCGACGGCGATGCATGACGCGGGAATCTGCGGAATGAGACCCGGCGCGGTGGCCACGTCGATTACGAGCGTCTCGAGATTCCGGTTGTTGACACCGATCACGGTAGCGCCGGCATCGAGGGCGCGCGTCAGTTCCGCCTCGTCGCGCACCTCCACCAACGTCGCGAGATGTGCTTCGTGCGCCGTTTCCATGAGCTGCAGGAGCTGGTCCGGTGAGAGCGCCCGCACAATCAAGAGCACCGCCGCCGCGCCGGCTACCCGCGCTTCCCATAGCTGCACCGGGTGAACGAGAAAGTCCTTGCGGATGATCGGCACCTGAACGCGTCGGGCGACCGCCGCGAGATCGTCAAGGCTGCCGCCGAAACGGGTCGGTTCGGTGAGTACGGAAATGGCTGCGGCTCCTCCACTGACATACCGCTCACCTTGCGCAGCGGCATCAAGGCCCGGAGCAATCGCGCCCTTCGACGGAGAGGCGCGCTTCACCTCGGCGATGACTTGCACGAGTGGACCGCGCAGCACCGAGGCAAACGCCGGTGGCGGGTGCAGATCCCGGGCCGCATCGCGAAGCGAATCAAGCGCGCCGACGTTGGAAAGGGCGCGCGTCTCGGCCGAGCGGGTAAGCTCACCGAGCGTGCCAGCAGGAAAGCTCCAGCCGGTTTTTGAAGAAAATGCTTGCACTTCGGCCTGTGTTCGGTTAGCGTGGCGTTTGGTGGGATTCGGCCTGCTTTCGGGACGTACCCGCTGCCCTCATCCCATCGGAGGTACCATGCCGCTCACCAAGCGACAGCGGGAAATTCTTTCGTACCTGTCGGACTACACCGAGGAGAACGGCTACGCGCCGAGTTTCGAGGAGATCGCGTCTCGATTCAACTATAACTCGCTCGCCACCGTCCACGAGCACCTGACCAATCTTCAACGCAAGGGCTACATCAAGCGGTCGTACAATGAAAGCCGCTCGATCGAAATCCTCCCATCGGAGATCTTTCAGCGTTCTGTCGAACTGCCGCTGCTCGGTACGGTGGCGGCTGGTGCTCCTATAGAGGCATTGCACTCCGGCGAAACGATGTCCGTCCCGGACGGTTTCCTGCGTCGCCACGGCGGCCATTATGTGCTGAAGGTTCGAGGGGATTCCATGATCGAGGAGCAGATCAAGGACGGCGACTATGTGGTGATCAACGATCGACAGGCGGTCGACAACGGCGAAATGGTTATCGCCATGCTCGACAGCGGCGGGGCCACCGTGAAGCGATATTACCGTGAGCGAGATGGCCGCATCCGTCTCCAGCCGGCCAACGAAACCATGTCTCCGCTGTTCGTGCATGAAGACGACGTGCGCATTCAGGGAATTGTGGTGGGCGTGCTCCGACGCTACTGATGAACCGGTTCCCCACCGTCGGCGAGTGACGCGTCGCGTAAACGGTTCAGCGCCGACGCGCCGACGCCATCAGCCATGGCGTCGCGCGTGCGTTGCACGGCGTCTTGGTAGGTCCCCTGCTCGCCGCTCACGTACAGCGCAGCGGCGGCGTTGAGCAGCACCGCTGCTCGGGCGCCGGGGGTCCCGCCGCCAGCGAGCACCGACTCGATGAGTTGGGCGTTGTACTCCGGGTCGCCCCCGGCGAGGTCGGCTAAGTCGATACCGGCAATGCCGTGGTCTTCCGGCTCGATCTGCCAGCCGTGCGTCGCGCCGCCGCGCACCTCAATGACGTGCGTGGTCCCCACCGGAGAGATTTCGTCCATTCCGGCCACCCCGTGCACAACCAAAGCCCGAACCGTGCCCAGTTCCGCGAGGGTATCGGCCAAAAGGGTTAGGCGCGAGTGCTCCGCGACACCGACCACTTGGCGTCCGGCGCGGGCTGGATTGGCCAACGGGCCCACGATATTCATAACAGTGGGAACCCCCAGTTCGCGGCGAACCGGTCCGATGTGCCGCAGCGCCGGATGCATAAGGGGCGCAAACATGAACACGATACCGGCTCGTTCGAGTACGCTGGCCATGGCGGCGGGAGTGGTTTCGATTGCCACGCCCAAAGCCTCCAGCACATCGGCGCTTCCCGATTTAGAGGTGAACGAACGGTTGCCGTGCTTCGCGATCCGCACCCCCATCCCCGCAGCGACGAGCGCCGATGCCGTGGAGATATTAAAGGTGGTAAGCGTTCCGCCTCCAGTGCCGCAGGTGTCTACCAACGCCTGAGGATCGATGGCGGGGAGGACGATCATGGCGTTGCGGAGCGCCTCCACCACGCCGGCGACTTCCGCAGCGGTCTCGCCTTTGACGCGGAGTGCCATGAGCAGCCCCGCCACCTGCGCCGGTGTCCCTTCGCCGCGCATGATGACGTCGAAGGCGCGCGTGAGTGCGGCGGCGTCGAGTGATTCATGAGCCGCCAGGCGGCGGATCGCGTGGCGTAGCGGCTCAACTGACATTCATCGACTCGAGCAGGCGATCAGGAAGCGCATTGCGCGACGCGATGAGCGAGATCACCAGGCCAAGCAACCGCACGCGCTCCACGTCTTCCTCGGAGTACACGCCGCGTTGCGCCCGATTGGTGAGGTTGATGACGCCCACCAGTTCCCCGTGATAGACGAGAGGAAAGCTGATGAAGCTGCCGGTAGTGAAATACTGATCACGCAACAGCGGGTGCTGGGTCGCGTCGCGCACATCCTGCACCAACAGCGGCTCGCGCGAGGCCGCAACACGGCCGGCCACGCCTTCGCCGATGCGAATCCGCATCCCTTCGCTGACGTTCGGCGCGACACCGCGGGCAGCCGCAAGGTAAAGATAGTCCGGTTCGGGGGAGCGCAGCATGAGTGAACAGCGCTGCGCCTGCATGTCATCCCCCACCAACGCCAGCAGGCTGTCCACCAAGGCGCGGGCATCGGTGGTCTCGGCATCGAGCGAGAGCGCGCGGTCCACCAAGTACAGAGTGCGGATCTTTTGCCGGAGTACTTCGCTGCGACGGTGTAGCTCAATATGCGCCTGTTCCAGCTGCCCGACCGCGGCGGTGAGTTGTTGGTCGGACAGCTCGGCCTTCCGGGCGGCGCGGCGTGCGTCCTCGGCGGCGCGCGCGGCATCGGCCTGCAGGGCGATTGCCTCCGCCGGCCGGAGCGCCTGCTGGTCTCGGGGCGTGTTGCGGACCTCGCGAAGTTCGGTCTCCAGAAGCGCGAGCTTGCGCACGTATTCGCCGTGCACGCGTTGGGTCACGTCTTCCAGCGTGCGGACCGCTTCCTCACGGGCGTCCCGCTCCGCCAGGCGCACGTAGGCCAGATCGAAAAGGGCCGCCGCCGGCGCCAATCGCTCCGTCGTGCGGGTCCCGAAGATCTTTTTGGGTTCGTAGAGCGCCAGTACGGCGCCCAACTGCCCCTCGACGCGCAACCCGCGGAGGGCGAGCACGCCACCGTCCACCCCGGCGGAGAAGCCGCACAGGCGCGCATAATCGGCGGACTTGTCGACGACATCCACGAAGGGGCCTCCCGTGAGCAATTTTGCGCGCACGGCGTCGGGGAGATGGTCAAAGGTCGTTTCGATCGAAGTGCGCACGACCTGCGGCCCGATCGGAGAAAGTCGATCCCGCAGCATGTCACGACGCGCGTCGTATTGCAGCAGCGCTAGTACGGCTCCGCGATCGAGCTCGGCGAGGCACTCGCCAAGGGCGATCAGCGCACCGTCAAGGTCGGCTGTAGCGCTGAGCGCGTGAGCCAGCGAGGCGAGAGAACGTGGAGGCATGGGCGAATGGAGAAAACGTCAGCGACCGCGGCAGCGCAATAGCGAGTTGAAGCAGAAGCCACTTCCGTCTACTTTCCTCCCACCATGAACCCGCAACCGATCCTCCTGGTGACGCAGTATGACGGAGGACGCTTTGCCGGGTGGCAGCGTCAGCCGAGCGTCCGCACAGTCCAAGGCGATATGGAAAGTGCACTGGGCCGGCTGTGTGGCACCCATGTGTCGGCAATCGGCGCAGGTCGGACGGATGCCGGGGTGCACGCGCATGGCCAGGGCGTGGGGGTGCGGGTGCCGGGGCGCTGGACGGCGGCCAGCTTGCAGCGTGCCATGAATGCGCTCCTGCCGGACGATATCTGGATTGCGGAAGCGCACCGGATGATTCCGGACTTTCACCCCCGGCGCAGCGCGACGGCGCGTCGCTACGGTTATCTTCTGGGGAGTGATGACTCAGCCCGTTCGCCATTTCGGCGTCGGTACGAATGGGCGGTCCGTCGCCCGCTGGACGCCGATGCGTTGCACGGGGAGGCAGAGTGCCTATTGGGAGAACACACCTTCCGCGCGTTCGCCATCGCTCACACGGCGCCCGTCGACGACCACCATCGCTGCGTGATAGAACACGCGCGGTGGGTGGAGCGCGATGGCGGCTGGGTGTTCGAGGTTTCGGCAAACCGTTTTCTTCATCACATGGTGCGATTCCTGGTGGGTACGATGGTCGAGGTGGCAGTGGGCAAGAAGCCGAGGGGAAGCATGGCGCGACTGTTGCTGGCACCCGACAACAAGGACACCGCTGCTCCGGCGCCCGCGCAAGGATTGTCGCTGCGCGAGGTCGTCTATCCCGCTGCCTTGTATGCGGATCAGACGTGACGTACTCGGCACCCCGATTGTCCCACGCGCCCGCCGCGGTGGCGCGCTCATGATCCGTCGGTCGACTTTTTTCGGCGCACTGGCGCTGGCGTTGGTCGGGTGCGAAGGCGCGAATCCGTCCACTTCTGCGGCGCAGTCACGCACGCTTCCCCCCGCCCCTCCGCCACTTCGGGCCGTGCCGGTCTCGTCCGTGGCGGCTTCCCGGCGCACGGCGATCACTACAGCGGTAGAGCGCGTGGCGCCCGCCGTCGTCACCGTGCAAACGGAAACGGTGACGCGCGTGCCGGTGGATTTCTTCGAGTATTTTTCCGGTGGGCGCTCCGGTGAACGACGCAATGCGGGCATCGGCTCGGGATTCGTTGTGCGGGCCGATGGCGTGATCGTTACGAACGCGCACGTGATCGCCGGCGCCTCGAAGGTCTCGATTGCGATGCGCGATGGGACAACTTACGACGCGAAGGTGGTTGGCGTGGACGAGGGCAACGATCTGGCGGTGCTCCGCATTCAGGCCTCCGATCTACCGATAGCTCCGCTGGGAAGCTCTGCCGATCTGCTTGTCGGTGAATGGTCGATCGCGATCGGAAATCCGTACGGCTTCTTGCTTGGCAATACCGAACCCAGCGTGTCTGTGGGCGTAGTGAGTGCCGTGGGGCGCAACCTGGCCGGCCGCACGGAAGGCGGCGGTGCGTACGTCGACATGATCCAGACGGACGCGGCCATCAACCCCGGCAACTCGGGCGGGCCGTTAGTGAATGCGGCTGGCGAAGTGGTCGGTGTGAACAGCTCGATCTATTCCCCAAGCGGCGGCTCGATCGGGCTGGGTTTCGCGATTCCGATCGATCGCACGAAGCGCATCGTCGAGGATCTCCTGGAACACGGCGCGGTGCGTCAGCCGTGGGTCGGTATCCGCTTGCAGACGCCCCGGGTGCAGAACGCTCGTGAGGTGGCATCGGCTGGTGCGATCGTGGCGCGCGTGGTGCCGGGCTCCCCCGCCGAGCGTAGTGGCGTGCGCGTCGGCGATCAGGTGATCGCCGTGGGAGCGCGGCCGGTGCGCAACCCGTTCGACTGGGAAGCGCGTCTGCTCGATCTGCGCGTCGGTGAGTCGCTCCCGATTGTCGTTCGGCGCGCCGGCCGGGAGGTGTCGATCAGCATGCAGGTCGCTGACGCGCCGGAAGTGAGCGCACCCAAAGTGACGGTGCTACGCGAGTTGCAACTCGTGTCGCTCACCGATGCGATTCGCCAGGAACGCGGGATCACCTCGAATGCCGGCGCGCTCGTGTACCGCGTGTCCGACCGCATCCGCGACGATATCGGGCTGCAGGACGGAGACGTGATCGTGCAGGTCGGTCAGTCGCGCGTCTCGAGTGCCGAAGCCGCGTCGGCCGCCATCGATCGATACGGAGCGCGTGGTCCCGTGACGCTCGTGTTTGAACGCAATCGCCAATACTTACAGACGTCGTTTTCCCTGCGCTGACTTCGTGACTGCTATCGATCGCACGACCTATTCTTCTCCGCTTGCTGAGCGATACGCGTCACGGGCCATGCTGACCTTGTGGGGCGCGGAAACCCGGTACGGTTTGTGGCGCCGCCTCTGGTTGGCTCTGGCCGAGTCGCAGCGCGCGCTCGGTATCGATATTCCGGATGCGGCGCTTGAACAGATGGCGGCGCATCTTGACGATATCGACTTCGAGGCGGTCGCGGACTACGAACGGAAGTTCCGACATGATGTCATGGCGCATGTGCACGCATTTGCCGACGTGGCGCCAGCGGCGCGCAAGTTCATTCACCTGGGCGCGACCAGCTGCTTCGTCACCGACAACGCCGAACTCATTCTGATGCGTCGCGGGCTCGGGCTGCTGCGCGAGAAGCTGCTCGATGCGCTCGACTTGCTTGGCACCTTTGCGCGGACATGGAAGGATATCCCGGCACTTGGTTACACGCATCTGCAGCCGGCACAGCTGACGACGGTGGGGAAGCGTGCCACGTTGTGGATGCAGGATATCCTGCTGGATCTCGAAGACCTGGAGTATCGACTCGAGCAGCTGCCTTTCCGCGGCGTGAAGGGGACCACTGGCACGCAAGCGAGCTTTCTCACCCTGTTCGAGGGAAATCACGCCAAGGTGCGAGAGCTCGATCGTCTCGTGACCACCCGCATGGACTTCGTGCGCTCCATTCCGGTGAGCGGGCAGACCTATTCGCGAAAGGTGGATGCGCAGGTCCTGGCGGTCGTCGCCGGCGTCGCGGCAACGGCGTCCAAGTTTTCCGGCGACATTCGTATGCTGCAGGCCTTCGGGGAAATGGAAGAACCGTTCGAAACGCACCAGATCGGCTCGTCGGCGATGGCGTACAAGCGCAACCCGATGCGCTCCGAGCGTATTGCGTCGCTCGCGCGGTTCGTTTTGTCGCTCGAGCCGAATGCGAATCAGACACATGCCGTGCAGTATTTCGAACGGACACTCGACGACTCGGCCAACCGCCGCCTATCCATTCCGGAGTCGTTCCTTGCGACCGATGCGATCCTGGTGTTGATGCAGAACGTGGTGCACGGTCTCGAGGTGCACCCGGCGCGCATACGCCGTCGGGTCGATGACGAGTTGCCCTTCATGGCGACTGAGGAGCTGATCGTGCGCTTCGTGCGCGCTGGCGGCGATCGTCAGGACGCGCATGAGCTGATTCGCGGGCACAGCATCGAAGCGGCGCGCGCCGTGAAGGATGGCGCTCCCCGGAATGACCTGCTGGAGCGCCTGTCGCGTGACCCCGCGTTCGGTATACCGCTCGAAGACCTGCAGGCGGCTGCCGACCCATCACGCTTTGTGGGCCGTGCGCCGGAACAGGTGGTGGAGTTCCTCGACGAGCAGGTCGCACCATGGCTGGCGCGCGCGCGTGCGGGCGTTCGGCGTGACGAGGTGCGCGTATGACCCTGACGAACGCCAGTCCGGTGCTCACCACTCATCTCCCGCTGCCGCTTGTTCGTCGGGGCAAGGTGCGCGATGTGTACGGGGTGGATGCCGATCGGCTGTTACTGGTGACTACCGACCGGATCAGCGCTTTCGATGTGGTGATGCATGAACCCATCCCCTTCAAAGGCGTGGTACTCACGCAGTTGACCGCGTGGTGGCTATCGCAGCTTGGCCCCACGGTGCCGCATCATCTGCTCAGCGCCGACATCGATGAGATCGTCGCGGCCGTACCGACGCTGGCGCCGTTCCGTGATGCGCTGGCCGGTCGTTCGATGCTGTGTGTACGCGCCGACGTGGTGCCCGTGGAGTGCGTGATCCGCGGGTACATCACCGGATCGGCGTGGAAGGAGTATGCGGCCGCCGGGACGCTGGCAGGTGAGGCGCTTGCCGGCGGCCTTCGCGAATGTGATCGTCTTGATCCGCCGATCTTCAGCCCTGCCACGAAGGCCGAGACGGGCCATGACGAGAACATTCCTATATCCGAAGTGATCAGCGCCGTGGGAGTGGAGACGGCCGCGGCGATCGAGCGGCTCGCGCGCGCGGTGTATGAGTTCGGTCGGGCCAAGGCCGAGCCATTGGGCATCATCGTGGCGGATACCAAATTCGAATTCGGATTCCGCGATGGCCAGCTGCTGCTTATCGACGAGGTGCTCACTCCAGATAGTTCGCGCTTCTGGCCGGCCGGTCAATACCAGCCGGGACATGGTCAGCCCAGCTTTGATAAGCAGCCGCTACGCGACTGGCTCGCGGGCGAGCATCGCGGCGGTCGGTGGAACGGTGAAGCCCCGCCACCCGCGCTACCGCCGGCGGTGGTGCGCGCTACCAGTCACCGTTATCGCGAAGCGTTCGCACGGCTCACGGGTGCGCCGCTCGATCTGGCGCGTCCCGGGCTGGTTGAGGCGGAGCACTGATGCCGCCGTTACGCGATGATCCGGTCTGGCTTCTGGGCGGGCTGGCCATGGTGATCGTCACTTTTGTGGCAGCGTTGCGTTGGCGGTCATGGCCACTCTGGCTCGCAGGATATGCGCTGAGTCTCCTCTTTCTCTGGATGTGGTGGCATGGGCGCTGACGGCAACCTGCCCTCGCGTCGCGCGCAGCCGCGTGCGGTCGTCGCACTGCCGAACGGATTCACCCTGGCGAATCTGTTCTTCGGTATCTTCGCCATCGTCGCGGCCTCGCGTGGCGACTTCGATGCGGCGGCGCGGTTCATTGTTTTCGGAGCAATCGCGGACACGCTCGATGGTCGTATTGCGCGCGCGACGAAGTCGGGCTCGCGCTTTGGTGAGGAACTCGATTCGCTGGTGGACGCCATCTCCTTCGGGACGGCTCCCGGCCTGATCATGTACTTCGCCGTGTTCCAGAGTTCACGGTGGGAGTGGATCTTCTGCTTCTTTTTCACGGCGTGCGCCGTTATGCGGCTCGCTCGCTTCAACGTGGAGCAGGCTGGGCGGAAGAAAAGTCACTTCACCGGACTGCCGAGCCCGGCCGCCGGGCTCACCCTTGCGACGTACTATTGGTTCAGCCAGACCCCACTGTATACCGAAACGATGATCGGTGATCTGCCGTGGCACCAGATGCTGCGGTGGGTGATGCTTGGTCTGGGCATGCTGATGATCAGCAATGTGCAGTACGCGGCCGTGCCGACCGTCAATTTCCGTACGCTGCGCGGTTTGCTTGGCTTTCTGCTGGTCATCGGCACGTTTATCGGGGTGATCTTTCTCCCGAAGCAGTTTTTCTTTCCCGCATTGATGGCGTACGTGCTTTACGGTATCGGCAGCACCGTCTTCCTGGGCTTGCTCGATCGCCTTCCGGGGGCGCGAGATTCGCGTGACGACGACGTGGACGCGGCGGATGACCTGGACGATGTCGAGGACGCCTCGACGGCACACCGCCGCCGGCGATCCCGCCGCCGCAACACGGCACGTAAGAGCATCGGTTCAGAGACCCCCCGAGAGGAGCCCCCGGCATGACCCGTTTCCGCTGCGCCATACATATCGTTCCACGTCGAGGCATTCTTGATCCGCAAGGCACGGCGGTGGCCGATGCGCTGCAGGCCTTGGGCTTCGCCGACGTCAGCAGTGTCCGTGTGGGTCGTCACGTCATCGTCGAGACCTACGCGGCCAGCGATGACGCGGCGCGCGCCAGTGCGGTGGCCATGTGTGACAAGCTGTTGGCGAATCCGGTCACGGAAGACTTCGAGATTGCTGCGGTGGAGCGCGCGTGAAGGCGGGCATCGTTCGCTTCCCCGGCTCCAACGGTGACGAGGACGCCTTCCACGCCGTGGCCGACGTGCTGGGGCAGGAGGCCGTGTTTTGCTGGCACAAGGATCATGATCTGCAGGGCGCCGATGTCGTGATTCTGCCCGGCGGCTTCAGCTACGGCGACTATCTTCGTCCGGGTGCGATCGCGCGTTTCAGTCCGATCATGCAGGAAGTGGTGGCTTTCGCCAGGCGTGGAGGGCCCGTGCTCGCGATCTGCAACGGCTTCCAGATTGCCTGCGAAGCCGGCTTGTTGCCGGGTGCGCTGTTGCGCAACGCCGATTTACGCTTTGTGAGTGCGGCGATGCATGTGCGGGTGGAGTCGATCGCGACGCGTTTCACGTCGCAGTATCATCTCGGTCAGGTGCTCACCATGCCAGTGGCGCATGGTGACGGCCGGTACACCGCAGATGGTGACACGCTGGCGCGCATTGAAGCGGAGGGTCAGGTGGTATTTCGCTACGTCTCTGCGGCTGGGGAGATGCACGAGGCCGCATGCCCGAACGGGTCGCAGCGGAACATTGCCGGAATCATCAACGCCAACGGAAACGTGCTCGGCATGATGCCGCATCCCGAGCGCGCCATGGAGGCGGTACTCGGCTCGACTGATGGCGTTGCGCTGTTCACGTCCTTGCTCGAGTCCCTGGTTGCGGGAGCAACGCGGTGAGCGCTTCACCGCTACAGCGTGCCACGGGCAGCGTGGTCGAGGCGCGTCCGGGTGACCCGGCGATTACGCCGGAGCTGGTCGCCGAACATGGTATCACACCGTTCGAGTACGAGCGGCTGGTACAGATGTTGGGACGCACCCCCACCTTCACTGAAATCGGTGTGGTGAGTGCGCTATGGAGTGAACACTGCTCGTATAAGCACTCACGGCCGTTACTGCGTACGCTCCCGACCACGGCACCGTGGGTGCTGCAGGGACCGGGTGAGAATGCCGGTGTCGTCTCCGTGGGCGACGGATGGGCAGTGGCGTTCAAAATCGAATCGCACAATCATCCCTCTGCGGTAGAACCGTATCAGGGCGCCGCCACCGGCGTTGGCGGCATTCTTCGCGACGTGTTCACGATGGGTGCCCGCCCGATCGCGCTCTTGAACTCCCTGCGCTTTGGCCCGCTTACCAGCGCCCGCGTGCGCTGGCTCTTTGCCGGCGTGGTAAAAGGCATCGGCGATTACGGCAATTGCGTTGGCGTGCCGACCGTGGGCGGTGAAGTGGTCTTTGATCCGTCGTACGAGGGCAATCCGCTGGTGAATGCGATGTGTGTGGGGCTCATGCGGGAAGACGACCTCATTCGCGCCGTGGCGTCGGGGGTCGGCAATCCGATCATGGCTGTGGGGGCGCGCACGGGTCGCGACGGCATTCACGGCGCGTCGTTCGCGTCTGAGGAGCTGTCAGCGGAGAGCGAGGCCAAGCGGCCGATGGTGCAGGTCGGCGACCCGTTTACCGAAAAGCGACTGCTCGAGGCGTCACTTGAACTGATTCGGAGCGGTTCAATCGTCGCCATACAGGATATGGGCGCTGCCGGACTCACCTCGTCGTCGGCCGAGATGGCGGAGCGCGGTGATGTCGGTGTCACGATCGACGTCACCAAAGTGCCGTTGCGTGAAGACGGGATGACGCCGTACGAGATTCTGCTGTCGGAGTCGCAGGAGCGCATGCTGGTGGTGGCGAAGCGTGGCCGGGACGACGACGTACGTGCGATCCTCGCCAAGTGGGATCTGGAGGCTGCCGTCATTGGCGAAGTCATCGCCGAACCGGTGTATCGCGTGACCGAAGGCGATCGCGTCGTGGCCGAGTTCCCGGGTTCACGCCTGGTCGCGGAGTGCCCCCAGTACACGATTGATGCCAAGGAAAGCGAGTCGCTGCGGGCGGCGCGTCGGACCGATCCGCACGCGGTGCCGGCGCTCGCCGATGAGCGCGACCATTCATGGACGCTGGAGCGGCTGCTCTCGTCGCCTACCATCGCGAGCAAGCGGTGGGTATGGCAGCAGTACGACTCCACCGTGCGCACCAGCACCGTGCGCGGACCGGGGAGCGATGCCGCAGTGGTACGCCTGCGTGGCACCAACAAGGCGATTGCGCTGTGCATCGACGGCAACGGTCGTCATGTGGCACTCTCGCCGCGCAACGGCGGTCGTGCCGCGGTGTGTGAGGCGGCGCGAAATGTCGCCTGTTCCGGGGCGCGTCCGCTGGCCATCACCAACAATCTCAACTTCGGTAACCCGAAGAAGCCGGAAGTGTATTTCCAGCTGAAGGAAGCGATCGCCGGCATGGGCGAAGCGTGCGCCACGCTGGAAACGCCGGTCACCGGCGGCAACGTCTCGCTATATAACGAGAATCCACAGGGGGCGATTCATCCGACGCCCACGATCGGCATGGTGGGGTTGATCGAATCGCTATCGCATGTCACGCCAAGCGGATTCCAGCAGATCGGCGACGAAATCGTGCTGTTGGGCGAGCCCACCGACGAACTCGGGGCGAGCGAATATCTGTTGGCGATCCATGGCCTCACGATCGGTGAGCCGCCGGTATGCGACCCCGTCCGTGAACGGGCGCTCATCGAGGCGTTACTGGAGGCGATCCGCAGCGGCTGCGTGCGCTCGGCGCACGACTGCAGCGACGGTGGTCTCGCGGTCGCTCTGGCGGAGTGCGCCATGGCGGAGCGCGACACCACCTTCGGTTTCAACGTGGATCTGTCCGCGTGGGCGGCCTTGCCGCATCGCGCGCTGTTGTTCGGCGAGGCGCACGGCCGGGTGGTGGTTTCCACTCCCGACAGCGCCGCCGTCATACAGATTGCCACGCGTCGTGGCGTGCCGGCCCGGGTGATCGGTGCCGTCACCGACGCTGGCACCGGAGCACAGTTCACGATTTCTGATGAGACGTTTGCGGCGCCGGTGGCTTGGCTCGCTCGTGCGTTTCATGAGGCGATTCCGCAGGCGATGGACGGGGAATCCCCCGCTGAACAGGCGATGACGACGTCGCATGCACCACTCAACGACTGATTCGGGACTTCCCTATGTGTGGCATATTCGGCGTTTACGGTCATCGTGACGCGGCGGCACTCACGCAACTCGGGTTGTACGCGCTGCAGCACCGCGGGCAGGAGTCGGCCGGCATCGTCGCGGTCGACGAAGGTGGCCGCGCGCGGGTGAGCCGGGCGATGGGCCTCGTCTCCGAGGGGTTCGGAGACGATGAGATGGACGCGTTGCAGGGACCCGTGGCGATCGGTCACACGCGCTACAGCACGGCGGGCGCGTCGGCCATCGAGAACGCGCAGCCGATCCTCGCGCGTGTGCGCCGCAGCCACATCGCGCTCGCGCACAATGGCAATCTCACGAACGCCGTGGAGTTACGTCGCGAACTCGAAGATCAAGGCGCCATCTTCGCGTCCACGATGGACTCCGAGGTCATCGTGCATCGCATCGCCCGTGCTCAGGGCGATTCGCCGGAAGCGCGGGTGGCGGAGGCGCTCCGGGGGGTTGAAGGTGCCTACTGCCTGCTGGTCGTGCTCGATGAAACCGTGGTGGTGGCCCGCGATCCGCACGGATGGCGTCCGCTCGTGATGGGACGACTCGGTGATGGCTGGGCGTTCGCCTCGGAATCGTGTGCGCTCGATATCGTCGGTGCCTCGATCCAGCGCGAAGTCCTGCCGGGCGAAGTGATCGCCGTGGACGCACAGGGGTTGCGTTCCGTGCAGCCCCTTCCCGCCGCACCCATCAACCGCTGCGTCTTCGAACATGTGTATTTCGCGCGACCGGACAGCACGGTGTTCGGCGGCTCTGTCGACCGGTCGCGTCGGGCATTGGGTCGGCAGCTCGCGATCGAGTGCCCCGCCCCGCAGGCGAGCATCGTCTTCGCCGTACCCGACTCCTCGAACTCCGCTGCGCTGGGGTTTTCGGAGCAGTCCGGCATCCCGTACGAGTTGGCGCTCATCCGCAACCACTATATCGGCCGCACGTTCATTCAACCCACGCAGGCCGGTCGCGATGCGAAGGTGAAGGTGAAGTACAATCCGGTGCGCGAGCTGCTCGAGGGACGGAGCGTGGTCATGGTCGATGACTCGATCGTACGCGGTACGACGACGCGCGGGTTGGTCTCGCTGGTGCGGGCCGCCGGAGCGCGCGAGGTCCACATGCGCGTCTCGAGTGCCCCGATCATCAGTCCGTGCTACTATGGTATCGATACCCCTCGCCGTGAGGAGTTGATTGCCGCGCAGATGACCCATGATGAATTGGTGCGTCATCTGGGGGTCGATTCCCTCGGATACCTCTCCCTGGACGGCATGCTTTCCGCCATGCCTGAAGGTCCACACGGCTATTGTCATGCATGCTTCTCCGGTCGCTACCCCACGGCCACACCGGTCGAACCGGAACTGCTGCGCGCTGGTGGAGGCCTCGGTGCGGTCGCAGCCCTTGCCTAACATTATTTCGGGAGTCTGCCGGTGACGCGTTCGGTCTATTCGTTCGGGAACGGGAAGGCTGACGGCACGCGGGAGATGAAGAAGATACTCGGTGGCAAGGGCGCCAACCTCGCCGAGATGACTAATCTCGGTGTCCCCGTGCCACCGGGCTTCACGATAGCGGCCGACCGTTGCGTGACGTATCTCGCCGATGGCGCCATCGATCCGACGTTGCAGGGCGAGGTCGCTGCGGCGCTGGAACAGTTGGAAGCGGCGAGCGGCAAGCGCTTCGGAGATCCGGCCAACCCGTTACTCGTGTCGGTCCGCTCCGGCGCCGCCGTTTCGATGCCCGGGATGATGGAGACCATCCTCAATCTCGGCCTCAACGATGCGACGGTAGAGGGTTTGGCGGCGGCCAGTGGCAGCCCGCGCTTCGCCTACGATTCCTATCGGCGCTTCCTGCAGATGTACGCCGACGTGGTGCTACACGTCCCCATCGTGCGCTTTGAGCTATTGCTCTCCGCCAAACGGATGACGAACGGCGTGCTCACTGACAGTGAACTCGATGCCGAGGCGTTGCACGCCCTCGTGCGCGAGTACCAGCAGCTGATTCGCCTCACCACGGGTGCCGACTTCCCCATGGATCCGCGAGTGCAGTTATGGGGGGCGATCGAGGCGGTCTGGAGCTCGTGGACGCTCAAGAAGGCCGTGGATTATCGGCGGGTCAATGGTATCTCCCACACGTTGGGCACTGCGGTCAGTATCGTCTCGATGGTGTTCGGGAACATGGGCGACGATTCGGGAACGGGTGTCGCCTTTACGCGTGATCCGTCAACCGGCGAGCGTCGCTTCTATGGCGAGTTCCTGGTGAATGCACAGGGTGAGGATGTGGTGGCGGGTATCCGCACCCCTCTGCACATCGACGAAATGGCGAATCGGTTGCCCGACGCCTACGTGAAGCTCATGCAAACGCAGGACGCGCTGGAGCGGCATTTCTGCGACATGCAGGACATCGAGTTCACCGTGGAACGCGGTACCCTGTATCTGTTGCAGACGCGTACCGGGAAACGCACCACCACAGCGGCGTTGCGTATTGCGCTCGACATGGTGCACGAGGGGCTGATCACGCAGCGACAGGCCGTGCAGCGCATCCAGCCATCACAGCTCGATCAATTACTGCACCCCGTGATCAGTGGTGACGTTCGCGCCACGCCGCTGGCGGTCGGACTCCCAGCAAGCCCGGGCGCCGCCAGTGGCGTCGTGGTTTTCGACCCCGATGCGGCCGAGCAGCGGGCGGCGAGGGGGGAGCAGGTCATTCTGGTGCGCGAAGAAACGACGCCGGAAGACTTTCACGGTATCGTGGCCTCACGTGCGGTGCTCACGGCACGCGGCGGGATGACCAGTCACGCCGCTGTGGTGGCGCGGGGCATGGGCAAGTGCGCCATCGTCGGCTGCACGGCGCTCGAGATCGCGCATGACCAGCGTGCCATGCGTATCGGCGACGAAACGATCGCCGAAGGGGAGTGGATCACACTCGACGGCGGTACCGGTCGCGTCTTCGCGGGTGCGCTGCCGACGCAACCAAGTGAAGTGATGCGCGTGTCGAACGGTGTACTCGCACCGTCTGAAGCGCCCACGTACCGTGGCTTCGCGAAGCTGATGAGCTGGTCGGATGAACATCGCCGTCTCAAGGTGCGCGCCAACGCGGACACGCCGCGTGACGCCCGCGTGGCGCGGAATTTCGGTGCCGAAGGGATCGGGCTCTGTCGAACAGAGCATATGTTCTTCGAAGGGGATCGGATCACCGCCATGCGCGAAATGATCGTCGCGCGCGACGAAGGGGGACGCCGCCGCGCGCTCGAGAAGCTCATGCCGATGCAACGTACGGACTTCGAGGGGATCTTTCAGGCGATGGACGGCTTCCCGGTGACGATCCGGTTGCTTGATCCACCGCTGCACGAGTTCCTGCCGCACGGCGGTGAGGAATCCACGATGCTCGCGGCCTCGTTGGGGCTGACGCGAGGGGAATTGAGTCGCATCGTGGCGTCGCTGCACGAAACCAATCCCATGCTTGGGCATCGCGGCTGTCGGCTCGGCATCGTGTATCCCGAGATAACCGAGATGCAGGCGCGGGCGATCTTCGAGGCGGCGGTGCGTGCGCATCGTCGTGGTATCGAGGTGTGTCCGGAAATCATGGTGCCGCTGGTGGCTGACGCCTCCGAACTGCGGCACCAACGTGCAATCATCGAGCGGGCGGCCGACCAGGTGATGGGCGTGATGGGTGAGCGCGTACCGTATCTGATCGGAACGATGATCGAGTTGCCGCGTGCCGCCCTCACCGCCGACGAGATTGCCGAAGTCGCGGACTTCTTCTCTTTTGGCACAAACGACCTGACGCAGACCACGTTCGGATTGAGCCGCGATGACGCGGGGCGCTTCCTGCCGCAGTACATCGAGAAAAATCTGCTCCCCGACGACCCGTTCCAGGTGCTCGATCAGAAGGGGGTCGGCAAGCTTATCAAGTGGGCCGTGCGCGACGGGCGTGAAACGAAGCCCGGTCTCAAGGTCGGGATCTGCGGTGAACATGGCGGGGATCCGAAATCGGTAGCGTTCTGTCACCGCGTCGGGCTCGATTACGTCTCCTGCTCACCGTATCGTGTACCGGTCGCACGTCTGGCCGCCGCACAGGCCGCACTGGAGGACGGCGCGGCATCAACAGCCTTCAACTGATGAGCGACGCAAGGCGCTGGTGGGGGGTCGTGATTTTCCGGGAGTCTGAGCGACCGGGTAATGCCATTCCGGCCAGGTATCTGGGCCGCCCCGGTAGCTGAGCGCGCGGCTGGCGTCGTACACCCACCGCAACGCAGAAGCGCCAACTGGCTCAGGCCAGTCGGCGCTTCTGCATCCATCTGGCGACTCGTGATCCGAATCGTTTGATCAGTGGAGGTGAGGGGAATCGAACCCCTGTCCGAGACTGAATCGACCCCAGCGTCTACGTGCGTATTCTGTTGATTGAGGTCTCCGTGCGCTGGCCAACAGAAAGCCCACGTCCGGACAAGCCTGCTGTTGTTTCGCCCAACGGCCGCAGGCGCACCGTTGAACTAGCCCAGATTTGCGATACTCACATGCCGCCCCGGGCGGGCTGCCGTGTGAGCACTGCTACGTAACCCGAAGGTTAGGCAGCGAGCGCGAGGTTGTTGTTCGCGATTGGAATTTTCCCGAGTGTTTTACCAGGTGCTCGAGGACCTGGGCACGCAACCAGAGCTTCACCAACCCCGTCGAAGCCAATCACCCCCAAACGACGGTCGTACCATACAAGATACACTACTGGAGAAGAGCCGGTTCCCGCAAGCTCAGGCTGCTTCACAGGTAAGCGAAGCCACGTCGGGATCGTCAGCACTGGCGCCGCGTGAGCGATAACCCTCGTACTCTGCCAGATACCGCGTGAAGATCCCTTCCACCTCGGCAAAGTCGCTCACCTGATGCAGCAGCTTGCGCAGCTCCGCCGAGTTCGGCAGTCCTTTCACGTACCAACCAAGGTGCTTCCGGAACTCGAGCGCGGCGCCCACGAGATCGTTTTCGTACTGCTGAACCAGCCGAGCATGATCCAGAGCCACGGCAAAGCGCTCCGCGACGCCGGGTGTTGCCGGCATGTCCGTGCCGTTTAGCAGTGCGCGGGTCTGCTTGAACATCCACGGCTGCCCGTACGAGCCGCGACCGATCATGACCCCGTCGCACTTGGTGTGCTCGTACATCCGCTTCGCATCTGCGGGCGTCTTGATGTCGCCGTTGCCTAGCACCGGGATATCCAACGCCTCGGTGACGCGCGCGATCTCATCCCAGTTCGCCTGGCCGGTATACATCTGTGTTCGGGTCCGCGCGTGCAACGCAAGCACTCGCGCTCCCGCATCCTGACAGCGTAACGCGATGCCGACCGGATCGCGCATTTCCTCGCTCCAGCCACTGCGAATCTTGCACGTCACCGGCAGGTGGGTGGCCTTCACCACGGCGCGGATGATCGATTGCACCAGGTCGAGATCCTTGAGACACCCTGACCCGCCGTTACGTCGAACGACTTTCTTTACCGGACAGCCGAAATTGATGTCCACGAAAGTCGGTTGGAACAGGTCGGTCACCACGGCAGCGGCGTCCGCCATCGCGTTCGGATCGGCGCCGAAGATCTGTACGCCGATCGGGCGTTCATCCGGCGAGAAACGCAGCTTGCTGATCGTCGCCTCGTTTTCACGGCGAATCCCCTCTGCAGACAGAAACTCCGTGACAACGACGTCGGCGCCATGCGCGTGACAGAGCCGCCGGAACGGCGACTCCGACACGCCCGCCATCGGCGCGAGGTAAAGTGGTACCGGATTGGGTACGGCAAACGGAAAGGTCTTGCGTGCCATTGCGGAAAGTTAGTGAAGTTGGCGAAGCCGAGCAACGCGGTGTTTGACTCCGGCGCACCGGAGGTTACCATTGAGGGCTATGGAACTGCGCGAGTTCTTCTCCGAAGATGCCGTCCAGCTCGAGCTTCAAGGCACGAGCAAGGATGAGGTGCTGAAAGAACTCATCGGGCTGTTGAAGCTTGATGAGAAGTCCGAGGGCATGCTGTTCAAGATGCTGAAGCGACGAGAAAATCTCGGTTCTACCGGGATCGGCCGCGGCATCGCGATTCCGCACTGTCGCTCGCTCGTGGTCAACCGTCTGCGTGTGGCCTTTGGCCGCAAGAAAGACGGAGTCGACTTCAAGGCTATCGACGACAAGTCGGTCAACTTCTTTTTTCTCATCGTTGCGCCGCCGCTCGAGGTCTCGAACCAGTACCTCCCGGTCCTCGGCAAAATTGCGCAGTTCAGCAAGGAGAGCGACGTCCCAGGACGGCTGCTGGAAATCAGCGCACCGGCGGAGTTCATGGCGCTGCTGGAAGAAAAGCGCGTCTGAGTTATCCGAGTCAGCGGTCCACGACTACGCGACGGATATCGGCGCGTAGTTGGCGTGTCACCCGCCAGCTCTGGAGCACCGCTGCGACGGCCAGTCCGGCCACGAGACCCAGCCACATCCCCCGTTCGCGCAGTGGCGTGCGGAAGCCCAGCCACGCGCCCAGCGGCACGCCAACCCCCCAAAACGCCAGCATGTGCAAAATGGCCGGCACTCTGGTGTCGCCCGTGCCGCGCAGCACACCGCTCGTGACCGCCTGCAGCCCGTCGAAAATCTGAAACATACCGGCTAGCGGAATCAGGGCGACGGCCACTGCGACGGTCGCCGCCTCTGTGGTGTAGAGCGTCGCCAGCCACTCAGGCGCCGCAATGAAGACCGCCGCGCTCACGCACATGCATCCCGTGCCGCACAGGATGGCCGCGATGGCGTCCCGCCTCGCGGCGGCCATGTCGCCACGTCCGATGGCCCGGCCCACCACCGCCGCGGCCGCACTGGAAATGCCCAATGGTACCATGAAGGTGAGCGCCGCCATGTTGAGTGCGATCTCGTGGCCGGCGAGGGACGTGGTGCCCAGCCAGCCCATGAAAATTGCGGTGAGCCCGAAGGCGAACGACTCGAAAAACCACTGTGTGCCAATCGGTATGCCGAGTTTGAGCATGCGCACAGCGGGCAACCCGTGCAGCGACTCCGCGCGCCACGGCACAAGCAATGGCTTGAGAACGGGCCACGAAAGCAACACCAGTGCCGTGGCCATCGTCCATACCGAGAGGGCGGTGGCGTATCCCGCACCGGTGACGCCCAGCTCTGGCGCACCGGCGTTCCCGAAGATCAGCAGCCAGTTCGCGAGAATGTTCACACCGTTGGCCACTGCCGCTGCGATAATGATCGGTCGCACGGTGCCGAGCGCTTGCAGTGTCTGCCGGAACACGATGAAGAGAAAAAACGGCACCACGGCAAGTGCTCGACGGCGGGTGTACAACGCCGTGTTCTCGATAATTTCAGCCGGTTGTTTCAACGCCTGCAGCAGCAGCTCACCGGGAAGGAGCGCCAGCGTAACGAGCACCGAGAGCACCATGGCGAGTACGATTCCACGCTGCATCCCTCTCGCCACGCCGGCCATGTCGCCCGCGCCGTACGCCTGCGCGATGATCGGGTCGAGCACGAAGAGCACACCGATGCCGAAGACTGCCGCATTGAAGAAATAGAAATTCCCCAACGCCACTGCTGCAATGGCGGCGCCACCGAGCTTGCCAACCATGATGGCATCGACGACGCCCATCGCCTGTATGCCGACGTTGATGAGCACGATGGGCGCGGCGAAGCGCGCCATTTCCCGCAGGTCAGGGCCCCACGCGCGTATCCCCACGAAGGCCCGGTGCAGCGGGGTCACCGCGCCGGCGTGCCCTTCGCCTTCGCGACCATCTCCCGCACCTCACGAAGCAGCCGTGGTGCGTCATAGGGGATACCGTCCTTGATAGTCCAGGCCACGCCGCCGCCGTGGCCGGCGGCGGCGTCGGTACGAGGCGGATAGAATGCCTTGATGTCCTCAAGAGGGTTGCCATTGACGATCACGAGATCGGCGACATGGCCCGGACGGACGCGCCCAAGCCGTGCCTCTTCCCCGAGAATCCGGGCATTGTTCACGGTGGCGTGTTGCAGCACCTCGAGCGGCTGAAAGCCGGCCTCCTGGTGCTGCTCCAGTTCGCGAAGTACGATCCGTGATTTGCCGAATCAGGGCGAAAATACTTTTCAAGCGTCGGGTGCAGATACTCCGCAAACCACGGCTGCGTTTCCGCCCGTTGCAAGTCGCGGCTGGCCTCGTGGATGACGCGTGTGTGGTTCCACGCCACGTGGCCTTTGACCATCGCCTTCAAAACGTCCTGCAGTCGTGCGGGATCCGCTTCACGCCAGAGACGTCCCGCGTACCGGAAACGCATTCCTTCATCGGCGTAGTCGGAGTTTGACGGAAAATGCTGTACGCCGTCGATGTGCGGGATTCGTCGAGCACGGCGGCGGACACGTCCTTATCCATGCCGAACAGCTGCAGTCCGTCGACTCCCTGCGCCTTGAGGTCGCGCACCCGTTGACGCGCTTCTACCGCATGGCGCGGAATGGGCCTGTACGCGTAGCGCGCGTAGACGAACAGGCGTGGTGCGGCCCCTTCACCGGCCGCGCTCCGCGTGCGCCGTTGCAGCGTCCTGCGCGTCTCGATCAAGACGTCACGCACGCTGGTGATGCCCATACCCAGCCATAACTTGAACTGATAATCGAGTGGCTGCGCCACGCCACCCCGTTCGTCCTGAACATGGCCATCCAGGTTGATGAGTCCCGGCACGACATCCTTGCCGGTCGCCTCGATCTCCACCTCGCTTGCGGGACGCCGAGCCGTACCGTTGGCGAGAGCGACCGCATCGACCGAGATCACTTCCACGATGCGGTCGCCCTCGATCACGATGTCCCGGGGTCCTTCCGCCGGCGTGCCGTTCCCTTCAATGAGCATCGCCCCACGAATCACCAGACGGGCTGGCCGCACGCCATGCGTCGGTGCCGTTCCCGCACGGGCTGCCTGCGGGACACGGGCTTGCGCGGCGGTGTCACGCGGACCGACGATGACAAGCGCCGCGCTCGCCGCCCCCAGCACCTGAAGGCCAACGGCACCCGCGAGGATTCCGCGCATCCGGCTTACTCCCATTCGATGGTAGCGGGTGGCTTGGAGCTGATGTCGTAGACCACGCGATTCACGCCATCGACTTCGTTGATGATGCGGCTGGAGATGCGTCCCAGCACCTCGTGCGGAAACGCGTACCAGTCAGCGGTCATCCCGTCCGTACTCGTCACGGCGCGCAGCGCGATCACATGCTCGTAGGTGCGTCCATCGCCCATCACGCCGACCGAGCGCACGGGCAGAAAGACGGCGAACGCCTGCCAGATCTCGTGGTACAAGCCGGCAGCACGGATCTCCTCGAGATAGATCGCGTCGGAGCGACGCAGAATATCCAACGCGTACGGCGTGACATCGCCAAGGATGCGAATGGCGAGTCCCGGTCCGGGGAACGGGTGACGTCCGACCATCTCTTCGGGGAGCCCGAGTTCACGGCCGACATTCCGCACCTCATCCTTGAACAGCTCGCGCAGCGGCTCGATGAGCGTGAAGTGCATGTCGGGCTTGAGCCCGCCCACGTTATGGTGCGTCTTGATCGTGGCGGACGGACCGCCGGTGGCGCTCACCGATTCGATCACGTCGGGATAGAGCGTCCCCTGCACGAGAAACTCCGCCCCCTGCCCCGCCGCCGCCGCCGCATCTTCGAAGACGTCGATGAAGAGATGACCGATGATCTTCCGTTTCGTCTCCGGGTCGCCCTCGCCGGCGAGCGCGTCGAGAAAGCGCGCCTCTGCCCGTACCGTGATCAGCTTGATCCCGAGGTGCGCGCGCATGGTATGTTCCACCTGTTCGCGCTCGTGCAACCGGAGCAGTCCGGTATCCACGAAGATGCAGGTGAGCTTCTCACCGATCGCCTTGTGAACCAGCGCTGCAGCCACGCTTGAGTCCACACCGCCGGAGAGTCCGCAGATCACTTGGCGGTCGCCAACCAGCGTGCGGATCTTCGCGACTTCGAGATCGATGAAGTGTCCCGGCGTCCAGTCCGGCTGGCAGTGACAAACGCCGAACAGGAAGTTCTCGACGATGGCAGCCCCACGAACGGTGTGCGCCACCTCCGAGTGAAACTGTACGGCGTGAATGGCCTTCGACTCGTGACGGAACGCCGCCACCAGATCCTTGCCGCTCTGGGCCGTCGCGATGTACCCGGGAGGGACCGTCTCCACGTGATCGCCGTGGCTCATCCACACGGTGGTCCGCTCACCCACATCGAAGCCGGCGAACAGTCCGGCCGCCTCGATGACTTCCACCTCCGCGCGTCCGTACTCGCGCCGTCCGGCACCCACGACCGCACCCCCTTCCAGATGCGCGATGAGCTGCATACCGTAGCAGACGCCCAGCACGGGCGCGACGTCGAGAAGCTCCCGCGGAATGGTGGGGGCGCCGGCATCGCGTACGGAGCTCGGTCCACCGGACAAGACGATCCCATCGGGCTTCCAGTCGCGAATCCAGTCAAGGGACTTCGTCGGCGGATGAATCTCTGAGTATACGCGCGCCTCGCGCACGCGTCGCGCGATCAGTTGCGTGAACTGTGAACCGCAATCGAGGATCAGGATACGACTCGCCATCAGTTCTTCCACTCGGGGCCCGTGAGCTTGAGAAACTCCACGGCCTTGGTCTCGAGATCGAGAATGGCGCCGGTGGGCGCACCGTTCAGCCAACCGCACCCTTCGCCCGGATTCACCAGCAACGACTCCCCTCGCGCCTTCATCTCCGGAATATGCGTGAACCCATGCACGATCACCTCGTGCCCATCGATGGAGCGCTGATGGACGTCGGCGAGATCGTGAATGAGCATCACGGACTTGCCACCGAGATCGAAGCTGTGCGGCGACTCGTACAGCTCCGTGGCGCCAAATCCTGACTTCGACGCGGCAAGCAGCGCGTCGCGATCGCCGTCATTCCGCCCGAACACTCCGAGCAGCGGGATGGAGAGATCGTGAAACGGCTGGAGCGTAAATGGCGAACAGTAGTCGCCGGCGTGCATGACCAGCGATACACCACCGGCGATCATCTGTTCGATGAGCGCGCGCACGGCCGGCACGCGGTCATGAGTGTCCGACAGCAAACCGATGCGCATCAGGGAGTGCTCCATTGGAGGTGCGCGCGTTCGAGACGCACGAGATCTTCGTGGCGCTCGCGCTCCGTAATCACGGCGAAACGATCGCCGTCGACCAGGACTTCCACCGGTCGCGGACGCGAGTTGTAGTTTGACGACATGGTGTAGCCATATGCTCCCGCCGTCTGCACAGCGAGCAGCGTGCCCGCCTGCACGTCGCCGATCGTGCGGTCCTTCGCGTAGAAATCGCCGGATTCGCAGATCGGTCCGACTACATCGGCGGTCACGTTGCCGTCCACCGCCGTCACCGGTGTGATGTGATGGTATGCCTGATACAGCGCGGGACGGAGCAGGTCATTCATCCCCGCGTCGGTCACAATGAAATCCTTTCCTGCGGCATGCTTTCGGTACAGCACTTCGGTAAGGAGCACGCCGGCTTCCGCCACCAGATACCGTCCAGGCTCGAGTAACAGCGTGAGGCCGCTCTCGCGCACCGCCGCGCGCACGATCTGCGCATAGTCCTCAATATCCGCTTCGACCTCGTGGGGCGCATATGGTACGCCAAGCCCGCCGCCAACATCCATATACTCGAGCACGTGCCCCGCACTCCGGGCCGCCTCGATCGCGCACAACAACCGGGGAAGCGCATCGCGCAGCGGATCAGCGTTGCCGATCTGCGAGCCGAGGTGCATCCCCATTCCACGCAACCGTACGTGCGGCAACTCGCCGACCAGCGTGAGCAGTCGCGCGACATCATCGCGGGGAATACCGAACTTCTGCCCCTTCTCGCCGGTCTTGATGTAGGCGTGCGGTGAATCGACCGTGACTTCGGGGTTCACACGAAGCGCAATCGAGGCGATCGCCCCACGTGCACCGGCCACCATGTCGATGGCCACCAACTCCGCTTCCGACTCCACGTTGATCAGGAGGACCTGTTCGTCGAGCGCCTGCCCGATTTCCTGCACGGTCTTGCCGACACCGCTGAACACGACATCGCGGCCGAGAAACCCGGCCCCCCGCGCGCGAAACAACTCGCCACCCGACACGATGTCCACACCGGCGCCCAACTCCTGCAGCAGGCGCAGCACCGAGAGATTGGAGTTGGCCTTCATTGCGAAGTGCAGTCGATGCGGCACCTCGGCAAAGGCGCGGTCGAGCCGCTGATAGCGGCTGCGAATGGTGCTCGCGCTATACACGTATGCCGGTGTACCAACGGCCTTCGCAATCACCGGCAACGGCACACCTTCCGCACACAACACGCCGTGCACGCGATCGAAAGCCGCGACACGCATCGGGGTGAGCTCCGCACTGCTCAGTACGACCGGGCCCACACGACCTCATACTTTGCAGGTTCACCTGTGACCAGGCACGCGGTCGGGGCCTCCGGCGAGCGAAACTCCGGATCCGGGATGCAACGGATCGTGGCCTTGGTTTCCTCCTTCACGCGCTGCTCCACGGCCGGATCGCCATTCCATCCGGCGTAGACAAAAGCTCCCGGTCCGTCCATCACGTCCTTGAACTTGTCGTAGCTGATGCGCTCACGAATCGTGTTGGCTTCGACGCGCGCGCGCGCCGCGGCCAGCATGTCGGCCTGAATGGTGTCAAGCACGACGGGCAACTCCACGCGCAGCGTGTCGAAGCTGATGGGCCGCTTCTCACGCGTGTCGCGGCGGGCAAGCATGCCGGCGTTCGACGCCAGGTCACGGGGGCCGATCTCCATTCGCAACGGGATACCACGCAATTCCCAGTGGTAATACTTGGCTCCCGGCTTGATGCCCACCCGGTCATCGACGTGCACGCGGATGCGCTCGTGGTCGGGACGCGTGAAGCTCCCCAACTCCTCGGCGATCCGTCGAGCCGCACCGATGGTAGCATCACGCTCCTCATCCGTTTTCCAGATCGGCACGATGACCATCTGAATCGGGGTGAGCTTCGGGGGCAATCGCAGGCCCGCGTCATCACCGTGGGTCATCACGAGCCCACCGATCATGCGGGTCGAGACGCCCCAACTGGTGTTCCACGCAAACGCCTGTTCTCCCTGCTCGTTCTGGAAGCTCAGGTCGAACGCCTTCGCAAAGTTCTGCCCCAGATTGTGCGACGTACCGGCCTGCAGCGCCCGATTGTCCTGCATCATCGCCTCGCAGGAGTAAGTGCGCAGCGCACCCGCGAACTTTTCGGAATCGGTCTTGAGGCCCGTGATAACCGGCATGGCCATGTACCCCTCCATGAACTCACGATACACGCCGAGCATGCGGCGCGTCTCTTCCTCTGCCTCGTCGTGCGTGGTGTGCGCCGTGTGCCCTTCCTGCCAGAGAAACTCCATGGTGCGCAGGAACAGGCGCGTGCGCATTTCCCAGCGCACCACGTTCGCCCACTGGTTGTACAGCAACGGCAGGTCGCGATAGCTCTGCACCCACTTGGCGAACATCGAGTAGATGATTGTCTCGGAGGTCGGACGCACCACCAGGCGTTCCTCCAGCGGCTTGCCGCCACCAATCGTGACGACGGCGCACTCCGGAGCGAAGCCTTCCACGTGCTCGGCTTCCTTCGACAGGAAGCTTTCCGGAATGAACAACGGGAAGTACGCGTTCACATGTCCGGTTGCCTTGAACATGTCGTCGAGCGCACGCTGCATGCGTTCCCAGATGCCATAGCCGTGCGGGCGAATGACCATGCAGCCGCGCACCGGCGAGTAGTCGGCCAACTCCGAGCGGAGCACCAGCTCGTTGTACCAGTCGCTGAAGTTCGCGGCGCGGGTGGTCAGCTTCTTATCGTCACTCATGTCGTGATTCCGTTCGACGTGGACACCCATTCGGTGAGGGCGTCAAGGGTGGAGAAGATCAAGTCATCCTGGCCGGTGCGCCGGAGCCGCCACGATCGCGAGGACGATGGAGCGTCGGACACCACGGGATCGATGACAACGTGCGCGGCCGCACCCGCCTTTCGGGCGACTTCCACTTGCTTGTCGATCTTCTGCGCACGAATCGTATATTCGACGGCGCCACCGGCGCTGCGCACCGCGCTCGCCGTGCGCAGCATGACGGCGGGATAGTCAGGATCGCCTGGATGCTGCGCCACCCAGTACTTGATCGTCGGGGCGATGGTCGGCATCAGTCCGCGTGCACGCAGCAGCTCGCCGAGCACCACATCGCCCATGCCGAAACCGAGCGCCGGAAGATCCGCGCCGCCGAGCGATGCGAGCAGCTGGTCGTATCGTCCACCGCCGCAAATCGCGCGAAATTCGCCGACGGTGTCAAAGAGTTCGAATACAATGCCGGTGTAGTACGCGAGGCCGCGGACGATCGTGAGATCAAAGGCAATCCAGTCCGCGATCCCCAATGCCTCTGCGTGCGCGAGATACGAGGCAAACCGCTCCACGTGTGGCGCGACGGCGGGCGAGTGGCCGTAGCTGGTACGCACCGTCTCGAAGTCGAGTGTGCCAAAGCCAAGGAGTACGTCGACGCTGGCGCTGTCCACGCCGGCGTCGGTCAGCTTCTCCGAGGATACGTCGCGCGGCTGTCGCTCCAGTTTGTCGAGTACGGCATAAACGGTCGGCCAGTGGGCCTCGACTATTCCGAGATGCTCGAGCAATCCGTTCAACAGGCGTCGATCGCTCACACGGGCGCGGACGTCGCCACGGGTGAGTCCGAAGGCGCGCATGATGTCCACCGCCACCGCCAGCAGTTCGGCGTCGGCCAGGATATCGCGCTCGCCTACCATGTCCACATTGAGCTGGAAATGCTCGCGCAGGCGCCCTTTCTGCATACGCTCGTAGCGAAAGAGCTGCGGTATGGAGAACCAGCGCACCGGTTTCCGTAGCGATGGTGCACGGGCCCCGATCATCCGTGCGAAGGTGGGCGTCATCTCCGGGCGAAGCGCTACGTCACGACCACCTTTATCCACGAAATTGTAGAGCTGCGTAACGATCTCATCGCCGCTTTTCTGCGTATACAGGTCGAGCGGTTCGAGCGGCGGCCCGTCGTACTCCTGAAACGCATAGCGCCGCACGATGCGGCGCCAGGTGTCGAAGATGTGCGAACGGTCAGCGAGCTGCTCGGGATAGAAGTCCCGGAAACCCGGAAGGGGCTTTGGAGGCATCGTATAAGCTACCGAGCGAGCGGATCGACCTGCAACCGCTCCATGGCATCGCCCACCGTGTGGAAGGATCCGGTGACGAGGACGGTCGCCGCCAGCGCACGCGCGGCGAGGAGTGCATCGCCGAAGTCGTCGACGCGCTGCACGGGTAGGCCCTCGGCGCTCGCCCACGTGGTGACCTCGCCGAGGTTCCAACTGCGATTGTCCGGGGAGCTCGGCGCGACCGTAAGCACGATCCGCTCCGCCACGGTAGCGACGGCCCGGAGAATCCCGCGCCAATCCTTGTCGCGCAATACGGAAACGACGGCGGCGATGGGAAGGGGCACGCCGACCTTGAGCAGATTCGCTGCCACTGTGGCGGCACCATCGGCGTTATGCGCCACGTCGAAGAGCCATGAGTCGGCACGATGAAATCGTCCGGCCAAGCGGACGCCGCCAAGCAACGTCGCCGCGCGCGCTTCAATTGCCGACCATGGCGCTCCTGCGCCTCGCAGCATCGCGAGCGCCACGGCCGCATTATGGGCTTGGAACTCACCGATCAGAGGGGTGGTGAGTCGCCTCGAGCCAGCCGGCGTGGTGAGCGTGAAGGTGGTGCCGGAGGTATGCACCACCACCTCGTCGATCTGCCAATCGCGTCCCGTGACGAGCACCGGCGACGCTGCTGCCCGCTCCGCGCACGCCGTGAGCCGCTCGCGGATCGCACGTCGCGTCTCGCCTACGACAGCGACCACGTCGGCCTTGTAAATGCCGGCCTTTTCACCGGCGATCGCGTCGAGTGAATCCCCGAGGTACTCCATATGGTCATACCCGATCTGTGTCACCGCCGCCGCGACCGGCTCCACGACATTTGTGGCGTCGAGGCGACCACCCAAGCCCACCTCCACGATGGCGACATCCACGCGCTGTTCGGCAAAATAGGCGAGCGCCATCGCCGTGGTGGCCTCGAAAAAAGTCGCGCCGAGTCGCGACAGCTCCGGCTCCCAGAAGGTCAGCCAGTGCGCGATCGCGTCGTGAGACATCGGCTCGCCGTTGACCACGACCCGCTCGGCGAAGTCCACCAGATGCGGCGAGGTGTAGCGGCCTACGCGCAACCCGGCGCCGCGCAGCAGGGCGTCAAGCGTGGCGACGGTGCTCCCCTTGCCATTCGTGCCTGCGACATGAAAGACGGGGTAGGAACGGTGCGGATCATTGAGCAGCGCCAGCAGGTCCTGCACGCGATCAAGACCCAAGCGCCACGCGCCGCCGGTGCGGGCGAACAGTCTCGACAGGGCCTGCTCGTATGCCGAGCCAGAGCGTGAGGGCGCGCCGATCGGATCGACCGGCGGCGCGAGCGGATGGTGCGTCAGCTTTCCTGCGCGTCGTGCCCCGCCGATGCGGGACGGCCGGTCATATGCCGCAGCAGCCGCGACAGTGTTGCGCGAAGCTCTTTGCGGTGCACCACTCGATCGAGCATCCCGTGATCGAGCAGGAACTCGGCGGTCTGAAATCCTTCGGGGAGATCCTGTCCGAGCGTCTGCTTGATCACGCGCGGACCTGCGAACCCGATCACCGCACCGGGTTCGGCGATGATTGCATCGCCCAACATGGCGTAGCTGGCACTGACACCCCCCGTGGTCGGGTTGGTGAGCACCGAGATATACGGGATGCGACGTTCGGCCAACTGGGACAACACCGCCGATGCCTTGGCCATCTGCATCAGCGACAGAATGCCTTCTTGCATGCGCGCGCCGCCGGAAGCCGAGAGGATGACCAGGGGATGCTTGCGTTCCAGCGATCGCTGCCCGAGGCGCGCGATCTTCTCGCCTACCACGGAGCCCATCGAGCCGCCCATGAAGGCGAAATCCATGATGCCGATGCCAACGGGGAGTCCTTCCATTTGCCCCGTCACCGTGAGAATCGCGTCCGCGTCACCGGCGTTGGCCAGCGAACGCTTCAGTCGCGCGGGATAGTCCGGAAAACCCAGAGGGTCGACCGACCGTAGCTCGCCGCCGATCTCGGTATACAGGGCATCGTCGAAGAGCATTGCCGCATAATCGAATGAGCGAAGGCGGCGATGAAAGTCGCACTCGGGACAGACGTTCAAGTTCCGGAGGAACTTGTCTCTGATGTCCGTATGCCCACAGGCCTCGCACTTCTCCCACGTGTCCGGGGGAATTTCGAGACGCTCGCGACGGGGCTGACGGGGGGTTTTTTCCTTGCGGAACCAGGCCATAGACAATGGAAGATCGAGGATACCGCGCGCGAAGGCTAGACCTTGCGCACCGAAGAGTTCGGCAGCCTACCGAATCAGAGTCCCAACGCGTCGGGCTGGCCCCGTCCCTCGGCGGAGATGCGCAGCAGAACGGCCACGGCAGTCCAACTCACGATGAGAAACGAACCGCCATAGCTGAAAAACGGCAACGGAATGCCGGTCACCGGCATGAGGTTGATCGTCATGCCGACGTTCACTACCACGTGCACGAACCACGCAGACACAAGACCGAATGCGACCAAGCTCGGGAACGCGTCACTCGCCCGAAGTGCGACCCGGGTGCTACGCAGGAACAGCGCGAGAAAGAGCGCCAGCGCTACCGACACACCAAGAAACCCGAACTCCTCTCCGACGACGGAAAAGATGAAATCCGTGTGTTGCTCGGGAAGAAATCGACCGCGTTTCTGACTGCCGAGCGTGAAGCCTTTCCCCAGCCAACCGCCCGAACCGATCGCCACGATGCTCTGCTTCACATGATAACCCGAAGCGGTGGGATCGAAGCTGGGATCGAGGAAGACGAGTAATCGACGCTGCTGATACGGTTTGAGCGCATCCCAAAAGAGGGGAGCGAGCACTCCCATCACCACGTTCGCCACCAGCAGCAGCACCCCTTCGACCAGATAGGGGCGATACCATAACACCAGCGCGACCAATACGAGAAACCAGGCTCCCCAGATGCCCGTGCTGAACGCGAGCACGAGACTCACTCCGGGGCTGGCCAACATCAACAGCAGGGGCCACGGCACGCCGGACCAGAACAACATCGCAAAGCAGATCCCGATGAACACGATGCCCGTGCCGAGATCGGGCTGCAGCATTACCAAGACCCACGGAATCGCCACCACGACGAGGGGGCGCCACAACTCGCGCAAGGAACGGATCTGTTCCCGCTGCGAAGCAAGCACCTGCGCCAGCATCAACACGGTCGCAAACTTGGCGAGCTCCGACGGCTGTCCGAGACGCCTACCCCCAATGGTCAGCCAGCCAGACATGCTCGCCGCGGTTCCCCCGCCGCTCCCGGTGAACTTCACCACTACCAGCAGGATGCAGCTGAACATGTACAGGGGCCACGCGCTCCATTCAAAAAGGCGCACGGAACCGCGCATGACCGCGAAGGCAGCCAGGATCGACACGGCAAACCAGATGAGCTGGCGACGCCACACATGGATCGTGATGGCCGATGGCACGTCGATCTGCCCCGCCGAAAAGACCATCGCGATGCCGAACGTTGTGAGCAGCAGCGCAACCGCCAGCAGCGGATAGTCGAGTCCGGAACGCTTCAAGACAGCCACTTATCCCTCAATCGTTTGTCACCAGGGTCATCGTGAGGCGAGTCTTAAGATAGCG
Source organism: Gemmatimonadales bacterium (assembly GCA_038250435.1). GTDB lineage: Bacteria > Gemmatimonadota > Gemmatimonadetes > Gemmatimonadales > Gemmatimonadaceae > Gemmatimonas. The sequence continues at coordinate 313,043 of JBBSCJ010000001.1, read as the reverse complement.
CTCCATCAATTTCGTGGCCGCCTTCGCGGCCGTGGAGCCGTGCAGCCCCTCCTCAATGATTATCGCCAGCACGATTTTGGGATCGTTCGCGGGCGCATATCCGACAAACCACGCGAAGTCTTTCTGACCAGGGACTTGCGCAGTGCCGGTTTTGCCCGCGATAGTGAGCCCTTGAATCCGTGCGCCCGCCGCGGTCCCTCGGGATACGACGTCGGCGAGTGCGAGCTGGAGGCCTTCCAGCTGGGTCGCATTCAGGTTGAGTACCTGGGTTCGCTCCGGCGTGCGCGCCACGATATGCGGCGTGGCAGCTCGTCCATCTGTCGCGAGGGCGGTGTAGAACATCGCCATGTTGAGCGGCGTCTGCGTGTTTTCCGCTTGGCCGATGGAGAGGCTGAGCAGGACCGATCGGTTCCAACCCCGCGCACCGTACCGCTTATCGTAGTATGCGGTGTTCTCCGGAAAGATCGAACGGTTCTCCGACGGAAGGTCGATACCGGTTTTCTCGTGAAACCCGAGTTTCACGCCTCCGGCAAGCAAGCTATCGAGGCCGATCTTGAGGCCGAGCTGATAGAAGTACACGTCGCAGGACTTGGCTATCGCCTGTGCCAGCGTGACATCACCATGTCCACGTTTGTCCCAACATTTGAAGACGCGCCCGTAGTAATACCCGCCGGTGCACGGCGTTTGCATGCGGGTGTCCATGGTTACCAGACCGCGCTGTAGTCCGAGAACGGCGGTGGCGAGCTTCCACGTGGAAGCCGGGGGATAGCGACCCTGAATGGCTCGATTCACCAGCGGAGTATGCTTGTCCTGTCGGAGCTGTTGAAAGAAGCTGTTGGACACGCCGCCGACGAATCTGTTGATGTCGTAGCTGGGTGCGCTGTACAGCGCGAGCACCGCTCCCGAGGTCGGCTCGAGTGCCACCACCGCGCCACGCAGTGAATCGCCATAATACTCGTGCGCAAAGCGCTGCAGATCGAGGTCGATTTCAGTTCGCAGAGGCGGTGGCGCATCCGGCTGTTCCTCCGCGCGCACGCCCGCGTCGCGCACGACGCGATTGCCCGCGTCAACCTCCACGAATCGACGTCCTTCTTTGCCACGCAGCTGCGCCTCGTATTGCAGCTCCAACCCCGCCTTGCCTACCTGCTGCCCGGCCTTGTATCCGTCAAAACGTTCCTTGGTCAGTTCGTCTTCGGAGATCTCGCCCGTGTACCCCAGCAGCGCCGCCATCGCCTCCCCGTCGGGATAGTAGCGCTTCGGCGAGCTCTGGATGATCAGCCCGGGAAACTCGACACGCCGCTCTTCGAGCACCGACACCGCTTCGAACGAGGCATCGCTGAAAATGACCGCCGGCCTGGTGGGCGCGCGGCGATAGCGGCGCACGGCGAGCTCCTGCTGCTGGGAATCGATGGGGATGACCTTCGAAAGCGTCCTCAACGCCGAGCGCAGCGAATCGACCGACGGACTCAGGATCGATACTGCGTAGCCCGGCAGGTTCTCCGCGAGGATCTCTCCATGGCGATCGTAAATCGTGCCCCGCGCGCCAGGAAGCGGGACCTCACGCAGGCGATTGTTCTCTGCCTGCATGACGTATTGCTCGGAATTCAACACTTGCGCACGAAAGAAACCGATCGCCAGCGCGGCCATCGATCCCACGAACAACAGACGTGCGGTACGCGCGCGTCGCAGAACCGAATTCGGGTGGTAGCTCATGGCGTCCTGAAAAAGGGCGTGGGAACGCGCCTCAGAGCGTTTGCGGACGGTACAGCGGACGGAACGCGGTGACGAGAACCAGCGCCACCATCGCCGTGAGAGCGGCCGAGAGCGGCGACCATAACAGGAGCTCCACCAACAGTCCTGCGCCCGAAGATCGTCCTTGGATGAACGTATGCGTGATGTCGAAGAGCCATTTCGCCGCGAAAACGAACAGGCCCGTGAGCGCCACGTGGTCGGCAAAAAAAACCGCTTTCACCCACGACGCGCCGAAAGCGACCACGGACAGCGCCAGCGCAAACGCCCCGAACGACGCCGGTGCGAGCGCATCCACTGCTATACCCGCGAGAAAGCCAACGAGTGCCGCCAAGCCGGGACGCATCCGTACGGCAGCGAAAAGTACCGCAATAAGCAGGAAATCCACGGTGACACGGCCGGTGATGAGCGGTCGGATGCCGAAGTGTGCCGTGACGAGCAGGGCGAATCCCAGCCATGCTCGAGCGGCGCTCCACGCGCCCGATGGCCCAGCTGAAGGGACGGGCGTCATGGTCGATCACCAGACGGTGGCGGGCCGGTCACGCGGCGAACACTGTCTGCCCGTCGCGCGCTATCGGCGGGCGGCAGCCGTCGCAAGGCGGTGCTGTCACTTGCCAAGCTGTCGGCGATCAGTGAGTCGAGCGCGGCCCGGCGCGCTGCCACTTCGGCCATCGCAGCGATGCGCGCGATCGAGTCACCTGCCGCAGCGACGGCCCGTGCACCGCTGTCCGCGGCGGTGATGCTCGTCCAAACACCATTCAGATCGCGGGTTTGCACGCCGCGGCGGAGTATGAGCAGCGGACTCATGGCCGACGGTAACACCGCCGGCATGATCAGGTAGGTGCGCGCCCATTTCTCAGGTGTTGCCAGCTCACCCACCACGACACCGATCGCAATGCCCCGCGGATACGTCGCTCCCAGCCCGGAACTCACGATGAGCGTGCCCGTATCGAGCTTGGCCCGAAAGCGCACTCCCCGCATCTCGAGGAGCCATCGCTCCACGCCGCTGCCAAGGTGCGGCTGCACGATACCGAACGCCTGGCCATCGACGCTCATGGCGCTTACCCGGAAGTCAGGGTGCGCCCACGAAATGGCATAGCTCGTGGCGGGATCCACGCTGCGCACCATGCCGACGAGTCCATCTGCGGTGACGACCGGAAGGAACTGCTCGACACCTGCGTTGCTCCCTACCGACAACGCGAGAGTGAAATCGTCGGCGAACCCGCGCGCCGGCAGCACTTCGGCCGGGATGAACTCCTGCTCGAGGCGCGAGGCGAGGCCGAGTAGCTGCCGAAGGGTCGCGTTCTCGTCGGCAACGGCCGAGACGCCGAGTGCCTGTGTCGCCGCGCGACCTCGAAGCTGCAGTACGTTGTTGCGCGAGTCGATCGCGGCACGCATCGCCGTCGTGCGCGCTTCGAGAGTGACGATCGGTGACAGCACCGTCGTGCGAAGCGCGGACGCGAGATTGTCGCGCGTGATGCGCGGCATCACCAGTGCCAGGAGTGCCAGGACAACACATACCAGCGCTATGCCGGTGTCGAGTCGCCCATCGCTGCGCACGCTGCGAGATTGACGGACGCTGCGGGCCACCGGTCGGTCAGGTCGTCAGCACAGACCAGTACTTCTCCTCGTCATCGAGGATTTTGCCCGTTCCACGCACGACGCAGGTGAGCGGGTCATCGTCGACATGAATCGGCAAACCGGTCTCCTGGCTCAGTAGCACATCGAGGCCGCGAATGAGCGCGCCGCCACCGGTCATCACGATGCCGCGGTCGACGATATCCGACGCGAGCTCCGGCGGCGTGATTTCCAGTGCGCGACGCACGGCATCGACGATCTGCTGAATCGGCTCCTGAATCGCTTCACGGATCTCGCTGGAGTGCACGCGCACCGTTTTGGGAATGCCGGAGACCAGGTCGCGTCCCTTGACTTCCATCTCACGTTCTTCGCCAACCGGATACGCCGACCCGATCCGGATCTTGATCTGCTCGGCGGTGGGTTCGCCGATCAGCAGATTGTAATTCTTGCGCATGAACTGCACGATGCTGATATCGAGCTCGTCGCCGCCGGTGCGAATGGAGGTGTCACTCACGATGCCAGAAAGTGCGATGACGGCGATTTCGGTGGTGCCGCCGCCGATATCGATCACCATGTTGCCCGTGGGCGATTCCACCGGCAAGCCAACGCCGATCGCCGCGGCCATGGGTTCGGTCACCATGAATACTTCCTTCGCGCCTGCCCCGAGCGCGGAATCCCGTACCGCGCGCTTCTCCACCTCGGTAATGCCGGATGGCACGCAGACGATGACGCGGGGCTTCACCTTGAACACATGCTTGTCGATGACGAGCGTCAGGAAATAGCGCAGCATCTTTTCCGTGACATCGAAATCGGCAATGACGCCGTCTTTCATGGGACGAACGGCCATGATCCCTTCGGGCGTCCGTCCGAGCATGCGCTTTGCCTCGAGCCCGACACCCTTGATCTTTTTCGTCTCACGGTCGAGTGCAACGACCGACGGTTCATTCAACACGATCCCCTCACCCTTGACGTAAATCAGGGTGTTGGCGGTGCCGAGATCGACGGCGATGGCGTTCGCCGGAAAGAACGAACTCGATTTACTGAAGGGCCAGAACATCCAGGGATTGCTCGAAGGCGCAAACGCGCCTGGAAAGAGAGAGCAGTGGGAGCGATGACCGGTAAGGTATAGGTACAGGCAAGAGCGGACAAGCCATTGCAGCAGCGTGACCTAGCGCACGGCACTCACGCTGCCGGCACGATCAGGAGAGAAAGTCCGATGGCTCACTGAAGGTCATGCCGAAGGCGTCGGCCACCCCGCGGTACGTCACCTGCCCTTGCGACATGTTCAGTCCCTTGAGCAGCGCACCATTCTCACGCAAGGCTTTTTTCCACCCCTTGTTCGCCAGCTGCAGGGTATACGGCAACGTGGCGTTGGTGAGCGCGAGCGTGGAGGTGCGCGGGACGGCTCCCGGCATATTGGCCACGCCGTAGTGGATAATGCCGTCTACGGTATACGTGGGGTTCTCGTGGGTCGTGGGTTTGATGGTCTCGACACATCCTCCCTGATCGACCGCCACGTCCACGATGACCGCCCCCGGACGCATGCGGGAGAGATCTTCACGACGTAGGAGCTTTGGCGCCTTCGCGCCGGGGATCAGGACACCGCCGATCACCAGATCGCAGGTGCTGATCTGTTCCAGGATGTTGTGTCGATTGGAGTGGATGAGCTGCACATTGGCGGGCATTACATCGGAGAGATAGCGGAGGCGTTCGAGGGAAAGGTCGAGCACGACCACCTTGGCTCCCAGGCCGGCCGCCATCTTCGCGGCATTCACGCCCACGATGCCGCCGCCGAGGATCACCACCTTGGCCGGGGCCACGCCGGGCACGCCGCCCAACAACACGCCGCGACCGCCATAGAGCTTTTCGAGGTACTTGGCTCCCTCCTGCACAGCCATACGCCCGGCCACCTCCGACATGGGGATCAGCAACGGCAGATCCCGGTTCGGCAGCTCCACAGTCTCGTAGGCGATGCATATGGCACCGCTGGCGAGGTGGGCGTTGGTGAGCTGTTCGTCGGCGGCAAAATGAAAGTACGTGAACAGGGTGAGCTCCTTGTGCAGGAAGCCCCACTCCGACGCGATGGGCTCTTTCACCTTGATGAGCAGCTCCGCGTTACCCCATGCCGTGGCCGCGTCCGGCACGATCTCCGCACCGACCGCGCGATAATCGTCGTCCTCGAAGCCGCTGCCGATACCGGCTCCCGTCTCGACGAACACCTGGTGGCCCGAGGCGGTGAGTGCTTCGGCGCCGGCCGGGACCAACGCCACACGGTTTTCGTTCGTCTTGATTTCTCTGGGTACACCGACACGCATATCGCGATATCCGGCAAAGGGGAAATTGTCAGCGAACGGCCGTAGGCCCAAGGCTGACAAGAATCTGGCGGGTAGGATCAAAAAACTCGCGGGCAACCTCGCTCACGGTCTCGCGGTCGATCGCGTCAACGAGCGCCATCAATTCGTCGACGGAGCGATACGGCTCATTGTATAACGCCGTGGTCGCAGCCCGATACATCCTCGATGACACGCCTTCCATCGAGAGCACCAGCTGGCCGCGCAACTGGCGTTTGCCGGCCTCCAGCTCCTCCGCTGGAAGCCCGTCGGCCGCAACCTGCGCGAGAACCTCCCGAACCGCATCGAGCGCCTCCTGCGCGCTTTCCGGGGCACTGGCGAGGTACACGCCATGCGACCCGGTATCGGCGTAGGAGCTGCTGAAGGTCTGGACAGTGTAGGCCAGACCAAGTTCTTCGCGGACGCGCTGGAACAGCCGCGAGCTCATTCCGCCGCCCAACAGCATATCGAGCAGGGCAAACGCGAACCGGCGCGGATCGCCGTGGGCGATCGCCTGTCCTCCAAGCACGATGTGCGTCTGCGCGATATCCGCACGAATCACATGCTCGGCATGCGGGCCCGCCGCTTCGACGGGATCGACCGGAAAGGGCGACATGTCACCACGGGGACGTGCGACCCAGCCGCTACGGTCGAGGATCTCAAGGAGTTGCTCGTGATCCACGCGCCCCGAGGCGGCCACGACCAGTCGTCCGGGATGATAGGCGCGTTCATGCAGGGCGCGAAGTTGCGTCACCGACAACGACTTCACGGTTTCACGCGTGCCGAGAATGGCGTAGCCGTGCGGATGATCGCCCCACACGGCCCGGTTGTGCACATCGAATATGATGTCGTCGGGGGTATCCTCGACCATGCTGATCTCTTCGAGAATCACCTTTCGCTCGAGCGTCAGGTCCGATGCACGAAGCGTAGGCTCGAAGATCAGGTCGCCGATGACGGATGCCGCATCAGCGAGATGTTCATCGAGCACGCGCGCCTGATACGACGTGTGTTCGCGTTCCGTATACGCATCCAGCGACCCGCCCAGCGATTCGAGCGAGAGCGCGATCTGTTGCGCCGTGCGGGACTGGGTTCCCTTGAAGACCATATGCTCGAGCAGATGCGAGACACCCATCTGCTCCGGCCGTTCGTGCAATGTCGCTGCCCGGATCCACGCCCCGAACGCAACCGACCGCGCTCCCGGAACTGCTTCCGAAAGCACGGTCAGTCCATTGGGGAGGTCTGTCCGGTGCAGCGCGGGCGCGTGAGCGCCCGGGATGTTAGCGCCGATCGCGACCACCGCCAGTCCGTCCACCGCGTCCGCCCCCGGCACCAGATCGCTCGCCTTCTTCACGTCGCGGACGCTCCGGCTCATCGGCCATACCTTCCGGCTTCGGCAGCAGCGCCTTCATTGACAGACGCAGGCGTCCACGTTCGTCACGGTCCACCAGCTTCACCGTGACGCGGTCGCCCTTCTTGACCACATCTTCGGGCTTCTCGACACGTTCCCATTTCATCTCCGAAACGTGCAACAGCGCTTCGGTGCCGGGCATGATCTCGATGAACGCGCCGAACGCCGTCACGGTTTTCACCGTGCCTTCGTACGTCTCGCCCACCACGGCTTCGGCCGTCATCGCCATGACCATCTGGCGCGCGCGTTCCATGCTCTCGCCACCGACTGCGGCGATCGTCACCGTGCCGTCGTCATCGACGCTGAGTTCAGCGCCCGTCTCTTCCTGGATGCCGCGGATGTTCTTGCCCTTCGGTCCGATGAGCTCTCCGATCTTGTCGACCGGGATCTGCACCGTCACGATACGCGGCGCATACTTGGACATTTCCGTGCGCGGCGCGGCGAGCGCCTTATCCATCTCGGCGAGGATGTGCAGTCGGCCTTCCTTCGCCTGCGCCATCGCCTCTTCCATGATGCGGAGATCGAGTCCTTCAACCTTGATATCCATCTGGATGGACGTGATACCGTCCCGCGTACCGGCCACCTTGAAGTCCATGTCGCCAAGATGATCTTCGGTGCCGAGGATGTCGGTCAGGATCGCGTACTTCGTTCCTTCCATGATCAGCCCCATGGCGACACCGGCCACGGGCGCCTTCATCGGTACGCCGGCGTCAAACAGCGCCAGCGAACCGCCGCAGACCGAGGCCATCGACGACGACCCGTTGGACTCGAGCACATCGGAGACGATGCGAATCGTGTATGGAAAGTCGGCGAAGTCGGGGAGCACACCCTGCAGCGCGCGCTCGGCGAGGTTGCCGTGACCTATCTCGCGACGGCTCGTGCCGCGCATCGGGCGCACTTCACCTGTGGAGAACGGCGGAAAGTTGTAATGCAGCATGAACGAGCGGGTCGTCTCCCCAGGATCGTTCACGGTGTCGAGCCGCTGCGCATCCTTGGCCGTACCGAGCGTCGCGGCGACAAGCGCCTGCGTCTGGCCGCGTGTAAAAAGCGCCGAGCCATGGGATCGGGGGAGCAGACCGGTATCGATCGAGATCGCACGCACTTCGTTGGGCTTGCGGCCGTCGACGCGAAGATTGGTGTCGAGCACCTGCGCACGCAGCTCATGATACTCGACATCGCCGAGGATGGTTTGAATATCCTTGGCGTGGTCGGGGAATTCGACCAACAACCCTTGGGCCAGCTCTTTCTTGGCGCGCTCGACGGCTTCAATACGCGTGTGCTTGTCCGGCTGATTGAGCGCGTCACGGACCTTGCCGGAGGCCAACTCCCTGGTGCGGACCACGACCGTTTCCGGCAGGACATTTCTGGTCCACGTCATTTTCGGCTGGGCAACCTTCGGCAGCAATTCGTTTTGCATCGCGATCAGTTCGCGAATGCCATCGTGCGAAAGGCGCAGCGACTCGAGGACGTCTTCTTCCGACACCTCAAGCGCGCCGCCCTCGACCATGACGATGGAATCCTGCGAACCGGCGACCACCAATTCCATGTCGGAGAAGGCGAGCTGCTGGAAGGTGGGATTGAGTACCCAATGTCCCTGAACCCGGCCTACCCGCACGCCACCGATGGGCGCCGCGAACGGAATCTTCGACGCATTCAGCGCGAACGAGGTGGCGAGAAGCGCCAACATGTCTGCGGCGTTCTCCTGGTCGGCGGAGATGACGTAGATGAACACCTGCACTTCATTCTTGAAGCCTTCCGGGAAGAGCGGCCGGATGGAACGATCAATGACCCGGCAGGCGAGGATCTCATGATCGTTCGGTCGGCCTTCGCGCTTGAGAAATCCGCCTGGGATCTTTCCGGCGGCGTACGTCTTTTCCTTGTATTCGACGGTAAGCGGAAAGAACGGAAGCGAGCTCTGGTTGTCGCTCACCGTTACGGCGGCGAGGACCATCGTCTCGCCAAATTGCACTACACAGGATCCGGCCGCTTGCTTCGCCATGCGGCCGGTTTCGATAACCAGAGGGCGACCGGCAAAGGTCCGTTCGATTCGTTGCATCATCTTCTGAATAGCCTCATGAGAACGCAAATCACGCGGGAGCCGTTGAAGCCCCCGCGCGACAACGTGACGTGGTCCGGCTTAGTACCGGAGTCCAAGGTCCTGCACGAGCGTGCGATACTGCTGCACGTCCGTACGCTTCAGGTAGTCAAGGAGTCGGCGACGCTTGCCGACCATCTTGAGCAGTCCGCGACGACCGTGATGGTCTTTCGCATGCGTGCGGAAGTGGCCCGTGAGGTAATTGATCCGCTCGGTGAGGAGCGCAATCTGGACCCGGGTGGATCCGGTATCCACGTCGTGGACCCGGTACTTGTCGATCGTGAGTGCCTTATCGAACGCCATCGTCGTAATATTCTCAGCGCGTGTCGTCTGCGCATTCTGTGCGCATAATTGCAGGAAGCACGGTAGACTACTCTTCCCCGCCCCGTCTGTAAAGGACCAACGCCGTGCCATATCGTTATTTGGGGCAACAAATCGCTAAATACCGGGTCACCAGACTCCTGGGAGTCGGCGCCTTCGCGTGGGTCTACGAGGCGATCGACCAAGACCTCGAGATTCCGGTCGCGCTCAAGATTCTCCGCCCCGAATTTGCCGGGCTGGCGGACGCCGAATCGCGCTTCCGCCGCGAGGCAGCGCTCGCGGCCCGCCTCCGTCATCGGAATATCGTCACGGTGCGTGATGTCGGCGCCGCCGACGGCGTCGTCTTCGTCGCCATGGACCTGTTGCCCCTCACGCTGGGGCGCCGACTGGCTCTCACCTATCGGCTCCCCGAGTCTGAGTGCGTCCGCGTGGGGATCGACGTAGCGTCGGCGCTCGCCATTGCGCACGAAGGCGGCATCATCCACCGCGATATCAAGCCAGACAATATTCTGCTGGCGACGAATGGCGACGCAGTCGTCGCCGACTTCGGGCTTGCGAGGGCGCTCACCGGCACCGCGTCGGTCAGCGCGACCAACCAGGTACTTGGCACCCCCCATTACTTCAGTCCGGAGCAGGCGCGCGGACACGAACTCGACGGGCGCAGCGATCTCTATTCGCTGGGCGTGACGCTTTACCGCGCGGCCACCGGCCAGCTGCCCTTCGAAGGTGACGACTGGTACGCCGTGGCCCGTGAGCATATCGAAAGCACCCCGGTGGCTCCGCGCGAGCAGGTGCCCGAGCTCACGCCGGAATACGATGCAATCGTCATGCGGCTGCTCAGCAAACGCCCCGAGCATCGATTCGCCACCGCGACGCAACTGGTTGACGCGCTCGCGTCGCTTCCGTCCGCTCCTGCCCATCGTTCGGGAGCCTCGCTCCCTCGGATGGGCTCACATACGGTCGATGCCTTCCGCCCCCAAGCCTCGCGTTTCCTGGGAACCTGGACGGCCGTTACCGGGCTGCTGCTCGTTATTACCGCGACCGCCTGGTGGCAGTCCGGCAGGACTGCGGCCAACGACGTCCTGGCGACGGCTGAAGCGCCGGACAGCACCCTGCTTTTTTCCGACACGACACTTTTCTCGCCGTCCGCGACGATCCCCCCGCTCGACCTTCTCGCCGATAGTGTGGACACGAACGCCGCAACGCAGATGCCGGAACCGGCACGGCAGCGCCCCCGACCCCCGCGGCTCGATCTGCTTGCCCCAGACTCGGCGCAGATCTACGTGGACAACCGCCTGGTCGGCACCGGTCGATGGACAGGCGAGCACAGTGCGGCGAACAGGGTGGCGATCAGAGCCGTGCTCCCCAATGCGCCCACGTCCTGTGATGCAGCTATTCTCGATACGGTGGTGCGACTCGTCGCCGGTGATCGGGTCACCGTCGAATTACCCGTACGCAGTTGCGTGGGACTGATGCTCGACATTCAACCGCGCGATGCCCGGCTGACGTTTACGCCCCTCGATGGCGGCCACTTTGTGGAACTGCGGGCGGACACGACCACGGGCTACCTACTTCCGGTAGGACGATACGCCGTCAACATCTCGGCACCACGATGTATCACGATCAGCGATACCCTCACCGTGCGTCGCGGCGCCAACGGCGCGCCAAACACGATCTGGCGGCGGATGAGTTGTAACTGATGCGACAGCTGTCGCATCCCTTGCGACAGCCCTGTCCGGCTTCAATGCTTTTCTGGTGGGATCTCGAGCACAGCGGTGATTCCACAACCAATGTCGTGATTACGTACAGCGGAGGCAGTCGAATGCGCGTCCAGGAAATACTCCCGGTGGACGGAGCGGCTCAACGGTTGCTCGGTGAAGCCTGGCGACGCGCCGTCAGCGATGGGGCGGAGGTGCTCCCCTCGCTCGGCGGCGTGCGCGCCCCCGTACTCGCCAGCTGGGCGAGAGCCCTCGATCATGGCGTCGCGCCCGGGCTTGCGCGCGCCCCTCTGCCTTTGGACGGGTCCGCCCTCGACGCGGTTCGCGCAGGCGCCGACTGGCTCTCGCACGCCGATCTCGCCGTGAATAGTCTGGTATCGGGCGCTTCGCTGGAGGGACATATCCTCGCCTTGTTTGATGCAAATGCGCGCATGCTCGCTGCCACCGGTGATCCCGGCGCACTCGAGGGGCTCGCCGACATCAACTTCCGACCGGGGGCGCTGTGGAGCGAGGAGGCGGTGGGCACCAACGGACCCGGCACCGCGCTCGCGCTCGCGCGAGCCTTCCATATCGTGGGTGCCGAGCATTTCTGTCAGCGGTGGCACGCGTGGCACTGTGCCGCCGTGCCCATTCGTGATCCGCTCACGCAGGAAGTCATCGGGGTGCTCGACCTCTCGGGATTCCGCGATCGGGCTCACCCCCACTCCCTCTCGCTTGCGAGCGCGATTGCCGCCGCGCTCGAACAACGGCTGGCGACGCGCGAAGCGGAGCGACGTGTGACGCTCTTGCGTCGGTTCAGCACGCTGATCGCACAATATCCGGCGGATGCCATTGTCGTCGTCGATCGGGCAGGCGAGATCATCGCGTCGTCGGCCCAGGCCGAGCGACTGGTGCGGCGACTGGCGGCATCGGGGCGTGAAGCGAGCGAGGCGCTCCTCTCGTTGAGCGTCAAGTCGGATCGCACCGACATGACCCGCTGGGGAGCACCGTCCGGCTCCATGGTGCGCGATGCGTCTCATCCACTGCTCGGGGCCACGGCGGCCGTGCACGCTCTGCACGATGGGCGCACGGCGATTGGCGCCTGTCTGGTCTTACCGTCCCGTTCGGGAGCAATGGCGGTCTCGGCGCGCCCGCCGATACCGCCGCCTGAACGAGCCGCAGCGAGCGCACCCGCACGGCCGACCATCACCTCGCGAGAGGCCGGTGTGCGCTATACGCTCGATTTACTGCTCGGCAACTCTGCGGCGCTCGACGACGTGAGGCGACTGGCCCGTGCGTGCGCTCGCACCGATCTGCCGGTGCTGCTGCTCGGCGAGTCGGGGACGGGCAAGGAGGTCGTGGCGCAGGGAATTCACGCCGCGAGTCCGCGCACCGCAGAGCCATTCGTGGCGGTCAACTGCGCGGCGCTTCCGCGCGACCTGGTGGAGAGCGAGCTGTTCGGCCACGTCGCGGGCGCCTTCTCCGGCGCCCGCCGCGAAGGCGCAGCGGGAAAATTCGAGGCCGCTCACGGCGGCACGCTCTTTCTCGACGAAATCGGCGAACTGTCGCCGGCGGCGCAAGCGTCGCTGCTGCGCGTGCTGCAGGAGGGCGAAGTCACGCGCCTTGGTTCGCATAGTCGACGGCGCGTGGACGTGCGCATCATCGCGGCCACCAATCGCGACGTCACCACCGCGATCGCCAGTGGGATCCTGCGTGATGACCTGTTCCATCGGCTCAACGTACTCACAATCCCCATGCCGCCGTTGCGCGCCCGTCATGGCGACGCCGTTCTCCTGGCCCGTCACTTTCTCGCCACCGCCCCCCTGTCGCTCGCTCGGCGCTTCGCACCTGACGTCCTTGACGCATTCGCGCGATACAGCTGGCCGGGAAACGTGCGTGAGCTGGAGAATCTGGTGAAGCGGGTCGCCGCCCTCGCTGAAGACGCGTTGATCACGGTTGACCTGCTCCCGTCCGCGCTGCGCGCCGCTCCGCTGTCGGTGTCGCCTCGACCGCATCAGGGCGGGCATGGACTTCGCGAGGAGCCGGATGCCGCTGACAACGCCCACGGGATGCTCCGCGACGCCATGCGTACGCGATACGCCGCGCTGATCGCTTCGCACGCCACGGTGAGCGACGCGGCGAGGTCGATCGGCGTTACGCGAAGTACGCTGTATCGCCGTCTGCAGCGCATCGGACTCGTACCCGGCCGCGCAGTCCGCGACGCCCACTAACCGTCTACAGTCAGCGGGATACCGCAGCGGTACCGACTCCGGTGGCGGCGCCCAGCAGCGCGCCGCCCCAAAACCGTGGCGATCGCCACCATGGCGTGGGTGGGCGCACCATCAACAGGAAATGCGCCGAGGTCAGGCGGGCCACCTGCGAGGTCACCAGCGCGCGCGCCGTCGCGCTGTCACGGCTGATAATGCGCAAGCGGGCGACAAGTGCGTCACGATGTGCAGGATCGACGGCGTACGCTTGAGCGCCGGCGCGAATCCAGCGTGCCTCGGCGAAGCGGAACGACGCCGTGCTATCATCGACCACGTCGATCTCGAAGCGCGCTGCGTCGCGCGGGATGCGCGGCATCGGCGTTGGTCCGGTCGTGGTCGGCGACGGTGCCGTCCGACAGCCGACGAGCATCGCGGTGAGCAGAAAAGATGCACCTGCCCGCTGCCAGCCCCTTTTATGAGCGCGCATCGCCACGTTGTTACCCAATCAGCGGGTGAACACGGTACGCAGGTCGTTAAACGTGACCAAAACAATGAGTGCGAGCACGGCAAGCACGCCGACCCTGGCGAACGCCTCTCGCGTGCGACCGCTAAACGCGCTCCCCTTCACTCGTTCGGCGAGGACCAACAGAATCTGTCCGCCGTCGAGGACCGGGATCGGCACCAGGTTCAGGATCGCAATGTTGAGACTCAGAAATGCGATCAACGACCAGAGCGTCTCCGGCCCTTCGCGGGCAGCCTGCACTGATGTGCGCGCGATCTGAATCGGTCCGCCAAGGTTCTTGGCCGACACCTGGCCGGTGACGAGCCCGCCGAGCACCTTTACCACGCTGGCCGCCATCATCCATGTAGCCTTGCCGCCGGATTGCACGGCTTCGCCGAATCCGACAGGCTCGCGCACGATGGAGTCGCGCACCTGAATGCCGATGCGTCCAACCTGCCGCTTGCCCCCGGTGGCCGGATCGTCTACTTCGGCCACCTGCGGCGTGATCACTCGTGACAACCGCGTCGAGCCGCGCATTACCTCGAATGTCACCGTCCCCGAGGTTACCGGCGCGACGCGGGAGAGGACTTCCTCCCACGCGCGTACCGAGTCGCCATTGATGGCCACGATGCGATCGCCGGCGCTCAGGCCTGCTACCGCGGCCGGAGCGCCCGTAATCACTGAATCGATCACCGCCGGCACGTACGGATTCCCGTACCGGTAGAAGATTCCGCTCGAGACGAAGAGTGTCAGCAGAATGTTCATGATCACGCCGGCCGAAAGAATGAACACCCGTGCGGACGTGGACTTGTTCTCCACCCAGCGATGTGCGGGGACGGCCTTTGGACCGAATGGCGCGAGCCCGTTCGGGTCCCACAACCCCGGGGCGACGTCGTCCGGCCGTTCGATCGGCGCGTCGAAGCTTCCGCGATCGGCACCGCCTTCGATCCCCGCCATCGAATCGTCGTCGCGCGTGGCCATACGCACGTAACCGCCAAGCGGGATCAGCGAAACGCGATAATCGGTTTCGCCACGGCGGACGCCGAATAGACGACGACCCCATCCCAACGAGAAAACCGGCGCGTACACGCCAGACATCTTCGCTGCAACGAAATGGCCCAACTCATGGACGAACACCACGAGTCCGAAGACCAACAATGGCGCCAGGTACTGCGAAATCGAAGAGAGCAACGTCAGGACCCCACAAGGGCATGGACATGGGCGCGCGCCGCGCCGTCGGCGGCGAGCAGCGCTTCGAGCGATGCGATATCTCTGGAAACAATCTGTGCAAGTGCGGATGCCACGCTGTCAGCAATACCGCGAAACGAAAGCCGTCCAGCGAGAAAATGCGCTACTGCCACCTCATTCGCCGCATTGAAGACGGCCGGAGCCGCACCCCCCTGTCGTCCGGCGCTTACGCCGAGCTCCAGCATGGGGAACTCGTCATGTCGGACGGCCTCGAACGTCAGACTGCCAAGCGCGACGGGATCGAACGGTGGTACGCCGCTGTCGGGCACCCGTTCCGGCCAGGTGAGCGCACACAGGATGGGCAACTCCATCGATGGCGCGCCCATCTGGGCAAGCACGCTTCCGTCTACGAACTCCACGAAGGAATGGATGATGCTTTGGGGATGCACGACGACGTCGATTCGGTCGTACGGTACGCCGAACAGATGGTGCGCCTCGATCACCTCCAACGCTTTGTTCGCGAGCGTGGCACTATCCACGGTGATCTTGCTGCCCATCTGCCAGGTGGGGTGGTTCAGCGCGTCCGTCACGGTCGCGGAGGCGATACGATCGCCGCTCCATGTTCGGAACGGCCCTCCGGATGCGGTGAGGACGAGACGCTTCACCTCGTGCGGTTGCCGTCCGGCCAGACATTGAAGGATGGCGGAATGCTCGCTGTCGACCGGCACGAGCTCTCCGCCATGCTCCTGCGCCGTGCGGGTCACCAAATGGCCCGCCACCACCAACGTCTCCTTATTGGCCAGCGCCACTCGCTTGCCCGCCCTGAGTGCGGCCAGGGTGGCTTGCAGCCCCGCCGCGCCAACCACGGCATTGAGCACGATGCCGGCGTCCGGATGCGTGGCCGCCGCAATCAGGCATTCCGCACCGACGCCCCACGCGGCCGGCGCGTCGGCGTGACACTGCACCAAGCCCGCATAGGACGGCTTCCACTCGTCAACCAGTTGCGCGAGTCCGGCCGCGTTGCCATTGGCGGTGAGGGCGACCGGCGTGAACCTCGCGCGGTGCCGACTGAGTACCCGGAGTGCGCTGGTGCCCACCGAGCCGGTGGCGCCAAGGATCGCCACACCAATCGGCTGGCGCATGGCGTGACGCGCGGACGGGCGTGTGGTGTGGCTACCGGCGCTCATCGCACCGAGGGGGCGGGAAGCAGCAGCCAGTCATACAAGCCGTAAGCGACGGGAAGGACAAAGAACAGCGAATCAAGCCGATCCAGCACTCCACCGTGTCCGGGGAAGAACGTTCCGCTGTCTTTCACACCGGCCTCGCGCTTGAGCAACGATTCGGCGAGGTCGCCGATCTGGGCCGCGACACTGATGCCGACACCGAAGAACACCACGCCGCTGGGGCTGAATGCCAACTGCGCCTGCGGGAGCAGCAGATATGCTACGAACGCTTTGCAGGCGGCGACCGTCGCGACCAGTCCACCGATCGCTCCGGCGACGGTTTTCCCGGGGCTCACCGACGGGATCAGCTTGGGTCCGCCGATCAGGCGACCTGCCGCATAGGCGCCCGTGTCACTGGCCCACGTGAGCACCACGGGCATGATCACCACAAGGGCGGCGGCCGTGTCGCCGACGGCATAGTTGTAATATCGCAGGGCGTAGATGTAGCTGAGCGCGCCGCCGGTATAGAGCACCCCGAACAGGGTGATCGCGGCGGCGCTGAGCGGGCTCCCGCCGACGCCGCGCACCCAGATGCTGATCGCCAGCAGGGCCAGCGGCAGCAGCGTGAACGCCACGAGCGGCACCTGCACCACACCGAGAAAGTGCGCGTGCACGACCAAGGGCACGATCGCTGACAACGTGATGCCGAGCGGCGCCATCGGATTCGCTCCCGCTTCACGGGCGATGCGATAATACTCCCAGGCGCCGACTGCCGCGAGCAACCCGGCCAGGGTGGCAAGCGGCGCATCCCCCAGCCAGATGATCCATAACACGAGTGGCGCGCCGACGAGCGCCACGATGACACGTCGAATGAATTCGTTCACACCGCTCTGGCGAGAGACAAGGGATGCGGGCGACGAGCGATCAGCTGTTCACACGCCCGAAGCGCCGGTCACGACGCTGGAAATCGAGAATCGCATCGTACAAAGCCATACGGCCGAAATCGGGCCAGAACACGTTCGAGATATAGAGTTCGGCGTACGCCACTTGCCAGAGCAGGAAATTCGAAAGCCGCTGTTCACCGGACGTGCGAATGAGCAGATCCGGATCGGGACAGTCGGCCGTAAACAGCCGTGCCCGGAACTCCTCTTCCGTGATCGTCTCGGGCGTGAGCAGGCCCGTCTGAACCGCGATCGCCAGAAGTCGGGCGGCGCGAACCAGCTCTGCGCGGCCGCCGTACGAGATGAACAGGTTGAGTCCCATTTGCGTCCCGCCTGCGGTGCGGTGCATGATGGTTTTCACGGCGGTGGCGGCAGCGGGACTGAGGCGATCGAGATCGCCGTGCACGCGAACGCGAACGCCTCGCTTGTGCAACTCTTCCGTCTCGCGCGCAATGTACTCCTCAAGGAGCATCATCAGCGCGGAGACCTCTGGCGCGGGCCGCTGCCAGTTCTCCTGCGAAAATGCGAAAAGCGAAAGCCACTCGACGCCACTCGACAGGCACCCTTCGACAACGGCCCGCACCGCTTTCATTCCGGCGCGATGACCAAAAGGCCGTGGCATGAGGCGCTCATGCGCCCATCGACCGTTTCCGTCCATGATGATGGCAATGTGACGCGGCACGGCCCCATGCACGCCAATGCGCGCGAGCATGGCCGATTCGTGATCGGTCGTGGTTGGCGGGACGGTAGACGACATCAGCGAGTGATCCGCACGCCGGAATCACACCTCCATGACTTCAGCTTCTTTCGCCTTCAGCATGGCGTCGAGCTTACCGATGAAGTCGTCATGAAGCTTCTGCAGCTCCTTCTCGCCGTGCTTCTTGTCGTCATCGGAAATGCCGTCGAGCTTCTTGACCTTCTCGCGCGAATCGGTGCGCGCATGACGGATGGCAATGCGTCCGTCTTCAGCGAGCTTGTTGAGCACCTTCACGAGCTCCTTGCGACGCTGCTCGTTCATCGATGGGAGGGGGACACGAATCACGCCGCCCTGATGCGCCGGATCGAGCCCGAGATCCGATTCACGGATCGCCTTCTCGATCACCTTGGACTGGCCCTTGTCGAAGGGCGTCACGAGCAGGATGCGCGCCTCGGGGGCCGCCACGGAGGCTACCTGATTGAGCGGGAGCATCGAGCCGTAGGCTTCGACCCGAATGGTGTCGAGCATGTTGGGTGACGCCTTGCCGGAGCGGATGCCGGAGAACTCCTTTTTCGAGTTCTCCAGCGCCTTCTCCATGCCCGACTTCGCGTTGCTGAGGATCTGCGCGATAGTACTCATGAAACCAGTGTCCCTACCTGTTCGCCGCGAATGGCCATCGCCACGGCTCCCTGGCGGTGAAGGTTGAGGACGATCAACGGCAGCTGATTCTCCTTGCAGAGCGTGATGGCGGTCTGGTCCATCACACGCAGCTCTTCAAGCATCACGTCGCGGTAGCTGATCGTCTCGTACAATGTGGCGTTGGGATCCTTCTTGGGGTCGGCAGAATATACGCCGTCGACGCTGGTCGCCTTGATGATGACTTCTGCCTTCATCTGGATCGCCCGCAGCACGGCCGCCGTATCGGTGGAAAAATACGGGTTGCCGGTCCCGGCAGCAAAGATCACAGTGCGCCCTTTCTCGAAATGCCGAAGGGCCCGACGTCGAATGTAGGGTTCCGCCAGTTCTTCCATGCGGATGGCCGTCATGACGCGCGTATCGAGTCCCTTCTTTTCCAGCACGTCCTGCAGGGCCATGGCGTTGATGACCGTGCCGAGCATGCCCATGTAATCGGCACCCACCCGATCCATGCCCATCTGCGAGAGCTGCGTGCCCCGAACGATGTTACCGCCGCCGATGACGAGGCCCAGCTGTACGCCCATGCGCGCCACATCAACGATCTGATCGGCGAAGAAACCGATGCGCTCGAAGTCGAATCCAACGCCGCGATCGCCGGCCAGTGCCTCGCCGGAGATCTTCAGCAGGATGCGCTTGTATCGCAGCCCGGTCTCGCTCACTCCAGTCACTCGGCGCCGAGCTGCAAACGGGCAAAGCGGTCCACCGTAATTGTCCCGCCCGCGCGCTTCCCGTGCTCGGCGATGAGCTGAGTGATCGTGAGGCTGGCGTCGCGCACCCACGCCTGGGGAAGCAACGTGACGTCCTTGAGGAACGCCTCGATCTTGCCCGTGGCAATCTTCTCGATCATCGCCTCGGGCTTGCCCGACTCGCGCGCCTGTTCGGCGGCGATACGCTTCTCACTGTCCAGCTTCTCGGCGGGCACACCGTCACGATCGACGGCGAGCGGTGCCGAGGCGGCGATGTGCTCGGCGATATACTTCACCAGCTCCGCCGTAGCTTCATGCTTCGCGACATCCGCCGACGACGCCGTGACCTGCACCAGCGTCGCGAGCTTGTTGTTGTGATGACGGTACATCCCCACGACCCCATGCGCGCCGGCGTCGAAGCGCGCCAGGCGCTTGACGTTCACCGCCTCGCCGGTGCGGGCTGAAGCCACCTTTACAAACTCGGCGACGCTCTGCGAAGGATCGGATTGAAGCGGCTCCGCGAGAAAAGCGTCGACGTCGGCGGCGGTTGAGTGTACGCGCTGGGCCACAAGCTGCGCGACGACCTTGCCGAAGTCCTCGTTCCGCGCGACGAAGTCGGTCTCGCAGGCGACTTCCACCAGCGCGCCCGACTTGCCGTCGTTGAAGATCTCGCCTCCCACGATGCCTTCGCTCGTGGAGCGGTCGGCCCGCTTCTCGGCCTTCGCAATACCCTTCTTCCGGAGGTACTCGACCGACGCGTCCATCTCGCCGTTGTTCTCTTCGAGCGCCTTCTTGCAATCCATCATGCCCGCGCCGGTGCGCTGGCGGAGTTCAGAGACGGCCTTCGCCGTGATCACGGTGGTCATCGTGGGGCCCTGTCTATGTGCTGAGTGTCAGTAACTGCGAGTGAGGATACTTCGTACGAACGCCGCCGGATTAAGCCGGCGGCGCGTCGCATGGTGCAGTCGAAGCCCGAGCGCCGTTCAGGCCATGCGGCGGATGCTTACGCCTGCTCGCCAGACGGGGCCTGCTCCGGCACGCTCACGGCGCCCGACTCCACGGCTCCAGCGTCCTGCACGCCATGATCTCCAGCGGAGATCGCCTCCTCAACGGCCACGCCTTCGAGGGCGACACCCTCAGAGCCGGGCTTGAGACGCGCGGCGATAGCTTCCGGCTTCGCACGGCGCCGACGCGGACGTCCGCCGCGATCACCGCCCTGAGCACCCTGCCCGCCTTGGCCAACGCCCTGCCCGCCCTGACCACCTTGGCCACCTCGGTCGCCGCCGCGACCACCCCGATCACCGCGGTTGGCCGGCTCCGTTCCGCGATCGCTGCTGAACGTGTAGCTCTCCTGCTCTTCTTCGCTCGGGCGCACCGGCGCTTCCTGACGCGCCTCGATGATTGTATCGGCGACGACCTTCGCGATCAGCTCGACCGAACGGATCGCATCGTCGTTGCCGGCAATGGGTACCGTGATCAGGTCAGGATCGGCGTTGGTGTCCACGATGGCTACAATCGGCACCCCGAGCTTGTTCGCTTCGGATACGGCGATGCGCTCCTTCTTCGAGTCGATGATGAAGAGCAGTCCCGGGAGCCGATTCATCGACTTGATACCTGAGAGATACTTGCCGAGCTTGTCGCGCTGACGCGACATGAGCAGCTGTTCCTTCTTGGTATAATTGGTGAATCCACCACCTTCTTCGCTGCCGGCCTCCAGCTCTTTGAGCTTTTTGACCTGCTTCTTGACTGTCTGGTAGTTGGTGAGCATGCCGCCCAACCAGCGCTCGGTGACAAACATGCCGCCGCAACGTTCGGCTTCGTCTTTGACGATGGCCGAGAGCTGGCGCTTCGTGCAGACGAACAGCACGTTCTCGCCTCGTAGAACGACTTCGCGCACCAACTTCTGCGCAAGTTCGATCTGGCGGAGCGTCTTCTGCAAGTCGATGATGTGAATGCCATTGCGCTCGGCGAAGATGAACCGGCGCATTTTCGGGTTCCACCGACGGGTCTGATGCCCGAAGTGGACGCCCGCGGCGAGCAACTGCTCAAGGGACGGACTGGTCATGATAATGGTCTTCGTGAGGTTGATACTTCGTCCGCCGTCGTCGTGGTCGGTTGCGGCTGCGTCCCGGAGGAGCGCAGCACCCGCAACCGACTCAGACAGCGTGTGAGATACGATGACCAGCGCGCCGCAGCGCGATGATTACCGCTTGGAGAACTGGAATCGCTTACGGGCTCCGGCACGACCCGGCTTCTTGCGCTCGACTTCTCGCGCATCGCGCGTCATCAGGCCGAACTCACGGAGCTTGGGTTTGTGTCCTTCGTCGAGCTTTACGAGCGCACGGGCGATCGCGAGACGAACTGCGCCCGCCTGTCCCGACATGCCACCGCCGTCGAGCACTGCCTTCACATCGAACTGGCCGAGCGTGTCGGTGAGCATGAACGGCTGCTGGATCGCGGAGACGAGCGTGGGACGCGGAAAGTAATCACCCAGGGTGCGACCGTTGACATCCCACTTGCCCGAGCCGGGGGTGAGATACAAGCGGCACACGGCGCGCTTGCGACGACCCAGGGCCTGAATCTGCTCCGACATTACCTGGCCTCGGCGTTGGAAAAGGTGAGCGCCGACGGAGTCTGCGCCACGTGCGGATGAACAGCTCCAGCGTAGACGCGGAGCTTACGACGCAGAACCTGACGTCCCAGCGCCGTTTTGGGGAGCATGCCGTATACCGCCTTCTCGATGATGCGCTCAGGATGACTCGACATCACCGAGGCGTACGGCGTGTGCTTTTCATGACCCATGTAACCGGTGTGGCTGAAATACGTCTTCTGCTCAGCCTTGCGTCCGGTAACCTGAATCTTCGACGCATTGATCACGATGACGAAGTCACCCGTGTCCATATGCGGCGTGAACATGGGCTTGTGCTTGCCGCGGATGATCTTCGCGATTTCCGATGCGAGCCGGCCAAGGACCATTCCTTCCGCGTCGACGATATACCACTGACGGTCGATATCCTTCGGGGTCGCGCTGTAGGTCTTCATGCTAAACGAGATCCGTGCGTGATTTCGGAGTCGCCGTGAGGCGCTCAGACAGAGAAAAATCCGGGATTGACCGCCGACGCGCAGCCAAGGCGCACATGACAGATTCCGGCGTGAAATCCCGGGAAAACAGGACAGACCCGTAGGTTACTTAGCCTTGAAGTCCCTGTCAATGCGAGGGTTGAGCGAGCCGGGAACAAACGGCTTCTCGAATGCCGAAAGCCCTGTCGGAATTTCGTCCAGCTGCTTGCTCTCAAGTGAGCTACCCCTCAGTCTGCCTGACAACTGGTAGGACCGGCCGTGCTGGCCGAAAAACTTTCTCGTGGAGCAGGTATGTCGATCGGGTCGGAATTCCGGGAGTTTGCCATGAAGGGGAACGTCATGGATCTCGCCATCGGCGTGGTCATCGGCGGCGCCTTTCAAAAAATCGTCGACAGCCTCGTCAATGACATCATCATGCCGGTCGTGGGATTGCTTACCGGCGGCGTCGATTTCTCCGAGCGCTTCGTGACGCTCGGGAACGGCTCGTACGCCACGCTGGAAGAGGCCAAGACCGCCGGTGTCGCCACACTGGATTACGGGATGTTTCTCAACCACATCCTCACTTTTCTGATCGTCGCGTTCGCGATCTTCGTGGTGATCAAGGGCGTAAACCGGATGCGCCGCCGGCAGCTGACCCCGGTCGCCTGAGCGGGCGGAACAATCGTCGCCGGCCGATCACGGTCTCAGGATGCGAGCGGCCCGAGCTCCACCAACAGGGCGCCTTTGTCGATGGCGCTGCCCTGCACCGCGTGCACCGCGATGACCATAGCGCCCACAGACGCGCGCAATTCGTTCTCCATTTTCATCGCCTCGACCACCACCAGTGCCTGCCCCGCGCTCACCTCGTCGCCCACAGCCACGAGTACGCGCACCACCAAGCCTGGCATGGGCGCGACCAGCGGCGCCGGACCGCGTGCGGCGGTCGAAGCGGCGGTGAGGTCGCGGATCGCCCGCAGCCGTGCATCGAGCGCCTCGGCCTCCACGCGCATCCCATCGACGTCCAGCGTCCAACGACCCCGGCTGTCGCCGCGCTGGGCAATCACCCGGTGCACCTGTTCGTCAATACGCACCAGCCGAAGCGGCGTACCCTCCACTGCGGCAAGGGACACCTCCATGCGCACACCGTCTACGGTCGCCTGCGCACCGTCGAGGTCGACGATCACGCGCGCACCGTTGACGTCTACGAGGTATCTCACTTCTCCTCCGGTATCAGCACGCACACCGTTTCCACGTGGGCCGTTTGTGGAAACATGTCGAAGCACTGCAACGCTGTGATACGCCACGCCGGCAGGCGCGCCACGTCACGCGCCAACGTGGCCGGATCGCAACTGACATACACGATCGCCTGCACCCCCCGCGCGGCTGCCGCCTCGAGCAACTGCGTTACCCGCAGGTCCACGCCGCGACGCGGCGGATTCAGCACCACTACATCGGCCGGGAGCCAGTCGGCCAGCGCATGTTCCACCAATGCCCGCACCAGTCGTGTCCGCGCCAGAATCGCGGGTGCAAGTGCGTCAAAGCGCCGCCGTGCCGCACGCGATCCGGCCTCGTCACTTTCGATCGCTGTCACCTGGATACCGGCAACCGCCAGTTGCTGCGACAGTTCACCCGTGCCCGCGTACGCGTCGATCACGCGCGTCGGCGCAAATCGCTGCACCTGCTCAACGACAAATCCCCGGAGTGCGGCGGCGACCGTCGTGTTCACCTGCGCAAAGGCGAGGGCGTCCTGCGCCAACGGTGCGGTACCTGCCTCCGGCAAGTCCTCATCGTCAAGCGCACCGTGGAGCAGCGTCGCGTCAGGCGGCGCCGACGATGCGCCGTCGCTTCGGAGGGCCACCGCCGAGGCCGTTGCTCCGTCGGCAATCCACCACACCGATTGCACCAGCGTTGCCGTTCTGAGCAGCCTCGCGCCCCACTCTGCGGCGTGCTCCCACATCTTGCCCCCTTGTACCACCACCGCAACGTCCGGCGAGACTTCCCCGTTCACCGAAAGCGCGCCGGTCAAACGCAAGCCGAGTCGAAGGCGCGGCGCCGCAGGCAGGCCATGCGCGATGGGGGAGATAGCATGCCACGTCTGCACGAGTGACGGATGCGTGATCGGACATTCTTCCATCTCGAACACGCGTAAGGCGTCGTCGTGCGGATGCAACCCGCCGATCCATGATCGACCGCGAGGGAGCAACGTCAGGGTGAGGCGACCGCGATACGCCCACTCCACGCCGGAAACGATCTCCGGTCGTTCGACGGCACGCTTACCGATGCGCGCCAGGGTGTCCTGGACGAGCTGGACGCGCGCATCGCGTTGTGCCGCCGCCGAGAGGTGCTGCAGCTGACAGCCGCCGCAGCGATCACCGTCGTAATGGCGGCACGCGGGAACGACGCGCTGGGTCGAACGCTCGAGCAATTGCAGAACGCGACCTCGCGCATGGCGTGCCTGCGTAAGGTAGGCGACCTGTGCGATATCGCCTGGTGCGCTTCGCGGGACGAAGCACGCCAATCCATCGATACGACCGACCCCGTCACCGCCCGCCGCGATGCGTTCGATAGCGATCGTCGTTACCGCCTCCACGGGTACGGCCCTGGCCGGCTGACGCCCTTGGCGCTTTGCCTTTCCTCCCCTTGACCGTTTCACGAGCGCCGCAATCCTTCGCGACGTGCGACTTGCGCCCACGACGGCGAGGAGCCTGTCGCCATTACCGCCGCCGCCGCCGCGACCGACGGCTGCGGCGCGGACACACCCGAGGGGCGACTGGCGATGCGCTCCTCATGCGCGAGCAACGCGGCCGTGATAGCCGCGATACGGAGTGCGTCTGGCTCGGCGGCGGCGGCCGTGAGCTCGGGCAGATGTTGTTCAAGCCATTGGATCGTGATGTTGCCGTTCTGGAAATCGGGGTGATCCATTACGCGAAGATGAAAGGCCCGTGAGGTCTCAACCCCTTGCACCGTGAGTTCGAGCAGGGCGCGTCGCATGCGGGCGATCGCCAGCGCTCGCGTCGGCGCATGCACGATGAGCTTTGCCAGCATCGGGTCGTAGTAGAGCCCAACGTCCCCTCCGGCCTCGATTCCCCCATCCCAGCGCACACCCGGGCCGCTCGGCAGATGCAGATACGAAATGCGCCCGGTGCTCGGCAGGAAGCCGTTTGCCGGATCCTCACTCGTAATACGGCATTCGATCGCCCATCCTCGCGGCGTGAAATCGCGCTGCGCGAACGGAAGGGGTTCACCGGCGGCAATCCGGATCTGCCACTGCACCAGGTCGAGTCCCATCACCAATTCCGTGACCGGATGCTCCACCTGGATTCGCGTGTTCATCTCCAGAAAATAGAACTGCCCATCGCGGTCGAGCAAAAACTCGCACGTGCCGGCGTTCACGTAACCGGCAGCGCGCGCTGCGGCGACTGCCGTGGCGCCCATGCGCGCGCGCAACTCCGGGGACACCGCCACACTTGGGGCCTCCTCGATCATCTTCTGATGACGGCGTTGCACCGAGCATTCCCGCTCTCCGAGATGCATCACATTTCCGTGCGCGTCGGCGAGCACCTGAATTTCAACGTGTCGTGGCCCTTCGATGTATTTCTCGATGTACACCGCGTCGTCGCCGAAGGCGTTCTGTGCCTCGCGCCGCGCCGACGCAAGCGCATCGGCCAGTTCGGAGGCAGCGCGTACGATGCGCATGCCCTTGCCGCCACCACCCGCCGCCGCCTTGAGCAGGACGGGAAACCCGAACGTTTCCGCAATGCCGACCGCTTCTTCGGCGTCACGTACACTTTCTGTGGTTCCCGGTACCACGGGAACGCCTGCGGCCACTACGAGTTGACGCGCGGCCGTCTTCGAACCCATCGCCTCGATCGCTTCGGCGGGTGGACCGATGAACACCAGCCCCGCCTCGCGAACGGCGCGAGCGAACCAGGCACGCTCCGACAAAAAGCCGTAGCCCGGATGGATCGCCTGCGCACCCATGCGCTGTGCCACCTCGATGATTCGATCACCGCGCAGATAGCTCTCACTCGATGGCGCCGGACCGATGAGTACGGCCTCATCGGCCTCACGGACATGCGGAGCGCGCGCATCGGCTTCGGAGTACACCGCCACCGTCTTGACGCCGAGCTCATGGCACGCGCGAATCACACGGAGTGCGATCTCACCGCGGTTGGCTATGAGCACTTTGGAGAACATGGTCACTTTTCAGAGCGGGAGATTGCCATGTTTCCTGGCTGGGTTGCGGTCACGCTTTCCGCGCAGCGCATCGAGCGCATCGATCAGTCGTGGACGAGTGTCGCGCGGATCAATCACGTCATCGATGAACCCGCGCGCGGCCGCATTGTACGGATTGGCGAACTTCTCCGTGTACTCCGCGACGCGCGCATCCATCGCCGCCTGCGGATCGTCCGCCTCGGCAATTTCCTTCTTGTACAGGATCTCCACGGCACCCTTGGGCCCCATGACCGCAATCTCTGCGGTGGGCCACGCCACGTTGTAATCGCCGCGAATATGCTTCGAGCTCATCACGTCATACGCACCGCCGTACGCCTTGCGCGTGATCACGGTGAGCTTGGGGACCGTCGCCTCACAGTACGCGTACAGCAGCTTCGCACCGTGCTTGATGATGCCACCATGCTCCTGCGCGAGTCCCGGCAAAAAACCCGGCACATCTTCGAAAGTCACGATCGGGATGTTGAAGCAATCGCAGAAGCGTACGAAGCGCGCGGCTTTCAGCGAGGCGTTGATGTCCAGCACCCCGGCGAGCACGGCCGGTTGATTGGCCACGATGCCGACGCTGTAACCGCCGAGATGCGCAAAGCCGACGAGAATGTTGCCGGCATAATCCGGCTGCACTTCGTACAAGTCACCGTCGTCGACAATCCTGCCGATCACGTCGCGCATGTCGTACGGCTTGTTGGGATTGTCGGGAATGACATCGAGCAGGGACTCTTCGCGACGGTCGCGTGGGTCGCGCGATGGACCGCGCGGTGGATCATCCACGTTGTTCGACGGCACATAGCGGAACAGCTCGCGAATGCGCTGGAGGCACGCGAGTTCGGAATCGCAGGCGAAATGGGCCACACCGCTGGTGGACGCATGCGTGTCGGCACCGCCGAGCTGCTCCATCGTCACGTCTTCATGCGTGACGGTTTTCACCACATTCGGACCGGTCACGAACATGTAGCTCGTGCCGCGCACCATGTAGATGAAATCGGTAATGGCTGGCGAGTACACGGCACCGCCGGCACAGGGGCCGAGGATCGCGGAAATCTGCGGGACGACGCCTGAGGCCATGGTGTTACGCAGAAAGATGTCGGCGTAGCCGCCGAGCGAAACCACTCCTTCCTGAATCCGCGCCCCTCCGGAGTCATTCAGTCCGATGATCGGCGCTCCATTTCGCACCGCGAGATCCATGATCTTGCAGATTTTGGCCGCGTGCGCTTCGGAGAGCGAACCGCCAAAGACCGTGAAATCCTGCGAGAAGACGTAGACGATCCGGTTGTTGATGCGACCGTAGCCGGCGACCACGCCGTCGCCGTAAATGGGCGCCTCTCCGTCGGATTGGGACCGGGAGGTGACAAACCGGTCAATTTCGACGAAAGAGCCCTCATCGAGCAGCACATCGAGCCGTTCGCGGGCAGAGAGCTTTCCTTTCGCGTGTTGTGCGGCGAGGCGGGCTGGTCCGCCTCCCTGCTCGGAAGCGTCGCGGGCGACCGCCAGACGGTCGAGTTTTTCTCGAATGGAAGAAGGCGTTGCCATAGCGCGTGAAGCTAGCACAGGCGCGCGACCACGACAAACCCGGTAGCGCCTGCCGCCGCGCCTCCCTTGCCATAAAGTCACGCGGGAGGCTCAATTTATATGCTGGTACCTCGCTGAACGATCCGGCGGATACTACCGGGCTATAATCAGGCGGCGCCCGGGTCAAAAATCCGGGTCGGCAACTTTATCGGCTGAGTTCGCAGGAACGCTGTTTGCACGGGCATATTACCATTGATCTCCATTCTCCACGTCGACCACCCTCCCCTATGATGTCCGAATTCCTGAACCTTCATGACGATGCACCTCTGCGGCGCGTGCTCTATACGGTCGTGTTGCTGCTCCTGGTGGTGCCGTTCGTCCAAGCGATCCTGCAGGTCTGGCCGTTGCAACTAAGCAGCATTCAGTGGCGCTTCGGTGCAGCAAATGCTCTCTCCAGCGTGTTGTTGCTGCCGTATCTCGGATTGGCGCTACTCCTGATCATGGCGCGCTCACTGGAGAGCCGCGTGCTGGGGCTCACGGTGGGGGTGTGCTCGGCGATTTTCACGATCGGCCTGATCGCCTCCCTGGTGCTCTTCATTCTTGATGCCTTGCAGCTCAAGGCGATCGTGACCTCGCAGATGATGAGCGCGTTCAACACGACGTCGGTCCGTGTCGGCGCCGTGAGCGCCGTCTTTGTACTGGCGTTTGGCTTGCTGGCGCTCGCGGGGTTGAAAGCGCCTCGTGGAAGCGTGGCGGCACCCCGGAAGGGTGAGCGCAAGGTTGCCGATGACGGTGAGGGACTGATTGTTGGCCGCGAATACGCGAAGTAGTCCGGGGATGGGTCGCAAAAAACAGAAGGCCCCGTCGTAGACGGGGCCTTCTGTTTTACTGGCGCCGCACTGAACGGCGCTTAAAGTCCGATCTCGTCTTCGGAGCTGTGCACCTTGCTGGGCTCAGCCGGCTTGGGCGGCTGTTCTTCCGGAACAGACGTCACAGCCAGCACGATGCGACGATGGATAGGATCCACTTCGAGCACGCGCATCACCAGATTCATGGTTTCCCACGTGAAGTCGGCCGGGTTGGTGACCGTTCCCTCGGGATTGAGCTGGCTGACCGGCACGAAGCCTTCGATATCGTTGCCGAGATCGACGACCACGCCCTTATCCATCAGGCGCACGACCGAGCCCGGGAGCTCGGTACCCACCGTATACGTCTCACCGATGCGAAGCCACGGATCTTCCTCGGCCTGCTTGAGCCCCAGAGAGATGCGCTTGTTTTCGCTGTCGATGTTGAGAATCACCACGTCCACCGCATCGCCTTTCTTCACGACTTCCGACGGATGCTGGACGCGTTTGGTCCAGGACATGTCCGAGATGTGAATGAGGCCGTCGATACCCGGCTCGATCTCCACGAACGCCCCGAAACTGGTAAGGTTTCGGACCTTGCCGTTGAGACGCGTACCGACCGGGTACTTGAGCGGCAGGATGACCCACGGATCCTGTTCGGTCTGCTTCATGCCGAGCGAGATCTTCTCTTCGGTCTCGTCGACCTTGAGCACAACGGCCTCGATGGCTTCGCCGATACTCACGATCTTGCTGGGATGGCGCACGTTGCGCGTCCAGCTCATCTCGGAGATGTGCACGAGTCCCTCGATGCCCGGCTCGAGTTCGATGAAGGCGCCGTAGTTCGTGATGGACACCACCTTGCCGTTGACGCGCGTACCAACCGGATACTTGGCAGCCACGTCCTTCCAGGGATAACTCTGCAGCTGCTTGAGACCGAGGGAGATGCGCTCGCGCTCCCAGTCGATGTCGAGCACCTTGATCTCGAGCTCCAGTCCGATCTGGACCATCTCACTCGGATGCGAGATGCGGCCCCACGACATGTCGGTGATGTGGAGAAGACCGTCGACGCCGCCGAGATCGATGAAGGCGCCGAAGTCCGTGATGTTTTTCACGACACCCTTCCGCACCTGGTCTTTTGCGAGCTCTTTCATGAGCTTCTCGCGCTTTCCGGCGCGTTCCGACTCGAGAATCACGCGACGAGACACCACGATATTGCGGCGGCGTTTGTTGAGCTTGATGATCTTGAACTCGTACTTCTGTCCGAGCAGCTCGTCGATGTTCGGAACGCGGCGAAGCGCGATCTGCGAACCGGGGAGGAAGGCATCGACGCCCATCAGGTCGACGACGACACCACCCTTGATCTTCTTGACGAGGGTACCTTCGACCGGCATATCGCTTTCGTATGCGACGCGGATGCGCTCCCACACGCGCATGAAGTCGGCCTTCTTCTTGGACAGGACGACGGAGCCTTCCTGGTCCTCGAGATGCTCGAGCAGGACCTCGACTTCATCGCCGACCTTGAGGTCGGGCATGTCCTTGAACTCTTCAAGCGGGATCGTGCCTTCGGACTTGAAGCCGATATCCAGCACGACCAGGTTCTCGCGAATTTCCAGAACGTGCGCCTTGACGATCTCCCCTTCCTCGATCGACGCCAGCGTGCCGTTGTACAGCTCAAGCATCCGCTCGTACTCATCTGACGAGAACTCGTCCTCTTCGTAGAGTTCCGGGCGGCGGTTGGCGAGCGGGCGGAGCTGGCTCTTTTGAAGGTCGCGCTTTTCGCGCGCCGTCATTTTGTTGATCGCTGGTGAATCGTCGAGCTCGTCCATGTCCGCGTTTAACGCGTCGTTCAGCTCGGCGGCGAGCTCGGGGCTCAGTTCAGTGCTCATACGTTTGAGTATCTCCGGAATCGCGGAACAACGCTCGCCGCGCCGAGAATGAGGGATGGGAAAGAGCCAGCAGGAACCCTGAAACGTAGACGCTCCGGGCTTTTCGGGCAATAGCCGGCGTGCGGGAGACGTGGGTGGCGAAATGTCGAGTCCGGCTCAGTCGGCGCGCAGTCGATCCCGTGTGGCGATGGCGAGCGCCACGATCCGCTCCACCTGCTCTTCCTGGGTGACAGTGGTCGTGTCGATGGCTACGGCGTCGCGGGCGGGAACGCTCTGCATGGCGTCCTGGGCATCGCGCGCCACGAGCGTTTCGGTCTCGTCGGCGATTTCGACATCGGTGGGACGTCGGCTCAGACGCTGCACCAGTCGGCGACGCGCGCGCTCCCAGGGATCGGCGATCAGGAACACCTTCAGGGGCGCGGCGGGAAAGACCGCGGTCCCGATGTCACGCCCGTCCACCACTACGTCGGTCGTTGTAGCGGCCTCTCGCACCAGAACGTTCACCCATTCTCGAACCTCGGGCATCCGGGCTACCAGCGAAACCGCGCGCGTCACTGGTGTGTCGCGCAAGGCTTCATCCTGCGATATCCCGTCGAGGAGGGGCAGCACGGAACGCTCGGTGAGGGTCAGCGTGATCCGGTCGGCCTGCGCGAGCAGCAGCGAGGCGGTCCATTCTTCTGTGGGCACGCTGCTCTGAAGCGCCAGGTAGGTCAGGGCGCGGTAGAAGGCACCCGAATCCACGTGTCGCACATTGAGTCGCTGCGCCACCCATTGTGCGGTGGAGCTCTTCCCCGACGCCGCCGGACCATCGATCGCGATCACCAATGGCGTGAGCGTACCCGCCTTGGCCCCACCGGTGGCATTGGCGAGATCGCGCCAAAACGACGGGTACGACACGTTCACACACCCCGGATCGTCGATCGTTATTCGGTTTCCGGGGAGCGCCGCCAGTACCCCGAACGCCATGGCCAGCCGGTGATCGCCATGGGTGATGACGTGGCCGGCAAGGGCGCGCCGGTTTCCGGTGATGCGCATACCGTCGGGATACTCCTCGACGTCGACACCCAGTCGGCGGAGGTTGTCCACCACGGCCCGGATACGATCGCTCTCCTTAACCCGGAGCTCACGCGCGTCGGTAATCCGCGTCTCGCCTTCGGCACGAGCCGCTACACAAGCGAGCATGGGCAGCTCATCGATGCATCGCGGAATCTCGCCGCCGCCGATATCCGTGCCTGTCAAGGCGCCGGGACGCACGACCACCGTGCCGATCTGCTCACCGCCAACGGTGCGGTGTTCCTCGAAGGTGAGCGGAACGCCCATACGGCGCAGGACATCGAAGGCCCCGGTCCGCGTCGGATTGAGGCAGACGTTGAGCAGTCGTAGCTCGCCTTCGTCTGCGAGAGCGGCCAGTGCGGCGAAAAATGTGGCCGACGACGGATCGGCGGGCACCAGGACATCGACCGGCTGGAGTGTCTGCCCGGCTTCGAGGCGCACCCGATCGGGAAGCACCTGCAGGGTCACGCCACGTGCGGCGAGCATGCGTTCGGTATGATCTCGCGATCGATGCGGCTCCTCGATCTCCACGGCGACTCCCGACGCGAGCCCCGCCAGCATGAGCGCGCCTTTCACCTGCGCACTGGCGTGCTCGTTGACATAACGGATGCCACGCAGCGATGACCCGTGCACGCGAAGCGGCAGACCATCGTGTTCGGGTGCCCCCTCAAAGTCGATTTTCGCACCCATGAGCGCGAGTGGTCCGGCGACGCGTCGCATCGGGCGGCGACTCAGGCTGGCATCGCCTTCGAAGCGCGCGGTGACGCCGGGCAGACCCGAGACGAGTCCGGTAAGCAGTCGGGTGGTGGTGCCACTGTTCGCGCAGTCGATGGAGGATGCCGCCGAATGCAATGCACCAATCCCCCGACCCTGCACCACGAAATCCGGACTGAGCGCCGGCACATTAGCGCCAAGGGCGCGAAGGGCACCGGCCGTGGCGTGAACGTCGGCCGATTCGAGAATCTGTTGAATACGTGTAGGGCCGACGGCCATGGCCGCGAAGATCAGCGCGCGATGACTGATCGACTTGTCACCGGGGGCGCTGATGAGGCCGCCGACAACTAACGGCGCACCGGCACGCGTCACCGCAACCACGCCTCGAGCGCGGTCGCGGCATTGGTTTTGTCGTCACGATACTTCACGATTACCGGGGTCTGCAGCGACAGTCCCTGCGCTTCACCGAACGCCGACGACACGCGACGTGCACCCGGCACGACCACGGCACCGACCGGAATGATGAGCGGTTGATCGGCGGTGGCGCGATGTACCGTTTCTTTCACGAGGTCGTACACCGGCGTACCACGCGTGAGAACGACGCCGGCACCAAGGACCGCGCGGCTGCGCACCACCGTGCCTTCGTACACCCCGCAGTTGCCACCCACCGTGACATCGTCCTCAATGATCACCGGCGATGCGTTGATCGGTTCGAGCACGCCACCGATCTGTGCGGCGGCGCTCAGGTGCACACGTTCGCCGATCTGGGCGCAGGAGCCGACCAGCGCGTGCGAGTCCACCATGGTGCCGCGTCCGACATAGGCGCCGACGTTCACATACATGGGCGGCATGCACACGACATTCGGCGCGAGGTACGCTCCGCGACGTACCGTGGACCCGCCGGGGACGATACGCACTTGGTCTTCCACGCGGAACTCGCGCGTAGGGAACGTGTGCTTGTCGGTGAAACTGAACGGCAAATGCGACGGCATGCCGATGACGCGCCCGATCCGAAAGCCCAGCAGGATGGCGCGCTTGACCCACGGCACGGCGTGCCACATTCCCGAGTCATCCTTCGCCGCCGCGCGGATCTCTCCGCGCTCGAGCAGCGCGATGCAATGTTCGAAAATGTGCTGCGCATCGGCGGGCAGCGGTGTGCCGCTGTCGAGGATGAGCGGATCGGAGAGACGGGCTTCGAGTTCGGTAAGCGAGAACGCCATGAGTGGAGTCGATGAGATCAGGAGAGCGGTACACCGGCGTTCTGCAAGGCCGCATGCACGAGGTCACGGTGGGAATCGAGAAGCGGCACCAACGGGAGTCGGAGCGTGTCGGTGGCACGTCCCATGATGGCGAGCATGGCCTTGACCGGGATGGGATTCGATTCGATGAACGCTGCCGTCACGACCGGCGCGAGCGTGGCATCGAGGGCGCGCGCCGCCACCAGATCACCGCGACTCATCGCCGCGCACAGTCGGGCCACCAGCATCGGCACCACGTTGGATACGACGGATATGACGCCGTTTCCGCCATGGGCCATCACACTCATCGTGAGTCCGTCATCGCCGGAGAGCACGGCAAAGTGTTCCGGTCTCCCACGAATGATTTCCGCGATCTGTGCCATGTTTCCCGAGGCCTCTTTCACCGCGACAAACCGCGGGTCTTGCGCAAGCGTAAGACAGCTCGGTGCGTCGAGATTGATGGCGGTTCGCCCGGGCACGTTGTAGATCACGATCGGTAGATCACACGCATCGGCGATGGCACGAAAATGCGCGACGAGTGCCCGCTGCGGCGGCTTGTTGTACATCGGCGTCACGTGCAGCAGATGTGTCGCGCCGATCGCCTGCATCTCGCGCGACGTGGCAATGGCCCGCTGCGTGTCATTGCTGCCAGCGCCCGCGATCACGGGGACGCGACCGTTCACCTGGTTCACGGTGATGTCCACCACGCGCCGATGTTCGGCCGCGGAGAGCGCCACCGCTTCCCCGGTGGAGCCGCACGGAACGAGCATGCTCACGCCATCGGCGATCTGCCAGTCGATCAGCGCGCGGAGCGCCGGCTCGTCGAGGGCACCCGCTGACGTGAACGGCGTCACCAGCGCCGTACCGCAACCTGAAAGCAAAGACGTCATAGTGAACTCAGCGGGCGGGAGAAGGCCGATCAACGACCAGCACGTCACGCATGGAATACAGGGCAGGCGGGCGTGGACCCGCCGCAAGCCACCGTGCTGCGGCAAGGGCACCGTCGGCAAACACGCGACGGTCACGCGCTTCGTGGCTGAGGCGGATCTGTTCAAACGGTGCGTCGAAAATGACGTCGTGGGTACCCGGAACATGACCGGTGCGCACGCTGGAGATCGGCACGGACCGTCCGAGCCCCTCCTCCAGCCGTTCCGCAATGGCGATGCCCGTTCCCGATGGCGCATCCTGCTTCGCGGCATGATGCGTATCAACCACATGGCAATCGAATCCCACCACATCGCGCATGCGGCGCGCCACGTCGTTTGCGAGCGCAAGGAACAGCTGCACGCCGATCGAGAAGTTGGGGGACCAGAGCGCGGGGCACGCGTGTGCCTGCACGGCGGCCTCGATCTCGCCGGTTCGGGCGCTCCACCCTGTGGTACCGATCACCACGGGACAGCCGAGGCTGAGCAAAATCTGCGTGTTTTTCACCGCAGAGTCCGGTGTGGTAAACTCGATGGCGACCGCCGCCCCGTGCAGTTCGGCTGCGGTGAGCCCATGATGCATCTCGGCCGCGTCGAGACGCGCCACCACGTCGCACCCGCGCTCGCCGGCGAGGGCGTCGAGCGCCCGTCCCATGCGCCCCATGCCGATCAGTGCCACCGGCACGAGGGCTGCGGCCGTCGTGATCACGATGCCTGCTCAAAGAAAGTGGCGTGCAGGCGCTGCATAGCGGGAACGACCTGATCGTCATCGATGACGAGGGTGAAGTTGATACCGGTGGCGCTCAACGACGCCATGTGCACGGAGATGGGACCCAGCGCGGTGAGCGCCTGCGCCATGGCCAGACTGCCGTCGGCAATGCCGGCGCCGACGATCGCCACCAGCCCACTCCGCCGCTCGACGGCTACGTCGCCGAACGCGGCAAGATCCTGCAAGATCGCCGCGAGGTTGGAGGCGTCGTCGAGCGTGACGGAAACTGACACTTCCGACGTCGTCACGACGTCAACCGAAGTACGGTGCGTCTCGAACACTTCGAACACGCGGCGGAGAAATCCGGGGGCGAGCAGCATGCGCGATGAGCGTAGCTTCACCAGCGTGGTGTTCCGCTTCCCGGCGATGGCGCGCACCGGTAATCGCGGCGCATCGAACGCGATCATCGTGCCTTTCCCCTCGGGCTTCCTGGAGTTGAACACGTAAACCGGAATGCCGCGCTGAACGGCCGGCGCAATCGTCGCCGGGTGCAGCACCTTGGCACCGAACGCCGCAAGTTCCGCCGCCTCGTCGAAGCTGATGCGCTCGATAAGCTTTGCGCCGGGAATAATCCGCGGATCGGCCGTGAGCATGCCGTCCACGTCGGTCCAGATCTCGATCGCGGTTGCAGCCATCGCGGCACCGATGAGGGACGCGGAGTAGTCAGACCCGCCGCGCCCCAGCGTCGTCGTAACGCGGCCGGCCGCCGCGCCCACGAAGCCGCCAAGGACGGGGATCGAACCCTGCTGGAGCAGAGGAAGGATCCGCTCCTGCGAGGCACTGGCGATGGCGTCGGTGTCCGGCTCCGCCCGCGTGAAGACATCGTTCGTGCGCATGACATCCCGGGCATCCACGAATACCCCGGGATAGCCGGCGTGCTGAAACGCCGCTGCCACAATCTGCGACGACAGCAGCTCGCCGACCGCTGCGACGGTGTCGAGCGAACGCGGTGTCAGGTATCCGAGCGTGCGAAACGCTTCCGCGAGGTGCGCCAGCTCATCGAAGCTCGCCGAAATTTCGAGCACCAGCTCTTCGGCCGCTGCGGAGTGGCCGAGTAGCGCGGCCACCTCGCGCAGATGCCGGTCGCGCAACTGTTCGATGAGTTGAAGCGCGACGAGCAGATCGCCAGTGGCGGCTTTGTGCGCGATATCAAGCAGCTGATTGGTCGCACCGCCGAGTGCCGACACCACCACCACCGGCCGATGCTCGCGCTTGCCCGCGATGATGTCCACCACCCGCGTGATTGCGGCCGCGTCCGCAACCGAGGTGCCGCCGAACTTGCAGACGATCACCGGCCCGCCAGACCGTCGAGCTGTCCCGTTGCCATCAGCAGTTCGGCATTCAGGATGGATCCGCCAGCCGCGCCACGTACCACGTTATGCGCCATCGCCACGAGCCGAAGATCGAACAGCGTGTCGGTACGCACCCGCCCGATCGTCACCGCCATGCCGCGACCGGCATTCACATCGCGTCGCGCCTGAGGCCGATCCGCTTCCTCACGCACGATGAGCGGCGGAACGGGTGCAGTCGGCAGGCCGCGCACGCCGGGAAATCCTTCCCACGTGCGCAGTGTCGATATCGCTTCCTCAGGCGTGGGAGGACGCTCGAATGCCACCGACAGACAGACGGTGTGCCCATGTTCCACGGCAACGCGATTGGCGTGCGCACTGGTCACGATGGGGGCGTTTTCAATTACGGACGTGCGATAGTCGCCAAGCAATTTCACCAGTTCCGATTCGATCTTCGGCTCCTCATCGCCGATGTAAGGTATGACGTTGCCGAGGATGTCCAGCGACGCCACACCCGGATAGCCGGCTCCGGAAACGGCCTGCATGGTGCTGGCAAACACCTTGGTCACCCCGTACGCTCGATGCAATGGGGCAAGCGCCATGGCGATCACCGTGACCGCGCAGTTCGCGTTCGTCACGATGCCGCCCCTCCACCCGCGCGCGACCCGTTGGTGCGCGAGCAGCTCGAGGTGATCGCCGTTGACTTCAGGAATCACCAGCGGCACGTCTGGCGCCATGCGGTAATTCTTCGCGTTGCTCAATACCAGTCGCCCGGCACGGGCAAACGACTCCTCCACCGCGCCGGCAACAGAGGAATCGAGTGCCGAAAACACAATAGGAGCGCGCACCGCCTCCGGCGTGCACTCCTTGACATCGAGCACCGCAGTCTCCGCGGGCAGTGTGCCCTCGAGCCATCGGGCGGCCTCGCGATACAAACGCCCGGCACTCCGCGCTGATGCCGCGACTTCCACCAGCTCGAACCAGGGATGATCCGCAAGCAGACGAACGAAGGCCTGACCGACTGCGCCGGTCGCACCGAGTACGGCGACGGGGAAACGTTGCGTGGGCGGTATCATGCGAGGAGAGTGCGGATGATGCGTTCGTAGGCGCCGACCGACGCTTCCAGTTCCGCCACGTCGATGTATTCGAGTGGCGTGTGCGCAACGTGTATGGAACCGGGGCCGAACAGTAGTGGGGTGCCCCAGCGATCGAGCAACGGGATGTCGCTGGTATACGCAACGGGCTCCACGTCAAACCCGTCAAGCACGTGAAAATGCTGCGCGGGGATGTAGGAGCCCCAGATGAGCTCTACCTGAGTCCCTGCCCAGGCCGCGAAGGTTTGCTTCACCGGCTCGACGTCTCCGACCAGGCGGATCATGAGCTCGGCCTCGGCCAGTCCCGGAACGATGTTGGCCTCGGTGCCCGCGCGCATCACGCCGATGTTGTACGTGGTAGCGCCGAGCACGGGATCGAACGGGAGGGCCAGATCACGAAGCCTGGGCAGGAGGTCGAGCAGAGGCTCGAGTGCGCTGCTGCCAAGATGCGCGTACGCTGAATGCGCCTCACGACCTCGCACGCGCACGATCACGCGTTGCGACCCCTTTCCGCCGGAAGCGAGCCTGCTTTCGGTTGGTTCGCCATTGACCAGGAATTTGCTGGTCGCCGGAAGCCGGTTCGCCGCTCGAGCGCCGGGTGACCCCTTTTCCTCGCCCACCACAAAGAGCAGGTCGACCCGCTCCTCGCCGGCGTCTGCGAGCCGCTGGGCCGCGATCATCATGGCGGCCGCGATCCCTTTGGCGTCTGAAGAGCCACGCCCGTACAGCCGATCGCCGTCGAGACGGGGCGGGATGAACGGTGGCACGGTATCGAGGTGCGTCGAGAGTGTCACGCCCCCGCCCCGTCGGGTTCCCCAGACATTGGACCGACCTGACTCGACTTCCTGCAGCGAAACGTTCCAGCCGCGCGAGACCAACCAGCGCGAGACAAAATCCACCGCGTCCCGTTCGCGGCCGGTGGTGGATTCGATTGAGAGCAGCTCGGTAGCGAGCGCGACGACATCAGACATGACGGTAAGATACAATCCTGATGGCGGTCGGCGCGCCCCCACGCACGCCGTTCGCCCCGGCCCCGCATTACACCGTGATCGCAAGCCCTCGGTAGATCCGGGCGCGATACCGGCTGTCTTCGGCGTCAGGGAGCGGCGCCGTGGCCAAGAGGACGGCGTGCGCGAACCGCTCCTGCTCTTCTGCCTGCTCGTTCAGGTCTCGTGGTTCCTCAGAGCGCACGCGCCGAGTCAGGTTGATCTGGTTGACCGGCACGTTATGCACGAGCCGCTCATTCTCGACGCCGAGCGTGGCCGTGAGGGCGTGCAGCGTCGTCTTGACGAAGTTCGCCAGGGCGAATTCCGCGTGCGTCGGTCGAACCGGCACGTCGGGTGAGACGAGCACGAGGCGGACATCGTCGAACAGCGACACCTTTCGCGCCACGCGGAAGTGGTGCGTCAGATGCGCTTCCACAAGGGCAGCGAACCCGGCGGCGTCGAGCGCTGATTCGCCATCGTCGCGAAAGATCTGCGATGGGAGTGGTGTGAACGGCGTGGACACAACCGCTGCCGGTGAGCCGGCCAGAGCAAGCGCCTGATCCATCCCGGCCTCGAGATCGCCGCCCACCACGATGTTCTCGATGCGTTCGGCACCAAGCACGATACGCAGCAGCGCACGGACTTCATTGCCCGCGTCGGCCGTCCTGGTGAGCAGGATGATCCGACCCACCTGACTCTGCTCCAGCGCAAGGCGTGCAGCCCGCGCGAGATGCGATGTAAGATTCTCACCGATCAGCCAGATCGTCTGTCCTCGCATCTTGGCCACGCGTTCCGGCTTTGCCCGGCCGAAAAGCTCGCGCTCGGTGATCGTGCGCTCCTGATGCAACCCTCCGGATGGCTGGAAGGTCTCTCCGCTCACAGCGCGATCGCTGAGGAAGAAGACGGTCGCGAGTGCCACCTCCACTTCGGTGGGCATGTTCCGGAGATGGAGCATGCCGAGCACACCTTTTCCGATCTTGCTCGCCTCCTGTTTGACCTCGGCCGACGAAAGAAACGGCTCCGGCGGCTGCGGCAG
This sequence comes from Gemmatimonadales bacterium, assembly GCA_038250435.1. Lineage (GTDB taxonomy): Bacteria > Gemmatimonadota > Gemmatimonadetes > Gemmatimonadales > Gemmatimonadaceae > Gemmatimonas. The sequence continues at coordinate 273,150 of JBBSCJ010000001.1, read as the reverse complement.
GGCTTCAATCCACGCATCATCGAAGCGTGCACCGCCATCGGGCTCGGTGAGAAATCGACCACCGAGTCGGAGGCGCGCGACGAGACGCTGCGCGATACTCCGGTGCATCAGAAAACGCGAGCACGATGCATCGTCTTCGGTGGCGCGACCAGCGCGCGCGATCTTGTCGGCGAACGTGCGCAAGGGCGCTGGCGCATCGGACGCTGCTGCCAGTTCGGCGACATCGTTGGTGGCCATCCGATCGAGCAGCGTTCCGCTCGCTGCTCCCGCCCGCATCGCCTCGACCACGGCAGCGTACAAGGCGTTGAGTCGGCGATTCTCGAGGATCAGGCGTCCGCGACGCTCGAACAGCCCCGGCTTGCCACCAACGCCCCGCAAGCGATCGCCGTCGACGGGGCCGGGCGCGATGGAGTTGATCTGAATCTCGGGGCCGACGAAGCGGGCGAAGTTTTCCGTGAGCGCGCGCTGACCCGCCTTGGATACGGCATAATCCGCCCGATTGGGATACGGCACAGCGACGTACTTCTCTCCACCGAAGTACGAGGAGACGTTCAGGATGTAACCCGATCCCTGCCGCTTCATGATCGGGACGACCTTCTCGATCAGCGAATAGTTCGAAACAAGATTGGCGTTGAGCGTGTTACGCCACGCGTCGACGTCCATGTCGACGACCATCTGCTCGGCACCGGCAACACCGGCATTGTTCACGAGATAATCGATGCGTCCGAATGCCTTCAGCGTGGCCTGCACCGCAGCCTGCAGCGACGCCTCGTCGGCGACATCGATATCCGCGAGAACCGCCACCCGATCGTGCGCACCGTAGTAGCCGATGTCTTCGAGTTCGCGGACGACGCCGCTGCGCATTTCTTCAAGCTGATCGGCGCGACGGGCCACGAGCATCACGCGTGCGCCGCCAATGGCCAGCAACCGACCGAGCTGTCCGCCGATACCGGCCGATCCGCCGGTGATGAGCGCCACCTTGCCCAGATGAAGCCCCATGAGCGATTCCATCCATCCGAACGTCGAACGGCGCGAGCCGGTCGCTTCCACGATCGATGCGGGAAGGTACAGGTTCACCTGGCGAATCCGCCGCCGGGTAAAGAGCAGTCGTGCCGCCTGTCCCGCAGCGAACGGCACCTCTTCCGGATCGACATTGCCCCAACGGATCAGATGGTTCGACCATTCCACAGACGTGCGATCTCCCGCGCGATGCTGTTGCTCGGATTCATCGCGCCATACGCGGCACAGCTCCTCAACGGCACCACGCAGCACATCACCGTACACATTGCCGGCACCGTCGTCGCCGTTGGACAGGAAGACCACGCGTGGCCCACTGCCGCGCGCTTCCTCACGTTGCCACAATCGAGTCAGACCGCGAGCCAATGCCATCATCCCCACGATCTCGCCATCGATGAACGCATCCACGTCTGCGTCGGACATCGCCATGAGTTCACCACGAAAGCGCCACGCGCCGAACGCCGGGAAGATGATGGCGCCCTGCAACGATTCTCCGCTGGCAGCCAGCCGTTCAAAGAATTCGCGCACCGAGTCCACCCGTGTGCGGTCGAGCAGCGAGACTTTGATGCGCACATCGGCCGGATCGTCGCCTAGCGCGTCTTCCGCTGCGCGGACATTCTCCTCGGAACCCAGGGTGAGGCGGACGTCGGCTCCGCACTGCGCTTGCAGCCGCGCAACGGCCAAGGCATCGGTGACCTGATCACCGGCGGCCACCAGCACCTCGACCCCCGTGCCGTCGACGGTGCGCAGCTCCGGACGCGACACCCACGTACTGCGCGACTCCTGCCGCACGGCCATTCCGTGCGTGACTTCGAAGTGGTGTCCATTGATCGCCCCGGATTCATCGCTGGCGAGAAATACAATGGTGTTCGCCACATCCGACACCGTGGGAAAACCTTTGGTGGGCGCCGCATGATCGGTACGCGTGCCGTTCGACCCCGGCGTCGCGCTCACTCCTCCTGCGGACTGCGCCACCAGATCGAGCGCCGGATTTCGCGCGAGCGTCATCAGTCCCAGAAAGTCCGACGCGGTGGTCCCGGCAGACACCCGTCGCAAACCGTCCATCGCGGCGAACACATGACGAATGCGCGGCGATTCGATCGGACCGGGAAATACGGTATTCACCCGTATCCCGCGCGGACCGAGTTGAGCTGCGAGCACGCGCGAGAACGTATTGAGCGCCGCCTTCGGCACCACGTACGCCGCCCGCCCGTAATACTGCGTGCGCGAGAAGATGGTGGACACGTTGATCACGGAGGCACCCGCCTGCAGATGCGGTGCAACCGCGCGAACGAGATTCCACGCCAGTCCCAGCAGGTTGCGCGCGGCGACTCCGACCGTCTCGCTTTCGACGATGCCCTGCTCCTGTAACGAGAGCAGGTCGCTGGGTAACAGCGGCAGGTCGGTGAGCCGGCACTTGGGGCCCGCCGACCCGGCGTTGTTCACGAGAATATCGATACGCGGCACCTTCTCCAGCAGCTGCGTAATCGCCGCGCGCACCTGCCCCGGCTCGGCAGCGTCCATTGGTAACACGACGATGCGGTTTCCCGCGACGCGCAGTTCATCTTTCAACGCCGTCCGTGCTGACTCAAGCTTCTTCCGATCACGCCCGCTCATGATCACGGTGGCGCCTTCTTCGAGAAACCGCCGAGTGATCTGTGTACCGATGTTGCCGGCGGCGCCGGTGACCAGTGCAGTCTTGCCGGCGAGACGCCCACGCGGCGCGCGGCGACGATCCCGAGCACCGGCCGCTTCCAGCACGTTTATGTCACGTCCCACGGTCATCGGTCGCTCTCCTGTGCAGCCCACGCTTCGAAAAGTTGATCGGCGGAACGCAGCCCGAGCGCAGGCAGTGCGTGATTCACCACGTAGGTGGCTCCCGCGTGACGGTTGTCCCACATCGCCTGATGTGCTTCGGCGAGCGCACTCCACGGCACCACGGTCGGTGTCGTGACTTCCAGCAGCCCTGCATCCACCATCTCGTTCATGCGGGTAACCTCGTAGGCATTGCAGAGATGCGTACCGAGAATGCTTACGGTCGGCAACAGAATCCGTCGCTGTCGTGTCCACACCTGGGGAGCGTAGAAGCTGTAGCGCCGCCCACGCATGTTCTCGAAGTACACCACGCGGCCGGTGAACGGCTGCACCAGCGAGGTGGAAACGGCGAGCGCGTCGTGCCGACTGCGTTCGACGATGAGTGTCGGCGCTCCGCGAGGATTGTCAGCCGAGCGCAGAATCTTGCCGACGGCCGTACCGAACGGCTTGATCGTCCTTTCCTGGAAAGCCCGCACCGCTTCACGAAACGCCGCACTGTCCTTTCGCACATCCGGAAGCGACGGCATCGTGCTCGGCCATTCGAACTCCCCACCGCTTTGACGTGACAGCGCCTCGATGGAGAGCACGCCGCGTACGCGATCGCCAAAACCGAGCGACTGCACGAACTCCCGCTGCGCGTCTGTGTACGTCGCCACACAGATACGCGCGCCGGCCGCCACCACGGCCTCGATGCTCTCGAGGCCGGCATCATCCACCAAGGTACCGCTTGCCCCGGCGCCGTAATACACGAGGACCGCTTCGCCAGCGCGGATTGCAGCCCTCTGCAGCATCTCCGAGGGCGACGTGGTGCCTTCCTTGCCGGCGAAGGTGAAATGATATCCCGATGAAGCGCCGTAAAAGGTGAGCGCCCCGCCCGTCTCCAACAGCTGGAAGGAACGCGGAAAAGCGGTCTCACCGGCATGCGAAACCACGAAATCCGCAAGCCGACCGTCGTGTTGCTCACGGAAAGTGTCGAGAAGCGGCTGTCCCTCCGCTTCCCATGCCGCGATGTCCTCGGCACGCTCGGGCACCATCCGGAAACAGTCACGCACATTCGCATGCTTGCGATTGATCGCGCCACGCGCTCCGAATGTCCGGACGAACTGCGCGCGTTCCTCTGATGACACCAGCCCGGTTACCGCGCAGCCGTGTTGCGCCGCGCTCTTGAGCGCTTCGAGGCCGGTGCCGGTTGCCGCTCCTTCCACGAACACCGTGGCGCCGCTCCGGATGCGCAGGGTAGTGAAGAGTGCGCGGACGATGGTGCCAAGGTTGAGGATGTACGAGCCGGCTCCCTCGAGGGTGAGATCCTGCGGCACGGGATGCAGCTGCGGCGCCTGCACCGCGAGAAACTGCTGATGGCTCCCCGTGCGCGACTCGTAGCCCTGAATCCGGAAATTCGCCGACATGGGATCGCGTGCGGCGAAGGGCGAAAGCAGATCACTCTGGCCTGAATAGATAGAGACGAGATCGCCGACACGCAGACGTCCCTCAGCCTTGGCTTCGCTGCCGAGTGCCGCGATCAGTCCGACGCCACCGGAACCGGTGACCTGCCAATCCTGGTCATGATTGTCGAACGGGGATACGGGAATACCGGTAATCGCCCAGATGTCGTTGAAGTTGACTTCTGACGCGAGCACGTACACGAGCGCTTCAATCGGCGACGGCGTGTCGACCGGCAGCACGATCTCGCGCTCCGCATCGATCGGGAGACCGTGGGCCGGAGCACCGGTCTTCTCGTCGCGCACCACGCCTTGGCCGAACTGCCATCGCGGAATCGGCGTAAGTCCGGGGAAGAACGGCGCCCCGACCGGTAGCAGCTCGCCCGATGCGATCAGCTCTGCGCGCCGAGCGTTGTCGATCGGCACCCGCCACCGGGAGGGCAACGGCGCGCTGCGCTTGTCGAAGAATGCGCGGATCCCCTGCTTGCCCCCTTCCGGATCGATGACGGCTTCGGCAAAGAGCAGTGCTTCGCGGGCGAGTCCGGCCACGAGACCTTCGCGCCATCCGGTTTGTACCGCGTCGCGAATCCGGTCCGTCGCCGTTTCCCGCCCGACCAGGCGGGCCTGTGCAAAGAGTCGGGCGAGCGGCGGCAGCGTGAACATCGCCTCGACATCCATCGGCGCCGGGGCCTCCCATGCCTGTCGCCGCTCGGCGACCAAGGCGAAGCGCTTCCCCAAAAACGCGTGGTCGTGCTGCACGAAGTCCCGCACGAGCGCCGACGCACGCGACAAGACATCCTCCGCGCCATCAAGCACCTCGTCGACTACGCCGACCGCCAGCGCCTCCGCCGCGGTGAGCTGACGGCCACCAAGAATGATCTGCATGGCCGAAACGAATCCCTCGACACCATCGCGATCGGCAAGCAGACGCGTGAGGCGCTGGGTTCCACCGTAACCCGGGAGCAAGTTCAGCCGGATCTCCGGCTGACCGAACGCCGCACCCGGCTCGGCGATTCGGTAATGACATGCGAGCGCGAACTCCAGACCGCCCCCAAGTGCGACGCCGTTGATGGCGGCGATGCACGGCTTCCGCATCTGCTCGATCATGCGAAACGCGAGATGGGCCACATTCGGCAAGGTCAGCGCCTGATCGAGCGTGTGCATCTCTTCGAGCAGCTGTTTTACGTCGGCGCCAGCCACGAATGATGACGTTCCGCTACCGGTAAAGATCACCGCCTTCACATCGTCCCGGCGCGACAGATGCTCCACGACGGTGCACAGTTCATCGAGCGCCCGTTCGTTGAGGGCGTTGACCGGTGGATTGGTTACCGTGACCACGGCGAGCTTCGCGGTATCCGTGACCGCGTGATACTGCACGCGGAAATAGCGCCAATGCGAGAGGATGCGTTGCCCCTCGCTGATGCGTTGCCGCGCCCGCCACTGGCCGATCGCGCGTTCGATTTCCGCGATCACTTCGGGATTGCGCAACGTCGTGGTATCACCGACCGGCTGCTCCTCCACCAGAGCACGTACCATGCGCCGCATGTACTTGCCGCTGCGTGTTTCGGGAAATGCCGAGACCTCGAGAAACTCCTCCGGGACGGCAACCGCGCCTTTCTCCTGGCGCACGAGCTCGGTCAGTCGTCGCCGATCATCCATCGTGATACGTCGGCCCGGTGTGGGCGAGATGAACGCGATGGGTGTGAGCCCCTTCTCCCGGTGCGGGGCCCCGATCACGATGACATTGCCCACGGGCGAATCGGCATAGATCTGCTTGTCACGGAGAATCGCCCCTTCGATCTCCTCGGTACCCATGCGATGGCCGGACACATTGATCACGTCGTCGCTGCGTCCGTGCAGCGAGAAGCTCCCGCGCGCATGTCGGATGGCCACGTCGCCCTGCGTGTACGCCCACCGGGCCTGCCAACGTCCCCAGTACGTCGCGGTGTATCGCGCGGCATCGCCGTGCCACGCCGGATTCACCGTGCCGTCCTTCACGGTAAAGTGCGGCGTGTCACCCCAGATCGTACGCGCGAGGTACGGATAAGGCGCCGTGATGACGATCTCGCCCTTCTCTCCATCCTCGGCGGCGCGCCACGGCAGACGCCCGCTCGCGTCGGGTTCGCCGTCAGGCACCCACACGTCCCCGGCAATCCATGGCATCGGATAGGTGTGCGCATCCGGTTGCAACGGAAAATCCTCGTTGCCGTAGAAGTGGGTAAACACGATGCCCCCGTGCTCGGTGGCCCAGTACGAATTGCTGTACCACGGGCACATGAGCTGCATGCCGAACGCCTGTACCGACGGCGACACGGGCTCGGCGCAGAAGGTGGCAACGCGCAATGACGCGAGCGAGTAACGCTTCACGTCCTCGGCGTTTTGCGGATCGGACATCACCGACTTGAGGAACGTGACGCCGGCTTTGAAGATCGTCACGCCGTAGCGCTCGATGATCGACGCAAATCGCCCGGCACTGGGAAACACCGGCGCGCCTTCGGCCAGCACGGAGGTGACGCGAGCGGTAAGAGCGGCCGACAGCATGTAGCTCTGCCCCGTGATCCACCCCGGATCGGCTACGACGTAGAGGACGTCACCGGGACGCGCGTCGAAGGCCACGCGCATGGAGTACGCGATACCGGCCACATAGCCGCCATGCACATGCACGACGCCTTTCGGCTTTCCCGTGGAACCCGACGTGTAGATGAAGAACAAGGGGAATTCAGCGTCCACCGGTACCGGCGGACAGATCGCCCAGACCGCCTTCACCACCGTGGCGTCATCGGCGCTCTTGAGCGCAGCGATGTCGTCAACTGCCGCACCTGCCTCGCGTGCGGCGTGCAGCAGCTGCCGATCCGCGTCGGCGAGCAGCTCGTGTGCCCAAACGTCGCGCCCGGCGCGCCACGGCACATCCGCTTGCCCGGTGTGGCGCACCACTACCACGCGCTCAACCGCCGACGTCACATCCACGAGTGCCTGCGCGATGGTCGTGCGTGCACGGCTTGCCCACGCCGCGTCACCCGTCCCCTGCTCCGTAAAGGCAGCGAGGGCGCGCCCAACGCCTCGCATGACGTCGCTACGTTCCACGGTGATCTCGCCCGCCACCGCGCGCATGGTTTCCTCGACCAGCCGCTCGGCGTCAGCCGCTGGCAGCTCGAGCGCGGACGCCGCTTCGCGCACGGCACGAAGCGCCTGATCGACCGGTACGTAGCGATCAAGCGCAGGATCCGTGTACGCGGCCTTGAACGGGATCACCTGCGCATTGCGATACCCGCCATCAGCAGTGATCACCACTCGCGCGCCGGCGTCGTGAATGCGGTCAGCCAGCGTCTTGTCGGAGAAGCCGCCGAACACCGGGGTGTACACGATGCCGAGTCGCTTCGCCGCCTCCGTCCACGCGACCTGTTCCGGGATGTTCGGGAGGTTGAGTGCGATGCGGTCGCCACTCGTCAGACCCAGATCGCGGAGCGCGATGGCGCATCGCGCCACGTCAACGAGCAGCGCACGACGGGACCACGGCCAGGCAACGACCGGTCCGCCGCGCCCGCCGTCGCGAGACTGATCCCAGCGATCTCCCTCGATAAGAAACGCGATCTCCGCGCCATGGCCGGCGAGAACGTGGCGATCGACCTCATTGAAACAGGCGTTTGTCCGCGCGCCGGTGAACCAACGATACATCGGGGCTTCGTCATCGTCGAACGCCCGGGTCCACGGACGATGCGTGGGCTTATAGGCCGTGGTAACGGCCTCACCAGTCACGGCGTCGTAGCCGGCCCATTTACCGCTGTCGTCCAGGATGAGCCAGGCGCGGAGCTCGGGATCGAACCAGTGAATCTCGCGAGCTGACAGATCGCCGTGAAATTGCCCGGGATCCGCCCGGAACTCGGCGTTCAATCGTTCCCAGTCGGCACGGGTGCGCACGGGATTGTACTCGGCCACCGGAGGGGCGATCGGCGTCATGGTCATGGATTCGGCTCTCGCGACAGGTGGTGCCGTTGCAGCATGAAGGGCCAACGCGTACCGCCTGCACGCCGCCGGGCCCAGTGGACAGGAAGACAGCTACCGAACTGCGCTCCGGCGTTTTTCGGACGCCGCCCGCTCAGCAATACCAGGAGCAGCCGCGAAGCTGTGACCAGCCTCACCGCAAGGCAGCGGCAATGACCTCGGCCAGCTGCTCGTCGCCCATGTGGTCATCCCAACCGGGGGCCACGAGCGCAATGGCGCGCTGTGCGCCGGAGTTACACTCGATCGCGACTGTGAGCGGCGGAAGCGCTGCTGCCGCCGCGCGCTGATCCGCGGGAACCTCGGGCATTTCGAGACAGATCCATGTTATCCCGCGAGCATCACGGACGGTGCGCATCGTACACTCCAACTGTGGTGGGGCCATGCGGGCGCGATCGCCGCACGCATCTCCTGACGGACTGTCCCAAAGTACTTCATGGTTGGCAGAATGACTAACGGAATTCGCTGCCGGCGCTCGGACGATCGCTGCGCACGGATGGGGAGCCACCGAACCAGGGAGTCAGGAGTGTCGTGTCCTGAAGACGCGCGCAAACATCGCGACCACCCGATCCAGCATACCCGGACGATTCCCTCCATGTGGCTCGGAGGACGGCGGCGTTGTTGAGGAGAGTGTCGTCGGTCGATTTCCGCGCCCGCCCGCCACGAGCATGCCGGACTCTGCAGCGCGGGTGAGATCACGATGGACTTCTCCCCGGGAGACGCGCGAGGCTTGCCACCACGAAATTCTGTCACCATACCCGGAGCGGGACTCGAACCCGCACAACCTTTCAGTTAAGGGATTTTAAGTCCCTCGCGTCTACCGGTTTCGCCATCCGGGTTCAGCGCGGTTTCGACACCACGCACGTTGGCTTGCATTCAGAGAGTAGCGTCCGGTGGATCCCCACGCAAAACGGGGGCGTCGAAACGCCCCCGCGTACGTAATCCACAGAGCGGGAAACGGGACTCGAACCCGCGACCCCAACCTTGGCAAGGTTGTGCTCTACCAACTGAGCTATTCCCGCATGCTCCTGCAGTGTAGCCACGACGGAAAGGCTAAACAAGCGCCTCGTTACCCGCGCAACCCGAGCGCGTGAGCAGCGTACCAGATCGTGTGCGCCAACAAACCGGCCATCGCCGCGTCGCCACCGTTTCCGGTGGCTCGCCCCTCTCCGTCTACCTGTTCGGCGGCGATGCCGTTGTCGAGCGGCGCCCGGCGGAGCCAAGTCAGCGCCGCCTGTCCGTCGGGGCCGAGCACCCGGGCGATGTGCGGCAGCAGCGCCGTGTCCGATTCCCCGATCGACCGCACGGTACGCCTGTAGGTCGAGTCATCACGGTCGAGAGCCTCGTACATCGGCAGCCACGCTAACGACCCTACGGGATCGTCGTCCATCGAGCTGTTTCCGGCAAGGTCGATGGCGGACGCCAGCCGGGATTTGCCGCCGCGATCCACAGCAAAATGCCTCAGCAGCGCGGCGCGTACCGCAGCCGGGTCTTCGACGCCTGCGGCCGCCTCCTCATCCAACGTGCGACGGAAGACGTCAAGCGCCAGGGCCACCACGGCATTCCCGTGCAACGTAAATGGATGCGGCGCGGCCGCCCCGGAGGGCATTACCTCGGTGGAATACAACGGTATCCGCTCGTCGCGACGGGCGCTGATGTCGTCCGACGCAAGATACAGCGTATCGGCGACCGCCGGATCTTCGACGATCTGGTCGTCTTCGGAGTCGCGAATGTAGCGGTCGGTCGCGATCGCGAAGGCCGCCGGCCCCTCGATACTGAAGCCGGGCTGGAAGAGTGTGCCGTCGAGATAATGCACGCCTTGACCGGGTGCATAGCCGTGCAGTTCGCAGGCGCGCACGAGCAGCTCTCGCGCAAGCGCGATGTCGGCGAGTTGAACGGCGGGAAGCGTCCACATCAGTGCTTCCCAGTCGCGCACCGTACACCCGGCCGAGTGCCAAGGCGCGCGAGAGCGAACGAGGTAATAGTGCGCATCGTCGAGCCCGCGCCCGACGCCGTAAAAGTACGCGAAGAGCAGATTCTGATTGAGCAGCCGGTCCATACTGTCGCTGCCCGTGGTTTGCTCGAGCGACGACAGCGCCTCGCGCGTGGCGCTGAGGAGTGCGCGCCATCCACGCCGGCGGAGCACCGCCACAGTGGCTTGCGCACCGTCCCGCTCAGGACCGACGGCGAAGTAAAAGGCGCACTGGACGGCGCCGTTTGCCGGTGCCACCACATCACGGCGGATTGCGAACGGGCGCGGATCGCGGGACGCCTCTGCCGGCGCCTCGAGCCGCACAGGCCCATCGCTGCCAATAGCGACCGCGACCAGTCCCGGAATCGCCGTGCCTTCGAGCAGCAGGATGTCGCCTTCGCCGATCCCGACCACGTGCGCGTCATCGAACGGGCGTGGAGTACGCACGCGCTGCTGGCGATGTCCGAGCACCCCCTCGAGCGCGATCTCCATCACCGCATCGTCGCTACTCCGATTCTCCACGGCGAACGTGTAGACCGCTCCTGCCATATCTGCGTCACGGCCGTACGGCGCGAACACCGTACCGCGCACGATCAGAGCGCCCACCGTACATGTGAAGGTTGGCAGCCACCCCACGGCGCGCTCCCAAGCGATGCCTTCAGTGGCCAAGGTTCGTACCTCTCCATTTACCCGCAACACTGGCAATAGCAGCGGGGTACCCTGCCCGGTCGCAAAGTCGGCGGACCCGGCAAATTCGATGGCCGCTCGCGCCCCCCGATGCAGGACGCCGACTGCATGGATTGCTCCGTCAGCAGGGTTGATGCAAGGGATCGACAGCCAGTGATTGCCCGTCAACTGCCACGGAACGGATGGGATGTGCACAGCTGTAAAATAAGAGTGGCCAACACGCGGGCGCTTCGTTGACGCCCCTGTCCTGCCGGGCTAATCTAGCCGGTTCCTCATTCAATCGGTCCCGGTCACGTTGCCCTCAGTTCTGACTCGTCGCGTCGTGTTCATTCGCCCCTCCCCGAAGCGGTTCGTACGCGCCGTCTTCGCCACGGCGACCGCCGTCGGGCTGGTATTCGGCGTCCGCGCCCTACCGGCGCAGGCGGTGGCCGGCGTCGGCGATGATGCCATCGTGGTTCCACGGGGGGGATTCCGTTTCGTTCTCGCCGGGCTCTGGAACGATTACGACGCCGTTTTCGTGGGCGGTGGCCGATCCACCCGCCGTCCGCTACTCGACGGGATCAATAGCGCATCGGTCGGGATCGGTGGGTTCCCCCAGCTGACTGCAGCAGAGGCCGGCATCCGCACGCTCTCGGGTGAGAGTGCCTTCGGCGTGACCTTGGGCGCTTTGGAGGCGCGAGGTGGAGTGCGACAGAGCATCACGCCGATTTCCATTGACTACGGGCTCACCCGTCGGCTCTCGCTGCGCCTCATCGTGCCGTACGTGGAATCGCGCGACAACACGCAACTGATCCTCAATCGCGCTGGCACCGGTGCAAACGTGGGAGCGAATCCAGCGTTCAGCGCCACCGCCGGCCCGTCGGCCCGCGCGCAGAATGGCGCGCTCGTGAGCCAATTGTCCCAAGCCGAATCGCAACTCGCGGCTGATATTGCCCGTTGCAGCGACGGCGCTGCCGCAGGATGCGAGGTCATTCGCGCCAATCCCCCAGCGGCGGCCGCGCTACTCGCCCGCACGCAGGGCGCGCGCAACGCCGTGATTACGGTATACGGTGATGCCACACGCGGCGGCGCACCGGTGGTGCCCGTTACCGGATCGGGGACGCAGACAGCGGTCGTGAACACGATCAGCGCGCTGCGTTCGGAGTTCGCGACTTACGGGATCAACGCCATTGTCGTGTCAGCGGCGCCGGTTGCGGCAACGACAATTCTCGGCCCGGGAAGCATCGCCTCGATCGCCAATGACAGTGCGTGGAATACCGCCTTCACCGCGATCGGTAATACGCGCCGCTCCGGTATCGGTGATGTGGACCTGACTGCCTCGCTGTTGCTGCTGGATAGCTGGGGCGCCGATCAGCGCCGTCGGCTTGCCGCGACCGCGTTCGGCGTGCGCAGTCTCGTGTCGGTGGGATGGCGCTTCGGTTCGGCCGGCGCGGACCGCACGGAAGATGCGTTCGACGTACCGATCGGCGACGGGGCCAATGCGCTGTTGTTGCGCAGCACGACCGATGTGGTGGTCAATCGACGGTTATGGCTGAGTGCCACCGTGCGTGCGGTCCAACCATTCGAGGACAACGTCGCGGTGCTGCTGCCGCTACGCGACGGCGCGCGTGTCTTCCCGCAATTCAATGTAATACGCGCCAGCCGCACCCTCGGCCGGCGCCTTGAGCTGGAAGTGGCGCCGCGGGTATCCATTGGAGAATTTTTCGGACTTTCAGGCGCCTATACGCTACGCACTACCAGCGAGGACCGTTTCATGGCAACTGGCAGCACGGCAAATAACGGCCAGGTGCTCGCTGCCGCGCAGGCCGTTCCCGCTCGCACCCTGCACGCCGCCGCGTTCGGCGCCACGTTCTCTACGCTGGCCAGCTACGCCCGTGGGCGCTCGCGCTTTGCGGCAGAAGTACTGTTTACGCGCACCATGCCGCTCTCGGCTAGCGGCGGTGTTGTTCCGGCCGTCGTCAGCGACCGACTGGAACTCCGTGTCTACAACGGTTTTCCGCGCCGCTGAGGTCGCCGCGGGCTGGCCGTCTGAGCGGCCGCCGGTGCCGCGTCCACTTCCCCACCGCGCGTCAGTAATTCGCGCGCGTGAGCGCGACTGACTTCCCGATCGGCGTCGCCTCCCAGCATACGCGCAATCTCGACGACTCGCCGTTCATCGGTCACCACGGTGGTGTCCGACGCGGTGACGGTGCCCACGTCACTTTTCTGCACTACCACGTGATGATGTGCGCGAGCGGCGATCTGCGCGAGGTGCGAAATCGCGAGCACTTGATGATGACCGGCCACGCGCCGCATGAGCGCCCCTACCTGCCACGCGACCGCGCCTCCGACTCCGGCATCAACTTCATCGAAAACGAGCGTGGGAACTTGCTGCAAGCGTGCCAGCACGGTACTCAACGCCAGCATCACGCGGGCCAGCTCCCCACCCGAAGCAATGCGCGCCAACGGGCGGACATCGCCAGCGGCGTTCAGCGATGCGACGAACGACACCTGCTCGGCGCCTAGCGGACCAATCGAGTCGGCAGGGGTGACAATCACCTGCACTTTCCCCCCGGGCATACCCAACTCCGGTAATAGCGACGTTACCGCCGTCGCCAGTTGTTGCGCGCCCGACCGACGCAATCGTGTAAGTCCGTCCGCGGCCTGGGCGAGCTCCACTTCCGCCACCGCACGTGCTTTGGCGATCTGCGCCAGATCCAGCGAACCACCGTCTACCGCATGCAACTCCGCGCGTGCCTCGGCACCACGGTGAATGACCTCTGCGAGCGACGGGCCGTATTTGCGCATGACCGACAGCAACAGGTCCCGACGGCTCTCGAGTTTGCGCAGGCGAGAGGGATCGGCCTCAATCGCCAAGGCGTAGCCTTCGAGATCGCGCGACAGCTCATCGAGCGTGTAAACGGCACTCTCGAATGCCGCTTGCCACCGCGCGGTTTCCGGGTCGATCCGCGCGAGGCTGGCGAGCGCGCGCCGCACGACGGCCAGTCGGGACAGGGCCGCGCGCTCATCGCCACTGATGGCGGCTGCCGACTGCGCGGCGATCGACTGCAACTCCTCCGCGTGTGACAGCCGCATGATCTCGGCGTCGACCGACTCATCTTCGCCCACGTCCGGTTTCACCTGCTCGATCTCGTGGGCGACGCTGCGGAGATAGTCGGCACGTCGCGCGGCCTCGTGTTGGCGCATCTTGCGTTCGCGTTCGCGGACGCGCAACGCCGACACTCGGGCGAAGGCCTTTGCAACCGACTCGCGCGCGGCGGACGCGTTCACGTACGCATCCAGCATCTCGCGTTGATGGCTGGCATCCACCAACTGTCGGGAATCGTGCTGACCGTGCACGCTTACCAGCTGGGCACCGATCTCGGCGAGTACCGACGCGGTGACCGGTGAACCGTTGATCCAGGCGCGCGAACGGCCGTTGCTGCCGATTTCTCGCTTGAGCACCAGCAGGTGATCCGCCGCATCAATACCGCGTTCGTCGAGCATTGCCCGCACGGGAGCGCCATACGGCACCTCGAACGCGCCTTCCACGGTTGCCCGTTCCGTCCCTGAGCGCACCCGGTCGGCGGCGGCACGCTCACCCAACAGCATGCCGAGGGCACCCACGATCAACGACTTCCCCGCGCCGGTTTCGCCGGTGAGTACGTTGAGCCCCGCTGCCAGCGGCAACGACACCGTATCAATAACTGCCACGTTGCGAATGCGCAGCTCGACGAGCATACCGGCTCCCTTACGCCGTGTCGCCGTCGCGTTCGGAGATACCACCCCAGCCGAGTTTGCGCCGAAGACGCTGAAAGAAGGTGGTGCCGGGGAAGCGGACGATTTGTACCGAATTCCGGGCACGTCGCACCACCAGCGTTTCTCCGCGCGTGAAGGTCGTGCCCACCTGTCCGTCAATCGTGACCAGCAGCTGTTCCGGCCCATCATCGGCGCGCACCTTTACCTCGAGCTGCGGGGGCAGCACGAGCGGGCGCATGGCGAGCGTGTGCGGTGACACCGGGGTGAGCACGATGCTCTCCACCGTGGGCACGACGATCGGTCCACCTGCCGAGAGCGAGTAGCCCGTCGAACCGGTCGGCGTGGAGATCACCAGACCATCAGCCGAGTACGAGCCAATCGGCTCATCGTCCACGAACACCGAGAAGCGGACCACGCGCGCGAATCCGCCTTTGTGCAGGACCACATCGTTGAGCGACAGCCAACGGCATCGTTCGGCACCGTGGTGGTCCAGGGCGTAGGATTCGAGTGCCATCCGCGGCTCGGACTTG
This sequence comes from Gemmatimonadales bacterium, assembly GCA_038250435.1. GTDB lineage: Bacteria > Gemmatimonadota > Gemmatimonadetes > Gemmatimonadales > Gemmatimonadaceae > Gemmatimonas. Next base: position 257,953 of record JBBSCJ010000001.1, on the reverse strand, counting down.
TAGTCGCCACTCGCAAACCGGCGAACGCCTTCCTCGAAGTCGTTCCCTCCGCAGCTCGTGAGAAATCCGAGGCGTCCGAGGTTGATGCCGAGAATCGGAACGGTTCGGCCATTCAGGTAGCGCGCACCGCGCAGCAACGTACCGTCGCCGCCCAGCGTGATCAGCGCATCCACTTCGTCGGGTGCGCCGAGACGCGCGCCGTGTCCGTCGATCTCCCGCAGTTCCCCCTCGAAGGCCAGCGAGAGCCCGAGTTCAGGTGCGATCTGCAACAGCGTGGCGAGTATGTCTGGAAGTCCCTCATATCCTTTATGGCCGATCACCCCGATACGCATCAACCGGCGAACGCTTCCGACTCATGAAGCGCGCGCACGCGCTCAGCGATGCCCTCCGGGTGCAAACCGAGCAGCTCGAGCTGCTTCGTGCGCGATGCAGAGTAGATGATGCGGTCCGGGATGCCGTGCACCGCAGTGCGAACCGATGGTGCCTGCTTCTGAATGATCGCGCTCATATACGAGCCGAAGCCGTTGACCACCGTTCCCTCCTCCACCGTGAGCACGTGCGAGTGGTTGGCGAGAATCGCATTCAACGTGACTTCGTCGTACGGCTTGAGGTAGCGGCAGTTCACGACCGTCACGTCCAGGCCCTCTGCTGCAAGCTGCTCCGCCGCCGCCAGCGAGGGACGCACCATCGTGCCCAACGCGAGAATGGCGACGTCACGTCCACGACGCAGCACTTCCCAGGTGGCGTAGGGCGTGGCGGGAATCTCCGACATCGCGGGCGGCGAATCCGGAGACGCATCGCGCGGATAGCGCAGGGAAAACGGACCGGCAATATGCTCGACTCCGGCGCGCAGCAGCCCGAGCATCTCGGTGGCATCCTTGGGCGCAGTGACCGTCATACCGGGCACCGCAAGCATGTAGGCAATGTCGTACAACCCCATGTGCGTCTCGCCATCCTCTCCGACCAGACCGGCGCGATCCATGGCAAACACCACCGGCAGATGCTGCAACGCTGCATCGTGGATGATATTGTCGTAAGCGCGCTGCAGAAACGTGGAGTAGATCGTGACGATGGGACGCACGCCGCGCGTCGCGAGACCGGCCGCGAAGGTCACGCCATGCCCCTCGGCGATACCGACGTCGAAAAAGCGTTCCGGGTACGCTTTGCCGAAGGCGGCCGTCCCCGTGCCGGTTGGCATCGCCGCGGTGATGACTGCCACATCCTTGCGCTCTGCGCCGAGCTCGAGCAGCCCCTTGCTATAGACCGCCGTGTACGCGGGATTGGCCGTGGACACGCTCAGCTGCTTGCCGGTGGCGGGATCGTGACCGGGAGGCAGCGCGTGCCACTTCTCGCCGTGCTCACCCGCCGGGAATCCGCGCCCTTTTTGCGTGATCACGTGAACCAATCGCGGCGTGTTCATCCCGCGCACGGCGGTAAAGGTATCGAGCAGTGCATCGAGATCGTGGCCGTCGATCGGGCCGAAGTACCGAAACCCCAGCTCCTCGAAGAGCACGCCCGGCGTCAGGAACGACTTCACGGCCTCTTCCCACTTGCGCACGATCGTGCTCAGGCCCGCGAGTGGACCGGGCGCATTATCCACCAGATCGCCGATGCGTGAACGCAATCGGTTGTACAGCGGATTGCGCTGGATGCTGGTGAGGTATTTGTGCATGGCACCCACATTGGGCGCGATCGACATCTCGTTGTCGTTGAGCACCACAATGATGTCACGATCGGAATGTCCCGCGTTGTTGAGTCCTTCGTACGCGAGTCCCGAGCCCAGCGACCCATCGCCGATGACCGCAGCGACTTTGAAGTCGTCACCGAAGATGTCACGACCGGCCGCCATGCCGAGCGCGGCGGAGATCGCCGTGGCCGCGTGTCCGGCGCCAAACGTGTCGTACTCGCTTTCGGTGCGCTTGAGGAAGCCGGACAGGCCACCTTCCTGACGCAGGGTCTCGAGGCGGTCGTTGCGACCGGTAAGCAACTTATGCGGATACGCTTGGTGCCCTACGTCCCATACGATCTGGTCACGAGGGGTGTTGAGCGTCGCGTGCATCGCGATCGTGAGCTCCACGACGCCAAGCCCCGCGCCGATGTGCCCGCCGGTGCGCGAGCAGACGTCAATGAGTCGTTCCCGCATCTCCTGCGCAAGCAGGCGCATGTCGTCGCGCGACAGACGTCGGAGATCGGCGGGTGAGTTGATGCCTTCGAGGATGGCCATGGCGTTTGCTGGTGAGACGCTGCGGCAGACGACCGCAAGGATCGAATCAGGTTGCTGCTCTGTTGCTGGTACCGGGCGCTGCTATGAACGACGCTCCACGATGAACCGCGCCAGCTGTTCGAGGGTCGGCGTCAACAGCCCCTCTTCGGCAAGCGCACCACATCCATCTTCGACCAACGCCACGGCCCGCTCAATCGCTCCCTCCACTCCTAGCAGAGCCGGATAGGTGCTCTTGTGCAGGTCCAGGTCGCGGCCGGCGGTCTTTCCAAGTTGGTCGGTGGTCGCGGTGATATCGAGTACATCGTCGGCAATTTGAAACGCCAGCCCGATGGCGGCTCCGTACCTGGCCAACGCCAATCGACGCGTTTCCGACGCACCGGCGGCGCGTGCACCCAAGGTAACCGATGCCATGATCAGCGCCCCGGTCTTGAGACGATGTACCTGTTCCAAGGCCTCAAGGGTGAGATGCACCCCCTCCGCCTCGAGGTCGAGGAGTTGACCGCCGATCATTCCGCCGCCGCCCGACGCGTCCATCAGGTCGCGCACGATATCGCCCGCGACATCATCGGGGAGCTCCATCTGCTTGGCGGCGTGCCACGCGCTGCGGGCGGCAAGCGGAACCATGGCCAGCCCGGCCGCTGTCGCGATCGGCACGCCGTACACCCGATGCACCGTGGGACGACCGCGGCGGACGTCGTCATCATCCATGCATGGTAAATCGTCGTGCACCAGCGAATAGGCATGGACGACCTCCACAGATGCCGCGAGATCGAGCGCATCGCCCTCTCCACCGCAGGCGCGATACGCCTCCAGGAGCAGAATCGCACGCAAGCGTTTTCCTTCGCCGAGCAACGCATAACGGATCGCTTCGGCGGTGAGCGGGGCGATATCACCCAACCAGCGCGCGCAGAATTGGTCGAGCGCCTTCTGCACGGAGGCGCGCTGCGCCGCGAACATGGACGGCGCCGTTTCGACGTCCCCCGTGACCGGCGGGACGTCGGTCATGCTATGAGAAAATGTGGCACCCAAGGCTGGTGAGTTCACGGTGTCAGCTCCCGAACTCGACGACGGAGAAGGAGCCGTCGGCCGCCTCCACGAGCTGCTGCACGCGAGCGTCCACCTGCTTCAACGCCGCGCCGGCGACGCGCAGATGGCCGATACCTTCTTCGAACAGCAGCAGTGCTCGTTCCAGATCGACATCGCTCCGATCGAGATCGCGTACGATCTCTTCCAGCCGATTGAGGGACTCTTCGAAGGTCATCACGCGTCCTCCCGGATAAATCCCGGTACTGACTCGGGGAGCGGACGCCCCTCACCAGCCACCGCCTGCACAATTCCGTCACGCAGCCACAGCTCGAATGGCGCGCCCGGAACGAATTGCGTTCTCCCGCTCAAGGTAGCGCCCTCTGGCGTCCGCGCCACCGCAAAGCCTCTCGCCAGTGTCTGCAGCGGCGACAGCGCGCTAAGTTGGGCGGCGAGCGACTCAAGGCGCCCATTCCGTCGCTCCACCAGGCGAGCGGCGGCGACGCTGAGGCGCTTCTGCACTTGCGAAAGCGACGCCAGTGCCCGTTCCTCACGACGACGGGCCGCCACCGCCAGACGTTTCCCCAGCGATTCCACCCGTGCGATCACATCCCGACGGGATGGAACCGCCATCTCGGCGGCGGCCGAGGGCGTGGCCGCGCGGGCGTCGGCGACGAGGTCGCAGATCGTCACGTCCACTTCGTGTCCGACGGCTGAAATAGTGGGAATCGGGCACCTCGTGAGTGCGCGCGCGACCCGTTCGTCGTTGAAGGCCCACAGATCCTCGCGGGCGCCGCCTCCGCGCCCGATGATCACGACATCGGCATCGTGCCAGCGACCGACCTGCTCGAGAGCGGCAACCAGTGACTCCGGGGCTCCCTCTCCCTGCACCTTGGCCGCAACCAGGACGATCTCCACATCGGCGCTGCGCGAGCGCGCCACGGTGATGATATCGTGCATCGCCGCGCCATCGAGACTGGTGATGACGGCGATACGCCGAGGAAACGCCGGCAAGGCACGCTTGCGCGACGGGTCGAGCAGCCCGTCTGCTTCCAGCCGGCGTCTCGTCTGCTCGAGCGCCTTTCGCCATAGGCCGTCGCCTTCTGCCTCAAGTTGACGCACCGAGAACTGGAGGTCGCCGCGAACGGGCCACACCGTCATCTGCCCGAACGCCAGCACCTGCATGCCGTCGTCGGGTGGCGCGGGAATGCGCTTGGCGGCCGCACTCCAGATGACGCATCTCACCTGCGCGTCGACATCTCGGAGTGCGAAATACCAGTGCCCGTTGCGATGCGCCTTGAAGTCGCTCACTTCACCGCGCACCCAAAGCGGCGGGAACGCGCCTTCTACAAGATCCTTGGCGGCTGACGTCAGCATATGCACCGCAATCGCCGACTCCGGCGCACTCCCGGGAGCCGTGTCCGCGGGCGCCGACGGACCGTAGCCGGAGGTCCGCCTCGCCATCGAGGTCAGCCCAGCACGCGTTCAGCCGCGCGCAGCGTATTGCGTAACAGCAGGGCAATGGTCATCGGCCCCACGCCGCCCGGCACCGGTGTGATCTTCGAGGCGACATGCACGGCGCTGGGGAAGTGCACGTCGCCGCACAAACGCGTCCCTTTCACCCGCGTCGCATCCGGCACGGTGTTCATGCCGACATCGATCACCACCGCTCCTGGCTTGATCATGTCGCCGGTGATCATCTCCGCGCGCCCGATGGCAGCGATCAGGATATCGGCACGCGTGGTATGAAACGCGAGATCGCGCGTGCGGCTGTGGCAGACCGTCACGGTGGCATCTGCTGCCGCGCGACTCTGCATCAACAGCGCCGCCATGGGCTTGCCCACAATGTTGCTCCGTCCGACCACCACCACTTCTGCACCGCAGGTGTCCACCGCGCTCCGCGAGAGCATCTCCATGACGCCTGCCGGCGTACATGAGACGAAGCCGTCGGTGTGCCCGATGAGCAGCTTCCCGACGTTCACAGGATGGAAGCCATCGACATCCTTGTCCGGCAGGATGTGACGGATGACGGTGTCCGGATCAATGTGCCTGGGAAGCGGCATCTGCACCAAGATGCCGTGCACGGCCGGATCGGCGTTCAGGCGCTCCACCAACGCCAGCAGATCGCGCTGCAACGTGTCGGCCGGGAGGCGAATCGTTTCTCCCGCCATCCCCGCCGTCCGCGAGGCTTTCTCCTTTGCGCCTACGTACGTGGCACTCGCCATGTCGTCACCAACCAGGACCACGGTGAGGCCGGGTGTCACCCCACGCGCGACGAGCGACGCCACATCGCGCGCCAGCTCGCCCTGGATCACTTCGGCCATCGCTTTGCCGTCGATCAGCTCAGCGCGCAAAATCCACCGCGCGACTTTCGCGAATGACCACGACCTTTATCTGACCTGGGTATTGCAACTCGGATTCGATACGGCGCGCAATCTCTTCCGACAGGGCCGTCATGCGGGCGTCGTCCACCAACTCGGGGGTTACCACCACGCGCACCTCCCGCCCTGCCTGAATGGCGAAGACGCGATCGACACCGCGATAGCTCGACGCGATTCGCTCCAATCCTTCCAGCCGCTTCACGTACGTCTCGAAGGCTTCACGGCGCGCGCCGGGGCGCGAGCCGGAAATCGAGTCCGCCGCCTGGACCAGTACCGACACCTCGCTCTCGTGCGGCACGTCGTCATGATGCGCCGCAATGCAGTTCACCACCAACGGATTCTCACCGTACTTGGTGGCGACCTCGACGCCGAGTTGCACATGCGTGCCCTCGTGCTCGTGGGTGAGCACTTTCCCGATATCGTGCAGCAGGGCGCCACGCTTTGCGAGTGCCACATCCAGACCGAGCTCAGACGCCATCATGCCGGCCAGCCACGCGACTTCCTTTGAATGGTTCAGGATATTCTGGCCGTAGCTGGTGCGCCACCGCATCCGCCCGATGAGCTTGATGATCTCCGGATGAAGTCCGGTGACGCCAACATCGTACGCGGCCTGCTCGCCCGTCTCCACGATGGCTATGTCCACTTCCTTTCTGGCCTTCTCAACCACTTCCTCGATGCGCCCGGGATGAATGCGGCCGTCGCTGACAAGCTTTTCGAGAGCGAGTCGCGCTGTTTCCCGACGCACCGGATCGAAGCAGGAGACAACTACCGTGTCGGGCGTGTCATCGATAATGACATCCACACCCGTGGCGAGCTCGAAAGCGCGAATGTTCCGCCCCTCGCGACCGATGATGCGCCCTTTCATCTCGTCGTTGGGAAGTGAGACCGCCGCCACCGTCGTTTCGGCGGTGGTCTCGGCGGCGACGCGCTGCACGGCCAGTGCGACGATTTTCTTCGCCTCCCGTTCGGCGTTACGTTTGGCCGACTCACGAATCTCACGGAGGCGGCTGGCGGCAGCGGCCAGCGCTTCGTCTTCGAGACGGCGAACCAACTCCGCCTTGGCCTGCTCTGCCGTCAGTCCGGCGATCTGTTCGAGCTTGCGACGCTCGTCACCAAGCAGGCTCTCGAGCTCCGCCTCACGCGACCCCGCGGCCGCTTCACGCTTGCCCAGACTCGTGACTCGATTCTGCAGCTCGGTTTCGCGAGCGGTCATCGAATCGCGTGCCCGATCAAGATGTCCTTCCCGCTCGCTCACGCGCTTTTCTTCGCGCTCCACCTCGGCCCGTCGTTGACGAAACTCCTGCTCGTGCGTTTCCCGGAGCAACAGAATTTCTTCCTTGCCCGCGACTATCGCACCCTTGCGGAGCGTCTCCGACTCACGTCGCGCTTCGTCGAGCACGCGCGCAGCGCTCTCCTCGGCCGTAGCCTTGGCGCGGCGCTGTTCAGCGACCTCAACCTTCCGTCCCGCCTGTCGTCCCAGCACAAATGCCACGACAGCCGAGAGCAGTCCCAGGACGCCGAAAAGCGCCGCAGCGGGAAAGTCTCCCATGGGGATCTATGCTCCACCGCATCCGTACGCGGGTTCTTGATCGTGATCTATAGAGGAAAGTGCGGGAACGAGTGAAACCGTGATTCGCAGGGCGTCCCGAACTGAGGAAACGCTCGGGTCGCCGCGACTCGCGGTTTTGGTCATTCGTACCGCTAACCTTTGGAACGTAGGGCTCAGGGGAAGAGGCCGCAACCGGCGCACCTCCTCGACCGACCGCCTCAGGCCGCGCTGCTGTCGTCGCCGCGCTTCGCCGGCGGGAGCAACGGCCGAATGTCCGATGCGAGCTGCCGGATATCCGACGTCATCGATTCATTCGCGGCTCGTTCACGAAAGAGCTCGTCGGTAATCTGCAGCGCCGCCAAAATGGCGGCTTTGAGCGTCTCCACCGCGCCGCCGCCGTTCATGATGGCCCGGATCGTCCGGTCAACGTGTTCCGCGACTGCTTTGGTATGATCCGATGACGCCTCGGTACGAAGCGTGTACTCCTCGCCCATGATGCGAACCCTGATAACGCTTTTCTGATCCATGATCATCGCTCAGCTCCCAGGCCCGTCTGTTGGCGCAGGAACCGTACGCGGTCAGCCAACTGCCCGGTTCGCTCATGCGCCTCCGCCAAGCGTGCGCGCAGTCGCTGATTCTCCCGCGCGAGCTCACTCTCCACCGCTTGCGGAGTAGCGGCCTCGGTTGCTGCAGCGAACGCAATGTGCGCGCGCTCCAGTTGGCTGCGCGCGGTGAGTTCACGCTGCGCCAGTTCTTGTATCTGAACCTGCAGCGTGCTTCTCGCGGTGTGCGCGACGACCGCCTCGGCCCGCGCCGCCTGCAATGCTTCGTCAAGTGATTCCGCGCGCTGCTCGAGCTCACGCGTTCGCGCCTCAGCCGAAAGAGCCCGCCGCCGATATCCGGCGAGCTGGTCGCCGAGATTGCGAACGAGCGTGTCAAGCTCGCGGAAGGCGGTCACTTCAGGGCGCACGCGGTCGGATTCCCAGTTCCTGATGAAGGAGCTCCAACAGACGCGCACGACGGCCGTCGATCTCCTTGTCGCGGAGAGTGCGCTCGGGGTGTCGGAACGTCAATCGCCATGCCAGACTGCGATGACCATCCGGCACACCAGCCCCGCGGAACTCGTCGAAGAGTGCGATCCGCTCCAGCAATTCGCCACCTGCGCGCTGCAACGACTCCTCGACGACGGCCGCCGCCACGTGGTCGGGCACGAGCAACGCCAGATCGAACTCGGCGGCGGGTGATGTTGGCAACGCCTTGAAACGAATGTCCGCCGACGGTGCCGGAGCGTGAGCACCGGACGCTCCATGCGCGTGCATCCCTGCGGCGGCGACGTCACCGGAGGTGATGCGCCCAAGTGTTACCTCAACGCCGTACGCGTCGGAGGCCCACACCGGCCGGTCGAGTGCGAGGCGACGCACCGTGCCGACTTCGCCACGCCCGTCGAGGTTGAGCGTCCAGATGACGTCGTCGCTTCCTTCGCCGAACGCGATGGCGGCACCCGGAAATGCTGCCGACACCATGCGCGCGGCCAGCGCCTTTGCATCCCAGGCGTCGAAGGCCGGTGGCTGTGGTTCCGTGAAATGCGGTGGACGGCGCGAGCCCATGATCAACAGGGCCGCACGGACATCCTCGTGCGGCAGTCGGCTCTGCGAGGCGACAAACGCATTGCCGATCTCGAACAGACGGATGTTGCCCTGCATGCGCGAGAGGTTGTACTCCGCACGACGCGACAGCGTGTCGAGGAGCGAAGCCCGCAGAAACGGTTCATCGTCGGCCAAGGGATTCCGTACGCGAGGCGTGCCCTCGGTGCCGCTTGACGTGAACGGCATCGGACGCACTTCGGCGAGCCCCGCTCCGACGAGCGCGTCCCGCACGCGACGGCCGGCCAAGTGTAACGGATGGTCGGGTGCCGAGCCTGCGCGAAACGGACGCAGTTCGTCGGGAAGCGCGTCAAACCCTACCAGGCGTGCGACCTCCTCGATCAGATCCACTTCGCGCAGAAGATCGTGACGCCACGACGGCGACTGCACGTGCAGCGCCTCGCCTGCAGCGATCACCGTGCAGCCAATCGACTCCAATCGACGCGTAATCTCGTCCACGCTGAGCGCGGCCCCCAGCACCCGCTCAAGGCGCGACGGACGTAGGGAAATCGGCGACGTCGATCGCGGCGCGCGGCCGACGCGAAGAATCGCCGACGCATGTCCACCCGACACTTTGACGATGAGCGCGGCGGCCAGCAGAGCCACGTCGCCGAGGGCCCCCGCGTCGATACCCCGCTCGAATCGGTAGCTCGCGTCGGTGGAGAGATTCGTCATACGACGCACACGGCGCACGAAGCGCGGATCGAAGTGCGCCACTTCGAGCAGGACGTCGGTCGTCGCGTCGCCCACTTCCGAAATATTGCCTCCCATCACGCCCGCAAGCGCGGTCGGCCGTTCTCCATCCGCGAGGACCGTCGTGCCGGCCGGCAACTCGCGTTGCATGCCGTCGAGCGTGGTGATCGACTCCCCCTCAAGCGTGGGGCGGACAACGATGCTGGCCTTCGATAGCTTCGCGAGATCGAACGCGTGGACCGGTTGGCCGAATGCCTGCAGCACGTAGTTCGTGGCGTCCACCACGTTGCTGATACTGCGCTGGCCGATGCTTTCCAGTCGTTGCGTCAGCCACACCGGGCTGGGCCCGACCTTCACATCCCGAAGAACCACGGCGACATAAAGCGGGCAACTCGCGCTGTCCTCGATCCGCACGGTCACGCCGTCAGCGGTCGCGGTCGTTTCCCCCGTCACCTCCGGCACGTGCGTGAGCACGACATCGACATCGTGCAAGGGCATCGCCGAAAACGGCGCACCGGTAATGGCGGCGATCTCGCGCGCCACGCCGCGGTGCGAGAGCAGGTCGGGCCTGTTCGGCAAGACATCGAGGTGAAGCCTGGCATCGCCGGCCGGTAGCACGTCAAGTATTGAGGTGCCCGGCACGGCGGCGGTCTCGAGCGTCATGATGCCTTCGTGCTCCTGTCCCAGCCCAAGTTCACGCGGTGAACACAACATGCCGTTGGAGGTCTCGCCGCGAATTTTTCGCTTCTCGATCTTGAGGCCGCCGGGCATAACCGTGCCCGTGCGGGCAAACGGATACTTGTTTCCCGCCACGACATTCGGAGCGCCACAGACCACGTCGAGCAACGTGCCGGTGCCGTCGTCCACCTTGGTGACCCAGAGATGATCTGAATTCGGATGACGCCCCGCTTCGACAACCTGTGCCACCACGAACGACGACAAATCGGCGCCGATACACTCGAGGCGGTCGAGCGTCACACAGTGCCGGCTGAGCGCGTCGCCGATATCCTGTGCGGAAACGTCGTGCGGAACGAACTCCTTGAGCCACTCGTGCGAAACGATCATCGGGCGAACTGCTCCAGGAAACGCACGTCAGAGTCGTAGAGTACGCGGATGTCGCTGATGTCGTAGCGGGACATGGCGATGCGCGCCGGCCCCATGCCAAAGGCCCATCCGGTGAACTTCTCGCTGTCGAGTCCAGCCGCTTCGATCACGGTGGGATGGACCATGCCACATCCCAGAATCTCCACCCAGCGCAGTCCCTTCCCATCATTGAGATCCACTTCGACGTCCATCTGCGCACCCGGCTCCACGAAGGGGAAGTACGACGGTCCGAAGCGCACGCGACGCGACGCCCCGTAAAAGCGTCGTGCAAACTCGCCCAGCGTGGCCTTGAGGTCGACGAACGAGATGCCTTCATCCACGGCAAGACCTTCGAGTTGCATGAATGCCGGGGCGTGCGTGGCATCGAAGAAATCGCGGCGATACACCTGACCGGGCGCGAGCACCCGCACGGGCGGCGCATATTGCTGCAGCGTGCGCACCTGCACCGGTGAGGTGTGGGTGCGCAGCAGCGTGTCCTCACCGAGGTACAGCGTATCGTGCAACTCCATCGCCGGGTGGTCGGGCGGAAAGTTGAGCGCACCGAAGTTGTAGAACTCCGTTTCGGCTTCCGGACCGAGCGCAACGGTGAACCCGAGCTCGTGAAAGATCTCGCAGATCTCGTCGATCACGAGGGTGACCGGATGCAGGGATCCGCGCCACGAATCCCGCGCCGGCATCGTCCCGTCAAAGGCACCGGAACCGCGCTCCGACGCCCGCCGTGCCGCAAACGCCTCAAGGCCGGCCTGAAGGTGGTGCTTGAGTGTGTTGAACGCGGAGCCGGCCTCCCGACGCGCTTCGGCCGGCAGGTCGCGCAGTCCGGTCTGCAGCGTCGCAAGGCGGTCGTCCTTGAGCGCGTTGAGCTGGCCTTTCGCGGCGTCGAGCCGCGTGGCGGGGTCGAGGCCTTCGAGCAGCTGACGTGCGTCGAGCGCGAGAGCATCGGCCCGGGCGAGGTACTCGGAAAGTTGCACGAGGAGAGGTCGAAGAGCCGTGAAACAAAGAGCCGGCATCCGATGGATGCCGGCCCCGCAACATAACCGATCGCGCGTAGCCTACGCCGCAGTCTTCGCGCTTTCGATGGTCTTGCGTACCTGTTCCGCGATGGCCGCGAAGGCTTCGGGTTCACGCACCGCGAGATCGGCAAGCACCTTGCGGTCGATCTCGATGCCGGACGCATGCAGGCCGTTGATGAAAGCGCTATAGGTCATGTCATGCATGCGGGCAGCGGCGTTGATACGCACGATCCAGAGACGGCGGAAATCACGCTTCTTGTTCTTGCGGTCGCGGTAGGCGTAACGCCAGCCACGTTCGACGGTCTCCTTCGCAGCCTTCCAAAGCTTGGAGCGGCCGCCGAAGGCGCCCTTCGCATGCTTGAGGATCTGTTTTTTCCGCTTCAGGCGGACGACGTTTGATTTGACGCGGGGCATGGTAGTTCCTTAGGCCAGAATGAGACGCTTGATACGCTTCGCTTCGCCGTTGGTCGTGACGATGGTCGGACGACGCAGGTTGCGCTTACGCTTCGACGTCTTCTTGGTCAGGATGTGGCTTTTGTACGCCTTCAGGCGCCGCACCTTTCCCGTGCCCGTCACGGAAAAGCGCTTCTTGGCGCCGCTGTGGGTTTTCATCTTTGGCATGTTACGCTCACGGCTGCGGTAATCCGCTTTTGGTAAAGCGGCCCTTCATGGATCACGCGCTGCTTACTTCGGCGCGAGGATCATCGTCATCGACTTCCCTTCCATCGAGGGTGCGCTCTCGACCTTGGCCAGATCGGCGAGTTCCTGTGACACGCGATCGACCACCTGACGTCCCAACTCAGGATGGGCAATCTGCCGGCCGCGAAACATCAGCGTGACCTTCACTTTGTTGCCTTCCTCGAGAAACCGCCGTGCGTGGCGGGTCTTCGTTTCAAAATCGTGATCGTCGATCCCAGGGCGGTACTTGACCTCCTTGAGATGAATCACATGCTGCTTCTTCTTCGCAATACGAGCCTGCTTGGCCTGTTCGAACTTGAACTTGCCGAAGTCCATGATGCGGACAACGGGCGGCCGAGCCGCTGCTGCCACTTCGACGAGATCCAGCCCCTGCTCAACAGCCTGGGCGAGTGCTACATCGACTTCCATGATGCCGAGCTGTGCACCGTCGGCGGCGATCACGCGAACGGGACTGATCCGGATTTGCCGGTTCACCCGTGGCGGACGCTTCGTGGAATCCTGAATAGGCCGTACTCCGGTAGAAGAAACAGAAAACGCGAACCCTGTGCAGGGTCCGCGTCGCAAACAGTGCACCGCGCAAATACGCCAAAGGCGCAACGCTTGGAAACCGTGTCGATGGGACGCCGGCAGCTCACCTCCGCAGGACCGCGCCTGACGTGAGGGCCGAAGGGTGGAGAGGGCGTCGCTGCCGTCTCGCTTCTCGATTGTGCATCATCCAACAGCTAACCAAGGAAAAGTAGAGCCTTTAGCAATAAGGTCAAGTGGTAGGGCGTGCTTCGGTCTCCTGCAGGCGATACGCCTTGCCGTCGTGCATGGCCCGGCCGAACCCCACATGGGCGTCGTGCTCAAACACCAACAGCCAGTCTTCCCGCACCGCATCAGCGAGAAGTGCCCGTTTCGATTCGAGCGTCACCAACGGCTCGACGTCATAGCCCATGATCCAGGGCAGCGGCAGATGATGCGCCGTGGGGACCACGTCGCCCAGAAAGCATGCGGTTTCCCCGCCCGAGCGGAGCACGACGCTCTGATGATAAGGGGTGTGCCCGGGCGTCGGGCGCACGAACACCCCCGCCGCCACCTCCTGCGCACCTGTCAGGAATTCGAAGCGCCCAGCGGCTACGATCGACGCCCAGTTGGCGGGAAAATAGCTCGCCGACGTGCGCTCGTTGGCGCGATCGGCGTACTCCCGCTCACCACCCTGAACCATATAGCGGGCGTTCGGGAACGCTGAAATCGTTTCGCCGCTCGGCGACCGCCACGTATTACCACCGGCGTGGTCGAAATGGAGATGCGTGTTGATCACGAGCGAGACATCGTCGGGGGTGAATCCGGCCAGCCGTAGCCCCGCCTCCAGCGCGGTGCGCCCCTCCTCCCCCGCATTCTCGATCCCGTAGATCTCGTGAAACTTGGCGTTCTCCTTGTTCCCAAGACCGGTGTCGATCAGGATCAACCCGTCGTCGTGCTCCACCAGCAGACAGCGCATGCCCATGGGAATGCGGTTTTTCGCATCGGCGGGAAGGCGCTTTTCCCATAACGTTTTCGGGACCACGCCAAACATGGCCCCGCCGTCGAGCTGTTGCCCGCCCGCCTGAATCGCATGGATGCGCCACCGGCCGAGGGTGCGGGTGTCGAGCAATGGGTGCGGGAAGCTCACGCGATGTGATCCTCGGAGGCGGGGAGGGGGAAGGCGCGGCGACGGCGATCACTGGCCTTCTGGCGGCGCCGAGTGGATGGGGTGGTGAGTCGGCGATGTAAGCTGTTCCAGCAGGTGATCCCCTGCTCTGCGGCGACGTCGAGCATGCGAAGGAGTGCGGTCGCCGTGGCGAACGCGTCCCCCTCGGCTCGGTGACGCGAACCGAATTCGATGCCGAAGTGCCGGGCGACATGGTCGAGGGAGCGACGGGTCAGCGCAGGGAGCATGACCTTCGCCATCCGTACCGTACAAAGTCGTGGTCCCGACAGCCTGTGCCCGACGCCGTGGGAAAGCTCCTCGCTCACGAACTTCCAGTCAAAGGCAGCATTGTGCGCCGCAAAGACGTGCCCCGAGAGCCGTTTCGTGACTTCCCCCGCGACGTCCCGGAAACAGGGCTGGTCCTTGACCATCGCCCACGAGATCTGTGTGAGCTGAGTGATGAACGGTGGGATGGAGCGCTCGGGATTCACCAATTGCGCATACACATCGACGATGGCGCCGCCGCAAACCCGAACGATCGCGATCTCGGTAATACGATCGCCTGCGCCAGCGCGGCTACCGGTTGTCTCGACATCCACCACCGCGAAGGGGACGTTCCTGAGCGACAGCGGCGCGGCGTCATCGCCGGCTGCATCGCGTGCCGTCACCTCATTGCCGCCGCCGGTCGAGGGGAACGGCGACGCATCGGCCCTAAGCGCCCAGTGTCCGCTGAGGAGCCGTTCGAATTCCGGATGACTCGTGAGCAGCGCCTCGGCCATTCGCTCTGCCGCGTCCTCGTGGAGTCGTTCGACTCGACAGACGTCACGCATGAGCGTAAGCGCGTCGAGCGGTCCCTCTGCCAACCGTTGGGCGGCCCGGGCCGAAAGCGTAGTTGAACGCGGCGTATGCATACGCGGGAAGATAGCTCGCGAACCTCCACCGCTGGCAAATCCGGACGAGTGCGCCTACCTTTGTGAAGATTTTCACAAGCCGACCGACGACGTGAAACGCATCGCCGATTCTACTGTCCGCCGTCTCTCGATGTACCTCCGGTACCTCGAAGACCTCGATACGAAGGGCCAACAGACCGCCTCGAGCGACGAGTTGGCCCATCTGTGCGGGACGACGCCCGCCCAGGTCCGAAAGGACCTCTCCTTCTTCGGTTCCTTCGGGAAGCGCGGCCTCGGCTACCCTGTGCATGAGCTGACGGCGCGCCTGCGCGAGATCCTCGGACTCGAACGGGAATGGAAGGTGGTCATTATCGGCGCAGGCAAGATCGGCGCAGCTCTCGCGAACTATCGCGGTTTCTGGCAGCGCGGTTTTCGCATCGTCGGCGTGTACGATAAGAGCGCCGAGAAAATCGGCCACCCGTGGGGTGAGGCCATCGTGCGAGATATTCAGTCGCTGGAAGCCGACGTGCTGCGCGAAGATGTCCCCATCGCCGTGCTCGCGATCCCGTCCGACGATGCCCAGGCGATGGTGGACCGGATCGTCAAGGCGGGGATTCGCGCCATCCTGAACTTCGCCCCGACGCAGATCATGGTGCCTCCGCACGTGTCCCTCAAATCGGTCAACATGGCCATGGAACTGGAGGGGCTGTCCTTCGCCCTCACCAATCCGGTGATCAGCTCGAGCGTGGCGTAAGCGCGACGTGCGCACGCACCAGCAGTGCAAACTGCTCCGGTGACAACACTTCCGGACGGACCTCAGGCGAGAGTCCGCACGACGCAACCATCGCCAGCGCCGCATCGGCTTCGAGTGCCGTGATGGTGCGCACCACGCGCAGAAGCTGCTTGCGGCGCAAACCGAACGCCTGCACGACGAACGAGCGAAAGCGCGCTTCCAGTTCCGTCTCAATCACCTGATCGGCACGGGGCTTCACGCGCACGACCGCGGAATCGACGGTTGGTGGCGGGTTGAACGCACTGGGTGGCACGCGCCGCAGCAACTCCACCTGCGCGAACGCTTGCAGGTTCACACTGAGCGCCCCGTAAATCCGGTCTCCGGGAGGCGCGCTCATACGTTCGGCAACTTCCTTCTGTACGAGATACACCGCGATGTCGGGTCGCGGATGCTCGAGCGCATGAAAGAGAATGGGCGTAGTGATGTAATATGGGACATTGCCGGCCAGGACATATGACTCGCCCGCCAGCGCCCCGAGCGAGACCGTGAGCACATCGGCTTCCACGATCTCGACGTTCGGCTTGTCTGCGTAGCGCAGACGCAGATGCTGCACGAGGTCACGATCGACCTCGATCGCGATGACGCGCCCGGCCCGCTCCACCAGGCGATCGGTCAGCACACCACGTCCGGGTCCGATTTCGACTACCGTACGCTGCTCCAGTGGACCGAGAGCCGTGACGATGCTGTCGAGTACACGACTGTCCTTCAGGAAATGCTGACCGAAGCGCTTGCGTGCGGGTGGCAGGGCGCCTGGCGCACGCGCGCCCCCTTTGATACGACGTGGTCCAGGACTCATGTAGCTCTCATGTACTGGTGCAGCAGCAGCACCACCGCCGAATGGTGGTTCACGGGCATCGGTCCACGACGACAGCGGCCAGATCATCCCGAAAGGTCGCGCCGCTGGCATGATCATCCACCTGCGTGAACAGCGCCGCCAGAATCTCCTCGGGGGACTCGCCGTGCGTCATGCTCCCAAGCATGCGTAACACGGCATCTTCACCGAGTCGCCGTCCGGATTCGTCGCGCGCGTCGATGATGCCATCGGTAAAAAGCACCAATCGGTCATCGCTGCGCCACGACATCACACACTCCTCGATGGGCATGTCACTGAAGCCGATCGGAGGGGCGACCGCCATCAGTCGCGTGCTGTGCCCGTCAGCCCCAAGGCGAAAAGCGTGCGGATGCCCGGCGTTTGCGAATCGCAGCTCCTGCGCGCGGCTGTCGATCACCGCGTAACAAATCGTCAGCGACATTTCCGTTGACGTGAGCTCGTCGAGGAGCGAACGCTGCACCGCCTCGAGCGCGATGGACGGATCGAAGGCCGCCTGCACGTGAATCGCCGCCGCACTCAAAGCCAGTGCCATCACCAGCGCGGCCTGATACCCGTGCCCCGAGACATCCCCGATGAGCACTCCGGTCCGATCGCGATCAAGACGGGCAAGCACGAAGAAGTCACCCCCGACGCTTTCGGCCGGGACCACGCGGGCCGCCGCTCGCGCTTCGGGCCGGACCACGGTAGGCTTCGGCAACAGCTTGAGCTGCATATCGTGCGCGAGACGCATCTCGCGCAGCAGCTGCTGCCGCTCAACGGCTGCACGCACGAGTGACGCGTTGTGCATCGCGGTACCGATCTGCGAGCCCACGGCCAACGCGAGCTTGCGATCACCGGCAGTGAACGGCGCTCCACCGTCGGGCAAGGCCAGGACCAGCACACCGAGAGGTGAACCCGCGCCGGCGTCGGTGGCCGCGCTGCCGCGCCGTGTGGCGATAGCGTGCGTTCCGGTGATGAGCACGCTGGCGGAGGGACGAGTGATGGCCACGGCCATCAACGGTTCGCCATGCACGCTGAGCACGGCATCGCCGGCGTGCGCCGCCGCCCCGTCGTCGGTGCAGACACCGGCCATGCGCCACGCCCGTACCGCAATGTGCGAGATGTCATCGAATGACAGCGCAGGGTAACGCTGATCGCGCAACCCCAGCGACGCGATCGGCTCGAGTACACCGCGCGTGCGATGTGCCTGCAGGAAGACCGCGCGCGAAGCACCAACGGTGAGCGCTAATTCGCGTAGCAAGGTATCGGCTACGTCCTCGACGGAGGTGGATCCGCCGAGCAGCTCGCCGATGGCGTACAGCAGGTTGATCTCTTCGTACCGCTCCACCAGTTCCTGGGTCGCGCCGTCACGCTCGCGGGTCAGCCGACGCACCAGCGGTACCAATCGGCCGAGCAGTCGTTCATCGCCTGCGGAGCCCCCGGGTTCGACAAACAGCCAACCGACCCGGTCGCCGGTAGTGACGAGCAGGGTGTGCACGTCGTGCGCCCGCGCCCACGACGCGACATCCCACGCCGATGCACCGGCTTCGGTGCGCTCGGCGAACTCGGCGGATGACGCGCCGAGCAACACCGGCGGCACCTTGGCTTCGCGTCGTTCCCACACCGCCGCCTGGCGCGCGGTGACTTCGTGGTACGCAGCCAGGAGGTCGGCGATCTCCGTCACGGGCATTACCGTCACAGGCGGTGCAACATCAGGCGCAGGCGATGACCCGAGCCATCGCTTGCGCAGAAACTCTGCACATGGTCCATGAGTTCGCGCATCAGGAACACCCCGCGGCCATCTTCGCGCGCATACCAGTCCGCGTCGTCCGGCGACTGCACGAGGCGTTCGAGATCGAAACCCGGTCCCTCGTCGAGCACGTCCACGGTCAGACGTTCCGATTGAAGAATGACGGTGACACGCACCGCGCGTGCCGGGTCGCTCTTGTTTCCGCGAATGATCGCGTTGGCCAGCGCCTCGGTCACGGCGACGGGCACGTTAAGCCGGCACTGCCGGTCGGAGAAGCCGCCAGCCTCGCACAGAGCGACGATGGCTTCCACCACAGCGGTAATGCGCGCCAACTCGGACGCAATCATCCACTGTTGGACCTGGGAAGCCCGCAGGGAGGGGGCCGCCATCGAGACGTGACGTACCGAGAGGCGAGCGGCCACGGAGCTCAGCGTGCCGTGAGCGCGTCAGCGCGTGAGGCGTACAGCGGAAACAGCGCATCCAGCCGCGTAAGCTCGAACAGCGTACGCAGATCGTCGTTGAGCCCGACGAGACGCAGATCCCCGCCGGCGTCGCGCACACGCTTGCTGAGCGAGACCAAGGCGCCGAGTCCTGAACTATCGATGTAACCGGCACGCGTGAAGTCGATGACGATGGTCTTCGCACCCTGCTCGACCGCATCCAGGATCGCCTGCTTGAACTCCTGCCGATTCGTGACGACCAACTGTCCATCGACATCGACGATCAGGACGTCGTCGGTGCGCTCCAGGGAAAAGCTCATGCGGCGATACTCGGTGAAGGAAGAAAAAAGCTACAACGCGGGCGCGCTCCGCCGCTCTGCCTGCAGCGCCGTCATCGCTGCCACATGTACAATGTCGTCGGCCGTCGCGCCGCGCGACAAGTCGCTGCACGGTTTAGCGAGACCCTGAAGGATGGGCCCAATCGCTATTGCGCCAGCCAACCGCTGCACCAGCTTGTAGGCAATATTTCCGGCGTCGAGCGACGGGAATACCAGGACGTTGGCCGTTCCTCCGGCGGCTTCCCCAGGCGCCTTCCGTCGCGCGATCTCCGGAATAAGCGCCGCGTCGGCCTGCAATTCTCCGGACATCACCAGCGACGGGGCTTCCTCGCGCACCAATGCGACCGCTTCGCGCACCTTGCTCACCGATGGCCCGTCGGCGCTGCCCATGCTGCTGTACGAAAGGAAGGCCACGTGCGGCTCGTCACCGACGATTCGACGCCGGTCGTGGGCGGCGGCGAGCGCGATATCCGCCAGCTGACGAGCCGTAGGATCGGGAATGACCGCGCAATCGGTGAACGTGAGCACTTCGTCTTCCGTATTGCGAAACGCCGGCAGGAGCAGGTAGAACGACGACGAGACCGTACGCACGCCGGGTGCCGCGCCGATCGTCCAGATCGCGGCGCGCAGCACATCGGCAGTGGTGTGCATCGCTCCTGCCACGCAGCCATCCGCTTCGCCGAGCGCCACGAGGCTGTCCGCAAAATAGAGCGGATCGCGAGCGAGCCGCTCGGCGTCTTCGCGGCTGAGTCCCTTGGCACTGCGGCGCGCCAGCAGATGTTCGACCACTCGAGGCGTGCGCGCATCGGTGAGCGGATCGATCATGAGAATCCCTCCGGCCGGCACGACGCCGGTCGGAGCATCCCCGCGTCGGACGAGCACTGGCCGTACGGAGCCCAACTTCTGTAACGAGACCACCGCCTGCACGGTACGGAGATCGGTCGCCTCGGGAAACAGCATCGTGCGCGGCGACAAGCCTGCCCGCGCATGCACGTTTTGAAGGAACACGCTCTTAGGCTCCGACGTGACCGGTGTCACTTGGTTGCGGTCTCGGCAAAGCGGGTCGCCAATGCCGAGGCGACGATCGGATGGACCAGCCCCGAGACATCACCGCCGAATCGTGCCACTTCGCGAACCATACTGGAGCTGATGTACGTCGTGTCCAGCGACGGTGTCATGAATACGGTTTCCATCGCGGGGAGCAGGTGCCGATTCATCAGCGCCATCTGAAACTCGTATTCGAAGTCGCTGACGGCACGCAAACCGCGCACATTCACGCTCGCGTGCGTCTCACGCGCAAAATCCACCAGCAGGCCGGTGAAGGCCCGCACCTCAATCCGCGGATCGTCTCCGCTGACGGCACGAATGAACGCCGTCCGTTCTTCCACGGTGAACAGCGCCTGTTTGTTCACGTTGTGCGCGACCGCGACGATGAGGCGATCCGCGAAGGTGAGCGACCGGGTGATCAAGTCCTCGTGGCCATGCGTGATCGGATCGAAGGAACCGGCATACAGGGCAATTCGCTCTTTGCTGTTCACAGGCGGAGACGTCACGAGGGCGAGGTACGGAAGAAAGTGAGGGCGGTGATTCCATATCGGCGTGTCTCGCCGATGGCGGGCATGGCGATCGACGCCGGGTGTTCGATTCCAAACACATCCGCAAAGGGCACGGCAAGCCACTGCTCGGCCAGACGGAGAGCGATATCCGAGGCATACGGCGGATCCGCGAACGCCACGTCATATGCTCCAGCCGCCAACCCGGTGGCGAAACGTACCGCCTCGTCACGATGCACGTGCGCCTCGGGGTGACCGCCTACCGCTTCAATGTTGGCCCGGAGCACCTGCAGGGCGCGAGGGGACGAGTCGACGAAGTCACAGACGGCGGCCCCGCGGGAGAGTGCCTCGAGTCCCAGGGCGCCACTGCCGGCACACAGATCGACGACGCGTGCCTCGGGAAGCCGCGCATGAACGATGCTCATCCACGCCTCCCGAATGCGATCACCGGTAGGACGGATAAGATTGCCTGGAGGCGCCGCGAGTCGACGCCCACGCCAGCGTCCGGATATGATCCGCATGCATCAGCTCCGGAAGTCAGCGACGCGCAATTGCAGGCGCGACAGGCCGCGGTATTCGTCGCGCTCGAGACGAAACGCGAGCTCGAGCGGACGGGACACATGAAGGAGATGGGCACGCGGCGCCATCCCCCAGCCGATACCGTCAATGCCGCCATCCGGCATCTCAAGCGAGAGGCGCAACCCGTCAGCGCCGATCTTCCGCGGGGCACCCGACATTCGCACGCCGGCGGCGCGGAACACGGGCGCCGGATTTCCCACGCCGAACGGCTCGAAGTGGCGCACCAGCTTCTCGAGTTCGTCGCCCACCATGCCGAGTGACACGTCGAGATCAACACGCAGCTGCGGCACAAGATCATCGGCCGACAGGCGCGTGCGGGCCACCGCGTCGAACTGCTCGACGAAGGCGGGGAGGTGACGAGCATCCATCGTGAGACCGGCCGCTGCCCGGTGTCCACCGAACCGCTGGAAATGGCCCGCACATTCGCCGAGGGCTCCATGCAGGTCGAAGGCGCTGATGGAGCGACCAGAGCCCTTACCGATGCCGTGGTCGACCGCGACGAGAACCGCCGGCCTCGCCGTCTGCTCCACGATGCGCGAAGCCACGATGCCGATGACCCCGGCGTGCCATCCTTCGCGCGAGAGGACGTGCGCGTACCGATCGCGCATCCCGGGCGCTTCGACTTGTCGCATCGCGTCGTCGAGCACCGCACGATCCAGCTCCTGCCGCGAGCGATTAAGCTCCTCGAGTTCGCGGGCGATGACGTTTGCCTCGTCCTCCCGTTCGCACAGTAGCAGCTTGAGGCCCAGTGTAGCGTCGGCCAGACGCCCGGCGGCATTCAGGCGCGGCGCCAGTACAAAGCCGACGCGCCCGGCGGTGAGGGGCTTGCCGTCGAGCCCCGAGGAACGCATCAGCGCCCGCAGTCCGGGGTGCGTGGTCTCGGCGAGCAGTTTCAGCCCGTACCGTACCATCACGCGGTTCTCTCCACGCAACGGCGCGACGTCGGCGATCGTGGCAAGCGCCACGAGGTCGAGCTGCTGGTGCGCGAGCGCAGGCGATACGCCGAACGCATCACACAGCGCCAGCGCGATCTTGTACGCGACACCGACTGCCGCAAGATCTTTGTCGGGCGATCGACATTCGGCCCGCCGGGGATTGCACACCGCGTACGCCTCCGGCAACGCGGAGCCGGGGAGATGGTGATCAGTGATGATGACATCAATGCCGCTGGCATTGAGCATGGAGACGGCATCACGCGCACTCGTGCCACAGTCACAAGTGATCACCAACGTGGCTCCCGCGCGCTGCGCCGCCTGAACACCCGCCGTCCCGAGATCGTATCCGTCGGTGAGGCGATTGGGCACAAAGGCTACGACATGTCCGGCGCCCAAACCGCGCAGCACGCGCACCATGAGCGCCGTCGAACTCATGCCATCGACGTCATAGTCGCCGTGCACAAAGATCGTCTCCTGCGCGCGCACCGCGCTCGCGATCCTGTCCACCGCTCGATCGAGGTCGAACAGCGCGTCCGGTGGCGCCAGGTGTTCGAGACGCGGCCGCAGGAATCGTTTGGCCGCCTCCGGATCGCCATAACCGCGCGCCACGAGCAACTGGCACACTGGTTCCGGCAGCAACAGCTGCGTGACCAGCGCCCGTACCTGGTCCGCGTCCGGCGGCGGGACGGTAATCCAGCGGGTGTCCGGTCGGAGGGCGACCGACGCGCCGTTCAGGCCGGCGCCTGAAGCACTGTTCGCAGAAGCGCCGGCAGCGCCGGGGGAAACCATCGAGGCAGTCACACAGCCAATCTACGACGAAGGCGCCGCCCCAGACAGCCAAGGCGACGCCTACCTCATCTCCCCGACTTGCTGGCGTTGCCGCTTTGCGCGTGGTCAGCCGGCGACTGGAGCAGGAGTCGGCCGATGATACAACAGGACACCGCACCCCTCACACACCTCGATGATCGTTCCCGTGGCCATCTTGGGACGGCGCTGCACCGGTATCGCGGTATCGCAGCTTCCGCACGCGAAGTTCGCGTGCACCTCGAACAATGCGGCACTCCGACGACGCGCCTGCACCTTATCATATTTGAGCAGCAGCGCACGATCGATATGCTCCGCAGCGGTCTCGCGTATCCTCCGCGCCTCCTGCAATTCGGCGTCGATGGCGGCGAGCTCGGTGAGCAACGACGCACGTGCCTCCTCCTGCTCCGCGCTGACACCGGACAGCACTTCCTGAAAAGCGCCGAGCTGCGTGCGTAAGTCCGTGATGCGCCGACTCGCGCCAAGCATCTCGCTCTCATCCTCCGCGAGCACGCGCCGCGCGGACTCCACCTGCGCGGCGGCGGCGGTGGCTTCCTTAAGCTTCTGCGCCTGGTTGAGTACCTCGACATTCTTGTCGTGCCGTTCCCGATGCTCGACGATGCGGCTAGTGAGCACGCGCTGCTTTTCCGTCTCGCGAAGCAATGACGCCTCGCAGCGCGCCACCTCCTCGGTGGCGCGCTGACGCGCCTTGTCGAGTGCGGTGATCCGCGGAGCCAGCGCGTCACGACGCGCTTCGATTCCACGAATACCTTCGTCGTTCTGTTGCACAAGCAATAGCGCTTCCAGATCCTGATTCACTGCACCTCCAGTGCGGGGGAGGTACGCCTCATGACGCACCCCATCCCTTGGGTTTAGCCCGCGGACTGCGGATCGGCAAGAGTCGCCGGATCTCCGCATCGAGCTCAAGACGCTCCCGCATCAGGGCATCCTGCCGTTCACGCGTGGCGCTGCGCATTTCTGCACGTATGGCGTCCACGCGCCCCTCCAACCGCCGCACATCCAACTGCATGATATTCAGCCCAATGTCCGCGGCTTCGAGCGAGAGTGGTGCCGGCCCATGGACAAGCACCTTCAATGTACTCAGCGCCAGCGCATCGAGCCGCTCGGCGATCTGCTCGAGATCGTCGGACACGGGGGCCTCGAGCAGGGCCGTGAAAATGGCGCGATAGCCCGCATGACGGAAATCCTCCGGTGCATGCCGCTCCGCTACCCGCTCAGCGGTGCCGCGATCAATGAGCATCGCGCGCACGAGCGAACGCTCCACCGGCTCGTCCTGCGTCACGCGAGGGGGCACCACCGAGGAACGCCACTCCGGCGCAGCCGTCTTGCCACGTCGCCCCTTCCATGGAATGCGTGAGGCAAACGGCATCGGCGGCGCCTCCGGCTCGCTTGGTGCGCCCGTGTGGTACGGCGGCGGTGGCTCATCCTCGAACGGGTCGGGCTGCTGGCGATCCACCGGTGCGTCGGGAAGACGCAGGCGTTCGGGCGGTTCGTCCGCCTCGCCGGCGAGCGTCGCCTTGTCGAGATGCGTGACATCGGATAAACGCGACAAATACAAATCATGCGTGAGGGGATCGCGCGCCGCACGGATGGTGGGAAGCAACTTGTCGATAGCCCGTCGGCGATGACGCAGATCTGCGAACCAGCCACGACGCTCCAGCAGTTGCACCTGTCGATCGAACAGATCGATGGCATTTCGGAGCTGCAACTCCATCGCCGCCTGTCCGTGCGTACGCACGAACGTGTCGGGATCTTCACCGTCGGGAAGCGATACCACCCGCACCGCCGCCTTGTGTCGCAACAGCTCCTTTCCGGATTTGAACGTGGCCGTCTGACCAGCCTCGTCGCTGTCGTAGAGCAGAAATACTTCTTTGGCGTAGCGCGTGAGGAGCGCTGCCTGCTCTTCGGTAAGCGCCGTCCCCAGCGGGGCCACGACTTCGTCGATCCCGGCAAGCACGAGGCGAATCGCATCCAGATAACCCTCGACGACAATCGCCCGCGACGCGCGTCGCATCGCCTGCTTGGCCGTGTGGAGATTGTAGAGCGTCCGTCGCTTCTGGAACACGTGCGACTCGGGGCTGTTCAGATATTTCGGGGTGTCATCACCCAAGGCGCGTCCACCGAATCCTACAGGGTGCCCGAGTTCATCGAGAATCGGAAACATCACGCGACCACGGAAGCGCACGCGCGACTCCGCCTCTCCCTCGCGGGTGACAACCAGCCCTGCATCGCTCATGCGCGCTTCGTCGTAGCCCAATGAGCGCAAATAGCGCTTCAACGCCTGCGCATCCCGCGGCGCAAATCCGATGCCGAATCGCTCAAGTGCTGCGGCGTTTAGGCCACGATCGGCGAGGTAGTCGCGCGCCCCTTGGCCGATCGATGCATCGAGCAATTGCGTGCGAAACCACTCCCCCGCCGCAGCCAGCACTTCCCAGTTAAGGGCGTTGGGATCCGGCGCCTGAGCCCGCGCTGGCGTATCGATGACTTCGATGCCGACGCGCTCACCGATGAACTTGACCGCCGACGGCCAATCCATCCCGAGACGCTTACGCACAAACGAAAACACGTCGCCGCTTTCGTGACAGACGAAGCAGTGGTAGCTGCCACGCTTCTGCGACACCGAGAAATTCGGCTTGGCCCCTTGATGAAACGGGCACGGTCCGCGAAAGTCACCGCCAAATCGACGCAGCGGAACCGACTCGCCGATAATCTGCACAATATCCGCTGCGGCGCGAACGCGCTCGACGATCTCGTCAGCAATCACCGGGGAGCCGGACGACACAAGGGCATGTGGTAATCAAGCGCCGTCACGACAACTCGGCTACAGTGACGCCGTCGCCACCCTCATTCCACGCGCCCAGACGAAAGGCGGCAACACGGGTGTCTTTCTTCAACATCTCCCCCACGCGCGCGCGCAGGGCACCCGTCCCCTTACCGTGAATGATGCGCAGTTCGCGGAGGTCGTTGCGGATGGCCGCATCGAGCGCGTGCATCACCTGATCATCGAGCTCTTCTACGCGTAGTCCACGAACATCCACCTCGCGTGCCGGTTCTGTGCCTGGCAGACTACCCGCGAGAGATATCCGGACAGTCGGCGGCGGAGGCGCGACGGTCCGTGTGAGCGTGGACAGAGGCACCGAGAGCGAAAGCGATCCTACCGAGACGCGCGCCTCCTTCCCCCGGACGGACAGCACCCGTCCCGCTTTATCGCCAAGCGTCCCGACCAGCACGGTATCGCCCTCTTGCAGCGGGGCCGGTGTCCGCCCCCCACCTCTGGCGGTCGACGCGCCGGGGCCTGGCGCCTCCGCCAGCTTCGCGCGCCGCTCTCGCGACCGCGCCAACTCTCGCGTCCGTTGCTCTTCCACACGGTTAACGGCGGCACCTTGCGCCGCCGCCGCCTCCTCGACGGTTCGTCGCGCCGCGCGTGCGGCGCCGTCAAGCATCTCCGTGCTCACTGCGGCCTTGTCGCGAATGTCCGCGATGACGCGCTCCACTTCCGCGCGCGCGTCGAGCAAATACCGTCGCGCCTCCTGCCGGGCGGCCCGTTCGGCATCCCGCTCTTTCTCCCGCGCCTTGAGCTCTCGGTCGCTTACGGTGGCCAGGCGTGAGCGCAACGTCTCCTGCTCACGGTGCAGGAGGCGCTCCCGTTCGCCGAGTCCCGCCTCGCGTCCCTCCACATCGGCCAGAAGGACCGCGAGATCCCGCTCGCCCTGCGGGACACGCGTCTCGGCGCGCACGATCACCTCCTCGGGCAATCGTAGTCGACGTGCGATGCTCAAGCCGTAGCTCCGACCGGGAACTCCCTTGAGCAAGCGATACGTCGGCGCGAGCTCTACAGCATCGAACTGCAGCGAGGCATTCACCACACCGGTCACTTCTGTCGCGAGCAATTTGAGCTGCCCGAGATGCGTCGTCGCGATCGTCAGCGTGTTGCGGCGAGTGAGTGTCTCAAGAATGGCGGCGCCGAGCGCCGCGCCTTCGGTCGGATCGGTGCCCGAACCCAATTCGTCGACCAGCACGAGTGACTCGGGCGTGGCCTTCTCGAGTATCTCACCAAGATTCTTGAGGTGCGCGCTGAACGTGGACAGACTGGCTTCGATGCTCTGCTCATCCCCGACGTCGGCGAAAATATCATCGTAGACCGGAAGCATGCTCGTGGCGCCGACCGGCGCCGGTACACCCGCCTGGGCCATCGCGGTGAGTAGTCCGAGCGCTTTGAGCAGTACGGTTTTGCCGCCGGTGTTGGGTCCGGAGACGAGCAACGTGCGCTCGTGGGCGTGCATTGCCAGGTCAAAGGGCACGACCGGTACTCCACGTGAGAGCAGCAGCGGATGCCGACCTTCGACGATGGCGAGTCCTTCCGCCGGCGCGCAAAAGCGCAACGTTGCGCAGTGCGACTCTATGGCATAACGCGCGCGCGCGTACAAGGCGTCAAGTGCGATGAGCGCTTCGTACGCCGCCGTCATCTCCGCATGGTACGGCTGCAGCTCCTCGGTGAGCGCGCGGAGGACGCGCTCCACTTCACGCTGCTCATCGATCTCAAGCTCGCGTACCCGATTACCGAATTCAACGGCGGCGGGTGGCTCCACGAAGATCGTCGCGCCGGTGCCTGAGCTGTCATGCACAATGCCCCCTACATAGCCGCGGGCCTCACGGCGCATCGGCATGACCCATCGCCCATTGCGCATGGTGACCGAGCTATCGCTCACCTGATGGTGCGGCTCGAGCTTCGTCATCTCGCGCTCGAGAAGCCGTACGAGCTGTCCTTCCGTCTGGCGTAGCTCACGGCGCACACGCCGCAGTTCCGGCGACGCGTCGTCTTTCACGGCGCCGTCCTCAGCGATGGCCCGCTCGATGGCCTCTTCACGGGCGCGAAGGTCTATCAGGGCGCCCGCGAATGGCGCGAGGAAGGCCACCGTGAATGCAGCACGCCGCGGGTCGCGCAGCGCATCACGAGTGCGGCGCGACGAACGGAGCAGCATCGCGCCCTGGAGTAGTTCACGCGCGCTCCAGGTAAGCCCATTGATGCGCAGCCGACGCAGCGGCTCGGTAAGCTCGGGAATCTGTTCGCTGATCCACCCGTGCTCGGATGACACCAAGGCACGCATCGCGTCGACCCGCGCATGCTCCGCTTCAATCCACGGGCGGTCGGTACGTGGCGAAAGTGCGCGCACGGCCGCCGCACCCGGTGCGGAGGTGGCCCGGCCGGCCACGAAGGCGAGCAACCGCGGAAATTCGAGAATGCCGAGCGCGTGCGCGTTCATCTACTCAATCCCGCGCGAGTTCCTCACGCGCGATGCCGTTGATCACGCTGCCATCGGTCCGACCCTTGAACACCGGCATGACGCGAGCCATCACGGCGCCGACGTTGGTGGCACCGCCGGCTATCGCTTGCCGAACCGCTTCCCGTACCTCTTCCGGATCGACCTGCACCGGCAGATACACGTCGAGCGCCAGTGCCTCGGTTCGTTCTTTTTCTTCGAGATCGACACGTCCGCCCTTGGCGTACATCTCGACGGATTCCCTGCGACGCTTGATGCCTTTCCGGATGACATCCGTGACGTCATCGTCGTTGGCTTCGCGACGGAGTTCAAGCTCCCGATTCTTGACTTCGGAGATGACCATGCCAAGTAGCAGCACATGATCTTTGCGGTGTTCCCGTCGAGCGGTTGCCTGATCGGCCTGCAATCGCGCCAGCAGCGCGGAGCCGCTCGCCGTTACGGAATCACTCACCCCTGACGGGTACGACGATTCTTGCGGACCGCCGCATTCATCTTGCGCTTACGACGCTCGGACGGCTTCTCGTAATGACGATGCTTTCGCAAGTCGGAGAGAATGCCCGCCTTCTCGCACTTCTTTTTAAAGCGCTTGAGCGCGCGCTCGAAATTCTCGTCCTCGTGGATGATGACTTCGGACAAACTGAACCTCTCCTGGGATCGCGTTTCAGGAACGCGTGAACGTGTGAGACCAGCCGGCCGGATGGCACGGCGAAAGAACAATCCTGATAGATCGCATGACAGCCCTGAATCCTACCCGACGTGAAGATAGAGGTCAAGTGCAAGTCACACCGAGCTTTGCGGCGATTACCCCGGCGGCCAATGCATGGCGCGCCCACCAAGGACATGCAGGTGGAGATGGAAGACCGTTTGACCTCCGTCCTCGCCGGTGTTCGCCACGACGCGATACCCGGTGGCGGCGATCTTCTCCAGCCGCGCGGCCTCCGCGCAGAGCAGCATCACCGCACCCAGTTCGGCGCCGCTTACCGCTTCTGCCAGCGAGGCGATGTGCCGACGTGGGATGACCAGTGCGTGGACCGGCGCCTGAGGGTTCAGATCGCGAAAAGCCACGGCATACTCGTTTTCGGCCAGCAGTGAGACCGGCAGCTCCCCTGAAGCGATACGGCAGAAGAGGCAGACGTCAGACATGTCGCGTTACCGGGAGAGGGGTGAGGAGGGTCCTCGCGATTGCCAGTGCTGCAATCGCGGCCGTCTCGAATCGTAAAACCGTGGAGCTCAGACGCACCGGACGAAAGCCCGCTTCGTGGAGCACTGCCAGCTCGTCCGGCTCCATGCCGCCTTCCGGTCCTACGGCCATGACCACCGGAGCCGCGAACGGCTGAGCTCCCGGCCCCGCAAGGGGTGCACCGGTGGGATCGAGCACCAGACGTGTGCCAGAGGGTGCCCCGAGTAAAGCACGATCGAGCGTGACCTCGGGGAACAGCTGCGGCAGCCACGCCCCTTCACTCTGCGCCAGCGCGCCTTCCATGCGGGCACGCACTTTCGACTGGAAATTCATCCCCTCGCCGCGCGGGGAGACGCTGCGGGAACGGCGCCAGAGCACGGGGCGCCAGCTCGTGCACGCCAGCTCACACGCCTTCTCAGCCAACCAGAGCATGCGTTCCCGGTCGGCGACCGGTACCAACAGGTGCACCTCCGGCGGCGGCACAACGCGGACCACCTCGCCGATCTCGATCTGCGCCATCGATTTCGTGACGCGCACCAGCTTGCCCGCGGCTACCTGCCCGAAGCCGTCACGCACCCCCACCGGCGCGCCGGCCTCGAGGCGAAGCACGCGCATGTGCCGCGCTGCCGACTCGTCGAGTGTGCACAACGTGCCGACCGCGAACGGTTCGGGGGCAACGAATTGCGGGAGCCCGGCCGCTAACCCCTCACGATCGAGACCGACCACCAGATGTCCTCCGCATCTTCCTGCACCACGCGCCACCCGGTCTGCCTGAGTACCGCGAGCATCGCGTCACGCTCCTCGTACAGCATCCCGCTCAGAATCGCCGCGCCGTCCGTCGTGAGCGACTTTGCGATAATCGGCAACAGCTCCTCGAGCACTGACGAAATGATGTTGGCGAGCACCACGCGCACCGGCGCGACCAGTGGGAGCAACGAGCCCGCGTCGGCCTCGAAGACGTGTACGCGATCGGTAACGCCATTGCGCGCCACGTTCAACTCGGCATCCGGAATCGCTTCCCCGTCGAGCTCGATCGCATAAACGCGGGACGCTCCGAGCTTCGCGGCCGCAATGGCCAGCACGGCGCTTCCCGCCCCAAGGTCGGCGACCACGTCCCCCGGACGCAGTACGGCGGGCAACAGGCGCACCACACCCCGGGTAGTGGCATGTTCACCCGTGCCGAACGCCATCCCCGGCTCGATGACGATCGTCTTCGCCGGATCACGACCGTCGGCCAACCACGGCGGGGAGACCGTCAGTGGTCCGAGTTCATGGGAGGTGATGCGCGTTTTCCACGCCTCGCTCCAATCGATATCCGGAACGGGTGCCGTCTCGATCGTTGCCTCGACATCGGCTTCGGTAATCGCCCGATGGACCGCCTCGAGATCGGCGCCCGGCGGAAAGTGCGTGACGAGCGTGGCGCCGTCTTCATGCACACCCTGCGCACCCACCGCGAACAGCGCCGCCAGGCACAGGTCACGCGCGCGCGCCGCCGCCGTCCCGGGAGCAACGCGCACACTGGTCCAGCCGGCTGGCGACTCAAGCACCCAGCGCTTCCTTCATTTTGGACCAGAATCCCTTCTCCCGCTGCGACGGTGCGTTGCCCTGCAGCGTGCCCAGCTGCGTAATCAGCGACGACTGCTCCCCCGCTACATCCTGCGGCGTCCATAGCTGCACCTTCACATGCAGGTCGCCGATACCGGTGGCATTCACGCGCGGCAGGCCCCGTCCGCGCAAGTGAAATACCGTGCCGCTTTGCGTGCCCGCCGGCACCCGCAGTGAGAGCTCGCCGAGCACGCCCGGCACGCGAATGTCCGCCCCGAACACGAGCTGCGGATACGTCACCAGCGCCTCGCAGAAGAGGTCTTCCCCATCGCGATCGAATCGCTCGTCGTCGTCGACTTCGAAAATCACGAGCACGTCGCCGCGCGTACCGCTTCGCGGCCCGATATTGCCGACCGTGCGTAGCGTCATGTACTGCCCCGTCGCGACGCCGGCGGGGATCTGGACCTTGAGCGTGCGTTCTGCGCGAACGCGCCCCTCGCCTCGACACTTTCGGCAAGGGGAGGACACCACCACACCTTCGCCCGCGCAGGTCGGACAGGGCGCGACCGACACGAACTGTCCAAAGAAGGAGCGCTGGGCTCGACGAACTTCGCCGGCGCCGGCACAGGTCGCGCACGCTTGCGGCTTCGTGCCGGGCTCCGCACCGGAGCCTTCGCACTTATCGCACGCTTCGAGCACCTTGATGACCAGGGTCTTCTCGACACCGGTGGCCACCTCGGCGAGCGTGAGCGGGACGGGAAGCTTGATATCCGAACCCGCTCGCGGTCCGGAGCGCCGACCGCCGCCGCCCCCGAACATGTCGCCGAATCCACCGAAGTCCCGCATGAATATGTTGAGCGCTTCGGAGAGGTCGACGTGCTCGTGCTGCGCCTGGGACGCGCCACGAAGCCCCGCCTCCCCGTACCGATCGAAGGCGGCCCGTTTTTGCGGGTCGCGCAGGACGTCGTAGGCTTCCGTGATGGTTTTGAACTTCTCTTCGGCTTCCTTGGCCCCGCCGTTTCGATCGGGGTGCCATTGCATCGCCAGTCGACGGTACGACTGCTTGATATCATCGTCGGAAGCATCGCGCGGCACACCAAGCACCGCGTAGAAATCGGCCATAAAAATCATCCAGAGTAGGCGTCGCCGGAGCGACGCGAATCAGCACAGAAGGTCGGACACCAACTGCGACGTGTGACCCACCAGTGCAATCACCTTGTCGTACGGCATGCGTGTCGGGCCGATGACGCCGATCACCCCGCTCAACGCTCCGGCACGGTAACCTGCGGTGATCACGGTAAAGCCTTCGAGACGCGGATCGCCATTCTCGTTGCCGATCGTGATCGAGACCCCACTCGCGCCGGGGCGCGATTCCAGCAGCGAGGCGAGCTGCTGGTGCGTCTCGGTCAACTCCATGAGCTGGCGCATGCGGCCACCGCTCAGGAACTCCGGCTTGTCAGCCAACAGTGACGCCTGCCCGATGACCACCGTTTCCAACGGCTCGGTGGCCCGTCCAAATACCTGCTCGCCTTCCTGAACGAAGATATTCAGCAGCTCAGCGGTTTCCGGCGTGGTCTGCACGTCGCGCAGCCGCGATGCCAACGACGTGCGAACCTCATGCAACGTCAGCCCCGCCAGTCGCTCGTTCAGGACGATCGTGACGGTGAGCAGCGCTTCGTCGGCGATGGTCCCCGGCACTTCGACGAAAATCGTGCGCACGGTGCCGCCATTGAGCCCGAGCACCATGAGCAGCCGATCCGAGGACATGCGCACCAGCTCCAGTTGCCGCAACGTCGCACTCTCCAAACGGGGGCCAAGGGCGACCCCAAGCTCCTGCGTGAGAATGCCCAACGATTGCGCGGCGCGGCGCAGGATGGTCTCGATCGCCGATCCCCCCAGCCGGATGTCGTCGGCGAGCTGCTGTTGCGCTCGCGTCGAGACGGGATCGACTCGCATGAGCGAGTCGACATACGTGCGGTAGGCCTTATCGGTGGGGACGCGACCGGCGGAGGTGTGCGGATGGAAGAGGAAGCCTTTCTCTTCGAGGTCGCTCATCGTGTTGCGGATCGTTGCGGGAGAGATACCCAGCCCGAACCGTCGCGACAGTGTCCGCGATCCAGCCGGCTCGGCTGTCGCGACGTAACTATGAATGACCGCTTCAAGCACTTGCCGCTCCCGCTCGGAGAGCTCCCCACTGTTCGGCATAAGTGAAACGCTACGGACGACTTCTGAATGCTGTCAAGTCGGCAGCCAACGCGTCGAGACGGAGCCAGCCCGCCGCCGTGCATCGGATACGCAACTCAGGAACCTGCTCAGCATCGCGCGAACACCACTCTACCCAGCCGGCGCCGAGCCACGGTGTAATGTGCGGCGCCTCGTCCGGTGCGAGTACGAGTCCGTCGACGGTACGTAAACCAAGATACACCGACTCAGCTACAGCGTTCTCAACGCTGAGGATTTCACTCCCCCCGAGCGGATCGCGCCCTTGAGCCAGCGATGCCTCCCACGCGGCGAGCGCCGGTATATTCCAGCGCCGCACGGCCCCGTCGAACCCGTGCGCCGACGGGCCAATGCCAAGGTAGGAGACACCCTGCCAGTATGCGCTGTTGTGGCGCGCCCGCTTTCCGGGTCGGGCGAAATTCGAGACCTCATAATGCTCGTACCCGGCTGCTGTGAGCCGTTCGCGAGCCAGCAGGAACTCTGCTTCGTACCGCTCTTCCGGCAGCTCTGCGACCTCTCCCCGCTCGTGCCATCGGCCCAATGGGGTGTGGGGCTCGATAGTCAGGCCGTAAAGCGAGACGTGGTCAGGCTCGAGATCCAGCATCTCGGCCACGTCGCGCGACCAGTCGCGCTGCAGCTGTTCGGGAGTGCCAAAAATCAGGTCGAGCGAGAACGCCGACAAACCCTCGTCGCGCGCAATAGCCACGGCGCGGCGCGCGACATCGGCATCGTGCACGCGATGCATCCAGGAGAGCACCCGCTCGTCGAAACTTTGCACGCCGATGCTGAGCCGATTCACCCCCGCCCGACGCCACGCACGCACAGCCTCTGTGGTAACGTCCTCCGGATTCGCCTCCAGCGTAATCTCGGCATCATCGCTCCACGCGGCGTGCTCGCGAAGCACGTCGAACAGCGCCGCCACGCCGTGAATCCCAAGTCGTGACGGCGTACCGCCACCGCAGTAAACGGTGTTGAGCTGCCGCAGCTGCGAATGCGCGCCCCGAATGACGAGCTCCGTGGACACCGAGGCGACGTACTCCTTCCACGGCACCACCCGACGAACCGCAATGGCAAAGTCGCAGTAGCTGCACCGCCGTGCACAGAACGGGACGTGCAGGTACAGATGTCGGTAGTCACCCAACGCGGGAACCGGTCGACAGCCCCGGCGCGGGGCGCACCATTCCGGTTGGATCGAAGGATACCAATCCTTCGATCTCGAGGGCGCTGAGCTGCGCGGATACGTCACGTGCCGCCATTCCGGTTCGTTGCGCAATGCTCAGGACGTCGGTCGCACCCTGCTGCAGGGCATCCCAGCATTGCGCCGCCCCGTCGTCGAGCACCGGGGCGGCCCGGGGGGCGGCCTTGAGATTGAGCAGCGCGAGCACATCGTTGGGCGACAGGATCGGTTCAGCGTGCGCCTTGAGCAGCGCATTGCTACCGTACGCCGACGGCAGATCAATGGCATTCGGCACGCATGCGACGGTCCGACCGAGTTCGAGAGCATGGTCGGCGGTGATCAGTGCCCCGCTTCCCTCGCCGGCCTCTACCACCACCGTCACGTCGGCAAGCGCCGCGATGATGCGATTGCGACGCGGAAAGGTGCCGCCGTGGCCGCTTTCGCGCGGCGGCAGCTCGGACAATAGCAACCCCTCGCCCGCGATGCGTTCCTGCAGGCTCCGGTGGGAGCGCGGGTAGTGGATGCTCACGCCGGTGCCGAGCACGGCGACGGTGCGTCCGCCTGCGGCAAGCGCGGCTTCGTGCGCAGCGGCGTCGATTCCGCGCGCGAGCCCGCTCACCACCGAAACACCGGCCCGGGCGCACGCCGTGGCAATCGCCCGCGTGACGCGGAGGCCGTAGCGGGATGCCGCTCGCGTACCAACGATTGCGACCGCGGGAGCATACGACGACGCGATGGTGCCGCGGGCAAAAAGCACCACCGGCGCGTCGTGCAGCTCGAGCGCACGCGCGGGATACTCCGCATGATCACGCGGCAGCACTCGCGCGCCCACGTCGGCCACGTGTTGCCGAATTTCCGTGGCGTGTGCACGGGCGCTCGATCGCTGGGCGACCGTCAAGGATGCCAGAGCGGCCGTCAGCGACCCGCTCGCTTCGACCAGACGTGCGGCGCCGACATCGCCAAGTCCGGCGACCTGACGTAGCGTCAGCCAATCGAGCGCCCGCGCCTGTTCATCGGACGGGTGAGGGGAAGCGGGCATCAGGGCGAACTCAGGGGAGGAATTGTGCATCGCGCTCGGGCTGCGACTCTTCCGCACGCATGACGAGTAACTGCCTCCACCACGCGTCGAGCAGGACGTCCAGCCCCATGCGACCGGCACCGCTGATCGCGAACAGGCCGAACGCGCCCGGAGCCGCGATCTCGGGGATGTAGTGCTCGCCCAGAAGATCGAGCTTGGTGAACACCACGCAGTACGGCTTCGCCGCAAGTTCTGTCGAGTATTCGGCGATCTCATGCCGCAGCTGATCGAACTCCGCCTGCCAATCCATCGCATCGATGGGAATCATGAAGGCGAGCATCCGCGTACGCTCGATGTGCCGGAGGAACTGCAGGCCAAGGCCTTTCCCCTCGTGCGCACCCTCGATAATGCCGGGAATGTCTGCAGCCACGAAGGTGCGGTGATCGCTGAGCGGCACTACGCCCAGATTCGGCGAGAGCGTCGTGAACGGATAGTTCGCGATCTTCGGACGCGCCGCTGAGATCACGGACAGCAGCGTGCTTTTTCCCGCGTTCGGCTGACCGACAAAGCCGACGTCGGCGATCAGCTTGAGTTCGAGCTCCAGGGTGCGCGCGGCTCCATCTTCACCGGGCTGCCATTCGCGCGGAGACTGGTGGGTGGCGGTCACGAAAAACGCGTTCCCCTTACCACCCCGTCCGCCTTTGGCCACGAAGATCTCGTCACCCTCCTCGAGAATCTCGCCGAGGAACTCGTTGGTCTCCGAATCGCGGACGATGGTGCCGCGCGGCACGGGGAGCACGACGCTCTCTCCCGAACGGCCGGTCCGATTCGAGCCTTCTCCATGCTGTCCGCGTTCGGCCTTCCAGGTGTCCCGATACGTGTAATCGAGAAGCGTCGTGAGATTGCGATCGCCGCGCACGATGACATCACCGCCGCGGCCACCATCGCCGCCGTCCGGTCCGCCCATCGCCACGTACTTCTCCCGCCGGAACGAGGTCTGTCCCGAACCGCCAGTACCAGCTTCGATCTTCACGAGCACGCGATCTACGAACATAAGGTCAATCCGAAACGGGAAACGAAGGCTACCACCAGAATACCACGGCTGATCCTCTCCTACTTACCCTGTACGCGAGACCAGAGCCGCGCATAGCGCTGTACATCGTCGTTGAGCAGCAATTCTTCGATGGCGCCGAGCGCGTCGGTCACGACCGCAGCCGACGCACCGGCATGCAGTGCGCCATGCAGATGCGAGTGCAACTGACGATCCTGACGCGCGATGGCGCAGGCGGCGATCACACACAATTCCCGCCTGGCGAGATCGAGATTCGGCCGACCCAGCACCTTGCCGTACCCTTCCACGATCATCCACTGATCGAGTGCCGGATGCAGCTCGCGGATATTGACGCGCAGTCGCTCGTAAAAGCGGCCGTACACCGTGGCGCAGGTCACCTCACCCCGGCGAGCGAAGCATTCCACGTCGGTGGATGTCTCGTCCAGCTCCTCCGGTGCCGCGCGCCCAGATATACGACGCCACTCACGCGCCGCATTCAGTGCCCGCGGGAATCCTGCGAAGAGGTACGTTTGAAGAATGACCTCTTCGACCCACACCGGATTGATCGCCGCGTGGTGCACCTCGGCGAGGAACACACGGACCTGCGCCTCTCCGCCGCCGGCGAGCACGGCGGCGAGGCGTACGAGCGCACGCGTCTCCGCGTCCAGCGCTATCAGGATACTCATGGGCGTGCACCTGTCCATCATCGTCTCAGCGCCACCCATATCTTCGTGACGCGCGCCCTGCGGCGCGGCGGTCGGCATCTCCGGGCTCACCTGACTCACCGCGACTCCATACCGATTTCGCCCACCAGCTCCCCGCGCGTATTGCGGATTGCCCGAACGGCAAATTCCTGCAACGCGTCGGGGATGATGGCGGGGAGCGCATCGAGCGACTGCAGGAGTGCGAGGACCGCCGGATACTGCGCACGCTGGGCGCCGTCCTCAACCTTGAGAGCGAAACCGATCCCTTGATCAAGCAGAGCCACACTGTGCACGCCCTCCGCCCCAACCTTGCACAACACCCGGCCATCAGTCGCTTGCATCAGCAGCGTGTCGAATCGATCGGTACCACCCACCAGAAACGGTTGCGCGGTCATCGCCCGGACAATCGGTTGCGCTACGGGGTCATGCTGGGCGGCGAGCGCGAGCCGTGCATACGCCAACGCCATGTTGACGAGTGGAAGTCCGAATACCGTCACGCCGCACCCATCGACCGCCTCGAGCAGCTGTGCCGATTCGACGTCGGTCCACGAAACGATCGTGCGCCGGATGGCCTGCTGCACGGGGTGCGACGCACGTTGATAGTCGGTGGCGGGCTCGCCGGTGAGCGAAGCGCGGGCAAGCATCGCGGCGTGCTTACCCGAGCAGTTGTTGTGCAGCCGCGTGAGGCGATGCCCCGACTCGCGCAGTAACCGGCTTCCACGGGCACTCAAGGGCTCGTGAGGTCCGCAGGCGAGATCGCCCTCCTCCAGACCGACCCGGGCCAGCATGGCTCCGGCGAGCGCCACGTGTTCGGGTTCGCCGCCGTGCGAACCGCAGGCTAGTGCCAGCTCATCCGCACCCCAGCCCAGCGCCTCGATACCACCGTCTTCCACCAAAGGCATGATTTGAAACGGCTTCGCGCACGAGCGCCACCAGGTCACCAGCTGCGAATCGCGGGCAACGGCAAGCAACACACCGTCAGAGCGCACAATGGCCGCGTGCACCCGATGACGCGACTCGACGACGCCGCCTCGCGTAATCACGACGTCCAAAGAACGGAGCGCACACCTACTTCCCGCCCGGAGCGGAGGGAAGTGTGAGGCAAAATTATGGGCCGGAGTCGGCGCGTGCGGATAGAGCTGGTTCACCATCGAAAGATAACCTTGCCAACCTTCGTCTCAGCGACGCGCGGCGAGGAGCACGCCGAGCAGTACAAGTGCTCCACCGGCGAGCGTTCCCCTCCCCGGCACCTCGGCAATCCCAGGCAACACGGCCGCGAGGATCGTCGCCCCGATCGGCTCGCCCAAGGTCGTGAGATTCACCACGTACGCAGGAAGGTGGCCCAGCGCCCAGTTCATGCCGGTGTGGCCAATAAGCATCGGACCGATCGCCAGCCCGGCGAAGATGGCCAGCTCGCGGGGCGGTTGCGGAAGCATCGCGGCACCCGTGAGGGGAACGAGCAGCAGGCAGCTCACGAAAGCGGCGCCATACACGAGGGCCACGTATGGCCAGAGATCGAGGTACTGACGCACTCGCCGGCCGATCAGGAAGTATATGGCCGCCGTGAACGCTCCGAGCAGCGCGAGCAGGTCGCCGAAGAGCGCGCGCGATCGAGCGGCGTCACCGTCTCCGTGCGCGCCGTGTAAGGCATCAAGTATGCCCGCTGCTCCCCCGGGAACGTCGGCAAGGCCGACCACGAGGGCTCCGGCGACCGCCAGAACGATCCCGTGCCATTGCCGGCGCGATGGACGCTCCGCCAGCCAGTACGCCGACACGACGGCAATGATAACCGGCTGCAAGTTGACAAGCGACACCGACGCCGCAACGCTCGTAAAGCGCAACGACGCGTTCCAGCTCCAGAAGTGCATGGCCAGTAAAACACCGGCTGCCAGCGCCAACCACACCTCCCGCCGAGCGAGCGTGCGCCATTGCCGCCACCCCCCTGTCCAGACGAGAGCCACCATCACGATCAGCAAGGACAAACCGAGGCGCCACGCCGCAATGACCAGCGCGGGTGCGGTGGACAATCGGATAAGCGGCGCGGCAAAGGAGATTCCGACCAGCGAAAGCGACAGCACCACCAACGGCGAACGCCCCGAACACGATGGCGCACCAGGGCGAGGATCGTCCGCGCGGGACCGGTTGGACGAGGGTGATGCCGAGGGCGAGGACGTCACGACAGGCGAAGCTAATACAGGCGGAGCACGCCCGCTGCTGTTCGCTTTTTGCGTGCACGAGTAAGTTGCGCCCCATGATGCCGAACATCTCGCGCGGACGCCTCTCGGCCCTGTTGGCTGCTGCGACGGAACAACATGTCGTGATCATTGGCGATGCGATGCTCGACGTGTACCTGCGGGGCGACGTCGAGCGCATTTCCCCGGAGGCGCCGGTTCCCGTGGTGCGGGTGCGTGAGACCAAGCTGGCCCTTGGCGGGGCCGCCAACGTGGCACAGAACGTGGCGGCATTGGGAGCGGGGTGTGATCTCGTGGCCGTGGTGGGTGACGATCGCGCCGGCGCTACGCTGCGACAGCAGCTCGAGGCCGGCGGGATGCGGTCACGCGCCCTCGTGACGGTGGCGCGACCGACCACCACCAAAACCAGGGTCATGGCCCGGTCGCAGCAGCTCGTGCGCTTCGACGAGGAAGATGACGTGGACCTGTCCCCCGCCGACGTGTCGCGTGTCCTGGAATCAATCGGGGCCGCGCTTCCGCATGCGACGGCACTGGTGTTCGAGGATTATAACAAAGGGGTGCTCGTCCCTGCCGTGATTGAAGGCGCCATCTCCATGGCTCTCGACCGCAAACTTCCGATCGTCGTCGATCCGAAGTTCCGGAACTTCTTTGCCTACCGGGGGGCGAGCGTATTCAAGCCGAACCGGCGCGAACTGGAAAGCGCGCTTGGCGCGGCCGTCGACCTTGACCATCCCGCCGCCCTGCCTGACACCTTCGTGCGGCTGGGAGTCGAGCATCTGTTGCTCACGCTCGGCGAACAGGGAATGGCGCTGGTGTCGGCGGACGGTCACGTGCACCGCGTCCCAACAACCGCGCGCGAGGTGTACGACGTGGTCGGCGCCGGCGATACGGTCACGGCTTACCTCGCCATCATGCTGGCCGCCGGTGCCACAGCGCTGGAAGCCGCGATCGTGGCGAATTACGCGGCCGGTGTCGAAGTGGGAAAGCTTGGTGCCGCCACGGCCACCGCCGCGGAGGTGCTCGAAGCGTACGACGCGCACGTAGCAGACAAGTGAACTACATTGTACGGGATTCGCCGAACCGGTCCGGTAGCTTAGTTGGTCAAAGCGTTCGACTCATAATCGAAGGATCGTGGGTTCAAGTCCCACCCGGACCATTTTCACCTGATCTCAACTAATTTCAACCGTCTTTCTCGCCCAGGGGCTTCCGCCCCTCATTGTCGCCAATTACACTTTCGGTCCGCCCGACCTCCACATGATTGCAATGGAGTCGCGGGGTCGCAGGGCGTGTAGCTCAGCTGGTTAGAGCGCTGCTTTCACACAGCAGAGGTCCGGGGTTCGAGTCCCTGCACGCCCACTCTGGACAGAACACAACGGCCGGCCGTCCTCGCGCTGGTCGGCCGTTAGTGCTGTGGCTCCCTGCGCACGCGCGCGCCGGACTCCTCACGGCAGTGCCGCCAGCGGTATCGTGGATTTCACGACTTTCAGGCGCGCGCCGGCCTGACGCAGGCGGCCCACCGTGCGCTCGTCGATACGGGCATGCATCACGATCGTCTCGTCATCCGTGCGTTGATCAAGCACCTCGCCATCCCGATGCACTTCGGCGAGCAGCTTGCCCTCTCCAGCGGCGAGGCGAATCTCCATCACGGGGCGCCGATTGCGCAGGCTATCGAGCAGCGCCGCGCGAAGCCCCTCCAGTCCGCCCGGAATAATGGCCGATACCATGACGGCGCGCGGCATCAGGTTCGCTACGCGCTGGCGCACGAACTCGACCTGCTCTTCCGGCACCGCGTCCATCTTGTTCATCACGTACATCACTGGCTGATTCCCAAGGCCGATCTCCGCGAGCACGGCGTCAACGACATCCCGCTGCTCCTCCCATACGGGATGACTCGCATCGATCACGTGCAGCAGCAGATCGGCCTCGCGCGCTTCGGCCAGCGTGGCTCGGAACGACGCGACCAGATGGTGAGGCAACTTCCGAATGAAGCCGACGGTGTCGGTGAGCAGGACATGGTAGCCATCGCCTACGTCCACTTCCCGGGTGAGCGGGTCCAGTGTGGCAAACAGTCGATCCTCAACGAACACATCGCTGTCGTTTGCGAGATGGCGGAGAATGGAAGACTTCCCGGCGTTGGTATAGCCGACCAGCGCCACACGGTAGTACGACGTACGTCCCTGCCGCTGCACCTCGCGAGCGCGCTCCACATCGGCGAGCTTCTCCTTCAGCACACGAATGCGATGCTGAATGAGCCGACGGTCGGTTTCCAGCTGTGTTTCACCCGGGCCACGCATGCCGATGCCGCCACGGAATTTCTCGAGATGCGTCCACATCCGCGTCAGGCGCGGCAGCATGTACTCGAGTTGGGCCACCTCGACCTGCAGGCGCGCCTCGCTGGATCGGGCGCGCGTAGCGAAGATGTCCAGAATCAGCTCCGCCCGATCCATCACGCGCGTGCGTACGACCTCTTCGACATTCCTCGACTGCGCCGGCGTCAGCTCATCATCGAAGAGCACGAGTGTGGCACCCAACTCATGAATGCGCTCTTTCAGCTCCTCGACCTTTCCGCTTCCCAGATACGTGGCCGGATGCGGCCGGTCGAGCTGCTGAGTCAGTGTGCCGACTACCTCGGCCCCCGCTGTATCCGCGAGACGCGCCAACTCTTCGAGATGTTCATCGACACGATGCCGCGATGCGGTGCGCTTCGACGGCGCGCTCACGAGAATGGCACGCTCGATGGGCAGCGCCAGAGAAATGATTTCCCGACTGATGAGATGTTACCTCTGGATGAAGAACGGAAAAAGCGTTAACGGCCGCTTCCTGCGACCGACGAGTAACGCCCCCGCTGGTCGTAAGGCCGTGTGAAGTTTCCGACCGGCGTGGCCACCGTGAAATCGCCACGCACGCGGTAATTCACCGTACCGGACGTGATCAGCGCACGGCCGGCCGCACCGAGCCCGGCATAGGTGAAGCGAATCGGCAGCCGGACGGTCGACGAGTCCTTCTCGGGTACCACGAACCGTCCGTCGAGAGCGCCGTCGCCAAGAGGAACGGAATCCACGTCGACCCGGTACGTCATCTTGAGGGCGTCGAGGTTGTACCCGTTCGGATTGTAGACCGACAGCACGACATCGACGCTGCCACCCGTCAGGCCTAACCCTGTCACGTTGAATTCGCGCAGCTGCACCACCGGCTCCTGAAAGCTCGCGCGCAGCAGCGACGCACAACCCGCGCCGGTTACCACCAGGACCGCAAGGGCCACTGGTATCCACCGCCGTACCGCTTTCGTCGTAGGTCTCACGAATCCTCTGCTGCAGAAGTGTCCGAAGCGTCGGCTGCGCGAAGATCCGGCTCGTCCGCACGGCCGCGCAACCGCGCCCACCACGTCAATCGTTTGGCGATGTCCTTCTCGAAACCGAACGCACCAGGGGCATAGAAGGTAGTCCCTTTGAGCTCCTCGGGAAGGTACTCCTGCGGCAGATACGCCTCGGGTACGGTGTGGGCGTACTGGTACCCTGCGCCATAGCCGAGTTCCTT
Source organism: Gemmatimonadales bacterium (assembly GCA_038250435.1). GTDB lineage: Bacteria > Gemmatimonadota > Gemmatimonadetes > Gemmatimonadales > Gemmatimonadaceae > Gemmatimonas. Next base: position 215,135 of record JBBSCJ010000001.1, on the reverse strand, counting down.
CATGAGGGCGGTCGGCGCATTGCGCAGGTGCAGCGGAACCGCTGCCGCCGGGGTGGCTCGCGCTGCCTTCAACGCAGCCGTCCATGCCTCGGACAATCGTGCCGACTTTGGCGCTGTCGCGAGGTACACCGCCGCCTCCGCGAGGGCAAGTTCACCCTCTGGTGAGCCAAGCCGCTCGTACGTCTGCGCCGCCACCGTGGCAATCGTCAGTGCCTGCGGATCGGCGAGACCAATGTCTTCCGCAGCCATGCGAATCATCCGGCGTGAAATGTATCGCGGATCCTCGCCACCTTCGATCATGCGCGCGAGCCAATACAGGGCCCCTTGTGGATCACTGCCGCGAAGCGCTTTGTGCAGCGCGGAGACCAGGTGGAAGTGCTCGTCGCCTGACTTGTCGTAGCGCGGCATCCGATGCTGCACGGCGGCTTCGATGTGCGTGCGCCCAATCGTCGCACCGTCGTTGATCAATGCGGCGGCGGCTTCAAGCAACCCTAGGGTCCGACGCGCGTCGCCGTCCACCTGCTCGGCCAACAGCAGGCGCGCCTCCGCAGCGATCTGCAGCTGGCGAGCGCCGAGCCCGCGTTCGGCATCGGTGAGGGCACGATCGACGAGGGCCTCCAATTCCGGGACGCCGATCGGCTGCAGCACCAGGACACGCATGCGCGACAGCAGCGCGCCGGTGAGCGCGAAGGAGGGGTTTTCCGTTGTCGCGCCGACGAGCACAACCGTGCCGGTTTCCACGTGAGGAAGAAACGCATCCTGCTGCGCGCGGTTGAAGCGGTGGATCTCGTCCACGAAAAGAATGGTTCCGCGCCCCGTATCACGCCGTCGCTCCGCTTCGGCAACCACTTCGCGAACGCGCGACACGCCGTCGCTCACTGCGGAGAAGGCGACGAATGCTGCTTCGGCCGACTGGGCAAAGAGGCGCGCGAGCGTCGTCTTGCCCACTCCCGGCGGGCCCCAGAGCACCATGGAATCGACGATGCCGCGCGAAAGCGATTCCCGGAGTGGCCTGCCCGGGCCCAGCAGATGCTGCTGACCTAAATACTCCTCGAGACGCTGAGGTCGCATGCGCGCCGCCAACGGTTCCGCGACACCCGCCGCGAATAATGATGGGCTCGCGCCAGTGCGCGAACTGGACCGCTGGCTCACGCGGCAACTCTGGAGAGTCCCAGTTGAGAGACCGCCGCCTCGAGCGCCGCGCTGACTTCGCTCACGGGGGCCATGCGCAAGCGCAAAGGGTGCCAGTGCGGCGCCGGAAGCTCTGCCCGTTCGCGAAGTCCCAGCCCTTCGAGCAGAAAGAACCATCGCTCCGTTCGTGCATAGATGATCAACAGGAGCTCGGGGGTCAACGTTACCTGATCGTTTGGAGTAAAAACCGTGACTTCGACACCACCAAAGGACGCGAGCGGGAGTCGTAAACGACCAAGCGCCTCGCGAACGTCCGGCAGGGGGAGGTCATACCCCTCGTAATCGGCATGGCCCCGCGCGTCATGGATGCGCACATCCACGGCGGGATCGAGGTGCGTGGTGAGTACGTGGAGCAAATCCACGGCGCGCTCGGCGTTGGCCCCGATGCACGCCACGAACGCCCCCGCACGCTTCCCTGCCACGAACCAGTCGAGATCCCGACGGAAACGCAACGCCATCTCTGAATCGGAGTCGACGTAGTCGGTCATGTCGGAGGCGTCCCGAATCCAGCCTCAGGCTTCACTGGCGCGGCACCGGATGCCGCGTATTGCCTGGCCCGCCGTAGAAGTCCATCACGCTGGTTGAGTCGCGGGTCTTGCACCACGTCGTCCAACAGCCTTCGCAGCACGTCACCCAGCAACGGACCGGAGACAATCTGCGCTGACCGAAGGTCGTCGCCGTCGATCACCAGATCGGCAAGCTCGATGGCGTCGTGAAAGGCGATCTTCAGAATGCGGCGGTATAACAGCCGCATGTCCGCACCGCTCGCCGTACCCCGGGACCACCAGCAAGCGACCGCGAGCCGCGCGAAGCCGGCGACGCGCAGACGCCCGATATCTGCGGCCAGTCGGCGTAGCCGCTCATCGCTAAAACCGTTGCCGGTAGCCAGGGTCGCCGACAGCGCTGATCCCGATTTATGCCAATACGCAGTAAGGGTCGAGACAGCCGCGATGTCCTGTTTCGAGAACCGAAGAGCCCGCAGTGCCTGCTCGGATGTTTTGCCGTCCCCTTCCGAAAACAGCGCCGCGAAGCGCAGCACCTTGCGCATCGGTCGCGTGTTCAATCCTGCCTTCGGCAAGCAGTCGACGACAGCCAGCGTTGCGTCCGTCACCGCGACGAGCGCCGGTACGAGCTCCGCGAATGCTCCGCTGTCACGCCAGCGCTGCAGCGCACGTGACGGACGCGCGACCTGCTCCATCGTTTTCTCGAGCTCCTGCTTTACCCGCTCGGGGGAGAGCCGCGAGAGAAAGGGGGCGCTCTCGAGGATCGCCAGCCAGGTCGGCCCATCGATCTCGAAATCAAATCGCGCCGCGAAACGGATAGCGCGTAACGCCCGCAATCTGTCTTCTGTCATCCGCGCCCGGGGATCTCCGACCGCTCGCACGACTCGAGCCTGCAGGTCGATGCGCCCGTCAAACGGATCATGCAGCCGCCGCGCGATCGGATCGTACGCGATCGAATTCATCGTAAAGTCCCGGCGCGCCAGATCTTCGTCGAGCGAGGCACCGAATTCCACGACGGCGTGGCGCCCGTCGGTGGTAATGTCGCGCCGGAACGTGGTCACTTCGTGCATGCGACCATCCCGGTCCACTACGCCGACGGTGCCGAATTCGATACCGACCGGGATCGTTCGTTTGAACAGACGACGCACGACAGCGGGCTCCGCCGAGGTCGCAAGATCCCAATCGAGATGGGCAGCACCAAGTATGGCGTCGCGCACCGCTCCGCCCACGCACCAGGCGGCGTAGCCAGCCTCCTGCAGCGTCCGCGCAATCGCGACGACCGGTTCCGGCGGGTGGAGTGCCGCAGACTCCCGCGACGTTGTCACCCGCAGAGCACACTGCCGCCGTTCACGTTCAGCACCTCACCCGTGATGTGTCGAGCCAATGGGCTGGCCAGAAAGAGGATCGGGCCGGCGATGTCATCAGGGGAGGCGACGCGCCCTATCGGTATGGCCGACTCGAGCCGTTCGCGCCCCTGACCCGAGAACGGCTTGAGCACCGCCTCGGTGTCCACCCACCCCGGGGCGACGCAGTTCACGGTAATGTCGCTCGACCCCAACTCGACGGCCAACGACTTCACGAACGAGATCATCGCGCCTTTGGTCGCGGCGTAGTCCGCATGGCCGGCTTCTCCACGCTGACCCGCAGTACTCGATACGAAGATCATCCGTCCTCCACGCGGCATTACCCGAGCCGCCGCGCGGGCGCCGAAAAACATGGCGTCGAGATTCGACGCCAGCGTAAGCCGCCAACGCTCATCGGACAGCGCACGCACCGTTACCGAATCCGGGGGCCATATGCCAGAGTTTCCCACAAAAATATCCACACCACCAATCTTCTCAACAGACCCGTTTACGAACCCCTCGTTCGCCTCGACTGTGGACAAGTCGCCTTCATGTGCATAACTTTTTACGCCGAACGCCTCTATTTGGCGGCACACCGCGTACGCTTCTTCGGTGCGCGAGCGGTAGGCGATGCCGACATCGGCACCAGCCGCCGCCAGTAATCGAGCCACTGCGGCGCCGATTCCACGCGACCCGCCAGTTACCAGTGCGCGTTTACCGATAAGCGAAATCATCGCACCTTTCAGGTTATACGTGGTAGTGTAGAATGTTACGAATACGGCGCTTGACGCTACACATATCTAAAGCGTCTGCTCGACGGCGTCGCAGATCGCATGTTGTATGCACAGGTGAATCTCCTGCGCGCGATCCGTTCGGTCTGTCGGTACGACCACACTGTGATCGGCAATCGCGAGCAGCGCTCCACCATCTCGCGAGGAAAGCGCGAGCACGGGAATTCCCCTGTCTTTCGCCGCCCGCGCGGCGAGAAGCACGTTCGGTGAATTCCCGCTAGTGGAATGAATGATCAGTAAATCACCAACTTTTGCGAGCGCCTCGATCTGACGCGAAAAAATGTGATCAAAGCCGAAATCATTGCCCGTGGCCGTGAGGAGTGAAGTGTCCGTCGTCAGGGCGATCGCGGGATACGCCCGGCGGTTTCGCATGTATCGCACGACGTACTCGGTGGCCATGTGTTGAGCGTCAGCCGCCGAACCGCCATTGCCGCAGAAGAAGAGCGTGCCGCCCCCCTGCACCGTGCTTTTGACCATCTGCAGCGCCCGTTCGATGGCCGGTCCGAGTTCATTGGCCGTGCGCTGTGCGGTGGCGGCGAGTTCTGCGAGCGCGCCCAGCAACGGCGCGAGTTGAGCGGATGAAGCCATGAAAACCTGACCGAGCATGAAGGTGAGGTACGCGCTAGCGTCCGAAAAGACGCCTGATCTGGCCGAGCATCCCGCGTTTGAGAGGCGGAACGGGTACGGGGTCTTCGTTCTGCAGCAGAAGGCCGGCGTTGACGCGCGTCAGCAGATCCACCTGCTCCGCGGCCCCACGATCCACCAGCCAGCTTCGCGCCGCGCCCAGCGATCGATGGTCACCGTGGTTATCTGAGGCGAGGATGTCGATCAGGCCTTCAGCCAACATGCCGCGGGCAAGATCGGCCGGCGTGCCTCGTCCCATGAGTACCGACGCATCGGTTTGAATGACGACGCCGAACGATCGCCACTCGCGCACTGCGTCGAGCGTGCAGCCGAAATATCGCTCGGGGTGCGCCAGTACGGGCGTGCGGCCCGAACGCGTAATTCTCCTGAGCTCGGCGCTCGCTCCGCGTGGGAGTCCACCGCGCGTAAACTCCACGAGGAGTGCGCGTGAGCTTCCCAACGACAAGTCAGCGGAGGTCAGATCAACCCCGGGAGAATCGAGCATGATTTCCCACCCGAGCAACAGCTCCGGCAGCGCCGGTGCCGCCTGACGCAGCGCTACGATCAGCGCGGCGTGGTGAGCGACCGGCGCGTGCATCACCTGCGAGGCGTTCAGGTGAGGCGTGCACACCAGCGTGGTCACGCCGTCGTCGCGGAAACGCTCGAGAACGGCCACTGATTGCTCAATCGATCGAGAACCGTCGTCCACCCCGGGGAGTAGATGCGAATGGATATCGATCACGACGCGGCGCTGTGGTACGCGCGCAGGACGCTGCCGCGGTGCGTGATCACCTCAGACGCGCAGATCACCCGGCAGCGCCGCGATACGCGCCATGGCTCGGGCGGCACGGATCTCCAGCAGCTCCGGTTGGTCAGCGGCCGCTTCAAACGCATACGTCACCAGCGCGTCGACGGCGAGGAGATCCAATGCGGTGGCTCGGGAGGTTGTCCCCGAGGTAAGCAGCGCATCCAGCACCTGCTCTCCAGCGGCCAGACAGGCTTCGGGAACCGTATTCACGGGGTTGGCAGCATAGGGCGCCAACAATACTGCCAATCGCTCGGCAAGGGCACGTGGAGGAGGCGGCTCGACGGTCGATAACCACCCGCCGACGGTGCTCGGCTTCGGACGATCGATCCTGCGCATAACCGACAGCGCGTCGGACTGGAATCGCGGTTCCGGCATCACGAGCTGTCAGCCCGCTCCCGACAGGCCGGCAACGATCGCACGACCCGCCGCGATGGCCGCCTCTACCTGCGAAGCGAGAATGCCCGCCTGCGCCATGTGCGCCTTCCCGCCGCCGCGCCCACCCACCGTCGCCGCGACGTCACGCACGATGATGTCGGCGCGCAGTCCGCGCTCGCGCACGTCATCAGTCGCGACCACCAGTAACGCGCCCTTCCCGTCTGCCGTCTCGGTTCCAAGCAACGCGACACCACTACCCAGCGCCTCGCGCACGGCGTCACCAAGCGCCTGCAAGGCCTTCGCATCCGCGACGTTCACGCGCGCCGAGACGAATCGGGTGCCATTCACCGACTCCGCCCGATCGGCAAGCTGTCGCGCCACTCCACCGCCGGCCGCACCGCCACGCACCGCCTCGTCGAGGCGCTTTTCGAGCTGCTTCCGCTCGTCCATCAACGCTTCCAACTTCTTTTCAATCAGCTCACCGCCACTGCCGATGCCAGTCATCGGCACTTTGAGACGACTGGCGACCATCAGGAGCGCCCGTTCCCGATCGACGAGAAACTGGAAGGCGCGCGGCCCCGTGACCGCCTCGATACGCCGCACTCCTGCCGCCACACCCGCCTCGGACACCATGCGCACCAGTCCGATTTCTGCGGTGTTTCGCACATGCGTCCCGCCGCAGAGCTCGACGGAGAGCTGCGGAATATCGACCACGCGAACCACATCGCCGTACTTTTCGCCAAATAGCGCCATGGCACCATGGGCCAGCGCATCTGTGTACGACTCTTCTCTCGTCAGCACCGGTGCCGCCGTCCAGACCGCCGCGTTCACCTCCGCTTCTATCGCAGCGAGCTGCTCGGCCGTAACGGGGCCATGATGCGTGAAGTCGAAGCGCAGTCGATCAGGAGATACGAGCGAGCCCGCTTGGTGCACATGCTCTCCAAGCACGTGGCGCAGCGCCGCATGCAAGAGATGCGTGGCGGTATGATTGCGCTCCGTATCGTGACGTCGTGCGCGCAAAACCTTCGCATGCGCCGTACCAAACGTGATCTCGCCCTGCACGTCGCCGATGGCTGCGAGGCGACCGTCGATCTTGCGAACGTCACTCACCTGCACCGACCAACCCGCGCCGGCGATCGTCCCGTGATCGGACACCTGGCCACCTGATTCCGCATAAAACGGCGTCTCGCGAAGCATGACGGCAACGCGACCGTCCGGGAGCGTGCGCACGGCAGTGACGATTGTTTCACTCTCTGTACGCTCGTAGCCGACGAACCGTCCGAGCGCCGCCGCATGCTGCGCATCGTGCGACCACTGTGTGGGATCGCCGAAGTCGTCGGCGCTCACAGTGAGCTGTCGCGTTTTACGCTCCTCCTGCGACTGGCGACGCTGACCGGACAGCGCCTGCTCAAAGCCGGCGATATCCACGAGGTAGCCGCGTTCCCGCGCCATCAGATCGGTCAGGTCGATCGGGAAACCAAAAGTGTCGTACAACCGGAATGCGTCTTCGCCGGCGATCGTCCCGCGTAGCGCACTCGAACCCTGCGTGGACGCGGCGGGGGCGAGTTCTTCGAAGCGCATCATTCCCGCACCGACTGTGGCGAGAAACCGTTCCTCTTCTGCACGCGTCGTATCGAGAATGTGCTTGCGCCGTGTGTGCAGCTCAGGGAAAATGTCGCGCATGGTATCCACGACGATGTCCACCACATGCACGAGCGTGGGCTCTCGGCGTCCGAGCAGCCAAGCGTGCCGAACGGCCCGACGGAGGATGCGTCGCAACACGTAGCCGCGACCATCGTTGCTGGGAAAGACCCCGTCCGCCAGCAGGAAGGCCACCGCGCGCGCATGATCGGCGATGACGCGGAACGCCGCCGGATCTATTTTGCGACCATCCTTATCGTGCGCGACTCCGAGCCCAACTCCCGGGCGGTACGGGTACGCGATGCCTACCACCTCTTCCACCTTCAGAATGAGGGGGCGGAACAGGTCGGTGTGGAAGTTGTTGGTGACCCCTTGCATGACGGCCGCGATCCGCTCGAGCCCGGCACCCGTATCCACCGACGGCTTGGGGAGCGGCACTAACGTGCCGTCAGTTTGCCGGTCGTACTGCATGAACACGAGATTCCAGATCTCGAGGAAACGCCCCGCTTCGGCTCCCTCAACGAAGGCGTCGAGCGAATACCGCTCGATGCTGGTGTCGGTCCACTCGCCCTGCGCGTCCTTGGGAAACGCCCAGTCAGCTGCGATGTGCGCGAGATCCACGTAGATCTCGGTGCACGGACCACAGGGGCCGGTGTCGGCCATCTGCCAAAAGTTGTCCTTCGCGCCCAATCCGTAAATGCGGTCGTCGGGCACATTCGCGACATCCTTCCACAGCTGACGCGCCTCGTCATCTTCATGATACACGGTGACGCGCAGATGCTCCCGCGGAATCTTCAGGTCTTCGGTAATGAACTCCCACGCAAAGCGAATGGCTTCGCGCTTGAAGTAATCACCGAACGAGAAGTTACCGAGCATCTCGAAAAAGGTGTGGTGTCGCGCGGTGTGCCCGACCTGCTCCAGATCGTTGTGTTTGCCTCCGGCGCGCACGCACTTCTGCGACGTGGTGGCGCGCCGATTGCCCCCGGGCACCTCCTCCATGCCGAGAAAGACCTTCTTGAATTGCACCATGCCTGCGTTGGTGAATAGCAAGGTGGGATCATCACCCGGCACGAGCGCGGAGCTCTGACGGACGGCGTGGCCATGCTTTTCGAAGTAGGCCAGGAATCGGGCACGAATTTCAGACGCGAGCATAAGGGTCCAATATAGAGGGACAGCCGCAGTTTGTGGTCATGTCCGGCAAGCCTACTCCCGAGCCTCGTCGTTGAGGATCTCTTTCACAACGCGGTGCGCGATCCCTGAACCGAACCCGCGTCGCTGCAGGAAGCCGAGGAGTCGCCGAGCCAACAGCTCCGGCTCGTGCGACCGTAGCGCTCTCGCACGTTTTCGGGCAACCGATCGACAGGACCCCAACTCATCAAATCCGTCTTCGCTGACCGCGTGAGAAAGCGCCTCATGCGCAACTGCACTCTCCACCCCTTTCCGGCGGAGCTGCTGCCGGACTTTGGCAGGCGCTTCTCCCCGCCGTAACCGCGACGCCGCCTCAGCGTGCGCCACCTCGCGATCGGAGAGCATGCCTGATTCTTCCAGTCGGTCGAGGGCCGCCTGCACGAGTTCACCATCGGGCTCTCGCCGACGCAACCGCACTTCGAGTTCGCGCCGCGTGCGACGGCCCCGGGCGAGTGAAGCGAGCGCTCGATCTACGAGATCGGTAACCACGGCCTCGCGCTGAAGGCGCGAAACGGCGCACTGATCCAGCCGGTCGCCAACGCGCGTGGCGCCGATCTCGGCGAGTGTCGCTACGCCAACGATAAGGGATTTCCCGTCCGAGAGCGCCACCAGATACCGTCCGGGGCGTCGAGGCGACTCGCGCAATTCCGTCAGGGTAACAGCGGCGACGGGAGCGTCAGCGGGAGATCCGCCGCTCTCGCCGTTCTCGCCGCTCAAAGAGTGGGGAGAGGGCGGGAAAAGAGCCGAGGGGCTACTCACAATGAGCCGTGGTGATCCGGGCACCACTTCCCACCGCGAGCGACCCCTCGGCCCTCCTGCGACGTGCGCACATCCGACGACGCTCCGACTCTTTTGCCCCGCTTATTCCTCGCCCTCGTCTGAGCCGGCAGCCGGCTCGGCAACCTTTACGCCGAGAACGACCTTGACCTTTTCCTCGATCTCAGCCATGAGCGTCGGATTGTCTTTGAGGAACATCTTTGCGTTCTCACGACCCTGCCCGATGCGCTGCGTGCCATAGCTGTACCACGCACCGGCTTTGTCGATGATGCCGGACTCCGCACCGATATCAACCAGCAGCGACGTGTGGCTGATCCCTTCGGCGTACATGATGTCGAACTCCGCCTGTTTGAACGGCGGTGCCACCTTGTTCTTGACCACTTTTACGCGGACGTGAGAGCCAATCACGTCTTCCTTCTCTTTGACCGGTCCGATGCGGCGGATGTCGAGACGGACCGACGCGTAGAACTTGAGCGCCTTGCCACCGGTGGTGGTCTCGGGGTTGCCGAACATGACGCCGATCTTTTCGCGGAGCTGGTTGATGAAGATCACCGACGTCTTGGAGCGGGCGATCGCCCCGGTGAGCTTGCGCAACGCCTGACTCATGAGGCGCGCCTGCAAGCCGACATGCGAATCGCCCATATCGCCTTCGATTTCGGCCTTGGGCACCAGTGCGGCTACGGAGTCGATCACGATGACGTCCACGGCACCGGAGCGGACCAGGATCTCGCAGATCTCGAGCGCCTGCTCACCGGTATCAGGCTGTGAGATGAGCAGATTCTCCACATCGACGCCAAGCTTTTTTGCGTATTCGGTGTCGAGCGCGTGCTCCGCATCGATGAAAGCCGCGACGCCGCCCAGCTTCTGGGCGTTCGCCACCACGTGAAGGCAGAGCGTTGTTTTGCCGCTGGATTCCGGACCGTAGATCTCGGTGACGCGACCGCGCGGAATACCGCCAACGCCGATCGCCGCGTCGAGATTGATCGCGCCGGTGGGAATGGATTCGACCCGCACTTTGGAGTCGGTCCCCAATCGCATGATCGAACCTTTACCGCAGCTTTTTTCGATTTGCGCCACTGCGAGCGCCAGGGCTTTGCGCTTGTCTTCTGTCATCACTGTGCCCGCCATGGATACCGCCGTGTGAGTGGTGAAGCTGCCATGCCCTGGCCCGCAAGAATGTACCGTTTGTACGGGCAGGACCAAGACCCGAATAAAATACGAAGAAACGCTGATGTGGACAACTACCTTTGACTGTCTGATTTCAAGACAGCGTAAAGGCATCTTCGACATGCGTGACGCGGACATTATGACCGTTTATCAGAATTCCGACTACGTCAAAGCGATATGAAAGCTGACGGGAGCCGAATCGGTCGACCCATACCATAGCGCTTCGACTCAGCTCACGTCGCTTTCGGTAATGCACGGCATGCACCGGTCCGCCAAACTCCTCGCCGCGCCGTGCCTTCACCTCAACGAACGCGATCAGCTCACCGCGTTGCATGACGAGATCGAGGTCGCGATGTCCGCTACGAAAGCGATGTGCCACGAAGGACCAGCCTGCGCGCAGCAGATAGCGGGCGGCGATGCGTTCGCCGAGTAATCCGAGAGCTTGTCGTTGTTTCGTCATGGCGTACGCTACCGTCGGTCGCACGGTGGCGTGTCACCAAACTATTTCGCGGCCGATGACGGCGCCGCAGCACAGCGTTACCCGGCCCGCGCGCGCTCGAGCAGCATCAGTTGCGGGACATCGCTGATGATCCCCTGCACGCCGGCCTCCCAGAGCTGGCGCGCTTTCGCCGGATCATTGATTGTCCAGACGTGCGTGACAATCCCGGCGGCACGAACGGCCCGTACCATCGCAGCGATCGGCAGTGGTATCCCGCGATAAAGCGTGGGGATGCATAGCGCCCGGAAGTGTGTGCGGGGAATCGAACGGCGAAGCAACGAGGGAAGCAACAAGCCGGTTACGTCAGCGGTGCTGGCGCCGAGGGTCAGCCCTTCGTGGCGCAACGGCTGCGTACTGGCAGTATCGAAGCCGGCCACGATCACGCGGCGCTGCATGCCATGGCGTTTGAGGGCGCTCAGCAGGGGAGCGGTCGCGCTGGCTGTTTTAAGCTCGATGATACATGGCATGTCCGACGGGAGCACCTCGACGACCTCGTCGAAGGTGGGGATCGTTACGCCGCGACCACGCCACGGATACGTCTGTCCGCCGTCTGTCGAGAAGCTGGCACCGGCGTCTACGCCACGGAGCGCGTTCAGCGTGAGCCGCGCGACCGCCCCGCTGCCACTCGTGGTCCGATCGAGAGTCGGGTCGTGTAAGACGATCAGCGTTCCATCCAGACTCACGTGCAGATCGAACTCGACCGCGTCCACACCCAACGCCACCGCTTCCATCAGTGCGGGAAGGGTGTTCTCCGGCGCATGCGCGCGATTCCCGCGATGCGCGATGATCGGGCGGGCTGTCGGGTCGAGCAGAATCATGTCACAAGATAGCGGGCGAGAAGCACGACGGGGCGGCGCACGACCGGTGCACCGCCCCGTCGTGCTTCTCTATCGTGCAAGTCAGAAGGAGTACTGCAGCCGCGTCAGCACGAGACGACCGATTTCGGGCACCCCAGGAAACGTGCGGACCCGGTTATCGAAGAGGTTCTGCGCATTCACGGACCACGTGAGCTTCTGGGCGCCAAGGTTGAAGCGCTTGCTGATCAGCGCATCAAAGGTGACCGCCTCCGGCACGTTCTCGAAACAGAATGCGCCGGCGGGCGCCGGGTTGCAGCGATTCGCACCTGTTGTCGGATTCGTCGTCGCTCCTGCCGTACCGTTTCCGCGAGCGAAGGCGACGTTCGTCGCGAACACGCCCGAGTTCACCGGATAGGCCTCGTTGTAGCGCGAGCGCAATTCGAAACCGATGCCGTTGCTCTCGTTCCGGTAGCGCATACCCAGCGAGCCACGTGCGCTGGGGGAATTGGAGGCCAGCGGTTGTCCGTTGCCACCGTCTACGCCGGGGAAGGTGTTCCGATTCTGCCAGCTGAATGTCAGGTCCATCGTCACGCGATCGCTGGCGGCGACGTCCGTCGCGAGATCCAGACCGCGGACCCAGATATTGCTGGTCGACTGGTAGGTCGCAATGACGGCATTTGCCGGGGTGTTCGGATCATCGAAGGTGATCACGCCCAACGGCGCGGAGGCCAGCGTCGTCGTCAGGCCCGTGACGACATTGCCGATGATCGTGGCGATCTGCGAGGCGGGAATGCCGGCGCCCGCGAGAACGGGAGCAATCGCCTGTTGAATCGGGCTGGCGATAAAGCCACCGACAGCCTGCGGGTTGCCGAAGAATACGCTCGGCGTAAGTACGGCTGCGGGGGCGAAGTCGGCGCGCTCTTGGCCCCAGAACGCCATGTCGAAGCGGAAGCGGTTACCGACGACGCCCTTGTATCCCACCTCGAACGTATTGGAGAAGGCGACCCTCAGCGCTTCGATGGGGGTGACCTGCGCCGGCGTCAGGTTGACCGTGCCACTCGTGAGAAATGCTGCGCGCGTGCTCAGCTGGGTGTCGGTAGGGCGTAGCGGGCTCAGTGAGCCCACGGCCGCATTGGCCACGGACTGCGCAACGGAGGCCGGGAGACCGCCCGCCGTGAGCTGCGACGTGAGACCGGCGCGAATCGCCGCATTGTTACCGGCCACAAAGCCGGGGAAGGCAGCAGCGGCGCTGGTAGGAACGAACCCCGCTCCGGTAAACGGGGATTTCATACAGAAATCGGCAAACTGGCTGCCGTTGCCACAGCTGCGGTTGAACGTGAACCCCTGCTTGGGCGGATTGCCGCGAACCCGGACGTCGAAGCCGGACCCGCCGGCATTTTGCACCTGGAGCAGATCAAGAAAAAAGTTGAAGTTGCCGGGTGTCGAAAACGCGCGGTTGAACGTCACTCGGACGTTCTGGTTCTCCGTGGGCTTGAAAATCAGGGCGGCTCGCGGAGAGAAAAAATTCCCTTCGAGCACGTTGTTCCGGTCGCCCCGGGCGGCCAGCAGCAGTTCGATCTGCTTGATGGGCTTGGTGCTGGACTGCAAGTAGGCACCATACTCCGTGACATTGTCGATCGCCTCGTTGCTGCCGTTGATCGTGTTGCCGGTGCGCGGGTTCGTCCAGATGTAGTCCAGGCCGTAGGTAAAGCTCTGCTTACTTCCCAGATCGAGCCCGTGCTGCAGCTGGAGCGCCGCGACCCGTGACTGATCGACGATCGGTTGGCCGGACCGAAGCAGGAACGTTCCCCTGCCGGAGTTCGAGGTGTCGTTCCCCGCGTCAGTGGAGTTGAGGAACGCCTGCGCGAACAGTCTATTCCAGCGGAAGCGCTGCTGCAGGCTCAGATACTGCCAGTCCTTGATCTGCGTCGCTCCGTTTGCCCCGGTCAATTCGATGCCGCTGCCGACCTTGGTGTACCCGACCGTGGTGATGGCTTCCATCCCCTCCGTCGGACGCACGTCGAGGCGCGCCTCACCGGTCATGCGCTGCAAGTCGAAGTCGCGCTCGTTCACGCTGCCACGGCGTGACTCCGGCACGTTGGCTGTAGAAGGGAAGGTTGCGGGCTCTGCGGGATCCGTGAACTCCCAATCCCGGCCCTGCATGTACTCACCCGACAGCTTGTAGGCGAATTTGTCGTTGATCTTTCCGGCGTGACGAAGACCGGTGCGGACGACCGACCGCTCACCGGCGTCCACGCTGACCGTGGTGCCCTGCGAGGCAAACGGCGACTTGGTGATGATGTGGAGCACGCCGTTCGAGCTGTTCGGCCCGTACAGCGCCGACGCCGGGCCGAGGAGGACTTCGATGCGGTCGATGTCCTCGTTGGTACCGGTGAACAGAAATGGCACGTTCACGCGTAGCGACGGCACGCCGGCGAACCGGTAATCCTGCAGTACCAGCAGGGAGCCGCTGAAGGCGTTGTTGAAACCGCGCGCGACAATATTCGCCTGGGCAATTCCACCCTTGTTGATGTCCACACCGGGTGTTGCGCGCAGGTGATCGGTGATCGTGATCGCCGGTCGCTCTTCGATCTGCTCACTTGTGACGACCGAGATCTGCGCCGGTGCATCGAGGGCTTTTTCCGGGCGATTGCGGTTGGACGTCACCACGGTCTGATTCAGCTGCGTCGGGCGCACCGTCAGCGTTGCCACGATGTTTGCGCCAAGGCGCTGCTTGGCGAATGACCGCTGGTCGTAGCCAAGCGCGCGCACCGTGACCGTATAAACGCCATCGGGAATATTCACCACGCGAAAGGAGCCATCGGCGGTGCTGATGGCTCCATACGATTGCCCACCGACCAGCTGGGCCTGGACTTGTGCATTCTCGATGGCGCGTCCGGTGCCGGCATCGGTCACCTTACCGGTGATCGTTCCGCTTTGAGCCATCAATGGCTTCGCCACCAACGGAACGCCAAGTGCCAACAACGTCGCGACGACAATACGGCGAACGAGGAGCAGATACATCGCACACCTCAGGAGGGAGGGAGGGAGACTGCACCTTCGGGTCACCCGGCGATTCGCGTCGACCCGGACAGCGAGATAACGGAGGGGAACTTCCGCAATCATCGCCACAGCGGCTCACGCCGTCAATACGTGACGGCTATCCACATATTCGATCGAGATCCTGCAACCCCACGAGTACTTCGCGTGGTCGTGCCGCACCTTCCGAGGGAGAGAGTACTCCCGCGGCCTCCAGTTGATCGATGATCCGCGCCGCACGCCCATACCCAATTTTCAGTCTTCGCTGCAACAACGAGGTCGATCCTTGGCGATGCTGGATCACCACCTCTGCCGCGTCGCGAAAGCGCACGTCCCTCTCGTCAGAACCACTCGCATCGTCTTTCTCGTCACCGGAGGCTGCCCGGGCCTCGACGGCGCGAACAGTCTCCAGAATGTCCGGCTCCGTCGCCCCGGGCGCGTTGAGCAGCGCTGCCGCCAAACGCGCCGCCGCATTCTCATACCACCGCAGCAGCTGCTCGGTATCTTCGCTTGAGAGGTACGCGCCCTGCAGACGAGACGGCTCCGACTTGCCAGGCGGAATGAAGAGCATGTCGCCATTTCCCAGCAGGGACTCGGCTCCGGCCCCGTCGATGATTGTCCGGCTATCCACCTGCGAAGCCACCCGGAAAGCGATACGACACGGGAAGTTTGCCTTGATCAATCCGGTTATGACGTTCACGCTGGGGCGCTGGGTGGCAAGAATGAGGTGGATGCCGATGGCGCGCGCCTTTTGGGCGAGCATCGCAATCGGGGTTTCCACCTCTCCCTGCACCGTCATCATCAGATCAGCCATCTCATCGATGACGACCACAATGTACGGCAGCACGCCACCGCTGTAAGTGCGATCCTCGAAGGCCACGTCGAGATTGCGGGGCTTCTGCGGCGCCACTCCCTCGCCCGACTCGTACGCCTGCACCCGCCGATTGAATTCCTGCAGGTTGCGGCACGCATTCGCCTCGAGCAACCGGTACCGCTCCTGCATCTCCATCACCGCCCACTTGAGCACGGCTGCCGCGTCACGATTGTCGGTGATCACCTTGTGGCGCAGATGCGGGAGCGCGTTGTACACGCTCAGCTCGACCATTTTCGGATCGACCATGAGAAATCGCAACGTCTTGGGCGTGTGACGATACGCGAGGCTCGTGATGATCGTATTGACGCAGACCGACTTGCCCGACCCGGTGGCGCCGGCGATGAGCAGGTGCGGCATCTTGGCCAGATCGGCGACGATCGGGCGCCCTTCGAGATCTTTCCCGAGCGCGATCGGCAGTGCCGCGCGTGCCTGCCGAAACTCGACCGACTCGAGGACCTCGCGCAGCACCACCATTTCCGGCGAGGGATTCGGCACTTCGACGCCGACGGCCCCGCGCCCCGGAATCGGCGCGACGATGCGTATGCTCGGCGCACGCATCGCCAGCGCCAGATCGTCCGCGAGGGCGGCGATTTGCCGCACCTTGATCCCCGCCGCCGGCTCGATCTCGAACTGCGTCACCGTGGGACCCGTGGTACGTCCGACGAGTACGCCTTCGACCTTGAAGGTGCGCAGCGTCGTCATCAGCTTCTCTCCGGCCAGATCAAGCTCGCGACGACCTGCGTCACCGCGCGACGGGGGCGGAGCCGACAGAAGATCGGTGGGCGGGAGCTCGTCGCTGAACTCGGCGCCCTCCGCCGTTGCATCGAGTGCCGCGTCCACCAGGGTTTCGCGCGGGCGTTCCGTCTTCCCCTTCTTCTCCGTTCGACGGGACGCACGGGCCTCGTCGTCTCGCCCGGTTGCCGGAAGCGCGGGCTGCGCCGTGCGCATGGCGTCTTGTTCAAGCACATCACGTGCGTGCCGCGGATCGATCGCTGGCAATTCGTCGGGCTCGGGCTCAAGCTGCTGCGCGAGGGTTTGTCGAGCAGCGATGGCGACGCCAGCCGTGCCCGCCGGGACCGCTCGCGATGGCGAAGCCGATTCCTGGCCGCCCGACGCACCCGCGCCGATCAATCGGCGCAGCGGGTTCCACTGCAACGTCGCGAAGGTCAGCGCGCTGGTGGCGAGCAGGAAGAACACCCACGCACCGGCCACGCCGAATCCTTTCCGCAAGTAGTGCGCAGCAAAGCTTCCCCATAACCCGGTACTTTCCGCAAACGCCGGTTCACCGCCAAGCGCCAATCCGATCGCGATCGGGAGCAGCGCCACAATACCCGCGAAAAGAACGCCCCAGTCGCTCGCGTTATTGGCCCGGGTGATCCGCCCGAACAACGTGAGTGCGACGACCAGACAGCCTGCGGCCACCAGAGCCGCGCCGGGAATGCCCACGGTTGACACAAGGGCGCAGCGGGCGAGCGTGCCGACCGGCCCGAACGCGCCCGTCGCGGACCAACAGCCGGCGCCTTCAGGCACGCGCTGAAAGACGAGTGCCCCGAACAGAAACACGGCGAGGAGCGTCAGCGCGATGGCGCCCAGCTCACGACGCACAACGCCTGTCTCCATTCGCTAGTTGGCCTCGACGGTCGTCGGCTCGAACCGGAGTTGCCGATCATGATACCGAACAGCCCGATCGAACTGATCGAGTACCAAGCAGGCGCGTACGTCGTCACCGTACCCGCTTTCCTCCAGCGCAATCGCGTGCGCCGCGTCCACGGCAAGCGCGGAGACGCTGTCGGCGTATGGCCGTTCGGCCATCTCGGCGAGCCGCGCACCATCGCCGCAGCGCACCGGTGTGACCGCAGCGGCAAGCAGTCGCACCATGCGTCCCGCGCACACCACGTCTTCGAGCGCCACGCGACGCTCATGTCCGGAGCATACGAGGAGAACGTCGCCGCCCGGCGCCAGCGACCTGCGTACCGCGTCGACGGTGGCGGCCACATTTACGAAGGCCGCAAAGAAACAGGCGCGCGCGCCGTGCGTCGCCGCAAGCGCAACCGTTCCGTTCGTGGTGCTGTAAAGAATCACACGTCCATCGACGGCGTTTACGGTATACTCCGCCGGTGAATTTCCCAGATCGAAGCCGGCGATCTTCACCATGCGGCGCTCGCCGGCCATCTTCACCTCGCCACGCGCATACGCCTTGGCGCGCGTGACCGTCTCGTCGGCGGTTTCAAACGGGATCACTGCCCGGGCTCCGTGCGCCAGTGCCGTGGCCACCGACGTCGCGGCACGGAGCACGTCGACCACGACCACCACGCGATCCGCCACATCGATGGACGCGACCGGCGCCTCACCAAGCAGCACCTCAATGCGCACTAACCAGGCTCCTTGAGCAGCTCCGCACCTTCGAACTCCAGCCATTTCGTGTGCACGTTGCCCGCCTGAAACTCCGGGTGCTGCATCACGCGAGCCAGGAACGGCATGGTCGTTTTCACGCCTTCGATGACAAAACTCTCGAGCGCAATCTGCATGCGCTTGAGGGCCTCCGCGCGATCACTCCCCTGCACGATCAGCTTGGCGATCATCGAGTCGTAATACGGCGGCACGGTGTATCCGGCGTAGGCGTGCGTGTCCACGCGTACTCCCGGGCCTCCCGGCTGATGGAACGTGTCGATCCGCCCGGGAGACGGCTGGAAATTGCGCGAGGGATCCTCGGCATTCACCCGGCACTCGATCACGTGACCACGGAACGGCGGTAACGTGGTGATACGCAGTGGCAGCCCTGCCGCGACGCGGATCTGTTCCTTCACGAGGTCGACACCGGTAAGCATCTCCGTGACGGGATGTTCGACTTGGATACGTGTGTTCATCTCCATGAAGTAGAACGATCCGTCTTCGTCGAGAAGCATTTCGATCGTTCCGGCGCCAACGTAATTGATCGCCTTGGCGCCACGGATCGCCGCTTCCCCCATCCGCTCACGCAGCTCCGGGGTCATCACCGGGCATGGTGCTTCTTCGATCAGCTTCTGATGCCGACGCTGTACGGAGCAGTCGCGTTCACCCAGGTGAATGATGTTGCCGTGGGTGTCACCGAGGATCTGGAATTCCACATGTCGCGGGCGCTCGAGAAACTTCTCGACATACACATCGCCGTTTCCGAATGCCGACAGCGCTTCGGACCGGGCCAGCTGGAAGGAGCGCAGAAAATCGTCCTGATCGCGCGCCACCCGCATGCCTTTGCCGCCGCCACCGGCCGCCGCCTTGATGATCACGGGAAACCCCATTTCCCGCGCGTATTCCAACGCCTCCTCGGGATCCTCCACCGGGCCCGGCGTACCAGGCACGATCGGCACGCCCACGTTGGCCATGGCCCGTCGCGCCGACGCCTTGTCGCCCATGACGCGAATCTGTTCAGGGGTCGGGCCGATAAAGGCGATGCCGGACGCGATACACGTCTCGGCAAACTCGGCATTCTCCGCGAGGAACCCATACCCCGGGTGGATGGCGTCGGCGCCGGTGATTTCGGCGGCAGCGATGAGGCGGTGAATTTTCAGATACGAATCGCGCCCTGACGGCGGACCGATACAGACGTCGTCATCGGCGAAGCGCACATGCAGCGATTCACGGTCGGCCTCGGAATAAACGGCGACCGTTTGCACATCGAGCTCGCGACACGCCCGGATGACACGCAGGGCGATTTCACCACGATTGGCGATCAGGACCTTTTTGAACATGCCGTATGGTGGCGAGGTCCCTGCCTCACCGCCAGTCCTGAACGCCGCTATTCGCCGCGATTACTCCGACGCTTACTGCCTGCCGCTCCCTTGCTTGAAGGCATCCCACGAGACATCACTGGAGCCGTCGACCCCCTGAATGCGCAGCGCGAACTCCGCTGGGTTGGACGCGTAGAAGAGCGCGCTCTCGTAGGACACGACACCGCGGGAGTACCAATTCATCAAGGATTGGTCGAACGTCTGCATGCCGTAGGCGACGCTGCCTTCCTTGATCAGGTCAGGGATGTTGAGCGTCGATGAGAGGTCACGGATCTGGTCGCGAACGGCCTCGGTGTTGACCAACACCTCGCAGGCCGGAATGCGTCCGGGCTGGTCGGAGCGCGGCACAAGGCGCAGTGACACCACGGCCGAGAGCGCATTGGCCAAGGCGAAGCGCACCTCGTTCTGCTGATGCGGCGGGTAAAACGAGAGCACCCGATTGATCGTGAGCGTCGCGTCGGTGGTATGCAAGGTGGAGAAGACCAGGTGGCCAGTGCCGGCGGCCTTGAGTGCGACGTCGAGTGTCTCGAGATCGCGGATCTCGCCGATCATGATGACATCGGGGTCCTGCCGCAACACCCGGCGGAGCGCCTGCGCGAAAGTGGCCGTGTCGGTGCCGACTTCACGTTGGTTGATGTGGCTGCGCACGTCGCGATGGACGTACTCGATCGGATCTTCGATCGTGATGATGTTGGCGCTGCGCCGCTCGTTGAGATGGTGCACCATCGCGGCCAGCGCCGTGCTTTTGCCGGAGCCCGTCACACCGGTCACGAGCACCAGTCCGCGCGGCTTCATGGCGATCTGCTCCAGCACTGGAGGAAGATTGAGATCCCGGATGTTCGCGGCGGCATGCGCGATCGCACGCATGGCGAAGGCGACCGTGCCTTTCTGCTGGTAGACGTTGCATCGAAAGCGTCCGATTCCCGGCACATTGATGGCGAAGTCGGCCTCACGCATTTCCACGAACTCGCGCAGCTGCGCGGGTGGCAGCAGATGTTCGGCCAAGGTACGGAGCTCCTCCGGACGCATTGGCGGCATGTCGAGCGCCACCAGGTCTCCATGCAACCGCAGCGTCGGCGGCCGACCGACTTTCAAATGCAGGTCGGAGGCGCCCTCGCGCACCATGCGCTGCAGCGCGGCCTTGAGATCCAGCCCGCTTGCCGGTGTCGCACCATTGGCGCCGCTCGCGGCAGCGCCGGAGACCATCGTCATGTCATCGTGTCTCAGCCGGTTGGGTCGACGCGAAAGAGCGCTTGTCCGTATTCCACAGGGTGCGCTTCGGTCACGCCGACCTCGCGCACCACCCCGTCAAACTCGGACTCCAGCTCGTTCATGATCTTCATCGCTTCGATAATGCAGACGATTTGCCCTTTGCTGATGCGGTCACCGACGGACACGTACGGCTTCGCACCGGGCTCGGGGGCACCATAAAACGTCCCGACCATCGGCGACTTGATCTCGAGAAGGCTGCTTTTCGGCACCTCGGCCTTCGGCGCCGCCGCCACCCCTTCCTCGGCTGGACGCGCCGATGCGGCCGGCGGCAACACCGGCGCGGCGAACGGAGCCGCCATCGTGATCGCCGCCGCGCGTTGATGCGGACTCTTCGAGATGCGCAGTTTCATCCCCTTATCCGTGGAGATCTCGATGGAATCAACGGTGGAGCCGTCGAGCATCTCGATCAGCTTCTTCACGTAGCGCAGGTCGATCATGGCATAGGAGGCAGGAGGAGGTGCCGGCGCCGGGCGCCAGCCAAACGAGTCACACGATTTCCATGAGGTCCCGCGAAGCCCCGGTCAGCACCCGCCGACCGGATATCGTGAGCACCACGTCGTCCTCGATGCGCACTCCACCCCAGCCAGCCCGGTAAATGCCGGGCTCGATGGTCACGACCATACCAGCCGTCAGGAGCGCGTCGATATTCTTGGCGAGACGCGGTGCCTCGTGCACTTCGAGCCCGATTCCATGCCCGAGAGAATGTCCGAATGCTTCACCAAAACCACGCGCGTCAATGTAGTCTCTCGCGAGCGCATCTGCAGTCATCCCCGAGATTCCTGCCCGAACCGCACCCGAAGCAACGGTATTTGCCTCCAGAACCGTCGAATACACTTCGTGCTGCTCCTCCGTGGCGCGCCCAAGTATCACGGTTCGTGTGATATCCGAGCAGTATCCCTCTGCAACCGCGCCAAAATCGAGGAGGACGAAATCGCCGATCTGCAAAATGCGGTCGCCGGCCCGAGCATGCGGGAGAGCGGATCGGGGGCCGGACGCGACGATGGACGCAAACGGGAATGCCTCGCTCCCCGCGTCCCGTAAGCTGCGCTCGAGGATACCCGCCAGCTGCGTCTCCGTAAGTCCGGGGCGGATAGCCGGCAGCGTCGCGGCGAGCGCTCGTTCCGCCATGGCGACAGCGACCTCGATGCACGCGATCTCGCCGACATCTTTCTGCGCCCGACGGGTTTCGATGATCTCGCTCGTTGGGCGCCACTGCCACCGGCTGCCTTGCTCCAGCAGGCGGGCAAAATCACGATGCAGCAGGTGCGCCGACTCGAACCCCAGACGGTCTACGCCAGACATTTGCAGCAGTTGCGCCCAGAGCCCCGTCCAGAGATTTGTACTCTCGATCCGCACGGTCACGGACGCCCCGACTTCTTCGTCTACCTGCGTCGCGTAGCGGAAATCCGTGAGCAACTGACAGTCGCGCGCCGTGATGACCAACAGCGCATTGCTCCCGGAGAAGCCGGTAATATACCGGATGTTGGGTAACGAGGTCACCAGCAGCGCGTCGAGATCGGCGCGCGCCAGATGGTCTCGCACCGCGAGGAGGCGACTGGCACGGAAATCCGTACGGGTATCCGGCATATTCGGGATGCTCAGGCGCGTGCTCGCAGATGGGACACAATGCCGCGCAACGCGTATTCGTAGCCCTGAGCCCCAAGACCCGTGATCATGCCGATTGCCGCTGCCGCGAGCATGGATTGATGCCGCTCCGGCTCGCGGGCGTGGATGTTGGACAGATGCACTTCCACAAACGGGATCGCCGTCGCGACAAAGGCGTCACGTAGCGCCAAGCTCGTATGGGTGAAGGCACCGGCATTCACCACCACACCTTGTACGCGCCCGCGCCAGGCGTGCAACGTGTCGATCATCTGCCCTTCACCGTTCATCTGCGCGTCGCGCAACTCAATGTCCAGCTCGCCCGCGATCGCCTGCAACCCGTCGACAATCTGCTCAAGTGTGTCCGTCCCGTAGATCGACGGCTCACGCGTTCCGAGGAGATTGAGGTTCGGACCGTTGAGGATGCCGATGATCACGAGTTGCCAAGTCCCTTGAGCCACGCGGCAAACTGCGCCAAGTCATCACCAGCCGGAGCCGGAGCCGCAGCCGGCGCGGCAGCCACATTCGAGGACGTTGTCGAGTCCGGGTCGACGACGGGCTCGGACGCCGCGACCGAAACCGCACGCGAGTCTTCCGAATCCTGACGCGTCACCACGCGAGCCGGATCCGGAAAGAACCGGTCGAAGGAAAACTCGGGGCTGTTCGCGGCGACGACAGCGGAGGTCTGCGGAGAGGATGCGCGCGCCGGATGCTCGTTGATCGCTTCGTCACGCTCGCCGAAAAACGCCAACGTGTCCTCCTCCGTTATCGTGCGCTCCTCGATCGGCGCAAAGGCGTCGGCAAACGCGCGCGCCGCCTGATCGTCGTCGGCCGAGTGTACCGCCCCGAACAGGGCGGACAGTGCCTCCGGCACAGGATCGACCGCCACGGAGGCGCGAGGCGGTGTGCGGCGCGGTACGCGGCGAGCGGCCAGCGTCGCAAAGCGTTCCCGCGCCGTAAACTGTGCGACGTCCCGTTCGACGTCCCGTTCGACGGGCGCTGCTGGCAAGCCCTCCGGCGGAGTGACAGCCGCCGCGGCTGCACGTGGCGTCGGCACCATCGGACGCGAGGAAGATGGCGCAGGCATGGTCGACTTCGCCGGCGCCTCGGCCTGCATGTGCATCTCACGGATCTCGCTTAAGCGTGTCGTCAGGACGGGGTCGTACGGCCGGCGGCGCACCAGCTCTACATAGACTGTTGTCGCCCGCGCCAGAAAACCCTGTGCCACCAGCAATTCGCCCATGGTTTCGGTGACGAAGGCGGATGCCTCGGGCTCAGGCTCGTGCGCCGGCTCGTCAACGGGACGCTCCAGTTCTTCAAAGTGGACGACATCTGCCTCACCGTTCGCGCGCGCATCGTCGGCGAACGCATCGACGATTTCATCGAGCGCTGCGTCCGCTTGCGCCTGCATGTCGGCATCGGTGTTCGTGAATCGTACTATGTCGTCCGCATCACCAGTTGCATGATCGGCCGTGACGACCGTAGCCGCGACGTCGACCCTCTCCCCCTCCTCAGCAAATCCGACCTCGTGCAACGCCGCCACGCTACCGTCATCGTCTGCCGACTCCCGCACTGCCGATTCCTCCAAGGTCGAAATCCAGGGGAGGGTACCGTCGCTCGTCTCTGCTTGACTCGTCTCCAGTTGACTCGACTCTGCCTCCGCAGAGCCGTTCCCGCTGCTCGAATCCGGATAATCCGGCTCCGGAGCGTGCGCGTTGATGCCGGAGCGTTCGGGGTCTGCGAGGGAGAGGTCGATCGGATCGACGCGTTCCCGACCAAAAGCCGCCGCTTCGTCTACACGAGCTGATGGCACCGGTGGCGTGACCGAACGAGGCGTTACCACTCGCGCGACAAGGTCAGAGGTGTCCGGCCACTCCGGGGCCACCAGACCGTCCTCGAAGTCGAGGGCGTCCGCGTTCGCCTGCGTTGCTGACGGCACCTGTGGCCCGGACGCGGCCTCAGCGTCGGCCCGGGAGACAAAGGCGAACGGATCGTCTCCCGCCTCCGGTTGTCCGAAGTCGACGTCCAACAGCGGAAGATCGGTGTTGACCACGGGCATACCGGCCGGCGTGGCATTCATCCGACCGCTGATCTCGTCGAAATTCACCGAGCGCATCGAGGAATCCGGCGTGGGCAACCCGGAAAACCCGATCGTTTCCGCGCCCAGTGCCGGAGTCATGCTGGAGGGCGCCACGAGCGACGGCTCTTCGCTGACCGCGGGCTGCGCCGCAGGTGGGGTACGCAACGAGGCCAGATGCGCCGCAATGTCATCGTTGCGCGGGTCCGACTCGAGCACGCGTTCATACCAGCGCCGTGCATCGGCGGCATCTCCCGACTGCCGCGCGATATCGCCCAGATGGCGGAGCGCGATCAAGTTCTCCGGATCGAGCGCCAGTGCATCGTGAAAGACCGTATGCGCTTCCGAGAACTCCCCGGCCTCGTACAGCGCCTGTCCGAACACGATATAACCGCTCATGTGCCCCGGCTGCTTCGGCAGGTGCTCGCGACAGAGCGCAATCGATTGCGCCACGTCGCCTGCCTTTCGCAGCTCGTTGGCTAACGGCGCAAAGTAGCGCCGGGGGTTCTCTTCGAATTTTTTCCGGAGTTCGTCGATCCGGGCAGCTGTGCTCATCCGTCGGATGCCCTCTGGGTAAAGATCCCGGCGCAGCGCCCTGTTCGAAAACAGACGTGCCGATTGGCGCCAAGTTAGCCGCCGGTGAACCGGGAAGTCAAATGACCTGCGCGTGCGGGAAGTCCTGATCTATCTTGCTTTTAGCGCGCTGCGACGGCTAGCTTTACCGACTCTTCGGCATACGGCCACCGGTGTGGGGAGCGTGTGCCTTTCTGTTAGCCCAGATATCCCTTCAAGGAGTACCGCCCCGTGCTGCAATCGATGCGGAGCGTCGCGAAGTACGTCATGGTGTTTCTCTTCATCGCGTTCGTCGGCAGCTTCCTGTTGTACGAGACGTCAGGACTCTCCGGTCGCGCACCCGTGACCACGACCACTCCGGTCGCTACGGTGAACGGTGAGGAGATTCTTCTCACATCGTGGCAGAACGCGGTCAACGCCCTCGAGCAGCAGCAACAGCAGCTCGGACGCGCCGTCACGCTCGACGAACGTCGCACACTTGAAGACCGGGCGTTCGACGAGTTGGTCACGGAATTGCTGCTCCGGCAGGAGTACCAGCGGCGAGGGATCACCGTTACAGACGAAGAAATCCTTCAGGCGGCACGAGTCGCCCCGCCACCGCAGGCCATGCAGTCGCCGGACCTTCAGACGGACGGCCGGTTTGACATCCAGAAGTACCAGCGGCTGCTGGCCAGCGCCCAAGCCCGCCAATCCGGAATGTTGGCTGGCCTCGAGGCATATTACCGGAACGAGATTCCCCGGCAGAAACTGTTCGACCAGGTCTCGGCGGACGCGTATGTCTCCGACGAACGACTCTGGCAAGTCTACCGCGACCGTCATGACAGTGCCCGGATCAGCTTCGTGCTGCTTCGTCCAGCTTCGCTGGCGGACACCAACGTCTCGGTTTCTGACAACGAAATTTCCCAGTACTACGAGCGAAACAAAAAGCGGTTCACCCGCCCAGGCCGCGCCGTGGTGTCGCTGATCACGCTACCGCGAACGGTGACGGCTACCGATTCGGCGATCGCGAAGTTGCGGATCGAACAGCTGCGGGCCGAGATCGTGGCCGGAACCAGCTTGGAAGACGTCGCCCGCCGCAAGTCCACCGATAGTGTGTCCGCCGCGAACGGTGGTTCGCTCGGACGTGGTGCCCGCGGGCGATTTGTGCCGGCCTTCGAGATCGCGGCGTATGCGTTGCGCGTCGGCGAGCTTTCGCAGCCGGTGCTCACCCAGTTCGGTTGGCATCTGATCCGGGTCGACGAGCGCAAAGGAGACACGCTCGACCTTCGTCATATCCTCATCGGCGTCACGCAGAGCGACTCCACGGCCACTCTTACCGACCGCCGAGCGGACTCGCTGGCCAGCAGAGGCGGCAATCAGACTGACGCAGCGGCCTTTGACGCTGCCGCCAAGTTGCTCGGACTAACCGCTGCCTCAATGGTAGTATTCGAGAAAGAGCCGCTGTCCTTCGCCGGGAAGTATGTGCCGAGTGTCAGTGCCTGGGCTTTCTCGGGGGTGCAGGCCGGCAAGACCAGCGATCTGTTTGATTCGCCCGACGCTTACTATCTGGCGCGTCTCGATTCTGTCCAATCGGGTGGGCAGCAGCAGTTGGCCGAGGTGAAGGACGACATTCGCCGTCGTCTCGCTCGAGAGAAGCGTATCGAAAAGCTGCGGCCGGACGCCGAGAAGCTGGTAGCGGCGGCCAAGTCTTCGTCGCTCGAGGCGGCAGCGGCGCAGCGGAATCTTCCCGTGGATAATTCGCCGTTGTTCACGCGAGTCGATCCAGTCCAGGGGCTTGGCCAGTTCAATCAGGCAATCGGCGCGTCATTTGCTGCACCGATTGGTCAAGTGAGCGGGCCGTTCCGCGCGGCGGAGGGGCTCGCGGTAATTCGTGTGGACGACCGGAACGTCGCCGACAAGGCGGCGTTCGAAGCCGGCAAGGAAGCGCAGCGCAGTCAGCTCGTGCAGTCGTTGCGCCAGCAGCGGATTGACGAGTTCCTCACAAATCTTCGCGAGAGCGTCGATGTGAAGGACCATCGGGCCAAGGTGCAGGCGCAGTTGCTCCGGCAGTCAGACGCCTGAGCGTGGCGCACGAGTAGTCAGAAAGCCCCCGCGATACGTGGTATCGCGGGGGCTTTCTGTGTCACTACGGCAAATGACCGTTGGCGGTGGACGCTCTCAGTGCAGCAGTCGCTTGGGCTCCGGGCGGTCATCGGCGTTGCCTGCGGTTTCGGATGGCGCACTTCCCGGCGCAACCTGGTCCCGCGGCGCGGGTTCGGTAATCTGTCGCTGTGCTTCGGTAATGTTGCGCTTGAACTCGTTGATGCCCTTACCCAGCGACCCGGCGATTTCAGGGATACGCTTGGCTCCGAAGAGGAGCAGCACGATAACGAGAATGATCAGAATCTCCGGGAATCCGAAGTTGCCGAAATTCATGAGTAGCTCCTAGAAGAGGGACCGCGCGATGAGGTAGGCGATCAGAATCCCGAGGAGGCTCAAGAGCGAGACATCCAAGGCGACAGGTCCGATGGCAAATTTCAATATAACGAGGTCGATCGGCAGCGGGCCAAACGAAGGGGTGACACCCGTTGTTAGGAACTCCTTCACCGCACCCGCTGGAAGGAAGCGTCGGGCGACCTGCGTCAGCAGTCCGCCGGCCACAAAGCCACCGGCCAAGACCATCACATGAAACACCGGTCGATGTTTCGAAGGTCCCCGGGCCATTACCAACGCCTTTCCACAACGTAGGCGATCGCATCCACCAAGGCACTACGTGCCGGCGTGTCTGGCAGATCTGCCAAGGCCTCCTCCGCCTCGCGCGAGAACTGGTCGGCGCGACGCCGGGCATACTCCAGTCCGCCATACGTCCGCACAATGCCGACGACTTCCGCAATGGCCTCGTCTTCAGGCTCAGGACTGGCGAAGAGCGCCTCAACGCGCGCCAGCGACGAGGAGGGCATTTCACGAAGCGCGGCGATGAGAGGGAGTGTAACCTTATGCTCCTTGAGGTCGAGGCCGCTGGGCTTCCCGGTCATCTCCTGTCCTTCCGTATAGTCGAGCAGGTCGTCAGCGACCTGAAAGGCCATGCCGAGTCGCTCACCAAAACGCACCAGCGCTGCCCGGTGGCTCGGCGCGCCGCAGATGGCACCAACGCCGCAGGAGGCCATGAAGAGTGAAGCCGTCTTGGCGCGGATCAGCGTCTCGTAGTCCTGTTCGGTGAACGCGAGCGCGTCGTAGGCGGCAAGCTGCCGGATCTCTCCGAGCGTCATTTCATTGGACGCGGTGGTAATCTCGCGCATGGCGTCAAGATCGCCGAGATTCACCAATTCGCCGAGC
The DNA here is from genome assembly GCA_038250435.1 of Gemmatimonadales bacterium. GTDB lineage: Bacteria > Gemmatimonadota > Gemmatimonadetes > Gemmatimonadales > Gemmatimonadaceae > Gemmatimonas. The sequence goes on along the minus strand of JBBSCJ010000001.1, from coordinate 186,909 downwards.
GCGCGCAGATACAGAAAGTCCCCCATGATCACGGAGATCTGGTGGCTGAACAGCGCGTTGACGGTGGGCATCCCACGACGCAGCACCGAATGATCGACCGCGTCGTCGTGGACGAGGGTGGCGAGGTGAATCAGTTCGATAACGGCCGCGTACGTGATGGCGCGGGTCGGCGAGCGTTCCTCGAGGCTGCTGGCGAGCAGGAGCAGGGTGGGGCGAAGCTGCTTACCCTTCATCGCCATCAGGTGCTCCTGCACCTCCTGCACGAGGGGGACGTCGGCGGAGACGATCCGCCAGAGTTCCTCGGAGACTGCCGACAAGTGCGTGCGAATGGGCGCCTGAATATCGCGCAAGGCCGCCGCCAACGCCGTCGGCGTCCGCGTGGAGATGGTCATCGTCCTACCTGCTCGAGGGCCGCCAAACGGGCGGCCGCGTCACGGAAATTGATATCGGTAGCATACACCCGCTGATAATAGCTTCGGGCTTCGTCCCAGCGTTGAAGCGCCTCGCACGAGTAGGCGAGGAGATACAGCACACCGACGCGCTGTTCGTCATGCAGTCCTGGTTCATGGAGCGCCCGGGAAAGTACCGTGGCGGCCACGTGATGGCGCTCCTGCTCCACGAAGCACTGGCCAAGTGCCTCGTAGGCCGGCAGCCGGTGATTCGCGCTGCGCAACGCCTTCTGAAACTCTCCGATCGCGTCATCGAGCAGCCCCATCTCCTTGTAGGCAACACCCAGGTCATAGTGACTCTCGAAATCGTCCTCACTGAGTGAACGCGCGACCCCCTCCTTGAAGTGCCTGAGAAGTGCGTCAAAATCCGCTTGCTCGTCGCCGCTGACCGTTGGCTCGCGCATGCGCATGCGCGTTGTGGCCGGCGACTCTCCCTGTTTCAGAAAGTCCGCAAGGTCGACAAAGTCGCTGTCGCTCCCGTGGCTGGTCGGGAGCGGCGGGGCCGCATCCCCCAGCGCGGCGCGGGCCCGGTCGTCCCACGGATCGATCTCGAGTACCCGGGCATACACGGCTCGCGCGCGATTATCTTCGCCCACGCGAGCGAGAGCATCAGCGAGGTCCACATAAGCCAGACGCAAACGCAACTGGTCGTCCGCGCGTACCGCCAGCTCCACTCGCTTTTGGTGATACGGTACGCGATCTGGGCTCACGAGTACGAGCATGTCGACGGTCTCGTTGGCCGCGCCGACCTCACCATCCGTCTGAAACCCGGCAACGGCGGTCTCCAACTCATCAAGTGCGGCGTCCCGTTCGCCAGCCTCGAAGAGCGCCTCGGCCAGTCGGCGCCGCAAGAACCAATCACGTGGCGCCTGCCCGACCTGGCTCCGCAGGGCATCCCGACGCGATGTCGCCACGGCTGCCGCTTCGGCCGCCACCGCCGCAATGGGCAGTGAGGGAGTGACCCGTACCGCGCTCGAAGACGCGAAGGGGAGACGGTCGCTGCCGTCCGCGTCGACATCTTCGAACTCGCCGTCGAGATGATCTTCTTCGTCAATCTCGACGTCGGCTACGCCGATGCTCTGGGATCCCGGTCGCGTCGTGAGAGGTGCCAGTCCGGCGAATACCAACGCGTCGTCGAGAAGCAGGGGCGGCAATTCGCCAACCAGAATGAAGTTGTGCGGATCGAGACGGAACGGCAGACGCGAGGGACCCGCGTTGACGCGCGAGAGCTCGTCCCGCGGTGTCAGATCGTGCCTGCCGGGCGCGCCGCCGGAGTCAACGTCGTTTCCTGCGTCGACGCCTTCGCGCGTCGGGAGCGCATCCGGCGTGAACGCTGCTTCCGGGACGGGCGCTACGATCCACTCCACGTCGCCTGCGAGGTTCGGCAGCTCGATCTCCATCTCGCCAAGCCGCGCCTCCCGCGCCGATGGCGCGTCCGGAGGCAACAAGAAGTCTTCGAGCAGCGGGTTCTGCTCCGTCAACTCCGGCATGACCGGCAATTCCGACAAATCGAGCGTCACCCCTGCCTCGCTCCCAGTCTCGGCCAACGGGTAAAGCTCCTCGTCGGAAACCAGCTCCGTATGCGGATCAAAGAGCAGCGCTGATTCGATCGCCCGCAGAGAGGGGATCGTGGGGGGCCGGCTTTTCTTTGCCTCGACGATGACCGGCGGTAACGGCGGGCGCTGGTCGGCCGCTGCAGGACGTGCTTTCTCTGCAGCGCTCTGCCGCTCTGGCTGGTCATAATCGACATCAAGGAAGACAAGATCCTGCGACTTGGCAAATCGCGAGGTCGCGGCATCCTCGGCTACCGGCTCGAGCGGACCTGGCGGCGTCTTCCGGCGCGGCAGCACAATACCGGCGCGATTGGCATGCTCCTCCACCAGACGGCGCACTTCGGTGAGTTCCGGCATCAGATCAGCCACCTCGGCGAGGGCGCGCATCCCCTCGTCGATGCGGCCATCCGACTGCATGCGGGTGGCATACTCGAGGAAGTTGCGGGTTGCGTCGCCGCGTAGCCCCTTGCGTGCACAGATCCGGCCGAGCGTGAAATACACGTTGGAGCGCCCGGGGGCGCTGCGCACAACCTTGTTGCAAAGTGCGATGGCGTTATTGAACAGCCCCGACGTGGCGTAATGCTCGATGGCGCGCTCGTAATACGTGACCGCGTCGGGTACGCGCCCCTGGCGCAGAGCGAGGTCCCCGACCTTGTTGAGCAGGGCGACATCGACGTCCTCGCCGCTGGCCTCGCTTTCCTCGATCGCACGTACGTACGACGCGATGGCGCGGTCGATCTGCTTCAGCTGCTCGAACTCAGCCGCCCTTTTTCTGTGCTTCGCGGCGTTGGACATGCGATCGAGGCTGACTCCCCAGTGGCGGGTTCACGTCCGGAATGCGGACGAGCGGACATGAAAGACCTTGCAAGGTAGCGGGTGAAGCTACGATTCACATGGTCGAGTGACAAGCGCGCCCGGTGGCCCACGCTATCCGACAGGGACGCCCGCCAAATGCGTTAGGCAACGCCTGGCCGGCACCAGCGGCACCCACGACGCTACCGGTCGGGAACCCGCGCGCGAAATCAGAGCGCGAGCCTTACCGATTTGGTAACAAGACGCGATGCCGCCGTCCCGTTCACGGCGGTCGGACCGGGGTTGGAGTCGCGGTCAAGGGACAGCGCGATCACGCCATCACATCGCGTACCCGCGAGGCCAGACGCAGGGGGGCCTGCGCTTCACCCCGACAGGCGTAGTAGCACGCGTTGCAGTCGATCGGTTCGTACCCCTTGTACTCCTGCCAAGGGCCATCCGGCTTGAAATCCGGACACCGACGGACCATTCCCTGCGGATCGATGTGGATGGTGGTGTTGCCGCTCTGGCATGGCTCAGTCATCTCGCCCCGTACGTATCGTGGGATCTGCTCGAGATAATAGTCGGAGTTCGTGATGATTCCCCGCCGTTCACGCTTGTACGCCAGCAACTCCTTTACGACGCGCTCCAGTTGCCGTCGCTGATCATTCGCCACCAGATGCGACGTATTGCCGTTCTTGAAGTCGGTGTACAACGAGAAGTTGACGCCGCCGCCCAGCGCGGCAGCCCGCTCCACAATCGGCATGAGTTGATCGAGATTGTCGTTCTTGATCACGGTATTGAAGCGCACACTGCCGATACCGGCCTTCTTCATGCGCGGCACGATGTCCAGGATCTTCACGGTAAGTCCGGGGATCCCGCGCGCCGTATCGTGCCGACCGTCGAGATAGTCGAGGGAGATATTGAATTGATCGACCCCGGCATCCCATAACGACTGCGCGCGTTCGAGCGAGAGCATGCCGCCATGGGTAATGAGCTGCACATACGTGTAGCGCACCGCGCCACGCACCGCGCGCACGATCTCTTCGAGATCCTTGCGCAGCGTGGGCTCCCCACCGGTAAAGGTCACCAGCATCGGCGAGAATTCCCTGGCAATCGCGGCGAAATCGGAAATCTCGTCGTGACGAGCGGCGGCTGGCGTCTTCCAATAGTCACAGAAGCCACAGCGCGCGTTGCATCGCATCGTGACCTCAAAATTGAGCAGCACCGGCCGCTTTCTCGCGCGCAACCAGGCATACTTGCCAAGAAAAATCGGCACGTGCCACGGACGATAGCGACTCGACAGCATCAGTGCTCCTGTGCGGGTATGCGCATGCCCTTGCCGGCTGCGGTTTGCAGCGAGATCGAAGAACCCGGCTGGGCGCCTTCCATCACGCCGATGCCGGTAACACAAGCTGTCGATACGCGACCGAGCCGACGCGTCATCCGTGCGACGCTGTCCGCTCGCGCATGAGGAACGACCGGACATCGAGCCGCAGCGCAGCCACCTCGCCCATGTCCGATATCAGAATCCGCTGGACCGGAATGTCTGCCGATCAAAATTGAACTTGAGCGCCGGCTGCGCCTTCAGCGCAATGAAGAAATTAAAGGCAAAGTTGCCGTTTGGCGTCTGCGAGAACGAGAAGATGGCGTTCCAGTCATGCAGTTCCCGTTGCAGGCCGAGCTGCTGACTGGCGAAGCGGGCCCGTTCCACATCGTATTGCGTGGACCACTGTGCCGCCCAGTTTCGCGTGATATTGAAGGACATCGACCCGGTGACGTTCTGCGTCGCCGGTTGGATGAAGGTGGGCGCCCCGATCGCCGCCTGACCGGAATTCAGTCCGGTTGCCGGCGATGTCTGCGCCGCGAGCAGGCATTGCTCGAATGCAAATATCCCCAGGAGCCGGAGCGGCTCACATTGCTGGGCCGGGTCGTTCAGGATCTGCAACCCGCCGCGCGGGGGACGCTGACGGGCCGCGTTGTACTGGACGTTCAGATTCCATCCACCGCCCGACGGAACGCTAAGCTGAGTTCCACGGGTAGCGCCGCCACCCGCCGCATTCGACTGCCGCGTCTGCTGGGAAATGTTGTCGTTCGACCGCTGTATCGCGACCGAGTCGGAAAGGGCGAGCGGTGCTGTACGGCCAAAGAGGCGACCGAAGAGGCCGAAGAGGCCTGAGCGACCGTTCAGGGAGAACGTCACGCCGACGTCCGTGCGAAACGGACTGAAGGTTGCGGTATCGGAAGACGGGTCGCCCTGGAACAGACTGTACGAGGTGCGGAAATCCAGTCCCGGAAGCAGGTCGGTGCGCCCCGAAACATTGAAGGTGCGATCGGTGAAGCCGTTACCGGTGGAATCCGCCCGTACGAAGTCGTACGACAGCGAGGAGAAGTTGAGCGAGAGCAGCTTGATCTTGCGGCCCGCGTTCGGCTCGGAGTCCACCGGCGCGCGCAGTTTCGCCTCAAGAATTGTCGAAAGATTCAGCGAAACACGATTCTGCGCGAGCACGCCGAGATAGCCCACTCGCGTACGACCGAGCGCCTCGAGATACTCGTCGCTGACTGTCGCCGCCGGCGAATAGCTGTAGTTGAGCGACGGCGTGATCGCGTGCCGGAACCGGGAGATCGGCCCGAGTCCCGGCAGCGTGGCATACAGCGTGGGGGTCGCGCTCAATCCGTAGCTCAGCCGTTTGTTCTGCTGCACCCACCGTCCTCCATTGCGTTCGGTGCGGACGAACAGGCCGGCCTCGTTATCGACATTCAGGAGGTTGATCGCCGGCGAAAGATTCCAGCTGCCCTGGAACAGCCTTGGCAGATTGAACGACGTATTCCAGTCCACGTTTGTGGCGAACGTCTGCGCAAAGATGCGCGTCGAACGAATCGAGGTATCCCGTACGCCGATGATCTCCCGTTGCTCGGGAAAATCACGGATGCGATCGTTCAGCGTGAAGGAATTGTTCAACTGGAAATCGCCGATCTTGATCGGCGTATCGAAACCGATCTGCGTATTGCGATTGCTGGCGTTGAAGCGCGTGCTGTCCACGCCACCATCCGGACGCCTGTTGAATACGAACGGGAACTGCAACCCCTGATCGATGCGGCTCTGCGAGGAGACGCTCAGGCGCAGCGACGGCGTCCACGCCACAGAACCGGAGCCGATGGTGCCGGCAGTGACGTTGAGCGACGGGAAATTCATGTCAACCTGCGTGCGGCCCGGAAACTGCACCCGATCACCACCGATGTTGATAGAGGCGGGGCCGACGCGCGTCTGGTAATTGAGCTGCGACCGGATCGTGGCGTTTGCGGCCACCGGATTGAGCGTGGTCGCGCGCTGAATCTGTGTATTCTGCACCCAGTTCAGTCGTGCGCTCAGTTTGGTGAAGCGCGAGAAGTCCTGATTGTGATTCCAGGTGAAGGACGTGTTCGTCGTGCCGTTGCGCTGACCAAGGTACGAAACGGCCGTCTCGCCGGTGATGAAGCGGCTGAGCCAGTTGTAACGATAGTCGAAATTCCCGCGCACAAAACCGGGGTCTTCGGCCGTCGTCCGGGCCGAGCTCCGCCAGTCGAACGACGCTTCGGCGTTCGTGAAGTCGTTGATCGCGAAGAAATAGCCGATGTTGGACACGCTGCGCCGATACGAGGGACTGTTACGCAGTAGCTCAGCCACACCGAAACCCGGGGTGAGCAGGCCGCTGCGCCGACCGCTGCGCACGTCCTGGAAGAAGAAGGGAATCCAGAACACGGGGACATTGCCGATGTACAGGACGCCGGGGCGGGCCACCAGCACATTCTCCGACACGAACTTCATGTTGCGCGTCGTGAAGTGGAAATGGGGCTCGTCGTCTTCGCAATACGTGAACGAGCCGTTGCTCGCGAAGACTGTGTGGCGCCCCGAGACCAGACTGTCGGTGATGATGGTGCCCCGTTCTGCGCTGAGAAAGAGCCGCTGTCCCGACACGACGGAGGTCGAGAACGCGCCCGATTCCCCCCGCCGTGACTCCAGATCATAATCGATCTGTCCGGTGGCCACGAAGTCATCGGCATTTTGCTGGGTGGCATCGCGCAACAATACCGTGTCACCCATGGCGAGCACACGCTTGGTGGAGTCGTTGTACGCGATCGAATCGCCGACCAACATGGTTTCGTCACGCTGCACCGCCGACGGAGCGCCCTTGAGGGTGAGAATTCGGCGTTGTGCATCAAACCGCACGGTGTCGCCCTGATACTGGACCGTCCGATAGCCGCGCCGCGCCAGCAATGCCCGCATCACCGAGTCGGGGCTGGTCCAGTCGAACAGGAACCGCTCCCGGGCCCTCGCCGCCGCGCTATCCGCAGCCGTTACCGGCGGCTGCGCCACGCGCGGAGCTGGCACGGGTGGCTGCTGCGCCCGCAACGGCGACACCGCGACGATGACCGCCCCGACGAGTGCCACGACCGTCGCGCCAACGCGCGGCAGGTCCCGCCGGGTTTGCCGTACCACCGCGCGCAACACGATCACACCACCTCGGCGGCAATTCGCCGCTCGCGCCGTCGGGAAATCAAATGAGATACGCCAATGGACACTTCATACAGCGCGTACAGCGGAATGGTGAGGAGCATCAACGACGTGGGGTCAGAACCCGGAGTGATGAGCGCAGCGGCCATGATGCACCCCACGAACGCATGCCGTCGAAATTTGGCGAGCACCCGCGGCTTCACGATCCCCAACGCCGAGAGCAATGCGATAACGATCGGCAGTTCGAAAACGAGGCCGAACGCCAGACACATCGAGATCACGAGGCCGATGTACTTGTCAACGGTGGGCATGATCTGCACCGACGCGCTTTGAAAGCTCATCAAGAAGCCGATCGTGACCGGAAGCACGTATTCGAAGGCGAGCGTCATGCCCATGAGAAAGAGCAACGCTGCACCGACGAGTGCGGGAATAACCACCTTTTTCTCATGTCCGTACAGCGCCGGGGAAAGGAATCCCCATATCTGCCACGCGATCACCGGCGACGCCGCGATGAGTCCCAGCGTGATCGACGCGTCCATCACAATGTCGAAGAGGTCGCCGACGTGCGTAACCATCAAGGGCTGCGTGAGGTACGGCTGGATCGGTCGCGAGAGAATGGCGACTACGTCGATCTGCCTGGAGTAGAGCAGCCCGAACGAAATGCCTACACCAACGAAAATAGCCAGAGCACTCTTGAACAGACGCCAGCGGAGTTCCTCGAGGTGATCGAGAAACGGCATCTCCACGGAATTCGATCCGGCCATCCTGATCATCGTCCTGGTGACGCGGCGCAATTAGCGTAGCGTCTTGAGTTGTTCAGTCGCGAGCTCGGCTTCGTCGCTGTTGGGAAAGCGCGCAACGACCTGCTGCAGCAGCTGCCGTGCCTGCAACGTGCTGGCCTGTTGAATCGCCAGCTGCGCACGCTTGTATAGCGCCGTTGGCGCCTTCGGTGCCTTCGGATAGGTTAAGACGACTGCGGCATACGCAGCATCAGCGGCGGGCAGATTTTTTTCCTTCGCCAGCGACTCCGCTATCCAGAACTGCGCATCGGGGGCGTAGTCGGAATCAGGGAAATTACTGAGAAGTTCCTGGAATAGCGTACGCGCCGTGGCACTGCTTCCTCGCGTCAGCTGGTCGCGTCCTTCGACATAGAGCTGGTTCGGACCGATCACCCGCGTCCGCGCGCTGTCGACCGGTTGGGGCACGACGGAACCCGGACGCGTGGACGCAGCGGGTGGAGCGGCCGTTGGTCCGGGCACTGGCAGGGACTGGTTGGCGCGCGTCTCGATTTCCGAACGAAGTCGGGCGATGGTTGCCTGACTCTGCCCCAACAACGTTTGCACCTGCAGAAACTGTTCGCGCACCGCACGCATCTCGCCGCGAAAGTCGCCTTGCATACTCACCATACGTGTGCTGACCCGCGCCAACGAATCGCTGGCCGACTGCAGCATGGCCAACGTCTGAGTCAGCGCGTCGCGCTGCGCAACCTGATTGGCCAGCAGCTCGGTGCGCAGCGAAGCAATATCGCCCTGAATGATCCGCACGTCGCCGCGAGTGGCAAAGCAGCCTCCCGTGGCGATGAGCGCCACGAAAGGCATCATCCGCCACACTCGGCGGCCCGTCTTCAGCCGGAAGCCAAGTGTGGCGGTGGTCATCACGATGCCCGGAGCTGATCGCCGCCAGCGGTTATCTCGAATTCATCACGGCGATTCTGCGACCAGGCGTCTTCGCCCGCTCCCTGCACCGCCGGACGCTCACGCCCGAACGACGCCGTCTCGATACGTGACGGATCGATGCCGCGGTCGGTCAGATAGCGCTTGGCCGCTTCGGCACGACGACGGCCGAGCGCGATGTTGTACTCGTCGCTTCCGCGCTCGTCGCAGTGACCGGCGACACGAACACGCAGCTGCGGATTGGCGTTCAACACGAGGATCTTTGCGTCGAGTGAGGCGCGCGCATCGTCGCGCAATTCCTCGGCGTCATATTCAAAGTAGATCGTCTCGAGCAGCCGGGCACGGGTCGCAGCCACCTTCGCACGGTACGCTTCCATGGTATCGCGCGGTGCCGGTGCCGGCGGTGGCTCCGGACGCGTGGGGACGGCGGCTGGCGCTTGTGGGGGCGTCGGCTCGGGAACCGCTTCCGGCGTGGCTTTCTTCTTACAGGCACTCAACGCAAGGGTAGCTGCCACGAACATCAGCGTCAGACGAGTCGATCGAATCATGTGGAAATACTCCGGTGCAAGAGGGAAAAAGAACGAGGTTACTGCACAGACAACCGGGGCGACCACGCGGACAATCGGGTTTCCGGGCCACGGGTGAGCTGACGCGTGCGGCCGGTCTCGATGTCCACCACCCACAACTGCCGAACTCCGCTCCGATTGGACGTGACCACCAGATGTCGTGAGTCAGGCGCCCACGATGGATCGTCATTGCGTCCATCATTGGTCACCTGCCGCACGGACTGATCGCGCAGATTGATCGTCATGATCTGAAAAGTCCCACCGTTACGGGACTGAAACGCCACCAGTCGTCCGTCGGGGGACCAATCGGGTCCGGCTCGATAGTCGCGATCTCCGAATGCCGCAGCGGTGAGCAGCTCCGCGTTTGTACCATCGATATCGCTAATATACACTTCCGGATGACCTGAGCGGTCTGACATGAACGCGATTCGTTGCCCATCAGGACTGAAAGACGGCTGTGCACTCGCACGACCGCGGCCCACGGTCACCCGTCGTGGCGTTCCGCCGTCCAATGGCTGCACATGCAGATCCGTCCCGTCCGAGCTGCCTCGCGCATAGACCACCGTACGACCGTCGGGAGACACCGCCGGTGTCGTATGCTCTACGCTGCGCGCGGACGCGATGACGCGCTGACCGCCCGTTGCCAGATCGGTCGCCATGATGGGATTCCGCACACCGTCGAGCACGCTGTACACCAGCCCGCGACCGCCGGGTAGCCACTGCGGCGACATCCCGCTCGGCGTCACCGCCGTAACGTTGGCGCCGTCGCTGTCCACCGTCCAGACGCGTCCGCCCCGGGTGAAGGCAATGCCCGTGGCGGCGATCCCGCGCTGACCGGTGACCCATTCTTCCACGGCGTCGGCAGCGGCGTGAACCGCGAGCCGCCATCCGCGCGAGAACGCCGGCGCGGACAGCGGGAAGTCACGCGTGTCAAGCACGGATTTGGCCGCGACATCATGGAGCGTGAGACGCAGCACGCCCGAGGGGAGTAACGTGCCCTGGACAATGCCGTCCACGCCGAGGCGTGCAAACAACGGGTAATTGACGGCCCCGTCAATAGCCGGCGCACTGGAAGAAGAGACGAGCGAGAACCGGTCGCTGTAATCGAAGTCGCGCGCAAGAATGGTGGCAACAGAATCGCCGGCGAGTCCGCGCACCGGAACCACCATCAACGCAGACTTCTGCCCAGGCTGGTACCCCTTCAGCACCAAGCTCACCCCTTGCGGCTCCTGGGCACGGAGCGGAGATGCGAACCAACCGAAGGCTGCGGCAAAGGTCGCCACGGCAAAACCGGTGGCGGTTTTCATCCGGATGCGCGGCGCGCGGACAGGAGACAGCAGAGGCAGCATCCGTCAGTTTGGTCGGAGGGCGTAATCAAAGGTGAAATACACGACGAGCACGTCGTCACTCCATCCGGATGGGAGAGCACGGAACAGACGTCGGGAACCGACCTCCTCAACCGCCCCAAGCGCCTCGGCGTCGTAGATGCGATCTCCGGAACTCTTCACCACCTCGGCACCGGCTACCGATCCGTCGCGACGAATCCAGAACTTCACTTCGGTCAGGAGCGACGCCGACGCGCGTCGCGGCGACCAGCTCAACGCGAGCTGCCGTACGATATTCCTGAGGTACCCATCATAGGGAAACACGATCCCGTCGGTACGCACGTTTGCGACGTCCGCGCCTTTTCCGCCCTCCGCGCCGGATCCGGCAGTAGGCGCGGCAGTGGACTTGGCCGGAGTCACGGGCGCCGTGCGGTCACCGGATTGACGCGTTCGCTCGGTCGAGGGAGTCGCCTTGGGTGCCGACGCAGACTTCGCCGCTTTCGGCTTTGGCAGCGTTTTCTCCACGGGCACACGCTCTGCCCCTGAAACGGCGGGTTCCTGTGCCGCAGGTAGCGTGGGTCGCTGTACCACGCCGGCTCGACGGGGACCAGGAGGGGCGCCAATCAGCTCGACGCGATAGACCGGCGGTCGTGGTGTGCTGTCTTCACGGCTCCAGAGAAACAACCCGACCGCCAGCAGGAGATGCACCCCGGCGGAAAAGACCAGTCCACCGCGAAGCGACGGCGCGCTGGCGTGTGCCGCTTTCACCGATCCGACTCCGGTTCGGCGACCAAGCCGACATCGGTGATCCCTTGGGCACGCAATGCCGCAACCACCCGCAAGATCGTGCCATAGGACGACGCTTCGTCCCCGCGCACGTACACGCCGCCGCCGCCCTTCTTGTCGTGCAGCGCCTTTACGCTGCCGCTGAATTCGTCGAAGGTCAGCGACAGCTCATCGACAAAAATCCGGCCGTTCCGATCGACCGTGATCACCAGTCCGCTCTTGGGCTCCAACGGTGCCACGTCGGCTTTCGGCAGCGAAACATCGACCCCGCCCTGCATCATCGGCGCGGTGATCATGAAGATTACCATGAGCAGCATCATCACGTCGATCAGCGACACCACGTTGATCTCGGCGTTGACCCCCATGCGCTCCCCGCGACGCCCACGACGCATCGGTCAGATCCGCCCTTCGCGCACCATAAGTGCGATGAGTTCCGAGCCGAAGCCTTCCAACGCGCCGTCGAAGCGATTGAGACGAGAGGCGAACACGTTGTAGGCAAATGCCGCAGGAATCGCGACGGCCAGCGCCGCTGCCGTCGCCGTCAGCGCAATCGCAATGCCCGGCGCCACGGCGCCAAGGTTGCCGGATCCTTTCTCCGCGATACCGACAAACGACTCGATAATGCCGAGCACCGTGCCCAGCAGACCGATGAGCGGACTCACACTGCTCACCGTGGCCAGCCAGGGAATGAAGGTGCCGAGCCGTTCGCGCTCCTTGCTGCTTTCCGAATCGAGCACGAGACGCAACGCTTCGACCTGCGATCCGGACAGTCGCGCCGAACGGTCGGTGGTGGCCCCGAGCGCCGGCTTGGTGTCGTTCAGAAAGTTCACGGCGCGAGTAAAGACCGCGGTGAACGCACTGGGCTGCGCACGTTGAGCGACGAGCATCGCATCATCCATGTCGCGCGAGCGTTCGAAGTCACGCACGAAGGCGCTCCCTTTTGCTTCAGCGGCACGGAAGGCCCGCCACTTCGCGTACATGATGCCCCACGACATCAGCGACAGCACCGCGAGCAGCGCGAGCACGGCCTTGGTGACCGGATCGCTGTTCACGATCATGTCGATGGGGGATCGGGGAATGGCTTCAGACGGCGCGGACAATTGCCACAGCCCCACGACCACACCCACCGCCATCACGCGCGCTGCCCTGCGGCCGTACGGCGATTCGCGAAAAAGCGATACGTCTCGGCCAACCCCGCCTGCAACGACATCGTTGGCTTCCACTCGAGCACCGCTTGCGCTTTGCGTGTATCCAGCGCCGAGCGCGCGAGCTCTCCGGCCCGGGCGGGCGCGTTCTCGATCTCGGCCGTCGTGCCGGAGACGGTACGCAGCGTCTCGGCGAGCGTGTTCACCGACGTCTCGATGCCCGTACCGATGTTGAAGGCGCGCGCATCGAGGCGACCGCGAGGCGGTAACGCGGCAGTCGCGGCAGCAAAGTTGGCAGCGGCCACGTCGCCGGCATAGACGTAATCGCGCGTCTGCTCGCCATCACCGAACACGGTGAGCGCGCGGCCGTCGAGTATACGATTGCAGAAGATCGCGACCACCCCAGCCTCACCGTGCGGGTCCTGACGCGGCCCGAACACATTGCCGTAGCGCAACGCCACGGTATCGAGTCCGTGCACCCGACCGTAATAGGCGAGATAGTACTCGACGGAGAGCTTGGCGATCCCGTACGGTGCTTCCGGATCCTTGGAGAAGGTTTCGGCGCTTGGCGGAGGATCGAAATCGCCGTACAGCGCACCGCCCGTCGACGAAAAAACGGTGCGCGTGCCATGACCGCTGGTGCGCACCGCTTCCATAATGTTGAGCGTACCCAGAATATTTCGGGTGGCATCGTACGCGGGATCGAGTACGCTGCGACGTACGTCGATCTGCGCCGCCAGGTGGCACACTACGTCAAACCGACCGTCACGCACGAGGGTAGCCGCGTCCGGCGTGGTGATATCGCCCTTCACAAAGCGTGCAGCGGCGGGAAGATTGTCTTCGCGTCCACTCGAAAGATCATCGAGAATCGTGACCGCCCAGCCTTCAGCCACGAACCGATCGGCCACGTGTGATCCGATAAACCCGGCCCCGCCCGTCACCAACGCCGTCTTCGCCATTCCGTCCGGACCTCGCCGTGTGAAGTGTTTCGGTGCACGTCGTCTTGTGCAACACAACTTCACAATGTACACACGCGCCGAGGCTGCGGGGCCTCGGCGCGCGGTGTGGAGCGAAAACCAGCTTCTGTGCGCTTGATCAGGCGGGGCCGAAGGTCACGGGGTACGGGCAACCCGACGAGCCGACAGTCCGGTACCGATCCCCGGCTGCTGTTGCTTGATGACAACCGCCGTGCTCCCCGTGGCGTCGCTTCGCACCACACGAACCACTGCGATCCCCAGGTCGCTGGCCCCCGGCGTCGCGACTGTAGCCCGGTACAGGGCGAACTCGTCTCCCGCCTTCACGCCTTGCGCCGTCCCGGCGGCAAGTAACAGATAGCTCTGCAATGTCGGCAGGAGCTCTTTCGGATCCACCCAACGAACCGTGGTCTCGACGTCCGGAGTCGCCAGCGGCGCGGCGGTATAGCGGTGAGGAGCGGGAATGCCGACATCGGGAAGCAGTCTCTGGCCCTCTTCCACGCGCCCGGACTGTCGTTGCAGCATCGCCAGCACGGGGGATCCCGAGTCGGAACGGGTGATGACAAGCGTCCCGGTCGGAACGACGATCCTCTGCATTTTGTCGATCTCCATTTTGATGCTTACGCTCATCAACCGCTGTCCCACGGTAAACTTCTCGCCGGGCGACGGCACAACTTCGACCAGGTCGGCAATGATGACGTGATGCCGACTATCCGCCGAGTGGTCATCGGACGAGCCGATCCGCAGTCCGACGCGGGCGGCCGACGTCAGCTCGGCCGTGCCGATAACGAATGGCGCGGCTGCAAACTCACCTCGACGGGAAGCGGGGGTGTTCGGCTTGAGCGCTTCGCGGGTGCGCCGCTCAGCCTCTTCTGCATCAGGCAGATCTCGATGAAAAACGGTTTCCACTTCATTTGACTTGCGAGCGCGGCGCAGCGAGGCGCCATCGGTAAGCCCGATCCGCGTGGCGCCGCGAGAGGTGACGATCGACGACCCGGGCTGAGGCGTCAAGTTAGCACGGCCGGTGTCCTGATCTGCGCCTCTTACTTCGGTGGCAGACGGGACTGCTCGTGCTGTTCCGCCCACGGCGGCCCGTGACGAAGCGTTCAGATTGGCTTTCCCTGACGTCTGCGCAGCGAGCGCTCCTGCCGGGCGACTCAGCGAACTGGGCAGGGTTCCGGCGCCCGCACGGGCGACGGCGGCGGCCGGAACCGAGCTGTCGGCCGGGGCCGCCGCGCGCACAGCGTCCGAGACACGGCGCGCCGGTACAGTCAGCGTCATTCCCACGCGGAGCGGCGCGGCGCCACTTGGCGCGATGTTGTTGCGTCGCGCCAGGCTCTGCCACTTATGGCCGTCGCCGTAGTAACGTGCCGCCAGCCCCCACAGCGTTTCGCCGACCTTTACCGTATGCGTGGCGGTGGGATCCGCGATGTCGGCCGCCGTCGTACTCGCCGTATCCTGACCGTGCACGACCGAGGGGCGCCACACCATCAGCAGCGCCAAAGTCGAGAGAATGGCCATGACGAATTTCAGCGCCGCGCCATGGAGGCGGGGAGCATCGATCGAATGGGATGACGGCGGCAGTTTTGCAGCGCGCATCAGCGTGCCTCACAGTGGAAAGGACGACGCGCGCTCGCGTGCCGGCGCGCGCAGGGACGGTAAAACTGTGCGAATTCGTCGCACCCGAGTGAAGACGCCTCCGGAGCGGCGGAGTAACGCACACTCCGTCACACCACCGGATCAATTGATTACGACGCTCCAAGCGCGTATGGAACACAGTTCCCATTAAATGCGACGGGCGGCGCCGACTGGGGATCGCCGCCCGCTGACGATTCGCAAGGCGGTCGATCAGAACGGCAGATCGTCGTCTTCGTCTTCGAGCGCACCGGGGAAGTCATTGAACTCCGCACCGCCTGCTCCCGCTGCCGCTGCGGGCTTCGCGCCGCGAGCCGAAGGAGCGGACCGCCTCGGCGCGCTTTCCATATCGTCACCACCGCCGCCCGGCCTCCCGCCGAGGAGCACCAGCTCCTTGACCTTTATTTCGGTGGTATAGCGGGTCTGGCCGTCCTTGTCCTGCCACTGGCGATACTCGATCTCACCTTCCACGTAGATCTTCTCACCTTTCTTCACGTACTTCTCCACGACGTCGACAAGGCCGGATCCGCGCGCGCTGTTCCACACGACGCAACGATGCCACTCGGTTTTCTCCTGCTTGGCGCCGCTCTGGTCTGTCCACGTGCGGCCCGTGGCCAGGGAGAACTGTGCGACGCGCGAACCGGTACTCGTGGTACGGATTTCCGGATCACTTCCGACGTTGCCAATAAGAATGGCCTTGTTCAGGCTGCGACTCACGGTGCCTCCCAGTTGAGCAGGTGTGTATACGAGCGATGGACGAATTGGATCACAGGCGAAGTTATGCGAATTCCCTGACGTTGCGTTCCCCGCACGCCGCGTCGCGCATCATCGTAACGCGGACGGCGCCGGTGGAGCGTTCGGCGCCCTGGCCCCCAGAGATTTTCTGAGCACCAGCGCATCTTCGAGTGGTACCTGGTAATATCCGCGTCGACGACCTACGGGGATGAAACCGCGCGACTGGTATAATCCGCGTGCAGCTGAGTTCGAGACGCGCACTTCCAGAAAGACGGAATGTATCCCCATTTTCTGCGCAGCGATGAGGGCGTCGTCGAGCAAGCGGGCGCCTACGCCCTTCCGGCGCGCCTCGGCAGCAGTTGCAATATTGGCGATTTCTCCCTCGTCCGCGGCCTTCAGCAGCACGCAGTATCCAAGCGGGCGATCGGCGGCATCGACCGCCACCCGCATACGGACGTACTCGCGGACCATCAGTTCCTGAAACGCTGACGCCGGCCAGGGGTCGGAAAACGCGCTCGCCTCGATCGCCGCAAGCACCGGCACGTCGCTGAGGGCTGCCGGACGCAGTCTTACCATTCCAGCGACACCCCGTGCATGCTCTCCCACTTGACCTGCGCCTCGGCAAGTCTGCCATAATCCGGTTCCCACCGATCCAGCGATACGGGAACCATGCTCCAGGCCGAGTCGCAGTACACGAGATTGGCGGCCACTGGCGTGATGACCCGCTTGTCGATCTCCGGCGTCGAAGTTGCCAGCACGGCAACCCGCGTGCGTGCAGCCGACAGAGCTACGAGATCCTGGGCGGAGAGACGGAGGACCGCGGCGTCTGGGCTCACTACGCCGTCTTCAGTCACGGTGATGGGCTGCGCGTAACGCTCAAGGCGCAAGGCGTCGGCGTGTACGACGTACTGTCCCGGCTCGCGCAACGCGGCGGCGGCGAGCCAAAGCGACGAAAGCGCGAACAGGGGGAGATTGGCACCATGCGCGAGTCCCTTCGCCAGCGCGGCGGCGATACGTAGCGAGGTAAAGCTTCCAGGTCCTGCTCCGCACACCACTCCCCCGAGCGAGCTGACGGTCAAACCCGCTTCTTCAAGCAGCGCGCAGATAGCCGGGAACAGCTGATCTTCCCGGCCTAAGCCCATCGTCACGGCGACCTCGCCGAAAACGTCACGACCTTGAACGAGCGCGACGGAGCCGGCGGTAGTCGCGGCTTCGATGACGAGAAAGGGTTTGTCGGGAGCAGAGGTGAACACCAGCGGATTCTACTCCGGTACGCGTCTCGGCCCTACCCCCGTGCGCGGTGGGATTCCGTTTTCAGCCGACCCGTTGTCCGACATTCAACGTGTAGGGAAGCAGTCCGTGGTCAGCGACCGCCGCCAACGAAGCAAAGGTGCCGCTCTCCGCGAGTGAAGCCGCCGCGTCCAGAATTGTGCCATCGAAAGCGCTGCTGCGGTCGCTCATCATGATATCGAGCACCTTGACCATGGGCATGCCGACGCGGTAAGGGCGGTCGGCGGTCAGTGCTTCGTAGACATCGGCCACCGCCAGGACACGCGCCGTATAGTCCAGTCGACCCGCAGGGAGAGCCCACGGGTAGCCCCGCCCATCGATACGTTCGTGATGGCGCGCAGCGGATGAGGCAATACTGCTGAAGGCCTGCACGCGCTCCAGGATCTCCAGGGTCCAGCGTGGATGTTTCTGCACTTCCAGCCGCTCTTCGTCGGTTAGCCTACCGGGCTTGTCGAGGATGCGATTGGAGACGCCCAACTTGCCGATGTCGTGCAGCAAACCGGCGCGCAGCATGTCGCGGGCGCTTTGGGTATCTGCTCCCATCGACACCGCGATGCTCACCGCATAGCGTGCAACGTTGGTGGAATGCCGATAGGTGAACGGCGTCTTGGCGTCGATCACGGCGGCGAAGGCGTGGGCAATCGCGTCGAGTCGCTCCTCTGTGGCCAGTAAGGGCTGGGCACCGGGCTCCAGAGCGAGCACGAACTCATCCAGCCGACTGGAATCTGCGAGATGTGCCCACCACGCACTTTCGCGGCGCCAGGCTTTGACCACTGCAACCAGTGCCGGATCGAACCATCGACCGCTGCGCGCGAGTGTCATATCGAGCGCAGCGGCGACGCCGTGTTCCATCCAATAGGCCTCGACCGTCTGTGCGAGCAGCAGAATCCGGGAGAGCAGCGGAATCTCCTCTCCCGCCAGTCCGACGGGATGTCCGAGACCGCACCAGTGCTCATCCACATGACCGATCGCTTCGCTGGTGGCCGCCGGGAAGCCAAGCGTATAAGCGATCTGCGCGCCCCGCTCACAGCGCGCATGAATGATCTCGCGCGTCATTAATGGTGTTGTCGCAATGCGCAGAAAGTGCTGCACGCGCGCGATCGGATTCAGGCCGACACCGCAGTTCGCGGCGGTGCGCCTGGCCAGTCGCCACCGGTCATGCCAATCTACCAGACGCATGTCGCGCTTTACGGCTTGGTCGTCGGAGCCAAAAAGCGCGGCCATGCGCGCAGCGTTACTGGAGCACCCGGAATCCTTGAGGAGCGAGGCGAAGTACAGCGCCCCCATCGTATCGGCCGGCAGATCAAGTTCCCGGCCGATACGCATCGCCAGCAGTGTCGTGCGCAATGTATGTCCGGGCCGTTGCCCTTCGGTAAGATCGAGGGCGTACGTCAATGCCGAGATCACGTCGGCCAGATAGACCGCCCCGTGCCGGGAACGAACAGGTGCGTGATTGCGGAATCGTGTAGTGGACAACGAACGCGGGGAAGAAGAGCGGCATTTAAACAGTTTACAACCTACTGACGGCGGTGAGGGCCCGATTGTCACCAATTCAGGCCCGCACGGCTCCGTTGGCGTTCACCTTGAGCAGTCGTCGTTCGGGGTTCTCGCCGTCATGCGACAGCACGATGCCAATGGCGTCGCGCGGTAGCGTATGCATCGCGCGAGCCGGCCATTCCACCAGGAGTACCGCCGCCGATGCCACCATCTCGTCCCATCCCAGATCATCGAGTTCTGCCACACTCTTCAGACGATACAGGTCCACGTGCATCACCGGGCCCTTCGGCGCATCATAGTGCTGGATCACGGAGAACGTGGGACTCGTCACCGCTCCGAGCACGAAGACACCGAGCCCGGTACACAAAGCCCGCGCGAGGGTCGTCTTGCCGCTCCCCAGCTCGCCCTCGAGAGTGATCACCACCGGTCGCGGCAGCGCAGCACCAAGTGCACGCCCCCACGCTTCGAGCGAATCTCGGTCAGGGGCTCGTGGAGCACCGCGACCGAGCAGATGCGCCAACGTATCAGCGGCCACGCTTGCCGCCCGTACGGCGCATCGGCGCGCTGCCAGGAGGACGCTTGGGCGCCTTCGCGTTGCCGCGGGCCTGAGCCGGAGCTTCGCCCAGCGCGGTGCGCACTTCAAAAAGCTGATCGCGCAGCCGCGCGGCCGCTTCGAAGTCGAGCGCCACCGCCGCCGCTCTCATCGCAATCTCGAGCTCCGCGACCAGCGCGTCGAGCTCCTCGCGGCTGCGCGGTACACTCTCACTCCCGAGGCGCTTCGGCGCGGGTGCCTCGCCCTCCCGTTCCACGCGCGCGTCCGCCACACGGGTAATGAAGCGCACCTCTTCGATGCTCTTGATCACGCCGTGTGGCGTAATGCCGTGGGCAAGGTTGTGCTCGTGCTGGATCGTCCGCCGGCGATCGGTCTCGTCGATCGCCCGCTGCATGGAACCGGTGATCCGATCGGCGTACAGAATGGCCCGGCCGTTGAGATGTCTCGCGGCGCGACCGATGGTCTGGATGAGTGACCGGTCACTGCGCAAAAATCCTTCCTGATCGGCGTCGAGAATCGCCACCAGCGATACCTCCGGCATGTCGAGTCCTTCGCGCAACAAGTTGATCCCCACCAACACATCGAACTCACCAAGCCGGAGACCACGCACGATCTCCATCCGTTCGATCGCGTCGATGTCCGAGTGCATGTAGCGCACGCGCACACCCATCTGCTGCAGGTAGTCGGTGAGATCTTCGGACATGCGCTTGGTAAGCGTGGTCACGAGCACCCGTTCGCCTTTGCGCTCGCGTATGTGGATCTCGTGGAGGAGGTCGTCCACCTGTCCCTTGACCGAGCGGATCTCGAGGATCGGATCGAGGAGACCGGTGGGCCGGATGACCTGCTCCACCACAATCCCCTCGGAAAGCTCCAACTCCAGCTCACCCGGCGTTGCCGAGACGTTGATCAGCCGGGGCGCGAGCGACAGGAATTCATCAAACACCAAGGGGCGATTGTCCAGCGCGCTGGGCAGTCGAAAGCCGTAATCCACAAGCGTGAGCTTGCGCGCACGGTCGCCGTTGTACATGCCTCGAATCTGCGGTAGCGTCACGTGGCTCTCGTCGACGACGACGAGATAATCATCCGGAAAATAATCGAACAGGCACGCTGGCCGTTCACCACCCACGCGGCCACTGATATGGCGCGAGTAATTCTCGATACCGGCACAGGTGCCGATCTCGGCGAGCATTTCAAGGTCGAAATTCGTCCGTTGCTCCAGCCGCTGCGCTTCCAGCAACTTGCCCTGCAGGCGCAACTCGCCCAACCGCTCCGCCAGCTCCTCGCGTATGGCCCTCGACGCCCGTTCGATCGTGGGGCGATTGGTGATGAAATGTTTGGCCGGATAGATCGCCATGCGCTCGAGCGCGGCGATGGTATTGCCCGTTACCGGATCGATCTTGGAAATGCGCTCGATCTCGTCGCCCCACATTTCAAGACGGACGGCCTGCTCCTCATACGCCGGCAGGACTTCCACAGTATCACCGCGCACGCGAAAGGTGCCGCGATCGAACGCCACGTCGTTACGCAGATATTGAATGCCCACCAAGGCCCGCAGAATATCGTCGCGCGGGATCTTTTGCCCGCGCGTGAGCGAGACCATGCGTTCGCGGTACGAGACCGGATCGCCGAGGCCGTAGATCGCCGATACCGTCGATACGATCACCACATCGTCTCGCTCCATCAATGAGGACGTCGCGCGGAGCCGCAAGCGGTCGATGTCTTCGTTGATGCTCGCGTCCTTCTCGATGTAGGTATCGCTTGACGGGACGTACGCCTCCGGCTGATAGTAGTCGTAGTAGGATATGAAGTACTCGACGGCGTTTTGCGGAAAGAACGACTTGAGCTCGCCGTACAACTGGGCCGCGAGCGTCTTGTTGTGCGACAAGACCAGTGTGGGTTTGCCCCAGTCCTGGATGACGTTGGCAATGGTCATCGTCTTCCCCGACCCGGTCACGCCGAGCAGCGTCTGAAATCGATCGCCGCGGCGCAGGCCCGAGGAGAGTTCGGCGATCGCGCGTGGCTGATCGCCAGCCGGCAGGAAAGGCGACTGCAATTGATACAGGCTCATAGCTTTGAAATATAACACCGGATGTCGGGTTCTGTTCGGGAACCGCTGCGCCTGCTGTCCTGCACGAGCCTGCCGCCGCTGGCTCCCACGGTCACTCGTCGGCGGTGATCTTTTCCCGCCGGCTCACCGCCGCAATGCCCTTCACCCGACGCGCCGCTTTCATGATGCGTTCGAGATGCGTAAGGTTTTCGACTTCCACCATGGCCGAGCCGGTGACCCTCCCATCAATGGTCTTGAGGTCGAGACTCTTGATATCCGTCCCCGTCGCGCTCACCGCCGCAGCCACGTCGGCATACAGGCCCCGCCGGTCGATCCCTTCCATGGCCAACCGCACGATGAACCGCTCGCCGGCCATCTCGTGCCAATCGATATCCATCCGTCGCTCCGGCTCGTGAGCCAGCAGCAGCAGATTGGGGCAGTCGCCTCGGTGGATGCTGACACCACGTCCACGGGTCACGTAGCCGACCACGCGATCGCCGGGCACGGGCTGACAGCATTGCGAGTAGCGCACCAGCAGGCCGTCCGCGCCCTGAATGCGGATCCCCTTTCCGGTGCCCCGTACGCGATCAACGATCCGCTCGAGAGTACTCGGCCGCTCCGGCTGGTCCGGTGCGGTCTCCAGCTGCGGGTGAAGCGCCTTGAGTACCTGCATGACATGGACATCACCCGCGCCGACCGACGCGATGAGATGCAGCGCATCCTTCAGCTTCAGAATGCGGGCGACCGGCAGCAACGCATTGTCGTCGGCCTTGGGCAGACGTCGCCGACGCAGCTCGCGCTCCATGATCTCCCGCCCGAGGCGCATCGCCGAGGAGCGCTCGTCGAGTCGGAGAATCTGTCGGATCTTGTGGCGCGCCTTACCGGTACGCACATGCGACAACCAGTCGCGACTCGGCTTCGCGTTCGGATTGGTGAGGATCTCCACCGTTTCCGAGTTTTTGAGCTCCCGCGACAACGGGGCGATGCGGCCATTCACCTTTGCGCCGGCGCAGTGCGCACCCACCTGCGAGTGCACGGCAAAGGCGAAGTCCAGCGGGGTGGCGCCCTTGGGGAGCTGGATGACGTCGCCCGTGGGGGTGAAAACGAAAATCTCGTCCTGGTAGAGATCGAGCTTCAGGAACTCGAGAAATTCGCCTGGGGTCTCGGCGTCGAGCTGCAACTCGAGTACCTGCCTGAACCACGCCAGATGCCGATCCAGCTCGCTGCTGCTCTTGGTAGACTCCTTGTACAGCCAATGCGCCGCGATGCCGAAATCGGCGGTACGGTGCATGTCGCGCGTGCGGATCTGGATCTCGAACAGCTGACGCCCCGGACCGAACACGGTGGTGTGCAGCGACTGATATCCGTTGGACTTCGGTTGCGCGATGTAGTCCTTGATGCGCTCCTGGACCGGCGTCCAGCCGTCGTGAATTACGCCTAACGCGTGATAGCATTCAAGCACGTTCGGCACGATCACGCGAATGGCGAGCAGATCGTAGATGTCCTCGTACGGCCGGTCGCGCTGCTGCATCTTCTTGTAGATCGACCAGAGATGTTTCGGGCGTCCGGTGACGTCCACCTCGGCAATTCCTGCATCACTCAGCCGCTTCTGCAACGGCTCGCGCATCTGCGAAATCAGCTCTTCCCGCTCGGCGCGCTTGGCGGCCACGAGCTTTGCCAACGTCTTGTACGCTTCGGGTTCGAGGTGTTTGAACGCCAGATCCTCGAGCTCCCAGCGCACCTTCGCCATGCCGAAGCGATGGGCCAACGGCGCATAGAGATCGCGAGTTTCCTGCGCAATCCGTCGGCGCTTTTCCGGCGCGAGCCAATCGAGCGTCCGCATGTTGTGCAGACGGTCGGCGAGCTTGATCAGAATGACCCGTGCGTCCTTGGCAATCGACAGCAGCAGCTTGCGGTAGTTCTCCACCTGTCGCTCTTCGCGTGACGAGAGCGGCAGATTGGCGATCTTCGTGAGCCCGTCAACGATCTGTGCAATCTCCGCGCTGAACTCCCGCGCCACGTCTTCGACTGTGACATCCGTGTCTTCCACGATGTCGTGCAGCAGGCCGCAAGCGACCGTCGTGGTGTCGAGTTGCAAGTCGGCGAGAATGCGGGCGACCTCCACGCAGTGCGACACGTAGGGCTCGCCGGAGTGACGCAGCTGTCCGGCGTGAGCGGCGTCGGAGAACTTATACGCGCGCACGAGCAACTCGTGGTCGAGCCTGTCGTAGGCGCCAACGGCGCCCGGCCCGAACCCGGGTATCACATCATGCAGCGCGACGGTGGTCACAGCAGTCCTGCCTCCGCAAAGCTTACGTATCGCCCACGTCCCACAATGATGTGGTCATGTACCGGAATATCGAGCAAGCGCCCGGCCGCCACCAACTGTTCCGTCACGGCACGGTCCTCGGCGCTGGGCGTGGGATCACCACTCGGGTGATTATGCACCAGGATCACGGCAGCGGCCCGCTCAGCTATTGCCTCCCGGAACACCTCGCGCGGGTGCACCAGCGAGGAATTGAGCAGCCCCCGCGTGATCAGTACATCCCGCTCGAGCCGGTGCTGCGCGTCGAGAATCGCCACATGGAACTCCTCCACTGGACAGTCCTGCAGCCGCGGCGCAAACACCGCCGCGACGTCGCGTGGTCCACGGAGTGGTACACCGGACTCTCGTGCTTCGCCCGCCATCCGCCTACCCAACTCCAGCGCCGCATGCACCGCCGTCGCTCGCGCCCTTCCAACTCCCCGCACTCGCGTGAGCGCGGCCATGGGCATGCCGGCCAGACGACCCAGCGAGCCGCCCGACTGTTCCAGCACCAACTGCGCACACGACAGCGCCGAAACGCCCTTCCCCCCGGACCCAAGTACTGTCGCGATCAGCTCTGTGGTACTCAACGCCTGTGCACCCAGCGCGCGCAAGCGCTCCCGCGGTCTTTCCGCGTGGGGCATCTCCCGGATTCTAAGGGTAGCGGGGGGAGACTGGCTAGTCGCAGAAGTCACAGAGATGCTCCAATGAGAACGTTGATATCCGCCACACGGTACGTGTGGGCGGGATCAGGGAACATGCGAGGAGCCGCGAGCGATTGCGGTACCGTCGCATTGCGGTGCCAATCATTTTCCGGAGGGATACGCCAGCCTCGCTGCTCATTTCCTTTTTCACAAGCCCCGCAGAATGACCTCCCAACCGCGAACCACCGAATCCTTCGATCCGCAGTCGCCCGCCGAGTGGCAGGCAATGCGGGAGATGGGGCATCGCATGGTGGACGACATGTTCAGCGCCTTGCAGTCCCTTCCTGCGGCACCGGTCTGGCGCTCCATGCCCGATGCAGTACGCGACGCTTTCACCACGCCCGTTCCCGAACACGGACGCGGAAACGCGGACGCGTACCGTCTTTTCTGCGAGCATGTGCTTCCGTACGGCTCCGGAAACTGGCACCCGCGCTTTTTCGGGTGGGTGCAAGGTCAGGGCACCCCGCTCGCGATGCTGTCGGACCTGCTCGCGTCGGGCATGAATCCGCACCTTGGCGGGTTCAACCAGGCCCCGGCGCTGGTGGAGCGGCAGGTCGTGTCCTGGTTTGCCGCGCTACTGGGGATGCCGTCGGCCAGCGGGCTGATGGTCACGGGCGGGACCATGGCCAACACGCATGGAATCGCGGTGGCGCGCTTTGCCGCTGCGCGTACCCGAGGACGCGACGTGCGGAGAGACGGCGTGCAGCATTGGCCCGGTACCTCGAACGTCGCGCCGCTGGTTTTTTACGGGTCGCAGGAAACGCACGGGTGGGCCCGCAAGGCCGCCGAGTGGTTGGGGTTGGGAAACCGCGCCTTTCGCCGAGTCCCGGTGCTGGATGATTTCACCATGGATCTCTCCGCCCTCGCGCAGCTGATTGCCGCCGACCGCCGTGCGGGGCTCGACCCGTTCTGCGTCATGGGAACCGCCGGCACCGTGAACACCGGCGCCACCGACGACCTGGAGGGTATCGCCACGCTCTGTGCACGCGAACGGCTATGGTTTCACGTGGATGGGGCCTTCGGTGCGCTGACGGCGCTTGCCCCGTCGCTGCGCAGTCAGGTGCGCGGAATGGAGCGTGCGGATTCGATTGCCTTCGATCTGCACAAGTGGGGATCGATGCCGTTTGAATGTGCGATGGTGCTCGTGCGAGATGCCGACCTGCACCTGTCCGCCTTTCAGACCAGTGCGAGCTATCTCGCGGAAACCCCGCGCGGTGTGAGCGCCGGTGGTTACTACTTCGCCGATCGCGGACTGGATCTCACCCGCAGCTTCAAAGCGCTGAAGGTGTGGATGCAGCTGCACGCCGATGGTGCCCGGAAATTCGGACGCATCATCGAGCAGAACGTGCGGCAGGTCCAGCAGCTGGTGGCTCTTGTCGACGCGCACGATTCTCTGGAGATGATGGCACCGGCCCCACTCAATATCGCCTGCTTTCGTTTCCGCTCACCGGAGCTCGCTATGCAAACGGCGGACGCCGTGGATGGGCTCAACCGCGAGCTGCTGCTCCGCCTTCATGAGCGGGGCATCGCCATTCCTTCAAGCACAATCCTGCACGATCGCTTCGCGCTGCGCGTAGCGCACGTGAATCATCGGACGACCGACGACGACATCGTCATGATGCTGGACGCCATCGTCGCCATCGGGCGCGAACTCGTTGAGGAAATCGCCTTGGAACGTCAAAGCGCCCGCTGAACGCGCTGCCGCGTCCCGCGGCCGCAGTGTTTTGGCGGTTCGCCGGCGTACCTCCCCGCTGCGCCGCTTAAATGCCGCCGGGCCGCCGGCGCTTCGCTGAGCGGCCTTTGTCGCTTCCGGAAGATGAACCGCCACTCGCACTACCACTCGCCCCACCACTCGATCCTCGAGGAGCTGCACCGGCGGAGCCGCTCGGGGTCCCTTTACGAGCCGTTGGGGCGCCGGACGAGGGGGCGCCGCGATCGCGCGCGTAGCCAGCTCCGCGAATCGCACGGGCACGCGCCTCGCCCGACACCTCATTCGACGGATTGGACGGACGATTGACGATAATGATCGGCGAATTCCCGAAGTAGCCGTTGCCCAATCCGGCGTTCCAGCCGAAGCCCGCGTTCAGGCCGTTCGGCGAGTTGAAATCGAATCCGCGATTCTGCAACGCCCACGGGCTCCATCTCGATGCGGCGCCGTTCTGCCAGCCAAGTCCCCACGCCCCCAGTCCTGCCGGTCCGTAACAGAAATCGTCTGCGACCCCGCAGTCGCTCACTGCCGCACCACGACGTGACCGCCCGATGGCGTTGTCGAACGCTTCAGAGGCGTCAAAATCGTCTGGTATTTCCTGCGCGTTAAGCGAGAAGGCTTCGGGATGCGAAACCGCGACCATGAGATCGATTACCCGCGGCGAAAGCCCCGCCTTGGAGAGTTGTACGAGGGTCTTACCATCGAGGGCGAATCGCGGCGAGACTTCCACCAGCCACGCTTCGGTGAGCGCCGATGGCGCACGCTGCGCCAAATCGATCACCGCTGCAGTGCCAATCGGTGCACCCATGGCGAGACGGAGCGACTCCGTCGACGGTGAGGCACCTCCACCCAACGTGTGCCAGGCGCTGCCGGCATCGTTGCGGAAGCGCATGCGTGTCACCGTCGTCGCGGCGTTGCCGTCGACATCGAGATGCTGGATCTGCAGCCACTCACCGCCGCCGGTCATGGCCATAAGGCCGCTCTCAATACGCTTCACGCCGCGTACGCACGTCAGCTCAGCTCGCAGGAGCAGGCGACGCTCATCGGCGCTCCACGTGGCCGTCTCGTTGCCCTCGCAGTCGTCGAGTCGCTTGGCGGCCGTGGTTCCTGGCTGCGGGACCGCCACGCGGCTGATGACGGTCGCCCCGTTGTACAGCACGAAGTCGATGCCGCCGGGACGAGTCGATGACGGCGCGACGCAGGCCTGCGTGGGCGGCTTCACACGGGCGTCCGGAATCCCCGCGTCGGTGATGGGCGACCAACAGCCAAGCCACGGCTGGAACAGCGGATCGACAGCGCCCGCCTGCGCGAAAAGCGATGATGCGACTGCCGGGAATGCGACGGCGGCCAGCGCGGCGCGCACCGCCGACGAACGAAGTGCGTATCTCATGAACGGGCCCTCAGAAGCGAAGTAGCACGCCGGCGGTGATGCCGACACCGGAGAGGTCGATCGGGCGGAACCCTTCAAAGGTCGGATCGAGCGACGTGCGAGCGTAGTCGTAGCGCACCTCAGCCGTCAGCCCCACACTCGGCGTAAGCGTCAGCGTTCCGCCAGCCGCACCGTACGCCGTACCGGTCCAGCCATTGGAGGTCAATGTGGCATTGAACACGTCAAGCGTTTCGAAGTCCACAAAATCCCCTTCCTGTTTGAACGTGTAATTGATTACGCCGCCGCCCGCCGCAAGGTACGGCGCGAATCGAGCCGGCACCCAGGCGAGGCTACTCACCGATCGTCCGGGAGCGGTCACCTGCCATTTGAGCCCTGCCGTGACCGGCACACGCCGAAACGTTGTACGCTGTTCGATCGGCAGATCGTCGAGGTCGACGAAGTCCCGCAGCTCCGATTCTGCACGACGCGTCGTGATGCCGATCCCCAGTATCAGATCGAGCCGAGGCAGGATCGATATCCCCGCGTCCGCCGCAGCGGCGAGACCGAGAAAGTCGCGGCGCCTCAGGGTGAGACGCTGCTGCGCGAAGCCAAACACGTCGAGGGTGTCGGCGGACACGTTCGGTTGTCCCACGCCAATGCGGAGGGAGAAAGTCCCCGTGGGCCGCTTGAACAAAAACCCCTCGCCACCCCGCGGCTGGGCGGCCGCAGGCGCGAGGGGCATCGACAGCATCAGCAGCAACGCACTGCACGGCTTCAACCACATATCGGCAGTACCGGAGAGGGTCTGCCGGTAATACCACGAAGCTCGTTGGAAGTTCGTTCGACGTGCGCGGACACGACGTGGGGACGACTTCCGATGTGGCTGGTGCTGCCTACAGGTTGGCGCCGTGACACTTCTTGAACTTCTTTCCCGAACCACAAGGACAGGCGCTGTTGCGCGGCGTGCTTTCCCACCCGGCCGGTAATGCTCCACCACCCGCTGCAAGTGATCGGACCGCTCCTGCCCCAACGACCGACGGAGTGCCGCCGACAAGCGCGCGCACCGCTTGCCGCTCCGGCTCGTCGACATCGGCATCGACGATCTCCAGATCCGCCTCGACCACGGGGACATCCTCGAGGATGCCCAGCGCATTGAAGCGCTTGGTCGGACGTCCGTTCGAGCGCCCGCTCTCGTCCGGCCCCGGGGGCGGCTCGAAAGCCTGCGGTGCCGGTTCGAACACCAGTTGCGCCTTGAGAAAGCGCTCCGTGAAGGTGTTCGCCACATCGTGCATGAGGTCCACGAACATCGTGTAGGCGTCCTGCTTGTACTCGACCAGCGGATCCTTCTGTCCCCACGAGCGATAGTGAATCGAGGCGCGAAGCTGGTCAAGATCGTACAGGTGATCCTTCCATTTCTCATCGATAACATTGAGCGTGACCAACGACAGGAGGCGCGGGGCGAAACCCTGCCCGCTCTCGTCGGTCACGGCATCGAGGCTCGCCAGCTTGTGATCGAACGCCTCGCGCGCCGCCGCCACGG
This sequence comes from Gemmatimonadales bacterium, assembly GCA_038250435.1. Lineage (GTDB taxonomy): Bacteria > Gemmatimonadota > Gemmatimonadetes > Gemmatimonadales > Gemmatimonadaceae > Gemmatimonas. The sequence continues at coordinate 157,771 of JBBSCJ010000001.1, read as the reverse complement.
CGATCTCCAGCACCTCGTCCACCGTGGACGGACGCGGCTCCTCCTGCACGTCGGGGAGCTGCACCATGTAGTGCACGAGCAGATCCTGGCGCACGTACTCGAAGTCCCAGTCTTCGGGCTTCTCGAACGTCGCCAACGCCTGCTCAACACGACGACGCACGCCGCGCTCGATCATCTTGAGCGCTTCCCCTTTGAGCTCTTCTCCGCCTTCCAGCGCGAACGCCCGCAGCGAGTAGATCACTTCCCGCTGCTGGTTCATCACATCGTCGTACTCCAGCAGCCGCTTGCGCGACTGAAAATTCTGCAACTCCACGCGTTTCTGCGCCTGTTCAATGGAGCGCGTGATCATGGGATGCGTCAGCACCTCGCCGTCCTGCGCGCCCATGCGATCCATCAGCTTGGCGATGCGCTCGGACCCGAACAGACGCATCAGATCGTCTTCGAGCGAGAGGAAGAATTGCGACGCGCCGGGATCGCCCTGACGACCCGCGCGACCGCGGAGCTGGCGGTCGATGCGACGTGACTCGTGACGCTCCGAGCCGACGATGTGCAGTCCGCCGATCTCGGCCACCTCGACGTCCTTGCCATCCGGATCGGTCAGCATCGACTGACGTGACTCGACGACATTCTCGCCAAGTTTGATGTCCGTTCCTCGGCCGGCCATGTTCGTGGCGATGGTAATCGCCCCCGCCCGTCCGGCGTCCGCCACGATCTCGGCCTCGCGCTGATGATACTTGGCGTTGAGCACCGCATGTTTGAGCCCTGCACGCGTGAAGAGCCGCGATAGCGTTTCCGAGGCCTCGACACTGGCGGTACCGACGAGCACCGGATACCCCAGCTCGTGCAACCGTTTCGTCTCGTCCACAATCGCGTTGTATTTCTCGCGACGCGTCTTGAAGACGTAATCCTGACGGTCATCACGGGCGATGGGACGATTCGTTGGAATCACCGACACGGCGAGCCCGTAGATCGTGTGGAACTCATTCTCTTCCGTTTCGGCCGTACCGGTCATGCCGGACAGTTTCGCGTACATGCGGAAGTAGTTCTGAATGGTGATGGTGGCGAGCGTCTGCGTCTCCCCCTTCACCTGCACGCGTTCCTTGGCCTCGACGGCCTGATGCAGCCCTTCGCTCCACCGGCGCCCCGGCATCGTGCGGCCGGTGAACTCATCAACAATGAGCACCTGCCCTTCCTGCACCACGTAATTCACGTCGCGCTCGTACAGCGCATGCGCGCGGAGCAGTTGATGCACGATGTTCAGCCGTTCGCTCTTCATCGCATATTCACGCTCGATCGCGTTGCGGCGTTCGAGGCGTTCAGCCGCCGAGAGCTCGTGATCCCGGTCGAGCTGCCCGATGATCACCGAGATGTCCGGCAGCATGAACGTATCGTGTTGATCGGGAGACATCCAATCGAGGCCCTGCTCGGTGAGGTGCACAGTGTGCCCTTTTTCATCGAGCACGAAGAGCAGATCGTCTTCGATTTCGCGAAACTGCCGCTTGCTCATGGGGAGCTTGCGATCCGCGATGATGTCCAGCTCCACGCGCTGCACGACCTGTTTGACGCCCGACTCCTGCAGCGCTTTCATCAGACGCTTGTTCTTCGGTCCGCCCATCTGCGCCTTGTACAGATACAAGGCTGCAGCAGCCTGATCGCCCGTTTCGAGCGCCCGCTCGCCGTCACCGACCAGCGCGTTCACCAGGTCGGACTGCCGGCGTACGAGCCGTTCGACTGCGGTGTTGAATTCGGCATACTGCAGATCCCCTTCGTTACCCACCGGACCCGAGATGATCAACGGCGTGCGCGCTTCATCGATGAGAATGGAATCGACCTCGTCAATGATTGCGTACACATGCGGGCGCTGCACCCGCTGCTCGAGCGACACCACCATGTTATCGCGCAGGTAATCGAAGCCGAACTCGTTGTTCGTGCCATAGGTGATATCGAGATTGTAAATCTCCCGCCGCTCGTACGAGCCGGGCTCGGTATCGTCCAGACAGCCGACCGTGAGGCCGAGCCAGCGATACAGATGGCCCATCCACTGCGAGTCGCGACGCGCCAGGTAATTGTTGACCGTGACCAGGTGCGCGCCGCGACCAGGAAGCGCGTTGAGGTACATCGGCAAGGTCGCGACGAGCGTCTTCCCCTCACCGGTGGCCATCTCGGCGATACGTCCCAGGTGCAGCTGGATTCCACCGATGAGCTGCACATCGTAGGGAACCATGTCCCATGTCATGTCCGTGCCTGTGACCTGTACCGGCGAGCCCTTCAACCGGCGGCATGCCTCACGGACGGTCGCAAACGCTTCCGGGAGGAGGTCGTCGAGTCCGGCGGCGATCGCCTCGCGCAACTCGCCCTCCGCTCCACTGCGGCCGTCGGGCCCTTGCAACTCGAGATCCAATCGTTCGCGCTCGCCGGCATCGGCCGTATCGTGCTTGGCTGCCTTGAGCTCGGCGAGACGTGCATCGATCGCACCGGTGCGCTCGGCAAGGGTGGCCCGGAAGCGGGCCGTCTGCCCCTGAATTTCGTCGTTGGACAGCGACTTCAGTCGCTCCTCGATCGCGTGGATTTCCGCGATAATAGGCTGAACGCGCTTTCGTTCCCGCTCGTGGCGCGTGCCGAACACGCGACCGATCAAATCCTTCAGCATGCAAAACCTCATGGCGAGGGCGCCGCAACCGTGGCGCCCGTCGCACCATCAGGCGCGCTCGGGGAGCTCCACGATCGCCGACTCCCGGGAGTTCTCGAGATACAAACCGGCGGATGCGATGTGTGCCGCTACGGCATCGGTGACGAAACCCCGGATGGAGCGACCGTCCCGAATCCGTTTCCTGATCTCGGTTGACGACACATCCACCCGGCGGGTCGCCAGATGCCTCACCGCGGAAGACCCAGTGAGCGTGTGTTCGCTGACGGTGCCGACGGAGCGGACCGATGGTTGGCGGGTAAGGACAACAAGCTGTACCATCGCCAGCAACCGATCCACTTCGCGCCAGCGGGGAAGTGTGGCAAGCACATCTTCCCCCACCAGCAGGTGAAGCGCCGCCGCAGGCATGCGCCTGCGTATGGTCTCCACCGTGTCAACCATGAAAGATAACCCACCCCGGTCGATTTCGACGGGGTCAACGTCGATGCCGGCGATTCCCCCGAAGGAGAGTGCTACCATCGCCAGACGTTGGGCGGATGGTGCCTGCAACCCGAACTTGAGCGGCTGCTCCGCAGCGGGAATCACCAGCAGTTGATCGAGCGCCAGTTCCATCAGCGCGTCCTGCGCGACCAACAGGTGTCCGACATGCGGTGGATCGAAGCTACCGCCAAGAATGCCGACTCGCATGAGGACGCCTGTGCCGGTTCAGATCAGCGGACGACGATCGGGCCCGGACGCGCATACGCAATCGCCGCAGGCACCGCGGGTGGAAGGACCTCGGCCGTTTTCACCGAGTCGGCCGGGGCCGCCCCGCACGCCACCCGGACCTCGGAGTCGCTCGGGTAGGCCTTCCACATGGCCGCACAGGTCTCAGCGGCATCTTCGGCCCAGCGGATGCGCGTGTACAGCTCATGCAACCGCAGCCACGAAAGCCGAGCCGCCTTCGTGGCAGGGTACGTCGTGACCACGTCTTTGAAGTAGATGATGGCCGGATCGACGGCCCTGCGCACCCGCACATAATGGACTCCAGTCAGGTAGTCCTTTTGTGCGAACCATTCCTCGAGTTGCTGGATACGGCTGCGTGCTTCGTCGGTTTCCCTGGAATCCGGGTACGAGGAGAGTAAGGACCGCAAAATGGCGGCGGCCTTCTGTCCATTCTCCGGATCGAGTGACGGGCGACGCCACAAGCTCTGATGACTGCGTCCGATGCCGAGCAGCGCTTTCGGTGCCAAGGTGTCGTCGGGAAATCCGTCCGATACGCGCTCGAACGCCTGAACCGCAAGCAGGTATTCCTTCTGTCGCTCATGGGTGAGCGCGAGATAGAAGAACGTGGGCGCGAGCAAGGCATCTCGCGCGGAGAGGTCGTTCGTGAGTCGCTCGAAGCCCAGCTGGGCGTTGTCCCACTCTTCGCGCTGAAACTGCAGCAGCGAGGCGCGGAACAGCGCTTCCGGGTTCGCGAAATCACGGGGTTGAAAGCTGCGGGAACAGCTTGCCAATGCTGCGGCTATGCCGATCAGCACTACGAGGCGCCATTCGACGCGGGATAGTCGTTGACTCATGCGGATGCTGCTACCCGAAGCGCCCTGCGCGGATCCGTACCGCCGTCCGGCACGTGATTCAAGACAGGGCTCCTGACGTCCGTGAGCCGGACGCCAGACCAATGATGCGCGCCCGACCGGGCTTGAGCCCGGCGGCAATGTTTCGCGTATCCACCACGAGCATGGCGTGATCGATCACCATCTGGTAATCGACGGCCTGATGGTCGGTGATGACCACCACGGCGTCAGCCCAGAGCAGCATCTCCTTTGAGAGTTCCACGCCTTTGCGCAGGTGTCCATCCTCGCGAAATTCCTGCACGAACGGATCGTGGAACTCCACATGGGCGCCGCGTTGCTCAAGGAGACGGATCACATCGAGTGCCGGACTTTCGCGCACGTCGTCGATATCCCGCTTGTAGGCCACGCCGAGTACGAGGACCCGGCTGCCCCGGACGGATTTGCGCACCTCGTTGAGGGCGTCCGCCACCTTCTGCACCACGTACTCGGGCATGTGCGAGTTGATTTCACTCGCCAGATCGATGAAACGCGTTTTGTAGTTCAACGTGCGCATCTTCCAGGCGAGGTAGTGGGGGTCGAGCGGAATGCAGTGCCCACCGATGCCCGGGCCGGGTGTGAATTTCATGAATCCGAATGGCTTTGTGGCCGCCGCATTGATGACCTCCCACACGTCCACATGCAGTTTGTCACAGACGATGGCGATTTCGTTTACCAGCCCGATGTTCACTGCGCGAAACGTGTTCTCGAGCAACTTCACCAGCTCAGCGGCCTCGGGTGACGAGACCGGCACGACCACGTCAATGCAGCTTGCATAGAGCGCGCTCGCGACCTCGACGCAGGCCGGAGTAATGCCCCCGACCACTTTGGGCGTGTTCCTGGTGTGGTACACGGGATTACCCGGATCCACGCGCTCGGGGCTGAATGCCACGAAGATATCCTTGCCCACGGTGAGCCCGCGCGCTTCGAGCCGCGGCTGCAGCAGCTCGCGCGTGGTACCCGGATACGTCGTGCTTTCGAGCACCACGCACAACCCCGGATGCGCCCGGCGAGCGATAGCGTCGGCTGCCGCGAGCACGAAGGCCATGTCCGGATCGCGCGTCTTGGAGAGCGGCGTGGGTACAGCAATGGAGATCGCGTCGCACTCCGTGAGGCGTGCCTCCACGGTGGTGGCCACCAGACTGCCCGACGTCACGGCGGCCTGCACATCAGCGTTCGATACATCCTGGATGTGCGACGTTCCGGACATGAGCAGCTCCACCACCCGCTCGCTGACATCATAACCGATGACTCGGAAGCCGGCCTTCACGAACTCGATCACCAGCGGCAGGCCCACATAGCCCAGACCGACAACGCCGATAACGGCGCTGCGGTCGCGAATGCGCGAGAGCACGTGATCTTTCAACGAGAACTCATCCATACCCAGGGACCTCAACGACCGAAGAAGGAACGCACGGCATCGATCACTTCGTCGAGCTGTCCCGGACGCAACTCCGGAAAGACCGGCAACGACAGCACTTCCCTGGCCGCGCGCTCGGACTCGGGAAACGCTCCCTCACGGGAGCCCAGATGCGCGAAGCAGGGCTGCAGGTGCAACGGCAGCGGATAGTAAATGGCGTTACCGATCCCGAGGGCTTTCAGATGGGCCTGCAATGCGTCTCGCGCCGAAACGCGAATCGTGTACTGGTTGTAGATCGACTCGTTCGCCGCGTCGATATACGGCGCGGTGATCTCCCCGATATCCGCAAAGGCAGCGTCGTAGTACGCGGCATTGCGCCGACGCGCCGCGCTCCAGGCCTTGAGGTGCGGGAGCTTCGCGGAGAGCACCGCCGCCTGCAGCGAATCCAGGCGGCTGTTGTAGCCGACGATTTCGTGGTAGTAGGTCCGTCGGCTCCCGTGCGTACGCAACTTCATGAGCGTCTCGAAGAGCGCGTCATCCTGCGTGACCATCATGCCACCATCGCCGTACCCCCCAAGATTCTTCGACGGGAAGAAGCTGAAGGTCCCGATCGCGGCGGCCTGCCCTGCCATGACCCGGGCGCCGTCGATCACGCGGCTCGCGCCGATCGACTGGGCGGCGTCTTCGATCACCGGACAGCCCTGCGCCGCTTCCATCACCTGCTCGATGGGCGCCATCTGGCCGAACAGGTCAACCGCGATGACGGCCTTCGTGCGCGGCGTCACCGCCGCACGAACTGCGTCGGGGGAGATGTTGCAGGTGCGCGGATCAATATCGGCAAACACCGGCGTTGCGCCGACGTTGTGCACTGCTCCCGCCGTCGCGAAAAAGGTGAACGGCGGGACGACCACCTCGTCGCCCGCACCAACGCCCAGCGCCCGCAGGGCGAGGAGAAGGGCATCGGTCCCGTTCGCACATCCGACCGCATACTTCGATTGCGACAATCCGGCGACATCGCATTCGAGCTGGCCAACCGGATCGCCGAGAATGAATGCCTGCTGCTCCACCACGTGCAACACCGCCGCGACGACGTCATCGCGGATGGTGGCGTGTTGCGCCTTGAGGTCAAGAAGAGGAACGGCCATGGCAGTAATCGATCAGATGTTCACGCGGAGCGGCAGGGGGACATCCCGGCCGGTCTTCGCTGATTCGTAAATTCCGAGGATCAGTTCAAGCGACTTGCGTCCTGCCCGTCCGTCCGTGTCGGGACGCGCTTCCCCGCGCAGCACCGACACCACATTGCGGTAATACCCTTCATGGCCGTGGCCATAGACGCTCGGAGGATTGGTGTTGGCCTGCTCCACCAACTTGTCGTCATCATCGTAATCCGCAAACTGCCAGTGCTCCACCTTGTTCACGGCGGTACCGCCAATCTTCACACTGCCCTTCTCCCCGAGGATCGTGATCGATCCCTCGAGATTGCGAGGAAATGTCAGCATGGTGACCTCGATCGTCCCGATGGCCCCGGAGCGAAACTTGAGAATCGCCACGCCGGTGTCCTCGGCCTCGATCTTCCGCGCCAACGTCGCGGTTTTGGCCATCACGCTCTCCACCGGACCGACGAGCCACTGCACGAGGTCCACGTAGTGAGATGCCTGATTCATGAACGCACCGCCATCGAACTCCCACGTCCCGCGCCAAGGCGCTTGATCATAGTACTCCTGCGGACGCGTCCAGCGCACCGTGCAATTCGCCATGTAGATCCGTCCGAAGCGACCTCGATCGATGGCGCGCTTGAGTAAGACGATTGGCGGATTGAGGCGATTCTGCTTTACCACGAACAAGTGCACGGACTGATCGTCACAGGCCTGGACCAGGGCATCCGCTGCGGCGAGCGAGATGGCCATGGGCTTTTCCGAGATGACATGACGGCCGGCGCGCGCCGCGAGCATACCATGCTGCGGATGCACCCCCGAGGGAGTTGCGATGACGACCGCGTCGCTCGGCACCTCCGCGAGCATCTGCTCCAGGCTCGGGAACCACGGGACGTGATACTGTTCCGCCGCCTCCTTCGCCCGCTCCGGTACCGTGTCGCACACGGCCACGAGCTGCAGATCAGCGATCCTGGCGATCGCCTCGAAGTGATTGCGGCTGATACGACCACATCCCACCAGCGCGACGCGGATCGGCGTTTCCGCCGGCATACGTGCTTCACTCATAGCAGATCCTCGCGACGCACGACCACCTCACCGTGACGTTCGTACCGCGCCCCGGTACCCGGGCAGCGCAAAGGTTCGCGGTCACCGTTTTGCAGCACATCCGTCTCGTTCTCCAACCGAAAGCCACCTTCCGACATCCACCCGATGCGACGCCCCGGCACGCCGGTCATGAGGGCGTAGTCGGGAACATCGCGATTGATCACGGCCCCAGCTCCGATAAACGCATACCGACCGATCGTGACACCGCACACGATCGTGGCATTCGCCCCGATGCTCGCCCCGCGTCGGACGAGCGTGCGGCGGTACTCGCTCTTACGCGACACCGCGCTGCGCGGGTTGTACACGTTGGTGAACACCATGGAGGGACCGCAAAACACGTCCGCCTCGAGTTCCACGCCTTCATACAGCGAGACGTTGTTCTGGATCTTCGCATGCTCGCCGATGATCACGCCGTTCATCACCACCACGTTCTGACCGAGTGAACAGCGCGCGCCGATGACCGCGCCACCCATGACGTGACAGTAGTGCCAGACCCGCGATCCCTCACCGATCACGGCGCCGTCGTCCACGTAGGCGGATTCATGCACCAGCGCGTCGGCACCGAGGAAGACCCCGGGCCCGACATGCCCTGCTCCCGCCATGGCGATCATCCCGGGGATACTCACCTCGCGCCGGCGCTGTTGGACGTTGGGATGACGGATGCAGGGGCGCCGGTGAGCACGACCCGCGCGTCACCCAGGCGTTCGTGCCACTCCTGCAGCGAGCGCACTTCGGGTTCGCGCGACTGCCGAGCGGCAATCGCTTCCGCTGCGGCACTCGCGGCCGACAGCGTGGTGGTGTACGGCACACGGTTGGTAATGGCGGCCTGACGCAACCGCTCGTCGTCCACCTGCGCGTGCTTGCCCAATGGGGTATTCACCAGCAACTGAATTTCGCCGTTCAGGATCATATCGACGCCGTGCGGCCGGCCTTCGCTCACCTTGAGCACCGTTTCGACCGTCGCGCCCTGCGCGGTAAGATAGCGCGCCGTGCCGCTGGTGGCGTACAGCTTGAAGCCCAACTCCTGAAAACGCCGCGCCAGCCGCGCGGCGGCCGGCTTATCGGCATCGTTGACCGTGATGAACACGGCACCGGTGCGCGGGAGCGCGTTGTCGGCCGCCAGCTGCGATTTGAGAAACGCCACGCCGAAGCTTTCGTCGATGCCCATGACTTCGCCGGTGGAGCGCATCTCGGGGCCCAGCACAGGATCGAACTCGCGAAACTTGTTGAAGGGAAAGACGGCTTCCTTCACGCTGTAAAACGGCGGAATGATTTCCTTCGTGAAGCCGATCTCTGCCAGCGTCTCCCCGAGCATGAGGCGCGCGGCTACCGAGGCGAGTGATACGCCGATCGCCTTGGAGACGAACGGCACCGTGCGCGAGGCACGCGGATTGACCTCGATCACATACACGATGCCGTCCTTGCAGGCGTACTGCACGTTGATCAATCCCACCACCCCGAGACGCTTCGCGAACGCCACCGTGTGCGCACGCATCTGCTCGGCGGCGTCCTTGGGAATGAGGTACGGCGGCAGTACGCAGGCCGAATCACCGGAATGAATACCGGCGCTTTCGATGTGCTCCATGACGGAGCCGATCACTACGTCGGTACCATCGGACAGCGCATCAACATCGGCCTCGAACGCGTCCTCGAGGAACTTGTCGACGAGCACCGGCCGATCCTCACTCACCCGGGCGGCGCGCTCGAAGTACCCGCGCAGCGACGCGGCATCGTGGACAATCTCCATGGCGCGGCCCCCGAGCACATACGACGGGCGCACGAGCACGGGATAGCCGATCCGGTCGGCGATCTCCACCGCCTCGTCCACGGTGGTTGCGGTACCGTTGGCCGGCTGCGCGATGCCCAGCTCACGCACGATCGCTTCAAAACGGCGCCGGTCTTCGGCCGCATCGATCGCATCGGGCGACGTACCCAGAATGCGCACACCCGCTGCCTCCAGACCGCGCGCGAGCTTGAGCGGGGTCTGTCCCCCCAGCTGCACGATCACGCCAAGCGGATTCTCCCGTTGCACGATTTCGAGCACATCCTCCAGCGCGAGCGGCTCGAAGTACAGCTTGTCGGAAATATCGAAATCGGTGGAGACCGTCTCGGGGTTCGAGTTCACCATGATGGTTTCGTATCCCTGCTCACGCAGCGCGAGCACGGCGCGCACGCAGCAGTAATCGAACTCCACCCCTTGGCCGATGCGATTCGGCCCCGAGCCCAGAATGATGACCTTTCGCCGGCTTTCGGTTACCGCTTCGCTCTCCTCGTCGTAGCAGCCGTACAGGTACGGCGTCGTCGAGGGAAACTCACCGGCGCAGGTGTCGATCATCTTGTACGCCGGGCGCACCTCGAGCGACCAGCGCCGCGCACGCGCGTCGGCCTCGGTTTCTCCCCGCAGTACGCCGATCTGGCGATCGGAAAAACCGAACTGTTTCATCCGACGCATCGCGTCGGCGTCGATCGTGGGGAGCGCCGCGTACCATTCCTCCGCGTCGATCAGCTGACGCAACTGGTCGAGAAACCACGGGTCGATGCCGGTGATGTCGTGCAGCTCTGCGGTCTCCATCCCGATGAGCATGGCGCGTTTGAGCTGGAAAATGCGTTCCGGCGTCGGACGACGAATCGCGCCGCGCAGCTCTTCACGCGACCCTTCGGTCAGTCGATCATCGACGAGTCGGTCGCCGATCGTCCATCCGGCGCGTCCGGTTTCCAATGCGCGCAGCGCTTTCTGGAACGCTTCCTTGAACGTGCGCCCGATCGCCATCGACTCCCCCACGGACTTCATCTGCGTGGTGAGCCCCGGATCGGATGACTCGAACTTCTCGAAGGCGAAGCGTGGACACTTGACGATCACGTAATCGAGCACCGGTTCGAAACTCGCCGGCGTGGTCCTGGTGATGTCGTTGGGCACTTCGTCGAGTGTGTAACCGACGGCGAGCTTGGCACCGATACGGGCAATCGGAAAGCCCGTGGCTTTTGAGGCGAGCGCCGACGATCGCGACACGCGCGGATTCATCTCGATGACGATCACGTCGCCATTGGCGGGATCGACGGCGAACTGGATGTTGCAGCCACCGGCATCGACCCCGATCTCGCGGATGATGGCCACGGCCGCATTCCGCATCACCTGATACTCGCGATCCGTGAGCGTCATCGCGGGGGCCACGGTGATCGAGTCACCGGTGTGCACACCCATCGGATCGAGATTCTCGATGGCGCAGACGATTACCACATTGTCAGCGTGATCGCGCATCACTTCGAGCTCATACTCCTTCCAACCGATCAAGGAGCGTTCGATGAGCACGGAACCAACGGGGGAGAGATCGAGTCCGCGGCGCACCATCGTTTCGAACTCTTCACGGTTGTAGGCGATGCCACCGCCGGTCCCACCGAGTGTGAACGACGGACGAATGATCGACGGGAACCCGGTGGTCTCCACGGCCGCCATGGCCTGTTCGACCGACGTCACGGTGCTTCCGGTGGGGCAGCGCAGCCCGATCTTCTTCATGGCCTCGGCGAACAGCTGGCGATCTTCCGCGACGCGAATCGCACGCGCATTCGCTCCGATCAGCTCGCACCCGTACTTCGCGAGCACACCGCTGTCGGACAGCGCCAACGCCACGTTGAGCGCGGTCTGACCGCCCATCGTGGGGAGCACCGCGTCGGGGCGCTCCGTGGCGATCACCTTCTCGACGAACTCCGGAGTGACCGGTTCGATGTACGTTCGATCCGCGAACTCCGGATCGGTCATGATCGTCGCCGGATTGGAGTTCACGAGAATGACCTTGTACCCCTCTTCGCGCAGCGCCTTGATGGCCTGGGTACCGGAGTAGTCGAACTCGGCAGCCTGCCCGATCACGATCGGTCCGGAGCCGATGACAAGAATCCGGTGCAGGTCAGTACGTCTCGGCATGGAGCAGATCGTCGATGATGTCGTCAAGAGAACGCATGGCGCGCCACCCCGTGGCGTGCTGCAACTTGCGCGGATCCCCCACCAGCTCGGGAACGTCAACCGGACGGACCAGTGCGGGATCTTCGGTAGGCACGGCCTGGATACCGGCGCGCGCGAGCACCCGATCCACGATCTGTTGCACCGACCATCCGATGCCACTGGCCACGTTGTACGCCTCGCCAGGCGCACCCCGCTGACACAACGCAATATATGCGGCCACGACGTCGCTGACATGCAGGAAATCGCGCACCGGCGATTGGTTTCCCACGAACAGGGGCGTCCCCGCCGGCGCACCGCGCAGCGCCAACGCCCGCCCCACCACTCCGGGAAGCAGAAAGCGCGACTCCTGCCCGCGACCGCTGTGATTGAAGCTGCGGGCGACGATCGTGCGGAGACCCGACGCGCGCCACGCCTGCAGGGCGAGGATCTCCTGCGCCGCTTTGGTGGCCGCATAGACGGTTCGCGGCGCCTGCACGGCATCTTCGCTTAACGGAAACCCATGCGAGGCCAGCCGCCCGTACTGCTCGGCGCTACCCACGAGGAGCACCGTGGGATTTGCTCCCGTGTGTCGGCGCTGCGTCTCAATCTGGTGCAGCATCCGCGCCGTGGACGTCACGTTGACTTCCCACGCCAGCGCCGGATTCGCAGCCGCCGTGGGCAGGTGCGAGATGGCAGCGAGATGTATCACGGTGTCAGCCTGCGCCACCTGCACGGCGCGCGCGACGAACGCGTCGTTACGCAGATCCCCGTACAACCACGTGATATCGGCCGACGACACATCTGCCGCCGACTGGGCGGTGGAGAGCGCGATGACGTGCGCCCCGGCGTCCACCAGGGCGGGCGTGAGCCATCGACCGACAAAGCCTGCGGCTCCGGTGAGCAGGACTCGCTTCACGGGCGGTTCATCGCAGGCGCGCGTACCGCTCGAGATCCGCCTCAACCATCATGCGCACGAGTTCCGCGAACTGGATCTTCGGCGTCCAACCCAGCTCATGAATCGCGCGCGATGGGTCGGCTACCAACAGATCCACCTCGGCCGGTCTGAAAAACTTTTCATCCTGTACGACATAGTCCCGGTAGTCGAGATCGACGGTGCTGAACGCCGCATGGCAGAAGTCCCGCACGGAGTACGTCTCTCCGGTACCGATCACGAAGTCGTCCGGGGTGTCTTGCTGCAGCATCCGCCACATCGCGTCTACATAATCTCCGGCAAAGCCCCAGTCCCGCCGCGCATCGATGTTGCCAAGGCGCAACTCGTGCTGCAAGCCGCGTTTAATGCGGGCGACGGCGTCGGAAATTTTCCGAGTGACGAACTCGAGGCCGCGACGCGGCGACTCGTGATTGAAGAGGATGCCGGATACCGCGAAGAGATCAAAGCTTTCGCGATAGTTCACCGTGATCCAGTGCCCGTACACCTTGGCCACTCCGTAGGGCGAGCGCGGGTAGAAGGGCGTGGATTCGCGCTGCGGCGTCTCCACGACTTTGCCGAACTGTTCGCTGGAGCTTGCCTGATAGAAGCGTGCCTTGGGCGCGGCCTTGCGCAGCGCTTCGAGCATGCGCGTCACGCCGAGCGCGGTGAATTCGCCGGTCAGTACGGGCTGCTTCCACGACGTTTGCACGAAACTCTGCGCGGCGAGGTTATAGATTTCATCCGGCGCGGTCGCTTGCACAACGTCGGTGAGTGACGTCTGGTCGAGCAGGTCGGCGGAGGCCAGTTCGATGCGATCGACGAGATGCGCGATCCGTTCGTACGGCGTCGTGGAGGAGCGGCGCACGACGCCGACCACTCGATAGCCCTTGGCGAGGAGCAGTTCGGCAAGATAGGAACCATCCTGCCCGGTGATCCCGGTGATGAGCGCGGTCTTGGACACGAGGTGTGAGAGTCAGGCGTGAAGATTCAGCGCGAATGTACAAAGCGGGGAGCCCGTGTGATGGAGCCCCCCGCCCGTGCTCTTTCGCTGCGGCAACTACGCGACGGCGACTTGCCCGCGGGGTGCGCGGGTGATCTTCCCGGCGGCGATGCAGCGGGTGCACGCCTTCACCTTGATGACCTTCCCTTCACTGAGGGTGCGGACCACTTGGAGATTCGGGCGCCACGTGCGACGTGTCTTGTTGTTCGCGTGCGAGACGCTGTTGCCGAATGCGACGCCCTTGTCGCAGACGTAGCAGCGATGTCTGTCGATAGCCATGTCCGATTCCTCAGCTTTGGATCAATTCGATCCGCGCCATCTCTGCCCCGTCACCCTTGCGGTGGCCGGTTTTGAGAATGCGCGTGTAGCCGCCCGGACGCGTGGCGAACTGCGGACCGATCTCCTGAAAGAGCTTGTCCGCGGCTTCCCGCTTGTGGACGTGCCTGCCCGCGAGCCGACGCGCGTGGAGCGTGCCGGTACGCGCCTTGGTGATGAGCTTCTCGACGAACGGGCGGAGCTCCTTCGCCTTCGCCTCGGTCGTTTCGATCGCGCCCTGCTCGATGAGCGAGGTGGCGAGATTGCGAAGCAGCGCGAGGCGCTGCTCACTGGTCCGCCGTAGTTGGCGGTTGGCCTTGCGATGGCGCATGGGCGTTACTCCTCGTCTTCTTCGTCGTCGGGCGCATTATCGGCCGCGCGGCTGGGCGGGGTGCCCATGTCGAGGATGCGGACACCATCCACAGACTCCTCGTAGCGCATGCCGAAATTGAGCCCTTCCTTCTCGAGCAGTGCGGCGATCTCCTGCAGGGACTTCTTCCCGAAGTTCTTCACCTGAAGGATCTGCGCCTCGGTCTGGCGAACCAGATCACCGAGCGAGCGGATGTTTGAGTTCTTGAGTGAATTGACCGAGCGAACGGACAATTCGAGATCGTCGATGGGGGTGCGGAACAGTTCGGCCAAGCGGAGCGCGTCGCTGTTCGCGCCGTCTCCGGCGGCTCCGGGCTGCGCTGATGCGGAGGAACCAAAGCCCACGAAATACTGGAAATGGGTCTGGGCCAGCGCGGCGGCGTAGCTGACGGCTTCTTCGGGCGACATGGTGCCGTTGGTTTCGACTGACAGCGACAGACGGTCGTAGTCGGTGCGCTGGCCGACGCGGGTTTCCGCGACGGTGAAGTTGGCCCGACGGACCGGACTGTATACGGCATCGATCTTGACGACATCCACCGACAGATTCTTGTCGATCGGATGCTGGTCACTCTCGATATAACCGCGCCCCTTGTTCACGTAGAGCTCGATGTTGAAGTCGCGCTCGTCGGTGATGGTGAACAGATGATGCGACGGGTCGACGACACGCACGCCACCCCCGGTCTGGATATCCGCCGCCGTGACCGTACCCGGGCCGGACTTGGCAATCCGCAACACCGTCTGCTCGACTTCGTCGGGCAGGGCCAGCGTGAGCGTTTTCAGATTACCGATGATCTGGTGCACGTCTTCCACCACGCCACCGATCGTCTGGTGCTCATGGACCACCCCTTCGATGCGGAAGGCCCACACCGCCGAGCCGCGGAGCGACGACAACAGCAGTCGGCGCATGGCGTTACCCAACGTATGCCCGAAGCCGCGCTCGAGCGGCTGCAGACGGAACTCGGCCAGATTCGGATTGTC
The DNA here is from genome assembly GCA_038250435.1 of Gemmatimonadales bacterium. Lineage (GTDB taxonomy): Bacteria > Gemmatimonadota > Gemmatimonadetes > Gemmatimonadales > Gemmatimonadaceae > Gemmatimonas. The sequence continues at coordinate 142,384 of JBBSCJ010000001.1, read as the reverse complement.
CTCGCGCTTGGTGGCTTCGACAAGCTGCGGTCGGACGAGTCCTGAGAGATCGATCGTTGCCATGAAGTATCGAGAGATTGAAAGGTCACACCGGCTTGCACCGGTGACGCTCTACCCCGCCCCGAACGCGCGGTAGACCCGTAAAGGGGTTCGGGCCCCGACCCGGACACGATGCCGCAAGGGCTCCGTGTCCGATGTGATATCCGGTCGCGGCGCACCAGAGCGCCGCGCCCGATTGGTCCTGTCAACGCGTGACGGGATTACTTGGAGTACAGTTCGACGACGAGCTGTTCCTGCGCCGCAAGCGGAATCGACTGACGCTGCGGCTTCTCGAGCACGCGGCCGCTGAACGACTCTTTGTCGACGGCGATCCACGAGAGCGACGAGCCACGAGCCGACTGTTCCATGGCAGCCATGACGAGCGTGAGTTCACGCGAGGACTGCTTGACGCGCACTTCTTCGCCCGGACGGACCTGATACGACGGAATGTCGAGAAGGTTACCCTTTACCTCGATATGTCGGTGGCGAATGAGCTGACGCGCGGCCTTGCGACTGGGCGCGAAGCCCATGCGGTACACGACATTATCGAGGCGCGTTTCCAGCGCGGCGAGCAGGTTGTGACCGGTAATGCCGGGAGCGGACGACACGCGATCGAACGTGTTGCGGAACTGCTTCTCGCTGATGCCGTAGATGCGCTTGATCTTCTGCTTCTCGCGCAACTGCTTGGCGAATTCCGACACCTTCTTGCGACGCGCCGTGGCCTGTCCGTGCTGGCCGGGCGCGTACGGACGACGCTCCACAGGGCACTTCTCGGTAAAGCACTTGGTGCCCTTCAGGAAGAGCTTCGAGCCTTCCCGACGGCACTGACGGCAGCTGGGACCTGTATAACGGGCCATGTCTCAGACCCTCCGACGCTTGGGGGGACGGCAGCCGTTGTGCGGAATCGGCGTCACGTCGCGGATGGACTTGACGGTGAGGCCCGCTGCTGCGAGCGCCTGAATGGCCGACTCCCGTCCCGAACCGGGACCCTGCACGCGGACGTGCACGCGGCGTACGCCGAGGGTGAGCGCTTCGCGCGCGCACTGTTCGGAGGCCACCGTCGCAGCGAACGGCGTGGACTTCTTCGACCCCTTGAACCCTGCCTTGCCGGAAGAACCCCACGATACCGTGTTGCCATGCATGTCGGTAATCGTGATGGTCGTGTTGTTGAACGTGGCGCTGACGTGGGCAATACCTTCGGCCTCGACGACGCGCTTGCTTTTCTTTGCGGTAGCCATGGTTTACTTGGTCACCTTCTTCTTGCCCGCGATGGCGCGGCGCGGCCCCTTTTTGGTGCGCGCGTTGGTGTGCGTGCGCTGCCCACGAACCGGCAGGCCGCGACGGTGGCGCGTGCCACGATAAGAGCCAATGTCCATCAGGCGCTTGATGTTCATCGCGATCTCGGTGCGCAAAGCCCCCTCGACGCGAAGATTGCGCTCGATTTCCTGGCGGAGCTTGTTGACATCCACGTCATTGAGATCGCGGATGCGCTGATCGGGCGCTACGCCCGATGCAGCAAGGATCTTCTGGGCAGTCTTGCGACCGATGCCGAAGATGTAGGTCAGGCCGATCTCAACCTTTTTCTCTCGCGGGAGATCGACGCCAGCTATACGTGCCATATACTACGCTTCCCCTCAGCCCTGACGCTGCTTGTGCTTGGGGTTACGCTTGCAGATGATGCGAGTCACGCCCTGTCGCTTCACGACCTTGCAGTGCTCACAAATCGGCTTCACGCTGCTACGAACTTTCACGGGTCACCTCGGCGCTCACGCGCCGACGGAGTCTCCCGCACCGGAATGAGCCGGCCGGCTGGACTCCCCATGCGTTCATCGCTCATGAAGCATCGTTCCGGCGCTGAAAGCACACCGCAGCGATTCCGCGCACGAGCGAAGCAAATGTGGCCAGCGGATTGGCCGAGGAATCTCGCCCGAACGAAATAGTGTCCGGATTCGGGCAAGACGAGCATCCTAGCGGACTTAGGCAATCCCCGCAAGGGACGCCTGCACCGTCTCCATGGCCGCCAGCGGATTCGCTGCCGCTGTGACCGTGCGACCAAGAATAATCCAACGGGCCCCCGCCTCAGCGGCTGCCCGCGGGGTCATCACCCGCTTCTGGTCCTGCGCGTCGGCACCAGGGAGTCGGATGCCGGGAATGAGCAAGTGGACGTCCCGACCGAAGACGGCGCGCACCGAAGCGGCCTCATGTCCGGAGCAGACGATGCCGAGTCCGCCGGCGTGGCGCACGAGGCCGGCCAGCCGTACGACCTCATCACGCACCTCCACGTCATGACGGCCCCACGCCGCTTCCACACCAGCCGCATCAAGGCTGGTGAGCACCGTGACGCCCAGAATGCCGCACGACTCGTCCGTCTGGTCGGCGGCGCCCTCCGCCGCCCCCTGCACCGCCGCCGCGACCATCTCCTTTCCGCCGGACGCGTGCACGGTCAGCAACGACACACCGAGTCGCGCCGCACTCCGCGCGGCGCCCCGGACCGTGTTGGGAATGTCGTGCAACTTGAGGTCGAGAAAGACCTGTTTCCCCCGATCACGAAGCCACTTCACCGCATCGGGCCCTTCAGCCGTGAACAGCTCAAGTCCCAGCTTGTAAAAGCGACAGGAATCGCCCAGACGATCGACCAACGCTCCTGCCTCTCGCATCGCCGGGACGTCGAGCGCCACAATCGGCGTGACGGACGCGGCGACCGCTGCATTGCGGAGCAGGATTGACGGGATTGACGGGCCGGTCACGATGGCCACTCCAGCGTCCCCACGATCGCCTCCAGATGACGAACACCGTGTTGATCGGCCCACCGTTCCATTTCGCGCACGATCCGCTCCGGGGCACGAGGATCGCGAAGCGCCGAGGTCCCGACTCCGATCAGCGAGGCTCCGGCCATCAGATATTGAATGGCGTCAGCGCCGGAGCTGATCCCTCCCACTCCAATGATCGGCGCAGCCGGTAGCGCACGGCTCACGCGCCACGTCGCCAACAGCCCAAGGGGGAGAAGTGCCGGCCCGCTCACACCGCCCGTCCCGAAGCCGATTTTCGGTTTCCGTTTCTCGGTGTCGATCACCAGACCGGGCATGGTGTTTACCAGAGTCAAGCCGGCCGCGCCGTGCTCCATGGATACCCGGGCGGCGTCGACGATACCCGCACCCAAGGCAGGCGACAGCTTGACGAACAGCGGCCTCGACGTGCAAGCGCGAGCAGCGCGCACCAGCGTTGCCAGCGCCACCGGATCCGCGCCGAACTCGAGTCCCCCAGCCTTCACGTTGGGGCAACTCACGTTCAACTCGAAGCCGTCCACGCCGCGCTCCTGATCGAGGCCGGAGATCACGGCTTCGAACTCATCAACGCTGGTCCCCACCACGTTCACCAGCACGCGCGTCCCGGGATGCCGACTCGGAAGCCACGGCAGATACTCGGCGCGCACCGCCGACAGTCCCGGGTTCGCGAGGCCGATCGCGTTGATCATACCGCCGGCAAATTCACTCACGCGCAACGGCGGTGCCCCGTGTCGCGGAGCAACGCTGACCGCCTTGGTGGCAATCCCTCCCAACGCCGAAAGATCGAGCACGTCATCGACTTCACGGCCGAATCCGGCGGTACCCGCCGCGAGCACCACCCGATTGCGGAAGGGAAGTCCGGCTACGCGGATCCAGTCCGCCGTAGCGCCGATATCCGGATCGGCCGCCACCAGCCGCCGTCCCTGGTGCAGGTCTGACACAGATGCGGTCCCCGTCACGCGATCACCGCTTCACGGGAAACGCCGACTTTGGCGGCGGCGCGCGCAGCTTGCGAACACTGTCGACCCAGAAGCGGGAGGATTCCAACCACGTGAATCGCAGCAGCTCGGCGGCGGCGATGTAGTCCGGCGCACCAGCCGGATCTTCTCCGCGCAACCGCGCCGCCACGGACGACGTAGCGTAATCGGCGATAATGCGCGAGTGCCAGTCACCGAGGCTGTCCGGCACCAGCGTCCCTGCAGCGTGCAACGCAAACGGGGCAAGTATAGAGCCGTTCACTTCGCGCGCCACCCGGAGGAAAAGCGACTGCGCCAGCCTGGGGGCGCGCAGCGAATCCCGCGCGACTTCGGCGGCGAGAAACAGCGCCGCTCCTGTTGGATCTTCTTTTCCCTCGAGCATGCGTACAAAGAGGGCGTGCTCGCTGACGCGACGCACGAACGTCGTTCGCAGCGACGCACTGTCCTGAAGGGCGAGCAGGCTATCGAGTTCTCGCAGGGCGGTCATGCGCGGCAGTGACAGCAGCGCCAACCGGACCGAGGACTCCCGCGCAATGACCGAGTCGCGGCTGCCGAGGGTGCGCGCGGCGAACAGGTGCTGCGTTGCAGAGGAATCGCGTCCGACCCTGAGGCTGTAGTCGCCGAGGAGAAAATGCAGGTTCGCGCGCTGCGCGTCCCGTATTCGTGCGCGGTCGTACGCGTTCACGATGTGCTCCGCCAACCTCCACTCGCCACGCGACGCCATTTCGCGAACCGAACGAGCCGCCTCCTCACGAAAGTCCCCCTGTTTCGCTCGCAAGATGAGCAACGATTCGGCCCGGACGAACTCGCGCGCTTCGATCGAGGCGGTCACCAGTTCCCATTGGAGGACGTTCCCATCGAGCGTTTGCAGGTATACCGCCACCGCATCGCGATCCCCCATGGCGAGCGCCGCGCGCGCCGCCCAGATCCGCGACTGCTGTGCGGTGGTACGATTAGGTGAGTCGATGAGCGAATCGAGGATGGCGCGCGCTTGAGCGAGCCGTGAGGCCCGTACGTCGCAAGAGGCCAGCGCCACCCGGGCCCGATCGCGATCGTCCCGGGGCTGCCCCGCGAGCGTCAAATATTGATGGATGCGAGGAATCCCCTTTTCACACTGGCTGCCAAGCGCGGCACCGCGACCCGCGAGATAGAGCGCACGGGCTCGCCACTTCGAATTCGGATGCCGCACCAGAACAGACTCCGCCTTCTCCGCCGAGATCTGGAACTGGGCGCTCGCCTCTGTTTCGTTGTCGCGACGCAAGCGGCTGTCGGCACTCTTGGCTGCAGCCTGCGCGTTGTAAATGCCGTTGTAGTACACACAGCCGCTCATCCCGGCCCAGCACGCGACGATCAGGAAAACCCGCCGCGCGGCGTGACCCCGAGGCCTGTACGGCAGCACAACCGCCGTCATGGGCCGCCTACCTTGCGTTCGTATTGCGCCAGATAGCGCACGGCTGCGTCGGCGAGATTCTCCGCCAGCTCGCGCTGCTTCGCCGGATCGGACATGTACGACGCTTCCAGACGATTCGATCCGAACCCGATTTCAACGAGTACGGCCGGCATGAAGGCGGTAACGAGCACGCGGAACCCGGCCTGCTTTACACCACGACTCGGGCCCGGGTGGACCTCCTTCATCCCCGCCTGCACGAGTTCGGCCAATTGCGCAGACTCGCGGAGATGCTCGTTTTGCGCCATGTCGCGGATAATGAATCCCAGTGGGTCATCGTGGGAGGCGTTGGCACTCGTCTCGAAACGTATGGCCTCGTTTTCCATGGCCGCCACCCGGCGTTCGTCTTCAGTTTTTGCTTCAGCAAGAAAATACGTTTCGTAGCCGCGGGCGCCGCCGGGATTGTTCCAGCGTGGATTGGCGGCGTTGACGTGGATGGACATGAACAGATCGCCGTTCGCCTTATTGGCAATCTTGCCGCGATCGGAGAGGGCAATGAGCGTATCCCGCGTGCGGGTCATGACTACAGTGATTCCTCGACGCTCAAGCGCCTCCTCCAGCGCCCTGGCCACGGCAAGCGTGACGTGCTTTTCGTAAAGGGTACGGGGGGCACCGATCGGTCCGGTCATGCCGTTGTCCGGGCCACCGTGGCCCGCGTCGACCACCACGACATGCTGCTTCGCACTGCGCAACGCCCTCGCCTTCGCGCTTGCGGGGGCGCTTGCGGGGGCGGGGGCCGCGGGCGCAGACGCCCGACGCGAGGTGGCTCCGGAAGCCGGCCGCGAGGTCGTGGTTACCGTCGTGAAGCGCCGCAACTCCGTTTTTGCGACGTCGTAAAGCACGCCGGCGCCGATCCGCGGCAGCAGATCGGTGGCCAGCGACATCGGGACGTACACCCGCACGCCCTTACGAAACGTCATGCCTCGGAGCGGCACTGTGTCCTCGGCCGTGATGACAAGTGCAGAGCCGGTCTCGATGTCAACTCCGGTCGACCCGATCTCGAGTCGGTATCGCCAGGGCACGGAACCGTGCGCGACCAGATGACCGCCGAGCGCTTCGGCAAGCAGGTCCGCCCGCAACGCCACCCCGCCCTGTGGATGCGTGATCGTGGGGACTTCGCGCACCCGATCGCCAGACCGAACGGTTAGCGGGGCAAGGTCGGCGGCGGTAGCCGCGGCCAGCTGCAGGGTGAGCGTCAGCGTGAGCAGCATCGGCGCGCTCAGCTACCGCTGTCGCATCGCGCGAGCAATTTCCCGATCGGCGTCGCGCTTTTTAAGGTCTTCGCGTTTGTCATGCTGCTGCTTGCCGCGCACGAGTGCCAGTTTGGCCTTCACACGTCCACCCTTGAAATACAGGTCGAGCGGCACCAAGGTGAGCCCCTGACGTTCCACCGCGCCGATCAATCGACGAATCTCGCGACGATGCAGCAACAGCTTCCGCGTGCGCGTGGGTTCGTGATTGAACACGTTACCCTGTCCGTAGGCGCCGATGTGGAGGTTGAGCAGGTACACCTCGTTGTCTTTCACCACGCCAAACGCGTCGGTGAGGTTGGCACGGCCGTCCCGAAGCGCCTTGACCTCCGTGCCGGTGAGCACGATTCCGGTTTCCCAGGTATCGAGCACCTCATAGTCGTGGCGCGCGCGTTTGTTCCGCGCGATCAGTTCGATCGGCTCGTCAGTGTCAGTGGTTGCCATGCGTAGACGAAACGTAACACCGGCGTCGGGTTATTTGGCCGAACAGGCGTAGGTGGCGTTGACTTCCGGTACACGATCGGTCTATTCTTCCCGCCCCTGCAGGTCTCTGCGCGCTTCTGCGCGTGAGAGCCTGGTTCTGCCGGAGTGGTGGAATTGGTAGACGCGCTGCGTTCAGGGCGCAGTGTCCGCAAGGACGTGCCGGTTCGAGTCCGGCCTTCGGCACTCAAGGATGAAGGGCAGGTGCCGGGTGGTGCAGGAAGCGACGGCTTCCGCATCACCCGGCGCCTGCCCTTTGTGCTGTCCGGTCTGCGCGCATGCCACTTCGCGACCGCCGCTACGCCTCGTGCACGAGCCGGTCAGCTATTGATGCGCAGCGCCGATGGCTTGATGTCTTCCGGCAGACTCGCCACGCCAAAGGCTGCCCGGAGCGCCTCATTGGCGCGCCCGCGGGTCGCATGGACGAACTGCGTGGCGCGAACCAGCTGCGCATTCGTTGGCTCAGCGATCTCGGCGCCAGCGAGCATCACCCGCGCGAGGCGCGCGCCCGGTGCTTCATGCCCGCCGCGCACAGCCAGGGCGGCGGTATACGCGCGCCAACGCTCCGCCCACGCCCGTCCGGTGATTGGCGACTGGCGCGACTCCCGGTCGATCACCTGCGCCAGCTGATGGGCCACATCCGAGCCAGTGCGGTCGTCGAGCGCATCGCGCTCCGCGACGATCAGTCCGATCGCCCGCTGCGCAAAGGCGAGCTCCCGAATTGCCAGCAGGTCGCCAGCTCCGAAACTCGTGAGCCACCGGATGTCTTCGGGTTCGGCGGTGGGCAGCAGCTTGCCGAGATACGATCCGGCGCGACGACGACGGTCGCGTGCGGCGCGCCACTCTCCCCACAAGCCCATGCGCGTTATCCCTGAAGGATCGGCAGGGAGCCGGGAAGCGCCTTGTGCGCGATGGCCTGTGGCAGCCCCACACGCTCGCGTACGCTCGCCTCGTCGGACAGCAGGTCGCTGAGCTTTACGCCTTCGAGCACTTCGTCGATCCGCTGCTGCAGAAGCATCCACACTGGCCGAATGCTGCAGTTCTCGGCCTCGGCGCAACGCGCCGCGTCTACCGGATGCGAGATACAGTGCAGATCGAACGTGGTGAGCTCGGACGCCTGAATGACATTACGCACGCTGATCTCTTCCGCCGCGCGAGCCAGCACATAGCCTCCACGAGCGCCTCGCGTGCTATTGACGATTCCCGCCCGGCGCATCCGAAGCAGTATTTGCTCGACATAATCGCCGGGGAGCTTCTCCCGGCCGGCGATGTCCCGTCCGGTTACCGGCCCCACACCAGTTCGGCGCGCCAGATGCAGCGCACAGATCAGTCCATATTCGGCCCACGTGGTAATGCGCATCTAGAGAGTTTAGGGGCGAATCATGTTCGGGACAAGCGTCTCCATTCCGACCAGAGCCCCACGGTGAGGCCCCCCACAGATGCCAGCACGATGAGAAAACTCAGGGTGATCAGCGACGTGCTGTACTCTGCAACCCACCCCGAGGGTGCGCGCGCTGAGAAAAACACCATGCTGGAGTGTCGAAGAGCCGAGGTGGCAGGGGCCGCGATGATACACACGGAGACGGCCGTGATCGAACCCATCACGCCTTGGGCAAAGAGCTGACTCCACGAGTCCCGCTGCCGAGGGCCGACCGCGCGCCACCCGGCCGTAGTGCCGAGCGCCATGGCTAACAGGATGAACATCTCGCTGGCCCGAAATTGTCCACCGGGGAGATCGGTCGGAAGTACTGCGACCATGATCCCCGCAGCCGCGCAGAGCGTAGCGGTCGCCCCGAAAGCAAACCACCAGGTCGCGCGCGGATGCGCCGCCCTGGCGACCTGCAGACGGACTGCCGTGCCGGACGAGGAGATGGCGACGCTGTTGGTCGACATGACGGGCACCCCTGTTCGTGTGGTGAAACCTCGACCCCCTCGCCCTTTGTCGACGCGAGTTATCATCATTCTGACGATGCCTGCATCGCGACGGGCACATGTCGATCACCACGCGATCCCGATTCGTAACAACGTTGACCGCTCGCGTGATGAGAGGCCGGTCGCGCCTGGAACGTCAGCCGCCGGCTACGGCCGCATGCTTTCCGGAGGGGACGCCGATCTCGGTCATCCGGCGCAAGTCGAGCACGACGTCAATTTCCTCGGCGGGAATGACGCCGTCTCGTTTCACCAGTTCGCGAATGAGCACACCGTCTCTGACGGAGCGCTTGGAAATATCGGCCGCCGCCGCGTATCCGATCTGCGGCATGAGCGCCGTCGCCAGAGCCGCCGACCGTTCCACCCAATACTCGCACATGGCCGCGTTGGCGGTGATCCCCTTCACACACCGCTCAGTGAGAATGTCGATGGCGTTTGTGAGGATCTGCATGGAGAGCAGCACGTTGTGCGCAATCACCGGCATCATCACGTTCAGCTCGAGTTGCCCGTGCTCGGCGGAAATCGCGACGGTCGTATCACAACCGATCACCTGAAAGCACACCTGATTGACCATCTCCGGAATGGACGGGTTGATCTTGCCGGGCATGATGGACGACCCGGGCTGCACGGCGGGAAGGACAATTTCATCGAGCCCCGTGCGCGGACCGGAGACCATCAGGCGCAGGTCACTGACCATCTTGGAGAGATCAAGCGCCAGTCCCCGCATCGACGCGGAGAACGCGGCCGCGTCACCCATGCTTTGCATGAGTTGTATGCGGTCTTCGCCGACCCGCAGCGTGTCGATGCCCGTGATCTGCCGGAGATGACGGTGCATCAACTGGGGATACTGCGGTTCCACCGTGACGCCGGTGCCAACCGCCGAGCCGCCGATACCCAGGTCGTTCAGATAGTCGGCCGCTTCGGCGACACGCTTGCGGCACCGGGACAACGTGCCGGCGTACGCCGTGAATTCCTGCCCCAGTCGGATCGGCATTGCATCCTGCAAATGCGTGCGCCCGGCCTTGACGATATGGTCGAACTCGCGGCCCTTTGCGGCCATCGCCTCACGCAAGGCGTCGATTGCCGCCAGCAGCGCCGGCAACTGCCGCAGTACCGCGAGCCGGATGTTGGTGGGAATCGTATCGTTCGTGCTCTGCGCCATGTTCACATGATCGTTCGGATGCACCGGCGCGTAGGCGCCGCGCTGGCCGCCAAGCAACTCATTTGCCCGATTCGCCAACACTTCGTTGACGTTCATGTTGTGCGAGGTCCCGGCACCGGCCTGGTACGGATCCACGATGAACTGATCGCGATGTTGCCCACCGAGGATCTCGTCGGCTGCCGCCACGATGGCGTCGGCGCGCTCCGCGTCGAGTCGGCCGGTTTCCTTATGCGTCAGCGCGGCGGCCTTCTTGATCCAGACCTGGGCGATCACAAACGGTTCAAGCGGACGCAGTCCACTGATCGGAAAGTTCTGAGAGGCGCGAACGGTTTGCACGCCATACAGCGCGTCGGCCGGAACCGGCAGTTCGCCGAGGGGATCCTTCTCAATGCGCGTAGCCATCGTGATCAGAGCGGGGCGGGAGAGATCAGGGAAACGTGACGGTCGTGTCGACTGAGGAGACGATATGCAACAGCGTACGGGGGTCGATCTGTGTCTCGTTGGTACGCCAGCGAAGCAGTTCCAATGCACGACGGGAAGCCGGTGCCGCAAGAAAGCGACCCAGCAGTGTCCCGGGAATGGTGTACGACCCGTCGTCTCTCAGGGAACAGATCAGCTGTGCGTTGGCAAACGGGGCGGTGCTGGGATTGGCAAACTGCAGGGTGAGAATGATCGCTGCCGTGGGGTCGTTCGTGGCATTCCACGTAACGGTCCAGTTCTGACCGCTGGCCGGCAGTGTCAGGTTGCCCGGGATGATCGGCTCCGCCAGCCTGACGCCGATCGTTGCGCCAGGGAAGGTGACCGGATCACCGGGGATCGTGACCTGCACCTGGTTACCGGCCGTGTACGGAATCGTGGTGTTCGCGATATTCGCGTAGCGAAACAGGGAGACGTCATACGGGAGGGATACGGTATTGCCATTTGCGGTCAGTGAAACCGCGGTACCCGCCCGGTTCTCGCCGCGCGTCACGAACGGCACGGTATCGCGGGCCGACACTTCGCATTGATCGTTCTGTTGCAAACGGCTGTCGGGCACGCTCGCGGTGATGGCGTCGAAGAAAATGACCGTGGCCTGGGCCTCGGCCGTGGTAGCACTACTGTTGGATGCCGCGATATTGATTGCGCCGAACCGGTTCACCGGTGGGGAATCGTTGTTGAGGCCACTACACGCGACCAGGAACGACATCACGAAGGCCGTCAGTACCAGACGCAGGGGGCGAAGCAGGGACATCGGGCGTACCGGAAGGGGAAGGAACAAGAACGAGCAGCGGGGCGGCATTACAAGCGGACCGGTCGAGCCGCGTCTCGCAGAAATGGATTGGACGCGAGTTCCCGCCCGATCGTGGTGGAGACACCATGACCTGACAATACCCGAGTTGCGGGGTCGAGCGTGGCCATCCGCGTCAACGAAGTCTGCATCGCTGCGGGATCACACAAGGGGAGGTCCGTCCGTCCGATGGCCTCTGCGAAGAGGACGTCTCCTGACAAGCAGAGACCGTGCCCGACGAACGCCACGTGTCCCGGGGCATGTCCGGGAAGATGCCAGACGTCAAACGTATAGCTACCCAACTGCACGCGGTCTCCGTCGGCGAGCGGCTCCGGCACCTGAGTCGGCGTTTCGACCTCGAGATTCCATCGGCTGGCATTGGCCGCGGCATTCTGATAGAACACAGTATCGGCGGGGTGCAGCCACACCGGGACTCGGTGAGCGCGCAGCACCCCCGCCACCGCGCCCACGTGATCGAAATGGGCATGGGTCAGCCATATGGCCGTCAGTTCGCACCCGGTGTCGCTCAGCGCCTTCAGCAAATGCTCAGGCTCGTCCCCCGGATCCACCAACACGGCCTGCTGACTTTCAACGTCGGCAAGCAACCAGCAGTTCTCCTGCAGCGGCCCAACGGTCAGCTGCTGGACGTGCAGTCGACTCACGCGAGGCTCATGTCGGGGTTCACCGCCACCGGCGCCAGCGCCGTCTCCAGTACCGGCGACTGGCCGATACCGTGGTGCGACAGCCATCGCTCGGCTTCCAGCGCCGCCATGCAGCCCGTGCCGGCCGACGTGATCGCCTGACGGTAGTATTCATCGATTACATCACCCGCCGCAAAGACCCCGGGCACGCTCGTTTCCGTGCGCCACGACTCCACTTTGATGTATCCAGCATCGGTGGTATCCACCTGGCCCTGCAAAAACTTCGTGTTCGGGACATGGCCGATGGCGACAAACAATCCGCCCAGCTCGAGCTCGCTTGTCTCGCCTGTAACGGTGTCCTGGATCTGTACGCCGGTAATGACGTCCGTGCCGACCACGTCGGTCACGCGCGAATTCCAGAGAACGCGAATCTTCGGATGCTCCAAAACACGGCTCGCCATCACCTTGGAGGCGCGGAAGCTGTCGCGGCGGTGAATGACCACCACCTCACTCGCGAACTTCGTGAGGTACATCGCCTCTTCCATGGCCGTGTCGCCGCCGCCGACGACGCCCAGCCGCTTGTGCCGGTAGAACGGGATTGCGCCGTCACACACTGCGCACGCCGAGACCCCACCGCCCGATTTCGCCAGGCGCAGCTCGTTCTCGAGCCCGATCCACTTCGCCGCCGCCCCGGTCGAGATGATCACGGAATGCGCCGTGATCGGCGCCGAGTAGTTGGGCGTGATCACGAACGGCTTGGATGAGAGGTCGACCTGCGTGACCAGTTCGGACACGACGCGCGTCCCATGGTGCACGGCCTGCGCCTTCATACGGTCCATCAATTCGGGGCCGCTGATGGCCTCCGGAAAGCCGGGGAAATTCTCGACGTCGGTCGTGAGCATGAGTTGCCCACCGGGGAGTTCGGTGCCAACCGGCTCGCCTTCGAAGACGATCGGGTTCAGGTTCGCACGAGCCGCGTACACGGCTGCGGTCCAAGCGGCAGGACCGGAACCGATGATGATCACATTCTCGGGACGGAGTTCAGACATGACGCAGGGAGATTGGAGAAAAGTCAATCGATGGCGAGGACGCCAAGGGCACCGTGGCAGTGCGACACCGTGCCTACCAATACCTGACAGGGCCCGTTTGCTCCCCACTGCGCAACGCGGTGGTCAGCTTCGGTAATCTCGACGGCGTCGATCATGCCCACGCCGTACGTACGGTGCACGCAATGAAAGATAACGGATCCGCACAGGGCCGGGTGTTGACCGACAAAGGCGCCGAGGGCGGGTGGCATGCTCCAGTCGCGCGGTCCTTTGGTGTGGGGACACTTGGCCGGTTCGATACAATTTACCGGGCACATCCACGTGGCAAAACTCACGTAATGGCGCCCGTCCGGTGCAGTGCGCTCCCATGGCGTGGGTGGCGTGGCCGGGAGCGGGACCACTCGCATGTTGCGGGCGGGCCAGCGGGCGTGCGCGCGCGCCATGAGCCAGTCGAGGCAGAGGTGCGGCATCAGCGGCGACGGCACCAGCATGTCGTGCTTGACCACGGCGGATCCGCCCCCCAGCCAGCCGGCGAGAAAATCCGTCCAGGTACCGACCTCGAGACGGACCGGCGCTGTGCCGTAGGCCCCTTCCCGCAACTCACCCGCCAGTGTGCAGGAGGCGTCGCGATCCACCGCGACGATCTCGTTCACCTCGAGCGCACCGCGATCGATGGCGCGCGAAAGTTGTTGCGCATACCACGACCCGTAACAGCCTCCCCCGATGATCACCACGCGACCATAGCGCAGCGTTGTGGCGCGATCCGGCACCCGCGTTGTCAGCGCTCTACTCAAGCGACCTACCTCCGGAGATGTCGGCCGCCGTCGACCGTCACGATCTCGCCGGTGACGTACGTTGCGTCGATGAGATAGTGGATGGCGTGTACCACGTCGGCGGGTGACCCCACGCGCGCGAGCGGCACATCCGTGAGGAACGCCGCCACGCGACTCGCGCCGAAATGTTCAGGCGCCAGCACGAATCCTGGCGCCACCGCATTCACGCGAATGCGCGGCGCCAGTGTTGTCGCCATCGCGCGCACCAACTGCGTGAGCGCCGACTTGGTGATCTGATGCGGCATGAGATGCGGGAAGCCTGTCTCGACCGCCAGATGATCGGAGAGCTGAACGATCACGCCATCGTCGCGCATGGCGCGCGCCGCCGCCTGCATCAGAAAAAACGGAGCCCGCAGGTTCACCGCTTCGGTCTGCACCCACTGCTCGGGGGTGACCTGCGCCATCGGCACCGCAGTCATCACCGACGCGGAGCTTACCACCACGTCGAGCGCACCGAAATGCGCGATGGCAGCATCAACCAGTCGTGCGGGCGCGGCGGCATCGGCGAGGTCTTCCTGCATCACGACGACGCGCACGGACGCGTCGGCGTATGTCGTCTCCAACTCCCGCGCCAATGACTCGGCCTCCTCGGCGGAGTGGCCGTGATGCAGGAGCACGTGATATCCGCGCGCCGCGAGACTGCGCACAATGTCAGCGCCGAGTCGCCGCGCGCCGCCAGTGACCAATGCCACGCGGGACGTACTCATGTGGCGGCCGCCACACGTGCGTCCTGCCAGTCCAGCCAGATGCGCGGCACCAATTGCCCCCCCAACCGGCGCGGTCCATCATGGGTGCCATGCCAATCCGATCCCCCGCTCGGAAGCATACCGGTGCGTTCGACACTGTCGATCAGTCGCCGGACAAGCGCTGGCGGATGACTCGGGTGCAATACTTCGACCGCGTCGAGCCCGAGGTCCGCCAGTCGCTGCATGCGGGTCGGCGTGGCCGACTCTCCCGGGTGCGCCCAGACGGCGAGTCCGCCTGCGCGGTGCACGAGCGCAATGGCATCGGCGACGTCGAAGCGATCCTTGGCCTCGTAGGCCGGACGGCCAAAGCCGAGCCACTTATCGAAGGCGTCGCGAAAGTCCCGTACCCATCCGCCCGCCACCATCGCGCGTGCGATATGCGGCCTGCCGACTGCCCCGCCTGCGGCCTCCAGCAACACCATCGCGATGGTCACGGGAATGCTGAGGCGGTTGAGCGAAGCCACAATTTTCTCCGCTCGCGTGATGCGCCCCTGCTGGAGTTCACGTAATGCGTCGCGCATCGTCTCCCGATTGGACAGGTGCAATCCAAGCAGATGCAGCTCTTCGTCATCGAAATGGGTGCTCAACTCCACGCCGGGCACAATGCGCACGCCATACTCGACACCGGCCGCAGTGGCCGCGTCCAACCCGTCCACGGTGTCATGATCGGTGATGGCAATGGCCACCAACTGCGCGTCGCGCGCCGCCTCCACCACGCGTGCGGGCACCAACGCCCCGTCGGACGCCGTGGTGTGTACCTGCAGATCCACAAACTCGGGCGTGGCAAGGCCCTCAGCGCCCGCGTGAGTGTCCGCTGAAATCGTCACTGGCGGTAGCCTGCCTCTGGAGAGCGCGCGCCCGGCTGCGACATGCGGAAATAATTGACCAGATCGCCGTGTGAGAGCTCCGCGAGCGACTGCTCACGCGCCCGGGTCCCAACCGGCGAGTAGCGCGTGACGCGCACCGTCCGGTCCTGGCCGGTGCCGGTAACGAAAATCAACCCGAACTCATCGCCGACCGACTGTGTGAGAAATCCGGATGGGTACACCTGCCACTCCAGTCCATCGATCACGATGTGACGAGCGGGCATATCAACCTCCTTGTACTTCACGCCAGACGTCGGATGCGGGATCAGGATCCAAGGCGGCCGCAAGGAGCTCGCTGCTCGCCGCCTCGGTGAATTCCACGAAACGCTCCGGATCGGTGGCGTGTTCAAAGACCCAGAAATGTGCCGGCACCGCCGACGCGCGCGCACGCCGTTCGGGTAGTGCGGCGAGATAGGCATCGCGCGCCACGAGCGAAACGCGCCGCGCGGCCATGGAGAGCACGCGTTCCATGACGGAACTCAGAAGTCGGTGTCGGCGACGCTCTCGAGCGCCTTTTTCAGATCGGCCATGAATCGATCCGCGTCGGCACCGTCTACCACCTTATGGTCGAACGACAGCGAGAAATAGGCGCAGGTCCGAATGGCGATGGTATCTTCGCCATCGGGTCCCATCACCACCTTCGCCCGCTTTTCGATCGCGCCAAGACCGAGGATCGCGGTGGTACCCACAGGGATGATAGGGGTACCGAAGAGAGAGCCAAAAACTCCCGGGTTGGTAATCGTGAACGTGGCGTCCTGCACATCGCCGGGGCTCAGCTTTTTGCTGCGCGCCCGCAAGGCGAGGTCGTTCGTCGCGCGCGTGAGCCCCGTAAGTGAGAGCTCATCGGCCCGCTTGATTACGGGAACGATCAATCCCGTCGGCTCGAGCGCGACGGCGATGCCGAGGTTGATCGGCTTGCGAAAGATGACATCCGTACCCGCGACCGCAGCATTCAACACCGGGTGACGCTTGAGCTGCTGCGTGACGGCCTGAAGAATGAATGGCAAATATGTAAGCTTCTGCCCCGTCTGCGCCTCGAAATCCTTCCGCATGCCCGCGCGGATACGTGCGACACGCGTGAGATCGATCTCGAAGAATGACGTGACGTGCGCGGCGACCTTGCGCGCCATCGCCATGTGATCCGAGGTGATGCGCCGGATCTTGGACATCGGCTCGACCGTGTCGCCAGCCCACGGTACGGGCACGGGGCCGTGCTGGTCGGCGGCCCCTGATGGCGCATACCTCGACGCTCCGGCAACCGGTGCCGGGGAATCCGGCTTGGCGGCCAGAAACGCTTCGAGGTCCTTGCGCGTGACGCGACCCGCGATACCCGAACCCGACAAGCCGCTGATCTCGACGCCGTGCTCGGCGGCAATCTTTCGCACCAGTGGGGACGATTTCGTGCGAATGCGTTCTTCGAAGGATCCGGCCGGCCCGGCAAGGGCCGACGCCGTTACAACAGCCGCTGGCGCCGAGGGCGCAGGTGCCGAGGGCGCAGGTGCCGAGGGCGCAGGCGCTGAAGCCGCAGCCGCCGCCGGCGCCACGGTCGGCGCCGTTGTGGCTGGAGCTGCCGCAAGGGCGGCGTCGGTTTCGAGGCGCGCCACGACCGTGTTGATCGCGACGGTCTGCCCTTCACCGATCAGGATTTCCATGAGCACGCCCGCCGACGGCGACGGAATCTCCGCGTCCACCTTGTCGGTGGAGATCTCGAAGAGGGGCTCATCACGCTTGACAGCGTCGCCGACCTTCTTGAGCCATCGGGATACGGTGCCCTCCGCGATGGATTCGCCCATCTGCGGCATGATCACGTCTATACGAGCCACTCAGTCATCCTCGATCAGTTAAAGCTGCATCGGCCGCGCGGTCCGCGCGCCGCAAACGCCACAACGCCAGAATCGGCAGAGTTAGTGCACCGATCGCTCCACCGTAACCCGCAAACACCCACCACTCACAAGCGGGAAGCCCGGCCGTCGGCGTGCAGCGGCTAAAGAAACCTACCAGCTTACCGATGCCCACCCCAGTCATCGCCCCGCTGACGAATCCGATAAAGATCGTAAAGCAGCCCACGCCAATGTTGCGCCCCACCCGATCTTCGGGGAGTGGCGTGGCCGGTACGGCCGACGAGGCGGGGCGAGCGGGGTCTGCCTTGTCGACCATCAGTACGCGACCAGGCGCCGCACGGCCCGCACGATATCGGCGGTTTGCGGCAGGACGTAATCTTCAAGCGGCGGCGCGTATGGCAACGGGATGTCGGCAGCCGTAACGCGCAACACCGGCGCGTCCAGCCACTCGAAGCATGTTTCCGATACGCGCGCCGTGATTTCGCCGGCCATGCCGCCGGTACGTGTGTCCTCGTGCACCACCAACAGTCGGTTGGTTTTCTTCACGGTACGAAAGATGGACTCGTCATCCATCGGCGCGAGGGTGCGCAGGTCGAGCACCTCCACGGAAATGCCGTCGGATGCCAGGAGCTCGGCGGCCTCGAGCGACTTCCAGAGCGCCGATGCGTAAGTCACTATCGACACGTCGGTACCGTCGCGGGCGACATGCGCCTTTCCGATCGGTACGACCACATCACCCGCCGGCATGACATCCTTGATGCGGCGATAAAGGTATTTGTGCTCGAAGAACAGCACGCAGTCGTCGTCACGGATGGCGGCCTTCATCAACCCCTTGGCGTCTGTGGCCGTTGCCGGATACACGATCTTGAGTCCGGGGGTATGCAGAAAGCCCGCCTCGGGGTTTTGCGAGTGAAAGGGGCCACCGCGCACGTAACCGCCACTCGGTCCGCGCACCACCATCGGACATGGCAAGAACGCACGGTAGCGAGCCGTGGCGACATAGTTGGTAAGCATGTCGTAGGCGTTGGCGATAAAGTCGATGAATTGCATCTCGACCACCGGACGCATCCCCATATGCGCCGCACCGGCAGCGGCGCCGACCAACGCGATTTCGCTGATCGGTGAATCAATCACGCGTTGCTCACCGAACCGCGCGAGCAATCCCTCGGTCACCTTGAATGCCCCACCGAACGCGCCGATGTCCTCGCCGAGGCAGAAGACGTTCGGGTCGCGCTCCATCTCTTCGAACAGCGCCTCGCGGATCGCCTCGAGATAGGTAATCTCCGCCATCAGCGCATCCCCTCGTTTGTCGACCACGTACCCCATCCTTCGGGACGCTCGGTGCCGTACGCGTCGCCGGCGTCATCCCGGCGAAACCACAACGGCTGCTCCTCCGGTGGATCGGCGTACACACCCATCAGCGCTTCACGCGCATCCGGCGCACCTGACTGTTCGGCGACGTCGGTCGCGTCGTCGATCTCGCGCATCACGCGCGCATCAATGTTCGCGATCTCCGCGTCGGTCGCCCCGAGGTCGTTGCGCATCACCTGCAGATACCGGTCGATCGGATCGTTTTCGGCCGCCCAACGCGCAATCTCCCCGTCCGGCACGTACGACTGATTGTCGTGCTCGGCGTGCCCCTTGCGACGGTAGGTGAGCAGCTCCACCAATGTGACGCCGCCGCCGGCCCTCGCGTGATCGACCGCTTGCTTCGTGACATCGTACACGGCCAGCACGTCGTTGCCGTCGGCCTGCAGTCCCGGGATGCCGTATCCGATCGCCTTGTCCACGAACTGTCGCGCGGCGGTCTGCTTTGAAGTCGGCGTGGAATACGCGTAGCCGTTGTTCTCCACGATTACCACCAGCGGGCAACGCTGCACTGCCGCGAAATTGATCCCCTCATGAAAGGCGCCGGTGCTCGTGGCGCCATCGCCCACATATACGAGGCCTACACGATCTTCGCCGCGCATCTGGAACGACATGGTGACGCCGGTCATCACCGGCACCATATCGCCGAGCGGGGAGATTTGTCCGAGAAAACCGCGGGTGACCTCGGCGGCCCCGATGTCACCAAAGTGAATGTTCAACTCACGGCCGCGGGTGGGAGAGTCGCCTTTCGCCATGTACTGCTTGAGCACTTCCACCGGCGTGGCGCCCTTGACGAGCATTGCGCCAAGATTGCGAATGAGCGGAGACATGACATCTCGCCGCTCGAGCGCGAAGCAGCTGCCGACCGCATCGGCTTCCTGGCCAAGGGAGCGGAACAGTCCGCCGACCACTCTGGTCTGGCGGTACAGGTTGACGAGCCGCTCTTCGAGCTGACGCGTGAGCCGCATCCAGTAGTACAGCTCGAATTTCTGGTCGCGCGACAGCGCATCACTCGGAAGCGCCATCAGTATCCCGCTTCGATCGTATGCCGCGGATCTGCCAATCGGTGCACCAGGTTGAAGAACTTCTTCACGTTCTTATCCAGACGCGACTCGCCGATCTGATCGGTGTGCGCCTCGACGAGAGTGTAATGTCCGCCTTCCATGCGCACAGAGATCGTCATCGTACCCAAGTCACCGGCAAAGCGCCGGGAGCGCGCATCGGCGCCCCCACGCGCGAGGCCCAGGGCGCCGAAGTGCAGATCGGCCGACGCCAGCACCGCGTCGGGGGCCAGCGTGGTCCGATGGAAATGCCGCATGACTAGGGTTCCTTGCGGGCGCTGTCCGGCGGGCCCGGGGGTGATTCGGGAGGTCGCGACGACTGCGGCGTACTGAAGTCGCCCGGCTCGTCGGCGGACAGGATGTCCTGCGTCCAGTCCGGTGTTTTCTGAAGCACCTTCGTGGAGTCTCGTCTGAACTGAATCGCCATCGCCCACATGCCTGCCGTAACGAACTTCAAGTTGGTGCGATAGGTGCCCAGTTCGTCGGTTTCTTCGAGACCATTCGAGACCGTCTTGCGATCGCGATTGGTTCCGAAGATGCGCCCCTCGCCGCTCTGAATGGGAAGCCCTGAGGTGACGTCGTGTACCACGACCCGCCAGTAGATGGGTTCAAGCGCGCGCGTGGGCTTCGTTTCGGGGGAGACGCGAATGACGAAATCATCGGTCTTGAACCGGAGTTCGTTGCGGGGCGGTGCTCCGCTGCCGCAGCTGGACACCAACATCCCAGCAACGACGAACGACGCCACCCGACGAACCGCACGCGCGCGCGAGAACATCATGGGTAGTATTCCAGCCCGAGGTGAGTGATCGTCTCCTCCCCCATCAGGTGACGGAGCGTATTCTTCAACTTCGTCTGCTGGATAAAAAGATCGTGCTCGGCCTGGAGGCCGGCTGCGACCTGCGGCGACTTGTAGTAGAAGCTCAACCACTCCTGGATGCCTTTCATGCCGGCACGCATGGCGAAATCCGAGAACAGCGCGAGATCGAGCACGATCGGCGCGGCCAGGATCGAGTCGCGGCACAGAAAGTTGACCTTGATCTGCATCGGGTAGCCGAGCCACCCCTTGATGTCGATGTTGTCCCAGCCTTCCTTGTTGTCGCCGCGCGGCGGATAATAGTTAATCCGCACCACGTGCGCAAAATCCTTGTACAGTTCCGGATACACTTCCGGCTGCAGGATCGTGTGCAGCACCGACAGCTTCGATTCCTCCTTCGTTTTGAACGACGCCGGATCGTCGAGAACTTCGCCGTCGCGATTGCCGAGGATGTTGGTGGAGTACCACCCGTCGAGGCCGAGCATGCGCGCCTTGAGTCCCGGGGCGATGATCGTCTTCATCCACGTCTGGCCTGTCTTGAAGTCCTTGCCGGAGATCGGCACGCCCTTCTCGATGGCCAGGTTGAGCAACGCGGGAAAGTCCGCCGAAAGATTCGGCGCGCCGTTGCAATAGGGAATGCCTTCCATAATGGCGGCGTACGCGTACAGCATGCTCGGCGCGATGGAATCATCGTTCTCTTCCATCGCCTTCTCGAACGCTTCGATCGTCTCGTGCGTCGGTCCGGCCTTGATGTACGTCTCGGTCGAACCACACCACACCATCGAACCACGTGTAGCACCATGGTCCTTCATGAAGTTGCGGATGTCCGCGCGGATCTGCTCGGCGAGATCCCGCTTGTTCTTGCCCGTCTTGACGTTGGTCGCGCCAGTGATGCGCGTGACATACCGGCTCTCGAACACGGCCGGCATCGGCTTGATGCCTTTCAGGAAGTCGGTGATGGGCTCGAGATCAGACTTCTCGAGAACGCCGGCCCTCGTCGCGGCAGTAAAGGCGTCGTCAGGGATCGGATCCCACGCCCCGAACACGATGTCGTTCAGCGACGCCAGCGGCGCAAAATCCTTGATGAGCGGGCTACGGTTGTCGGTGCGCTTTCCCAGACGAATCGTCGCCATCTGTGACAATGAGCCGATGGGAACGGAGAGGCCGCGGCGGACGCGCTCGACACCGGCAATGAATGTGGTCGCCACCGCGCCGAGACCTGGCGTGAAGATGGCGAGCTTCCCCGTTGCCGGGGGGATTGACGCGGCGGTACCGCGAGGCGATTCGGACACTTCGTCTATTCTCCGGGGGGGGTGGTGGTGCGATATACGTACAGAATGCGCTGTACTACAGTGATCCAGGCGGTCACGGTGAGCAGGATGACGATACCGGCCAGGATCCAGCCGCTGAGCGCCAGTCCGAAAAACGCCTGCGGCGCCGAGAGGAGCGTGATGCGTTCGGGCCGCTGCAACGAGCCGACTTTGGCATCCACGCCCAACGCTTCCGCCCGTGCCCGTGTGTACGACGTGAGGAAGGTGGCGATAAGCCCTGCCAACGTCACGATGACCATCGCATCGCTGGAGTGCACCGGATGCGTGGCGTAGAACACCAACAGACCGCCCATCAGGAAGCCATCAGCGACCCGGTCGAGCGTCGAGTCGTAAAAGGCCCCGAATACGGTGCTCGTGCCCGTGCGCCGAGCGACCGACCCATCAAGCACATCGAACAGAGCCGTCAGCCCGAGAAACCAGCCGCCGATGCTGATGTGTCCCGTCGCGAAGATGACGCCGGCCGTACACGCGCAGATCGTACCGATCGTGGTAATCGTATTGGGACGCACACGGCGCGCAACCAGCCAGTCGGCCACAGGGGCAATGACTTGCAGGTACCCGCGCTGAATCGCGTTCCATGCTTGTTGCATCTGGACGGAGTTGAGTGGGACAGACAGTAGAGTCGCCAAGCCGCGTAAGCTAGAACTCCCGCCCCATCAACGGTAGAGATAGAAGCGTCGGACGTCCTTTTCGAACTCGACTATCGCCGGCAGCTGCCGGTCCATCACGGCGTCCGGGTCGGCCCCACCCTGCAACGCCTCGCGCACTTTCGTGGAGCCAAGACGCTGATCCATCCCCAGAGGCATCACACGCAGCGAGTCGCCATGGAGTCGGGAGAGCACCCAGAGTATCGCCGCTCCCACGCGGGCCGGCTGTGCCCGCTCCCGGTCGACGACGACGATCCGGACGCCGGGGATCGCCGTGCCCGCATATTTGCCATCTCCCGGAGCGGATGGCGTGAAGCGCTCCTCCTTGAAGCGGACCCCCGCGAGCGAGAGGTCTTCCAGCAGGCGGACCACTGTGTCGGCACGAAGCCACGGCGCGCCGAAGCGCTGAAAGGGCTCCTCGGTGCCCCGTCCCACCGACACGTTGCTCGATTCAAACGGGACGAGCGCCGGATACAGCAGCGCGCTGGTGAGATTCGGCATGTTGGGCGAGGGCCGGACCCAGGGCAGTCGCGTGTCATCGAACCACATCGCCCGGCGCCAGTTCCGCATGGGCACGACCGTGAGTCGCGTCCCAAGCTTCAGCTGCGATTGAAACAGCCGGGCCAACTCCCCCATGGTGAGCCCATGTCGGAGCGGCAATGGGTAGAGCGAAAAGCCGTTCGTGCCATTGGAGCCGGTCGGGGTCTCGGCGTTGGCGAGCGCCGAATCGAGGAGCGTGCCCTCCGCGCGGGTGCCGGAGATGGGGTTGGGGCGATCGAGCACGAGCACGGGAATACCGCGCTTCTCGGCGGCCTGCATCGCGTAAAGCATCACGCCGACGTAGGTCCAGGTGCGGGTGCCGATGTCCTGCAGGTCCACGACCAGTACATCGATATCCAGCAACAGGCTGTCAGCGGGCGGCATGGTGGTGCGCTGATACAACGCGTGTACGAGCAGCCCCGTCCTGACGTCGCGTTCGTCGGCAAGATTGGTTTTGTCGGCGGTCCCGAGCGCGCCGTGCTCGGGGGCAAACAGTCGAACGAGCTTCACGCCGGCGCGGACCGCCCGCACGTCATTGGCGAGCAGGTCTATGGTGCGACGCCCCCGCTCGTCCACCCCGGTCTGATTCGTGATGAGCGCCACGCGCTTCCCGGCAATCAGCTTGACACTGTCTTCGAGCAGCACCGTGATACCGGGGCGCACCTTGTCGTCGCCCAGCGGCAGTCCGTCCCGCCCCTCCTCTCCCGTACTGCGGGGACTCGAACCCGCACAGGCGGTGCTCAATGCCCCTACGGCTACACCTGCCAACAGCCATCGTCGATAAAGTCCGCGCACGCTGTCCCCCTCGAGAATTCCGTCGCGCCCGCCTGGCCCGACGCCCTGAAGTGCTGCCCTGCTGCAAACACCGCAGCCCCGGAGTTCCCTCACGTCTGCTGCACGAACGCATCGGACGCGGTCTGGTTCAAGCGGGATCTTCACCTTGCGTATGTTACCCGTTTGCCCGCCCGATTCCACCTCTTCCGCCGCTCATCCCCGGCGTCGGCCACGCACGCGAGAACCGGACGATCGGCGCGGAGCACGTCGCTCTGCCTTGCAACGGGACAGATCTACTCGCTATTTTACCAATTGGTAGGTGCGACGTGGTCCATGCGTTGATCGCGGATGCGATCTCGTGAGCCACGCGACGTTCAACAGGTCGATCCGTCCATCGGCCCTTTCGGAGGACAGCAATGAGCACGATGCAGCAGCCGGACGTCATGGTGGTGCTTACCCCGACGGCGGCAGTCGAAGTCCGCAAGTTCATGGAAGCCGAAGGTGTAACGGTTGAGCAGGGCGGCTTGCGCGTGTCGGTGATGCCGGGCGGATGCAGCGGCTTCAAGTACGGCCTGGTCATCGAAGACAAGAACGCCGAAGACGACCTGACGATCGATCTCGAAGGGATCAAGGTATTCGTCGACCCGTTTTCGGCGCAGTACCTCGGCGGCACGACGATCGACTACGTCACCTCGATGCAGGGATCGGGCTTCACCTTCAAAAATCCGCAATCGACCGGCGGTTGCGGCTGCGGCAGCTCGTTCTCGGCGTAAGCGACTTCCACCACGCTCGACGTCCGCGGGCACCGAGCAATCGGCAGCCCTGGACATGACCCAGGCCCGCGCACTCTTGCCGAGTGGCGGGCCTGTGCGCGTCTGAACATTTGGTCACGGAAACGTATGTCATCGCGCAGCATGCAGAGCTGGCTGTGAGCGGCGGCTTCACGCTGCTCGATTGGGGTGTGCTGGTCCTGTACCTGGTCGGCACGACGTTGCTCGGTATCCGGTTGGGACGGGGACAGCGTGATGCCCGCGACTACTTCGTGGCGAGCCAGAAAATCCCGTGGTGGGCGATTCTCTTTTCGGTGGTCGCCACGGAAACGAGCGCGCTCACCTTCATTTCCATTCCCGGGCTGGCCTACGTTGGGAACCTGTCGTTCCTGCAGATCGCCGCCGGCTACATCCTCGGCCGCATCGTCATTGCTTATACGTTACTGCCTCGCTACTACCAAGGCGATCTGGTCACGGCGTATGCATTGCTCGAACGGCGCTTCGGCCTGGCCACGCGTCGTTTTGCGTCGCTGGTGTTCATGGTTACGCGGGTGTTCGGCGACTCGGTGCGCATCTTTGCCACCGCGATTCCCGTGGCACTCGTCATCGGCCCGATCGTTCCCGCGCCGTATGTCGGACCGCTCTCGATTCTCGTGCTCGGCGCCTTCACCGTGCTGTACACCTATCACGGTGGCATGCGCGCCGTGGTGTGGACGGACGTCCTGCAAACCGGCGTGTATCTGGTGGGCGGTCTGGCCGCCGCGTGGCTCATCGGCGACGGGGTGACCGGCGGCTGGAGCACCATTCTCAATCGCGCAGACGCGAGCGGGAAACTGCAGCTGATCGATCTTTATACCGGCATCGACCGCCCGCACACGCTCTGGGCCGGGTTGATCGGCGGTGCCTTCCTCAGCATGGCTTCACACGGCGCCGATCAGTTGATCGTGCAGCGACTGCTGGCATCGGGGAATCTCCGGGAAGCGCGGCGCTCCCTCATCGGCAGTGGATTCGTCGTGTTCGCGCAGTTCGCGATGTTCCTCCTGATCGGTGTCGGGCTCTACGAGTTCTACCAGGGACAGGCCTTTCCCCGCCCCGATGCCATCTTCCCGCGCTTCATCGTCGAAGTGATGCCCGCAGGACTCACGGGTTTGGTCATCGCGGCCATTCTCGCCGCGGCCATGAGCACCGTAAGCGGTGCGCTGAATTCGCTGGCCGCGGCGTCGTTGCACGACCTGTATTTGCCGATCACCAGAGTTCGCGCTGATGATCCGACGCTGTTGCGCGTGAGCAAGGTGCTCACCCTGATATGGGCGGCGGTACTGATCGGCGGTGCGCTGCTCTATCGCAACGAAGGGACGCCAGTGGTCACGATCGCTCTGTCCATCGCGTCGTTCACTTATGGAGGGCTCCTTGGTGCGTTCTTCCTCGCGATGCTGGTGCGTCGCGCCATTCAACGCGATGCCATTACCGGCATGGCGGTGGGCATCGGCACGATGAGCGTCGTGGTCTTCGCAAAGGCCCTCAGCGGGTGGTATCCGGCAATCGCCCCACTGCTGGCACCAGTCGCGCGGATCGCGTGGCCGTGGTTCGTGTTGATCGGCACCTCGCTTACCTTCTTCACGGGTGTTCTTTCCTCCTACACACACGTGGCGCCCCCGGCGGTGCCGCGCCCCTCTTCAGGAACGCAGACATGAGCGCCGGACCTCTCGACCCGACGCCTCTCGTAGTGGGTGTCGATGGCGGTGGAAGCCGCACACGGATCGTGCTTGCCGATGCGGCCGGCAACATCCTCGCGCGCGCGGAGGGTGGCGGCAGTGCGTTGCGGCCGGGGCTGGAGAGCGTCGCGGCTGACATCATCAAGGCGTTGATCGGCGAGGCGCTGGTCACGGCAGAGCGCACCGACGCCCG
The DNA here is from genome assembly GCA_038250435.1 of Gemmatimonadales bacterium. GTDB lineage: Bacteria > Gemmatimonadota > Gemmatimonadetes > Gemmatimonadales > Gemmatimonadaceae > Gemmatimonas. The sequence continues at coordinate 115,861 of JBBSCJ010000001.1, read as the reverse complement.
GCCCGCGGTGTGCGTAGTCGGCGTGGCTGGTGCCGGCCAGGAACGGGCCGCGCAGGCGCTGTGGTCGGCACTGGCTTCACGTCGCGTGGCCGATGACGTCTCGGTGCAGGCCGACGCCACGATCGCCATGGATGATGCGTTCGGCGACTCGGCCGGCGTGCTACTGATCGCGGGTACCGGTTCGGTGGCTTTCTCGCGCGCCCCTGACGGGCGGCTCGAGCGGTGCGGCGGATGGGGTCCCAACATCGGCGACGAAGGGAGCGCGGCCTGGCTTGGCCGTCGTGCTCTTGGTGTGATCACGGCCGCGCAGGACGGACGCGAACCGGAAACCACACTGTCGGGTGCGATCCTCACCGCGCTCGAGTTGGAAACGCTGGATGATCTGATTCCATGGGCGGCCGGGGCCACCTCGGCCGCCTTCGCCTCGCTGGCGCCGGTCGTGGCCAAGGTCGCGTTTACGGGCGATCTGCGGGCCAACGCCATCGTGAGCTTCTGCGTGGAGGAGCTCACGCTGCACGTGCGCACGTTGGCGCGCCGCTGTTTCATGGACGAGCGGGCATCGGTACCGGTCGCGTTCGCCGGCGGGCTGCTCAGCAAGGGGTCACTGGTGCGCAAGCGCCTCGAGCAGCGTCTGAAAAGCGCTGTTCCCGGCGCGATCATCCGGGCGGAGGAAGTCGATGCCGCACGGGGGGCGGTGCGGCGTGCGCGGCGACTGCTAGGCGTGGAGGTGTGACCGACTGGTAGATGAGTGCTGCGCAGATGAGCTGCCCGGCACCCGATAAACGGGCTGAACGGGCCGAACGGGCTAAAGGGGCGTGCAGGACTACTTGATGGACGTCGTGGGTCTGCGCATAGTGTACCGAACGTTCGGTGTAAGCAATATTTTCTCACTTTCTGACCCCGACGGAGCAACCGATGCGTCACCGCTACCTCGAGATCGCCACCACTCCTGCCGTCTTGGCGGCGCGGCTTGACGCCGACGGTGTCGATCGTTACGACGGCGGCGACGGTCCGGTGATCAACGACCGTCTCGGCGCACCCGAGGCGGCGTTCATCGCCTCGCGCGACAGCTTCTACATTGCCTCGGTTTCGGAGACCGGCTGGCCGTACGTGCAGCATCGCGGCGGTCCAGCCGGGTTTTTACGAGTGCTCGACGAGCGCACGCTCGGTTTTGCCGATTTCCGCGGTAACAAGCAGTACGTGACGATCGGCAACACGCGCGCGAATAATCGCGTGTCCCTCTTTCTGATGGACTATCCGCGGAAGCGGCGGCTCAAGGTGTACGGCGCGATATCGATCGTGCGCGATCCGCTGTTCGCAAAGCAGTTGCAGACGCCGGGTTACGTCGCGACAACGGAGCGTTATGCGCGCATCGATGTGACGGCGTATGACTGGAACTGCCCGCAGCACATCACGTCGCGGTTCACCGAGGCGGAAGCGCAGCAGGCGTCGGCCCCACTGTACCGCCGTATCGCGGAGCTCGAGGCCGAACTGCAGCGATTGGTGCCGTCGCAACGGCCATTGCCTTCCGTCTGATTCACTTACGTCACGCGACAGCCATGACTGTTTCACGCACCGGTTCACGCACCGCGAAAACCGAGATGCTGGATCGCCTGATGGACACCTTCCGCTACGACGGCTACGACGGCGCGTCGCTGGCGGAGCTGTCGGCTGTGACCGGGCTCGGCAGATCGAGCCTCTATCATCACTTCCCCGGCGGCAAGTCGGACATGGCGTTGCAGGTGCTGGCGCACATGTCACTGAACCTCGAGCGCGATCTGCTGGCCCCGATTCGCGGAGCCGGCACACCGCAGACGCGGCTTGACGCCATGCTGTGCACGCTCACGATGTTCTACGATCAGGGTCGAAAATCTTGCCTGCTCGAGCGGTTGTGCGCGAGCGTTGAGGCGAAGAGCTTTCGCGCGCCATTGACCGCCGCCTTTCACGCGTTGATTGGTGCGGTACACCAGTTATGCGAAGAGGCTGGCGTTCCGCGCGCGGTCGCGGCGGAACGGGCGGAGGATGCGGTGATTCGCATCCAGGGCGCGCTGATTGTGGGTGCCGGGTTGGCCGATCCGGAGGTTTTTACGCGTACGCTGGCAAGACTCGGGGTGACGCTCCTGCGTCGTGGCGACGTAGAATGCGGCGACCGGCGCCGCCGTGAATAATGCCGGGCGCGTGCAGAGATTGCCGCCGGTTCACCCTTGCGAGGGGATCCGCGGCGCGCCAAGCTCTCCAGTGATACCGATCGCCTTGTCCCTCTCACCGAATCCGTGGAGGTTCGCGTGCGCTACACAGTGAAGTGGGTCTGTTGCGGCACAATCGCCACCGCGGCAATGCTCATGTCGGCGTGTCAACGTCAATCTGCGGATCCTCGTCTGAAGTTCCGGACGTCGGCAACCGTGACGATCACGGCCGACTGCACCACGGGAAACCAGGTGGATGTCGGGGTTGACAACTGGGTGCTGCGCATGAAGAAACGGGGCGACGTGACGTTCAGAACGCAGACCACCACGGGGGCCTCCGTGGAGATCACGCAGAAAACGCCCGCCAGCTGGCCGTTCGATGAGGCTCCTCCTTTCACGGGGAATGCGAAGGGGAAGATCAAGGACAAACAGGGCGACTTCCGCTACAACGTGCGCGTGGCGTGCGCCGCTGGCGCAAGCGGCGATTCCGTGCGCGTGATGATCGACCCCGATATCATCGTGGACTGACGTCTCGCAGTCAGAGTGGCCCGTCGCCCCAGGATGAAGCACGATGGATACGCTCAGCAGGCCACACCCTCACGCATGCCGCTGATACTCATGAACAACGAATCGCCCGTGCGGTCATCAGCGGCCCGTTGCAGCGGCACGGTGACCTGCACGCCGCAACGTGACGGCGCGCTTGCGGGATGACGTCCGCCCGCGCTGATGCCCAGCGTGTAAGCGGTGGCCGGCTCGACGGGTCCGAACGAGAAACGCGCCTGGGCCAGCGTGTCGTCGGCCAATCCGAGCATCACCACCCTGATCGGAAGGGTGGCCGCACTGTCGAGTGGCATCTCGCCCGACACGAGAAACGGGTAATAGCTATTCAGCTCTCTGCCACGCAAACTGCGCACCTGCGCTCCGGAGCCGACCGAAACGCGCAGAGGCTCGGCCACGGCAAACGCCGAATCCTGCGCGTAGAACGACACCGTGAGGGTGGAAGCGCGTGGGCTCGGCTTGTTGCATGCAGCACATGCGAAGACGATGCTCGCGACTACCAGCGTACGATTCATCCGCGTTTTATCCGAGTGTGAGGGACCACCGACGTCGCCGGCGGAGATGGCTCGCCGCCTTGCTACGCAACCCTACGCCACGGCGACCACGTCCCGTGCCTCCGCCGGGATGTTCAGCTCGCCTTCCCACCGCGCCATCACGGCGGTCGCAAGGCAATTCCCGAGCAGATTCACCGACGTGCGCGCCATATCCATGATGGCGTCCACGCCCAGAATGAGCGCGATGCCTTCCAGCGGTAATCCGAACTGCGCCAGCGCTCCCGACAAGATCACGAGCGACGCGCGCGGCACGGCCGCCACGCCCTTCGAGGTGAGCATCAGGGTGAGCATCATGAGAATCTGCGTACCGATCGGCATGTCGATGCCGGCGGCCTGGGCGACGAACACCGAGGCAATGGCCAGGTACAGCGTGCTGCCATCGAGGTTGAACGAGTAGCCCGTGGGAAGCACGAAGGCGACGATGCGCCTCGGCACGCCGAACTTCTCCATCGCCTGCATCGCCTGCGGGAAGGCCGCTTCGCTGGACGCGGTGGAGAACGCGATCAGCCACGGCTCTTTCACGGCGCGCCAGAAGCGGCCGATCGGAATGCGCATGATGAGCGCCGTCGGCACCAGCACGGCAACCACGAACACGATGAGCGACACGTACAGCGTGCCGACGAGCATCGCGAGGTTCTTCATCACGTCGAGCCCGCTCTTCCCCACCGTGACCCCAATGGCCGCACCAATGCCGATGGGGGCGAAGGCCATCACGATTCCGACAAACTTGAACATGATGTCGCTGAGCGATTGCAACCAGCTCAGCATGAACGTCTTCGAGGGCCCCTCCACCCGCGCGAGCGCCACGGCGAAGATGATCGCGAAGAAGACGATCTGCAGCACTTCGTTGTTTGCCGCCGCCTCGAAGAAGCTCTGCGGAACCGTGTGCTCGAGCACCGAGCCGAAGGTGGGCGTTCTGGTGGCAAGCGCCTTGAACTCTTCGCTGTCCGTGGATGACGAGATCTGCAGCCCCTCTCCCGGCTTCACGAGATTCACGGCGACCAGCCCGATCACCAGCGCGAGCGTGGTGACGATCTCAAAATAAATGATCGATCGCAGTGCCAGCTTCCCGACCTTCTTCATGTCATCGCCATGTCCCGCGATGCCCACCACCAGCGTGGCGAAGAGCAGCGGCACGATCAGCGACTTGATCATCCGCAGGAAGATGTTGGCGAACGGCTTGAGATTGGGCGCAAATTCGGGCGCGAGCCAACCGATGAGGATGCCGACCACCATCGAAATCAGGATCCACTGCGTAAAGCCGATGCCAAGAAATCCCTTGCTGCCGGGGCCCGGAGCGACAACGTGGGGAGGCGCGTGAGCCGTCATGTCGAGATCAGAGGTCGAGAGGAGGGACGTCGTTTGACCGTGCGCCGGGATTGCGCAGCACGGAATTCCTGTAGCCGTACAGGAAATACACCGTGAGCCCGATCATCATCCACACGGCAAAAGCCTTCCAGGCGCTCGGCGGAAGGCCGCGCATCACGAACACGCAGGCACCCGCTCCGCCCAGGGTGACGAACCAGACGAGGGGTACGCGAAACGGCCGTGGACGGTCCGGCTCCCGGATACGGAGCACCAGCACCCCGATACACACCACCGCAAAGGCGGCGAGCGTACCGATGTTGGTGAGGTCGTATGTTGCCGCATCGTCGGCCACCAGCGCGCCGGCAGCGACTGCGACACCGGTAATGATGGTGGTCACCTTTGGCGTGCGGGTTATCGGATCGAGCCTGGCGGCGAATCTGGGAAGCAGCCCGTCGCGCGCCATCGCGTAAAAGATGCGCGGCTGACCATACTGAAAGACGAGCAGCACTGCCGACATCGACACGACCGCACCCGCTGCCACGATCCAACTCGCCGTGTCAAGACCGGCGATAGACAGCGCGCGCGCGAGCGGATCGCTGCTGCGCAGCTGCTCGTACGGCACCAACCCGGTCGCCACGAAGCCCACCACGACATAGATCAGCGTACAGATCGCGAGCCCGCCAAGGATGCCGATAGGCAGGTTGCGCTGCGGATTCTTCGTTTCTTCTGCGGCCGTGGAGATCGCGTCAAAGCCGATATAGGCAAAAAAGACGATAGCGGCGCCCTGGTGAATGCCGCGAAAACCATTCGGGGCAAATGGCTTGTAGTTCGCCGGATCGATGTGCATCGAGCCGACCACCACAAACAGCGCCAACACGAGCAGCTTGATGACCACCATGATATTGTTGGCGCGCGCGCTTTCCTTGACGCCACGCATCAACAGCAGCGTGATCGCCGCCACGATCCCGAAGGCGGGCAGATTGACCAGCACGGGAACACCGAACAGACGCGGAGCACTCGCGAGGAGCGACTGAATGGCCGGATCACCACTGGCCTTCACGTTCCAGTAGCCATGCGTCAGCCACCCGGGGAGATCAATGCCGAAGCCGGAGAGCAGCGCCGTGAAGTAGCCTGACCAGCCAATGGCCACGGCGACGTTACCAACGGCATATTCGAGGATCAGCGCCCACCCCACGACCCACGCCACGATCTCGCCGAGCGTGGCGTACGAATACGCATACGCACTTCCCGCCTGTGGAATCATTGCGGCCAATTCCGCGTAACAGAGCGCCGCCAATCCACACACGGCACCAAGCAAAATGAAAGACAGTACGAGAGCCGGCCCGGCGCCGTAGCGCACCACGGTGCCATCGGCGAGGGTTTCGCCTGCTGCCGCCGTGCCAAGCGACGAGAAAATGCCGGCACCGATCACTGCTCCGATCGCGAGCATGATGAGATCGCCGGCCCCGAGTGTACGGCGCATGCCGTGCCCGCCGTCGTCGGCAGCAGCGATCGGCTTTCGATCGAAGAGACCCATGTAGCTCCGGAGAGTTCGCGCGGCGGGGAGGAGCGCCGCTGGATCGGCGCATGGTGCGCGAAGAGGGGCAAGCTATCGACACACGCACAGCAGAGCCAGAGCTTGTCAGCTTATGGCTTGACGAGCCGAACGCCCCGACGATCAGATCTCGTAGGTTAACTCGGCTTTGCCTCGCACCGGCGAGCCCTGCGCGTTGACGGCGGGGCGAAATCGCATCGTGCTGAGCATCTCTTTCAATCTGCGATTGTACGCGCCATCCTTCGTGGACTGCGCGAAATCAAGGTCGAGCACGCGACCGCTCGAATCGACGTCGAACACCACGACGATCGTCCCTCTGGCTTTCTTCGGGACCGGTAGGGGCGGCAAGAACAGCTCCGTCGGCGTCGGTGGATACACGGTTCCCGGTCCGCCGCCCGTATTCGGGCCGACCTGCGTGCCTGTACCGGTGCCGACTCCGGTACCAGTTCCGCCACCCTTCCCAAGGCCGGCGCCCTCGCTGCCATCCGTCCCCGCCCCTCCACCCTTGCCGGCCACGACCGACTTGGTTTCGGCGGCATCGTCGGCTGCTGGCGCCACGGCAGCAGCCGGCGTCTGTGGCTTCGGCACCACCGGCGGCGGCGGCGGCGGGATAAGCGGCTTTTCTACCGGAGGGCGAATGACGGGCGGAACGACCGGCGCCGGAATAGGCGCGACCTGAATGAACTGCACACGTTCATTCTTGGGCTGTCCACCGGTCCCACGATTGCCACCACCGCCGCCACCTGAGGGCCCCGGTCCGCCCGCCCCCAGTATTTCCCGATCCACATCAGGCGAGGTGAGTTCGACGAGCGTCAGCAGAATGAGCAGCACATGCAACCCGATCGCGATGAGCAGGCTGGTCGTCCGCCGCTCTTTCTTGACCGGGATGCCGATAGGGGGCCGATAGCGAGGCCGAGCCGGCGGCAGAAGCTGTTCAGCGGCTACGTCGGAAACGAACGGTGGTTGTTCCATGCGGATAATTGAGTGTTTCCACTGAAACGTACTACGGCGGACGATCCCGAGGGGTTCGTCCGCCGTTCGCGCATGCGGAGTGACGGTCGGCAGTGAGCGTGACGCCTCACCCGTCGGCATTACTTCGGGGGAATGCCGATCACCTTTACACCAGCGCCACGTGCCTGATCCATTGCCCAGATGACGTTCGCGTAGGTCGTCATCGTGTCGCCCTTGACGAAGATGATCTTCTCCGGACGCGGGTCGTAGATCGACTTGAGACGCGCGAGCAGCTGGTCCTTCTCGACCGGCTCCTTGTTCACCGCGAACTTGTCGTCGGGCAACACCTCGAGCACGATCTGATCGGGGTTTACGTCAGACGTTGATTGCTGTGGATTGGGATCGGGGAGCTGCGTATCTATGGCCTTCCGGTTCATGGGGATGATCATCATGAAGATGATGAGCAACACCAGAAGCACGTCGATCATCGGCGTGACGTTCATATCGTTGTTGAGGTTACTGCCGCCCGTCGGTGCAGACATGCCCATGGTTACTGTCCTCCCGTATTCGCGGCACGATCGCTCTCAAGCAGAGACTCAGTCCCGGGCGCCTGCTCCGTGATCAACGCCGCCACACGCACACCCGAGCGCGCGATGAGATCCAGTGCGTCGACGACTTTCACGTATTGAAGATCCCGGTGAGCCTTGACATACATGATGTACTCATCGCGACCTTCCTGCTGAAAGATCTTGCCGACGAGGGCTTCCAGATCTTCGTTGCGGACCGGCACTTTATTTAGGTAATATCGACCCTGATCGTCGATGCCCAGTACCTGTTCACCATCTTCTTCCGGATGTGCCTTGAGGTTCTGCCCTTCCGGTGGGACCGCCCTGAACCCCGCATTGATCTGCGGGATGGTGATCATGAAGATAATGAGCAGTACGAGCATCACGTCGATCATGGGGGTCACGTTGGGTTCGGCCTTTACGCCGCCTCCGGTGCTGACGCTCATTCCCATCGCGCAACTCCTGGTGTTGAGCCTTCCGAAACGGCGCTCCCCACGGAACGCCGCCCGAATGATCGCTCGTGATTACTGCGAGACGGGTTGCTGGCCAGCAGTATTGAACTCGCGCGTGAAGCGCGAGCGGCCGAACTCACCGGAGACACCCTTGATCAGGTAATCCACCATCTCCTTCGACGTGTATGTCATCTCGGCCGTCAGGTTATCGATCTTCGTCTGGAAGTAGTTGAACGACCACACGGCGGGAATGGCGACACCGATACCGATAGCCGTGGTGATGAGCGCCTCGGCGACACCGCCGGCGATGGCCGAGATACCACCGGCACCCGACGAGGCCATACTCGTGAAGGAGTTCACGATACCCATCGTGGTGCCAAGCAGTCCGACAAACGGCGACGTGGCGCCGACGGTAGCGAGAACACCCAACCCCCGCTTCAAGTCAACGACCGTCATCAGCATCTCGCGCTCGATCGCGCGCTCAGCCGAGTTGATGTCGGATACAGTAACCGAGCCGTCCTGAATGAGCGGGCGGATCTCGGACAGCGCGCCGCCGAGTACGCGCGCCACATGCGACTTCGTGTACCCCTCAGCAAGCTTGATGGCTTCAGTCAGGTTGTCTTCTTCGAGGAACTGCGAGAACTCCGGGGCGAATCGGCGCGTTTCGGCTTGCGCCTTGCGCATCGACCAGTACTTCTGGAACAGCACGGTAAACGAGTAAGCCGACATGCCGAGGAGCGTAAACACAATACCCTTGGCGAACCAGCCCATCGAATTGAACAGCTCTGTCAACGACATTTCCATGGGACGTATCTCCGCTGAGCGAGGAAAAAATACTGGACGAATCTCGGAAAACCCTAACGGTTGAGCGAGAACTGGAATGGCTGCTGGACGAGTTGCTTCACCTTGCGTCCGCCGACTTCCGCCGGCAAGAAACGCATCTTTTTGAGCGCCGTTTTGACGGCGGTCGAGAACAGTTCATGGTCGCTCTTGATCACCTTGAAGGTGCTCATATCGGCGCGACCGCTGGTGTCCACGACAAACATCGCCAACACGGTACCTTCAATCTCGGCCCTGCTGAGATTGTCCGGATACGTTGGGCTGACGCCTGGAAGCGACGCCGCTTGCCTTTCCACCTGGAAATCGTAAAACGGTTGATCGCTCTGCGGAATAGGCCCCGTGCCTCCTTCGACCCCCTTCGCTATGCCACCCTGTTTGCCCTTAGCTGAAAAATCGTTCTCGTCGGTCACTTTCTTGGAGAAGTCGATATCAGGAAGGACGTCCGGGATGTCCACCGGTGCCGTGAGCGTCTGGAAACCCTTGGGCGGTGGCGGCGCCGCAACGGCATCAGCGGGGGGGGCGGCCCGCTCGGGCTCGGGTTGAGGCGGCTTGGGCTCGTCCGGCTTCACTGGTACGAAATCAACTTTTTCTTCCTTTGGCTTCTCATCCGTGATTCCCGACTGTTGGGTCACGATGAAAAGCGCAACCACGATTGCCGAATGAAAGAGGATCGACACGAAGCTACCACCCAGGCGTTTCTGCTGCTTCGCCTTCGATTCAAGCAGGTTTTTGAACATCTCGCTTGTCCGGGTAGGGTCGAAAACACACAGTTGCCGAACCACGTGCCCGGAAACTGACTAAGGCGATGATACGCCGTAAAGATGACGGAACAATGGAAAGAAGATTAGGATCACATTAATCCACCGTGAAGAATCCGGTTTCCTGCGCGGTTGAGTCGCCAGTGCCGATGGACTGGTACTCCCCCGTCATGCCAGAGCCGGGCGCGCCAGCCAGCGGGAGCGTCACGACGAAGGTCGTGCCGCGGCCAAGCCGCGACTGCACCTCGAGGCGGCCGCTGTGTGCCTGCACGATCCACTTGCAGATGGCAAGACCGAGGCCGAAACCGCCGCGCTCCGAGGCGCGGGAGCGTACACGATCCGCGCGCCAGAACCGTTCGAAAATAAACGGCACATCCGCCGCCGCGATACCGATGCCCGTGTCCTTCACGGTCATCGTGGCCGACAGATCACCGCGTACGAGCGCGATCTCCACGCGTCCGCCCCGCGGCGTATACTTGATGGCGTTAGTAATGAGATTCAGGAAAAGTTGCCGAAGCCGCAGGAGGTCGCCGAGCACCTCGGCATTTTCGATCGTCTGCGCCTCGATCGTCAGTCCCGCCTCCTCAGCGAGCAGCCGAGCCGTCTCGACGATCTCGCGCGCAAGCGGCGCCATCTCCACCGGCTCCCGATACAAGTCGAAGCGCCCTTCGTCGGCGCGGGCGAGCGTGAGAAGCGAATCCACGAGATCCGCCATGCGAGTGATCTGCTGCAACCCCTCCTCGAGTGCGACGGCCTGCTCCGTCTCATTGGCGTTGGGCGACATGGCGCGCTCGACGTCGGCACGCATGACCGTGAGCGGCGTCTTGAGTTCATGACTCGCATCGGCGGTGAAACGTCGCAGCGCCCCGAACGACGTCTCAAGCCGCGCGATCATCGCGTTGAGCGTCGCCGACAGGCGGGCGAGCTCGTCGCCGGCCGCGCCGATGACCAGCCGACGGTGCAACGAGCGTCCGTCGGAGATCGCTTCGACCTGATCGATGATCCGGTCGATGGGACGGAACGCGCGCCCTGCAATGCTGTATGCGAGCATCATCGAGAACACGAGCAGAAATGGCGTGACGATCAACATGGTGCTTACCAGCTCGCGCGGGGCCATCGTGATCTGGTCGTGACTGAGCGCGGCGTATACGCGATATCGCACACTTTCACCGAAGCGCACCTCGCGCGCGGCCAGCAGTACGCGATCGACGCGCATCTGCACGGTGCGAGTCTCCGCCACCTCGGCCGAGGGGGTACTCCGTGCCGTGCCGGAGAACGCGTCGCGATCGGTGGTGGAGAGCGCCTGCACCGGCGGTGACGCGTAAATGTCGTAACCGGTACTGTCCTGCACGAGCACATACCCATCGAGCATCGACAGAAAAGCCTTCATGCGCTCGGACACCTGCGGCCCTGCGAGCGGGTCCTTCTGCGCCCGCACCGGCTCTATCCCGGTATCGCGCGCCAGATTCATCGCCCGCACCACCTGATCGACCTGGCGCTGCACGCGGTCCTGCAGCTCTCGCAGCATGATCTCGCGACGCACCGCCAGCAACGTCAGTGAGAAGACCACCAACGTACCGATGAAGGCGGCCGCGTACGCCGCCGTGAGCCGGGAACGGATGGAGCTCACGAAGAGGACCGGGTCACGCGCGAATCATGTAGCCGACCCCCCGCACGGTGGTAATCAGCTTTTTCTCGAACTTCGCGTCGATCTTCTTGCGCAGGTGATTGATCACCACGTCCACGATGTTGGTTCCGGGATCGAAGTGATAGCCCCAGGCGTACTCGGTGATCAGCGTGCGGCTCATCACCCGCCCGGCATGTCGCATGAGGTACTCGAGCACGGCGAACTCCTTGGGCGTGAGTTCGATCTGCTCTTCACCGCGCTGCACCTCGCGCGCGCCCTGGTCGAGTTCGAGATCGCCGACGCATAACAGGGGCGACGCGAGCGCACGCGGGCGCCGCAGCAACGCCTCGACCCGCGCGAGCAGCTCTTCGAAGGCAAACGGCTTGGTGACGTAATCGTCGGCGCCGGCGCGCAGCGTCTCCACCTTGGCATCCACGGCATCCTGCGCCGTGAGAACGAGCACGGGTCGCTCGAAGCCGCGTGCGCGCAGCGCGCGCAGCACGTCGAGCCCGTTCCGTCCCGGCAAACGCATGTCGAGGATGATGAGATCATACGGCTGCTCAAGGGCCATGCGTTCGCCCTCGAGCCCGTTGCTTACCAGATCGGTGTTCCAACGCTGCTCTTCGAGGCCGCGGCGCACAAATTCTCCCACCGTGGGATCATCCTCGATCACAAGAATCTTCACGCCTGCTGGCTCCTGTGCGGGTGAGACGGACCGGCAGCATCACGCGCGCCCCGGAGGACGCGTGAATCCGTATTCGCGGATCTTGCGATAAAGTGTTTTGGGGGAAATCCCCAGCAATTCAGCGGCGCGTCCCTGGTGCCACATGGTGCGCTCGAGGACATCGGTAATATGCTGTCGCTCCAGTTCAGCCAGCGTTGGCGTACTGATCGGTGACGGCCGTGTCGCCGCCCCGACGTCCAGGCCGAGGAGCAGGTCGAGGGCGCCCACGGTGCCGTGGGTGGAAAGAAGCACCGATCGTTCGAGCACATTGCGCAGCTCCCGAACATTGCCTGGCCATCGATACTGCTCAAGCGCCGACTGCGCATCAACGCTGAGTACCGGCGCCGCGCGTCCACCAGCATGCGCGCACAAGTGCGCGAGAAAGTGCGAGGCGAGCAACGGGATATCGACGGTGCGATCACGGAGCGGCGGCAGGACGACACGAATCGTGTTGAGGCGATGCAGCAGGTCATCACGGAACGCGCCCGTCTGCACCATGCGCGAGAGGTCGTGCGTGGTAGATGTCACCATCCGGACGTCGACCTTGACCTGCTGTACCCCGCCAAGGCGATGAAAGGCGCCGCGTTCGATCGCCTGCAGCAGCTTGCCCTGCACCCTGAGGTCGAGAGCGCCCACGTGGTCGAGATAGAGCGTACCGCCGCTGGCCAATTCGAGCAGCCCCATGCGGCGATCGTCGGCACCGGGAATGGCGCCCCGCTCCACGCCAAAGAGCTCGGCCTCCGCCGACGCCGACGCGAGCGCTGCGCTGTTCACGTCGACGAACGGCCCATCCGGGCGTTCGCCACGGAGATGCAGCACACGGGCGATCAGGTTTTTCCCCGTACCGGATTCGCCGCTGATCAACACCGGCGAATGGCTGGGGGCAATACGCTCCACCATCGCGAGCACGGCGCGCAACGGAGCGAATTGCGTGAGGAACTGTGGCTCGCCGGTCGTGCGCTTCAGCTGCGACTGCAGCACGACATTGTCGCGGGCCAGGATCCGCTTCTCCCAGGCGCGGCGCACCAGGGCTTCGATCTCTGCCATGCGGTATGGCTTCGAGAGAAAATCGTAGGCACCGAGCTTAAGCGCGGTCATGGCGGTTTCGATCGTACCGTTGCCGGTGATCACGATGACCTCGGGCGGCATGGGGTCTTCGCGGAGCCGTCGCAACACCTCGAGTCCGTCCATTTCGGGCATCACGACATCGAGCAATGCCACGTCAAACGTCTCCGCGCGCAAGGCGTCGAGAGCCGCCCGCCCGTTGCGCACGATACTTACAATGAAGCCGCGCGCGGTGAGGTACTGCTCGAGAATGGTCCCCAGATGCGTTTCGTCTTCCGCCAACAGTACGCGTATCGCGCTCATGTGGCCGGCATCAGGAGTCCTTCGCGCAACGGCAGCGACACACGAAACCTCGCGCCGCTGCCTTCGGCTGCGAGGAGATCGAGCTGTCCACCGTGGTCAGCGACAATGCCGTAGCAGATCGCCAATCCCAGCCCGGTGCCCTGCCCCGGGGCCTTGGTGGTGAAGAACGGTTCGAAGACTTTCGCCTGAAGCGTTCGGGGGATCCCGGGGCCTTCGTCTTCCACTTCGAAGCATACCTGCTTCTGCCCATCATGGGAGGCGGCGATCAGCGTACGAATGGTCACGCGCGCGCCTTCCGGGGTTGCATCGAGGGCGTTCATGGCGAGCGCGATGAGCACCTGCACGAGCTGATCCGCGTCGCCTTCGGCGAACCGCCGCGCGTCCGCCTCCAGCTCCGTAACCAACTTGACCCGCTTGAAGCGCGGATGATGCTGCAACAGAAAAACGCTCTGCTGCACCACGGTATTGATATCGAACAGCTCCCGCTGCGCCGGCTTCGGGCGCGAAAAGTCGAGCAGGCCGTTGATGATCTTCTTGCACCGCTGCACCTCGAGATCGATGATCCGGAGCAGCTCGGCCGGTGGCGATGCCACGAGTCCGATTTCATACGGCATCCCCAGCGATTCGGCGCATGCGGCGATCGTGGCGAGCGGATTATTGAGCTCGTGCATGACGCCAGCGGCCAATTGACCGAGCGCGGCGAGCTTTTCAGACTGCGCGGTGCGATCGAGCGCCGCCCGCCATTCCGTGATGTCCTCACCAATCGTGATCACATGCGTGACCGGACCGGTTCCCAACCGCATGGGGATCTTGGAAATCCGAAAGGTACGTGTGTCGCCGAAGGCGTTGCTTTCCATCTGGAACTGCTGCAGCCGTCCCGAGGCGAACACCTCGTCGAATTCACGTTTGAGCAACGCGGCGGGCTGCCGGTGCAGCACTTCAAAGATGGTGCGCCCGATCGCATCCGTGCGCGAGACCCCCTGCAGCCCCGTCTCCCGCTTGTGGTTCCAGGCGTGAATGCGATAGTCGCGGTCGACGACATACAGCCCGACGGGCAGTGAATCGACGATGCACTCGATGAAGGCGCGCTGGTCGACAATTTCCCGTAAACGAGCGTTCAGTTCGCGTTCGAGGCTGCTCAGGCGCGTCTCTCGACAGACGATCACCCGCAGCAGCGACAGCACCGCGCGTAGCTCCTCGTCGTCGGCGTCGAGCGCGGGACCGTCCCGGTGCACCACCAGCATCGCCAGTATCACCGCACCGTCCTCGCCCGGGCGGCACAGCGGAAACCGTTCGGGGGGAAGGCGCGCCGGTGCACCGGAAAGCTCATCTGCGGCCGTCGGCCACACGAACGGCGTGATTTGGGTATCGGAGAACTCCAACGCCACCCCGCTCGCCTCCAGCCACGCTCCGACGCGTGCGAGCACCGCGATGAATCCGGCGTCGGCCTGTTCCGATTGCGCGAGCAGCACGACGAGCTCGGTGATCGGTGCCGGCGAAGCGAGAGGCATGGTCATCAGCTGGAGGAAGCCGCAGTTACATGCGGCAAAGTAGGTGCAGATACGGCATCGGGCAAGCTGACCGAACTGCGAAAATTGGATGCAGCACCCCGAACGCTTCAGCAGGCAGCAGCGGGGCGGCCCAATTGTCGGACCCCCCCAATACCTTCTCACTGTCCTTCTGTAGCCTCAGGTCAACGCCTGACGGATCGCCGTCAGGATCTCCGCGTTGTCCCGCCGGTCACCCGGGGATGCTTCGACGTGCGCCCAACGAACAATGCCGGCCTTATCAATGAGGAAGTAAGCGCGGTTTGAAAACAGCGTGTCCTCCCGCAATACGCCATAGTGCGCTGACGCTTCGCGGCGGAAGTCGGAGAGCAGCTGGACCTTCATCGAGTACTTGCTGCGAAACTCCTTCAGGGAAGGCGCCGCATCTACTGATATGGGAAGCACTTGCACATCCAGCTCGGAGAACACGTCAAAGTCCTCGCTGAAGGCACACAATTCGCTGGTGCATACGCTCGTGAAGGCGAGGGGAAAGAACGCCAGCAGGACGTTCGTCTGCCCCGCGAAAGAGGAGAGGGTCACGGTTTCGCCCGACGTGGAGGTCAGGGAGAACTCGGGGGCGTGAGCGCCAACCGGTGTGGGGGTCGATGGAGAAGTGGTGATCATCGTTTTTGAGAAGTAGGGAATACGCCGAGGGCTAGCGAAGTCTACCATAAAAGTTAAAATCAATTCACCTTCAACAGGTCTACCCGTGACCCCGGCTCGGTTCAGGTGATGGTATCGGTTTCGGATCTGCCCGCTTCAGAACGCGTGCTTCGCGTTCTGCTGGTAGATAACGACGAGCAGGAGGCACTGCGTTCCGAGCAGGGTCTGCGCGCTCGTCTCGGCGACCGACTGTCCCTCTCGCAGGTGCGGTCGTTGAGCGAAGCGATCCGTATGTTGATGGAGGCCAGCTTTGACGCCATCGTTCTCGAGTTGGAAGTCGCGGACACCAACGGCATGGCGACGTTGGCCGGAGTGCGGGGGGCTGCGCCGACGGTGCCGATTGTGGTGTATACGCGCGACCTGAGCGATGCGTTCGCGCTGAACGTCCTGCGCGCCGGTGCACAGGAGTGCCTCGATAAGCGTGAGACGCATCCCGATGCACTGGCGCGGATGCTGGGCTTTGCCATCGAGCGCCAGCGGCGTCTGGCCACACTCGAAGCAGCGCGCGTCGAAGCGGCGCACCGGGCAACGCATGACCCCCTCACCGGGCTCGCCAACCGCGAGCTGTTCCTCGACCAGCTCGATCGTGCCCTCGCGTTCGGCTCACGATACGGGCGCAAAACGGGACTGTTGTTCGTCGACCTTGATGGCTTCAAGGCGATCAACGACACGCTGGGTCATGCGCGCGGAGACGAACTGCTCAAGGTGGTCGCCGCGCGGTTGTTGGAGTCGGTGCGCCGTTCCGACGCCGTGGCGCGCATGGGCGGCGACGAGTTCGTGGTGCTGCTTCCCGATGTCACCAGCCGTCGCGACGTGGCCCACGTGCGGGAGAGTATTCTCGCCTGCCTGAGTCGACCGGTTGAGGCCGAGGGTGTTCAGCCGATGACCGTGGAGGCCAGCATCGGGAGCGCCATGTCTCCGCTCGACGGCGGCACGGCGCAGGACCTGCTCGATGCCGCCGATGCGGACATGTACCGCGAAAAATACGAACGCCGCCGCGGACGCATGCTCACGCCGATACACGGCCTCATGACGCTGGACGATGAGCAGGATCGCTCGATGGCGGATTCGCTTTCGCACCGACGCGAGGCGCGACTCCGCGGCGCCGTCGCGCGAGGCGAGTTCGAGGTGCATTACCAGCCGATTCTCGACGTGGTCGCAGACCGGGTCGTCGCCGCCGAAGCCCTGCTTCGTTGGCGTGATCCGGATCGCGGACTGCTCCTGCCATCGGGGTTTCTGTCCCTGGCCGAGGATACGGGTCTGATCGTCCCTATCGGCGAGCAGGTACTCCGGCAGGCCTGTGAGGCCATTGTACGGTGGCGCCGCGACGGCGCGGCCAAAGAGCTGCGCGTCTCCGTGAATCTGTCGGCGGTGCAGCTGCGCGAGCACGGGTTCGAGCGACGCGTGGCGGCCATTCTGCACGAGACTGGTTGTCCGGCTGACGCGCTGACACTCGAGCTGACGGAGAACAGCACCATGATCGACGGCGAAATGGCAATGGAGACGCTTCGGGCGTTGAAGAGCCTTGGGCTGCGCCTGGTCGTCGACGACTTTGGCGTGGGGTACGCCTCGCTCACTTTCCTGCGTGAGGCGCCTGTGGATGGAATCAAGATCGACCGGCGCTTCGTTTCCCAGCTGCTTGTAGACCCGCGTGACCAGGCCATCGTGGCATCGATGGTGCGCCTCGCCCGCGGTCTGGGGCTGGACGTCATCGCTGAAGGGGTGGAGAGCAGCGAACAGTCGCAGCGTCTCGCTCGCTTGCAGTGCTTCGAACAGCAAGGGCGGCACTTCAGCGACGCACTCCCCGAGCGGGAAATGGCCGCGCTTCTCGAGGCCGGCGGACGCGCGACCGCCGACCTGAGCGACCCGCGCCGTGGGATGGTAGCGATCTAACGTGGAGTCTGAACTTCACGTGGTTTTCGTTTACCTCTCGGCGGAAGCATGGACAGCACGCCGGTACGGTTCGCGGACTCGGGCTACGACTCGCGGTGAGCGACGTGCGTGTGAGCGGAGGGGTATAGCGTTGCGTCCACAGCGCCCGCTCCTGCAGCGGAATGAGGTGCCGAGCCCGTGCGCGTTATCCTCCGCCTCCCGCCAACGAGAGACCGACCAGGACGATAGATTGGGCACATCAGCGGCGGCGGCAGTTGCCGGACCGCTGCTCCCACCTGAGCTCCGCACCGATGGCCACCGAACATACACCCAGCCGCAACGAAAACGAGTATTTTGCGCGCGTCGACGCGGACCTTCGTAGGGCGCTTCGCGCGCGGGCCGACGAAGAGCGCGCGTCGCGCGTCGCCGCCGATCGCAACAAGTGCCCTCGCGACGGGAGTGCGCTGGTTACGCGCGAGAGCAATCACGTGTTCATCGACCAGTGTCCGCAGTGCGACGGTATCTGGTTGGACAAAGGCGAGTTGGAGCTTCTTGCCGCGGGGAACAGGGAGAACACCGGCTTCGTGGGCTCGTTGCTGAATCTGTTTCGGTAATCAGCGGCTGGCCGTCGGCGATCGCTCAGAACGACAGATCGATCTGATAGCGCCGGGCGATTGCCGCGCCGATTCCCTGCGCGAGCAGCACGTGCCCCGAAGCAGGGGGATGGACGCCGTCAGAGGAGAGCAGCGAACCGAAGAAATTTGGTGCGCCGAAGCTGCCGCTGGCACCACGCGTCGTGATTGCGGCAGAGAGTACCGTGTTAGGATCATAGAACGCCCAGCCAAACTGCTGCGCCGTCCTCGCGAAAGGAAGAACTACGCACCCGGTTGGAGGATTGGCGCCGACAGCGGATCACTCACCCCCGCGAGAATCGCACCGCGAAGGCGCGGAGCCGCGCGTACGGCTCCGATGATCTCCGCATTTGAAGATTTGGGTTGCCACCCGCGGAACGCGTCTGGGACAGCAGCAGCCCGGGGATCGCGACCGTGTTCAGTACGGACGACGGCGTGCGATCGAGGCGGCCAGGGCACGCCTGCGCTTGGGGGAGCGGCGTGAACGGGGCGATCCCCGGCGCCTGACAACCAGCCCCACCCAGCAGCGGAGCGCGGAACCCGACGCCTGCAGCCTCGGCGATAAGCACGGGTTACCCCTGTCGCTGCGTGGCCGCGCTGATGCCGTTGGATTGAAAGCCTGCGGCTATGGAGGTCCTCATCGCGACATAGTCGTGCAGCAGACGCCGCGCCGACGTCTCTGTCGCCGCCCTCGTATTCGCGGCGGTGTTCGCGCTGACCTGCTCGGGGGCGGCGGTCAGGGCATTGTCTCCGCAGGCAACGATGGGCAGCACCAGCGGAACCAATAGGAACCGTCGCAATGTGTGACGACGCATGGACACGCTCCTTTTCACAGAATGAGAGAAGATGCCAATGTGCTCCGGCTTCACGTGCTCGGCCAGGTAGCTGCACCGAGCGGCCGGGATGCCGTGAGGGCAATTTCCTCGCTCAACGACACGAGTGCGGGTCAGCGGCAATCGCCGCTGACCCGCACTCGAATTATATGGAGCGTATCGGGATCGAACCGATGACCTCACGCTTGCAAAGCGCGCGCTCTCCCAGCTGAGCTAACGCCCCTGACCTACCACAACATTGAAGCATAATAGGCTCCGGCACTGACTCCAACTCCTTTGATACACACAACGGAAAGCGGGCGGACACCAAGGTGCCCGCCCGGCTCCGTTGACCGTGAGCGCCAGCAATTCGCGTCGGCTACTCGTGCGCCGGCAGCGGCTCCATCGTCCGCGCATCGACCGGCACCTGCACCTCATCGCGCGCAGGAGTCGTCATCATGAAAACGCGCAAGACGGGGAAGGCATCCATGAACGAGAGGTAGGAGAAGCCCCACAGTCCGAGCAGCCCGATCGTGGTGCCGATCTCCTGCAGTCCGAATGGGAGATGCGACGTTTCGCCGTAGATGCTCGGATAGATCTCGATGTAGCGATGCAGGTAGATGCCGAGAATGCTGCACGTCGCGAAAAGGACGAAGGTCGGCAGGTACACTTTGGCCGCTTTCGAAATAAGTCCGAAAAACGGCAGCACGAACACGAAGATCGGAATCAGCTGCGTAACGGACTTCCAGACGCCGGAGAGGCGCAGACGATAGAAGTGCGTCTCTTCGGGAAGGTTGCCGTACCAGATCACCAGGTACTGGCTGAAGCTGATGTACCCGAAAAAGGCCGTGAAAGCGAACGACAGCTTCCCGAGGTCCCAGAAGTGATCCATGGTGACCACGTCGGGCGACTTGAGGTGATTACGCCACCACATGGACAGCATCGACAGCGACATGATCATGGCGAGCCACGCGCCCATGAACACGATCCACGCGTACATCGTTTGCTGGAAGTGCAGCGAAATGCTCATGGAGTAATCCCACGCCAGGAAGCACCACCCCACCACGAAGCTGATGCAGACGGCCACCGCGAGCTTACCCTGCAGCGAGTGCTGCGTGTGCAGCTCACGGCGTTCGTCGCCAAAGCCGGCACGCATCTTCGCACGCAATCCGGCCGCCCACCTGGCGCCATACTCCGGCAACACGGCGACGTCCATACGCACCGAGTGCCACACGAAAGCGAGCTGCAACACCATCATCGCGCCGAAGAAGAACACGCCGCGTGTGACGAACCAGCCCGGAGCCAGATAGCGGGCCTTTTCGGCCACCGTTATCGATTCACGTCCGGCCCACGTGAAGACGTGCTCACCGCTGCCGAACAGGATGAGCAGCAGCAGTACGAACGCGATCGGCAGGAAGGCCACGTACCCTTCGGCGAAGCGCACCACCGGCCGCGACCAGCGCGCAGTGACGATGCGCTGCACGGCCGCAAAGGCCACGCCAGCCGACGAGATCGTGGCGAAGAACATCCAGTTGAAGTGGAGCGACTGCCACGCGCGATCGGCGTTGATGAACAGCCCCGCTACAAACGTCGCCACCCCCACGAGCGCCAACACGAGGCTCACGGTTTTCAGGGTTTTCGGGACCGGCTTCGCGGTGAGGCGACGCGCGAGCTCCTGGCGAGCCGGGTAGGAATAGTGCTGGCTCACTCGTGCTTCTCCTTGCTCGCGGCCGGGGCGCCGGCCTTGGTCGTCTCGCCACCGGCCGACTTCTCGGCGTGCGGCTCACCGTGCAGCTTGCGCATGGTGTCGTTCTCGTTGTTGCCCTTGAAGGTGGCCGAGTTGATGCCCGGCGATCCGATCGTGGGCTGCTGCGTGGGCTTCAGGTACGGCGACGGGCGATTCGGTGCCGTGAGGGTGTAGCCCGGAATCGTCGTGCCGTTCTGCCCCGGATACCCGGCCGAGGAGGTATCCACGGCGAAGGTGGTCCGCCCCTGCAACGCGCGCACGTAGTTTACCACATCCCATCGATCAGATTCTTCGATGCGATTATAGCTGGGCATGACACCTCTGCCATTCCGCATCATGCCGTAGATGTAGCCGTCGGTATACCCCATCACTCGCTCGTTGACGAGACTGATACCGGCCATACCGTACTTGGTCACCGGACCATTACCAAGTCCCGATGCCCCGTGACAGACGGAGCAATTGATCTGGTAGTTCTTCCGACCGATCTCCAACGACGCTGCCGACACCGGCGTCGGATTCGGAACGGGCGAGAACGAGTCGATGACGGCCGGGAGCGGCGCATACGAGATCTCAAACCCGGCGATCACAGTGCCCTGCACCGGCACCGAGTACGTCGGCTGACCACGTGGCGGAGAAAGCGAGTCCGCATCGTTTTGCGACATCGGCTCCCACGGTTCGATGCGCGGCTGGTTCTTGAAATCGGTAAACCAGGTGCACGCGCCAAACGCGACGGGCAATGCAAGCACCGACAGCAGTCGGACGCCGCGCAGGACAAAGAAAGACATGGAGAACGTAGGCTCAGGCTTCACGTCGCACCTCCACCGCACCGTGATGGCGCAGCAGCTCTTCGGCCTGTCCCGCCTTGTTGGCGTCGCAGGCGATGAAGATGCCGAAGTACCCACCCGAGAATCGGGCGTCGTAACCGGCCGTGGAGGTTAAACGCGGAATACGGGAATTGATGAACATACCGGCAACGGTGGACAGCGCTCCGACGAGCACCATCATTTCGAAACCGATGATCGTGTACGGGATCCACGACGCGATCGCCTTGCCGCCCACTACCAAGGGCCAATAATCGGACGACCAGATGGCAACCCAGTAGCCGAAGCTGACGCCCAGCAGTCCACCAACGAGAGTGAACCGGCGGACGACACTCTGCGGCGCGTCGATGGCGTGATCCAGTTCATGTCGGATCGTCGGCGAATAGACGGTAACATCGCCGAGCCGCTTCTTCTTGAGATCTTCGATCGCCGCAACGGTCGTATCGATCTCATGGAATGCTCCTACTACGCCTTGCATCAATGATGCCCCCCGTGATGGCCGTGCTTCACGCGCGGCGCCACGATTTCCTTGAGCTCGGCGATGGCCATCACCGGGAGCTGCTTTACGAAGAGCAGGAACCACATGAAGAACCAGCCGAAGGAGCCGACCAGGAACGACATGTCGATCCAGCTGGGCGTGTAACCGCCCCACTGCCACGGCTCGAATTCGTGCGAGAGCGACGGCACGACAATGACGAAGCGCTCAAACCACATGCCGAGGTTGATGAACAGCGAGAGCACGAACAGCCAGGTCGGGTTGCGACGGAGCTTTTGCGACCAGAGTGACATCGGCAGCGCCATGTTGCACAGCAACATGATCCACGCGGCCCACCACCATTGACCGAAGACGCGGTTCCAGAAGAACTCCTGTTCGGAACGGACGCCCGAGTACCATGCAATGAAGAACTCGATCATGTAGGCACAGCCGACCACGAGCGACGTGAAGAGCACGACCTTGGCGGTGGCGTCGAGATGGTTGAGCGTGATGTAATGCTCGAGCTTGAACCACTTCCTCATCGGGATCGCGATCGTCCACACCATCGCGAAGCCCGAGAAGATGGCGCCGGCGACGAAGTAGGGCGGGAAGATGGAGGCGTGCCAGCCCGGCGTGAGCGCCATGGCGAAGTCGAAGGAAACGACCGAGTGCACGGAGAGCACGAGCGGCGTGCTGAAGGCCGCGAGAAACAGATACGCCTTCGCGAAGTGACGCCACTCACGATCGCTGTTACGCCATCCCAGCGAAAGAATGCTGAGAATGCGCTTGCGCATCGGGTTGGTTTCCTTGTCGCGAAGCACCGCGATGTCGGGAATGAGGCCGATGTAGAGGAACGTGGTGGAGATGGTGAGGTACGTGGAAATAGCGAAAACGTCCCACACCAGCGGCGACTTGAAGTTGGGGAACAGCAGTCGCCAATTCGGATACGGCAGCAGCCAGAAGAACTTCCACGGACGCCCGATGTGAATGATCGGGAAGAGACCGGCCGTCATCACGGCGAAGACGGTCATCGCTTCCGCCGCTCGGTAAATCGAGGTGCGGAAGCCGGCGCGGAACAGATACAGAATGGCCGAGATCAGCGTACCGGCGTGACCGATACCGACCCAGAAAACGAACGTGATAATGTAGTTGCCCCACATCACCGGCGGTTCGTATCCGGCCTGCCCGAGCCCCCAGTAAATCTGGTAGATCCAGGCGGATGCACCGATCAACATTGCCAGCACGGCAACGCTGAGGCCCATGAACCACTTTTTCGTGAAGCCCAGTGTCGCGATGATATCGCGATCGACCTGCTCGTAATCCCGGACTGCGGGGAGCTGCACGTCGGCCGACGCGATGTTCGGCCCACGGATGCCCTCACGCACCGGTTGCACTACGGATGCCATTGGCGATGCCTCAGGCCTGCGCCGGGGAGGCCGGCGCCGGATAGTTGACCTTCTTGAGATAGACCACGGCCGTGTACGTGTTCAGTTCCTCGAACACGTGATACGCACGTCGGTCGTATGCGAGTTTCGCCACCGTCCAGTGCTCGTCCGCCGCATCACCGAAGACGATGGCGCGAGACGGGCAGGCTTGCGAGCATGCCGTGGTGAACTCGTCGGCCTTCACCTCGCGGCCCTCGGCGCGTGCACGGTGCTCGGCTTCCCGGATACGCTGCACGCAGAACGTGCACTTCTCCATGACCCCCTTGCCGCGAACGGTGACGTCGGGGTTGAGCGCCCAGTGCATCGGCTCCGGCCAGGCGTACTGCTTGCGCTCCGGCTCACCGTATCCGAACCAATTGAAGTAGCGAACCTTGTACGGGCAGTTGTTGCTGCAGTATCGGGTACCGACGCAACGGTTGTAAACCTGCACATTCAGGCCATCCGGCGAGTGATACGTGGCGTACACGGGGCACACCGGCTCGCACGGCGCGTTACCGCAATGTTGACACATCATCGGCACGAAGCGCGTGTCGAAGTCGGGCGAGAACTCGTTTTCGGTGTTCTCGTTGCCTTCGTAATATCGCTCGAGGCGAATCCAGGCCATTTCACGGCCCTTGATGATGTTCGCCCCGGGACGCTCATCCCACGTGACCGGCGAGAGCGCACGTCCCTGGTACGGCGCACCGACCGTGGGAATGTTGTTCTCGCTGTAGCACGCCGTGACGCACGCGGAGCAACCCGTGCACCGCGCGAGGTCGATGGTCATCGCCCAGCGGCGCTTCGCCATGCCGCCCGAGTGGGTCGGATCGTACATCCCCTTGTCGTTCGACTCCGGGTTGGCAAACTCGCCCTGCGCGTCTGCTGCTACCGGAGCCCGCAGTCCCGATTTGAAATCCTGCGACGGCATGCCGGGAATCTCATGTTCACCATGACCTCCGTCGTCATCGGCTTCCTGGCCGAGCAGCGCGGCGAGCGTCATCGCCTGACCGATACCACGGCCGTGCTGACGCGCCGAGCCCTCGGTGGTCACGAGCGGCGATGCCTCGGCATTCACCGTAACCGTGGCTTTGGTGGTCAGCGCGAGCGTACCCGAAGCATCCCATGCACTCGGGAGGAGGTCGTACGCATTGACGCCGATATTCGCCGCGAACCGCCCGTAAGCCGTGTGCCCTTGGCCAAGGGCAATCGCCACGGTATCGGGACGCACTCCCATATAGGCGTAGGCTGGTGCGGTGACCTTGCCGGCGGCCGTCTGCACCGTGAGGTGCTGGCCTTCCTTGATATTGAGACGCTTGGCAGTGGACGGGTGTACTTCCACCCATGACTGCCAGGCGATCTTGGTGACAGGATCGGGAAGTTCCTGCAGCCACGGCTTGTTGGCGCCGCCTCCATCGCCGAGTGTGGGCGACGGATAGACATGCACAAAGAACTCACCCTGACCGGTGGCCAACGCCGACGCCGGTGAGGCCGGCACGGTGCCGGAACGCGACGCGGGAGCGAGGAGTGGCGAACCGGCGACGGACGGCTGCGTGAGCGCGGTAGCGAACGCGGTCGAACCGCCGGGGAAGCGGTTGATGTACCAGCTGCGATAGCTGTCGACTTGATAGCGCGCTGCCGTGACCTGATCGCGCTTGGCGAGTTCGATGAGCACGTCGGCGGTCGCCTTGGTGTCGAACACGGGATCGAGCGTCGGCTGCTGCAGGCTGATGCGGTCGGGTGCGCTCACGGCGTCACCCCAGCCTTCCAGCCAATGGCTGTCGGGGAGCACGAGATCGGCCAGTTGCGCCGTTTCGTCGGGCATCGTGGAGAACGACACCTTGAACGGCACCTTGGCAAAAGCGGCGGCAAAGTTCGCCGACCTGGGCATGGTGTGAGCGGGATTGGCCCCACGAATGAACGCGAGAGGTACCGTGCCAGCGGCCATTCGCTGCGTGGCGGCAGCGAGATCGGCGTAGGTGGCGATGCCGACAAAGCCGGCGTGCGCAGCGGCGGGCTTGATGGTCGTTCCGACCGCTCCGGCGCGCTTGTTGATCTCGGCCACGGTGACGCCGCACGCGACGGCATCAGGGGTGGTGAGACCACAGATCGCCATGACGCCGTTGCCGGCATCGGCAATCGCCTTGCTCAGCGCCTCGATCGTGGCGACCGGCACGCCGGACGCGTCGGATGCGGCGGCGGCGCTGGTCCTGCCGAGGATCGCCTCACAGACGGCCATCTCGCTACCGGGAATCGTGGCGATCCACTGGTCGGCGTTGAGGCCCGTGAGCGAGCGACGTGCTCCGATATAGACGAGACGTGGCGCATCGGCGCCCTTCGCCCGCGCATCGGCCCAGTCGAGCTGTTGCGGCACGCTGTGTCCCCAGCCATCGAGGAAATCGGCACCGACGCTGATGATCAGACGAGCGGCATCGAAGTCGAGAGCCGGCCACGCCACACCGTATGCCTGCTGATTGCTGGCGATGGTGGCGGTCGGGGCCAGCGAGTCGACACTCAGGTGCGCCGGCATGCCGTAGGCCGCGAGCCACTGGTCGAGGAAGCCCGGGAAGGTGCCCGTCTCGTGCTGATTGACGAACACCACATTGGCGGTCTGCTCGGCACTCTTTACCGCGCCGATCTTCTGCGCGAGCAACTGATATGCTTTTTCCCATGTAATGGGTTTGAGCGTGTTGCCCTCGCGCACCATCGGCGAACGATACCGGTCGGGATTATAGAGACCCTGCACCGCCGCGAGGCCGGTGGAGCAGATAGCTCCCCGGTTCATGGGGTGTTCAGGATTGCCGTCGATTTTTATCGGACGCCCTTCGCGAACCTCGGCCAGCACGCCGCAGGCGGTCGCGCACTCGCGGCAAGTGGTCGCGTAATACTGCGAGACCCCCGGCACGGTGTTGTCAGGATGCGCAACGTACGGGATCAGCTTCCCCACCTTTTCGGAGGAGCAGCCAACCAGGGCCGTGGTCGCGCCGGTGGCGCCCAGGATTTTGAGGAATTCCCGGCGCTTGACGCCGGTCCCAGCTTCAGTGCTCATGCAGTCACTCCGCTCCGGGCGGCTGCACAGAGCATGCGGCGCGCACCCTGCGCACCGTGGCCCTGTGGTGGAGGGTCAGATTCGATCAGTAGTGGCAGGTAGAGCAGTCGTAGCGCGCCTTTTTGGGCGGCGCTGCTTCCAGCTCGGGCGTGACGGTCTGTCCGGCGAGACGCGCGCCCTCGGCGGGCTTGTAGCCGCTGACGTGACAATTGATGCACCAGCCCATGTTGAGCGAGTTCACCTGTTGCACGGGCACGTAGTTCGTGTCAGGTCCCTGAGCGCCCTGATTCTGGATCTGGCCGTGGCAGGTTTGACAGGTGACGCCGGCGTTCACGTGACGGAAGTGTGGGAACTGCACGTAGTCCGGCACCTTGTGCACGCGATTCCACGGAATCGGCTGCCCTTTGTCGTAATATGCCTTGATCTTCTTGATCTCCGGCGCATTCGGTTTGACGAGCAGGTGACAGCCCATGCACGTGGCAACCGATGCATTACCCGGATCGGGCGACTTGTTCGCCGCGCTGTGGCAGTACAGGCAATTCATGCCTGCCTTCTGGACGTGCGGTGCGTGAACGAATTTTACCGGCTGCTCGACGCGAAGACCCTGCGACGACGATGCGCCGCTGTAGGCCGACAGCAGCGTGGCCGCTGCGGCGAGGGCGAGGAACCCCGGAATTACCGTCCACTTCTTCTTGACCGTCATCAGACTTTGGGCCGGGAAGGCGTTGGTGGAGGCGGACACACGTCACGCACGGTCGCACCTGATTCCGCCGGTTTGGCGGTAGGAGGCGTGGTCATGCGTGTAAACCAATGTCAGCCTGTTCGTTGCAAGCGCGGAAGTATGACCGGTACCGTATTTGTACGCAAGGGCAACTGGCACCGAAAAGCTGCTCTTTTCACCAGTGATGCCGAGCAAAATGGAACCTATTCACGGAACCGCACTGCGGTAATAACGTTTCTGAAAATGTGCAGTTCCCGCAACGTATAAACGGTCACGGATGCGGGGAGCCGCTCGACTGTACGAGCGCGGCGATCCGTCGGCCATCCGCGAACGACTCGTCCGCGACGAGTTTGCCCGTCTCTTCGGGTAAAAGGTCGATGAGCGCGCGGGATTGCTGCGTGAGCCGAAGCGGCCACCAACTGCTCCACGCCAGGCGATCCGCGCCCATGGTCTCCACCAGGTGAGCGAAATGGTCTTCGGGCGGTCCCCAGAGCCAATGAAAGTCGTAGAAAACACGCGCCTGCTCGTCGGGGGTGAGCCCCCAGTGCGTCTCCTCGATCAGTTCACGCCCTGCACCGGCTACCACGAGGTGGCAACGGGACAGGGGCAGACGCGCAATCGCCCGCAACGTGGCTGCGGGAACATCTCCGGGCGTATCCATGAGATGCCGTTGCCGCAGGTCCTCAAAGCGCACCGTTACGTGCAGGGCTACACCCGTTTCCCCACAAGCCAGCGCCAGCTCCGCGAGTGCGGGGTGACCGGCGCCGAGTCCCCATTGTGCGGGATAGGCCCGCACCGCCGGCGCGCCGGCATTCACCGCCTCGCGTAACGTCAATTCCCAACCGGGCCAATCGGGACGGACGATCGGCGTGGGATGCAGCCGATCCCGATAGCCGGCGAGCGCCGCGAGCAGAGCGCGGTTGGACGGCACCGGATCACGATGAAACGCCCCGGGGAGATGGCCAACCCACGCACCGGCAAAGCCTTCCCGATCGAGCACGCGCACCAACACGTCCGGATCCGTATGCGGCAGGTCGCGGAACGGGTAGCCGCCGATCCAGCTGTTCACATCGATCGGGCGCGCATCGCGCATCTCGTTTCCGGGTGTCGTCATGCGAGTACCGCGTCGAACGCGCCTCGCGGGAAAATACGCACGGCGTTTTTCCAGCGCATCGCCGCGATCTCCGATGGTGATGCGTCGGTATGCGCCAACGCGCGCAGCTTGGTGAGTCCGGTGCACAGCGTGAGGTCGGCCGCCCAGAGCAACCGTTCGGCACCCACCCATCGCAGCGCCTCGTCGAGCATCCCGCGATCGACACCGCTCCCGGAGAGATCCATCACGATGTTCGGCACCTCCCGGACGGCCGGATTGGTGTGAGCCCAGTCGCCACCGCCGCCGATGTGCGCCAGGAGGAACGTCGTGCGCGGGTGTCTCACCGCGAGGCGCGCAAGCTCCACACCGTCCGAGGCATCCTGATTGGGCCAGTCCCGACGGCGATGTTGCCAGACATGATGCAGCACCGGCAACTGATGGTGCGCCGCGGCGGCGGCGATGTCGTCGAGCAGCGCATCATCCGCGCGTCGTGACGCCGACAGCTTCACGCCGATCGCGCCACGGGAAACGCCACGCTCGATCTCGGCCAGCGCGTGTGCCTGATGATTGGGATTCACCGCCACATACGCGCGCACCACCGGTGCCTGTTGCTCGGCAAAAGCGAACATCCAATCGTTGGCGCGCGTCTGATCCGCTGGCGACGCGAAGTACGTCGGCGACGCGTGCCCCCACGAACCGAGCACCGAAGCGACGTGGCACCGCACCCCGATGCGCACGCCGGCGTGCAATCGTGAGTCATTGTACCGCTCCCAGTCGCGGCGATTGGTGTGTGGCGTGTAGAAGTGCGCATGCACGTCGATGAGCGGCTCGTTCATGGCGCTATTCTCCGATGCGTCGAGGTCCTGGGAGCAACGCACGCACGATCGCCGGCATGACGCGGGCCAGATGTTCGAACGCCGCTTGATCGTGGGCCACGGCGCCGAACTGATAGGCCCCTCGCTTGAGCAGGATGCCTTCGCGTGCCGCCGCCGCAACTAACGCATCGAGCTGCTCAGGGACCTCCGCGATCAATCGCCACATCATCGGCGGGCCATCGGTGTGCACCCCAACCCACGGCGCCTCGGCGAGTGCCGAGCCGATAATCTCCTGCAGCATGCCACCCGTGGCCGCCATGCGTTCGGCGACATCCACTCGATCATGCCAATCGAGTACCGCCCCGGCCGCAGCCAGCGCGGTGGTCTCCGCGGCGGCCGTGGAGCTGACCCATGTCCGCTGCAGCGCCTCCATCACGCCGGCGCGCCCGACCACGGCGGCGAGCGGATATCCGTTCGCCATCGCCTTGCCAAGCGTGCATAGATCCGGAAGGACGAACTGCATGGATTGCACACCACCGGTGCGTACGCGAAACGCCGTTTTCACCTCGTCGAAAATCAGTACGGCGCCGGTACGATCGGCAATCTCCCGCGCGCGTGTGAGCCATTCACGCGATGCGATGACGTGGATCAGCGGTTCGATGATGATTGCCGCCGGCGGAATCGCGAGCGCGTTCACGGCCGCGTCCAGCGCGGCCACATCATTGAACGGCACCCAGCTGATGGCATCGCGGACGGACTGGGGTACGCCGTTTGCGTCGCTGCACCAGTCCAGCCAACCGAAGTATCCGCACGCGAGGATATGGTCACGACC
The DNA here is from genome assembly GCA_038250435.1 of Gemmatimonadales bacterium. GTDB lineage: Bacteria > Gemmatimonadota > Gemmatimonadetes > Gemmatimonadales > Gemmatimonadaceae > Gemmatimonas. The sequence continues at coordinate 85,914 of JBBSCJ010000001.1, read as the reverse complement.
GGTGTGGGCCCGCGCGATGCGCACGGCGGCCGCGGCCGCTTCCGCGCCGGTGCGCAGGAAGCGCACCTGCTCGGCACACGGGATGACGTCCGTCAGACGTTCAGCGATCTCCACCTCGAGGCGATGCGGCAGCGTGGCGACATTCCCCTTCGCCGCCGCGTCCTGCACTGCTTTCGTCACGGCAGTGTCGGCGTACCCGATCCCCACGGCACCCAACGCCATGCCGCAATCCACGAAACGGCGACCGTCGGCGGCCCACAGCAGACAGCCACGCGCCTGTTCGAAATGCGTGGGGACGACGGCTTCGCGAGCCCGCGTGCCGTACAGCGCATCGGGGCGCTTACTGCCGGTGGAGCTGCCTCCGGGTATCACATCGGCCGCGCGCGCGCGCCAGTCGTCCTCCGGCTGCGCGGCGAAGGTGATTCCTCGCGTCACGCGTCCCGCTCCGCCGCCGCTGACAACCTGGCGGCGGCGCGTTTCTGCGCCGCAGGGGCCGGGGGCGGCGCGGTGCCTAGCGCACGCGCCACAGCCAGCCGCGATTCGCGTTCGATGGTGCGAAGTACCTCGATACACGCGGTGCGAATGAGCAACAGTTCGCGGCCGTCAGGGTTGGCGCGGAAAATCAGCGAACGCAACATGCGCATGATCAACTCCGGGCTGCGCGTCTTGAAGTACGACAGGGCGGTCAGCGCATGTTGCGCGTCGCTGAAGGTGCGCTCCATATCAGCCATGGTGGGTGCCGCCGACGCCCGCTTGGGACCGGCGAGGCGCATGGTCATGTCACCGGCGAGGAGATGCATCTCGTAGAGCGCCAAAAGGCAGGCCTGCGCGACGTTCAGCGAGAAGTGTTCGGTGGTGGGAATGGTGGCCACCGCGTGCGCGCGATCGAGAGCCTCGTTGGGAAGCCCGTGATCTTCACGACCGAACATGACCGCGACGCGCCCGGCGTGTGCATGTTGGAGGAGATCCACCGCTGCCGTGCGGGGCGTGTGCCGATCCCATCGGGCGGCGCGACGGCGACCGGAGAATGCCACCACGTAGACGCAGTCGGCGAGCGCCTCGTCGAGCGTGTCGAAGTGCCGGATCGTCTCCACCAGATCGCGCGTGTCGTGCGCGATCTGCTCGATACGGTTGGGATCGTAATGGCATGGTCTGACCAAACGCAGGTCGGAGACCCCCATGTTTTTCATGGCGCGCACGACAGCGCCGATGTTGACGGGGTCCTGTGATTCATACAATACCACCGATACGGCGGCCAGCACAGATTCGGACATCCGGGAAGCATACGGGAAAGCGCCGTGCGGCGCGAACAGGCAACGGGGTTGGAGGCAGACCCGTTGCCAAGATACTCCACGCCGTCAGCGCGGTGTCGCCAAGCGTCGACAAACGGTGCTATTCGAGGGATGAACCGATTGACACCATGACGGCGTCTTCGGGATCGAGCCGGTCTCCACGAAGATAGCCGAAACCGGCGTCGCCGCCGAGCACCAGTTGCCCGCGCCGCCGCTCACGTTCAAGCGGCCGTTCATTCACCGCGAGCGCGAAACGAAAGCGCCCGTCGCTGTCGGTCGGGATGTCCGATCGCTGCCACACCAAACGCGCGGTCCAACCGATCGACCCGGACTCCCATTCGACCGCCGGTGCGGCTTTTGCGCCGGGCACGAGTGACTCGCTGTGTGCCAGTGAACCACCGAGTCGATCGAGGTACACCAGGCCGCCGGCGTGCCACCGGGTGTCGTGCAGGCCGAGATACCATTGGAGGCCGTCGCCGTTGATCCCGGGACGCTCGTTGTCGAGCAGATTCCCGCCGGGAGCCGCGACCGGAACATGACCGGTGGTGACTCGCACCTCCAGAATGAACTCGTGCGGCGTCGCTGCGAGCGAGAGCTCCGCCACCGGGGCACCGGCCTCCGCCCACGACGGTTCGGTTCTCACGTACGCGGCTTCAGCAAGGCGGCGATGCCAGGCGCGTGGCGGAGACGCGCCATCCGACAGCCGCACCAGCTCCTTCAGCGCAACGGCGCGCGGGTACTCAAGGTGGGGCCCGTTGGTGATCAGCCCTTCGAGATCGATGCTGCTGCGCGCGTGACGTGCCAGCAGGTCGATATGCCAGCCGTGTGCAACGGCGCTGTGGGCCGCGCGCGTTCCGTCTCGCGTGACCACCCGCACGTGCGGCGATTGAGCGGCGTTCAGCACCACCTCCTGAGCGGCCAACGCGGCGGCCGAGTCGTTGGACCAGGACCACACGCCCACGATCCTCCCTCGCGCGCCACGTGTCTCAAGCCAATGGCGCGCACGAGACGGCTGTCCCGGCGGTCCGGGGACAACCGCGCGCACCAAACAGGGAGACTGGGTAGCCGCATACCAGCACCGTGCGATGACCGCGCACGGCTCACCCGACACGGAGGTGGCGTGGGGAGCCAACTCGCACGTTCCCGCAACATCGCGCCGCTCCGCATGCTGCACGAAATCGAAGCCATCCTCCAGCGCGGTTACTTCGGGGAGATCATCGGCACGCCATCCGGATACACTGCCCGAGCTCAGGATATCGGCTCCCGTGCAGATCGGAAGCGCCATCGTGATGTCACCTGCCGCCTCCCACTCGAGCACATCCACCAGATACCCGTCGCACACGACGACCGTTCGTTCCGCATTCACGCCCGGGGCGAGCCCGGTGACCCGCTTGCGCACCCAGCCAGCTCCGCCGCGATCTTCGAAGGCGACGATCTCGGCATCAACCGATCGTTGCGATTGACCGTTCACCAGCGGCGCGTGGTGGGCGAGCGTGCTCCGGTACCAGTGTAACGCGCGCTCGACGTAGCTGCCCGTACCGGGGTCCTCAAGCCACCGGGCATGACCAGTCTGCAACGTGAGAGCCAGACGATCGGGGTGACCGTGTCCGCCGCCGGTGTGCCCGCCCTCCAAGGCGACGTACACTGCACCGCGATCGCGGCGCAGTACGGCGAGCCCTTGCGAGGCGAGGCACGCGCTCGCCGGCGCCCACGAGTGAGCCGGTGCCGGTTCGACCGTGGCCATGAGTAAGGCGCGCCACGACAGATCGGCGCGGGTGAGTGCGGTTGGAGCGTCCTGGCGTTCGGCGTCTGCCGTCGAGCGTGATCGCTCGGAGATGCGCCGTGCACCGCTTCCGTCGTACAATCCGGTGAGGACACCGGCAAGATCGGGTGAAGGCGCGTACGCGTACCCTAATTCGCACCACTCGGCGATGCGCCATTGGCGTATGGAAACGCCGTACTGCGAATCACGCCGCGACGGCAGCGTTTCGTCGGGGAGCACGCCCGCAAAGGGCGCCAGGAAGCCGCGGCGAAAACGCACGTCAGTGTTGGGGGAAAGTGGCACGTTCAGCGCACGCCACAGCTGCACGCCGTACCAGAGTCCGCGATGCGCAAACAGGTGATAGTTCTCCCCCTCGTACCACGTGCCATCTTCCAGCAAACCCTTCGCCATCAACCACGGCAGTCCGTTCGGTGCGTCGATGCGCGCCTGGAGCGATTGCTCCTCACCGAGCATCGCAAGCGCCGAGAGTACGGCCACTTCATTCCACACCTGCCGGTTGGAGGCGGCTTCGTGGTAGGAGGCGATCAACGAGGCGCTCGGGGCAATCAGCTGTTCGCGCACCCGACTGCCCAGCTCCGTGCTCTGCGGCGCGTGCGCGCCTTCCAACAACGCCAGCGCATGACAGACATTCAACAACCAGATCGACTCGAGATAGGTACTGAAGAACGGGCGGGTGGGGCCGAGCACGTTGTCGTTGTTGGGCCAGCTCAGGTATCGCGAAGCGAGTTCGCCGAGGATGCGTGCGCTGAGCGCGGCATGCCGTTCGTCGCCTCGCACTGCGTACAGCGCGGCGGCGTGTACGGCGCGCTCGACGGTCCACAGCTGCGCACCCATGGCCCACCAATCGTCGTGCTCCCGGCCGGTAAAATGCTCACCACATCGTGGGCAACGGTGCGCATGCGGCGACCACGGCTCGAATGCGAGATATACACCGTGCGAGGGGCAGCGGCCACCAGCGCGGGTGAGTCGAGCCTTCTGCATCGGAATCGGTAGCTCCCGAGCGGCCAACAGCGGTTCGAGATCAGCGGCCAACGAGTCGGCGAGCGGGGCGAGCGGAGCGCCGACGGTTACCGCCGCGCGGCGCTCTGTGCGGTCGAACGGAAGCAACCGCGAGCCGTGCGTCATGGCGTTTCCTGCCGCGTCCACTCGGCAACGCTCACCAGCTCTCCGCGTAGATCCATGCGGACATGCTGCAGCGCGCGCGACTTGCCCTGGACGCCGCGCGCGTGATACAACCACGCCACCGGCATCTCCTGCTGCACCAGCGTGTTCACACGTTCCCACGCAGTTCGTGCGTCGTTGGGCGTTGCCTCGCGGGCCCGCGTGAGGGCCGTGTCGAGCGACGCAGAATGAAAGCCGGTGTAATCGAGCGCCCCACCCCGCTGCGCGGTGGCGAACATTGCCGATAGGTGCCCGAGCGCGATATCGCCGGGAATGCCGGTGAGCACCACGTCAAAGGTCTTTTCGGGAGCGCGAACAGCGGCGAGCAGGGTGGCGAGCTCCATGACGCGGATCTCAACATGAATACCGTGCGTGGCGAGATCAGCCTGTACGAGTTGCTCCACCGCCATGTCGCCACTGCCTACCGTGAGCAGTGTCATCCGCAGGGGAACACCGTTACGAGCGCGCAGCCCCGAGCCCGTTCGCGTGTAGCCGGCAGCATCGAGCAGGGCAGACGCGCCGCGCACATCCGGGTGAGCGCCAGCAGTGCGCGCCGCTGACTCAGGCGAGAATGGCAGCCCTGGAGGAATCGCCGAGCGTGCCGGCGTCGCGTAGCCGGCGACCGCCGCCTCGATGAGCCGTGGCCGGTTCACGAGCGCGGAGATGGCGCGTCGCACCCGCGAATCGGCAAACGGCGGGCGTGTCGTGTTGAAGGCGAGCACGATGGAGAAGAGGGCTGGCGGTGAGAGCAGCTCGAGCGTCGGGTCGCGCGTCACGAGATCCGCCATTGATGGAGCGATTCCGGCGAGATCGAGCTCGCCGCTCACGAGCCCGGCGAATTTAGTGGCCGCTTCATCCACGACGGCAACAATCAGCTGCCTGAGTTGCGGGGGCCCGCCGAGTGCGTGCGGGAAGTTGGCGTTGCGAGCAAAACGCCACTGCCGACCCGCCAGGTGCGAGACGAAGCGAAACGGGCCATTACCCACTGGGGCGGTGGCGAATGTCGAGGACCGCCACCGCGCACGCGGCACCGTGTCAAGCCGATGCCGCGGGGCGATGGGCAGCTCGGCGAAAACCGCCGGCAGAGACGACTGCGGCTTGGCGAAATGGATCACGATGGTGCTGTCGCTGGTGACCGTGGTCGAATCCACGCCGGCGAGGTCACCCGCTCGCGGCGATCCGACATCCGGGTCTTTGGCCGCCCCGATCGTGAACGCCACGTCGTGCGCCGTGGTGGGATATCCGTCGTGCCAGCGAACGGTCGTGGCAAGGCGGAAGTGGACCGAATTGCGGGTGGCGTCCCAGCTCCACGCGCGCGCATAGTACGGCTGCGGCTGCAGCAGCGAGTCGAACTTCACCAACGTGACGAAGAGCGCGTGCCGCTGCAACTGTCGCGACAGCGGATGCACCGTGACCAGCGGATTTCCCGATTCGAGATCGGCACCGGAGGCGATGACGGCGGTGCCCGGGGAACGTGCCGGCGCGCCGCAACCGTGCGGGGCGGCGAGCAGGGCCACGGCGCAGAAGGCGCGCTTCAGGGCGCGACGGGTTGACGTGCCGGATTCACGCACCATCATCCCCGCGTGCCCCGTATCGTCCTTCGCGTCCTCGACGCACTCGTTCTGCTCTGGCTGGTCACGACGCTCACCTTTGCGCTGATGCACCTGGCGCCGGGCGATCCGGCGTCGCTGCTGATTTCCCCGACGGCTACCGCCGACGACGTAGCGCGGGAGCGCGCACGACTCGGCCTCGATGCTTCTCTCCCGGTGCAATATGCGCGCTGGATGGCGGGGGTGCTGCATGGCGATCTGGGTGAAAGTATTGCCCGCGCGCAGCCGGTCACGCGGGTCATCGCGGACGCGTTGCCGGTATCGCTCTTTCTCGGGGGCGTCTCACTGCTGGTGAGCTTTGTGATCGGCACGCTGGTGGGGTATCTGCAGGCGTTGCGCAGCTCGGCGCGCACCGATACGGCGCTCACCGTGGTCACCACCACGCTGTACGCCGCGCCCAGCTTCTGGTTGGCACTGGCCCTGGTGGTTCTGTCGACGTCCGGCGCGGCGTGGCTCGGCGCGCCATCATGGCTTCGATTTCCGGCGTTCGGCATGCGTGATCCGGCGGCGGATCCCCTAGATACATCGTGGTTGGTCGCTACGGCAGACTTGCTGCGGCACGCGCTACTCCCGTTGCTGGTGCTCAGCATCCCCGGCGCCGCCGGGGTCGCACGTTATGCTCGTCAATCCATGTTGGCCATGGCCGCCGCGCCGCAGGTGCAGGCGGCGTACGCACGCGGCCTCTCGCGGACTCGCGTGGAGCGTCGGTATGTGCTGCGCAACGCCCTCACGCCGCTGGTGATTCTGCTGGGGCTTACCGTACCGGGTGTGATCGCGGGTTCGGTATTCGTGGAACAGATATTCGCCTGGCCGGGGCTCGGGCGCACGATGATCGGCGCCATCAGCGCGCGCGACTATCCGCTGGTGCTGGGACTCACGTTGGTGTACGCGGTAACGGTGATCGGCGCGAATCTCGCTGCCGATCTGGTGTTGTTGCGATTGGACCCACGCCGCCAGCTGACGTGAGCGGGACAACGGTACGTGCCGACGGACGCTGGCAATGGGGTGCGGGGCTCTTGCTGATGCTCACGGTGTGTGCGGTCCTCATCCCGGCGGTGTCGACGGACAAGGCCGCCGAAATCGGCGACGTGCTCGCCACCCGCCTCACTCCACCGCTCGCGCGTGATGCCACGGGCGAATGGCACTGGCTGGGGACCGACGCATTCGGCCGCGATGTGCTGCGACGCCTGTGGCAGGCGGCGCGGGTGTCGCTGAGCGTGGGTGTGGCAGGGTCGCTGTTGTCCGGAGTGCTGGGCGTCGCCCTTGGCGCCGGTGCCGCTTGGTACGGCGGCGTTGTCGATCGCATCATCTCTGCGGTGGCCAACGCGATGCTGGCTGTGCCGCGGCTGGTGTTACTGCTGGTGATCGCGGCGCTCTGGGGGCCCGGCATTACCGTGGTCGTCACGGTACTCGCGCTGACGGGATGGATGTCGGTGATGCGGCTGGTGCGCGCCGACGTGCAGGGTGTCGCCCTGCTCTCCTACATCGAAGGCGCCACCGCTCTGGGCGTCCCGTCAGCGCGGGTGCTGTGGCGTCACATCCTCCCCAACGCGCTGGGCAGTGCGACCGTGGCCGTCACGTTGGGGATCGGTAACGCCATTCTGCTGGAAAGCGGTCTGTCCTTTCTGGGGCTCGGCATTCGGGCACCGGCGGCGAGCTGGGGAAGCATGATTGCCGGCGGACGCGAATGGCTGCTGGTGGCACCGTGGATCGCTTTGATTCCCGGCATCACGCTGATCGTCACGGTGGTGGCGTGCACATTAATCGGCGATGCCTTGGTTGATCGATCGCCAGCAGCGTCGCGCGACGGGGTGTAGCGCGTCCTTTCAGTTATAGGAGCGAGAGCCGCTCGAGGCGAAAGGTCACTACTTCCCGCGGCTGCGCCATGAACACGAGCGCCGTATCGATACGCGCGGGCGGTGTGAGCGCCGTTTCATCCAATTGACACCGGGTAGCCAGCCATGGACCCCCCACAGGAAGCTCCCATCTGGCTTCAATCTGCTCCGACGTCAGGTTGACCGCACGCAGAATGACTGCGCGCGCGTCGCGGGTGAGTGTGACCGTCGACCCCTCCATCGCATCACTCACGAGCGCCGGGCCGGGCGTCACGCGCATCTGTTCGTCCCCGACGCCATCATGGAAGTCGCGCCACGTTTCACCAACCAGCGGCAGCAGCACGTCGTCGGCCGCGTCGCGAATGCGGGTGAGCGTGATGTTGGACATGGCGCCGTGCAACAGCAGTGCAACACCGGCCGAGAACGGGGCGAGGCACTGCGCGTCAGGTATGGCGGCGGGCCATCCGGCGTGTCCGGGGCGTTCGTGAAGATCGGCACGGGAGAGTTGGCCGATCGCGCGGACCAGAGTGACCGCAACCGTACCGCCGTTTACCTCGGCTTCGGCGAGGCCGTCAGAAATAACGGTGGCGCCCGACGTCTCGTTGTGCACGCTTACCCATCGGTGAAGCGGCATGGCGCGCACCACCTGCTCTGCTGCCGTTGACATGCTCGCCGCGTCATCGCGATCTATTGGACCGAACGCCGCGTCGGCGAGTACGCGGGGCGCTGTGACATCGGTGCGCCAGAGCAGCCGCAAGCGGTGATCTCGGCGTCGGTTGTATCCGCGCACGGTGCAGCGGATGACCTCGGAACCGGCATCGAGCGAAACGGTCAGCGACAGGCGCACGCGACCACGAGGGCGCTCATCCGCGTCGCTCTCTGCGGGTTCGGCATCCAGCACCAGATCGATCCGGATGCTTCCGCGCAGCGGCCCACGCTCGCGCAGGCGCACCTGCCGGCATCGCAATCGCTGCGGACTGCCACGCGGAGACGGCGTGTAGCTATCTCCGTAATCGGTGCACGACTCCACATGCACGGCATCGCGAATGATCCGGTCACCCTGATGCAGCGACAGCTCACCGGTGCGACGGTCGACCGTGAGTTGCAGGCGCGTGTTTCGAAGGTGTATGCCGAGTGCATCCTCCGTGACCGTGACGCGATCGGGTGGCACACCGGACGCCGCGGTGTGCCACTGCGACGACAGTACGCGCACGCCGAACGCCGGCACCTCCGGAACCCATGCCAGCACGCGATGTACGCGCACGAGATCGTTATCCGGGTAATGCTGCGGTGACTCCCGACGCGCGTGGACCAGCGTGCTCCCCAACAGCTGCACAACGGTGTCCGGTGGCAACGCCGACAGATCGAGGGCCAACGGTGCCGCGTCTCCAGACCTTGACGCGTCGCCGCTGTCCGGACCTACGCGTACCTCACCAATCGTGGTGGCGAGTCGCAATAGTGCAAGTCCCTCGCGCGCCCGGGAGGTGCGATTGCGGAGCACAACGGCGCCGTGCGTGGGGTGGTGGTTGCGCGCGCGCACACCGTCGAAGCGCAACGCGACCTGCAGCGCCGCTGTGCGCAGTCCGTCGACTTGCGTGGCGACGCTCTCCTGCCGCATCTCCATGGCCCGCGACACGGCGTCTACCGAGCAGCCGCAGAGCGTATCGTGCGGGTGCGTGGTGAGCAGATCGGTCCAGGCGGCATGCAGGAGCACCGGCAGCTGCGCCATCGTGATCTGCGCGTCGGCACGGGGCTGGTCGCGCGACGTGGTGCCGTGCAGGCGCGCCAATGCGATCCACGGCTCGACGTCGCGCAGCAGGGCGCGCTCGAGCTGTGCGTTGCGACGCTTCTGGTGTGCCCGCGTGGCGAGTGTGCCACCGAGCGTCCAGCAGTAGCCGTAGGAGTTTCGCAGCTCGCCGCGTACGATCGTGGCAGATTGTACGGGCGCTGCGGCCGAGAGGGCCGACGCAAACGACGCCAGCGAGGAGCGTTGCAGTTCTACCCGTGGCGCCAGGTGTCGCAACAGGACACCGGCCGCGGCCAACGCCTCATCGACATCCGGCTGCAGCGCGTGATGGTCGGCGCCATTCAACAGCAGCGCTACACCAACGCGATTACGCGTTTGCACAATCGGCAACAGACGGCTCCAACGTTCCTGTGCGGCCTCCGCACCTGTTGGGAGCACGCTCCCGAACTCGTAACCATCGGGTGGCAGGTGGTACGCCAATACGCGGGATCCATCGGGCGCTTCCCATGACCACGTGTCTTCTTGCGGATGCGTCGATCCGCCGGCGCCTCGCCAGAGCACGGCAACGGCGAAGCCGAATCCGCGCGCGATCATCGGCATCATGGCCGGATGCCCGAAGGTGTCGGGACAGTACGCGACTGGCGGTGCGGAGGCGCCCAAGCGCGTGAGCAGCCGTTCGCCGGCCTCGAGGTTGCGCACGAGGGCCTCCCCCGAGGGGATCAGGTTGTCGCCAAGGACGTACCACGGGCCGGCTTCGATCGCACGCTGCTGCATCAGTCGGGTCAGCTCCGGAGCGGCGTCCGGCCGTACCCGGAGGTAATCTTCGAGCACGATGGCCTGCCCATCCAGCAGAAAGGGCGCGTTGACCGTAGACGCGCTCGTCGCAAGCCGTGCGTCGATCAGCGCAACGAGACGCTGCCGGAACCGCTCCGACTGGTGGTACCATTCCCGATCCCAGTGGGTGTGCGCGACGACATGAATTACGAAAGGCGTCGGGTTGCCAGCGGTTGACCCGAGCGACGTGTCCATCGACCTTTCGTCCATCATCGCCACCGTCCCTCCTCCATTCAGGAAAGTTGCTTGGAACTACTGTCAGAGCTCTTCAACAAGCTCCGGGATCTGCCGGCCCTCGTCCAGTGGGCCGGGTACGTCGGTCTCACGCTGATCATCTTCGCTGAGACCGGGCTGCTGGTGGGCTTCTTTCTCCCTGGTGATTCGCTGCTGGTCACCGCAGGGCTGCTCGCTGCCGATCCGGCGTTCGGCCTCAACATCTGGCTGCTTGGTATCATCCTTACCATCGCGGCAATCGTCGGAGACACCGTAGGGTACAGCGTGGGGAAGGCCGGCGGACCACTTATTTTCCGACGCGAGGACTCGTTGTTGTTTCGGAAGGGTCACCTGCTCAAGGCTCAGGCGTTTTACGAGAAGCATGGAGGCCAGACGATCATCCTCGCGCGCTTCATGCCGATCGTGCGCACCTTTGCGCCAGTGGTCGCCGGCGTCGGGAACATGCGCTACGCGGCATTTCTTGCATACAACGTAATCGGCGGCGTTCTCTGGATCTGGAGTATGCTGCTCATCGGGTACGTTCTCGCCAAAACGGTACCCAGCGTTGCCGAGCACGTGGAAAAGGTCATTCTGGTTGTAGTGTTCCTGTCCATCCTGCCCGGCATCATTGCCTGGTGGCGCAGTCGCCAAGACAACGCCCGCGTCGCCTGATCCATTCATTCATTTTTCGGAGCACCAGTTATGGCCCATGCACTGCCACCGCTGCCGTACGCCCCCGAGGCGTTAGAACCGCATATCGATGCACAGACGATGCAGATCCATCACGGCAAACATCACCAGGCGTACGTCACGAACCTGAATGCCGCGATCGAGAAGACGCCTGAGCTCGCCTCGTGGTCGATAGACGATCTCTGCCGCCGCATCAACGAGGTGCCGGAAGCGGTGCGCACGGCCGTGCGCAACAATGGCGGCGGCCACTGGAACCATTCGCTGTTCTGGGCGCTGATGGCCCCGAACGCCGGTGGTGAGCCGTCAGGAACGCTCGGTGAGTCGATCACCACATCGTTTGGCTCCTTCGCGACCTTCAAGGAGCAGTTTCAGGCCGCCGGCATGGGTCGCTTCGGCTCAGGGTGGGCGTGGCTGATTGCCACCGATGGTGCCCTTTCGATCATGAGCACGCCAAACCAGGACAACCCGCTCATGGACGGGAAGCTCGCGTTGCTCGGCTGCGACGTGTGGGAGCATGCGTACTACCTCATGTACCAGAACCGTCGCGCGGATTACCTGAGCGCTTTCTGGAATGTGGTCAACTGGAGCGCGGTGCAGGCCCGCCTGGACGCAGCCAAATAACCGCCGAACACGACACAGACCAGGTTCGCTCGCCCGAAAGCCCGAAGAGCCGTACAAAAGCGGCTCTTCGGAATTCGCGGTCAGGCCCGCAGCGCCGGGATCAGCGCCGGGATCAGCGTCAGCCCCACACCGATCGACCAACCGATCACGGCGGCCGCCGCACCCGTGCCGCGGTTTACGCGCGCGATCACGCTGATGCCGATGGCGAACAGCACCAGCTGCCAGATGTTGAACAGATCGAAGTTGGCCGTGACTTGCATCACCAAGGGCGAGATGGTTTCCGGATCGAGGAACCGCGCGCCCCCCATTGACGCATCGGACATCGAGCGAAACGAGGCGGGATCGAGCAGCGCACCCTGCACCGCTGTGGCTATCATCGCGAGCAAGCGCAGCACTGAGGTGAGCGACGCGATCACGAGCGCCTGCCCGTATCGCAGCGGCGCCTTCACGAGCGTGCTGCCCAGCCAGATGAACAGCGCCGTGAGCAACGCGCCGACGGGGATCATCACGATGGAGCCGCCGATGAACGACCACATTCCCGCAGACCGCATGGTTGCGGCCATTTCCGGTGCGACCGGCTGTCCCGACCGCGCAGCCAGGAGGACTTGCAGATCCATCTGCGCGTCCATGTACGGCTCGATCAGGCTACGCGTTGCGAAGACGACTACCGCGATTGCGATGGTGAGCACCAGCAGGTACGTCCCCGAACTGTTGTCCCGCGCCCTGTCGAACACCTTGGCCGGAGAAAATAGCACTTCGAGCAGATCGTCGAACACACCGCTGTTTTTCTTAATCATCCCGCCATTGATGGTCATCTGGCCGCCTCGCCCTCTAGATAGGTGTATCCCTCAAGACCTGCGACGTAGTCGGCGATAAAGGCATTGGCTTCCTCGCGGGTGAGTGACGACGTCGAGTTGACTTTACGGCGGAACGTAGCCAGAAGTTGCGACGCGCCGAACTGCACGTAATTAAGCACCTCGGTAACGGTGTCCCCTTCAACCAGATCGGTGATCTCGTAGGCGCCCTGATCGTTCAGCCGCACGTGCACCGCATTGGTATCGCCGAACAGGTTGTGCAGGTCACCCAGAATTTCCTGATACGCACCCGTCAGGAAAATACCGAGGATGTAATCCTCGCCGTCGCGGAACTCGTGCATTTCGAGGCTTGGTCGTCCTTTCTTGCCGCCGACGAACCGATCGATCTTGCCGTCGGAGTCGCAGGTCACGTCCTGCAACGTGCCACGACGCAGCGGCTCCTCGAGCAGCCGGTGAATCGGCATGATCGGGAAGAGCTGGTCGATCGCCCAGCTATCGGGAAGCGACTGGAAGAGCGAGAAGTTGCAGAAGTACCGGTCGACCAACGCGGCTTCGAGTTCGGGGATGATGTCCGCGTAGGTGTCCTTATCCGCGATGGCGATACGGTAGATGGCGTTCATCGTGGCCAACCACAGCACCTCGGCCTTGGCCAATTGTCGCAGGTTGAGCACACCGCTCTGAAAGAACTGCCGAGCGCGGTCCTTGTCGAAGGAGGCATCATGAAACACCTCCAGCACCTTGCGCGGACGCGCGCCGCGTTCGGTGAGCGTGCGCCAGTCTTCGTACATTTCATGCAACAGCGAGTGATCGTCATCCTCGAGCTGCGGCATCGGCTGCTCCGCCTGCGACTCGACATCGATCACTTTCACGAGCAGCAGCGCGTGATGCGCCGTGAGCGCGCGCCCGGACTCGCTGATGATGTGCGGCATCGACAGCTCGGCCTCACGGCACGCCTCGGCGATCGTATAGATCACGTCGTTGGCGTACTCCTGCAGCGAGTAGTTCACACTCGCGTTGTTCGTGGAGTTCGTTCCGTCGTAGTCGATTCCCAGACCACCACCAACGTCGACATGCGTGATGTCCACGCCGATATCGCGCAGCTCGAGATAAAAGCGCGCGACTTCGAGCAGCCCCGACTTGATAAAGCGGATGTCGGTGATCTGACTGCCAAGATGGAAATGAATCAGCTTGAGGATGTCGAGCTTTCCCGCTGCGCGGAGCTTGTCGATGAGCTTGATGAGTTCGGCGGAGCTGAGTCCGAACTTGCTCTTCTCACCGCCGCTCTGCGCCCATCGTCCCGCGCCTTCACTGGCCAGCTTGATGCGCACGCCGCACGTGGGGGTCACGTTCAGCTCTTCGGCAACTTCGAGCAGCACGTCGAGTTCACTCACCTGCTCGAGCACGATGAACACTTTGTGCCCGAGCTTCTGGCCCATGAGGGCCAGCCGCATGAACTCGTGGTCCTTGTACCCGTTGCACACGATGAGATGCTCGGTGCTTTCGGAGAGGCCGAGCACCGCTTGCAACTCCGGCTTGGAGCCGCACTCGAGTCCCACGCCGTGGCGATTGCCGAAGCGGACGATCTCCTCGACGACGTGCCGCTGCTGATTCACCTTGATCGGATACACCGTGGTGTAATCACCGGTGTAGTCAAACTCCTTCATGGCAGCATCAAAGCGCTCGCTGAGCGTTTCGATGCGCGAGCGCAGGATATCCGAGAAGCGCAGCAGCACCGGAAGCGCAATACCCTGCCCCTCGAGATCGTGCGCCAGGTCTTTGAGGTCGAGCGTGAGATGCGGACGTTCGGGATCGGGACGGACTATGACTTGTCCGCGATCATTGATATCGAAGTAACCCGCACCCCAGCCCTCTACGTTGTAGAGGGTGCGTGCGGCATCGACGGACCAGGCCGTCGGAACGGGCGACACAGTCGGGACTTGAGTACGCGTGGCCATAGGGGTGCAAAGCTAGACGGTTCGCGGCGGCGGAGGGAGCGGCCGCCGCGAATCTGTCCGGAACGGCTACCGGTTATCTCCGTCGAGCAACCCGCCAAGACCACCGAGCACCGACCCTTCCCCTCGACTGCGGCCGCCAGCCCTCGGCGACGCGGCGATGATCCGATCGGCCAATCGCGAGAACGGCAGCGTTTGGAGAATGACACGCCCAGGCCCGATGAGTGACACGAAAAACAACCCTTCACCTCCGAACAGTGCGGTCTTGATGCCGGGCACGTGTTCGATGTCGTACTGCACCGACGGCTGGAAAGCCACCAGACAGCCGGTATCGAGACGCAGCTTTTCTCCCGGCGCGAGATCGATGGCGTGAAGAGTGCCCGACGCGTGCAGGAAGGCCAGACCGTCGCCTTGCAACTTCTGCAGGATAAAGCCTTCGCCGCCGAAGAATCCGGCGCCGATCTTTCGTGTGAACGCGACCGTGATATCGACGCCACGCGCGGCGCACAGGAAGCTGTCTTTCTGCGCCATCACCGTGCCGCCCCAATCCCGCAGGTTGAGCGGAACCACCTTCCCGGGATACGGTGCCGCGAACGCCACGTCGGCGCGTCGCGCGCCGTCGTTGCCGAAGAGGGTCACGAAGAAGGAGTCGCCCGAGAGGACCCGCTTGCCGGCCCCGATCAGTTTGTCGAACATCGAACCCGATCGCGCGTTCGGATCGAGCGTCGTCGCCATGGTGATGCCTTCGCGCATGAACATCATCGCTCCCGCTTCGGCGAATACCGCTTCGCCCGGATCGAGCGTCACGATGACCGCCTGCAGGTCGTCCCCGATGATCTGATAGTCGATCTCGTCTGCCGCCATCAATTTCTCCCTGATGCCGCGTTCGGCACCGAGCCACCGGCTGTAGAGGTGGAAATCTTCACCTGATCGCGCCCCTTTTCGAGATACGGGATACCGCGCACCATCCATGACGGCGGTTCGTGCCCCAGAAGTTTCACCGCGAAGAACTCCTGCATCTTGCGGTCGATGTCTTTCTGGTTGGCGGTCTTGGTGGGGTTATGTTCGTCACCGTTGTACACCACCATGTACGCCTCCTTCTGGAGCCGGCGCATGGCCACGTAGAACTCGATTCCCTGGTACCAGGGCACAGCGCCGTCGTTGTCGTTGGCCATGAACAGCACCGGCGTTGTTACGCGGTCGAGACGGAACAGCGGCGAATTCTCGATGTACCGCTCCGGGAACTCCCACAACGAGCCGCCGATGCGGCTTTGCGTGTGCTCATACTGGAAGGCGCGCGCCAGCCCTGTCGCCCACCGGATGCCACCGTACGCGCTGGTCATGTTGACCACTGTGGCGTTCGGCACCGCCGCGGCAAACATAGTGGTCACGGTGATCAGATAGTTGGTCTGATAGCCGCCCCACGACTGTCCCGTGATACCGATCCGCCTGGGGTCGACGAAGCCCTTGGCAATCAACGATTGCACGCCGGGGATGATCGCCTTGGCCGAGCTCGGACCGGGCTGACCGTCGGTATACACGATGTCAGGCATGAACACCATGTATCCCAACGAGTTGTACACCAGCGGATTGACGGTATTGCGGCCACCGGGCGCGCTGTAGCTGTGCAGACCGTCGCTGAGCTTCTCGTAGTAGTACACGACCATCGGGTACTGCCTGGCCGGGTCGAACCCCTCGGGCTTGTACAGCAAGCCGCGCAACGGAATACCGTCGGTATTGAGCCACGAGACCAGTTCCACCGATCCACGCGGGTATTGCGCGTCCTGCGGATTGGCGTTGGAGATCTTCGTGGTGCTCGCGATGCTGCTGCCGGTGTACAGGTCGGGAAACTCACGGAACGTACCGTGCGTGAGCAGGTACTGCTCGGCGTTCCTCGCTTTCTGCAGTCCGGCGAAGTTCCGATCGGCCATGACGAGCTTCTCGGGCATCTCCCGTGCGGAGATCCACTCGCGCCAGAAACCGCTGGCCTTCGTGAGCGTGTCGACCGCACGCAGCAGCAGCGGCTCGGCAGGATCGAGGAACGGCTCGTCCCGATCCAGATCGATCACGCGGAAGGTTACGCCCATACGCCGACCCTGTCCGTCAGTAAGCGGTACCGGTGGAAACGCGCCGCTCGGATCGACTTCCCAGATGTCGAATCGATCGTAGACGAGTACGCGCTTGTCGTCGGTGGTCCAGCCCGCAAGACCATAGGGTGGCGGAATGTCCGGCGAGTCGAACTCTTCGTCCTGGAACTTCACCGTGGTAATTGCCGCGGTGAGGCTCCGCGTGCTCCCCGATGCCGTGGCGTAGGTCATCCATTCGCCGTTCTCGAACCACGTGACGTAATTTCCGCCGGGCGAGAGCTGCGGGTTGCCGCGTACCTTTTTGGCGATCAGCGTCTTCGCACCGCTGGTCGGATCGACGAGATACGCGTCGGTCGCGCGCTCGCCCCAGAACTGCGGTATGGCGTATTCCACGCTGTTGAGGCCAAGCACCCGACGCGCATCGCTGCTTACCACCACGTTCAGCGAATCGTTACCCAGCTTCGTCCACCTGTTGGTCGCGAGATGATATACGGCAAGGTGCGAGCGATTGCGATCGCGTCCGGCATCCACTTTCTGCTGCGCCTGGATCTTCGTATCCTGCCAGTGCCACAGGTCGTAAACGGCCTTGTCCACGAGCGAGTCGGCCGGGATGGAATCCATCGGCAACGGGGCGAGCGAGAAGAGCACGGCGTTGCCTTCCCGCGTGAAGTCGAGCCGCCCACGTTCGGCGATCATCATGCCGGTCGGCGCATCGGCCGACGAGACGAGGCGACGTGCGGTGATGCCCTTGCCCTTAGCCGACATGAGTGCGGCGTGATACACCGCGAAGCGTGGGCGCGGCAGACTGTCGTTTACGTCGGACGAGAAAAGCAGCTGGGTGCCCTTCCGATCGAACGTCATGCTGCGATAGGACGCCTGGCCGGTGATGACCGGCGTGACTGTTCCGGATGCGAGGGCGCGCACGAACACGCCGTTGTCAACGCCGTCACGGGTGGTCACGGTGTAGCCGAGCCACTGTTCATTCTCGTCGAACGCGTAGTTGGTAACGCCTTCGATGCGGGTTTCGGTGGCAGTGGCGAGTTCGCGGAGGACGAGTGTGGTGCCGTTCTCACGACGCGATGTCGCCGACGGACCAGCTGCCAATGACGCCGTTCCCGGTGCCGGCGGTGCCGTACGCGCCGCTGCCGTGGTGTCGTCAAGCAAATATGCCACAAAGCGACCACCGTTGCGCGCCAGGCGATACGAGCGTACCGCCGGCACGCGCGCGACCGCGCCGTCGGCGAGATTGACCAGCGCCAGCGCATTTCGCAGCGGCGCCGCACCGCGACGCGCGCGCGCACGCTCGACATCCGCACGCGGCGGGTAGATGAGCACCACCGCGAAGCGACTGTTTGCGCTGAACTGCGCGGGCTGCGCCGAGAAGCGTGCCGACGAATCGGCGCTTGGCTGGAGTTGCGGACGTCCGGTGAAGCCGCGCGGCACCTGGTACTCGGTAGTCCCGGTCGTGGCGCGCAGTACCAATTCGCCTTCGCCGACCACAGGGCTCAGCGTGTACGCCGCCCACGTGCCGTCGGGTGAGAGCGAGCTGCCGGAAATGCCACGCCACTCATCGTAGGTGTCCTGCGTGATCGGTCGCTTCCCGGCCAGGAGCGGCGGCGGCGTCCAACGCGAGACGTTGGTGAAGGGGTTGGCGCCGGTCGCCGCACCAGCTGGCGTGGCCCCCTGCGCCATCAGGGCCGAGGGTCCCCCCGCGTATGCGACGACGAGGCCGAACAGGAGGGCCGCAGCCCGGAGGAAACGGGACATCGAGGTTCGCATCGAGTAGACTGTGCGGGAGGTGACGGACTGGTCGAGTGCCGCTCGCGACGTCAGGTTCCGACCGGCGGCGCACCGACTACTGACAAAGACTAACGGCGCAACCTTGGTCGTGTGAGGGACGTGATGGGACGACTGCTCGGATTCTTCGCCCGTGGACTGGTGTTGATCACCCCACTTGCCGTAACGCTATGGGTGTGCTGGCTGGTGTTCACCAGCGTCGACGGATTGCTCGGGCTGCCTATCCCGGGCGCCGGGTTTCTGGCAACGCTCGCGCTGATCACCGGCGTCGGTGTGCTTGGTTCCAACCTGCTTACGCGCTCGGCGGTCGGTGTGCTGGAAGGGGTCATGTCGCGCCTGCCGTTTGTGCGTCTGTTGTACGGCTCCACGAGAGACCTGCTCAACGCCTTTGTCGGCGAAAAGCGTCGCTTCGACAAGCCGGTATTGGTCACACTCGGGGTGGACGGTTCGGCGCAGTGCATGGGCTTCGTCACGCAGGAATCGCTTGCCCACGTGGGGCTGAACGGGCTGGTGGCCGTGTACTGCCCCCACTCGTACAACTTTTCCGGGCAGCTGTACGTGGTGCCGTCCACGCGCGTGCAGCCGCTCGATGTCGCGAGCGCCGACGCCATGGCGTTTGTCGTTTCGGGCGGCGTCTCGGGGTTGGTGCCGACGGCGCAGTCCACCGGCGAGTTCTCGACGGTCGTGACGCGGTGAACGTGCCCCCGAGTTTCTTATCGGCTTCGTCCGACAGTGCCAGACACCCGGCACGCCGGGCAACGGTTCGCCGCGTGAAAGATGGCGCCATCGTGCGCGCGCCTCTGGACATCGGGACAGCACCAACCAATCGTTAGCGGCTGGCGCATGGCGGTCCGAACCGCGTGCGCTGGTCGCGGCTCGTCCTTTCCCACCAATCGGAGCACGCTTGTCCTCGTCCAACTCCGGCTCGAACGAAGCCTGGGGTAGTCGCATCGGCCTCATTCTCGCCATGGCGGGTAATGCGGTTGGTCTCG
Source organism: Gemmatimonadales bacterium (assembly GCA_038250435.1). Classification (GTDB taxonomy): domain Bacteria; phylum Gemmatimonadota; class Gemmatimonadetes; order Gemmatimonadales; family Gemmatimonadaceae; genus Gemmatimonas. The sequence continues at coordinate 66,485 of JBBSCJ010000001.1, read as the reverse complement.
GCAACTTCCTGCGCTTCCCGCGTCAGGCTGCCGCCAACGGTGGCGGCTCGTACATGATCGCGTACTTCATCGCCTTGCTGCTGCTCGGTATCCCGTTGATGTGGATTGAATGGGGAATCGGCCGCAACGGTGGTCGGTATCGCAAGGGCCATCTGCCCGGCATGTTTGCGGCGATCTGGAAGCACCCGGCGGCCAAGTACTTCGGTGTGGTGGGCATGGTGGTACCGCTCGGCGTGATGATCTACTACACGTACATCGAAAGCTGGACGCTGGCGTTCGCCATTTTCTCCGGCACACGCGATTACTGGGGACAGACGACGCAGGAAGGGATGATCGGGTATCTCCGCTCATTCCAGAGCATCGCGCCGGAAGGCGCACCGGTATACCACCACGAGTACACGGCGTACGGCTTCTTCGCGGTCACGATGTTCGTCAACATCTGGGTGCTGTCCAAGGGGATTTCCGGCGGCATCGAGAAGCTGGCGAAGATCGGCATGCCGATTCTCTTTCTCTTTGCCATCGTGCTCGCGGGCGTGGTACTCACGCTGCCTGCGCAGGAGGGTGTCGGGACGACGCCCTTGCAGGGGCTGCAGTTCATCTACAATCCGGATCTGTCGCGCCTGAACGAGCCGGGTATCTGGTTGGCGGCGGCCGGACAGATCTTCTTCACGCTGTCGGTGGGGATGGGGTCGTTACAGGCGTACGCGTCGTACCTGTCCACCAAGGACGACATTGCTCTCAGTGGCCTCGCGACGGCCTCCACCAACGAAGCGGCTGAGGTGGTGCTGGGCGGATCCATCGCGATTCCCGCCGCCGTGACCTTCTTCGGTGTGGCTGGTGCCATGCAGATCGCGCAGGGGGGGGCGTTCGACCTCGGTTTTGCCACCATGCCGGTGGTGTTTCAGCAGATCGACAAGACGCTGCCGATCGGCAACTTGCTCGGGGTGATGTGGTTCGGCCTGCTGTTCTTCGCCGGTATCACGTCGTCGGTGGCGATGCTTACACCGGTCACGGCATTCTTCCGCGAAGAGTTCGGCTTCAAGCGCGAAAACGTGGCGTGGTCGTTCGGCGCGCTGGCCTTCGTGATCGGCCTGATGCATGTGCACTGGCTGCAGCATGGCTTTCTTGATGAGTGGGATTACTGGGTGGGTACGTTCGGCCTCGTGCTCGTGGCCATGCTGGAAACGATTATCTTTTTATGGATCTTCAAGCCGGACAACGCCTGGAAGTCCATCCACCTGGGTGCAGATATCCGGATTCCGAAGATCTTCAAGTTCATCATGACGTACGTAACGCCGCTCTACTTGCTGATCATTCTCACATGGTGGGGCAAGGATGACGCCATTCCGATTCTGCTCAATCAGCGTTCGGCGGGCAGCGCCAGTCCGGTAAGCGCGACGGACATGCCGTTCATCATCATCTCGCGCGGCATCCTCGTGCTAATGGTCGTGTCGTTCCTGATCATCATTCGAACTGCATGGAAGCGCAACAAGTACGATGATCGCGCCGGATTTGTCGAAATTTTCACCAACCGCTCGGAGGACTGATGACCCCGGGAGCTATTGCGTTCATGGCGATTGCCTGGACGCTGGTGCTGTCACTTGTGGCATGGTCGTTTTACCGGCTGCTGACGGACAAGAAAGACCGTTGAGCGGACGGTACGGGCACGACATCGGGTCGACGCGCGTTACCTAGCGTGCTTCGACCCGAATTCTTTCCCGCCCATCTCTCCGAGCGGATTACCATCCACTCGCGCGTTTGCCGATCTCCGACAGGCGACGAATTCGTGGTGTACTGGATGCGCACCGCCGTGCGTGCGCATGAGAATCCGGCGCTCGATGTGGCGCTGCTGGCGGGCGAGCAGCTCGGGCTGCCGGTGTTCGTGTACCATGCGCTGTCGGAGCGCTACCCGTTCGCGTCGGACCGCCACCACACCTTCATGCTGCAAGGTGCACGGGATGTGGAGGCAGAATGTGCGGCGCGCGGCATCGGGTATGCCTTTCATCTGGAGCGGCCGGGTCATCGCACGAAGGCGCTGCTTGCACTCGCGCAGCGCGCGGCCTGTATCGTCACCGAAACCATGCCGGTCCCGCCGCTGGATTGGCTCACCGAAGCGCTGGCCGACGCGGCTCCTTGCCCCGTGTTGAGCGTGGATACCGCGTGCATCGTGCCCATGCCGTTGGTGGGTCAGGCGCACACGCGGGCATTTGCCTACCGCGATGCCACCAAGCGACTGCGCGCCGAGCGCGCCGCGCTCCCCTGGCCGGATGTCAGCGCGACCGCGCCGCGGTTTTTGCCGGCATCGCTGCCGTTCGAGCCGGTGCCACTCGCCACGGCAGATCCGGCGGCACTGGTAGCAACGTGCGACATCGACCACGGTGTGGCTCCCGTTGCGGAAACCCCCGGCGGTTCCACTGCCGGATATGCGCGATGGCGGGCCTTCAGGCAGTCGGGACGACTGGCGCAATATGCCAAGCGCCGCAACGACGCCACCGACGACGGCGTGAGTCGTATGTCGGCGTACCTGCACTACGGCATGGTGTCGCCCATGCAGCTCGTGCGTGAGTGCGTCGCGCTCGGCGGCGATGGAGCGGACAAGTATCTCGACGAACTCCTCGTGTGGCGCGAGTTGGCGTATGCCTTTTGCTACTGGCATGAGTCTCCAACCACGATGCAGGCGATCCCGCCCTGGGCACGCGCGACCCTCGCGCAGCACGAGCGCGATGCACGCCATCATCTCTCGTGGGAAACGCTAGCGCGTAGCCGCACGGGCGACGTGCTGTGGGATGCGACGCAGCGGTCGCTGCGCGTACACGGGGAGTTGCACAACAATGTGCGCATGACCTGGGGCAAGGCGATTCCTCTCTGGTCGGACAACGCCGAGGAGATGCTGGCGCGACTGGTGGACCTCAACCATCGGTATGCCCTTGATGGTCGTGATCCGGCTTCGTACGGTGGGCTGCTCTGGTGCCTCGGCCAGTTCGATCGGCCGTTCACGCCGCCCACCCGAATACTCGGCACCGTGCGACCGCGCTCCACGCACGAGCACGTTCACCGTCTGAACCTTTCGGCTTATCAGACGCGCGTGGAGCGGTCGCTGGTGGAAAGCATGCCGCGCGTGATCGTCGTCGGTGCAGGGGCAGCAGGATTGGCCTGCGCACGCACGCTGCACGATCACGGTGTAGCGGTCACCGTGCTGGAGAAGAGTCGCGGCGTCGGGGGACGCCTGAGCACGCGCCGCGAGGGGCTATGGCATTTCGACCACGGCGCGCCGTCGTTTCGTCTGGACGATCCTCGAATGCGCGCCCTTGCTGGTTCATGGCAGCACGATGACGTACTGCGCGCGCTCAACGACGGCGCGTTTGTCGGAAGTCGCGGAATGAACTCGCTGCCCAAACATGTGGCGAGCGACCTCGACGTGCAGACCGGCGTGCACGTGGCATCACTCGCGCACGATGGCGCGCGTTGGACCGTGACCGACAGGAACGGTGTCGCCGTGGAAGGCGAGGTCGTGCTGTTGGCTGCACCGGCGCCGCAGGCGGCAGCGCTGCTGCGGACCCATGATGGCGCTTCGGCGTTGGAGCCGATGACCAGCGCCCTGGCCGATGTACGCATGCGGCCGTGCTGGAGCACGATGGTCGTCTTTGCGGCGCCTCCACCGGCAGCCGTCACCGACGCTCTGCGCGACGGTTCTTTCGAAACCACCCACGGAATGCTCTGGCGCGGCTGGCGGCAATCCTCGCGTCCGGGGCGCACGCCCGACGAAGCGTGGGTGGTGCACAGCGACGCGCAGTGGAGCGCTGCGCATCTCGAAGAGCCGCCTGAGGCGATCGCCGCCCGGGTTTCGACCGCCCTGGGTGACCATCTGCAGATCGCGGGAACGGTTCTCCATGCGGACGCCCACCGGTGGCGCTATGCCCGGGTAGAAACGGGACTTGATGTGGCCTGCCTGTACAACCCGGCAATCGGCATTGGCGCATGCGGAGACTGGGGTGAGGCAGGAGCGCTCCGCCGATCGCGGACATCGGTGGAGCGGGCGTGGCTCAGCGGCGTCGCACTCGCGGGGCGCGTGTTGGGGCAGCTTATCTGAGCGCGTCCGGCAACACGAATAATGTCGAATCGGGCGCGGCGAAGCTGACGCGGGCGATGGTGATCACGACATCTCCGTTAACGGTGCTCTGCACGATACGGCTGGCGAGCTTCTTCCCGTCGAAGTCCCGGTAATCGTTGTATGTGACCTGTTGCATGCCGTCCGCCAGCCGGCTCACCGTTCCGCGGCGCAGCCCACTTTCCACCTCGAAAAATTCATGGCGCTCGCGACCGGCTTTCGTTGTTACGGAGACACGATAGCATTCGATGCCATCGAAGGTCGCCTTCCCCTCGACGGCAACTTTGCCCAGCGCCGCCGGGCGCAGGAACGCGTCGCCCACCTGCAGCGCCTCGGCCAGATCCGCCTCCTCCTGCTGCGGCAAGCGCGTGGGGCCACCCGATGCGGGCTCGACGATCCACCCCCTCCGCCCATCGAAGCCTTTGTCGATCCTGGCGACCCCGAGACCGATGCTCATCCGCATCTTGTTGGGCGCACCGACATGCCGCACGTAGCTGCCGGACATGCCCGCGAAGGTGATGTCGGCCGTGCCGTGCTCCGTGCGTCCCTGCACCTTCGACCACGCGTCGCGGCCGCCGATCGCCTCGGCGTAGCGGGTGTATACCTGCTGCGGAGTCGGTAGCTGCACCGCAGGCTGTTGCGCGTACGCGCTCATGCTCGCTGCGACGGTCGTCGCGACTACGACGACCGAACGTGTGTACTGCATGAGCGCTCCTGAAAGTCCGCGAACCATGGAAGTCCCTGAACGTCCGGTGATCAGGCGGGGACCACGCCGGCGAACGGGGCATCAGCGCCGGCACGTAGCGCCTCGATCCGTTCTTCGGCGAACTCCACCAGCTCGGCCATCGTGGCGGCGTCGAACACCAGCTTGACCCCGGCTTCGGCGTAGAGTTCCGGGAGCGGGCGCGTTCCGCCAAGCGCGAGGAAGCGTTTATACGCAGAGACCGCTTCGCGCGGATCGCGCACGGCATTACGAAACACCTGCAGCGCGCCGAGCTGCGCGAGGCCGTACTCGATATAGTAGAACGGCAGCTCGAAGATGTGGAGCTGACGGTACCAGCGAGAGACCCGCTCCTGTTCGAGCCCCGACCAGTCCACTCCCGCCTCGAATTGCGTGCGCAACGCGAGCCACTCACGGTCACGGGCATGTCGATCGGCACCCGCCGGATTTGTATAGATCCAAGCCTGGAACGCGTCGACGCTGGCAATGTGCACGAGGCTGCCGAGCACGTTCTCGAGATGTTCGAGCCACGCGACGCGCGCTTGTTCGCGCGTGTAGTAGCCATCCGGGGCCACGAAATACGGCATGGCGAGCAGCTCCATGCTCATCGACGCGAGCTCGGCGGCTTCGTGCCCGGTGCGGCGCTGCCACGTGAACGGCAACGCGTGCGTAGCGAAGTCGTGAAAGGAATGGCCGGCTTCATGAATGAGCGTCTGGACGTCGTCGGGCACGCCGACGGCATTCATGAAGATGAAAGGACGTCCGCGAAATGACAGATCGGTGCAGTAGCCGCCCGGTGCCTTGCCCGGTCGACTCTCCAGATCGAGCAGGCCTTCATTGGCCATGATCCGGAACTGGTCACCGAGGCCGACGTCCACGCGTGTAAAGATGTTTTTTGCGCGATCGATAAACGTGTTCACCGAGTCGAACGGGCGAAGCGGTTCTGCCGCGTTCAGGTCGACCGTGACATCCCATGGACGCAACGTGTCCACGCCAAGCACATGCTTGCGATGCGCCATGAGTCGCGTCACCGCAGGGCTGACCGTTGACCGCACGGCTTCATGGAATCGGGCCGTGTCTTCGGGGGTGTAGTCGAATCGATGCTTCGCGGCGAAACAGTAGCGCTGATAGTCCGCGAAGCCGGCCTCGTCGGCAACTGCCGTTCGCAGCGCATACATGCGGTCGAACAGCTCCGCGAGTTCGTCACGCTTCTCGAGATACGCGTTTGCCCCTGAGCGAAAAGCGCGCTCACGTTGGTCGCGATCGGGGGACTTGAGAAACGGCTGCAGCTGCGGAATCGTTTTCGGCTCGCCATTCCAATCGACGCTCAGTCCGCCGGCAATCTTCTGGTAGCCAGCCGAGAGCTCCTCGATCCGGGCGAATCGGGGAACGTTGGCTTCTCGGAAGATCTCGATGTCGGTGCGAAACCGCCGGATGGTGGTTTCGAGGTCGGGGCGCGACCATCCGCTATCGATGAGCCGCTTGGCCAGCTTGACCTGTTGCTCCTCGAGTTTCGGAAAGATTTCCGTCGAGAAGCGCAGATAGGCTTGTTCGGCCGCGGTATCGGCCGTGTTGGCAGTGTAGGCGATCATCGCCAGCGTTCCCGCTTCGCCAACCAGCGTGTCGAGGCGCGACCAGGTGGCGAGCCACGGCTCAATATCCGGCGAGTCGGCACTTAGGGGGATCCCGTACATCGCCTCGTAATACGGGAGGACGTCTTCCCACGCCGCATCACGGAACGCCTCCGGGGAGGCGGGCAGATCGATCATGGTATCGGATAAGGTTCGCATGTAGTCAATATCCTCGACAGCGTCGCCGTGGTGTCATCGCACCGGGCAATAATGCTGTCCATAGTTCAGTTTGGTTACTCTCCGTACGGAATCCAGATGTTTTTCACCTGGACCGCACGCCGCAAGAACTCCCGTCCCTCTCCCACACGAGGGTCGAGCCACTCACGGCCGGTCCATTCGGACCATGTCTGCTTGAGGTTGGCCGCCGAGGCCTGCTCGACCGCCCTCGCCCCGTCAGACGAGCCAATATACCAGAACGCATCAATATCGTCGTGGTCAGCCATCACCCGAGCGAGTACATCCCGGTTCCCGGTGACGAGATTGACAACACCTGCCGGGACATCGGAGGTCTCGAGGACGGCGTAGAAGTCCGTTGCCGCCAACGGAAAGCGCTGCGACGGGACGGCGATCACCCGATTGCCCATCGCCAGTAGCGGGGCCACCAAGGACACCAGCCCCAGCAGCGGGTACGGGTCGGGGCACGCCACCCCCACCACCCCGAGCGGCTCGTGCATCGCCAGCGCGACGCCGCGAATGGGCACCGCGTGAACCGCCCCGTCGTATTTGTCGGCCCAGGAGGCGTACGTGAACAGCCGGGAGACGGTGGCCTCCACCTCAACCGCTGAGACGACGGTCGCCTCGCCGGTCATCGCGGAGATGCGGTGCGCGAATTCGGCGGCGCGCGACGCGAGATTTTCCGCAATGTAGAACAGAATCTGCGCACGCTGGTGCCCCGACAGGGCACTCCACCCCTTCGCCGCGTGTGCGGCTTCCACGGCATTGCGGATATCCTTGCGATTCCCGTCGCCGACTTCGCCGACGACGCGACCGGCGACAGAGCGCACCGGCTGTGTATAGCCGGAATCGGGGCGCGCCTGCTTTCCACCGATGTACAGCTTGGGCGTGCGATCGATTGCCGGCATCGCGATCCGGCCGTGTTCGCGGTGGTCGTCCTGCTCCTCGCTGTCTTCGCGTGCAGGGTGGGCGGCATCAACGAAAACCGGCGCCGGCACCGACTCGTGCGCGCGGATGGGTTTGAGATACTCCCACATCCCCTCGCGCCCACCTTCACGACCGAAGCCGGACTCCTTGTAGCCACCGAAACCGGCGGCGGCGTCGAACATGTTCGTACAATTCACCCACACCACACCGCTCCTGATCCTGGGCGCGATGTCCAACGCGAGGTTGATATTCTCGGTCCACACACTGGCGGCAAGACCGAACGGCGTATTGTTCGCCAGGGCTACCGCTTCTTCCGGCGTGCGGAAGGTCATGCTCACGAGCACGGGGCCGAAAATCTCCACCTGCGCAATCGTGGCCGACGGCGACACGTCGGTGAAGAGCGTCGGCGGATAAAACCACCCTTCCGCGGGCGTCGCCCAGGATGGCTGCCAGCACGACGCACCTTCACTGACACCCTGCGCGCACAGCTCACGAATCCGATCGAGCTGCACCGGCGCCACGATCGCGCCCATATCCACCGCTTTGTCGAGCGGCGCGCCAACGCGCAGTCGCTCCATGCGTTCGCGCAACTTGCCGAACAAGCGGTCGGCAATGCCTTCCTGCACGAGCAGCCGCGAGCCCGCACAGCACACCTGCCCTTGGTTGAACCAGATCGCATCCACGACGCCCTCAACTACCGAATCGAGGTCGGCGTCTTCGAACACGAGAAAGGGCGATTTGCCGCCGAGCTCCAACGACAATCCCTTTCCCGTTCCCGCTGTCGCCACGCGGATGGCGCGACCGACATCGGTGCTGCCGGTAAAGGCGATCTTGTCGACGTCGGGGTGTTCCACGATCGCGGCACCGGTTCGGCCATCGCCAAGCACGAGGTTGAACACTCCCGGCGGCAGCCCCACCTCCCGGACCAACTCCGCGAAGCGCAACGCCGTGAGCGGCGTATACTCCGCAGGCTTGAGGACCACCGTGTTTCCGGCGGCGAGTGCCGGCGCCACCTTCCACGCCAGCATGAGCAGCGGGAAATTCCAGGGAATGATCTGCCCTACGACGCCGTACGCGTAATGTCCGGGAAATTCGCTCTCGAGCAGCTGCGCCCAACCAGCGTGATGATAAAAATGGCGTGCCACCAGCGGAATATCGATATCGCGCGTTTCGCGAATCGGCTTGCCGTTGTCCATCGACTCGATGACGGCGAAATGTCGCGCATGCTTCTGGATGCCGCGGGCGAGCGCGTACAGGTATCGCGCGCGCGTGTGTCCGTCGAGCGCCTGCCATGCGGGCAAGGCGGCGCGTGCCGCCGCCACTGCAGCGTTCACATCCGCCAGTCGACCTTGCGATGCCAGCGCCACGGTCTGGCCGTTGGCGGGATTCAGCACCGCAAACGTCTCGCCCGCGCCGACCTCGGTCCAGGCACCGTTGATGTAATGGCCGAAGGTACGCCCGTGCGCCTCGAGCCACGCCCGCGCTGGCGCATCGCCCTCGGGTGCCGGACCGTAACTCATGGTTTCGAAAATCTCGCGAACACTGTCGGTCGCAGGCTTGGTGGTGGGCGCCATCGTTAAACCATTGGTTGACGGTGTGCCGCAGCGTAGCGCCCGGTCACGTAGTGCTCCAGCTGCCGCTCGACGTCGGTGAGCAGTCCGCTGGCGCCGAAGCGAAACAGATGCGGACGCAGCCACCGGTCGCCCAGCTCTTCCTTCATAAGGATCAGCCAGTCGAGCGCCTGCTTGGCAGTGCGGATGCCGCCAGCGGGCTTGAATCCGACCTCGAAACCGGTGCGCTCGCCGTAGTCGCGAATCATGCGGGTCATCACGAGTCCGACCGGGGGCGTGGCGTTGGACGCTTCCTTGCCCGTGCTCGTCTTGATGAAATCCGCCCCTGCCATCATCGCGACCATGCTGGCGCGCGCCACGTTGGCCAGCGTGGCGAGTTCACCGACGCCGAGGATCGCCTTGAGGTGAGCCTCACCACAGGCCTCGCGGAAAGCACGGACTTCGTTGTAGAGCGCGCGCCAGTCGCCCGTGAGCACGTGGGCCCGTGTGATCACGATGTCGATCTCCTCAGCCCCCGCCGCCACCGACGCGTGAATCTCTGCCAAGCGTTGCGGAAAGGGCGACAGTCCCGCAGGAAAGCCGGTGGACACCGCCGCGACTGGAATGCCTGAATCGGCGAGGGCCTTGACGGCCGTCGCGACGTACTCGTGGTATACGCACACCGCCCCTACCGTGATCTTCGCATCGCCGACGCCAAGCGCCTCGATGAGGTCGGTGCGCAACGGATGACGCGCCTTCGCCGCGAGTCGCTTCACGTTGCCCGGCGTGTCATCGCCGGCAAGCGTGGTGAGGTCCATGCACGTGATGGCGCGCAGCAGCCATGCCGCCTGCCACTCCTTTTTCACCGTCCGCCTCCCCGGCAGCGCCAACACCCGTCGCTCCACGGCGCTGCGGTTGACGCGCAGGGCGCGCACCAGCGAGAGGTCGAGCTCCGTGCCCGGATTGCGTGTGGGTGCGACACCGGCCGCCAGCCCTGACGGCCATCGCGGTTCGGATGGCGTCAGGTCGGCTCGAGGTTCGTGGTCGGCGTCAGCGCCCACAGGATCGGCGGGCTTTCCCGGCCGCGGGGCGTGCAAGGGAGTCACAGTCATGGCTGCAGGAATCTAAAGTGTGCGTTCAACTTCGGCACCGTTGGTCCCGATACTCATACCAGGAAGTGTTTTCCCCGACTGAGCCATCCATGCGCGCTGCACGCCCCATTTATCTCCTTGCCGTTCTGCTCACGGCCGTTCCGACGCTGCTGGCCTTTCCCGGCTGCACGGAAACGGTCGAGGTGCCCACTGCGGCCGAGCTGTCCATCGTGCAGGGTCACCAGCAAACTGGGGCAGCAGGCAGCGTGCTCCCCACGCCGGTGGTGCTCCGGGTACTGGGCACCGACGGCGCTCCCCTCCCGCAGATTCCCGTCAGCTTCAACGTGATTGCCGGCGGCGGGTCGATCGATCCGGCGACAGCGATGAGCGACGCGAACGGTGAGGTACGGGCGCGATGGACGCTTGGTCCCGGCTCGCCGGTGCAGTCGATGGTCGGTTCGGTGGCGAACGTTACGCCCGTCATCATCAGCGCGACCGGGGTCTTGCCCGCTGAACTCACCGTGGCGCAGGGGAATAACCAGACCGCCCGCACCGGCACCGCCCTTCCGGTGCAACTGGTGTTGCGGGTGACCGGCGGCAGTAACCTCCCCATCCCCAACCAGACCGTGTCGTTCGCCATTGCGAGCGGCGCCGGTAGCATCACCCCGCAGTCGGCGGTGACCAATGCGGTGGGTGAGGTCACGGTGCGATGGACCCTCGGGCCGCAGCCCGGCCTGCAGACCGCGACCGCGTCGGCCGCAACACTCGGCCCGATCGCACTGAGCGCCACGGCCAATTGATTCCATGTTGAGCGCGCGTGCGGCGCCCGGGGATCATCGGGCGCCGTTTTCGCGTTTGTCGGGTACTGCTGGCAGTCCAGCTACGCCCCGGCTTGTGCTCGGGTGACATCACCCGACATCTGGTTTCTACGCTTGTGACCGATCGCCTCGCTTCTCCCCAAACGCTGGCCGGAAAGACCGTTGTCGTTACCGGCGGCAGTGACGGCATCGGACGCGCGGCCGTGCGACAGTACGTGGAGGCCGGTGCTTCCGTGGTTATCGTGGGGCGTAATGCCGCGAAAACGGCCGCTGCGGCCGCGTCCATCATGAGCGACACGGGACGCCGCGCCGTTACCTGGGAGATCGCCGATCTGGCGCGCCAGAGCGAGGTGCGCGACCTCGCCGAGCGGTTGCTGGCACGGCTTCCGCGCATTGATATACTCGCGAACAACGCCGGGGCGCTGTTTCTGGAGTACGAAACGACAACCGAAGGCTTTGAACGCACCTTTGCGCTCAATCACCTGAATTACTTCACCCTTACGCTGCTGCTGATCGACCGCTTGGCGGGCTCAGCACGCACCGGCGCACCATCGCGCGTGCTCAACGTCTCGAGTCGGGCACACAAGAATGCGCGAACGGATTTACGGGATCTGCAGCTGCAGCGCGACTTCCGCGGGTGGCGCGCGTATGCCAATTCCAAGCTGTACAACGTCTGGTTCACCCGTGTGCTGGCCACGCGTCTCGACGCCGCTCGTGTCGTCACGCATGCGCTGCACCCGGGAGTGGTGAGTACGCGCTTCGCGACCAACAACGGCGGCGCCGGACGCCTGCTCCGTCGCGTGATGGATGTCATGGCGGTTACGCCGGATCAGGGTGCCGACACGCTCGTGTGGCTCTCGTATGCGCACGAGGCCATCGAATCGACCGGCGAATACTGGGTACGCCGCGCCCGCACGATTCCATCACGTCACGCGCGTAATGACAGCGCCGCTGAACAGCTCTGGACGGCATCGGCGCGATTGTCCGGTCTCGACGCGGACCGTATCCTCCACGATGCGATGGCTCATGCTCTGGCGTGATGCGCCACGCGTACTCGTCATTTTGTGGCGCGTGATACCGGTGGTGGTCTCATTCCGCCGTGACGTCAAACAGTGGGTGTGGTGGGGCGCACCGGCGACGCGCACCGCGCCGTTCCACACACGCCGCGCCGGCACCTTGGTGCATCAGATCGCGTCGCTGGGCCCCGCGTTCGTCAAGCTGGCGCAGATCTTCGCGACCCGAGCCGATCTCATCCGGGAGCCTTACCTGACCGCTCTTGGCACGCTCACCGATCGCGTACCGACGGTGCCGTGGCCGGAGATTCGCGCCGTGCTGCAGCGCGCGTGGAACGCCGATCCTGACACCGTGGTGAGCGCCCTCAACCCGGTGCCCCTCGCCGCGGGCTCGCTCGGTCAGGTTCACCGTGCGCGACTGCACGGACGCGAGGTGGTGGTGAAGGTGCTGCGCCCGAACGTCGAGGCGATCGTCAGCCGCGACGTACGGCTGGCTCGAAGCATCGTGGACTTCGTCTACCACCGCTTCCCGCACCACCACGTGCTCGGCTTTCGCGTGGTGTTGGATGAATTCCGTCTGCACGTCTCCGAGGAAATGGACTTCGAGCGCGAAGCGATGCAATGCATGCGCATGCGCGAGCGTTTCGCCGACGAAGGGCGGCTGCGTATTCCTCTGGTGGAAACGGCGCTCACGCGACGCGAGGTGCTCGTGCTCGAGTATCTCGAGGGCACGCGCATCGATGCGCTCGACGCGGAGATCGCGAAAGGGCTGATCTCGCCGCGCGTGCTGGTGGAGACGCTCATCGAGAGCTACGCACGCATGATGCTGCGCGACGGCGTTTTTCACGCTGATCCGCACCCCGGTAATCTGCTCGTCGATGCGCAGGGACGGATCATCCTTCTCGACTTCGGCATGGTGATCGACGTGCCGGTACCTACCCGGAAGGCGCTGTTCGACACGATTGTAGCCGCCATTCGCCAGGATGCCGAAGCAACGACCGACGGTTTCTTCGCGTTGGGGTTGGTCGCCGCTGGCACGTCGCGTGAAACAATGCGGGACCTCGTGCAGGTCTTGCTCGAGATTGCTTATCGTGAGACAGCGATGGAGGAGCGCGCGCGGGCGATCGCCGACCGCGTGATGCGGGAGCTGTTCAACTGGCCGATTGTCCTGCCAGGCGAGTTGGTGTATTTCGCGCGCACGGCCGCGTTGATCGAGGGGATCGGCGCGCGGTACGACCGCAACTTCAACAGTATTCGCGTCGCGTCACCGGTGGTGCTCAGACTGCGTCGCGAACTGCTGGCGGTGCTGCTCGGCGACGAGTCCACGCGCGAGCCGATCATTACCTTTGCCGCCACGCTGGGTGCGCTCGCCGGCGGCGCGGCCGGTCTGTTTAGAAAGGCGCTGCGGCGATTGCCGTCGTAACGGGCCCCTCGAGTGCCGAGGAACCGACCACGCAGGGGGCACCGAGGCCTGGAGAACGCCGGGTCCCCACGCGCCACGCTAAAAAATCCATTCGCGGAAGATGTCGAAGCCGAATTGCAGACGCGGCAGCGGATCATTGCCGAGTCGACTACACGGTGCGGAGCCGGGATCGACACCGACCTGCCCCGTAAGTCCGCGCGCGATGCGATACTCGGCCACCACCCCCCACCAGACCGACGCGCCACGTTGCGCGCTTTGACCCGCCGTGCTGCGGCAGATGCCCGTGTTGAGTCGCAGGAACGTGCGGTCGCCGAGTTGCTTTCCACCGGAAATCGCGAGATTGTCGAGCAGTCCCAGGGCCGAGAGTTCCTGTTGTGACTGTCCGCCGGCGGTCGTCACCTGCACGGTGTTGAGGCCGGGGAGCAAACGCTGCAACGCTCCCTCCGCAAAGCCGCCGACGGTGGGAAGCAGCACGCCCGTAACCGCGCGGACGGTACTCTGGCTTTGACCGTCAAGCGCAAACGTGGGGGCGCCGAAAATCAGGAGCGAGATAATCTCGGACTCCGGTGCGCTGGCGTATAGCGGGTCAGTGCTCGAGAGAGTGAGTACCGGCTTGAGGAAGGTGCCGCCGATGTTGACGCGGACCGGCACCTCTGTACCACCGGCCACGCGAACCACATTTGTCGCATTGATGTCGAGCGTCGGCTCGATGGCGTCGTTGCCGAAGAAGCGTACGCGGCCGGAGTCGACGCTGAAGCTGCGGCTCACCACACCGAGATCCAGACGATACTGTCCGCGATTGGCTGTGACCTCTCCCTCGAGTGCCAGCAACTCGCCGCTGGTGGTGATGTTCAAGCCGCCACTCAGCTTGACGCGCGCCTCGGGCGTCTGCACCCACACATTGTTCCCGAGGTCCACGCGCGCGTTGTCCACCGCGATTGCCCCACCAAGCGCGGCGAAGGATTGCACCGCCGTCTCGGCCACCGGCACTTCGTCCGCGCCGAGCAGAGCGCGCGCGGCGTCGGACGACAGGTCGAGCGCCTCGCGCGCACCGAGCGGATCGATCACGATGTTGGCCATCGGAATGAACACGCTGCCGCTGAGCGTCGGGCGTTTGAGTGGGCCGTTGAGCGCGACGTTCCCGCTCACGTCGAGATCGGTGCCATCGTTCTGGCGCGCTGCCCGAAAGTTGCTAGCACCGATTCGCAGGGCAACCGAGGTCGCCTCGCCTGCTACGAACCGCAACACGCCCGAGGCACCGATGGTATCGGCGGCACTGCCGCTTTGTATCCGGAACGATTCCAGAACCAGCGAGTCTGCCGACGCGCGCAGCGACAATCGACCACCGACCGGCTCGACGCCGTAGTCATTCAGATAAGCGCCAAGCCCACTGGCTTGCATGGTGCCGGACGCGATCGGCCGGTCGATGGTTCCGGCGACGGTGATACGACCGCCGACTATCCCGCGCAGTCGACTGACGCCGTCAAATCCGAGACCAAGTGCATCGAGTCGCAAGGAGTCGGCGACGATTTCACCATCGATCGTCTCGGAGAGCAGCCGCTTCTCCACCGCACCGATGGTGAGGTTGAGAGGCACCCGTGCTTCCGCCCTGAGCACGCCACCGGTGCTATCGTCGATGATCGTACGCGCGACGAGCCGGCGATCGGCGTACGTGCCATCCGACCGCATCGTCGGGAGAAAGATCCCGTTCGCCCCCAGCGAATCACCCTGGAGCTGCCACGCGAGCAGCGGCAACTGCCGCGTGCCTCGCAACGATGAGGTTCCGGTGATCGTGCCATCCACATGCGCCGTACCGGCGACCAGCGTGGCCACCTCGCCCACCGGAAAACGATCGAGACGGAGATCGCCGCGTACCGGCCCGTTCACCGGGACATCGGCCGACAGGGCCAACACGCCATCCTGCGTTGAGCGCAACTCGAAGGGCAATATGCGCAGCGCCAGCGAATCCTGTTGCACCTGCACCGCGTTCACGTTGGTCCACCGCACATCCGCATAGCGCAGCAGTACCGAGTCCATACGTATCACGAACTGCTCGGCGGTGCGCCCATACACGCCGCGAATCGCGAGCCGCGCGTCGTCCTGTGACGTCACGTCGAGCACCAGCATACCGCTGTCCGGATTAGCCTGCTGCACCCGAAACTCGGCGCTCTGCACACGAATCGCACCGATCCCCTCGACTTCGTCGGCCGTGGCCGCCCCTTCGAAGGTTGGACGTGTAAAAACATCCTGCGCGCGCGCCGATCCGAAAATGCGTCCGGCGCGGATCGCGCCGACCTGCATGTCACGCGCACCGATGGCCAACGTGGCATCGGCATCCCGGAAGCTGCCATACAGGAATCCGGAAAGCGACAAGTCGCCGCGCAGCGTATCAGCGCCGAGCGCACGCAATGAGGTCGCGATCGCACTATCCAGCGGCTGCATCATCGCCGCCAACCGTTCGAGCTGTCCGCGCACGAGCGACAGGGAATCGGCACGCGCCGAAAGGGCGAGCGTATCCACTCGCATACTGTCACGGGCCAGCGCTCCCCGTCCCTCGAACGTCACGCCGCCAAGCCGTGCGGTGGCCGAATCGAGCACCAGCCGGTCACGATCGAGCGACGCGCTGGCGATCAGGTCGAAGCCCGGGCGATCGTCGGCCATCGACTGGGAGATCGCGATGTCCCCACCACCTTCGACCAGCGAAACAAACGTCGCATCGGGTGCGAGCGGACGCGTACCGCTCGCGTACACACGTACGTCGCCGTTGAGGGTAGTGGCCGGCACATCGCTTCTGCCCAGCCACGCGCGCACATCCACGCCTGCCAATGAGCCTTCTGCCGTCGCGCGCCACTGGGAGTCGACCACCGCCGCAGTGCCGCTGAGCGCCACACGATTCTCGGCGAGGCCTTCGCCCATCGCAAACACCCGGGCACTCCACTGCAACGCCTCGAGCGACCCGGTGGCATCTACATGCCCACCCAGTGTGCTGCGCATCGTGAACGTGGTATCGAGGCGAGCCAGCGCCTTTAACGACAGCGGATCGAAATCGAGCGACGTTTGCACGCGTGGCGTCCCTGTCCCGTACCGTACGCGCGCATCGCCACGCACACGCGAGACGTTTCCGGCCGCGTCGGTCCACACAAGCCCGAAGTCCGCTACGTCAGCGCGTTCCAGATCGGCGGAACGAATCGTCCCCGAGGCCGTCACGATACCGTCGACAGCCGGAAGGGCGGGTGCCAGCAGACGCACCGAGCGGAGATCGGCGCGTGCTTCGGCAATCACCACTCCCCAGGCTCGCGGACGCGCTCCCAGCGACACGGTGCCGCTCAGCCGCGCACTCGAGCGCGCGTTGTCGGCGCGCGCATCGGCGAAGCGCGCGTCGAGCAGGTCCATCTTGAACGCGGTAAGCGGACCACCCGCCTTGGCGACCAGGCGTCCCGTAAACGTACCGTCGATCTCCGGCGGGAGCGCCTCGTAGCTGATGCGCCGCATCAGGTCGCTCTGCATCGGTGCAAAGTCGAGGTCCACCGCGCGCAGCAGCAGTTCAGCAGGACGCACGATCACACTGATGGCGCCGCGAATGCGGGAGCTCCCGGAGGAAACGTCCAGCTTCGTGAGCGTATATTCGGCATCGTTGGCATCGGCCAACGTGTGCATGCGTACGGTTGCCTGTCCGCGCCCGCGTTCAGGGAGCACGTCCCAGATCCAGCCCAGATCGGAAAGGCCCGCATCGGCCTGCACGAGCACGTCGTAGCGCACGGGACCGGGCGTATTCCATGCTACAACCCCGATCGCGCTAGCGCGCGAATTCGGCAACCGTACATCCGGGAGACGGATCTGCAGCGAGTCCGACGTCCATCGCAACAGTCCGTTCGCGTGCGCGATACGCACCGGCGGATCGGAGACCTCGCCGCTGAACGAGTCGACGAACATCGACGCCGGACGCTTCTGGATATCGACGATCACGGCCTCGTGCGCGCGAACCCGGTCGAGCGAGACCACACGCCGCTGAAAGTAGACCCCAGCGGGGCCGGGGATGATATCGTGCAATGTCTTGCGCACCGCGATCACGCTGTCGCGCGCGGCGCCGGTGAACATCGGATGCGGTGCCCACGGGCCCACCATCGTGACGCGTCCACCATTCACGAGGAGCGAATCGATGCGTACATCATCACCGAACCCAGGGCCGGTTTTGAGCTTCTTGATCGTATCGCCGGAGATGAGGTAGCTGATGTTCCACGGACCCACCGTATCCTGACGCAGGTCGAGGCGGAGCCCTTGCACCGTCAGCGTGCGGATGTGAATCGCCCTGCTGAAGAGTCCGCGGACATTGAGCGTACCCTCGACGCGTTCGGCGTAGATCACCGGCACACCCGCCGTGTCCACGAGCGACACCTTTTCGGCTACGACGCGACCCGGGCTGATCGCCCGAAGGACGCCGATCCGGAGCGTGCCGCGTCCTTTGAAGATGCCGTTGGCGCGCGCGACCAGGGTGGAAAGCAGCCATCCGCGCCCGGCATCGGTGTTGATCACGATGAGGTACGAGAGACTGAATCCACCAGCCGTTCCCATCACGATCGCCGCTGCCCACCAGAAGCGACGCACGCGCGCCGACATCTTCTTCGCCATCAGAACGCCTGTCCGAGACCGAAGTGGAACGCGAGTCGCGACAGCACCCCGCGGCCACTGGGCGGGCGAAAGCTGTTCGGGCAGTTGAAGATGTCCGTGCCGCTTCCCCCGGCGCCGACCGCACGCGGACTGGCGCACAGGATCTGTCCGCCGTTGGCCGCGTCGTCCGCCGTGCTGAAGAACAACGCGCGCCCGAGCGGGGGCTGGTACGGCTGATACCCGATGTCCACGCGAAACGGGCCAAGCGGCGTGGCGATCCGCAAGCCAACGCCGGGAGTGGCGCGCACGTCACCCCAACGAAATCCCTCCGCTCCCGACTCCCAGACATTGCCGGCGTCGACGAAGGCGGCGAACTGAAGTTCCTCGCCGAGCAGGCCGAGGTTGCGACGCCATTCGACGTTGCCCACCAGGAGCCCGGTACCCCCGCGCGGGACAGCGCGCACGAATGTCGCCCCGTCGTTTACCACGACCGACAGCGTACCGTCCGGAGCAATGGTTCGCGTGACGTCGGACACGACGTACACCAACGGCCCGAGCAGATTCTGTTGGAACCCGCGCACGGAATTCTGGCCACCGGCAAAGAGTCGCTCCTGCGGCGGGATCAGCGGTGAGCCGTCGACCAGATCAGCCCCCGGTGCGAACGCGCGGGAAATTTGCACGCGCGTGCCAATGATACCTCCCAGAAAACGGAAATACGTCGATCCCTCACCTGTGGTGCGATAGAATCGCAGCGAACGCACCAGCTCCGAAAACGTCTGGCCCGCCCGCACCTCACTCCGTACCCTCCAGCCGCCTGAGGGATTCACCACATCATTGGTGCGATCGTATGCGACACCGGTGTTGGCGATCGCGACACCGCGCCCGAACAGTGTCTGAACAAAATCTTCGGGGCGGCATTGGCCGAATCGCGAACAGGAAACCACTGGATCGGTGATCGTTCGGCCATTTTCGTACTGCACCCCCGCTACTCCGGAGAGTCGCGGGGTAAACTGCCGTGACGCCTCGAAGAGGGTCCCGATGGATGTTTCGCGAAGAAAGGCAAACGGCTCGCCGCGCCGTTCACTGTATACGGTGAACACCGGGATCACCGGCCAGCCGAAAAGGCGCGCATTGGTTACAGTGGCGCCGACGTAGTAATTCAGGCGCTCACTGAACGGGTCGGCGCGGATCACGTTGGAGCAGAGGGCGGGCGCAAAATCCACCGGATCGCCCAAGCCGATTTTTGACGCGCGCGCAGAGAACTCGAGCCGACGCCCGACACCCAGAAAGCCGCGGTCGGTGATGCGCCCTTCCGCACGAATGCAGTCCTGCGTGGCCCACCCCACTCCCACGCGGGCATTCCGCGAACGCGCCTCCGCGACCGAGATGCGCAAGTTGATGACCGAGTCACGCGCGGAACCTTCGGGCGTGATCGTGTCGACCAGCACCAACCGGAAGGCTTCGGAGCGATACAGATCCCGTTGCGACTCGAGAATACGGCTGGCACTGAACGGCTGCCCGGCGCGTACGGCGACCAAACGCTTCACATCCGCCGAGTCCACCCGCTGATCACCGGCGCGCAACGGTTGCACGTCGATCTGTACCTCACCGATGGTCAACGGTCGCTTGACGTCAAAGTCCATCGTCAGCTGCACGAGGGCCTGCGCGGTATCGATGGTAACCGTACTCACCGGTCGCGTCGCCCGTGCATATCCGGCGTCGCGCAGACGCGCCAGGACCGCATCGACCGTGGTATCGACGCGCGTCCGGTCGAAACGCCTGTTCTCGAGCGTGCGGAGTGGCGCGTCAAAAGGCCGACGTCCATCCGGCGTATCGGGCAACCCGGTGATCAACACCGAGTCGAGTATCGCTTCCCGGCCGGGAGTGATGGCGAACAGCAAGCGCACCCCCTTGGCTGAGCGCGCCACCACCGGCGAAACCGACGCTGCAAACCATCCCGCCTGTCGATGCAGAACGGCCAGACGCAGGGCATCACGGCGTAGCTCGAGCGAGTCGAGACAGGGCGCGTCCCCGATGCGGAAGAGCCGGGTCTTGAGTCCCGCTTCGTGCGTCACGATGGACGCGGCGAGCGTGACCTCGTCAAAGGCGGGACTCCCGTCGAACCGTACCGACCGGACGCGCTGATTCCGGTCGCAGCGCGTGCTCCGCTGAGCGTCGGCCGTATCGGGCAGCAGTAAAGACGCCGCTGCGGTCAGCGTGAAAACGAAACGTCGTAATCGATGTGGGGGGAATCGCATGCGTACATTTGAATGTAATTCGTGGCCACTGCGGTGCGTTACCTTTTAGACACGTTCGTCACGTGCCGGGTGTCCGCCCTCTGCCGTCTTGCCACGACCACTTCGACGCTTGCGCCCGCTTATGCCTGAGATGCCTCGCCTTCGCCCTGCTCGACGTTGGTTCGCGATACGCCCGCCTCGCGCCCGAGCGCTCGTCGCGTGGTGTGCGCTGTTGCCGGTCGCGACGCCCGTCGGCGCCCAGGCAGCGCGTCCGGTCGCGAAGGTCACTCCGCTGGAGGTCTCACTCGATCGACTGGCCAACGTGCCCGCTGTCGTGCGGGCCTTCGACGACATCGAACAGGACAATGCCTGGACGCTCCAACAGCAGGTGGCGCTGTGTGAGGTACCGGCTCCGCCGTTCAAGGAGGCTGCTCGCGCCACACTATTCCGCGAGCAGCTCCTCGAACTCGGCGTGCAGCAGGTGCGAATCGACAGCGAGGGAAACGTGATCGGCGAGATTCGCGGTGTGCGCCCGGGGCCAACGGTGCTGGTGAGCGGTCATCTCGACACCGTGTTCCCGGAAGGCACCGATGTGACGGTGCGTCGCGAAGGCACACGGTTTTCCGGACCCGGTATCGGCGACGACTGCCGAGGACTCGCCGTGACGTTGAGCGTGGCGCGGCAGCTGATCAAGCAGAAGATCGCCTTCGCCGGTCGGCTGCTCGTGGTTGGGACGGTGGGTGAAGAGGGCGCCGGCAATCTGCGCGGCGTTCGCGCGCTGTTCACCGGCTCACTCAAGGATTCCATCGATGTGTTTTTCTCGATCGACGGAACGGGATATGACATCACGAACGGCGGTGTGGGGAGCAATCGGTATCGCGTGACGTACTCCGGCCCGGGTGGGCACAGCTATGGCGCCTTCGGCATGCCCAACCCCATCCATGCGGTGGGTCGTGCCATTGCCGGCATCAGCGATCTGCAGGTCTCCGCCAATCCCAAGGTCACCTTTAACGTGGGGACCATTACCGGCGGGACGTCAGTCAACTCGATTTCCGCCGCGGGCTCGTTCGACCTCGACCTGCGTAGCGAATCCGCCGAGGCACTGACCGACGCAGATGCTCGCGTGCAGGTCATTCTTCGTCGGGCACTCGCCGAGGAAAGAGCGCGGTGGCCGCTGTCGCAGAAGCCGCTCGACCTCACCATCGACACGATCGGCATCCGCCCGGCTGGCATGACGCCGGATACCAGTCTCGTGGTGCGCACGGCGCTGGCGGCGGCACGCACGATGCACATCTACGCGCCGCTCACCACGTCGAGCACCGACGCCAACATTCCGATGAATCTGCGCATTCCCTCGCTGACGCTCGACGGCGGCGGCGTGGGACGCAACGCGCACTCACTCGACGAGAGCTACGACGATCGGACCGACGGCTTCAAGGGTCCGCAATGGGTGCTGCTGGTGTTGCTGGGGATGCTGGGGATGCTCAGCGCAAAATGAACAACGGCGGGAGCATCTCCACGGAGAGCTCCCGGACCGTGCTCAGCAGCCCGGCATGAAAGGCCGCCTCTCCCAGCAGCACTGCCGGGGTAGCCCCCTGCGCCCGACGTTCCCGGAGTGACGTGTCGCGATTGGCCTTGCTCAACTTGCGGCCGTTAGGATGCGTGATGAGTGGGTGATGCAGAAAAGCGAGCGGACGGGTGCGCCCCAGCAATCGCGCCACTCGACGTTGGCGGCCGGTGCTCGCCAGGAGATCTTCGCCGCGGATGATCACATCGATGTCGTGCGCCAGATCGTCCACGACCACGGCAAACTGGTATGTCCACTGGCCGTGCCGGTCGCGGACAAGCAGGTCGCCGCACTGTGCCGACGGATGCTGCGTGATGTCGCCGCAGCGCAGATCGGTGAACGATTCGCGTTCCTCGTACATGCGCACCCGGCGCGCCAACGTGGCGTGAAGGGGGTGACCGGCAGGGCCACAGGTGCCGGGATATCGCGGCTCTTCCCCAGGGATATGCGGGCTGCGTTCGGCGATCGCTCGGCGCGTGCAGACACAGGGATAGACCAGTCCCTGTTGCTGCAATTCCGCGAGCGCGGCCGCGTAGCGTGCACCATTGTCGGACTGACGCTGTACATGCGGTCGCACACCGGGTGTCGCGTCGCGGAAGCTCGCGATCGTGCCGATGTCCGGATGCAGCCCCATCCAATCGAGATCTTCGAGCAAGGCGCGTTCGAACTCGGGTTTACAGCGCGTGCCGTCGTGATCTTCAAGGCGAAGCAGCACCTGCCCGCCGTGTGCCCGGGCAATGCCCCAGACGAACAGCGCGTTCACCAGATGACCGAGATGCAGGTAGCCGGTGGGTGCCGGAGCAAAACGCGTACGCCACGGCCGCCGTGGAAGCGCCAGCGGTAACTCGGCAATGTAGCGGTGGGCGATGGTCACCCTCACACGGTACCGGGCGGTGCGCGTAGCTTCAACTGATTCGTCGAGCGCCTCTTGGCGCGGCGTCGCCGTTTGGAGCGGATCTTTGAAGCGACTGCCGCTTATCGATCAGCCGACCCCGCTCCGACGTGAGTCATGCAGGAGCACTGTCGCCACGAGATCAGGCGGGACGAACTTTGGGTGCAGACGCGTTTGTCCTCCCCAGCGACCTTACCGACAGTAGCGCGGAACGACCGGTGCGCGAGGGGGCGGCGATCGGGATCGGCGTCTCGGTAACTTCAGCCGGTTGGGCAGTCGCCGTCGTCTCTTCGCCCAACAGCTCGGCAATGGTCGTCCGCTCCATCGCCGCATCGGAATGATCGGCGATGGCGCGCCACCGTGCATGGGCGGCACATGGCGCACCCCGATCGCACGGACGATCAGCCAAAAGGCAGACGGGCGACCCGCGGGATTCCCGGAACGGCGCGGTGACTTGCGCAATCGTCAGGGTGGACACGGGAATGGCCAAGGTGAACCCACCAGCCGGGCCGCGGCAGCTGTGCACGATACCGGCCTTTGCCAGCGCGTTAAGCGTCTTGGAGAGGTAGTTCTGCGGAGCGCCAAGCGCCCTCGCCAAGGCGTCGGCAGAAAAGGGAAACGGCTCGGGCAGGCGAGCCAGCAGCAGTACGGAGCGAAGCGCATGTTCAGCGGTGGCTGACAGCATAATGGAGCCCGACCAGGGGAATAGGAATCTCAGATCTACATGTGAGAATCGTCATTCCCATGCGCGCGAGAAGTCGGGAAATGCCGCCAGATTCAGGCTTTCTCCACTACACCAAGGTGGGGGAAACCCGTACCCTGTCTGTTTGGAGGCTATTCATTCCGAGTGAGCAACGTTTCGGCTACGAACAGCTTGGGATCAACCCAACCGGCGCCTTCGGCAGAGCGTACTTGTCGCCACCCTGCCCGTTCCGTGCTGCCGAGCAGCGCCCGGGAATCGGGCTTGATGATCCCCACGACCTCCCCACCGCGACTGGCGTCCTCACGAACATTCACCCACGTCCGCGCCACGGCCGGCGTCCAGTGCACGCTATCCGGGTTGGGTGGTGCGACCGTGGAGGCATGCAGCGTTGACGTCAGACCCTCCTCGATATCCGGTAGCGCGCCCGGCGCCTTCACCGTCGGCGCGGCAGCAATCACGACGACTGGCTCCGTTTCAACAGCCCGCTCGCGCCTTTCAAAAAGTGCGTCGGGGTCGATACCGGCCCGCCACGCCCCGCCGAGCGCCGTTACCGTGAAGAGCAAGGCCGCCGCCGTAGCCACGACTCGCGGCTGACGCCATGCCGGAACGGCAAGCACGCCGCACCAGTGGCAGCTGTGATCGAAGCGGTGCATGATCCCGCAGCCACGGCATTTCACGAGGCGCGCGCGTTCACCGCATCTGTCGTGCAGATGAAAGGGCACCGAACAACGCGGACACTGCGACGCCGCGACCAGCGCTTTCGAACCGCAGGCAATACAGCGAATAAAGGCCATGGGGAGGTGGGCTGAAGTTCACGCCCAGCAAGGCGCCAGGAGGAAATCGGAGCAATGTGAAAAGCGGGAGGGACGCCATACATGTGACGGCTACTCCTCTTCCCCCGTAACCTTCAGACAAGGACCCGCTCGCCGCTACGTGACAGCAGGCAAATGACACAAGTTCGTGAATTCGCGTTCAGCATTTTGCGGTGACGGCGACACGCCGGCCCATACGACGTGCCGCCAATCAGAAATTCACACTTAGCAGTACAGCTGATTCGCCCCGCAGGGTCACACGGGGCCTCACCTGCACCGGCGTGCGTTGCGATCGCCGAGCGAACAGGGTGGCTTCCAGGGCAGCCAGAAGCGTGATGCCCGCTGCGGCCGCTATCCCGGCCGTGCGATAGGGATACACCACCGCTGATTCCGTAAATGGCGCCGGCATCCCGTTGGGATCAACAAACGGGATTTCGCGCGTTTCCGTCCTGGAGTACAACGCGGCGGCGATCGCCGCCCCGACCGTCCCCACCACCACTACGCCTCGGCCGGCGCGATCGGTGTAGAACTGGCCGAAGCCGGGGAGAAGACCGCGAGTGAACGCGGCGGACGGCTCATACACCGGCCTTCGCCATGCGCCAAACGCACGTGCCACTGCCACGCGGTCTTCTGCGTTCGGCACAAGGGACAGGTACGTTTCGAGGTCGCGGAGCGCATCATTCCGACGCCCTAACGACATGCGCGCCAAGGAGCGATTGAAGAGCGCTTCCGGGGCGGTGGGGATCACCCGTACCGCGTCGTCGAAGGCCACTTCCGCAAATTGAAATCGCTCGGCGTCAAACTGCGTCAGTCCGTACCGGAAACGCTCCAGACCCTGGCGGACGGCATCCGTGCGTTCCGAAGGCAGCAACCGCGAGAGACGGGAACGGACGTCGTCGGCTTCCTTCGACGCCGCCGCCACGAGCAGGTACCGGCAATACGCACCAGTGGCTAGCACACGTTCACCAAGTTCCTCGTGAAGACGTCCGAGCTCATAGACGGTGCGGGCGTCGGAGGGGTCCAGCGCCGCAGCGCGAACAAACGCATCACGAGCGGCGCGTTGATCCCCCTGCAGCGCGGCCTCCTGTCCTGCCGCGACCAACCGTCGCGCCTCCGCGTTATCGCGCGAGACGGGAGCGGCGACCACCGGCTTTGTCGCGACACAGCCGGGAGCGGCAGGAAGCGTGAGGGAGCGCTTGAGCACCAGTGGCTGCGCGCTCGCCTCGCGACAGGGCGCGAGGAACGCCACAGCCAAGGTCAGCGTGGCGAACGGTACGGTACATCGGTTTGTTGAAATCGGAAAGTTCGTCATGTCGATTTTCTCGTCGGGCTTCGCGGTGGCGTCAACGTACGGTGATGCGACTGGTGCCACTCACCCCATCGGCGGTGGCCGTGATGTTCACAGAGCCTTTGCGTATGCCAAGCACCAAGCCGCTCGTGCTGACCAGCGCGTGGCGCGAGTCGGATGACGCCCACATGACCGGGCGCCCGCTGATCACGTCACCGCGTTTGTCGCGCGCGGCAAGCTGCACCGCGCCCGCCGCGCTGATGGTCGCCGACGCCGGCGCCACGGTGACAACGACCACCTCAATGACGGTGATCTGCGATACGGCGCTGACGCCTGACGCGCTGGCCGCCACGCTCACCACGCCGGGAATGCGGGTGACCACCACACCATTGCTCGAGACGCTGGCTACGGCCGTGTCGCTGCTCGACCAGAAGACGGGCGCGCTTCTGACGGCATTGCCAGAAATGTCCTGCAGCTGTATGGTGAGCGGCACCGTGCTCCCTGCGAACGTGGTGATCTGCGCGGGCGAAAGTTCAATGAGCGCGACGCGACGCGTGT
This sequence comes from Gemmatimonadales bacterium, assembly GCA_038250435.1. GTDB lineage: Bacteria > Gemmatimonadota > Gemmatimonadetes > Gemmatimonadales > Gemmatimonadaceae > Gemmatimonas. The sequence goes on along the minus strand of JBBSCJ010000001.1, from coordinate 40,364 downwards.
CGGTTGGCGTGCCCGCCGCGCACGCCGCGCACGCCGCCAGCGTACCCGCCAATACAGCTGTTACGATGACCGCTCGTATGCGACGTGTTCGAAGACTCGGCACTAGCGTCTCTCCACACGGATAACGGCGGTACCGCTCCGGCCGCCCGCGCTGGCGGTGACGATGGCGTCTCCTGCACTCACTGCGATCACCAGCCCCGTGAGCGAAACCGTAGCCACCGACGATCGGTTGCTAGACCAGATGATCGGCACGGTGAACAGCTCCTTGTCTGTGGTCGAGAAGATGCGCACGGTGAGCTGAACCTGGCGATTGGTCGGGCCGTTGAAGAACAGGTCCACGTTCGATGGGCTCACGGTCACGCGACCAACAGTGTCCGGGACCACTGGCGCGGTCACCGTCACTGCCGCACTTCCCGACTTCCCTTCGGCCGACGCCGTAATGGTTGCGCTGCCTGCCGCGATGCCCGTGATCCGTCCGGTGCTCGATACGTTCGCCACCGCCGCGTTGCTTGAGCTCCATACCACTACGCGATCTGTGAGCAAGGCGCCGGTGCCATCGCGCACCGTGGCCGTCAGGTCGCCGGTCTGCGCCACCGGCACGCTGATGCCGGTCGGCGAGACGGTCACCGTGCCGACCGGACGCGCCCGCACCGCGACAATGGCGGAGCCCACGCGCCCGTCCGACGACGCGAGGATCACGGCGCTCCCCACACCGAACGCGGTGACGACGCCATTCGCCGTCACCGAGGCGATACCGGGCGCACCGCTCGACCACGCAATGGTACGGCCCGTAAGCGGCTGGCCGGCAGCATCGCGCGGCACCGCGGTCAGCGTCACCGACTCGCCGACGATGATCGACGATTCCTGAGGCGTAACGCTGACCGACGCGACCGCGACGGGGCTGACCGTGACCGATACCGTTGCACTTCCCGACTTCCCTTCGGCCGACGCCGTAATGGTTGCGCTGCCTGCCGCGATGCCCGTGACCCGTCCGGTACTCGACACGGTCGCCACCGCCGCGTTGCTTGAGCTCCACAGCACTGCGCGCTCTGTGAGCACGGCGCCGGCGCCATCGCGCACCGTGGCCGTCAGGTCGCTGGTCTGCGCCACCGGCACGCTGATGCCGGTCGGCGAGACGGTCACCGTGCCGACCGGACGCGCCCGCACCGTGACACTGGCGGAGCCCACGCGCCCGTCCGATGACGCGAGGATCACGGCGCTCCCCGCACCGAGCGCAGTGACGACGCCATTTGCCGTCACCGAGGCGATACCGGGCGCACCGCTCGACCACGCAATGGTACGACCCGTGAGCGGCTGGCCGGCGGCATCGCGCGGCACCGCGGTAAGCGTGACCGACTCGCCGACGATGATCAACGATTCCTGAGGCGTAACGCTGACCGACGCGACCGCGACGGGGCTGACCGTGACCGATACCGTTGTATTGAGTCCTTCGCTGGTTACGACGATCGACGTCACCCCGGCCGCGACCGCAGTGACCGCACCGTCGGCGGTGACCGTGGCAATGTTGCTATTGCCGCTGCGGAACTGCACCGCGCGATCGGCGAGTACCGTGCCACTGGCATCCGTGACCTGTACGGTCAGTCGCGTGTTCTGTCCGACGATCATCGAGAGCGCACCTGGCGAGACCACCACGACGCTGGCCGGACGCGCACGTACGTTCGCGGTGATCGAAGCGGCCTGGCCTTCGCTGGTGGCGCTGACGGACGCCGTACCGCTGGACACTCCGGTAACCACCCCGACAGATGACACAACTGCCACGGCCGGATTGTTCGAGCTCCAAAAGACGGTTCGTCCGCTCAGCGAAGCACCGGCGGCATCGAGAACGGTCGCGGCAAGCTGCGTCGTCTGCCCCTCGACGAGCTCCACGCCTCCCGGGGTGATCGTTACCGACGCAGCGGGAACGGCGATGACACTCACCGCGATGGTCGCAATGCGCCCTTCGCTCGAGGCGGTGACAGCCGCCGAGCCGGTGCCGATCGCGGTAACCCGCCCCGTGCTGTCCACGGTTGCCACACTCGCATTGCTGCTGCGCCACGTGATCAGACGATCCTGCAGCCCGTTTCCAGCGGGATCGAGCGTCGTCGCGGTGATCTGCGCCTGAGCGCCCACCTGCAATTGGAGCGCACTTTCGGAGAGCTGTATCGAAGCGACCGAAGCCGGTGCGACCAGCAAGTTGGCGACGGCGCTCTTCCCCTCCACTGTTGCGGCGATCTACGCGGCGCCGGGCTGCAGCGCCGTCACCAGACCCGAGCTGGAAACCCGCGCCACCGTGGCGTCGCTGCTCGACCAGAACACCGATTGCGGAATGACCTTCGCGCCGTTGCCATCGAGGGCGGTGAGCTCGATCGCCGCACTCCCGCCCACACCGATCGTCAGCGTCGCAGGCGCCAGCTCGACACTGCTCACCCGCCCGGTGACGGTGGTCGGTCCGCTGGAATCGCCGCCGCCGCAGCTGCCAAGCAGCGACAGCATTGAAAGCAGTGCAATCAGTGAGAACACTGAAGGCAATCGTGCTTCGAGCAGGCTTGCCCGCTGCGTGACAATGATGGCGCGTCCGGAACTCATGATCATCGCTTTCATGACAGGTATCCAGGTGGGATGGTGCGGAAAGCGACGCCGGGCGCGACACATTTCAACGACCCGGTGCAGCGGGCGTGGCGACGCGAACGGGGCGCGGTTGGTGCGCGCGCGTACCGTCGCCCAACTGGCCGTCCACGTTGTAGCCCCAGCAGAGTGCGTCGCCTGTGGGCGGCACTGCGCACGTATGCGCGCCGCTGGTATTCACGGCGCGGAAGTCCGCTCCGCCACCCACTCGCACCGGAACAGCCCGATCCGTCATGGTACCGTCGCCCACCTGCCCGTAGCTGTTCCTACCCCAGCAATACACGGCACCGGCCGTCGTGCGAGCGCAGCTGTGGACACTGCCCGCCGTCGTACTCACGAAGCGCGACAGTGTCTGGATTCGCGTCGGCACATTCTGCGACGCGGTTGATCCGTTGCCGAGTTGTCCGAAGCTGTTCCGTCCCCAGCAATAGAGATCGCCTTGCTCGCTTACCGCGCAGCTGTGCCCGCTGCCTGCGGTAATGCTGGTGAAACGCGTCGGCGAGACGACCGCCACTGGTGAACGACTCGATGCGCCACTGCCAGCACCCAGCTGACCAGCGGCGTTGTCTCCCCAGCAGAACGCCTCGCCCTCGATCGTGATCGCGCAGCTGTGCTGCCATCCGATCGCCACGGCAATGAAGCGGGCGTTAGTCGCAATCAGCGCGGGTGTGGGACGCGCGTTTGTGGTACCATCTCCCAATTCACCGCTGCCGTTGGCTCCCCAGCATGCGACCTGTCCACCGGTGGTGAGCGCGCAGCTGTGATGCCGACCCGCGTATACCTGGCGAAAGGTCAGATTCGACACCACACGCACAGGCGCGTCACGCGAGATCCGCGTGGCATCTCCCAACTGTCCGTACTGATCGGCACCCCAACAGTACGCGTCGCCAGAACGCGTGGTGCCACATGTGTGCGAGACGCCAGCCGACAGTTGCGTGAATTCCAGATCGCCACGCACCGGTACCGGTACCTCTCGCCGCGCAAACTCACCGGTGCCAAGTTGCCCGTGTTCATTCGCCCCCCAGCAGTATGCCGCGCCGTTGAGGAGCTCACACGAGTGGCGTCCGCCCGCAGCGATCACCCCTCGGTCACTGGTCGCGCTCACCACGGCCGATGCCGCAGGCGCCACCGCTGCCGCAGCTGCCACTACTGCGCCCGGCAACGAGGGTGGTGGCGGCAGTGTCCGTCGCGGTGTCCGCACCGTCGCTTCCCGAGATGCGGTGCCCGGTGATTGGCGTGTTGTCGTCTCCGCGTGCTCAACGGCAAGTACCCCTGGCTGCGTCTGCTGCGAGAGTCCGCCGAATGACGCAGGATCCACAAGGCGTGCGACGAGATCCAGCGAATCGGCCGCCACCGCGCTGCTCGGTAGCGCGATGGCGGCCGGTGCACCCACCGACACTTCCACCCTGGCGGGCTCGGTGTTGTCCGCCACGGAAATCCGAACGGCGGGATTCTCCTCGCCGCGCATTGCATACCACGAGAGTCCACCCGCAACCGCGAGCACCAGTGCCGAGATCGCGGACAACACGACCCACCGTGAACGCGTATCGCGCTCTTCATGTACCCACGTGGGTTCGTCGTTGCCTACCTCGTCACCGACGTCCGCACCGACACCGTCATTAACACGGGCGCTGCGGTCGTCACCGGACGACGTCACGGCGGTGCCTGATACGGTAGCGGCGCCAACGCGGTCCGGGTCTTCGCGAGAGAAGCGCTCTCCGCCCTCCGGTCGGCGAAACCGTATCGTCTGTAACGCGGCGGCGAGAAAGCTCGGCACCCGCGACGCGTCGTCGCTCTCCTGTCGCGAACGACGCTTGCGCCGCGCGGTGCGCCATTGCTTCCAGTCGGGAGGCAGGGTTGGCGTATCAAGATGCGCAAGCAGCGCGCTGGCGCCTGCCCATCGGGCCGCCGGACGCTTCTGCAGCGCGCGCTCCACGACGTACAGCAGGCGCTCGGGCATATCACGACGAAGCTCATCGAGCGCGGGCAGATCGTCGTGCTTCTGCTTGAACAGCACGCGGTATAACGACTCGCCTTCCCACGGTCGCTGCCCCGCGAGCATCTCCCACGTCACCAATCCGAGACTGTACACATCCGAACGCGCGTTCGCTGCGGCACCATCGATCTGCTCCGGGGCCATGTACGCCGGCGTCCCGATTGCCGTGCCGGTCATGGTGAGGCGCGAGTCGAATTCGCTGGAATGTGCAATACCGAAATCGCTGAGCAATGCGCGTCCGCTCTCGGCATCGAGAAAGATATTCTCCGGTTTCACGTCGCGGTGAATGACACCCCGGGTGTGCGCGTAGGCGAGCGCCATCGCGATATCGCGCATGACCTGTTCGGCGCGCTCCGTGTCGAGGGCGCCATCCTCGAGGATCACCTGCTTCAACGTTCGCCCAGGTACCCACTGCATCACCAGCGCGAGACCGTTGGGCACGCGCTTGACCGCGTACACCGACACGATAAGCAGGTGTTGCAGCTGCGCCACCATCCGCGCTTCGCGCGCGAGACGGGCGATATTCTCATCGTCGATCGATCCGGCACGTCCTTGCACGACCTTGATGGCCACGTCGCGTCCGAGGGCGCGGTCTCTCGCCCGATACACCACGGCGCTGCCGCCGCGCCCCAGCTCGGCCATGATCTCGTACTCGTCCTCAAGCACACCGAGTACGGAAAGGTCTCCTTGCTCTTCGAGTATCATGCGCGAAACCGGAAGACCACCTCGCCCATTTCCACGCGATCACCATCCTCGAGCAGCGACTCCACGTCAACGGTGAGCGAGTGGCTGTTCTGCAGCACAGGATTCGTGGTGGACAGGTTCGTGAGGTACCAGCGTCCCGCAGCGAAACGCAGCCGCGCATGAGACCGACTGACTGTCGGATCCGCCAGCTGCACGTGCCGGTACGGTTGACCTTCCAGTCGCCCGAAAGTCACGACTGCGTCTTCGTCAGGGAGTCGCACAAAGCGCACTTCACGTCCGGCGTCGAGCCCGCCCACAGCATCGAGGCGACCGGGAAGGAACTGTAACGTGCGGTCGGCCGGAACCGTAAAGCGCACCGCGCGTCCATCCGTCAGCGATGCGGTAGCCGCTGCTGCCGATTGCGCGACGTTTACCTGGCGCAGCAGCGCGTCAGGACGTCCGTTGGACGCCGCAGGAGCTGGGACGCGCATCGCAGCGGCGGCTGCACCATGTTGCCGCCCATGGTGCGAGCGGGCGCGTTCGTGCGAAGAAGGCGCTGTTCGCGGCGCCCACGGCGACTTCGTCGTAGACGGCGGCACGGTCGCGTGCGCCGACGGCCGCCCCTCGGATGCGCCCGGTGGCCCTGCGGCGGTGGCAGGCGCAGTATGTGTACGTGCCATGCGAGCCGCCATCACGTGCGCCTTGTCATCGTCCGCCTCAGCGTCGTGTGCGGCGTACTCACGCTGGTCTTCATGGCGCGAATAGACCGACGCCCGATCGTTGCCAAAGAGCGGTTGCACGCGCGGACCGTCTTCGTGACGCGCCGATAGCGGCCGCTGTACCCACCACACCAGCCCGCCGATGAGCACGGCCAGGAAGAGAAACGCCACGATCGCGCCGAAGACAAGGCCGTAGGACATGACTGTACCGAGCGCAACTTCTATTCCCGGTCGATCGTTACCGTGATCTACCTCACGTAGACCAGGCGCGAAATGTGATGTTTACAGCCGCGTGGGATTACGCCGCCACATGGCAATCGTCAGAACGGTGGCAAAGGACACCCAGAGCAGATACGGAATGAACAGTACGCCCGCGATCGTATCGCGACGCCAGAATGCGATCATGGTGGCCACGATCGCCAGCCACAAGCAGAGGGCCTCGACGGTGGCCGCACGGCCGCTCTGCTTCACGAAGAAAATCCAACTCCATAACGTGTTCAGCACCAGCTGCACCCCGTACAACGCGAGCTCGCTTCGGGCGCCGCTGAAGCCAGCCTCACGCCAGATCCGCCACGCCGCGATCGCCATGAGCACGTACAACAGGGTCCAGGCCGGTCCGAACAGCCAAGCCGGTGGCGCCCAAGGTGGCCGGTCGAGCGACCCATAAAACTCCGCTGCCGTTTTTGCGGTAACGGCGCCGCTGATGGCCGCAAGACTCGTCCCGAAGATCCAGGCGAGCAGACTGGGTAGCGATTGGAGCATGGCCATAACATGGCGGAGCTCACCCGTGCCTCCTAGAGGCAACGGCATACATATCGATGGCGGCTCTTCGATTTCCGCGTAAGGACACCGCACGTCCGCTGCGGCCGGGAGATAGGCCCCGATCGGCGGGAGTCCTCCGTCGCGGCTCGGTCCGGCGTTGCGCCCGCGCTGCCGTCAGCGGTGTCGTGGAGAACGCGGACTTTGAGCTCCCACAGCTTTACTCCACGCGCCAGGCGCGCCCCCATCCATCCAGAAACGCGTAGCACCCGCAGCGCGCCACCCAACGCGCTTTTATACGCACCTGCCGATCGACGCAGATACCGCCGTAGTTGCATACGACATCTGTGACGATCAGATCGCGATACGCTTGCACCTTCTTGAGCGTGGAATCGATCACCCAACGCGGCTTTTCCGCTGTCGGTATCCACACGGGGCGAGACACGGGCGCCGCGACGTTGTGCTGCGTCACCACCACCCCACCGCGCGCGAGCGGCGCGTCAGCGACGTATGACCGCAATATGGAGCCGTGCTTTCGCCGGATCACCGGCGGCGCCGCACCTTCGCCGAGAGGGGCGGAAGTGAGCGGACGGGTAACGAGTCCGCCGATTGGTGTCGCAACCGGAGCAGCGGGACCGACCGCGCCGGGCGACACCGTTGCACCGACCGGCCGCTGCGCCTGCAGCAGATTCGTGCCGACGATGAGCAACGCCAGCGGGAACGTCAGAGCGTAAGGGCGCATGATTGGGGTACCCCCGGGACGCTGCACCTGCTCCATGACTCGTCCCACGCGCAGAACGAGCACAACAATGAGGGGCAAAAAGGCACAACGAAATTCAACAAAGGCGAGCCCGTCACGGCACGGTTCGCCTGCGAGACGGCCGACGGCCAAACCGCTGCAGCGGCTGGCGCCATGGCTTTATCTTGCCAGGCCGCCCGCCGCTGCCGCGTCCCGCTACATGCCTGCGGTCACCCGAAGTTGAGAGCTGGCGCCGCTGGGAAATCGACGGCAACACCAGTCACGCCGTGCAAGTAATTGGTGATGATCTTGTCACCGATCACGATCACGACGTCCACGACGTTCTCCTGAGTAAATCCGGCGGCGAGAAAGGCGGCGGTGCTGGCGGCGGCCGGATGCCCGCGCGAGACAGCGACTTCATGGACGAAGCGAGCGAGTGCGTCGAGTTTGGGGTCGAACGACGCCGTGCCGGCGCGGACCTCGAGGATCTGCTCATCCGTGAAACCCTGCATGCGTCCGATGGCCGTGTGCGCGGCGCGGCAATAATCGCAGGTATTCACTTCGCTGACCACGAGGTTCACGACCTCACGCTCGCGCGCGGTGAGCGACGCGCGGCGGTTTTGCAGTGTGAGGTAGTCGCCTAACGCAGTACCGGAGTGGGCGAAGGTGGCGTACAGGTTCGGGACAAAGCCAAGCGTCTTCGTGAAGGCGTCGAATCGCTCCTGATCTGCCGCGCTGACCTGGTCACGAGTGGGAACGGCGAACTGCGGAAGCACAGCATTGTCGAGCGTGGTCATGGGAACGGCTCCTCACGTAGCAGATGAAGCGTCCGGCACGATGCCGGCGATTGAATGATCATGCTTGCGACCGCCCGCCATGCCTACGGCTGCTCATCCCATGATGTCGGCACTTTTTCCCTGCGCAAACGCGCCGGCAGCAGCTTCGTGCGACCGGAGGGCCATCGACGCGTCCCCACGGCCTCGCCGGAACGCGGCCGGCCCTACGCCATGCTCCGACTTGAAAAACCGTCCGAACGTGGCAAGATCGGCAAACCCCAGTTGCTCGGCGATCTGCTTGGCGCTGCGGTCGGTGTAGCGCAGAAGTCGTCGCGCCTCAAGCGACAGGCGAGCCCTGATGATCGCGAGCGGCGTTGGTTGTTCGAAACGTGCAAACAGATTGCTGAGCGTCTTGGGCGAGCGGTTGAGCATCGCGGCGTAATCCTGCACGCGATGATGGGTGCGGTAGTTTTGCTCGACAAAGAGATTGAACCGTCGCACGATGTCGAGATGTGGTCCGGCAAGCGTGGGCGGCCCAGCCGCCGCGCGGGCTATGCGCGTGAGCTTGATGATCAGGCGTTTGAGCAGCATGCGCAACATCTCGCCCTGAATGGCGTCGCGGGTGCCCATTTCCTCGACGAACACGTCGAGTAACGCCCCGTAACGGGGCTGCTCGGCATCGCTGAGCGGCAGCACGGGCACGCCGTGGGCGCCGTAAAACAGCAGACCGGCACACGACACTTCGGGATCGTGGTCGACAATGCAGTAGAAGTCACGATCGAACTGCCAGAGCACCACATGCCCGGGATGCGAGAATCGAAACGTCTGATTGACGACAAGTGCGACGAACGCTCCGGCAGGAACCGGCACGGGCAGATCGTCTACCACCACTACCTGCGCCGGCCCACGATTCCATGCGATCGTGAGCAACGGCGGCCGCGCGCGACGGAAATACACGCCTTCGGCTTCTGGTTCGCCGATGCCGAGATACAAGTACCCGTCGGCGACAGGATCATGGAAGCTGAGACGCACGGAGGATGCGGCGAGAGAGAGCCGTCGCATCGCACGAGGGGTGCGGGGATAACGACGGCGATACCCATAAGTTAAGAGAGAAGTCGACGGCAAGCATGCGTCGTACGTCAGCCTGGGGCGCGCCTTGCACCATTGAGGGCAGCCGTCGCTTGAGGCCCGCAGGAAATCCGAGCGCCGCTGCTATCGCGATCCGCTGAGCACCGATACTGGTTTCTGCGTCCAGGTGTGAATGAGGTCCTGGAGAAGCTGCGCTGCGGACGTGAGCGCGGCGCGTGTGAGGTCGGCGTGCTTGAGCGCTCGCGGTTCCGTCTGTCATCGGTCGGCGAGTGAAGTGAGTGCATTGACCTGTTTGTCCAACTCAGCGCCGCCCAGAGAGTCGCGCCGTGCCACGGAACCGATCGCCCCCGCGAAGGATGGCGGCGCGATCATGGCTTTCTACGAGCTTGACGACCATGCGTTCGACATCACGGCGGAATGATCCGGAGCGTTCGCGCTCCTCCGCTCGGCGTTTCGCCACCATGTTTCATCGCCGGACAACCCTGTTCCTCGAACGTGCGCACCCGGCGATCCAGAAATCCCATACAGAGGTAAGCACAAGCGCCGCAGGTGGTTGTCCCAGCATCCACGCCGGGCGCCCCAGTTGGTTGCGCATTTGCTGTAGGGACTGGCGTCAACCGGCGTCCATTATGGGTCACCGCGACGCCACCCGGTCCCGAGGCAATCGTCATGAAGCGTTTGCTCCTCCTGCCTGCCACCGCATCGGTATCGGCAGTCTCGCACGCCCCTGCGGTCGCCGTGGCGGAAAGTACGGCCGGGGCACACCTTTACAACATGTCCAACGCCATCGCGGGGAACGGAATCCTGTCCTTCTCTCGAGCGAAGTACGGGTCGATAACCCCAACGTGCGCGATAGCCACCCGTTTCGCGAAGACGGGCGGAGGGCGCGATATTCACCGGGTGCGCTCATTCTTCATCTGGAGACAGTTGTTCGTCTGTCAACAGCCTCGCCTCGCGATAGCTCGGCATTCCGTTTCCGCGTGAAACCGCTGATTCCGATCTCACGAGCCCTCGCGGGAACGGTGGCCGTCGCGATCCTCGCCGGCATGGTGCCTGCGGGCATCGTGCTCGACCGACGCTTGGTGGCCTCGCTGGAAGCCAAGGCGCGCACCGACCTCGAGTTGGCGCCGCGTCTGCTCGCCGATCGGAACTCGGCGCATGCTGACGCGATGATGATGTACGCCAAGGAATTCGCTCACGCCCCCGGGTTGGTCGAAGCCATGGCGGCCTCGAATGCCGGCGGGGCCGACGAGGGCTTGTTGCGCGTCATCGAGCGGTCGCGCGCGACCTTGGGACACGGGCTGCCAATCATTGTAGGGCGTGACGGTCGCACGCTGCTTGGTCCCCTTCCCGTCCAATCGATGATTGACCGGACGCGCAAGGGCGACATGCCGGTCGAGATGTTCACCGATGGCCTCGTGGTGCGCAACGTGGCTCTCGCCCCAGTGGTGAAGGACGGCCAATGGGTCGGCGCTGCCGGTCTCGCCTCCCCGCTCGACGTTGAGCAGGCCTTTGCGCTCGCCGGGCTGACGCGTTCCTCCGTGGTGATCGTCTCGTCCGAGTCTGACTCCATCACCGCCACGACGATGGACTCCACGGTGGCGCGCGCGCTCAATGACCGGCTCGCAACCGTCGGAACGACCAGCACCGCGCAAGACGTCCTGCTGAACGGCGAACGCTACATCGCCGTTTCGGCCATGCTGGACGATGCCGGCCACGTATTGTTCGTGCGCAGCATGCGCGACGAACTCGCGCTCCTCCCGAACTTGCGCCGCACGGCGGCGATTTCTGCGGCGGCGGCGGTGGCCTTCGCCATGTTGTTGGGTACCTGGCTGGCGACCCGGGTGAGCGCCCCGGTGGCTCAACTCGCCCGCGCCGCGCGGGCGATCCGCGAGGGCGAGTTCGACGCGCCGCTTCCTCGGTCCCATCTGTCCGAGGTAGCCAGTGTCGCGGCGCAATTCGACGACATGCGCCGGGCGCTCGCCGCTCGACTCGCCGAGCTCCGTGAGACCGCGCTGCAACTGAAGGATCGCAATGCGCGCCTCACCGCACTCCAGTCCGACCTCATGCAGCGCGAGCGCCTCGCCGCGTCGGGACGGTTGGTGGCTCAGCTGGCGCACGAGATCCGCAACCCGGTTGCGAACCTTCGCAACTGTCTCGAGGTCGTTCATCGGCGGGTCGGACACGACGACGAAGCCCGCGAGTTCGTGGAGCTGGCGATTGATGAGCTGCTACGCATGCACGAACTGGCCGAGCAGATGCTCGATCTCAACCGTCCGCGCGACCATGCCCAGCGTGATTGCCGGCCGACGCGTGTGGCCAGCGAGGTTGCCCGACTGGCCACGGCCGGGATCCCGCGTGGCGACCTGGAGGTCCGCGTCGAAGGCGACGAGGAGCAGCGTGCCGCCATCGCCCCCGACGCGCTCAAACAGGTGCTGCTCAACCTCGTACAAAACGCGCGTGAGGCGGCTGACGCAGGCGGCAATGGACGCCAAGCGACGCGCGACTCCGGCGTTATCGTCGCCATCTCGGTTTCACGAGCGGGGGAACAGCTGCGACTCGAGGTGAGCGATAACGGTCCCGGCGTCCCGCCGGATCGCCGCGAGCGCATCTTCGACCCGTTTTACTCGACAAAATCTGCCGTGCAAGGCGTTGGACTCGGCCTGTTTGTCGCCGAAGGGCTGATCCGGGGCGCCGGCGGGCGCCTCTCGGTGACGGAATCGGCGATGGGTGGCGCAGCTTTCGTGCTGGACCTGCCGCTGGTCGACGAGGGAGCAGAAGTCGCCGGGCCGGCACCGGCCGCCCACTCGTCGCTGGTATCCAGCGCACCCTTGGCGGAGTGGGGATGACCGTGCCCGCCTCGCGCGTCCTCATCGTGGATGACGACAAGGCCTTTCGCCTGTCCACTGCGGCGCTGCTGCGCGCGGATGGCTTCGACGTGACCCTCGCGGAAGACGGGCGCGCCGCCGTGGAGCGCCTGCGCGAACAGCGTCACGACGTGCTGCTTCTCGACGTCCGCATGCCCGGCATCGACGGATTGCAGCTGGTGGAAGCGTTGCGCCTCTGGGGCGATGGGACGCCGATCCTGATGATCAGCGGTTTCGGCTCGGTGGAAACCGCCGTGCGCGCGTTGCATCTGGGCGCCGACGATTTTCTGACCAAGCCGGTAGAACCGTCGCTTTTGAGTGCGCGCGTGGCCGACCTCATCGCGCGGCGTCCCACCAGTGCCCCCGCCGCCGCCGGGGGTATCGTCGGACGCTCACTGGCCATTACTACTCTGACTCAAGCTATCGAGCGAGTCGCCGCGACCGAGACGACGGTCCTCATTACCGGCGAAACCGGAGCTGGAAAGGAGTTGGCAGCTCGCGCCGTGCACGAGGCCTCCCCGCGGCGTGGCGGGGGCTTCCTGGCCGTGAACTGTGGGGCGTTGAGCGAAGGCTTGCTGGAGAGCGAGCTCTTCGGCCACGTTCGCGGTGCCTTTACCGGGGCGATCCGCGACCGTGCCGGAGTGTTCGAGGCCGCTGACGGTGGCACGTTGCTGCTCGACGAGGTGGGCGAGATGAGCCTCTCCCTTCAACAGCGTCTGTTGCGGGTGCTGCAGGAACGTGAGGTCACGCGGGTGGGCGCGACACGCGCCATTCCGGTAAACGTGCGGATCGTCGCCGCCACCAATCGCAACCTCAAGGAAATGGTGGCCGACGGGAGCTTCCGCGAGGACCTCTATTACCGCCTCGCCGTGTTCCCCATCGAGGTGCCGCCGCTGCGCGAACGGGTCAGCGACATTCCGCTGCTGGTCGAACACGCCCTCTCACGCCTGCGCCACCGTCTCCCGCGCTGGGAGCGACTGACCTGCTCGCCATTTGCGATGCGCGTGCTCCGGGCGTACGCGTGGCCTGGCAACATCCGAGAACTGTTCGCGGCACTGGAGCGAGCCGCGCTGTATACGGACGATGGACGTATCGAAGCGCAGCACCTTCCGGCCGACGTGCGGTCCGCGCTCGACGGCGACGAGCGACGATATCGCGCCGATCATTCCACCGATGACGAACGCGCCTCGATTCAAGCGGCGCTGGCACACGCCGACGGCGTGGTGTCCCGCGCCGCGGAGTTGCTCGGCATGGGACGGACGACGCTCTGGCGGAAGATGCGACTGTACGGCCTTGCTTCGGGAAGTGACACCGACGACCGACGCCTTCCCGAAACGCCCGATGTGTTACCGTAGCCACCCCTCCGGGGGTCAGCCGCCGGTGATCCGCAATGCGTTCCTGTCGTCGCTCTTCGGCACGTCGTTACTTTTGGGCATGGGCTACCGGCTCCGACTCCTCACGATCTTCGTGAACTTCGCTGCGCTCCAGCTGTCGCTGGCGAGCGGTGGTCCGGGCTGTGCAATGCCAAGCGCCCCGCCGCTGTTGCCTGTGACAGTGATGGGGACCACGAGTGCGACCGGATCAGTGGCCAACACGGACATGGCCAACACGGACGGGGCCGACCTCGCGCGCGACGGCGAAGCCGCGGAAACTCCGTCGGATGCTCCGCTAGCGGCGGATGCGAATGAACCGTGCACTACATCCACGACGTCCACCAGCTGCCCAACGATGGCGCCGTGCGTGTTTGCGGCGATTGCGGTGACCACGCGACAGTCGTCGCCCGTCGCTGAGCCATCCCACGCCGTCGTACTGCGCATGACGATGCCACGTTCGGTAAGCTTGGCACCCGACGTTCCTCCTCCCAGAGCATAATCGCGGCCATCAACGCCAGCGCCTCGCGCGCCGGCGTTGATGGTTCATTGGTGGTCACCTTTGATCGGGTGGGCATCAGCGGGACACTGGTGCGTAGCGTGCCCCGATTCCCCGGGTAACCAGCGCGCCCTTCGCGATACCGCCAGAGGACTCATGTTCTTCAAATTTCGTACGGCCGCGCGCGCCGTTGTCGCCGCGCTGGCCGCGCTATCCGCGCGCGCCGACCCGCGCCGCGTCACAGGCCGCGCCTCGCGCTCGGCGTTTTTCAAAGTCGCACTCGTGGTTGCCCCCACGGTTCTGTTGGGCCAGGAGCGGACCACAGTCCGTCAGAGCGCTGCGACGCGGTCAGTCAGGCAGCCGAACGAGCTGGACGCGCTTGTGCGGCTGGCCGAGGTGGCCAATCCATCACTCCGCGCGGCTCATGCCCGCCTTGCGGCAGCCCGAGCGCGCATACGGCCGGCCGGCGCACGCCCCGATCCGACGCTGACGGCTGGCATCGTGAACCTGCAAATCAGTCCGCTCAGCTTAACGGACGACGACATGACCATGCTCATGGTCGGTCTCGGGCAGTCACTCCCGTACCCCGGTAAGCTTGGCCTTTTACGCCGCGCTGCTGCGGGTGAGGCCGACGCGGCCGACGCGACGATGGCCGCGGTGCGGCTCGAGGTCGTGCGTGGCGTCCGCGAAGCCTACTACGACCTGGCGTATGCGCGACGGGCCCTCGCGTTGGTTGATCCCAATCAACAGATCCTTGCCGATGTCGCGCGGATTGCCGAAGTGCGTTACGGCAGCGGGATCGGCAGTCAGCAGGACGTGTTACGGGCGCGCGTTGAGGCAACACGCTTCGCGGAAACGGCGAGCACGCTGCTCGAGCAACAACGGGCGAGTCTCGCGCAGCTCAATGCCGCGCTGGACCGCGCGAGCGACACCCCCGTCACGGACGCGGATTTTCCGGACCGTATCGTGCGCGCTGCCGTCGCGACTGAGGTGCGCGACGTGCATTTTCTCGACACCACAACGGGTGCGCGCGCGGCGGGTTCGCCACTCCCCTCGCTCGCCGCGCTTCAGGCGCGCGCAGGAAAAGAGAGTCCGATGCTCCGGCAACGGCAGGCGATCATCGCCGCGCAGACGGCTCGCGCCGAATACGCGCGCGCCAGCTACAAACCCGACTTCGACGTGACGTTGCAATACGGTCAGCGCCAGGGCCGGCCCGACATGGTGACGGCCCAGGTCTCCGTTCCGCTCCGGATCCAGAAGTCTGCGCGGCAGGATCCTCAGCTTGCGGAAGCGCATGCGGAGCTCGCCGCAGTGGAGGCTGATTATGCGGTTGCACGAAATGGATTGCACGCCGACGTGGCACGCCTGCTGGGTCTGGCCGAGCAAAGTCGCACGCTGCTCGCGCTGTATACTGTCGGGATGCTGCCGTACGGACGAGCCGCCGTTGCAGCGTCGCTGGCAAACTATCGCACCGGCCAAGCCGACATGGCTACCGTGTTGACCGCGGAGTCCGCGCTGTTTACGACGGAGCTGGCCTACGCGCGCGCGATGACCGACTTCGCCAAGGCCATTGCGGCACTCGAACAGGTCGTCGGCGCAACGATCGTGGCGGAGAGCGCGTCATGACGTCGAACACGCCGAGTGGACCTCCGGTGGACGGGCGCGGCAGCGGTGACGTGTCGTCATCGCGCTGGACACGTCAACGCCCGGCAATGATCACGATGTTCGCGCTCGTCATTTTTGTCGCGACGATCGCGTGGTACGATCGACCACGCGTTGATCGCGACGCGCTCGCGCGAAACACGGACGCGGCGGCGCCGCGAGGCATGGAAGGCATGGACATGAATAGCGATGGCGCGGCGGTCTTCACGGCCGCGCAGCTTCGGCAGTTCGGAGTGCTCTTCGGCACCGTTGACCAGCGCGTCATGACGAACGACGTCCGTACCGTCGGCACTGTCATGCCCGATGAGTCACGGCTCTCGAGCGTGGCGCCCAAGTTCACGGGTGTGGTGGAACGACTCGTCGTGAACACGACAGGACAACGCGTGCGCATAGGACAGCCCATGGCGGCGATCTATTCGCCAGACCTGCTCGCCGCCCAACAGGAGCTGCTGATCGCGCGAGATCTTGACCGGTCCGTTTCCGGCACATCGGTGCCTGGCGTGCCCGGATCGTCAGACGGTCTGCTCGCGGCTGCGCGGCAGCGGCTGCGACTCTGGGATGTTCCCGAATCGCAGATCGACGACGTCCTACGCACCGGACGCCCGCAACGCACCATCTGGCTGTACGCGCCCATGTCCGGCGTCATCACCGAGCGACTCGTCGTGCTGGGTCAGGCTGTCCATGCCGGGATGCCGTTATTCACGATTACGGACCTGTCTTCCGTGTGGGTGAACATCCAGCTGCGCGAAGCAGAAGCGACGCTGGTCCGCGAGGGCACGAGCGCCACGCTGGAATTCGCGGCGCTGCCGGGCAGGCCTTACGAAGGACGTGTCGCGTATGTCGATCCAACGGTGAACGAGACCACGCGCACCCTCGCCGCACGCATCGTGGTCCGCAACGCTGATGGGCAGCTCAAGCCAGGGATGTATGCCACGGCGCGCCTGAGCACCCCCGCTCGGACGGCCCTCACCGTGCCCTCAACTGCCGTGATCCAGACCGGCGAGCGTGCCATCGTCTTTATCGACATGGGGGACGGCCGACTCTTGCCGCACGACGTGGAGTTGGGCCGAGTGAACGGCGAACTCACGGAGGTACTGGCGGGTCTGGAACCGGGTCAGCGGGTAGTGTCCTCGGCGCAGTTCCTGCTCGAATCGGAATCCAACCTCGGAGACGTGATGAAGAGCATGATCGGCCTGAGTGGCGCCGGCACCATGGGCGACATGCCCGGTATGGATATACCCGGCATGAAGATGTCTGGCGCGGACACGCGCGGAATGTCGGGCGCGGCCTCGACATCGCGGCCCACCGCCTCGCCCTTGAGCGCACCACGCGCACCACGCGTGCCGGCGCCGACTCGACGGAGTCCGCCGTGACCGGCACGCCGTCACCGGTTCGTGCGTCAGCGCTGGAACGCGTGATCGGGTGGTCCGTCGGTCACAAAGGTTCCGTGCTGCTGGCCACGCTGGCGGTGATCGTGACCGGTAGCTGGGCGATGCTGACTACCCCAATCGATGCGATTCCCGACTTGTCGGATGCGCAAGTCATCGTCATGACAGAGTGGCCTGGTCAAGCGCCGCAACTCGTCGAGGACCAGATCACCTATCCGTTGGAGACGGAGCTGCTCAAGGTGCCGAACACGAAGTTCGTGCGCGGCATGAGCCAGTTCGGGCTGTCGGCGGTGTACGTCGTGTTCGACGATGGCACCGATTTGTATTGGGCACGCAGTCGGGTCCTCGAATATCTGAACGGGGCGCGCGACAAACTGCCCGCCGGTGCAATTCCGGTACTGGGGCCCGATGCCACTGGTGTGGGCTGGATCATGCAGTACATCATCGCCGATACCAGCGGCACCCGGAATCTCGCGGATCTCCGCGCGTTGCAGGATTTCGTGGTGCGGCCCGCGCTCACCGCCGTATCTGGCGTCGCCGAGATCGCGTCGCTCGGCGGTTTCGAAAAAGAGTATCAAGTTCAGGTCGACCCGGCGAAGCTGCTTGCGTTCAATCTGCCGATCTCCGACGTCGTGGAGGCGCTGCGCGCATCGAATCAGGACGCCGGCGGACGCGTACTGGCCATGGGCGGAACGGAGTATGTGGTGCGAGGGCGTGGCCGCATCGCCTCGCTCGACGATCTGCGTGCCGTGGTCTTGAGTACGGGTACGAGCGGTATCCCGGTAACGGTCGGTGACGTCGCGACGGTACAAGTCGGTCCGGCGCTACGCCGTGGCATCGCCGAGTTGAATGGGAGGGGCGAAGTGGTGACCGGCTGGGTCATCATGCGGTATGGCGAGAACCCGCTCGCCGTCATCAAGGCGGTCAAGGCACGAATGACGGAGCTTGAGCGTGCGCTGCCGGCTGGCGTGCGCTTCGTACAGGGGTACGACCGCTCCGGTCTGATCGAACGGGCCATCCGCACCCTGCGCACCAAGCTGATCGAGGAATCGATCATCGTGGCGATCGTGGCGCTTGTGTTTCTGTTGCACGCACCGAGTGCGCTGGTTGCCATTGTCACGCTGCCCATCGGCATCCTGCTGTCGCTGCTCGCGATGCGGCTGCTTGGCCTGAGCGCGAATATCATGTCATTGGGCGGGATCGCCATCGCGATCGGCGCCATGATCGACGCGGCAATCGTCATGGTCGAGAATCTGCACAAGCACATGGAACGCAACGAAGCGGACGGTGCGTCGAAGTCGCACTGGACTCTCGTCGTCGAGTCGTCACAGGAGGTCGGCCCCTCGCTTTTCGTATCGCTGCTGATCATTACCGCGTCATTCCTTCCGGTCTTCGCGCTGGGCGATCAGGAAGGCCGGCTGTTCACGCCGCTGGCGTGGACGAAGACGCTCGCCATGGCGTCGGCGGCGTTGCTGTCCTTGACGCTGGTTCCGGTCATGATGGGCCTGTGCATTCGGTCGGGCGTCAAGCCCGAAGCGGCGAACCCGCTGAATCGCGCTTTGGTCCGCCTGTACCGGCCGATAATCGGGTGGGTGCTTCGTCATCGCTGGCCGACCATCGTCGCGGCGGGCGGTCTGCTGGTGATGACGATGTGGCCTTGGTCGCGGCTAGGGAGCGAGTTCATGCCCCCGCTCAACGAGGGCGCCATCATGGATATGCCGTCGCTCATGCCCGGCGTCAGCGGCACGATGGCAAAGGCGATCGTGCAACAGCGCGATGCCGCGCTTGCGCAGATTCCGGAAATCGCCACCGTGATGGGGAAGATCGGACGCGCCGAATCCGCCACGGACATGGCGCCGATGTCCATGATCGAGACCATCGCGGTGCTCAAAGACCGGAACGAATGGCGCCCCGGCGTGACCTATGATTCGCTTGTGTCCGAAGTCAACGCGCGCGTCCGCACGCCGGGTATCGCGAACATGTGGAGCATGCCGATCAAGAATCGGCTCGACATGTTATCAACCGGCATCAAGACGCCGGTCGGGATCAAGGTCCTCGGTTCGAATCTCGAGATTCTTGATCGGATCGGGCGTCAGATCGAACGTCTGCTTCCGACGGTGGCAGGTACCAACAGCGTATTCGCTGAGCGCGCGATGGGTGGCAGGTATCTTGACGTCAGCATCGATCGCGCGGCGGTCGCGCGGTATGGCTTGACCACCGACGATGTACAGGCGGCGTTGAGCACCGCCGTCGGCGGTGCGGCCGCCGGCGACGTGGTCGAGGGGCGCGAACGGTATGGCGTGCTGGTCCGCTATCCGCCGGCGCTGCGAAACGATGTGACGACGTTACGGAGTGTGCTCGTCGCAACGCCCCCCGGCCCTGATGGTCGGACGGCGCAGGTCGCGCTCGGTGACGTCGCCGAGATCGCGGTGGTGCGTGGCCCGACGATCATCAAGTCCGAGAACGCCGCACTCAATGCCATCGTGTACGTCGATGTCCGCAACCGCGACATTGGCAGCTACGTGACAGAGGCGAAGCAACTGCTGGCGGCCAACCTCACGCTCCCGCCCGGTTACCGCCTCGAGTGGTCGGGACAATTCAAGTCTCTCGAGCGCGCCACAACTCGACTTCGAGTCGTGGTGCCGATTACACTGCTGATCATCTTCGGCTTGCTGTACGTCAACTTCCGGAGTGTGGCGGAGGCGGGGATCGTGATGCTCTCGCTACCCTTCTCACTCGTGGGTGGGGTATGGCTGCTGTGGATGCTCGATTACCACTTGAGCGTCGCGGTGGCCATTGGCTTCATCGCTCTGGCAGGCGTGGCGGCCGAGACCGGCGTCATCATGCTGCTCTACCTCGACCATGCGTACCGCGACATCACGGCGCGTGGCGGGCTCCGGAATCGTTCGGATGTGGATGCGGCGGTGGAAGCTGG
Organism: Gemmatimonadales bacterium; assembly: GCA_038250435.1. GTDB lineage: Bacteria > Gemmatimonadota > Gemmatimonadetes > Gemmatimonadales > Gemmatimonadaceae > Gemmatimonas. Next base: position 20,256 of record JBBSCJ010000001.1, on the reverse strand, counting down.
CGCCGTTGAACGCGTCCGCCCGAAGATCATGACGGTCATGGCCATCATGGCGGGCCTCGTGCCGATTCTCTGGAGCCAGGACACAGGCGCGGACGTGATGAAACGCATCGCTGCGCCGATGGTTGGTGGAATGATTACCAGTACGCTGCTCACGCTCCTCGTCATCCCCGCGATCTACTCGCTCTGGAAAGAGCGTGAGGCGCGGCGGTAACCGTCTTGCGCAGGAGGTTTCCCATGTCGTTCCCGTTTCGATCCCTACCGCTTATCGGGCTGCTGCTCAGCGCGGCCTGCGACGGCTCAGTATCGCGCGCCTCCTCCAAAACCGACGATTCGGCCACGATGTCCACGGGCGCGCCTCCGAGCGCCACCGCTGCACCCTCGTCCGGCATGTCCGACTTTTCGGGCATGTCGGGCATGGCGAGTATGTCGGACGATGCCGTCATGCCGTCCCACTTGGCCATGCTGCAGCAAGCCAGTCCCGATAGCCTGGTGGCACAGCTCCCGCAGCACCGGCAGCTGGTGGCTAATATGCTGTCGCGGATGGCCCGGGAAATGCGACCGATGAACATGCCGGGCAACGCGCTGTGGAACAGTACCGTGGACTCACTCCCGCAAGATCTCATCCATATGCCGGAGCTGACGCGCGCGCAGCTCGGCACCGCCACTTCGCCACACCTGCGGCGGGTCACGAGACGGCCCGACATGCACCTGCAGATGATGCAATCGATGCAACCCTAGAGCGCTGGTGCGGCCGAGTATGCACCGCGCAACTCCTCTCGCGAGCTCCACAACCATGACCGTCGATCCTCCTTCCAACGCGGCTGCCGCTGGCATCACGTCACCGGATGCCCTCGCCAAGCGTATGCTGCGCGACGAGTGGGATGCGCTCACGGCGCGAGAGCGGGAGACCATCAGCGGCGTGCTGGCGCGTAGTACGGCCAATCAGCCGGTCACGCGCAACACCAACCGCGAGTTCCGCGAATCCCGCACGCTCGGTGAACGCCTCTCCGACCGCATCGCCACGTTCGGCGGGTCGTGGACGTTCATCCTGCTCTTCCTCGCGTTCCTGGTGTCGTGGACCCTTCTCAACGCGATAATCGCTGGCCCGCGCCGCCTCGCGTTCGACCCGTATCCCTTCATCTTTCTCAACCTGTTGCTGTCTATGATGGCCGCGCTGCAGGCGCCAGTGATCATGATGTCGCAAAACCGCGCCGCCAGTCGCGATCGGATGGCGGCCCAGCATGATTATGGCGTGAACCTCAAGGCGGAGCTCGAAATACGGGAACTGCACGAGAAGCTCGACCTGCTCCGCGATGCCCAGTGGAACGAGCTCGTACGGCTGCAGCACGATCAGATCCGGTTACTGGAAGGATTGCTGGTGCGTGACACCACGGCCAACGGTGAAGGCGTGCGCACGGAGTAGCCGGTACGCACCTGTGTTCCACGCGACGAACCGGGCAATGGACTCGTCAGCTGCGTTCGCGCTCGCCAAACCAGTAGCACAAGCCATCCGGCGCAATCACATAGCACACAGTCCACGCCACGCCATCACGGTGCTCAACCGAGAAATCCGCGGGCGCTTTCATAAGACCGTTACTGGCGAACTCGTCAAACAACACCGCCAGTCCGCGCACATGAAAAGCACATCCGTCCTGCGCTGGATCGCCCCCATTCTCCTCGAGCCCGATCTGCACGGCGTCACGTACGAGCACCGCACGGGCGAATGGCGTCTCGCTGCGCGACTCCACCCGAAAGCCCAGCGTGGCCTCGTAGAATGGGATCGCTGCCGCGAGGTCTGGTACCGGAAGATGCATGGTGTCACCCCGATACCCGAACACCTTCTCCAACTGCGTCGTCATGGCATCCTCCGTCCGGGCGGAACGTCGCGAAGCCCGAACGAATAACGTAGCCCGCGACAGCGCCGACCGCAGGCACTCGGACGCACCCCTCGACAACATTCTACCCTCGAGCGAGAGGGCGATGGAGCATATCACGGTGGCTGGCGACAAACTCATGTCGACGCTGCGACAACGATCTTCAGGTGCACACGGGCGACTGACGCGTTCATCGCGGCACCATTGACGCGTCGGCCGCGCGGATCTGGCGCCGCACCGCAAAGAGATCACACATCAGGCGAAGGCGTGCAGCGCCGGGGATTCGCGGTGGCGACGCTGCTGATCGCTGCAGGCTCAAGTGCTCAGCCACGGAAGATATCGTTACGGCAGCCGCGCCCGGAGAGTCGCCTCACTGACTGTCTTCTCCTCGCTGCTGGTTGCCGATGCGTTTCGCTCCGTTCCGCTCCCCCGCTGCACCCTGGACCGCCGCCGCGCTTGTCGCCGTTGCCGTGTTCGCGTTTTTCGCTCGCGGGCATCTCTCGCGGGCGTCGCAATCGCCGCCGATCGCCATGCGCTATAGCGAGTTGCTGTCGGCGATGTCTGCGCGTCAGGTCGATTCGATCGTCATCCAACCCGGGGCGGCGGTGCGCGGGTGGCTGGTCACGCCGAACGCGACGGGGACGCGCGAGGTCCGCGTCGAATACGGACCGGCGGACGGGAGTGCCTTAGTGATGGCGGCCACGGAGGCACAGGTCGCCGTGGCATTTGCCGCTCCGCCGTCGGATCGCTCGCAAACGATCACGCTCGCCGTCACCCTGCTCCTTGCGGCTGGCGTCGGATTCGTGCTGTACGCGCAATACATGCGCCAATCGCCCGGCAGCGGCGGGGACTTCGAAATAGGCTCCGGCAAGTTTGCGGGAACCCGCACGACCTTTGCCGACGTGGCCGGTAATGCGGCAGCGCTCGCCGACCTGCGCGAGGTCGTCGACTTCCTGCGCGACTCCAAGCGCTTTGCGGGGATGGGGGCCAAGGTGCCGAAGGGGATCCTCCTCGAGGGACCACCGGGAACCGGGAAGACGCTGATGGCGCGCGCGCTCGCGGGCGAGGCCGGGACGAACTTCTTCGCGATGTCGGGGCCGGACTTCTCAGGGATGTTCGTCGGGTTGGGCACCATGCGCGTGAAGGCGCTCTTCCGCAAAGCGCGCAAGGCGGGGGGCGGGGTGATCTTCATCGACGAGATCGATTCGTTGGGCGGACGGCGCGGTCGTACCGGCGGGCACCCCGAGGACGATCGTACGCTGAATCAGTTTTTGGTCGAGCTCGATGGCTTCAGCGCGACCGCGGGCATCGTTGTAGTGGCGGCGACGAATCGCGCCGCCGACCTCGACCCGGCGCTCCTCCGCAAGGGGCGCTTCGACCGTTCGGTCACGGTAGCGCTGCCCAGTGTCGCGGAGCGCGCCGAGATCCTGTCGCTCCACGCGACCAAGCGGCAGATGCCTCTTGCCGCCGATGTAGAAATGGGGCGCATGGCGCGGCTCATGCCAGGGGCAAGCGGTGCCGATCTCGAAGGGCTGCTCAACGAGGCGGCGCTGCTGGCCGTGAAGACCGGGGCGAGCTCAGTCGCCTGGTCGCACATGGAGGAAGCGCGGGATCGGGTCCTCCTCGGCCGCGCGCGCGAAGGCTTCGTGGTCTCACGCGTCGAGCAGCGCCTGATCGCGTTGCACGAGGCGGGACATGCACTCGCCGGCCTGGTCTTCTGCCCCACCGACCCGCTGCATAAGGTCACGATCCAGCCGCGCGGCGCGGCGATGGGGGTCGCCTTCTTCCAGCCCGACGCCGAGTTGCACCTGCATGCGCGCCATTACCTCGAAGGGCAAATCCGTAAGGTACTCGGCGGGCGCGCCGCCGAGGAGCTGGTCTACGGAAGCGCCTCGGTCACGAGCGGGGCCAGCAGCGATCTGCAGCAGTCCACGCGCATCGCCAAGCAGATGGTCTACAAGCTGGGAATGGGACAATCGACGGGGCTGATGACCTTCGATCCCGACTCCGGGCCGATCAGCGGGACAATGCACGCGCACATGGACACCGACGTGCAGACGATCCTGGCGTCCGGGTACGACGACGTTCTACAGCTGTTCCGCGAACAACGTCCGGCGTTGGAGGCGTTGACCGACGCGCTGCTCGAGCACGAGACGCTCACCGGAGATGCCGCGTTGGCGGTGCTGCGGGGCGCGGATATGAGGACGCACGGTTCGGCCGTGACTGACGTTGGGCATGTCATTGAGTCCGCTGCCCGCGTAAGCGGGCTTTCGTCTGGGTGAAGGTGGTCCGAAATCCGATGAACCGCTTACCGCAGATTGCCGCCGGCCTACATCCGCGGTCGTGTTTTGGTTGGTTGACCTGCAACTCCCCCGCGTTCTTCAGAGCTCTGCGCCCTCGGTGTGGTCGGTTTACCGGCCCTCGCGCCCCGGACACGCCGTAGTAGCTTTCAGCCATGCCCGCCCCTCTCCTGACGCGCCAGTTTTCCGTGCCATCCCGTGAGCGCGGCGAAGCGATCCTTCGTGACGGGTTGGCACACTCGCTCCGCGTCGTCGACCATGGCGCGGTGGCGCGGGTCAAGGGGACCGCCGAGTACGTCGTCGTAATCGACGTGAAAAAACGCACTGCGTCGCTCGGCTGCTCCTGCCCTCATGCCGCCGACGGCGCCTTCTGCAAGCACGTCTGGGCCACGCTGCTCGTGCTCGATGTGGCTTCAGGCGGGCGGGCGCTGGTCGCCGAGCTGGCGAAGGTGACGGCGGTGCATCAAGTGCCGATCGAGACCGGCGAGGACGCGTTCGACGACTTTGACGAGTTCGACGACTTTGACGGCGTGGACGATGAGTTCGACGATACCGACACCGCAGCCGTCTCGCGTGGCCTCGTGAACGCCGGCCCATCGGATGCACCGTCGTGGCAACTGATTCTCGACCGCGCGGCCTGGCAGATGCGCAGCGCGGCCGAACCGGACGTGCTGAACAGCGGTCGCACGGCGCGCACCGAGTGGCCTGACGATCGCCGACTGGTATACGTGCTCGACGGAGCCGCTGACGGACGCAGCGTCGGGCTCGAGGTGATGACGGAGAAGCGCGCGCGCGATGGCTCCTGGAGTGACCCCAGGCGCTTCGGCTTTTCCTCGCAGGTCTGGATGCAGACACCTGACCCGCGAGATCGCGCCATTACTCGGCTCTTGCTCGGTGCGGCGCCGCCTCCCGACTACGGTCATGCGCGCACATCCTTCGTCATCGCGCAACACGCTCTCCCGTACGTGCTCGCGGCCGTGTGTGCCACCGGACAGGCGCGACTGAAGCTGCCCGGCCCGCCGACCAGACTGCTCCCCGTAACGTGGGATGGCGTCGCTGACGGTACGGCTACCGCGCCAGGCCCCTGGCGTTTTGCGCTGGCGTTGCATCACGACCCCGACACCTGGTCGCTCACCAGTGAGCTCGTGCGAGGAGAGGAGCGGCGGCCAATCGCCGAGGTGGCGTGGCTGCACGCCAGCGGGCTCTGTTTGATCGGCGGCGCACTCGCTCCTTTAGCCGTCGACGGGCAGTGGCCGCTCATGATCGAGCTGATGCGTCAGCAGCGGCTGGTTATCGGCGACGATCCAGCGCCGGTGCTTGAGCAGCTCTACGCCTTACCGCGCGTGCCGGAGCTGACCCTGCCGCCCGAGCTGTCCATCAGCCTGTCGCACGATGCGCCAACGCCGGGCGTGCGCTTCGTCGCGGATCCGGTGCCATGGCGGAGCTTCGCCACCCCCATGGTGGGCGTCGAGCTGTCCTTCCGTTACGGTACCAGCGCGGTCGACGTCACCGACACGGGGCGCACGCGCTTCGACGCTGGTACGCGCACGCTGCACCATCGCCACCCAGACGCTGAACGGGCTGCACTCGATCGACTGTTGGCGCTGGGTGTCACGCTCGTGCGCGAAGCCGGCGCACATGGCGCGCCGTTCGTCCTGCCACGGTCTGCACTGGGTCGTGTCGCACAACGCCTCGTGGCCGACGACTGGTGGGTGGAGGCTGATGGTCGGGCGTTTCGGATGCCGAGTGCGGTGCAAGCGCGGGTGCGCTCCGGCGTGGACTGGTTTGACCTCGAGGGCACGGTGCCTTACGGCGACTTCATGATCCCTCTGGCCGACGTGCTCGACGCGCGGCGGCGCGGCGATGGGTTGGTGTCACTCCCCGACGGTGGACTGGGCGTGCTGCCACACGATTGGCTCGATCGGCATGGCCCGATCTTCGCCGGCGGCCAGGCCACTGCCACGGGCGTTCGCTTTCGCAGCTCGCAGCTCTCCCTGCTCAACGCGCTGCTGGCCACGCTCCCCGAGGTGGACGTGGACGCCGTGTTTGCCCGCGCCCGTGAGGCCTTGCAGGGCTTCGACTGTATCACGCCCGCCGATCCCCCCGCCTCCTTTACCGGCACGCTGCGTACATATCAACGCGAGGGACTGGGCTGGCTGCACTTCCTGCGCACTTTCGGATTCGGCGGTTGCCTCGCTGATGACATGGGGCTCGGCAAGACCATTCAGGTACTCGCCCTGCTCGACGCGCGGCGCGCGGAGGGTCATGGGCCCTCACTCGTAGTGGTACCGCGCTCGCTCGTGTTCAACTGGCGCAGCGAAGCCGCACAGTTCGCGCCAGCACTGCGTGTCGCCGATTGGAGCAGCAACACGCGGCACGCAGAAGCGTTCGATGCGCGCCAGGTGGATGTCGCCATCGTCACGTACGGTACGCTGCGCCGCGACGCGGTGCGACTGGCGGACACGACGTTCGATTACGTGGTGCTCGACGAAGCGCAGGCGATCAAGAACCGCAGTACCGCCACCGCCAAGGCGTGCCGCGTGCTGCGGTCTTCGTATCGACTTGCCCTCAGCGGCACGCCCGTCGAGAACCGCCTGGAGGAGCTCTGGAGTCTGCTCGACTTCCTCAACCCCGGCATGCTGGGGCCCTCGTCGCGTTTTGCCGCGTCGCTGCACGATACCTCCTCCGCGACCGGCGTGGACGCCGTGCTGGCACGCGCGCTCCGACCCGTGATACTGCGTCGCACCAAGAGCGAGGTGGCGCCCGATCTGCCGGCGCGCCTGGAGCGGACGCTCGAAGTTGAGATGGAACCCAAGCAGCGTGCTTTTTACGACAAGGTGCACGCGAAGGTACGCGCCGAGGTGCTCTCGCACGTGGAGTCGCGGGGGCTGGGTCGATCGAAGCTGCACATTCTCGAGGGGTTGCTGCGCTTACGGCAGGCGGCATGTCATCCCGTGCTGGCTGACGCCAGCAAGCGCGCGCTGCCAAGTGCCAAGCTCGATGCGCTCATTCCCGCGTTGGCCGACGTGGCGGCAGAGGGGCACAAGGCCTTGGTGTTCTCCCAGTTCACCACCTTTCTCGCGCTCGTGCGTGCCGCGCTCGAGGAAGAGGGGATCCCGTACGAATATCTCGACGGCCAAACCAAAGACCGGCAGGCGCGGGTCGATCGCTTTCAGAACGATCCGGGATGCCCGGTGTTCCTGATCAGCCTCAAGGCCGGGGGTCAGGGGCTCAACCTCACGGCAGCCGACTACGTCTACCTGCTCGACCCGTGGTGGAACCCCGCCGTCGAAGCACAGGCAATCGACCGGGCGCACCGTATCGGGCGTACGCGGCATGTCATCGCTACGCGCCTCGTGGCGCAAGGCACGATCGAAGCAAAGATCCTCGCGCTGCAGGCAAGTAAGCGCGCGCTGGCCGACGCAATCCTGTCGGCAGATCGCGGCGGCCTGGCGTCGATCGGGCGAGATGAGCTGGAGCTATTGCTGGGATAGACCTGCACCCCGAGCAGGCCGAAGCGCGGAGCGGGCATCTCCACCGGAGTCTACTTTTCCCCGATGCCTTCCGCCAACTCCACCATTTCGACCTCGCCGAGCTCCGGGCCGACGCGCTCGAACGCGCTCGACCATACGCTCGCTTTTGTACTATGCCTTGGCGCCGCGATGCTGTTGCTGTGGCCGCTGCTCACCGGACAAATGCTGTTCGGTGGTAGCCGCTCCGACATGTTCATCGCCGGGTACTCGTTCCGTCTGTTCGGCGCCGAGTCGTTCCTGGCGAACGGCGCGATCCCGCAGTGGAATCCGTATCTGTACGGTGGACTGCCGTACATCGCGGCCATGCACGGCGACATTTTTTATCCGACCGCCTGGCTCCGATGGATCATGCCGGTGGATGTGGCGATCACGCTCGGTATGGCGATTCATTTCGTGCTGACGGGATGGTTCACCTATCGCTTCTGCCGTTCGCTGGGGCTCTCGTGGAATGCGAGTGTGGTGGCGGGCGTGGCGTACGAGCTGACCGGGATCGTGGCGTCGCAGATGAGTCCCGGGCATGACGGCAAGCTGTTCGTGGCGGCTATCGCCCCACTGGCCTTCTGGACGCTGCTGGGCGCGATCCGACACGGAAAGACGTGGTGCTACGGCGCGTTCGCGTTCGTCGTCGCGCTGATGGTGCTCGGGCATTATCACCCGGCGTACTTCCTGTTGATGGCGCTCGGTATCTGGGCGCTATACCTGGTATTCTTCGATCCGGAGCGTCCGGCGCATGGCAATCCGGTGAAGGCGCTCGGCTTGTCGTTGGTGGCCGTCGTGGTGGGGTGCGGGATCACCGCGCTGCAGGTGCTGCCGTTTCTCGAGTACATGCCGTTCTCGCCGCGCGCCGAAGGTGGCCCCGACACCGGCTGGGAGTTCGCGACGAGCTATGCGTTGCCGCCGTCGGAGATCTTCACGCTACTGCTGCCGCAGTTCAACGGTGTGCTCGATCAGTACTGGGGACGCAACCCGCTCAAGTTCCACACGGAGTACATGGGCTTCCTGCCGCTCGCCCTCGCGGCGCTGGCATTGGGTGACAAGGCGCGTCGGCGGTTCGTGATTGTGATCGGCTGCAGCGCGCTGTTCTTCCTGATGTTCGCGTTTGCGGGATATACGCCCTTTTACAAACCGTTCTACGAGCTGCTACCGCTCGTGAAGAAGATCCGTGCGATGGGGATGGTGTTCTTCCTGCCGGCGTTCCTGGTGTGCGTGTTGGCCGGTGTCGGATTCGATCGACTGCTGGCCCGCGCGGTGCCGATGCGTACGGTGCTGATCGTGGTCGGCGGTGCGGCGGTGTTTGCCCTGCTGGGCACGGTGGGGGGCCTGCAGGGGCTCGCGGAATCGCTGGCCATTCCCGAGCGCCTCGAGGCGGTTTCCGCCAACGCGCCGTATCTGCAGAGCGGTGCCCTGCGATTACTAATGTTCGTGGTGCTGGGTGGTGCGGTGCTCTGGGCCACTGCGGCGGGTCGTATCGCGCCGCGCGTCGCGACCGCTGCGCTGCTGGTGTTTCTGGGACTCGATCTGTGGAGCGTCGACCGTCAGTTCTTCACCTTCTCGGCACGGGCGAGTTCGCAGTTCGCCGATGATGCCGTCACGACATACTTGAAAAAGATACCGCCGCCGTATCGCGTGATCGACGGCGGCAGCAGCTATAGTCAGTCGATTCTCATGGCGTATCGCATTCCGAATGCCATGGGCTACCACGGCTTTCAGCTGCAACGCTACAACGAACTGGTCGGCTTGAAGGACGGATACCGCAACCTCCTCACGCCGCAGATGTTCGACCTGTTGTCGATCCGCTATCTGATCTTGCCGGACACGCAGCCGGTGGCGGGTTTCCATCAGGTGGTGCCGCCGTCGCCAACGGCCTTCGGCACCACGGCCACGCTGTACGAAAGCGATGCCGCGCCGGCGTACGCGCGTGTGCTGCCGGTCTCGGCCAAGCTCACCGACGAGCAGGGGCTGGCTACGGTGATCGATCCGCGTTTCCCGATCAGTACCGTGGCGTTGTTGCCGGATACGTCGACAGCCACGTCACCGACAGCGAAACCGCCGTTCCCGACGCCGCAGGTGAAGGCCACGGTAACGGAGTGGAGCGCCGGTGCCATGCGCATTGCCTTGACCGGCGCCGAGACTGCTACGAGTCAGCTGCTGGTGTCGGAGAACTGGTACCCCAATTGGCACGCCGAGGTCGATGGCAAGCCGGGGATCGTGCGCCGCGCCGACCACACGCTGATCAGCGTCGATCTTCCGCCGGGCGCGAAAAGCGTGCGGTTGTGGTTCGAGTCGGCAACGTATGCGCGCGGCAAGATGATCAGCCTCGTCTCGCTGTTGCTGGCGGCGGCGATGATGTTCGTGCCGCTCTGGTCCCGTCGCTCCGCTCGTACCTCGATCACAACCCGGCAGTCGTGAATTCATCCTTGCTTCTCCGCGGTGAGCCGCGACGAGACTGCGCGCGGCTCAGAGAGGCGAGCGTGAACCTGGTATCTATGATTCCTTATTCTCCTTGTACTCCGGCAACGCACCATTGCCGGGCGTGGCCGGCGACATCACGTCGGCCAGCCGCGCTGCCATCTCCGGCGACAGTTTGCCGAGCCCGGGCAGCTCAATTCCCGTTACATGACGAATGAGATCCATGGCCGGCGGAACAGAGCGGACCAGGTCGTGCGTCACCCGGCTCACACCACCAGCACCACCGTTGCCATTACCACCGTCCCACACAATCACTTTTTCGACGCTGATGCCCTTCACGGCCTCGGCGGCCTTCTCCACCAGAAGCGGCACCATGTCTACCAAGAGCAGCGCAAAGGCTTGCTCGGGGCTGCCGGCGGCCTCCACGAGCTCCTTCAGACCCCTCGCGCGCTGTGACAGCATCGCGTATTGACCCTCGGCCTCGGCTTCCAACTTTGCTCTTACCGCCGTGGCGGCTGCATCGGCCGCAATTGTGACCTGCCGTGCTTGCCCCTCAGCCGTCACGATTGCGGTAGCGGCGGCGGCTCTGGCCGGTGCCTCCAGTCGGGCGCGCTCCGACGCTTCGATCTGACGCGCTTCAGCGAGCGCGGCCGCTTCCCTCGCCTTCGCCGTGGCTTCGGCCACCTGACCGTCGGCCACCGCCCGCGCCGACGCCGCGCGCTTCCCCGCCTCAGCCGCTGTCACCGCGAAATTGGCCTCCGATTCAGCCACGAGCGCCTTCGCCTGCGTCTCGCCCTTTACCGCGTCGGCGTTGGTTTCGGCGATGCGTATTCGCTTCTGCGCCTCCGCGACCGCTTCACCAGCCACGGCGGCGGCATTTGCCTCGGAGATCGCAATGCGACGCTCGCGATCGAGTGTGGCGACTTCGCGATCACGCTGCGTTTCCTGCGAGCGCGTTTGCACGTCCTGCTCGCGTGTCATTTCCGCCAGTCGCATGGTCTGCGCGAGCTGCGCCTCCTGCACACCAATCACCTGATCGCGCTTCTGGACCGCGACAATGACATCCTTTTCGCGTTGTGCCTCGGCCACGCGAATCGCACCCGTGCGCTCGGCTTCGGCCACGTCGCCCAGCGCACGCTGCGTGGCTTCACTGCCCGCCTTCTTGCCGAGCGCGTCGAGATAACCGGACTCGTCGCGCAAGTCCTGAATGTTCACGTTGAGCAGCGAGAGCCCGAGCTTGGTGAGTTCAGGCACCAGCGTGCTTTCGATCCTGCGACGGAAGTCGTCGCGATTCGAATTGATCTCCTGGATGCTCATTACCGCGACTACCTGCCGAAGAGTACCCACAATCGTTTCGGCGGCGAGCGACTTGATGTCTTCTTCGCTCTTGCCGACGAGTCGCGTGGCCGCGTTCTCCTTGTGTGGCGAACCGTTCCCCACCGCCAACGTGAACGCGCTGGGAACGGCCACACGGATCGTCTCCGCCGACAAGGCATCCTGCAGCGCAACTTTGAGCGTGAATGGCGCCAGCTCAAGGAAGTTGTACTGCTGAATGATGGGCCACACAAACGTGCCGCCGCCGGCGATGACCTTGGGCATCGGCTCGCCATGTTCGTTGGTGATGTTGGTCGCGCCGGAGATCACCAGCAGGCGATTAGTCGGGCACACCTTGTAGCGCGAAGCGAAAAACAGGCCGAGCCCGACGAAAACCCCGATAATCAGTATGACGCTACCGCCGCCGAGAAACATGGACAGTGTCCGTTCCAGAGAATAGGCCGGGCCGGCAGTTTCCTGCACGAGGGCGAGCATGAATAGCATGGACGTCATTGAGTGAAAGGAAGTGCGGGACACGGACTGGCACCCACCACGACGGTAGACGGAGATTCGATACGGAGTACCACTACGCGATCACCTTCATCAAAGATTCCATCCCGGTCAGGAATCGCCGTATATTCGTAAGACAAGCCGCCGAGCGTGACCTGAATGACGCCCGAGGCATGCTCGCCGCCGATCGCCACGGTGAGCACGCCCTCGCGCCCGATCAGCAGATCGGGAGATCCTCCGTGATCACGATCGAAGTATCGCAACTTGCGGAGCATCGCACGCCACACGCGCGCACCGATTACCGCACCAACCAGCGCACCACCCAGCGCGATCGGCGACGGCGCGTGCACGACACCGAGCAGCAACGCACCTGTGCCGCCGGCCAGGGTCATCGCGGCAAGCATGCCGCGTATGGAGAGGAACGCGGCCGCCAGTCCGGCCAGCGCGGATTCACTCTCCGGCGCCAAACCGTCCTCATCGACCGCTCCGAGATGCAGCAGTGCCAGCAGCGAGGCCCCAGCTGCAGCAAACATCCACAGGAAAATCGTCAGCACCAAGGTAATTCTACTGCCCGTAGTCGCGCATGGCGAGGATCTGTCATCAGGAGCTCCGCGACCTCGAACAGAAAGTCCGGGTTTGCCAACGCGGGGGCCTCGATCCACGGGGCCGACGTAGGAAGTTCGTGCCTTGCGTCTGCATCGGACCGCACCGCCATCCCTTCGGACATGAAAAGTGCGAGATCGGTTGTCACGAGCGCCTCGCGCACGGTCCTCCGCGGTTGGCGAGGAGCCTGCGTGAGACCGGCTAGCTCTTACTGACAGAGGCGCGCAGCATGCGTTATCATGGCGCATGCCGCCTTCCCGGCTTTATGGCGCCGAGCGGCGTTGACGCGGTTCCCGGGGGATCTGACGCCGCTGTTGGGCCGTGCCGAGCGGCAGACAAATGCGGGCGCGTACGTGCGCAGCTAATTGCTCGATGGCGAGCGGAAGTCGATCGCGCCGCTCACCGCGCGCGTGCCGGGCGCCGACGTGCAGGCGCTGCGGCAGTTCGTGAATCAGACTTTGTGGGAGTGAACGCCGATGCAAGCGGAGCTCACGACGTTCATGCTCGACCGCTTTGTACCCGAGGCCGTGTTCCTCAACGACAAGACGAGCGGTTCCAGGAAAGGCGACCACTCGGTCGGCTTGGCGCAGCCGTACTGTGGCGCGCTCGGTACAACCGCCAATGGCCAAGTTGCCGTCAGTGTGCGTTCAGGTATCGACACGGCGTGTCTCCCGCTCACGTGGAGCCTCTATCTGCCCCAGGCACGGATCGACGATGCCGACCGCCGCACAGCGGCGCGCGCCCGAGACCTACACGAAAATCATTATGGCGTTGGATGCGCTGGATCGCGTGCGCGCCTGGGGCGGCGGCGCGCCCCGCTCACGGCACGCGGCGTACCCTACCGCGTACAGGTCGCGCCGAGCATACCGCGTCCGCCATGGCGTCCAAGTCCGCAGCTCCGGTGCCGGTTGGGTTGTTGCAGGCGGTATCGCGGTACGACGGGCGCTGGCTCCTGAGCCCGGGATCGAGGATCGAGGATCGTCCGCAGCTTGAGGAGTTCATGGTGCGCCTTGGCCAAGCCAGCGCCAGTGGCCGATATCGGTGTGGCGCCGCTGTACAATATGAAGGCCTCTACCTGGCGCTGGACTGACGTGGAATAGGTACGTGCCGGTTTTGCGGCCGACGGGTTGTTCGTGGAGCGGTTCATTGCGCGCCACCGATCATGGTCGTGTCGCCGGGGAACCATGACGGAATAGTGACGGACGGACGACATTGACGGTGAAATATTACGAATATCCCTTTCCCGCAGCTATTAGGCGGTCGCGACGTGCGCTAGGAATAGCGGGTATGTTGGTTGGCCTGTCACTGAGCACCAGCAGGGCGTGGTCGATGCAGAGCAGTATGGTAGCAGGCGCTCCGCTGACGTATTCGCAGTGGTTGAAGAACGCCGTGAACCTGATGAAAGTGATCGAGCTGGGTGCCGACCTGGTCGAGACGAACCTGAGCGGTGCGTTTCTGAAGAGTGCGACCCTCGCGAATGCTCGTCTCTCGGCCGCGACGCTGGACGGGTTGAAACTCACCGGTGTGATTGGTTGGCGCGAACTGCGCTCGATCGGTCATGCCGGCATCGACAGCCTCCGGTATGCGCCAGCGGGACCGACAACTACTCGAGTCTTTTTCGCGCGATCTGAGACGCGGAGCTGAACGCGCGTCACCGGCGATTGGCGAAACCCCACTCCGCACTTCGTGGCAATCACGCACGCACCGCCGCTGAGCGGCTGGCACTGACGGAATCATGATCTCCGTTCGCGTGATACACCTCGCCGTCGATGGCCAGGCGTCGCCCCGACTTCAAGACAACGGGTGATCGTGCCGAGACTCTACGCCACGTGCCGAATTTTCCTTACTCGCGCGGCCGCGCTGCGCAGCACGCAAGGCGGCCCTTTCGGCCGGACTTCACTTACCCGGAGCTCGGATGCGTTCACTCTTCTTCTGCACATTCACTGTCGGCCTCACGGCTATCGCCGCCAGTGTGGCTGTGCCCTGCGCCGTGGTAGCGCAAGCCATCGACGCGCTTCCTGCAACGGAAGACGGTAAGAAAAAAAGCCCGGATGCCATACGTATTGGTGGGCATTTCGGATTCGTCGTACCGATTCTTCGCGGCGGCAATGGCATCGCCTCATCCAACCTGTCTGACCGATTCATCTTCGGGTTTCCGGTTGGGCTCACGGTAAAGCCGCGCGGCCCCGTGGCAGTCGACTTCGAGTTCATCCCGACCTTCAACACCGGCGATGACCTCGTGGTGACGATTCATCCAGGTGTCATCTACGGTTTTGCGCGGAGCTACGCGGTCGGTCTCCGTGCAGCGTACGATGCCGGCTCCACGAACGACAGCTACGGAGTCACAGCGCTCATCTCTCGAAGTTTCGCGATCTCGAATAAACGACGCTGGTTTGCGGAGCTCGACGTGCCGATCCGTCGCCAGCTGCCACCACTGGGTAGGGACTTCACATCGATTGCCATCGCCGGGCACCTCGGCTTGTCCTTCTGACGGATACCCAAGCCCCAGTTTCACGGGGACGGATTCGAGGGGACAATCGGAAGGGGGCGGAGATCCTGATCCAATCAAGATCTCCGTCCCCTTGATCTCGTCTCCTGGAACTCCCCTGATCTCCGTTCCCCTGGTCGTCCTCCGTCTCGCCGATCCGGGCCTTGCGGTTCGGCAATCATCGTTGCTCCGCGCCAAAGGCATACCGCCCAACCGTGGAAACGGGTACGCTCAATCATACTCGCTGTTTGCGACCGACAGGTCCTGATCAGGTGCGAGCTGTTCGCGATCGACGGGGTGGAGATGCCGAGTAACACGTCGAAGCAGCAAAGCGGCATACGCGCCGACGTCGAGCGCCAGGCCACCAGGTTCGAGGCCGCCGCCACGACCATGCTCGAGCGTCACCGCGCCAACGACACGGCCGACGCCGAGCCGACGCTCACCGCGAAGCGGCGACAGCGCCACGAGCGTCTGACGCGCGACGTATGGACCACGGGTTACGACGGTAGAGCCGGAGTTTGGTAATCTGAACGCCGACACGCGACGCGATCGCTTCACGCTGCGCGGCCGCGCGAAGGTGAACGGCCAATGGACGTGATATTGTCTCGTCCACGACATCGAAAAACACGTCCACGCGGCTACGCGGCGCAGAGAGTACCGCAGAACGCGCAGCACCACGCGTAATGCCGCGCGGAACCGTCGATACACCGCCGCTTTTTGCGAGTTCGGCGCATCAATGCGATTACGAGAATCATAGACGACGTCCTGCGGCAGCGAAATCGCTTTATTCTCCAGCCTCAACGTTGAGCTAAGCTGCAAGCAAAATCATACACAACGCGAGCGCAGCGATCTTCCGAAGATCGTTCGTCAGCTTCAGCGTTCGTTCGGCAATCGATTTCCGCTTGCGTCACCAACCTTAACAGATCGGGGATCCATCCCGCTTCGCGCGGCGACGCAGCGCCTACAAGGCGCGTTCGAAGCACGGGTCCCCATCGGGATGCTGTCGTGCCCATGCTGCTACGCGCCGCGCTGCGGCTTCCACTTCGTCCGCGCCGCGAACGTGCGATGTCACCCGGGCGAGGCCGGTGATAACGCTGGTAATGGAGAGTGCCTTCGGTGTGCCGAGGAAAGACTCACCGCCTGAGCAGGTGCGACGATTACCACCCGAGTTCACGCGCCCCTCCTCGTCGACGCGTGATCTGAGCCACTCACGTCCGCTTTGCAGCGCGTTACCCAGCGAATCCTTGAACGCTCCGGCGGGCAACAACGAATGGACGTCGGCGCCGATTTCCAGCGCAACGGCCTGATAGCTCGTGTCCCATCCCCCGCTCTCGTCAAACCACCCGTCGGGCGCCTGCAGCGCGAGCGCTCGTCGTACAAATGCGTCCGCTACGCCGGCGATCTCAGGTTGCGGCGTGAGACGCCCGCAGGCGAGAAATGCACGTGCATCGAAGAACAAGCGGTTTGGCGCCGAAGCGTCGGCCTGCTGTAGGGTGCTCGCCAATGCGCGCAACCAGCTGATGCTGCGCGCGGCGCGCTGCTGCACCAACTGCTGGCGAGCCATGGGCACAATGTTGGCGGCGCCCGGTGAGAACGATAGTGCGAGCAGCGCCGAACACGCGTCGCCGAGAAAAAACGCCGCGCCGCTGGCTATATCCGACTCACGTAGCGAGGCACCCATGGTGACGCTGAACGGCACCGAGGAGGCGAGGCGCCCCGATGTGTCCATGTTGGAGAATCCCGCCTCCACGCCATCGAATGCGCGCGCGGCATCGCCCGCACGCGCCAGCGCGAGCGTCGTACGCAACGTCGTTCCTGTTCCCATCTGGAAGCGCGAGGCGTACACACGTCCCCAGCTGCGGTTGCGTCCGATGAGCACTTCGCCGGGACGCGGCAATCCGGCCTGAGCGAATTCGCGCGCTTCGCTGGGAAAACGCAACGTATAGGCGAGGTCGCTTGCGCGAAGGACTCGTGCGACGCTCGAGTGAATGGTCACTGTTACGCCGACTTCAGGCGCCACCGTGCCGCTCTCACCGGCCCCAGACAAGCACGCGACGAGAAGGACGATCACGAAAGGCGCCTGGTATATGCTCCTACCCGTCGTACGGTGACCAACGCGACAGGTTTCCCGCGTCGCCCTGAGAACTCGCCTCGACCATTCCTTCGCCTAATCTCCTTTGCACTCGTCCGCAGAACGCTAGCTTCTTCAGCGCGCGATCACATCAAATGCGAGCGCAGCGAGCCTCCGAAGCACCCGTCCGCAGCAAACATCATTATGTGGCGGGCGCGCGCGCCGCAAGCCATTGCTTGAAGGATCGCCGGCTTTCGCCGGACCGCGCGCCGCTGAGGAGGTTTTCGACGCTGATGTCCTCATCAAGTTCCGGCCAGTGGATCCCTTCACGGCGTCCGATGAAACGCCAGTTCTCGTGTTCACGCACCAACATGACGATACGCGCAAGTTGTCCGCGAGGAAAGCCGCCGCTGTCCTGAAGCCGGACGGGATCCAGCCAAAACCTTGGCGCGATTTGCATTCCGCTCCACGTGAACGCGCGTGGGCTTGACGCGGTCACCGGCGAAAAAGAAGCATCGGTATGGTCCGACACGGAGAACGGTGGGCTTCTCGGAAATCTATCTTTCGAAAGCATTTCGCGATTCGGTGAGACCGTGGCCGCATAACGCTCCAGCACAGCTGCGAGCGAAGGAAATACAATGCGAGCGCAGCGAGCTTCCATAGCTCGCTCATCAGCTTCAGCGCACGTTATGCGGCACCGGAACGCAAGGGCCGCCATGACATCGAGAGGCGCGGTCCGGAAACCCATGAACACGTCCAAGATGATCTTCCATCGCGCCGCTATACGTCGTACGATCGAGGCGCGTCGCTCGTTCTCAGTGATGCTGGGCGTGACGCCGTCTACCGATCCGCGCGAAGTAGTGCTCGCGGTGAAAAAATGCGCCGCGCTCCCCGCGCTGGCGTGGGTACGGGTACCTGTTCGGCTATTCCGACGACGAAGTGGATTAGTCCGTACACGCCGGCGAGGAGGGTGACGCCAACGGGACGTTGGTGCCGCGTGATTCTCGGCGTATCGACACGTGGCACAAGTCTCCGGCCAGCGCCGGTGCCGCGCCCACCATGTCGAGCTTCGTGTTTGCCGTGCCCAAGGGCGCGCCGGCGAGCGAGCAGGAAGGCCGCTTGCGGGCGGCGGCCGCACCGGTGTACGCGCGATATGCCGCGAACAAGAAGAAACACGGGGTCGCGTTCGAGGAAGCGTCGACCGTGTTCGGTAACCCAGTGGCGTGGTTCCAACCGGACGCAGCGCCGTCGCTCGGCGAGGATCGTTTGTTGCTTTTGGGGCGATCGTCCGGGTATTGATTGCTCGCAGTACTCTTCACCGACCGCGGCGACGCGCTGGTTCGCATCATCAGCGCCCGCTGCGCCATCTCGCGCGAGCGACGGAAATATGGAGAAGACGTCCGCCAAGCCGCCCCACCGTTCCGCCGCCGATATCGAGCCGGAGTACGACTGGAGCAAAGCCGTGCGCAATCCTTATGCTGCCCGCTACGTGGCGGGATCGAACATTGTCGTGCTTGAGCCTGACGTCGCCGCGGTCTTTCCGAATGCGGCATCCGTCAACGAGGCCCCACGATCGCTGGCGAGCGTCATGGCGGGGCGCCCTTCCAAGCCGCCGACTCCGCGACGCTCCGCATAGCGATGCTTGCTGCAGACGGGCGGTGTGGCAGCTCGCTGCGCTCGCGTTTTAGGTGACCGCCCGCTGCAGAAGCTGGCATTATGCTCGGCGGTGTCGCATCCCGCGGTGTCGTATCCCGTTGGCGTACATCCGTCGTCGTGGAGACCGTTGCGTGCGCGTCCCACGACGCGGCCAGATCGGTGGCGGTACAGAACCGCCGACGCTTGTGACGCGGCACCTGCGCGAGCACCTGCGCCCGGTGCGCTGTACCCAGCGTTTCGCGCGCCCACTGTTCGTAGCGCGCCAGCTCGGCGGCAAGATGTCGCAGCGCCGACTGAACCTCGTGCCAGTCGTGCGGGGTCACCGGCGACCGGAGCAAGGGAAGTTCACTGGGCTGGTGCAGCGGCAGTGCGAGGGGGCCTGACAGCAATCGCGGGGTTAGCGAGTGCCGCTGAAGGAACACCCCGCGTGGGGTTTCGAGCGGCGCGTCGTGCGGCGCCCGACGTGCGGCATTGTCCACCGGACCCAGGTACACGCCGAAGCCCCAGCACACCAGGTCGCGCGCGCGATCTTCGGAGGCCAGATGATAACAGGTCGTGCCGCCCGCCGAGCCGCGTCGGCGCTCGAAGCCGAAGCGCGTGAGGGCGTTGCCATCGGCGTGCCGAATGTCGTGGCCGATGTACCAGAGTTGCTGATCTAGCAGCGTGGGAAGACGAAGAGGGCGAAGGGCTTGCATAACCAAGTATTATTGATACTACACTCGCAATACCATAAGTCAATCCGCACCAACAGCGGCACGTGATCTTCAAGGAGTCCAAGTGGATGCACCGAACCAGATCCTCACCGACCGCCGCCTGCCTGTCACGGTCCTTTCCGGCTTTCTCGGCGCCGGCAAGACCACGCTGCTCAATCATGTCCTTGCCAACCGTGACGGGCTGCGAGTGGCCGTGATCGTGAATGACATGAGCGAAGTGAACATCGACGCGCAGCTCGTGCGCGGCGGCGAAGCGGCGCTGTCGCGGACCGAAGAAACGCTGATCGAAATGACCAACGGTTGCATCTGCTGCACGCTGCGCGATGATCTGCTGAAGGAAGTCGCGCGGCTGGCCGCGGAAGGGCGCTTCGACTATCTGCTCATCGAGAGCACGGGCATTGGCGAGCCGCTCCCGGTGGCGGCCACGTTCACGTTCGAAACCGAAGACGGGGTGTCGCTGTCGCAGGTGGCTCGCCTCGACACCATGGTGACCGTGGTCGATGCGCATCGCTTTCGCGCCGATCTGGGATCACTCGATGATCTACGCGCGCGGCAGCTCGCACTGGGCGACGACGACGAACGTACGATCCCCGATCTGCTCATTGATCAAGTGGAGTTCGCCAACGTCATCGTGATCAACAAATCCGACTTGCTCACCGACACGGCGCTCGGGGAGTTGCAGGCGCTGCTGCATCATCTCAACCCGGAAGCGGAGCTCATCGTGGCCACGCGCAGCGTGGTGCCGCCGTCGCGCATTCTGGCCACCGGGCGTTTCGATTTCGAGC